>OZ250151.1:1200000-2400000 GCA_965237725.1 Candidatus Spongiihabitans sp.
TGGCACTAATGGCGCTGAAGCTGATTCGACCGTGGTATGGCACTGATTCCGGTCGACATATGGGCAAGCTGATGCTGGTCAATTTACCCTGGATGATACTGTTTGCGCTGGCCTGTATCCGCTCTGTTGTTATCTGGCCAAGGCTCCCTGTGAGCGTGGTAATCCTGGTCGGTGTGGTCACGGCATCCTGGTTTGCAGCAATTCTGGTGATTTCCATTTTTCGCTATCTCGCGCCGGTATTTCCACTGGCGGTGATAGTTATTGCCTGGCATGGGAATGACTTGTATAAAATACGATCTGAAAAACACAAAACCGTTGAAAAAATCTGAGCTGCGGTTACAACTCAGATCATAAGTTGATTAACCTGCGTCTTTGTACAACGGGAATCGACCACACAGCTCGACTACTTTTCCCTTAACCTCTGCGATTACAGCATCATCTTCGATATTTTCCAGCACATCGCACATCCAGCCGGTTATTTCTTTGGTTTCTTCAACACCAAACCCACGAGTAGTCATGGCCGGGGTTCCGAGTCTGAGACCGCTAGTTACAAAGGGTGATCTTGGATCATTAGGTACCGAGTTTTTGTTAACCGTAATATTAGCGCGACCAAGAGCAGCATCCGCATCTTTCCCGGTAATATCCTTTTCGATTAAATCCAGCAAAAATAAATGATTGTCGGTTCCACCAGAGACGATGTTGTATCCACGCTGCTGAAAAACCCCTACCATCACCTGGGCATTGTCTAACACCTGTTGCTGATAGTCTTTGAAACTCGGGTCCATGGCTTCTTTAAATGCAACCGCTTTGCCTGCAATCACGTGCATCAGTGGTCCACCCTGGGTGCCAGGAAATACCAATGAATTTAATTTTTTGGTAATTTCTTCATTTTCCCGAGCCAAAATCATTCCGCCTCTTGGGCCTCTTAGTGTTTTATGGGTGGTGGTTGTCGTTACATCGGCGATAGGAACTGGATTGGGATAAAGGCCTACCGCAACCAACCCTGCAACGTGGGCCATATCTACAAACAAATAGGCGCCGACCGTGTCGGCAATATCGCGGAATCGCTGCCAGTCCATGATTCTGGAATATGCCGAGAATCCAGCTACGATCATTTTTGGATTATGCTCTTTGGCAAGGGATTCAACCTGATCATAATCAACTTCGCCGGTTTCCTCGTTCAAGCCGTATTGAACGGCGTTGTAAATTTTCCCTGAAAAGTTAACCGAAGCACCATGGGTTAAATGTCCGCCATGAGCCAGGCTCATACCCAGTACGGTGTCACCCGGTTCACACAATGCCATATACACCGCGATATTCGCAGAAGATCCGGAATGGGGTTGTACGTTAGCAAAGTCAGCTCCAAATAGCTTCTTCGCCCGTTCGATGGCTAAGGATTCACCCACATCCACATACTCACAACCACCATAGTAGCGTTTGGCTGGATAGCCTTCGGCGTATTTATTGGTTAATACCGATCCTTGACACTGCAGAACTCGGGGGCTGGTAAAATTTTCGGAAGCAATCAATTCAATATGCTCTTCCTGGCGTTGTTCTTCTTTGACCATTGCATCCCACAATTCGGGATCCAGATCCGCGATACTTTGATTTTTGGTGAACATGTTGTGCTCCAGATTAATAGTAATTCCCTGTTCGAAATCAGGGGATTTTGACTCACCGATTGTATCGAAGGTGCCCCTGTATTTGCACATTAAATATATTTACCAGTAACATAATATTAACTATATGCGACAGTTCTGCCGGGGAATTGCAATACCCGTCCCTCGGACAATTGGATCTATAGCCACTACTGAAGTTGAAGCTAATCCCAGTTTCCGGAGAAACTGACAAGTAATTTGGTTTTCTGATCCTGCCACTCTTCATCAAGCTCTATTGAGGGGGTAGTCAGGTTCATATGGCCCAAGGGTAGCCAGGCGGAAATGTGCTGCGGCGCCAGTACCCGTAGCCATCTGCCATTAAGATCCACAATTTCCATTTCGATACCCTCCCACAACTCCCCCATCTGGGGCCGAACAGATTCAACGGAAGGCTTGTCCGCAACCTGGACCTGGTTTTCAATGACCTTGGCCTTGCGGTTTATAATCTCAATAACACTGTCATTTATCCATACCGGAAGACCGCCGGGAATACTTACCTTGGCCCAGTCATTGTTAATACCAACCACATTCACCAGGGTGTCTTTTGAAATAGTAAACAATGGTGTGCCATTGCCCAGAGGCAGGCTTTGTAATTGCACATTGGAGCGGTTAATTCGGCGAATATCAAATCCGCCTAATATCGACTGACGAGACAAAACAATTGCTGTAATGGGTTTATCATAATCAGCGCCGAGTTGGGCAACAAATTCATCAACGGTCAACTCTCCGGAGAAAGCATATTCAGGATTCTTATCGGAAGCGTCTGATGTTCCAACCTGCTCAGGCTCAAATTCTGGTTGATCTGGAATTTCAGTATTAAATGCAACCTGGGGTTCTTTTTCAACCTCAACTTGAACTCCGGTCTGCGCTGGAATTTCTGCGACAGCTGCTAAGGTGGAATCATTATTATCTATAGCATCGGATGAAATTTCACTATCCAGTTCGGCTATGGATTTATCTTCACTAATTGACGTTATCTCGGGTTGGTCTTCTGCAAAGGCTGCTTTGGTAGTATCATCAACATCATCGAATACATCAGCATGTTCAATCAGAAATTTTGTTGCCGCTTTTTCACCTTTAGTGGCGCTATGGGTCATCCAGTTTTTTGACTCTACAAGATCGACATCGACGCCTATTCCAAAAAATAGTGCCCTGGCATAGTTGTATTGCGCAATAGGATAGCCCTGGACCGAAGCTTTACGCCACCACTCCACGCCTGCCTTGCGTGATTCCGGGTCTTCGGTGTTTTCCAGATAGAGGTGGCCCAGATTGTACTGGGCTTCAACGTAGCCCGCCCCAGCCGCTTTTTCGAACCAGTACACTGCCTGATCCCTATCCTGGGCAACACCTTTACCCTCAAGAAACATCACCCCAAGATTAAATTGCGCATCCATCGAGCCCTCGTAGGCCTCGATCAACCATATATTTGCAGCTCCAACATAGTCCCCGTCAGCATAGGCCCGGGCTCCGTCCTGACTGGTGTTCGCAGCCATTGCCGAATTTGAAAATACGACGCTGAAAATCAGAACAGCAACCATTCGCCAGCATTTGAGGTTGAGTCCCCGATAGCTCACGGATTAAAACCTTTGGAAAATTCGGTGAACTGGCTGGATTGTATTGCGCTACGAATACGTTTCATCAAATTCTGATAATAGTAAATATTATGTAGAGAACACAGTCTAGAGCCGAGTATCTCATTCTTTTGATCGAGATGTTTTAGATATGATCTGGAATAATACTGGCAGGTATAACATTCACAGCTCGGGTCGATTGGGCTGGTGTCGAGCTTGTACTGACTGTTGCGTAATTTGACGATACCCAAATCCGTATACAGCCATCCATTTCTGGCGTTTCTTGTGGGCAAAACACAATCGAACATATCAATGCCACCGGCGACGCAGTCCACCAGGTCCCTGGGCGTTCCCACCCCCATTAGATATCGGGGTTTATCAACGGGCAGTTTCTGGCCCAGATTGTTTATCACTTCCAGCATTTCGTCTTTGGGTTCACCTACTGACAATCCGCCAATGGCATAGCCATGGAACCCAATATCAATAAGCTGTTCCAGAGACGCGCGCCTCAGATCTTCATACATTCCACCCTGAACGATTCCAAACAAAGATCCATTTCCGTCATAGCTGTCTTTGCAGCGCCGAGCCCATCTCGCTGACAGAGCCATAGATTTCTCAGCCTCCTCCCGGGTTGCCGGCCAGTTTGTACACTCATCAAAAACCATGACAATATCAGAGCCCAGGGCCTTCTGGATTGCCATGGACTCTTCAGGCCCGAGAAATATTTCGCTACCGTCTATGGGTGACCTGAAAGTCACGCCGCGCTCTTCGAGTTTTCTGAGCTCTTTCAGGCTCCAAACCTGAAATCCACCGGAATCTGTCAATATCGGCCGATGCCAGTTCATAAAATCATGCAACGTACCGTGGGTCTGAATCACCTCCATTCCTGGTTGCAGCATTAAATGAAATGTATTACCCAAAATTATTTGTGCACCGGTACTGGCGACATCTTCAGGGGTCAGAGACTTTACCGTGGCGCTTGTACCCACGGGCATAAACGCCGGTGTATCAATTGCACCCCGGTCAAACCATAACGCACCACAGCGGGCCTTGCCCTCGGTTGCTTGAATTTCAAATTTCATCAACTTAAGTTTTGTTTCTGTCGCTCCAAAAACATGGCATCCCCATAACTGTAGAACCGAAAATTATTATCAATGGCGTAATTATATGCTGTCATGACCTTTTCATAGCCTGCAAATGCGCTCACCATCATTAGCAAGGTTGACCTGGGTAAATGAAAATTAGTCACCAGTGCGTCAACTACATTAAATTCAAATCCTGGCAAGATAAACAAGTCAGTATCTTTGGATGATGAAATCAAATCACCTGATTGGGCTGCACTTTCAAGGGCCCTGACCACCGTGGTGCCCACTGCAATCACCCGGCCTCCCCTGGATCGGGTTTGCTGAATTTGCTCACAAACCTTTCGGTCGACTTCAATCCATTCACGATGCATTTGATGGCATCGAATATTCTGTGTCCGCACCGGTTGAAAAGTACCAGCCCCCACGTGCAAAGTAATTGTGCCCCATGATACGCCTTTATGGGTAATTTCTTCGATTAATGCCTCGCTGAAATGCAGACCCGCAGTGGGCGCTGCAACTGCACCGGGAATTTTGGAATAAACGGTTTGGTATCGCTTTTGATCACTCGACATGACCTGCCTGGATATGTAAGGCGGCAATGGCATTGTGCCCCAGCGATCAAAAGCGTCAATCGCCTTAAGCTGCTCGGGGAACTGCAATTCGAAAAACTGACCCTGTCGACATTTAACCGTCAGGACAATATCACTTATTAGGATAGATTGGCCAATAGAAACCGGCTTGTTCGAACCCAGCATCACCAATGCAATGGTGTCGCTGAGGATGCGCTCGAGCATTATTTCAACTTTGCCTCCGGTTGGTTTATGGCCAAACAATCTGGCGGGGAGTACCCGGGTGTTGTTGACTACAAGTAAATCATCTGGCATCAGTAATTCAATAATATTACTAAACTGGAGGTCCCGAAAATCTGCTTTTGACCGCCCAACAACCAATAGTCGACTGGATGTCCGATCAACCGTTGGATGCTGCGCGATTTGGGATTCGGGTAGAAAATAGTCGTACTGACTGATATCCATTTAAATTCAAGGGCTGATAAATTGAGTGATTTTATGTAAAATTTGACTGGAGTTGTCGGTTAATTCCAATTCAACCCAAATGATGTATTGCATCCGCGTGCAAAAAATATTATGTTCTTCCTGCGTGCCGGGGTGGCGAAATTGGTAGACGCGCCAGATTCAAAATCTGGTTGGGGCAACTCAGTGTCGGTTCAAGTCCGACCCTCGGTACCATTTTATACTTCAATTTATCTCTAGTTAACTCTCGTTATTTCATCGATTGAATTCACGAGCTAAATTCACAGATTATATTTTCGGATTAAATTCATCATGAGCGTTAATCTAAAGGGTTTGCCTCGATCTGAAACGTGCAAACCCCGAAACAAATCGGCTATTTCTCCGTTGCTTAAGAAGAGCCATGCCCATCGTTCCGGCAAAGATTATAATCGACAGTGGGAAAAGAAAAAATTGAAAGACGAAGTTTCCAGAAATTCCGAATGACCCATCATTTTGGGGACGGGAAAGCGGTTTTAGCGCACTAAATAATATACGGAACATAGAATACAGGCAGGAATCCTGGATTCAATGGCTGGAGAATTAGTATCATAAGCGTTAGACTTGTTGTTTTACAATTCAGTTGAATATGGGGAATATGTAATGAATGATAAAATTGATCAATCGAAACCAAAAAGGGCTAACTCGGGTCGAAACAATTCAGCTAAAAGCGGCGTATCGATGATTGGGAAGTCCATTGAAATTGCTGGTGATATAAAGGGTAGCGAAGATGTCATCATTAACGGTAACGTCGAAGGTGACATCAGTTTTTCTGACAATAACATCACCATCGGTAAAGACGGGCAGATTAATGCCAATATGACAGGGAAAAATATTACCGTCGAAGGTGAAGTTAAAGGCGAACTTCAGGCCCATGCACAAATTACTATTCGACCATCTGGCAAGGTTACCGGTGACCTACGGGCGCCGAGAGTAGTTCTGGACGATGGCTGCGCTTTTAAGGGATCTGTTGATATGGATGAAATCAGGACGTCAGACAATCGGAACTCAAAATTACATTTAACCAGTGGCGGACAAAGCCGTGAGCACCCATTAAAAAGTTTAAAAAAATAATCACCGCCGACTAAATTTTTTAGACCAGGATCTTTAATTCAAGGTCATGCTCTTGTCCATTCCCAAGCCCATTCTCAGGCCCATTCTCAGGCAGCTGCCAGTTTTTCGATCAGGCTGGAAATCTTTTTGGTAAGGGAGAACACCTGAGTTTGATCTTCTCCTTCAATCATGACTCGAAATACCGGTTCAGTTCCTGATGGCCGCAATACCACTCTGCCATTTTTACCCAATAAATTTTCTGCGTCTCTGACCGCTTCTTGCACCAGCTTTTGATTTGCCAGAAGTTTTGTATCTGCACTACCAACAGGAACGTTAATCATATGCTGGGGATATATATCCATGCCCAACACCAGTTGCGACAATGGTTTTTCTGTTTCCTGCATGACATCCAGAATTTGTAACGCTGCAACAATTCCATCACCGGTAGAGGTCTTATCAAGGCAGATAATATGCCCGGACGCTTCTCCACCAATTATCCATTGGTTTTTGGTTAACATTTCATGGACATGCCGATCGCCCACCCGGGCTCGCTCAAATGGAATAGATAACCTTTCCAGGGCCAGCTCGAGACCCAGATTTGACATCAACGTGCCAACTACTCCGCCTTGTAATTTATTGTTCAATTTTCGGTGGCTGGCGAGGACATAAAGAATTTGATCCCCATTGATTTCATTTCCCTTCTCATCAACCAGCAACACTCGGTCAGCGTCGCCATCCAGTGCAATTCCAATGTCGGCGCCGGTCTTGAGCACTTTCTTCTTAAGCGCTTTTAAATCCGTAGAACCGCATTTATTATTGATATTAAATCCATCGGGTTTGACCCCAATGCTGGTGACGTCAGCACCCAATTCCCCTAGCACTTTGGGCGCGACATTGTATGCCGCACCATTGGCGCAATCGATCACTACTTTTATACTGGATAGAGATCGGGTTTCACCGAATGTGCTTTTACAATGTTCGATATATCGACCATAGGCATCGGGAAAGCGTTTTGCCTTGCCCAATTGATCAGAGGAAACGCATTGCAAGGGTTGTTGCATCATCGCATCGATTTCTGACACCAGTTTATCCTGCAGCTTGGTGCCCTCGGGTGAGAATATTTTTATGCCGTTATCGTGATATGGGTTGTGGGACGCGCTAATGACCACCCCTGCACAGGCTCTTGCGGTACGGGTAAGATAAGCAATGCCTGGGGTGGGCATAGGCCCCAACAGAGAGATGTTAACCCCGGCCGCGGAAAACCCCGCTTCCAGGGCTGATTCGAGTAAGTAGCCTGATACTCGGGTATCTTTGCCAATTAACACCGTGTCGCCGGCGCCGGCTTCAGAAAATACCCGACCTGCCGCCCAGCCCAGCTTCATCACAGTATGGGGGGTAATCGGTTCTTCACCAACCCTGCCCCGTACACCATCGGTACCAAATAACGAAGCCGTCATTTATTTTAAATTAACCTGCCGATTTTTTAGAATCCGGGCAATATTTATTGATTAGCTGGTCGGATCGGGTAAATCCAGATCAGATTCATTCAACGACGGTTCGTCGTCAGAAGAGTTTGAATCGGCCTGTTTTCCTTTCCCACCTTTGGATTTTTTGTTCTTGTCGCTGGGCATGGGCGGTGGCGTTGGTTTTTTACCCGCCATAATCTCATCAACCTGGCTGGAATCCAGGGTTTCCCACTCAAGCAGTGCTTTCCCCATAACTTCGATTTTATCGCGATTTTTCTCAATTATTTCCCTGGCCCTGGCGTATTCCTGCTGGATAATACGACTGACTTCATTTTCCACTTTCTCAGCTGTATCCGGACTGACATTGCGCTGCGTACCCATTTCACGGCCAAGAAACACTTCGCTTTGGTTATCGCCATATACCCGCGGCCCAAGCTCATCACTCATACCCCAGCGAGAGACCATGTTCTGGGCCAACTGGGTGGCCTGCTCAAAATCATTGGACGCACCGGTGGTCATCTGATTCATAAAAACTTCTTCAGCAATCCGGCCACCCATCAGAACAGCAATTCTTGCCAGCAGATACTCGCGGTTGTGACTATAGCGGTCCTCTACAGGTAACTGCATGGTTACCCCCAATGCACGACCCCTGGGGATGATGGTTACCTTGTGAACCGGATCAGTATGCTCAGACAGAACCTTGGCTACAACGGTATGGCCGGATTCATGGTATGCGGTATTTTTCCTTTCTTCTTCGGGCATGACAATAGATCGCCTCTCCACACCCATTAACACCTTGTCTTTAGCCTTTTCAAACTGTTCCATGCTAACCACTTTCTCATTAGCCCTGGCTGCAAACAACGCGGCTTCATTAATCAGGTTAGCCAGGTCTGCACCGGAAAATCCAGGGGTTCCCCGAGCAATAATTTCCAGATCAATATCTTTGTCCAATGGTACCTTTTTGATATGCACATTCAGAATCGCCTCCCGTCCACGGATATCTGGCAGTGGCACAGTGACCTGGCGATCAAACCGTCCTGGACGGAGCAATGCAGGATCGAGCACATCGGGTCGGTTGGTTGCAGCGATGACAATGACCCCTTCGCTGGCGTCAAATCCATCCATCTCAACCAGTAATTGATTCAGGGTTTGCTCGCGTTCATCATGACCACCACCGAGACCGGCACCCCTTTGGCGACCCACAGCATCAATTTCATCGATAAAAATAATACAGGGCGCATGTTTCTTGGCCTGATCAAACATATCTCTGACCCTTGAGGCGCCTACACCCACGAACATCTCAACGAAATCTGAACCAGAAATCGTAAAGAAGGGCACCTTAGCTTCACCCGCGATGGCTTTTGCCAAAAGTGTTTTACCCGTTCCCGGAAGTCCGGTCATCAAAACGCCCCGTGGAATTCGGCCGCCGAGTTTTCTGAAACGTGAGGGGTCTCTTAAAAATTCAACCAGTTCTTCGACCTCTTCCTGGGCTTCGTCAACCCCGGCTACATCGTCAAACGTGATCTGGTTTTTATCTTCGGTGAGCATACGCGCCTTGCTTTTTCCAAAGCTCAGTGCGCCGCCGCGCCCGCCGCCCTGCATTTGTTTCATGAAAAATATCCAGACACCGATCAACAACAAAATCGGAAATGAGCTAATTAAAAGATGCATGAGCAGGGAAGTTTCTTCTTCCTTTTTGGCTTTTATGTCCACCTTGTTAGAAACCAGGTCGTCTACCAGCTTGGGGTCATTGGGTGCATAGGTGATAAACGATTCACCACCATGGGTTACGCCCCGAATGATTTCATCATCAATCTCAACTGCAGCAACATTTCCCTGTCTTACCTGGGATAAAAATGTTGAGTAGTCGATTTCTCCATTGGAACCACTATTTGGATCGGTAAAATTGTTAAATACCGACATCAGGACCATGGCTATCACCAGCCACAATAATATGTTTTTAGTCAAATTTGGCAAATCGGGCTCTCCAATTGAGTGCTAATATGATGAGAAATCTATATTCAGATATTATACGGTATCTAAACGATCAGGTTTGAATCCGCGGGCTAAAAGGTATACTTCCCTGGATTCTGATCTGGATGCATCGGGTTTTACCATTTGAACCTGATCGAAGTAACTGGCAAATTGCTTACGGACCTGGCTCACGGCTTCCCCTTCAAATAGTTTAGTCAATAAATTACCGCGTAAATTCAGCGCCCTGGCACAAAACGTCAGTATTGATTCCTGAAGTTCTGCAGCATTAGATTGATCTGTTACGCGTATACCCGTGATATTGGGGGCCATATCGGATAAAACAAGATCAATTCTGGATTCAATAAAAGAATTTATAATTTCCTGCTGGATGCCACTATCGGTAAAATCACCCTGAATAAACTTTACATTGTTAATTTCCTTCATCCGTAGCAAATCCACCCCAACCACCTTGCCATTCTCCGTAGATTTATTCGCCAGATACTGGCACCAGCTACCAGGAGCACAACCCAGATCAACTATATTTGAATGCGGTTTGATCAGTCTATATTTTTTATCGATCTGCTCGAGTTTATATACCGACCGGGCTCTCATTCCCTGATCTTTGGCCTTTCGAACAAATTGATCACTGTTTTGCCTGGTTGCCCAGTTGCTGGACTTTTTGGCTCTTTTGTTTCCCCGATTTTTCGACATGTCGCAGTGATATCAGATTTTCCGCGATTAAGTGATTACAATATTGCAATGAAACTGACAAACAAACATATCAGGCATTTAAAGTCACTGGCCCACGCCAAAAAACCCGTAGTGACCATTGGTAACAACGGCTTAACGCCGTCTGTGCACAAAGAAATCCATAATGCATTAGATTTCCATGAGTTAATCAAAATAAAACTGCCTGCCATCTTAAAGGCCGACAAAATGGATTTGACAAATATTATCTGTAAAAATTCAGACGCCACATCCATCGGACTGACTGGCCGTACTGCTATCATTTTTCGGCCGTTGGTGTCGGGAAAATCTAAAATCGATCTTAGCGATTAAATCCGAAACCCGCTAATCACAGACGCTCTATTAATGCGTCGGTGATTTCAACGGTGGTCGCTTTGCCGCCAAGGTCTCCAGTTAGGCGATCACCGTCAGCAATAACCCGATTAATTCCGTTGCGAAGTTTTTCGGCCTTGTCTGGCATATCCAGTTGGTCCAGCATCATGCCAGCGGCCAGGATGAGTGCAAATGGGTTGGCGATTCCTTTACCAGCAATATCTGGCGCGGATCCATGTACGCCTTCAAATATAGCAGCGTCATCCCCAATGTTTGCACCCGGGGCCATGCCCAGCCCACCGACCAGTCCTGCGCATAAATCCGATAAAATATCTCCAAATAAATTGGTGGTTACGATGACATCAAACTTTTCCGGCCTAATTACCAGTTGCATACACATGTTGTCGACAATTAGTTCCGAGGTTTCAATTTCTGGATAATCTTCACGGATATCCCTGGAAACATCGAGAAATAATCCCGAAGTCGCCTTCAATATATTGGCCTTGTGAACAACCGCCATCTTCTTCCGACCCTGGCGTTTGGCCAGGTCGTATGCGAATCTTAGAACACGGCTGGCCCCTTCCCGGGTAATAACGCTCATTGACTCTGCTCTTTCACCATCAGCGGAAACGCTTTGTTTTTCCTGAGAATACATGCCTTCAGTATTTTCCCTAACCGTAATCAAATCGATATCTTCGTATCTCGAATCGATACCTTTTCTGGTTATGGCTGGCCGAACATTTGCATACAATTCAAATTCTTTTCGCAACATCACATTGAGACTGGTAAACCCCTTACCAATGGGTGTGGTTAATGGCCCTTTGAGCGCAATGGCGTTTTTACGTATGCTGTCCAGGGTCTCAACGGGAATAAGTTCTTTTCCCGCTTCGATGGCGGTGAGACCAGCCAGCTGAACATCATATTTTAGATTACAATCCAGGGAATCCAGCACCCGCAGTGCGGCTTTTGTAATTTCAGGTCCGATACCGTCTCCGGGAATCACGGTAATTTGCTGTTTCTTCATGGTTGTGTTTAATTTGTTTAGTTGGAATTCTCTAATAAAATCACTTTATAGGACCTATTATCATCGTTGCTGACGGAACATGAAATAAAAAAGCCGCATCAGGCGGCTTTTTTATTATTTTAGTCTCAGAGAATACTGGGGTGATATTAGCTTGTAGTTTCTTCCTCAACATCAGATTCGCCCAAAGGTCGATCAACCAGCTGCACATATGCCATAGGCGCATTATCACCAGCACGGAATCCACATTTCAGAATACGCAGGTAACCTCCTGGACGGTCTTTGAAGTGCGGTCCCAGGTCGTCAAACAACTTACCGACGATGCCACGATCGCGCAGTTTGGAAAAAGCCAGTCGACGGTTGGCCACGCTAGCCGTTTTCGACAAGGTGATAAGTGGCTCGGCAAATCTCCGCAACTCTTTGGCTTTGGGTAAAGTTGTTTTAATCTGCTCGTGCAAAAACAACGAATTAGCCATATTGCTAAACATGGCTTTTCTATGGGATGTAGTGCGGTTTAGTTTTCGCCCGGCTATTTTATGTCGCATGGTATTTAAATCATTCCCATTGGCGTACCTTCATCATCTTTTACCAAAGATTGTGGAGGCCAGTTTTCAAGTTTGACACCCAATGAAAGATTCCTTTGGGCTAATACATCTTTAATCTCGGTCAGCGATTTCTTTCCAAGATTAGGGGTTTTAAGCAATTCGGTTTCGGTATGCTGTACTAGATCACCGATGTAATAAATATTTTCAGCTTTAAGGCAGTTTGCAGATCGAACGGTTAATTCCAGATCATCTACCGGTTTGATCAGTGAAGGATCAATTTCTGGTTCTTCTTCAACCTGATTCTGAACCATAGACTCTTCAAGGTTCACAAATACAGCAATTTGATCATGCAAAATTGTTGCCGCTCTGCGAACCGCAGCTTCGGGGTCGATAGATCCATTGGATTCGATTTCCAGAACAAGGCGGTCCAGGTCTGTTAACTGTTCTACCCTCGCATCTTCAACGGAATAGGATATTTTGCTTACCGGACTAAATGATGCGTCAAGTTGAATCACGCCCACCGCTCTGGAATCATCGGACTCTTTCAATCGACTTTCAGCGGTTTCGTATCCCCGTCCGCGCCGAATGGTAATTTCCATATCGAGTTCCGCATCTTTGGATAATGTGGCGATGTGTTGAGTTGGGTCAACCAGCTCAACATCATCAATCAGCTCAATGTCGCCAGCGGTCACAATACCTTCACCTTTTTTGCGCAGGGTTACCACTGCTTCGTTTCGGGTATGCATAATAACCGCGAGGGATTTCAGGTTCATCAAAATATCGATGACATCCTCTTGCACCCCTTCAAGTGTGGAGTATTCATGTAATACACCTTCGATGCGCACTTCGGTGACCGCGCATCCTGGCATGGATGACAGCATAATTCGACGTAATGCATTACCAAGGGTGTGACCAAATCCCCGTTCCAGGGGCTCAATAGTAATTCTCGAGTGTTGTGTGTCGATGGTTTTAGCTTCCACCAGGCGTGGTCTAAGAAATTCGACAGTTGGATCCAGCATCTGTATTCCTCGTAATTAAGACGAAGTTAAAAATAAAAACGATTAAAACTAAGCGCTATTTTGAATAAAGCGCAACTACCAGGGCTTCATTTATGTCTGGTGGTAATTCAGATCGCTCGGGTTGTGATTTATAAACGCCCTTGACCTTGTCAACATCAACTTCGACCCAGGGTACAAATCCGATTTGTCCGGAAATTTCAAGTGCAGATGTTATCCGCAATTGTTTTTTGCTTTTTTCGACAACTTCTATCGCATCCCCAGGCTGCACCTGAAAGGATGGGATATTCACTTTAGTGCCGTTAACCATAATACATTTATGGCTAACCAGTTGTCTGGCTTCTGCTCGCGTAATTCCAAAACCAAGCCGAAATACAACATTGTCCAATCTGCTTTCCAGCAATTGGAGCAGGTTTAAACCTGTGGAACCTGAAATTCGCGCGGCTTCCTTGTAGTAGTTGCTAAACTGCTTTTCAAGTACACCGTAAATTCTACGAAGTTTCTGTTTTTCCCGAAGCTGGGTACCGTAAACCGTGCTGCGAGCACGTCGGCCACCAGGCTTTACCCCTGGGACACGATCAAATTTGCATTTTGAATCTATAGTACGAGCAGGGCTCTTTAAAAATAAATCTGTACCTTCTCGTCTTGCCAGCTTACAAGTTGGGCCTATATATCTTGCCATTAAGTTATTCCTGAATTCTTTCTAAATTAATATCAGTTTTAGACTCGTCGCCGTTTCGGTGGACGGCAGCCGTTGTGTGGAATCGGGGTAATATCGGATATTGAATGGATTTCGAAACCCAGTCCATTCAATGCGCGTACCGCCGATTCTCTTCCAGGGCCAGGCCCTTTGATTTTGACTTCAAGTTGCTTAACACCCATTTCCTGGGCTCGTCTGCCGCAGGTGTCAGCAGCAGTTTGTGCCGCAAATGGGGTGCTTTTTCGTGATCCTTTAAAACCCGAGTTTCCAGCTGATGCCCAACACAGGGTATCGCCGTGACGATCGGAAATTGTCACAATGGTGTTATTAAAGGTAGCGTGAATGTGCGCGACGCCTTCGGTAACATTCTTTCTGATCTTCGCTTTGCCTTTAGTGCTTGCAGGTTTTGCCATGGTTAATATTTTTGGGAAATTATTTCTGGAATATGTTTTATTCGTTAATTCAAATCTGTCTATTGATCTTATGTTTAATGGCTCTAGATCAATTATCTTTTTACGGGACGAGTCGGGCCTTTTCGGGTCCGGGCATTGGTTTTGGTACGCTGACCATTCACAGGCAATCCTCTTCGATGTCTGATCCCGCGATAACAACCCAAATCCATTAAGCGTTTAATATTCATGGATACTTCCCTTCTAAGATCACCCTCAACCTCATATTTAGCGATTTCGGTACGCAGTTTTTCTGCCTGAGGCTCGTCAAGGTCCTGAACCTTGGTGGTTCGGTCGATTCCAGCAGAATCACAGATTTTTTGTGCGGTATGACGACCAATTCCATATATAGAGGTCAATCCGATCTCGATATGCTTTTCGTTAGGTAGATTTATTCCAGCAATACGTGCCATTTTCTAGTCTCAAATAAATTTATTCCGGGCTATACAATGGTATGACCGGAATTTAAAGGGGCGCGGATTCTATCAAAAATAGCCCGCACCTTCAATTGTGAAATTTGCACAACAAACTCAACAATCGCCATGTGTCTAGCCCTGGCGCTGCTTGTGTCGTGGATCGGTACAGATCACACGAACCGTGCGATTTCGTCGGACAATTTTGCAGTTCCTGCACATTTTTTTAACAGATGCTCTAACTTTCATTTCAATATCTCTCTAAATGTCTCTCTATCACTCTATCAGCGATCAACGGATGCCCTGGGGCTTGGAAAATGGAGATTTCTTCATAATGCTTTCATACTGGCGTGACATCATATGGGACTGAACCTGGGAAATCAGGTCCATGGTAACCACCACAATAATCAACAACGAAGTTCCGCCAAAATAAAAGGGTACGCTCCACTTAACAATTAAAAATTCCGGAATCAAACATACAAAAGTGATATAAACCGCACCCACCATTGTCAGTTTTGACACCACGCCATCGATGTATTTTGCGCTTTGAACTCCAGGCCTGATTCCCGGGATGAAAGCCCCTGATTTTTTCAGATTGTCTGCAATTTCATTTGGATTAAATACCAAGGCGGTGTAGAAAAAGCAGAAGAATATAATCATCCCACCATAAAACATCGTATAAATCGGTTCACCCGGCTGTAATTTGGTCGCTATATCGCTCAACCATCCCATGCCCTCTGCCTGACCAAACCAGCTTCCGATACTGGCTGGAAATAAAATTAGACTCGAAGCAAATATGGGTGGAATTACCCCGGCCATGTTCAATTTGAATGGCAAATGGCTGCTTTGACCCGCCATCATTTTGCGCCCTTGCTGGCGCTTGGCGTAGTTCACCGTAATTCTGCGTTGTCCGCGTTCGACGAAAACCACAAAATAGGTTACCGCAATGGCTCCCAGAAACAGGATTAAAACGATGCCACCAGACAACGCTCCGGTTCGTGCCAGCTCCAGTGTTCCAGCAACTGCAGAAGGCAGGCCAGCGACAATAGATGCAAAAATTATCAATGAAATACCGTTGCCAATTCCGCGTTCGGTAATTTGTTCGCCCAACCAGACCAGGAACATGGTTCCTGCGCATAGGGTTGCGGCGGTCACAATTTTAAATCCTACCCCAGGAATCAGAATTACCGGGCTACCAGCAACCTGCTGGCTTTCAATTGCCACGGAAATACCCATGCCCTGGAAGATCGCCAGAACAACCGTGAAATAGCGGGTGTACTGGGTGATTTTTCTGCGACCGGCCTCGCCTTCTTTTTTAAGCTGTTCGAGGGTTGGAACCACCACCGTCATCATTTGCATGATGATGGAAGCAGAAATATAAGGCATAACCCCTAACGCAAATATTGACAACCGGCTCAATGCGCCGCCAGAAAACATATTGAAAATATCGACAATGGATCCTTTGGTTTGGGCAAATAGCGCGGCAATGGCAGCCGGGTCTACCCCGGGCACAGGTATATGAGTGCCCAGACGGAACACCAGTAACGCCCCGAGTAGAAACAGGATGCGCTGTTTTAGTTCTGACAGGTTACCGAACATACCAGCAGATGTTGATTCCGGTTTTGCCACTATTTTTTCCTAATCTCATATCTTTTATCTTTTGTCTTTTGTCTTATACCTTTAGTTTTCTACCTTACCACCGGCTTTTTCGATGGCGACCCGGGCGCCTTTGGTAGCACCAATTCCACTCAAGGTAACAGCACGGGTGATTTCACCGGATAAAATTGCTTTGGCTCGGTCGATATGCAGACCAATGACCCCTGCTTTTTGCAGGGATTTCAGATCAACAATATCGCCTTCAACCTTGGCCAGTTCATTCAAACGAATCTCAGCCATATGCATGTTTACCCTGGACCGGAAGCCCCGTTTCGGTAATCTTTTTTGCAATGGCATCTGCCCGCCTTCAAAACCTACCTTGTGGTATCCACCCGATCGTGACTTTTGGCCTTTGGTACCACGACCAGCGGTTTTACCAGTACCGGAACCGGGCCCACGACCAACGCGCTTGGCATTGGTTTTTGAACCAGCAGCCGGTTTGATTGTATTTAATCTAAGTGACGTCATTTTCAAATATCAGTTCTGTTTACGCTTAATAATCTAAGGAGCCTCTGATTAAAACTGGGCAGATCAAGTTGTGATTTAAAGTGATCAAGTTCAAGGCGCGAAACGCACACAATAGCACGGCTATTGCGAAGTTTTGCAACGCAGAAATTGCCACGTGATATATTGGGTTTAAACTCAAATTGACTGTTCATGTTTTAATCAGAGGTTCCTTAAGGCTAACCTGGATTGCTATCTTCACACTTAACCATGTAGCTGATCTTGTTGATCATTCCACGATTTTCAGGTGTATCCATAACTTCCACAGTGTGGTGCATTCGACGCAAACCCAGACCGCGTACACAAGCCTGATGTTTTTTAAGACGACCATGTATGCTGCGTACCAGGGTTACTTTCAAAGTTTTCTTGTCAGCCATTTTTCTGCTCAATTTATTTTTGGTTTTCAGTATTTATTTCCAGAAGAACCTATCTCAGTTCCTTAATATCTTTACCACGTTTTGCCGCAACAAAACTTGCACTTTTCATGCTTTTAAGCGCGGAGATAGTGGCGCGGGTAACGTTAACCGGGTTAGTTGTACCTATTACCTTGGTCAATACATTCTGAATACCCAATACTTCGAATACTGCTCGCATTGTGCCACCAGCAACAATTCCCGTACCTTCAGTTGCTGGTCGAAGAACAACTCTTGCAGAGCCGTGGCGACCCACCATTGGGTACTGCAACGTATCTCCGGCCATGTGCACTTTGAACATGTTGCGTCGAGCATCATCCATAGCCTTTTGCACCGCAATGGGCACTTCTCGTGCCTTGCCTCTGCCCATGCCTACCCGGCCTTCGCCATCACCAACTACGGTTAGTGCGGAAAATCCAAAGATTCGTCCACCTTTAACTACCTTCGAGACCCGTCGAACGTTTATCAGTTGCTCCTGATAATTGTCTTTTCGAGCGTTATCGCGTTCTCTTGCTTTAGCCATTTAAACTATTCTTTTATTAAAATTTGAGTCCGTGCTCGCGTGCTGAATCTGCGAACGCCTTAACCCTGCCATGGTATCGATAACCAGAGCGATCAAATGCAACTTTTTCGATTCCCGCAGATTTTGCGTTTACCGCCAATAATTCTCCCACAGCTACTGCCGCATCCCGATTTCCGCTGTGTTTAAGCTTTTCACGCAACCCTGAATCCAGTGTGGATGCGGATGCCAAAACTTTCTCACCCGCATGATCAAATATCTGGGCGTAAAAATGTCGTGGAGTGCGAAATACAGACAAACGGGTTGCTTCCAATCGAGCAATCTTGCCTCTCGATTTTCTCGCTCGTCTTAATCTCGCTCTATTTTTATTTACCATAATCGTAATATTCTCAAAACAATCTTAAAATGCTAATGTTTCCAGGCTATTTCTTTTTAGCCTGTTTTCTAATCACGTGTTCATCAGCGTAGCGAACACCTTTGCCTTTATAAGGCTCTGGCGGACGATATGCTCTGATTTCAGCTGCAGCCTGTCCAACAACCTGTTTATTTGCCCCTCTAAGAATAATTTCTGTTTGAGTTGGCGTTTCCGCAGTTACACCTTCGGGCAAAGCGTAAACAACGGGATGGGAAAAACCAAGGCTCAAATTAAGATTCTTACCCTGAGCCTGGACGCGATAACCAACCCCTACCACATTAAGCTTCTTTTCAAAACCGTTTGTAACACCATTCACCAGATTGTTAATCATAGCTCGGGTAGTACCTGACATTGACAATGTGTGTTTGTCCACACCATCAGAATTTTCCATCAGCTGTACATTCAATTCGCCTTCAGTTTGTACAACCTGAATACCAGGCGACAAATCAAAACTCATCTCACCTTTCGGACCCTTTGCAGTCACTTTGCCAGCGTCGATTTGTATATCAACACCAGAAGGTACAGTAATAGGTGTTTTTGCAATTCGTGACATTGTTAATTCTCTTAATTAATTCTTTGGCTTCTAATGTTTTATGTGAAATTCGATAAATTAGTTGATTAAAATACGGTGCAAATAATTTCTCCGCCAACGCCTTGTTGACGAGCTGATTTATCTGTCAATACACCTTTTGAAGTTGAAACCAATGCAACGCCCAGACCGTTTCTGATCGAAGGTAAGTCATTGGCACCCGCATACACACGGCAGCTTGGCATACTGATTCTTTTTATTTCTTCAATAACCGGCTCACCCTGGAAATACTTCAGATCAACTAACAAACTCTTTTTCGGTGCTTCACCTTCTACCGAATATCCGGATATATAACCTTCGTCTTTCAATACTTCTGCAATAGCGACTTTGCTATTTGAGGCTGGCATTGCTACAGATACTTTTCGCGCGCCGAGTCCGTTTCGGATTCGGGTTAACATATCTGCAATTGGGTCGGACATACTCATATCAATTTCTCTTAAATTACTTCGTGATTACTTATAGCTAATAAATTACCAACTGGACTTAACCACACCTGGCGCTTCGCCACGCATGATGACTTCTCTCAGTTTGTTTCTACACAACCCAAACTTTTTATAAACCCCTCTGGGACGACCAGTGAGCACACATCGATTTCGTTTTCGAATTGGACTGGAGTCACGGGGAAACTTTTGCAATTCCAACATCGCCTGAAACTGGTCAGCTGAGCTGGTTTCAAGACTAGAGATCTTCTTAATAAGTTCTTCTCTTTTTAAGGAGTGCATGCCAATTAATTTTTGGCGCTTCACTTCACGGGCTATCATTGATTTTTTAGCCATAATTTAACTCTTCATTGGAAAATTAAACGCGCGTAACAACGCCATTGCCTGCTCATCTGTTTTCGCGGTAGTTGTAATACAAACATCCATTCCTCTTAGTGCATCCACATTGTCATAGTCGATTTCAGGAAATACGATTTGCTCTTTCAGCCCAAACGCATAATTCCCTCGGCCGTCAAAAGACTTGTTTGACAAGCCTCGGAAATCACGAATTCGTGGTATCGCAACTGAAATCAAGCGATCCAAAAACTCATACATTTGACGGCGACGCAAAGTCACTTTGGCACCGATTGGCCATCCTTCGCGAATCTTAAATACCGCTTCAGATTTTTTGGCATTAGTTATGATCGGCTTTTGACCGGTAATTTTTTCAAGGTCAGATGTTGCGCTTTGCAAAATATTTTTGTTTGCAACAGCCTCACCCAGCCCCATGTTCAACGTAATTTTTGTGATACGCGGGATCTCCATTGCACTTTTAAACGAAAACTCCTGCTGAAGCTTCGGTGCAATTTCAGATTTATAAATTTCGTGCAGTCTTGCCATTTGTCTAAATCTATTTCTATATTCGGTTATGAAAGATCAATTACTTCGTTATTTGATTTGAAATATCGAACCTTTCGACCATCTTCCAAAGTTTTAAACCCGATCCGCTCACCCTTTTTGGAGGCTGGATTGTATAAAGCGATATTGGAAAGCTGTATAGGTGCTTCTTTCTCGATGATGCCACCCGTCTCCCCGGTATTCGGATTACCACGGGTATGGCGCTTCACCAGATTCACATTGTCGACGAGGGCACGATCATCTTCCGTAACTTTCAGTACATTTCCGCGCTTACCTTTATCGCGCCCGGCAATTACTATTACATCGTCGCCTTTCTTAATTCTTTGCATGACCCTAATCTTCTCTAATGTTTTCTAGTGTTTTGTGCTCTGGCTATAAAACTTCTGGCGCTAAGGAAATTATTCTCATAAATTTTTCCGAGCGCAATTCCCGAGTAACCGGTCCAAAAATCCGAGTACCAATAGGCTGATGTGCTGCATTCAGCAAAACAGCGGAATTTTTGTCAAATCTGATCAGCGAACCATCTGGACGGCGAACGCCGCTTCGGGTACGTACAATCACCGCATCGTATACATCGCCTTTCTTTACTCTACTGTTGGGTAGTGCTTCTTTGATAGTGATTTTTATAATGTCACCAATGCCTGCATATCGACGCTTGGAACCACCGAGGACTTTGATACACATCACACGTTTGGCGCCGCTGTTGTCTGCTACGGACATCATAGATTGCATTTGAATCATTTTCTTTCTCCTGTCCTAATGCCTTATACCGCTCGTGTTACAACTTCAACCAAACGCCAGCATTTGGTTTTAGACATCGGACGACAAGCTTCGATTCGAACTGTGTCGCCTGCCTTGCATTCATTGTTTTCATCATGAGCATGCAATTTTGTCGAACGCTTAATGTACTTTTTATACAATGGATGCTTGACCTGACGTTCCACTAAAACCGTGATACTTTTATCGCATGCAGCACCAACAACGCTCCCCTGAATCAGTCGCTTGTTGGCTTTGTCCTGGTTTAATTCTGTATTCATTACCTTTATCAATCCTCTTTATCAGCGCTGGCTGTTTTTGATTTGACTGTTTTTGACTTGACTGTTTTTGATTTGACGACTTTAGCTTTCGGGGCGTCTGCTTTGGGCGCGTCTTCTTTCGACGCCGCCCTATCTAACGATGCTGCCATTTCTACCAACACGGTTTTAATTCTCGCAATATCTTTTTGAACAACGTTAAATCGTGCCGGATTGGCGAGCTGACCCGCGCCTCGCTGCATTCGAAGATTAAACTGTTCTTTTCTAAGACCGATCAACTCTTCGTTGAGGTCCTGCTCGTTTTTTGTTCTAAGTTCTGTTGCTTTCATCAACCGGCCTGACGTCGTGCAAAGTTTGTTTGTAATGGTAACTTGGCGCTGGCGAGCCTAAATGCTTCTCTTGCCAACTCTTCAGATACCCCTTCGATTTCATAAAGCATTGTTCCGGGTTGAATTAATGCGACCCAAAATTCCGGATTTCCTTTGCCTTTACCCATACGCACTTCCAGTGGTTTTTTGGAAATTGGTTTGTCCGGGAAAACCCGAATCCACATCCGGCCACCCCGTTTAACATGACGAGTTATGGCACGACGGGCGGCTTCAATCTGGCGCGCGGTCAATCGTCCGCGAGTTGATGATTGAAGACCAAATTCACCAAAACTAACCCGATTTCCACGGGTAGCCATGCCACGGTTGCGACCCTTGTGCATTTTTCTAAATTTTGTTCTTTTTGGCTGGAGCATAATAATTAAACCGCTTCTGCTGTTTGTTCTATAGTTGGTTGTTCGACTGGGACAACTTCGGGTTTTTCTTCTTCGAAAATCTCGCCTTTAAAAATCCAGACCTTAACCCCAATAATTCCATAAGTTGTATGGGCTTCATGAACACCATAGTCAATGTCAGCCCGCAAAGTATGAAGAGGAACACGTCCTTCGCGATACCATTCAGTACGGGCAATTTCCGCACCATTTAAACGGCCAGCCAACATAACCTTTACACCTTCAGCACCCAGACGCATGGAGTTCTGAACGGCTCGTTTCATCGCACGACGAAACATGATTCGTTTTTCCAGTTGCTGACAAATATTTTCAGCTACCAGTTTCGCATCGAGTTCAGGCTTGCGAATTTCTTCCACAGCAACCTGAACCGGGCTGCCGTTAATTTTGGTCAACTGGAATCTCAAACGCTCAATATCTTCACCTTTCTTACCGATAACAATACCGGGTCTCGCGGTGTAAATAGTTACATTCAAATTCTGCGCCGGTCGATCTATGGCAATTTTACTGACCGCCGCATTAGCCAGTTTCTTAGCTAAAAACTGACGAATCTGTAAATCGTTCGCCAGTGTATCTGCGTAGCTTGAACTGCTCGCATACCATTTTGCATTCCAGTCTTTTACTATGCCAAGCCGAATGCCGTTTGGATGTACTTTTTGACCCATTTTATAAATTCCAGTTATTTATCTTTGCTATTTAAACTTGTGACTATTTAAATTCTTTCCTATTTGGACTTGCCTATTTGGACTTGCGTGGTTCGTCACTCACACCAACCGTTATATGGCAATTTCGTTTCAATATTCCGGTTCCACGACCTTTGGCTCGGGCACGAAATCGCTTAAGCGTCGGCGCCTCGTCAACCATAATCTGGCTAACCCATAATTCATCGATATCTGCGCCTTCATTGTGCTCTGCATTTGCAATAGCAGAATCCAGCGCCTTTTTAATTGGCACTGCGCCTTTTTTTGGGCTGAAAGAAAGAATCTCTAACGCCTTTTCTACCGGCAAAGACCGTATTTGATCAGCTACCAACCGCCCTTTTTGCGGAGACAACCTTACATATTTTGCTATTGATCTGACTTGCATTGCTATACTCTATTGTGCTTTTTTATTTGCTACGTGACCCCGATAAGTACGTGTTGGTGCAAACTCACCGAGTTTGTGACCGACCATATTCTCATTGACCAGGACCGGAACATGTTGACGGCCGTTATGTACAGCAATAGTCATACCAACAAACTCAGGCATGATCATTGATCGTCGAGACCAGGTCTTAATCGGTTTGCGCGAGTTTTCAGCTTTTGCCGCTTCAACTTTGGTCCATAAATGATGGTCCACAAAAGGGCCTTTTTTAATTGATCTAGGCATGGTTATTTTTTCCTTCTGCGGATAATCATGGATGAAGTACGTTTGTTTGAACGCGTTCTATAGCCTTTGGTTGGAACACCCCAGGGTGAACATGGATCACGGCCACCCGATGTTCGGCCTTCACCACCGCCATGGGGGTGATCAACCGGGTTCATAGCAACACCGCGCACGGTGGGGCGAATGCCTCTCCAGCGTTTAGCGCCAGCTTTGCCCAGTTTGCGTAAGCTGTTTTCGATGTTACCTACCTGGCCAATTGTTGCTCTGCAGTCCAGATGAACTTTTCTCATTTCTCCTGAACGCAATCGAAGTTGCGCATAGGCCCCCTCTTTGCCAAGTAATTGAACTGCAGCGCCAGCGGATCTTGCAATTTGTGCCCCTTTCCCGGGTTTGAGCTCTATGCAATGGATCACGGTACCCACCGGGATGTTGCGCAATGGCATGCAGTTGCCAACGTTATAACCGGCGCCAACCCCTGATGCCACCACGTCATTTGCCGCAATGCCTCGAGGCGCGATGATATAACGATGTTCACCGTCTTTGTACACAACCAGAGCAATATGGGCGCTACGATTTGGATCGTATTCGATTTGCTTCACAGTTGCGGGAATGCCGTCTTTGTCGCGCTTGAAATCAACCAGTCGGTAATGACGCTTGTGGCCACCACCGCGGTGTCTAACGGTGATACGGCCTTCATTATTTCTTCCGCTAATTGCAGTTTTCGCCTCAAGTAATGGCCCGTGGGGTTTGCCTTTGTGCAAATCCGGGGTCACTACCTTAACCATGCCTCTTCGGCCTGGTGTTGTCGGTTTTTGTTTTACTAGTGCCATTTTGCTACTATCTATTTAGTCTATCTATTTGTTACCGGTTCTGAAATTTTAAAAATTCTCGCTTATGCGCTGGCCATGCCAAGAAAATCGATATCATGACCTTCTTCAAGGCATACATAAGCTTTCTTCCAGCTATTTCGTACGCCCGGGGTTTGGCCAAATCGTTTTACTTTTCCACGCACATTAGCAATCTGAACGTTTTTAACTTTCACTTCAAACAGTTTCTCAACCGCCTGACGAACTTCATTTTTATTCGCATCGGTTCGTACCTGGAATACCACCTGACCATTTTTATCAGCCACTACCGTGGATTTTTCTGAAATTACCGGTTTAAGAATAATTTGATACATTCTCTCTTCCGAGATCGGAGATGGCGTGTTCATTTTTCTTGTCCCTGATTTTGCTGCGCTCATTGCAATGCCTCATCAATACGTTTTGCCGCATCTGCGGTAATGACCACTTTCTCATGACTGATCAGGTTTACCGGATTAATTTCACTGCTGCTGCAAACGGAAACCGAATTTAGATTTCGAGCTGACAGCTCTACGTTCGCATTATTTTCTGCTAAAACCAGCAATACCTGGTTAACGTCAATTTTTGCCAACGTCTCAACCAAAGATTTTGTCTTAGGCGCTTCCATGGCAATATCATCAACCACAACCAGTCTTTCTTGACGATTCAGTTCGGAAAGAATAGACCGCATCGCAGCGCGATACATTTTTTTGTTCACTTTTTGTGAAAAATCCTGAGTAGCTGCTGGAAACGCCCGCCCGCCGCCAGTAAATATTGGACTGCGTATTGTGCCCGCACGTGCCCGCCCGGTCCCTTTTTGCTTCCAGGGCTTTGCGCCACCGCCGCGTACCGCCGCACGGTTTTTCTGCGCTCGCGTGCCGCTGCGCCCGCCTGCCTGATACGCAATCACGACCTGATGAACCAGAGATTCGTTAAAGTCGACGCCGAAGTTTTCATCGGACAGATCGACGTTCGCGGTTTTCCCGCCAGCCAGTTTATTTACTTTTAGTTTTATAGCCATTTTCTATACTCTTAAGTTTCTGCCTTGTCCGAAGCCTGGTTCGAGGATTCTGGTTGTTCAGAATTTTCTTTTCCAGCGGTTTCTTGTTCAGGGGTTTCTTGTTCAGCAGAAGATCCAGATGCTGTCTCAACTGCAGTCTCGGGAGTGGATTCCACTGCCGCTTCAGTTGCCGCTTCAGTTGCTGAATCAACGGCCGCAACATCTACATTATTTTCAACGTCACTGGCGCCGAGACTACTGGCGTTCGTCAGGGTCATTTCAATAGAATCTGCAAACTTAACAGACGGTTGAATAATCACATCGGAACCTTTGGAACCGGGTATCGTTCCAGCAATCAGTATCAGATTCCGATCGCTGTCAACTCTGACAACTTCGAGATTTTGCTGGCCCGCCGTCACGGCGCCCATATGTCCAGCCATTTTCTTACCTTTAAACACACGACCTGGATCCTGGGCGTTACCTATGGATCCACCCAGTCTGTGGGCTTTGGAATTACCGTGACTAGCGCGGCCACCACGCATACCATGTCGTTTCATTACCCCGGCAAACCCTTTACCTATGGTCCGGCCAGTTACATCAACTTTTTGTCCTTCTGAAAACAATTTAACGTTGAGTTCACTGCCCAATTCGTTTTCAACTGGTTTTTCTAGACGAAACTCCCAGACACCACGACCAGGTTCAACCCCTGCTTTGGCAAAGTGCCCTTTCATTGCTTTTGTCACACGGCTGGCTCGACGTTCTCCAGTCGTAACCTGAAGCGCATTATAACCATCAACGGATTCATTTCTGACCTGGGTAATGCGGTTTGGCAAAACCTCGATAACAGTGACCGTCCTCGATTTACCCTCGTCAGAGAATACTCGAGTCATGCCAACTTTTTTTCCAACTAGTCCTAGAGACATTTTCTATTTAAACCTGCTATTTAATTCAGCTTGATTTCTACGTCAACACCCGCCGCCAAATCCAGCTTCATCAAAGCATCAACGGTTTTATCGGTGGGCTGCACAATATCGAGAATTCTTTTATGGGTTCTGATTTCGAACTGGTCCCGCGCTTTCTTGTTTACATGGGGTGATCGCAAAAGCGTATATTTTTCGATCTTGGTGGGCAAAGGAATAGGTCCCATTACCAACGCACCCGTACGCCGAGCCGTATCAACGATCTCCAGCGCCGAGCGATCGATCGTCTTATGATCAAACGCTTTTAAACTAATGCGAATTTTTTGATTCTCAACCATTATTCAGGAATTCTCTTTAAACTTACTATTAATTAAAAACTTTGGATTATTCGATGATTTTGGAAACCACACCCGCACCCACCGTCCGGCCACCTTCACGTATCGCAAAGCGCAAACCGTCTTCCATCGCAATGGGCGCTCCCAGATCAACCGTCATCTTGACGTTGTCTCCAGGCATGACCATTTCAATGTCTTTCGGTAAATCACACGATCCGGTTACGTCGGTGGTACGAAAGTAAAACTGCGGACGATATCCATTGAAAAATGGGGTATGTCGGCCACCTTCGTCTTTAGACAGAATATAAACTTCGGCTTCAAACTTGGTGTGGGGGGTGATCGATTTTGGCTTCGCCAACACCTGTCCCCGTTCCACTTCTTCGCGCTTGGTACCCCGCAGCAATACGCCTACGTTGTCTCCAGCCTGGCCTTCGTCGAGTAACTTGCGGAACATCTCAACACCCGTACAGGTGGTGGTGACCGTGTCATGGATACCCACAATTTCAATCTCTTCGTTGACCTTGATCACGCCGCGTTCAATACGGCCGGTAACCACGGTGCCGCGTCCTGAAATCGAGAATACGTCCTCTACCGGCATCAGAAAATCACCGTCTACAATACGTTCAGGTAGTGGAATAAAGCTGTCCAGGGCTTCTGCCAGCTTGAAAATCGCGCCTTCGCCCATATCGGACGTATCGCCTTCAAGGGCTTTTAATGCACTGCCTATGATAATCGGGGTGTCATCACCTGGAAATTCATAGCTGTCCAGCAGCTCGCGCACTTCCATCTCGACCAGTTCCATTAACTCTTCATCGTCAACCATATCGGCTTTGTTTAAAAATACAACGATGTAAGGGACTCCCACCTGACGCGCTAACAGAATATGTTCGCGGGTCTGGGGCATGGGGCCGTCTGCTGCAGAGCACACCAGTATCGCACCATCCATCTGGGCGGCACCGGTGATCATGTTCTTGACATAGTCCGCGTGGCCCGGGCAATCAACGTGGGCGTAGTGACGGGCTTCGGTTTCGTATTCAACGTGGGCCGTGGCTATGGTGATACCGCGTTCCCGTTCTTCCGGCGCATTATCGATCTCATCGAATGCCTTGGATTCGGTACCGCCATACTTCGCCGATAACACCTTGGTCATCGCTGCGGTTAACGTCGTCTTGCCGTGATCAACGTGGCCAATAGTACCCACATTTACATGGGGCTTCGTTCTTTCAAATTTTACTTTCGACATGGTTCTTAATCTCCTGGCTTTCTAATCTTTTGGTGCTATTTATAAATAAACTTTTAAATTAAATATCAAACTTAACAATTTTGTTTCTATACATTCTTAATGGCTGCGGTAATACTGTCCGGTACCGGCGCATACTTTTTAAACTCCATAGTGTAATTCGCTCGCCCCTGGGTAGCCGAACGCAATGAAGTTGCATAACCAAACATTTCTGACAACGGGACTTCCGCCTTAACTACTTTCCCACTTGGAGAGTCTTCCATTTCCTGGATCAAACCCCGACGAGAACTAAGGTCACCATTAACCCCACCCATGTATTCTTCCGGGGTAACAATTTCAACCGCCATCATCGGTTCCAGCAGTTGTGGGCCTGCCTGTTTCGCGCCTTCGCGGAAAGCCATCGTACCCGCTGCTTTGAATGCATGCTCCGAAGAATCAACTTCATGGTACGAACCAAAGAACAAAGTGGCCTTAACGTCTATAACCGGATAACCAGCGACGACTCCAGCTTGCATTGCATCCTGAATTCCTTTGTCTACCGCTGGAATAAATTCCCGAGGGATGACGCCACCTTTAATTTCATCAACAAACTGATAGCCTTCACCCATCTCCTGGGGCTGCAGTCGAAGATGAACATGGCCAAACTGACCGCGTCCACCAGTCTGCTTGGCGTATTTATGCTCCATTTCGATGGTTTTGGTAATGGTTTCACGGTATGCAACCTGGGGTTTGCCAATGTTGGCATCCACACTAAATTCTCTTTTCAATCGATCGATAATTATTTCCAGATGCAATTCACCCATTCCGGAAATTATGGTCTGGCCGGATTCTTCATCGGAGCGAACTCTGAATGAAGGGTCTTCCTGGGCCAGCTTACCCAATGCGATTCCCAGTTTTTCCTGGTCCGATTTTGTTTTTGGCTCAACTGCCTGGGAAATAACCGGTTCCGGAAATTCCATGCGCTCCAACACCACTTCATAATCAGGTGCACACAAGGTATCACCGGTGGTAATGCTTTTAAGTCCAACGGCCGCCGCTATATCCCCAGCAAAGACTTCTTTAATATCTGCGCGATCATTGGAATGCATCTGCAGGATGCGACCAATTCTTTCTTTTTTGCCTTTAACCGAATTTAATACGGTATCACCCGCTTTCATAGACCCGGAATAAACCCGGAAAAATACAAGCTGGCCGAAGAATGGGTCTGACATGATTTTAAAGGCCAAAGCGGAAAATGGCTCGTTGTCATCAGATTTTCGAAACACCTCGGTTTCACCATCTGCAGCGACACCATTAATAGCGAGAACATCCTTTGGGCTCGGCAAATAGTCAACCACACCATCGAGCATGGATTGCACGCCTTTGTTCTTGAATGCTGACCCGCAAAAAACCGGAATCACATCATTACTCAATGTACGCATGCGAATTCCGCGTTTAATCTCTTCTTCGCTCAACTCGCTGTGTTCGAAATACTTATCCATAAGATCCTCGTCAGCATCAGCTGCAGCCTCTACCAGTTTGGCTCGATACTCATTGCAAAGCGCAATCATATCTTCTGGAATATCGAGGTATTCAAATTCCACCCCCATATTTTCTTCTTTCCAGTAGATCGCTTTCATTTTTACCAAATCCACAACACCCTTGAAGTTCTCTTCACTGCCAATAGGCAGTTGTATTGCAATCGGGTTAGCTCCGAGCCGGGTTTTGATCTGCTCCAGTACTCTGAGAAAATCTGCACCCGTGCGATCCATTTTATTGACAAATGCCATTCGTGGCACTTTGTATTTGTTCGCCTGACGCCATACCGTTTCTGATTGGGGTTCCACACCACCAACCGCACAAAACACGGCTACAGCGCCATCCAGCACCCGTAACGAGCGTTCGACTTCGATGGTGAAGTCGACGTGTCCAGGCGTGTCAATAATATTAATTCGGTGCTCTTCCAGATTCTTTTCCATACCGCTCCAGAAACATGTGGTAGCCGCTGAAGTAATGGTGATGCCTCTTTCCTGCTCCTGCTCCATCCAGTCCATAACTGCATTACCGTCATGAACCTCACCAATCTTGTGAGACAGCCCGGTATAAAATAATACGCGCTCGGTGGTCGTCGTCTTACCGGCATCGATGTGAGCCATGATGCCAATATTGCGGTAACGTTCGAGAGGAGTATTGCGAGGCATGATATCTAAAGGTTTTTTAAAAGCGGTAATGTGAGAAAGCTTTATTGGCTTCTGCCATTTTGTGGGTATCTTCGCGTTTTTTCACCGCGCTTCCCCGCTCCTCTGAAGCATCCATCAATTCACCGGCAAGCCGTGCAGTCATGGATTTTTCGTTTCTTTTCCTTGACGCTTCGACTACCCAACGCATGGCCAATGCCATCTGGCGATTGGGTCTGACTTCTACAGGAACCTGATAGGTAGCACCACCAACCCGTCGACTTTTAACCTCAACACCTGGACTTACGTTTTCCAGAGCAGTATTGAAAATCTCAATAGGCTCATCCTTGCCTCGCTCCTTAATAATATCAAGGGCGCCGTACATGATTTTCTCGGCAATAGACTTCTTGCCATCAAGCATCATGATGTTGATAAATTTCGCCAGAGTCTGATCCTTATACTTGGGATCAGGCAAAATTTTTCGTTTCGGTACTTCTCTTCGTCTTGGCATCGTTAATTTTCAATCTGTTTACATTCTTGCTGTTTTCAATTTTGCGTAATCATGAAAACCCATAATTACAAACCACAATACTTGAGGCGAGTATCCCCACCCAAGTATCAAATAGGTTCAAAATTTCAATTCTGGTCATTCCATAAAAATACGCTCTCCCGAACGTTTATCTATAGTTCAGAAGAGCCAACCCCCCTAAGGAATAACCAAAGGCTTGGGAGTTTAGGGTTTGGCAATATCGTTCAACGGTAAAAACCGTTGCAGCCTATTGCTCTGGGCTTAAACTCAGCCCACATCTTAAATTAAATAAAAAATTTCAAAAAATTTAAAAACTTAACGACTCTAAAAATACTGCTTTAAGAAATATTGCTTTAAGAAACATTGCTTTAAGAAACACTGCGTTAAGTTTTTACGCTTTTGGTCGTTTTGCACCGTACTTCGAACGACCCTGACGTCTGTCAGGCACACCAGAAGTATCAAGAGCGCCGCGAACCGTGTGATAACGAACACCAGGTAAATCTTTTACCCGACCACCCCGGAGCAATACAACAGAGTGCTCCTGGAGGTTATGTCCTTCACCACCAATATAAGTTGTCACTTCAAAGCCATTGGTTAAACGTACCCGCGCTACTTTACGTAACGCTGAATTTGGCTTCTTTGGCGTTGTTGTATAAACACGAGTGCAAACCCCACGTTTTTGTGGGCAGGATTGCAATGCCGGAACATTGGATTTTTTTACCTGCTTTTGACGTGGTTTTCTGACCAGTTGATTCAGTGTTGGCATTCGTTCAATTAATTAAAAAATTTATACTTTTGTCCAAAGTCCTTGGCGGATAATACCCTGAAAAATCAACGAATTTTCTGGGTTTTGGCCTGCCAGGAGGGCGGCGATTCTATGCTGAGGGCGGGTGGCTGTCAAGGGATAAAAAGCCCATCATCCACACCGCCCACATGGCCTATTTTACTCCGCTGCGGGTTGGCTCTCAGTTTCTTCGATAACGATCTCACCCGGCTCGCCCAAATCATCTCCAGACTGGCCCAAAAGGTCATCAAGTTCTTGATTTTTCTGGATACTTTCAACCCTGTTGCGTTTGCGCTCTTCATGAAAAGCGAGCCCAGTACCGGCGGGTATTAATCGCCCAACGATGACGTTCTCTTTCAATCCGCGTAATCGATCGATCTTTCCATTAACCGAGGCATTGGTAAGCACCCGTGTGGTTTCCTGGAACGACGCTGCGGAAATGAAAGATTCGGTGGTTAATGAGGCTTTAGTAATACCCAGTAAAACCGGTTCAAATGTCGCTGGTTTTTTACCTTCGGCGATTAGCTCATCATTCTGATCGAGCAATAATGACTTTTCAGCCTGTTCACCGCGCAGATAAGTACTGTCGCCTATGTCGTCCACTTTGACTTTTCGAAGCATTTGACGAACGATGACTTCGATGTGTTTATCATTGATTTTTACACCCTGTAATTGATAAACATCCTGGACTTCATTGACGATATAATCTGCCAGTGCATAAATACCTCGATATTCAAGAATATCCGCAGCCAGCGGCGGGCCGTCTACAACCACCTCGCCACGTTCAACGGACTCGCCCTCAAACACGTTAATTCGCCGAGTTTTGGGAATCAGGTTACCGTGGGACTCGCCATCCTTGCTGGTAATAACCAGACGATATTTACTCTTGGTTTCTTTCCCAAAGGAAACAATACCGGAATGTTCAGCAAGAATTGCAGGCTCCTTGGGTTTTCGTGCTTCAAACAATTCAGCAACCCTGGGCAAACCACCCGTGATATCACGAGTTTTTGATGATTCCTGGGGAATCCGCGCAATGACATCACCACCACCCACTTCCTGACCATCTTCAAGCATAACGATGGCATCAGGTGGCAATTGATATCTCGCATCCACATCTGTTCCTGGAATTTTCACCGGGTCGCCTGACTTATCTATCAAACTAATGGTTGGCTTGATGTCATGAGCGGTACCGCGGCGGCGCTGGGGATCTAGTACTACATAAGTACTTTTTCCGGTTAAATCGTCGGTTTGCATATTAACCGTGACCCCTTCTTCCAAATCGGCAAACACAACTTTACCGGCAACTTCAGTAATGATTGGATGGGTATGGGGATCCCAGGTTGCAACGACGTCTCCAATTTTTACATTGGAGCCTTCGACAATATTTAAAACCGTACCATAGGGCAGTTTGTGGCGTTCGCGGTCCCGACCCTGATCGTCCTGGACAACCAGTTCGCTGGAGCGTGTGACCACTACATGTTTGTTATCGCTGTTTTTAACCAGCTTAACCCCCTTTAGATGAATTTTTCCCTCGTTTTTAAGCTCAATATTACTCACAACCGAAGAACCAGATGCTGCACCACCAATGTGGAAGGTTCTCATGGTTAACTGGGTTCCCGGCTCACCAATGGACTGGGCAGCTATAACCCCTACTGCTTCGCCTATGTTAATGGTGTGGCCACGGCCAAGATCACGGCCATAACATTTTGAACACACACCAAATCGAGTTTGACAGGTAACTGCAGATCGCACGGTGACTTCATGGATGTTGGCCTGCTCAACACGCAGCACAGATTTTTCATCCATCATCTCATCTTTGGAAACAATTACTTCATTGGTCCCAGGATCTATCAGGTCTTGTATTGAAAAGCGCCCGAGGATTCGATCTCCCAAAGGCACAACAACTTCGCCACCCTGAACCTGGGCTTCCCGAAGCAGTCCTTTATCAGTACCGCAATCGACTTCGGTAACCACCAGATCCTGACAAACATCCACAAGACGACGGGTAAGGTAGCCCGAGTTTGCGGTCTTAAGCGCGGTATCCGCCAGGCCTTTACGAGCACCGTGGGTAGAGATAAAGTACTGCAACACATTAAGACCTTCGCGGAAGTTTGCGGTTATTGGCGTTTCAATAATCGAGCCATCGGGTTTCGCCATCAGGCCCCGCATTCCAGCAAGCTGCCGGATCTGGGCATTAGATCCCCGAGCGCCCGAGTCAGCCATCATGTAAATTGAATTAAACGAATCCTGTTCAACAACTTCACCTTTGCTGTTGGTTACTTTTTCCACACCAAGCTCAGCCATCATGGAGTCAGCAACCAGTTCACCGGTTCGGGTCCAGATATCAATAACCTTGTTGTAGCGTTCACCATCGGTAAGCAGACCGGTGCTGTACTGTTGTTGAATCTCTACAACTTCTTTTTGAGCAAGATCCAGAATCTTGGCTTTGTTATCCGGAATAACCATGTCATCAATACCGATAGAAACGCCCGAAAGCGCTGCCATTTTAAAACCGGTGTACATCAGCTGGTCAGCAAAAATTACCGTCTCTTTTAGACCGGCTTCGCGGTAGCAAACGTTAATCAGCTCAGAAATTGTTTTCTTTTTCATCGGCCGATCGATCAAACTGAAATCAAGTTTGGTCGGCAAAATTTCAGAAAGCAATGCACGACCCAAAGTGGTATCGATCACTCGATTTTTCCCGGTAGGTTCGCCATTTTCATCGTAAATCGGTAACCGAACATTTATCCTGGCATGAACGTGAGCCTGATGGGTTTCATGGGCCCGTCTCAGCTCATTAATGTCAGCAAAATAACTGCCCGTGCCCTTTGCATCTGCGCTTTCCCGTGTCATATAGTACAACCCGAGTACGATATCCTGGGAAGGCACAATGATCGGCTCACCATTTGCAGGAGACAATACATTGTTTGTGGACATCATCAGACTTCGGGCTTCCAGTTGCGCCTCAATAGAAAGAGGAACATGCACAGCCATCTGGTCACCATCAAAGTCAGCATTGTATGGTGTGCAAACCAGCGGATGAAGCTGAATCGCTTTGCCTTCTATGAGAACCGGCTCGAATGCCTGAATACCCAGTCTGTGCAAAGTCGGTGCCCGGTTTAACATTACCGGGTGCTCGCGAATGACTTCTTCGAGAATATCCCAGACCTCAGGGCTTTCGGTTTCAACCATTTTCTTGGCCTGTTTGATTGTCGCTGCCAGGCCGCGTAATTCGAGCTTGCTGAAAATAAATGGCTTGAATAATTCGAGTGCCATTTTTTTCGGCAATCCACATTGGTGAAGCTTCAGGGTTGGTCCCACAACAATAACCGAACGACCCGAATAATCTACCCGCTTACCCAAAAGGTTTTGACGGAATCGACCTTGCTTACCTTTGATCATGTCGGAGATCGATTTCAACTGACGTTTGTTGGCGCCGGTTATGGCTTTACCGCGTCGGCCGTTGTCGAGCATGGCATCCACGGCTTCCTGAAGCATGCGTTTTTCATTACGCACTATCAGATCGGGCGCGTTGAGATCAAGCAACCGTTTTAACCGATTGTTTCGGTTGATAACTCGTCGATACAAATCATTCAGATCGGATGTTGCAAATCGCCCACCTTCCAAAGGTACGAGAGGTCGAAGATCCGGCGGCAATACCGGCAGCACATCCATAATCATCCAGGCGGGGTTATTTCCCGAATTGATGAAGGCTTCGATTACTTTTAATCGGCTGGTAAACTTTTTGATCTTGGTTTCTGATTTAGTCGCCGCCAACTCTTCTCGCAGTAATCCTGCCTCTTCTTCCAGATCAATTTCTTTTAACAGCGCACGGATGGATTCTGCACCCATGCCAGCTTCGAATTCGTCGCCAAATGTTTCAATGGCCTCGAGATAAGATTCTTCGGTTAGCAGACTACCTCTCTCGAAATCGGTGATGCCTGGATCGATGATGACGTATGCTTCAAAATAAAGTACCCGCTCCATTTCCCGAACGGTCATGTCCAAAAGCAGTCCCAGTCTTGAAGGCAGGGATTTCAAAAACCAGATGTGTGCGCAAGGCGCTGCCAGTTCGATATGGCCCATACGCTCACGACGTACTTTTGAAAGGGTTACTTCAACACCACATTTTTCGCAGATTACCCCGCGATGTTTGAGGCGCTTGTATTTACCACACAGACACTCGTAGTCACTTACCGGGCCAAATAATTTAGCGCAGAACAAACCATCCCGCTCAGGTCTGAATGTGCGGTAGTTGATGGTTTCAGGTTTTTTAACTTCGCCAAATGACCACGATCGAATTTTTTCGGGTGATGCAATACTGACCCGAATCGAATCAAAATCTTCTACCGTATCGGCTTGTTTAAATAGATTAAAAATATCTCTCATTTTGCTGCCTCTTAATTAGCTGCTGCTTTAATTCAGTATGATGACGTCGTCGTAATTAATGGTAATCAACCTTGAGCTCCAGGTTTAGACCCAGGGCACGGATTTCCTTGACCAACACGTTAAAGGACTCGGGCATGCCCGCATCCATTCCGTGATCACCACGTACGATGTTTTCGTATATCTTGGATCGTCCAACCACATCATCAGATTTAACTGTGAGCATTTCCTGCAATGTATATGCTGCCCCATAAGCTTCCAGGGCCCAGACTTCCATTTCTCCGAAACGCTGGCCACCAAATTGGGCCTTACCACCCAATGGTTGCTGGGTGATCAGGCTATACGGGCCAGTAGAACGTGCATGCATTTTGTCGTCGACAAGGTGGTTCAGTTTGAGGATATACATATATCCGCAGGTTATCTGCCGATCAAATGCTTCTCCGGTTCGACCATCGTACAACGTTGTTTGTCCACTTTCGGGAATACCAGCCAATTTCAACATACCTTTGATTTCACTTTCCTGGGCACCGTCGAAAACTGGTGTTGCCATAGGCACGCCCTCTCTAAGATTGTCCGCCAGCTCAAACAACTGATCGTCAGAAAACTCGTCCAGGGATTCCTTCTTACCACTGGTGTTGTAAACCTTTTCCAGATATTTGCGAACTTGATCAGCCGATTTGTTCTTGCGAAGCATTTCGTCGATTTGCGCGCCAATATTCTTGGCCGCCCATCCGAGATGGGTCTCAAGAACCTGCCCCACGTTCATCCTCGAAGGCACACCCAGTGGGTTAAGACAAATATCTATCGCAGTACCATCTTCCATATAGGGCATATCACCCACTGGCACTATTTTCGATATTACCCCCTTGTTACCATGGCGTCCCGCCATTTTGTCACCGGGCTGAAGTCGACGTTTTACCGCAACGAACACTTTAACGATTTTAAGTACACCTGGAGCGAGGTCATCCCCCATTTCAATTTTTTCGCGTTTTTCTTCAAATTTACGATCAAATTCGGTGTTTTGTGAATCCAGCTGGTCGCGGATTTTTTCAATAGCTTCATTAGCTTCTTCGTTACGCAGTCTGATTTCAAACCACTGTTTGCGAGGAAGCTCATGTAAATAGTCATTGGTTATCTTGTCACCCGCTTTCAGATTTTCCGGTCCGCCTTCTGCAATATGATTGTGAAGGAGTCTTTCGATTCTGGCGTAGGCATCGTCCTGGACGATTCTCATTTGATCATCCAGATCTTTTCGCACCGCGGCCAGTTCATCGTCGTCGTTTGCTGCCGCCCGGGCATCTTTAGCCAGACCTTCCCGAGTGAACACCTGAACGTCGATTACCTTGCCTTTCATTCCAGAAGGCATACGCAAAGACGTGTCCTTAACGTCAGATGCTTTTTCTCCAAATATTGCCCGTAACAGTTTCTCTTCAGGGGTCAGTTGAGTTTCACCTTTCGGTGTAATTTTACCCACCAGCACATCACCAGGTTCGGTTTCCGCACCGATATAAACAATCCCGGATTCATCCAGTTTGGAAAGTGCACCTTCACCCACGTTGGGAATATCCCGACTGATTTCTTCGGACCCCAGTTTGGTGTCTCTGGCCACACAGGACAATTCTTCTATATGAATAGAGGTGTAAACGTCATCCTTAACCAGCCGCTCGGAAATCAGGATGGAATCCTCGAAGTTGTATCCATTCCAGGGCATAAATGCCATCAGAACGTTTCGACCCAGAGCAAGCTCACCCATATCCGTTGACGGACCATCTGCAAGGACATCGCCGCGTTCTACGGTGTCAGCCAGTTTTACCAATGGTCTTTGATTGATGGTGGTGTTCTGGTTGGAACGCTGATACTTGGTCAGGTTATAGATGTCCACTCCTGGCTCGCCTTCGATGTTTTCATTGTCATTGGCGCGCACAACGATACGTGACGCATCAACAGAATCTACAATGCCGCCACGTCGCGCAATAACCGTTACCCCGGAGTCCACAGCAACCGTACGCTCCATACCCGTACCGACCAGGGGCTTTTCGCTCTTTAGAACGGGTACCGCCTGACGTTGCATGTTCGCACCCATCAATGCCCGGTTCGCATCATCGTGTTCCAGAAATGGAACCAATGACGCTGCTACGGACACTATTTGCTGGGGCGCCACATCGATATAATCGATCTGATCGGGGGTTGACAGCGAAAATTCATTTTTGTGGCGACACGACACCAACTGGTCAACGAACTTGCCGTTGCTGTCCAATGCCGCGTTCGCCTGAGCAATAACATATTTGTTTTCCTCAATGGCCGACAGATATTCGACCTTATCGGTAATCTTCGCATCTTCAATTTTTCGATAGGGGGTTTCCAGGAAACCATATTCATTGGTTTTAGCAAAGCAGGCCAGTGAATTGATCAGTCCAATATTTGGACCCTCAGGGGTTTCAATTGGACAAACACGTCCATAGTGAGTGGGGTGAACATCCCGAACCTCGAAGCCTGCGCGTTCCCGGGTCAAACCGCCGGGGCCTAATGCAGAAACCCGACGTTTATGGGTGACTTCCGATAACGGATTAGTCTGATCCATAAACTGGGAAAGCTGACTGGAACCGAAAAACTCTCGAACTACAGCAGCCACGGGTTTGGCATTGATTAAATCCTGAGGCGTCAGATTTTCGCTTTCCACCAGGTTCAATCTTTCTTTGACTGCACGTTCAACCCGAACCAGTCCGATTCGGAACTGGTTTTCCACCAGCTCACCTACGGATCGCACTCTTCGGTTTCCAAGGTTATCAATATCATCGATTTCCCCTTTTCCGTTTTTCAGTGCCACAATTTTACGCATGACATCTACGATGTCCTGTTTGCTTAACGTACCTGGACCTTCGTCTGAATCCCGGCTCAGCCTGCGGTTGAGTTTCATTCGGCCAACTGCAGAAAGGTCATAACGTTCGTTGTTAAAAAACAGATTTCCAAACAACGCCGCTGAGGCTTCTTTTGTAGGTGGTTCACCAGGGCGCATCATGCGGTAAATTTCTACCTGGGCTTCTTCTTCGCTTCGCGATGGATCGATACGCAGGGTTTCAGAAATGAAAGGACCGCAGTCAATATCATTAGTGTAAATAGTCTCCAATGAAGTAATCTGGTTTTCCCTGAGCGATTCCAGCAATTCTTCAGTTATTTCCTGATTGGCTTCAGCCAATAGTTCACCGGATTCGGTATCAACAATATCTTTTGAAATGGTTCGACCAATTACAAACTCATTTGGGACTTCAATCTCGGTAGTCCCGGCTTGCTCGAGCTCATTAATATGTCGAACGGTTATACGTTTGTCTGCTTCTACCAGGACTTTGCCTTTAGCCCCCAGCAAATCAAAATCCAGGCGTTGACCGCGCAACCGCTCTGGAACCAGATCCAGGGTGGCGCCAGATTCGGATAAATTAATCTTGTCGTTTTCGAAGAACATGGACAACATTTCTTCGGTGCTATAACCAAGAGCACGCAACATGATAGTGGCGGGTAATTTGCGCCGACGATCAATTCGAATATACAACAAGTCTTTTGGATCGAATTCCAGGTCCAGCCATGACCCACGATAAGGAATGATTCGCGCTGAAAATAATAATTTTCTCGACGCATGGGTTTTCCCACCATCGTGGTCAAAGATAACCCCAGGGGACCGGTGAAGCTGGGAAACAATTACTCTTTCTGTTCCGTTAATAACAAACGTTCCGTTGTCTGTCATCAGGGGCATATCACCAAGATAGACCTCTTGTTCAATAATGTCTTTGGGTTTCTTGCCGCTGCCACTTTTATTGAATATGACAAGCCGCATAACAACGCGGATAGGACACGCGTACACCAAACCACGCTGCTGACATTCGATTACATCAAATCTGGGTTTTTCCAGTCGATAACTGACAAAATCCAGGATCACGCTACCATTGTAGCTTTCGATTGGGAATACGGATTTGAACGCTGCCTGTATCCCTTGATCAATACGCTGCTCTGGCGGTGTAGTTGCCTGCAGGTATTTACGATATGACTCTTTTTGAGTCGCTAACAGGTATGGAACCTGAAAGTCATCGGAACGTTTACTAAAATTCTTTCGAATGCGTTTTTTTTCAGTAAATGAATAGCCCATGGTTTTCCTCTATCTCAAATCGCCTATTAAAAAAAGCCAAATCAACTTTTCGAATTTATATTTTTTGTAAATATAAAATTTTCAAAATGCCTACGTATATACAACTAAATCAATTGTGGGTCGGAGATTGTCCGACCCACAATCTATAAATTTCAAAACTACTTAAGCTCGCAAGTACCGCCAGCTTCTTCAAGTTGTTTTTTGAAATCTTCGGCTTCCGCTTTCGCGACGCCTTCTTTAACAGGTGCAGGTGCGCCTTCAACCAGATCTTTGGCCTCTTTCAGACCCAATCCGGTGATTGCGCGCACTGCTTTGATAACGCCGACTTTTTTGTCGCCGAAACCAGTTAGTACAATATCAAACTCATCTTTTTCTTCTGCGACAGCACCGCCTGCATCTCCGCCACCAGCACTAGGTGCGGCAACGGCAACAGCAGCGGCAGCTGATACGCCAAATTTCTCTTCCATATCCTTGATTAAATCGGACAGGTCAAGAACTGACATTTCAGAAATCGCGTCGAGAACTTCTTCTTTACTTAAAGCCATGGTAATTACTCCTGATAGCTAGACAAAACATAAAATTTTATGGACAAGGTGCACAGCTGTTACGCCGCTTCCTTCGCTTCTGCAACAGCAGAAAGCGTTCGAACACACTTACTCGGAACCTCATTGAGCGTGGTAACCAGTTTCTGGATAGGAGCCATAATGGTTCCCATCAGTTTGGCAATCAACTCATCGTGACCCGGAAGCACCGAAAGACTTTTAATCATTGACAGATCAATGAGTTCGCCGTTCATGGCGCCTACAGTGATTTTCAATTTTTCGTTATCTTTAGCGAACTTCGACATAACCTTGGCAACTGCGACTGGGTCTTCAGCTGCCGAGAAAATGACTGGGCCGACAAAATGGTCGGTTAAACACTCAAAATCGGAATCTTTGATAACAAGCTTCGCAAGATTGTTTTTAACAACCCTGATCCACACGCCAGAGTTACGCGCATCCGTACGCAGTGCGGTTATCTGTGCAACAGTTAGTCCACGATATTCAGCCAATACTCCAGCCTGGGCTGAGCCAATCGCCTCAGTTACCTCGCTGATTACAGCCTTTTTCTGATCGAGACTTAAACTCATATAAAGCACACTCCCAATTAAATAATGGTGTCCTGCATCAGGGGAATTCCTGACTTCGGGTCACCGTCTACGCTGGCCGTCCCCAAAAAACTGAATACATTTAAGCGTTAAATTTCAACGCACCTGCGGTCTTTGACAACCCCATGTTCAACTCAATGTGCCGAACTGAACATGGCGCCCCAAAACTTTTAAAACTATTATCAATGCTGAATTAATCCAGAATTAATTAGTTATTTCACTTGATCGCTGAGATACTCGCGCGATCTACTTTCACACCGGGCCCCATGGTGCTGGACAACGAAATCCGGTGAATATACTGGCCTTTTGCGGTTGCAGGCTTTGCTTTAATCAAGGCCGTTACCAAAGCATTTAAATTTGTCTCTAGATCTTCGGCTGCAAAAGATGCTTTACCCACGGGGCAATGAATTACACCTGCCTTATCGATACGAAATTGCACCTGGCCAGATTTTGCATCGCTCACGGCTTTACTGACATCCGTAGTAACCGTTCCAACTTTTGGGTTTGGCATGATGCCTCGCGGACCCAGGATTTGACCGAGCTGACCAACCACACGCATGGTGTCTGGTGTGGCGATACAAATATCGAAATCGATTTCACCTTTTTTTACTTTTTCGGCAAGATCGTCCAGACCAACAATATCTGCACCAGCGGCTTTTGCAGCTTCTGCATTTTCACCATCAGCAAATACAGCAACCCGAACGGTTTTACCCGTTCCTTTGGGCAACACCGTTGCCCCTCGTACGTTTTGATCAGACTTTTTGGCGTTGATACCTAGATTTACGGAAACATCTACGCTTTCATCAAATTTCACAGACGATAATTCTTTGATCAGTGACAATGCGTCGATTATCGGATACAGTTTTTCGCGATCAACTTTTTCAACAGCGGCGCGAATTCTTTTATTTTGTTGTGTCATATTATGCGCCCTCCGTTTCAATACCCATACTCCGGGCACTACCCGCAATAATTTTTACCGCCTGATCCATATCATATGAACTCAGGTCGGGTTCTTTGATTTTTGCTATTTCTTCCAGTTGCGAACGGCTTACTTTGGCCACTATGTCGCGGTTTGGAACGGCGCTGCCTTTCTGAATACCTGCGGCTTTTTTCAGCAAAATCGAAGCGGGTGGGGTTTTCTTAATATAGGTAAAACTTTTATCCGCATAAACAGTAATCACCACTGGAACGGGCAATCCTTTTTCCATATCCTGGGTTTCCGCATTGAATGCCTTGCAGAAATCCATAATGTTGACACCATGCTGACCCAGTGCGGGTCCAACTGGCGGGCTTGGTTTCGCGTCCCCGGCAGGCACCTGCAGCTTGATATACGCATCAATTTTCTTAGCCATCTCTTTGACTCCTAATGTGGGTGCAAGCGCTCAAATAATTGAGCTCCCCGGTTAATATAAAAACGCTTTACAAATGCTATCTAGTTAATCACCGTGGTGAGTTAGCCTTTTTCGACTTGGGTAAAGTTCAACTCCACAGGCGTTGAACGCCCAAATATGGTTACCGATACCTTCAATTTTGATTTTTCGAAATTGGCATCTTCAACCGTGCCGTTAAAATCCTGGAATGGACCATCAATAATTCTGACGATTTCCCCTGGAGCAAATGTAAATTTCATTTTTGGCTTGTCAGCACTATCTGAAACCTGTTGAATAATTTCGTTGGCTTCCTTGTCGCTAATTGGCATGGGACGGTTTTCGGTTCCACCAATAAACCCTGCAACCCGGGGCACACTCTTCACTAAATGCCAGGTTTCGTCGGTCATTTCCATCTGCACCAGCACATATCCAGGGAAAAATTTTCGTTCACTGGTTCGTTTCTGGCCGCCTTTCATTTCCACAACCTCTTCAGTAGGCACTAAAATTCGACCAAAACTGCTTTGTCGATCAGCACGTAAAATATGATTCTGCAAAGACTTTTTTACCTGCTTTTCAAAACCTGAAAATGCCTGAACCACAAACCATCGCATGTTTGGATTATCATTTTGAGCTTCATCGCTTTGAGCTTGATCGCCCACTTCCACCGCATTGGCTTCCACTGCATTGGCTTCAACCGGTGCATCGTTGCCACCAACGTCTAAATTATCACTTGGCTCTGATGGAATTTCTTCAGCAGATTGCGCTGGAGCTGATTCTGTTACCTGATCGCCGTCATTCTCGGTCAAATCAAGATCTGCATCCCCGGCGTCTCCAGAGTCACTTGAGTCGTCGCTAGAAGTAACCGCTTCAGCGGTTTCGGAACTCATAGTTTCAGAATGGTTGTTTTCATTCTCATTCGATGACGTATCCTGTGATTGCTTTTTTTGGTCTTCGGCGCCTGCTGTTTCATCTTGCGCTTCATTCAATGTTTTGTCGTTCAATTTAATTACCCCTTACCCTGAGAATTACGTCATAGATTGTGTAAAACGATAAAGCGTCAAAACCCCACATCATTAACCCAATAATGATTACCAGGATAATTACAAACAGAGTTACCTGCATCGCTTCTGGCTTTGTCGGCCAGACCACTTTCTGACGCTCAACATTGGCCCCTTTAATAAACGCCCAGGCTGTTTGTCCGGTTTCAGTGGTTAATACGAGGCCTGTTGCAAGAACCACACCAACAACCACAATACCAACCCGTCCCAATTGCATCAGGTCACCAAACTGGTAATAAATCGCCACAGAAGCCATAATTATTCCAATGGCGGCTACAATTTTTACTTTATCGATCACTTAAATTATTTAGGTATCTTGTTCATCATCTGTTAATAAATCTACAACTGCCTTCGTATCACCAGTTTGTCCGATGGCAGGCCAGGAGGGAATCGAACCCCCAACCTGCGGTTTTGGAGACCGCCGCTCTGCCAATTGAGCTACTGGCCTTCGAACCGACTTGCTATGAATAACTTAACTCTTAAATCCTGTTTGAGAATAGAACACCCAGGGAACTTTATGACTCTCAGGTGCGCTTTAAACTTACTATTAATAAAATTTCTATACTTAACTTACAGAAATAGAGATTTGTGTTTGAGACGAGGCCCGAGTTAAGCGAGAAGCGCAATGTACATCGAGTACATGAGCATTCGAGCTTAACGAGAACGACGGTTCAGACGCAAAATCAATATCTCGAAAATTAGGATTTTTTCGTGAGAGCGAGGAAGCCAGGCGCGCAGAACCGCAATGTATATCGAATACATGAGGATTTGAGCACATGGCTGACGAAGCTATCGCGGAAAAAGTCAATTTTCTTACTCTTCTGTTATTCAATAATTTTGGAAACCACACCCGCACCCACCGTCCGGCCACCTTCACGTATCGCAAAGCGCAAACCGTCTTCCATCGCAATGGGCGCTCCCAGATCAACCGTCATCTTGACGTTGTCTCCAGGCATGACCATTTCAATGTCTTTCGGTAAATCACACGATCCGGTTACGTCGGTGGTACGAAAGTAAAACTGCGGACGATATCCATTGAAAAATGGGGTATGTCGGCCACCTTCGTCTTTAGACAGAATATAAACTTCGGCTTCAAACTTGGTGTGGGGGGTGATCGATTTTGGCTTCGCCAACACCTGTCCCCGTTCCACTTCTTCGCGCTTGGTACCCCGCAGCAATACGCCTACGTTGTCTCCAGCCTGGCCTTCGTCCAGTAACTTGCGGAACATCTCAACACCCGTACAGGTGGTGGTGACCGTGTCATGGATACCCACAATTTCAATTTCTTCGTTGACCTTGATCACGCCGCGTTCAATACGGCCGGTAACCACGGTGCCGCGTCCTGAAATCGAGAATACGTCCTCTACCGGCATCAGAAAATCACCGTCTACAATGCGTTCAGGTTGTGGGATATAGCTGTCCAGCGCTTCTGCCAGCTTGAAAATCGAGCCTTCGCCCATATCGGACGTATCGCCTTCAAGGGCTTTTAGGGCGCTACCTATAATAATAGGGGTGTCATCACCTGGAAATTCATAGCTGTCCAGCAGCTCGCGCACTTCCATCTCGACCAGTTCCATTAACTCTTCATCGTCAACCATATCGGCTTTGTTTAAAAATACAACGATGTAAGGGACTCCCACCTGACGCGCTAACAGAATATGTTCGCGGGTCTGGGGCATGGGGCCGTCTGCTGCAGAGCACACCAGTATCGCACCATCCATCTGGGCGGCACCGGTGATCATGTTCTTGACATAGTCCGCGTGGCCCGGGCAATCAACGTGGGCGTAGTGACGGGCTTCGGTTTCGTATTCAACGTGGGCCGTGGCTATGGTGATACCGCGTTCCCGTTCTTCCGGCGCATTATCGATCTCATCGAATGCCTTGGATTCGGTACCGCCATACTTCGCCGATAACACCTTGGTCATCGCTGCGGTTAACGTCGTCTTGCCGTGATCAACGTGGCCAATAGTACCCACATTTACATGGGGCTTCGTTCTTTCAAATTTTACTTTCGACATGGTTCTTCTATTCTCGAAATTTTTAAAATCTCTAATTAATAAATTGGCAGTTCAACCTGCCAACCCTTAACATCAAACTGGCTACCTAACGACTAACCAGATGAAACATTTGTCATCCTTCGCAACTAAATCTAACTACCCAGTACTTCTACTGGAGCCCACAACCGGATTTGAACCGGTGACCTCTTCCTTACCAAGGAAGTGCTCTACCGACTGAGCTATGTGGGCACGCTCATAAACAGTAGAGCATATAGCTACGGCAACCTGTTCTAATTTGCCTACTTTTGTCTTGCATGAATCTTGTTTTAAATGAAAAGGCCAACAAATCATTTCCACTATTCTTTACCACTATCCACCTTTTGGAGCGGGTGATGGGAATCGAACCCACATCATCAGCTTGGAAGGCTGAGGTTCTAGCCTTTGAACTACACCCGCATATTCACATTTTTCCGCATATTTACATCACATATTCACATCTTTTTGGCCAAACTACCGCTAAACCTTCGTCCGTCTCTACCTGCCAATTTCATGGTGGAGGGGGGAGGATTCGAACCTCCGAAGGCTGAGCCAGCAGATTTACAGTCTGCCCCCTTTGACCGCTCGGGAACCCCTCCTACAAAATTTTTCACAAACGATCAGTTATTGCGCAGTGTTTAAAACCGGTCAACGATAAATAAGCAATAAACCCTGCTTTTTCTATTATTTGAAGATGAGCCTAAAAACTGCTCAACCTCGATTTAGCTATCATTAAGCTTAGCTATTATTAAACTATATGGAGCCCGCAGAGGGACTCGAACCCACGACCTGCTGATTCTTACCTACTACCGCTTTCGCGGCCCAAACTTAACTTTCCCGCCGTAATCCTGGCAAATCCGGTCAAATCTGGTTTGGGGTCTGGACTTTCTCTTCACCTTGGCGCAAACCATTAAGATCTACGATTTAGGTGGGTGGTGTAAAGTCTCTACACTCCATCCCGGTGAAAATTCACCTAAGGACGTAGCACGGGATTGCCAATTTAGTTCAAAATCAGGGTTGAAATAAATCTACCCAGCACTCCAAATTAAACAAGGTTTCCCCGTTTTAGCCACCTCCACTTCACAGGTTTCCCTATGAAGGTGCAATTTTTACAAATCAGCTGCTCTAGCCAACTGAGCTATGCGGGCAAAAATATTCAAAATAGTCGTTAAATAACAACAACATATGAATATGTCGCCACCATTTTTTAAATTTTAGCCCGATCCAAGTGCTAGCGGAAATTGAAATAAAAAATGGAGCGCGATTTTACGCAAAACAGGGCTCAAATTGCAATGGCAAATGCGGACTATAAGCAGATTAAATAGTGGACAAAATACTTAACAATTAACCCTGGATAACCCCACATTGGCTTCAGACCAGTCATGGGAAATGATCTGGCTTTCTTCGACACTACCCACTGGAATCTCCATCCAGTTAAATGGGCCCAATTTTCGGTATTCGGGTTGGGAATTGGCTTCTACTTCAATGGACTCCAGGTATTCCAGGAATTTTGTTGCCAGTTCTTGCTGGGTAAAGTAACCCAGTGAAATTCTAGCGGATCCGCTCTCTTCAAGATAAACAAAATGATCGAGGCTTTTTTGCTTTAAATCCTCAACAGTTTGTGCCGTGGAGCCTATGGAGGCAAATGGCCCCAGATAAACCCGGACCGCGCGTAATTCACGACTTTCACTGGCAACATGGACAAATGAAAACTCATTTTGTGTCATCCAGTCGATGGCCGCTTGCCAGGATTCTTCCTTTTTAAATGGTCCAACCCGGTAGCACGATTGAGCGATAACCTGTATATCGCCATAATTTGAATCGATTTCCGCCGATGTGGTAATCGAACTATTCACAGCATCCGTGGCCTGGCTGGTTATGGTTTGAACTTCGGTATTTTCTCCTGTTTGTGAGCTGTCTGCCTCAGGATCAAGATCGCTTTGTACAATATTGTCAGCGTTTTGGGCGTTCGCCAGATTCTCCTGAATCGCGGAAATATTGATTTCGGATTGTTCGCTGTTTTCAATTATTCCAATTTGCTTCAATTTTCCGGTTTCAACCAATAGCAACATACCTTCCTTGTTGACATCAGGAGTTGAAACCACCGATATTTCGTCGTTTGGTCCCTGGCGACCACTTGCCCATAAAAATACGGTAACGTTCGCAATCATCAATAACGCGGCAAACCATTTCATTGGCTAACCTCCTGGCTAATCACGTCTATGCCATGTAACACCAAATTAGGATAGTACAGCAGAGTATGTCTGGACAAACGACGAAAATAGTCACCATCTCCGCCGGTTGTAACTACGGTCAACTCATCACCATAAGCGGTTTTGTAATGATCAATGGATTTTTCGATAGCTGATGATATGGCCAGATCAACGCCAAATTTTACAGCGTGGCTGGTGTTTTTGTTTTCAAACTGGATGGTCTGGTCTTCTTCGGATAGTTGCACATCCCGGATCAATTCGGTGGAACAATTCAGTGACTCTGCCATAGTTGCCCTGCCGGGGAATATATTTCCGCCCATGAAACCGTTTTCGCTGTGGAGAAAATCCACAGTCACCGCGGTGCCAGCGTCAATTACAAGCACATCACCGTATTTTACCAAACGTCTAGCTCCGATAGCCGCCGCCCACCGATCAACACCCAGTGTGTCGGGTTCCTCATAATGATTTTGTATATCCAATGCAGATTGTGCTGTATTCAGAAATTGCGGCAGGGTTTTCCAGATTGACTGGAAAATTTCCTCGATCCCGGAACGAACCGACTTCACCGATACACAGGATACCCAAATGGCTTCAGGCATAGGTATTTTTTCTAGCTGTCGGGCCAAGTCGGTGTTCCAGGTTTTAGAATCGAAACTGACCCATTGATGATAGGTCTGCGAATTACTCTGATCGTTGATTTCAGGGTTAATTTGGTCGGAAGTTGCCCACTTTATTCTCCTGTTTCCAGCATCGAGTAACAGCCTCATCGCGATTCAATCCCTTGATTTTTTCGAATTGAAATCTCACCTGACAAAACCCGCTTAACTTGTCCGCCACAACTAACCAGAAGCGCGCCCTGGCTATCTACGCCAAGGGCTGTCCCCACATAACTGTTTGCTAGCGCAATAACCTCGATCATCTGATTTTGATATATATGGCGTGCGTTCCACGGTTCCACAAACGTTTCAAACCCTTCCAGAAAAAATTGTGACAATAGCTTTTCATGATTCAGCAATAATTCCGCAACAATTTTGTCGCGGTCAATTTGATAGCCAAGACGATTCAAATCAATCCAGGACTGGTCGATGGCGTTATCAAAAATCCGCGGCATGTTAACATTTATACCAATGCCAATTACACAATTCGTCCCGGAAATTTCAACCAAAATCCCACCCAGTTTTATACCGCCAACATAGATGTCGTTGGGCCACTTCAGCTGCAAATCCCGGACTCCAAGTGATTGCAAGGCCTGAGCCACTGCCAATCCAGAAACCAGGGACAGTCCATCCGGGCTGATATTGTTTATTTCCCATCCAATGGAAATAAATACACCACTGGATGGCGGTGAGACCCAGGGTTTTCCTCGGCGCCCTTTGCCCTGCAATTGTTGTTCTGCCAGACAAACCCTGCCGTCAACATGTGGTTGAGCAAGTAACCATGAATTTGTAGAATCCAGCTCCTCGAAATAGGTGATACAGCCTTTTGAAAATTTCTCAGAGCGGCCCAATAATTTGGTAATGCGATCAATATTATGTTTCATGCATAGCTTATCAGCGCCGTTATCGGTATCAGTTGTATTGTAAATAAATATTGATTGATTAAATCTTTAGCGATAGGGTATACCACCTCACATCTATCAACTACAAGCAGGATTCCTGGATGATCAAAAGAAATCAGACCCGCGAAGTCAAAATTGGACGTATTGCACTGGGCGCTTGTCATCCAATTGCGGTGCAAAGCATGTGCGCTACGCCGACAACAGACATCCCCGCGACTTTGAAACAACTCAAGTCTCTGGAAGCGGCGGGCGCGGACATTATTCGAATTGCGGCGGATAATAAAAAAGATGCCCAGGCATTGATCGAACTGCGCCAGCTGTCAAGCGCCGTATTGAGCGTTGATTTACAGGAGAACTATCGTCTTGCAGAAATTTTGGCGCCCCACGTAGACAAGATTCGCTATAACCCCGGACATCTGTACCACCACGAACGTAAAAAGCCCTGGAAAGACAAAGTTCAATATCTGGTGGATATTGCTACAAAACATGACTGCGCCATACGAGTTGGGGTCAACGCGGGGTCGGTGGACCCCGAAAAGATTGCAAAGTACTCTACGGATGATTCCATAACCCCAATGGTGGATAGCGCCCTGGAACATGCCAATTGGCTGGATGAAATCGGGTATACCCGCTATTGTGTTTCGTTAAAAGACTCTGATCCGAGAAAAACCGTTGAAGCTTATTTGCGATTCGCTCAATTACGACCGGAAATACCATTGCATCTCGGTGTTACCGAAGCTGGTATGCCCCCAGAAGGAATAGAAAAAACGCGAATGGCCTTTGAACAGCTCATTGGCAAAGGCATTGGCGATACTATTCGGGTGTCATTGACTTTGCCCTATGATGACAAGCATCAGGAAATCAGTGCCGGCCGTCAAATATTACAAGATATATCCGAAGGTCGGGTCAGAACCGTGGTTCACTTTGATGAAAACAAACTCAACCTGATCAGCTGCCCAAGCTGTTCCCGAGTAGAAAATGAAGCCTTTATTGATCTGGCCCAAAAAGTTAAATCCCGAACCAAATTTGCTGAAGATCATGCCATTACCATCGCAGTTATGGGTTGCCGGGTGAATGGTCCTGGAGAAACTGATGACGCAGATCTTGGGCTATGGTGTGGGCCGAATTACGTCAACCTAAAAAAACGCGGAGAAAAAGTGGGTGCGTTTAAATATGATGAAATCCTGGACAGGCTGGATAGCGAGCTGAGATCGTTGATTAACTGAAAATTTCAGGTTTCAACATAATAAAGCCACGCTAAGCCTGGCTTTATTTATCAGGTGATCTGTCAAATAGAATTTGATACGGCTCTGGAAAACCCGCTGCCAGTTGATATTTTCGAGCCGCTAGTTTGTGTCCCAGAAAAGGAACCTGAAATAACCGCAGTACCTGTTGCCCCATTGATCGTGCAAGTTAATACTCCTGAGTATTTACCGCTAATAGAGGTTCCGCTAATCACGCCTGTCACTACAAACGGTTTATTACAGTGAAAAGAGGGATTTGGAGCGATTGTGACTGGCACGCTAAAATTCTTGCCGTCGGAACTCAGAGGGGCTGTGCCGCTATCCTTCCCATCTGTGACAGTCACAATGTTACCTGAAACAGTAATTGTCACCACAATGTTCGTTGATGATCCATTTACTTTAAAAGGCCCGGAAGCGGTATAGACCGTTGTTCCACCACCACCGCCACCACCGTCAGATCCACCGCCGCCACAACCAGCTATCGCCAATGTAAAAATACCAACCAAAAATAATCGCAGAAACTCCATTTTATAACCCTCGCTGATTAACAGATTATTTGTTCTTCGCACATTACAATATCACTTCAGTAATTAACGATCTGTGACATTGCGCACACATATGCAAAAATTTAGGCTTTTATTCGACAATTTGAATTCGCAATACTCAATTTAGCCATCATGAAATTGGATGTATGTACTGCAGAATTGGTAGAATCCCCTATTAAACTTTCAAAATGGTGAATTCCTAAAATGCCTGACTATCGATCCTGGACAACTACCCGCGGCAGAACCATGGCCGGGGCTCGTGCGCTGTGGCGCGCCACCGGAATGAAGGATGATGATTTCAATAAGCCTATTATTGCGGTTTCCAATTCATTTACCCAGTTTGTTCCAGGCCATGTTCATTTGAAAGACATGGGTCAACTGGTAGCCCGGGAAATCGAAGCCGCCGGAGGCGTGGCTAAAGAATTTAATACCATCGCCGTGGACGACGGTATCGCCATGGGACATGGTGGCATGCTGTACTCATTGCCTTCCCGGGAAATCATTGCAGATTCTGTGGAATACATGTGCAATGCCCACTGCGCTGATGCACTGGTTTGTATTTCTAATTGCGACAAAATCACCCCAGGGATGTTAATGGCCGCGATGCGCCTGAATATTCCCGCGATATTCGTCTCAGGTGGACCCATGGAAGCTGGCAAAGTGACCTGGCGAGACCATGAAAAATCGGTAGATCTGGTTGATGCCATGATGGTTGCCGCAGATGACAATGTAACCGACAGCGAGTCCGAAAATATGGAGCGCTCAGCCTGCCCAACCTGTGGTTCCTGTTCCGGCATGTTCACCGCAAATTCAATGAACTGTCTGGCTGAAGCACTTGGCCTGGCCCTGCCCGGCAATGGCACTATCGTTGCCACCCATAGCGAGCGGGAACAGCTGTTTCTTCAGGCGGGACGAACCATCGTTACCGCAGCGAAACGATATTATGAAGAAGACGACGAAAGCGTATTGCCCCGATCCATTGCCAATTTCGAAGCGTTTGAAAATGCCATGTCCCTGGACATTTCCATGGGCGGTTCGACCAATACGGTTTTGCATTTACTCGCAGCTGCCCAGGAAGGCAATATTGATTTCACAATGAAGGACATCGACCGACTGAGTCGAAAAGTGCCGAATTTATGCAAGGTTGCCCCGGCAACACCCGAGTACCATGTAGAAGATGTGCATCGTGCGGGTGGGGTTATGGCCATATTAGGCGAGCTTCATCGGGCTGGACTGATTAATCAAAATGCCAAAACCGTTCATACCAATACCATGGGCGAAGCCATTGCCGGCTGGGATATCTGTGTGACCGACGATAAAAAGCGAAAGGATTTTTTCCGCTGCGCCCCTGGCGGCGTGCCAACCCAGGTCGCGTTCAGCCAAAGCAAATTGTACAAAACCCTGGATCTAGATCGGGAAACTGACTGTATACGTGATTTGGATCATGCCTATAGCCTGGACGGTGGCCTGGCCGTTTTATACGGCAATCTTGCTGAAGAAAGCTGTATTGTGAAAACCGCCGGGGTAGACGAGAGTATTCTTGTATTTTCCGGTAAAGCCCGAATTTTTGAGAGTCAGGATACCGCCGTTGATGGCATTTTAGGCAATAAAATTAATGAGGGTGACGTTGTTGTTATTCGATATGAAGGCCCGCGCGGTGGTCCGGGTATGCAGGAAATGCTCTATCCAACAACTTACTTGAAATCCAAAGGTATGGGCAAGGCTTGTGCGCTGGTCACCGATGGCCGATTCTCTGGCGGAACCTCAGGCCTGTCCATTGGGCATGTTTCTCCGGAAGCCGCGGAAGGTGGGTTGATTGGACTGGTTGAGGAAAACGATGATATTGAAATTGATATACCCAATCGAAGTATCCATCTTGCGGTGGACCAGAAAATTCTTGATCAACGCAGAAAAGACATGGATGCAAAAGGCAAAGCGGGCTGGAAACCAACCCGAGACCGGGTGGTTAGCACAGCGCTGAATGCCTATGCAGCGTTAACCACCAGTGCTGCAAAAGGTGCTGTCAGGGATGTGGATCAGTTGTAAGATTTACGTCGATTATATTTTCGTTTTGGATGATGTCTTCGCCCTGAATCGAATGCACTTTAATTGATGAGTCAGAATGTGCACCCCCGAATCTATTGATTTCAGCAAGCACCCATGTTTGATAGTTTTAGAAGATTCGTCATTTTTGTTAAATGCAAAGTGCTTGGGGTTCTTAGGTATCGCCACGAAATAAAGTGCGCCATTGGAAAAATTATTTCAATTGAACTGGGGCAAATTTCGCGTGCAGTTAATTCTCAAGAAAATATTTTTGAAATAAGTGATGCAGTTGAATTTCATTTGCCCGACATAAGTTTTGTTGAAGGGCATTCAAAACAAATTTTCAACGACGTCCAAAACAATTCTTATAGCTCTTTTGGGATTAGCGTTTTTAAGGTACCACGTGTGCACCTTGTAGACACGTATGCTGTTCCAGTAACCTCATCTAGACGCGTTATTTCAGAACATATGCACGGAACTCGTCAGCTCATGTTAAGGCGGCGACCATATAAATACCTCACACAAAGTTTTACGCCCGTTCGGGAACGCTATAACAATGTTTATTCTATTAATAGCTTTTATTCCTACAATTATTTTCATTGGTTTATGGATTGTCTGACAAATCTTCATGCATATGAATGGTATAAAAATAATGTTTCGAACGAGTGTGACTTACTTTTACCGGATCATCATACACATTGGCAAAATCGGTCCCTTGATCTCATGGGATACAGTGAGAACGATTACATTCGATACCAATCACGTCACACAGTTGCAAACAATCTCATAATACCCTCTTACCCAAAGTTTCGCTCTACTGAACTACCGGCTGTTCCGTCACTAATTTTTTGGATGCGTGAACGAATGTTAAGCACACGTAATAGGTGCTCTGAAACCCTACCTCAGTATATTTTTATTCACAGAAAAGATGCCTTAAAGGGTTCGAGGATAAACAATGAAGATCAACTGGCAAAGACATTGTCCGAAATCGGTTTTGTTTCAGTCATATTGTCAGAATTAAAACTCGATTTACAAATCGATTATTTTTCAAATGCCAAGATTATCGTTGCAGGGCATGGGGCCGGTCTGACTAACTTAATATTTGCAAACAAGCCAAAAGTCCTGGAATTGTTCAGACCCGAACAACTGAATTCAAGGAAGGCATTTTTTCTTTTAACGAACATTATCGGCGGGGATCACAAAGGTATGTTTTCGGAAATTGATCAAAATGGAAAATCAATTATAAATATTGATTTAGTGATCCGAACAGTCTCTAGTTGGATGTGAACCAGGCAAGTAGTTTCCGGAACGCAGAAACTAAGTAATTTATAGATGCGCGACTAATATAGAAAGTAAATCGACATAGGCATTCGATTCTACTGTTTTCCTGAGCAACGATTTTGTAATTCAGGATCGTGAAAGAATTCTGGTGCAATCCATTGTGCATCGGTTAGCATAATATTTCTTTTTTCGTCATAGGGCAGAGTCATCCAGAAATTGATTTCGCCATTGTATAGATTAAAAATATATCCTGGATTGTCTGAAGAAACGAGAATGTTCTCTCCATGCTTTTCCTGATCAGATCTTGTAGCAGAATAGAACCACTCTGCTTTAAATAACACCTCCACATCATCATCATCAGGTGAAACCGAAAGTATTCGGCTTGCACCACTAAACTCAGAGCTACCAATTCCCATATTATTGTCAAACAACAAAAATTGACCGTCTTCGAGGGGGTCAATATCATGGGGCTGGTTCCATGGATAGTGCCGGGCATATTTTACCTTTCCGCCTTCCGGATCGAAAATAAAAATAAGATTAATTCGCTTGGCGTTAACAATCAAATCCGTTGCCAGTAAAGAAAGAGATGGATTCGCCAACGCAAAGGGCTTTCCAATTTCTTCAACTTCGTTGACATGTAACTTATCTTTAAATTTCAATAATGAGCGATGTATTCCATGGAGCGAATTTTCATACAAAATATCTGAGGTAAATATTGTTCGGACTGTAGAGCCCGTATCCGAGTCTATTTCATATAGAACATCTTCCTCAGCGCCAGGGGGTTGCATCTTTCTTGGCGACTTAAGCACGATACGGCCTGGCACCCAAAGCGTATTTCGTTCAGTCAGATTAATCGAATGATGGGTCAAAATATCGTCTCGCACCCAGATTGGCTGACCACTTGAGTCAATTCGCGCCAACTCATGAAATGGTTCATAGTTCACTATAACTGATCCATCAGGCAGTATTGCAATGCCATTAATATCCCGGGTTACCTGCCCTATTTCCGGATCAAATCGCTGGTCATACTTCACGTTCCAGATATTCACAAATTCGTTGTCACGCATTAATACGACTGAAAGCGCCCCGTCTATTGAAGTTACTGCGGCCAGACAATTTTCCCCAACTGTTTGTGGAAATATTCCATTTTTGCCGATCGCCGACAGCGCATCCTCTGCTTCAAGAACTTTTGTTCTTAGATGCCTGTTATGCACACCAAGGACTTTCTCTTCCAACTCCTCTTTCCATTTTCGTTTTTCACCATCTTCATTTCCAATAACGAACTGATTAATTTCCTTCATCATGGAATAAGGGAAAGTTTTATAGATTATTGCACTGTACATCCAAAATAGCGCACCGAGAAATACCAGCAGACGATTGCCAGCACCATCCGGGTTTCAAGTTTTTTATATAATAGTTTTTTTATCATTAATAACAATCTAAATATCAGCCGATGGCCATATTGCAAATTTATCACCGGTGAATAAATGAGATCTCAGTTACTGAGCGCTAATAAGTCCGTAGCTACAGATGACGACTAAAACCACGCCAAGAATACGTTTATATTTTTCACCGCCGTCCTGGATTAATTTGTGGTGAACCTGTAGCCCCAACCAGTGGCCAATTGCGGCCATGGGTAGAAAAATCAATGCATATTTAAACTGCAAATCAATTTCAAAAGCGACAAAGGTGGACATCTTGATTATCACCAATATCATCCACAGCGCAAATAGTGTATTTCGTAATTTATCAATTGCAACATTTCGCGCGAAAACCGCAGATATCAGCGGCGCACCAATGAGCGATGTTCCGCTGGTATAACCGCCCAGTACTAGCAGCAGATTATCGACATAACGATTTTTACTGCTAAATGTGTAATTAAATAAATAGGCCAGCCCATAACAAAAAGTAATGCCGTAAATTATGATCACTAATAATTTATTGGGCAAACTCAACAATCCAAACACGCCAATTAATTTTGGGATGATTAAGACCACCATGGCTTTTTTCAAATAAACCCAGTCTACAGTCTTTAATTGGTCGTAAATTGTGATTGCGGAAAAAATCAGCAGGTGGGTAGCAACAATTGGCAACCAAAGCAGCGGGTTGTCCACTATGAGCAACATAAGTGGCATAGCCAGGGCGGCGCCACCAAACCCAAGTCCACTGCGGACGAAACCGGACCATGCAAATATCAGACATATCGATGCCCAGTCGAATGTTGTCAGCGCTGGCATTATTACTAGTTATGTAATAATTCTACGGGCCACTTTTCTCGAACGGAATTGATTAACCAGATTGATTTCGCGGATAACAACTGATCAATATCGATAATTGCTTCACTAACCTCACCGCGATCCAATAAATCCTGTCTGCCGATACCGTTTAGCAGGCCGCAAGAAATGGGTGGGGTTAGCCATCCACCGGGGGTCTCGATTAATATGTTGGCCCTGCAGGATTCGGTCAATTCGCCCTTTTCATTCCACAACAAAGCATCATCGCAATCCGCAACGCTGGATAAGGCTTTGTCGTACATCGCTCGATAGGTTGTTTTGTGGTACAAAAAATAGTTTTTCGAACTGACCGGCTTGAGCGCCACTCTTACATGGTAGGGGCTGGGCAATGCCACAAGTTCTGTATTCTGAATTCTTACTTTTCCAGATTTTGACAGCTGCAACCTCACCCGTTGATTAGTTTTCGGGAAATCTGTTTCCGCCTGCTTTAATCTGGATTCTATTTCTTCTGCATCAATGAGCCAGGAAAAATAGGCCACGGAATTTGTGATTCGGTCGATGTGCTGATCCAGAAAACAATAACCCGTCACAACATCCCATTTGAAGGTTTCTATTAAATCAAATTCGGGTTGCGAATAGGTTAAAACCCTGGCCTTGGTATGGCATTCCTCGAATTCATCTCCAGTCTCTGAGTCCCAAACGATACCACCACCGACACCAAACTCAGCTTGATGATTAGCTTTGTCGATCATTACTGTTCGGATCGCCACATTAAATTGTGCTGTATCATCTGGAGCCACAAAACCCGTGGTGCCGGTATAGACATGCCTCGGCAACGCTTCCAGTTCATCAATAATTTCCATGGCCCGTAATTTGGGCGCACCGGTTATGGAAGCAGCCGGAAACAGTGCTTCAAATATTTTCACCAGTTCCGGGTCAGTCTGGCACTGAACCGTTGTCGTCATGGTCCAGAACGTTGGATATTTTTCGAGATCCAGTAGCGATGTTGTTTCGACCGTACCGATATCTGCGATTCGGCCCATGTCATTGCGAACCATGTCCGCAATCATTATATTTTCCGCGCGATTTTTAATCGAAGCCTGCAAGGCCTGCCCCGCCTCCAGGTCATCGGTGTTGCCTAGCCCTCTCGGCGCAGTGCCTTTCATTGGCTTGGAAGTTAATTTTCGGCCCTGGTATTCAAAAAACAATTCTGGAGATGCGGAACAGACCACCCAGTCATCGGTTTGCACATAAGCACAATAGCCCCACTGGTCAACCAGGTTTTGGGCGTGGACCATTTGCACAAAAAATGGCCAACTCCCCTGATCGTATTTTGTCCTCATACGAAATGAGTAATTTACCTGGTAGGTATCACCTTGCTCAATATAGTTTTTAATTTTTTGCAACGACTGGCGGTATTCGTTTTCTTCCATCAATAGCGCCCAATCCATAGACTGATTTTCAAATGTCGGATCAAGTTTCAGGTCGGCGGGGTCCAGTGGTTCAAATTCCTGATATATTCCAAACCACGCCAATGGCACATCGCCTGCGGGCTTAGCCGGGTAAACCCGATCAAATGCTGGCGCAGCTTCGTAGCCCAAAAATCCAGCGGCATAGCAATTATTATTTTTAACTTCATTCTCAACATCTTTAAGCAACTGTGAAATTTCAGAGACCGTTTTAGTGGTAAAAATTTTTATCGGTTTGCGAAAACACAGCCATTGGCGCCGAGCAGGACATTGCACCACAACATAATTTGTCTGTTCAGAATCTGGGTCCATCGCGCTTCACATTTTAGCTAAAATTGATGAGACTTAATGATTTACCGCGGCTCTTGGGCGATATGTCCGGCGCTCTGGAATCGAGCTGTTAAGGTTGCCAATGTCATAGCGATAATGAATGTTTTCACTGCCGAATTTGTTTTGCAACGCGTCAATCAAGTTTTGATCCGGGGTTACCTTCCATGCATCACCCAACTTCAACTGACCCGATTCACCCTTGCCCCTGCTATAGGTAATACTGACAGCGGTTTTCCCACCTCTGTGTGCCGCCAATAATTCCTGCAACGAGTTAATGCCCGTTTGATCCAGGTCCTGCTCGAGCACACGCAGCTCCAGACATTCCATGTTTTCTTTTCGCACTTCATCGAGGTCGCAAATGATTTCAGCGCGTATCTGGCAACCACCGGTAAATTCATCAGTACTAAATTCACCCAGAGCAACAAGAAGATTGTCCTTTTGCAGCTTGCTAAAATACTGATTAAATTTATCAGAATACAAACTCACTTCCACCCGATGCATGGCATTGTCCAGTGTGACAAATGCCATTTTTCCCCGTCGTGTATTGATCACGCGCATGGCAATCATTATGCCTGCAAAAATACCATTGCGTGGTGTACTCAAATCAATGCTTGATATATCTGCTTCGCAAACCGAATTTAATTCCGATGCAAATCTATTGTATGGGTGCCCGGTTAAATACAACCCAAGAGTTTCTTTTTCAGCTGCCAGTCGCTGTTCATCGGTCCACTCTACAACATCCTTTGCTGATGGATTGTCGAGAACAACTTCTTCAACCCCAAACATGTCAAACTGCCCCGCCTGCTGATCCTGTTGCTGCTTATCCGCCGCGCGGGTTGCGCTACTCATGTCGGCCATCAATGCGGCTCGATTGGATCCAAGTTCATCCATCGCGCCACTTTTAATCAATGCCTCCAGAACCCGTTTGTTTACTTTTCGCATATCAAGGCGTCGACAAAAATCAAATAAACTTGTGTAGCATCCATTTGCCTCACGTTCTTCAACAATATTTTCGATTACACCCTGACCCACGCCTTTTACTGCACCGAGACCATAAGAAACTTCAACTTCATTAATCGGTTTGAACGCGTATGAGCTGGAATTAATATCCGGTGGCAGAACGGTTAGCCCCAGGGTTTTGCAGTCCGCCAACAAGGTTACCACCTTGTCGGTATTATCCAGATCAGCTGACAGCGTTGCTGCCATGTACGCTGCCGGGTAGTGGGTTTTAAGCCACGCGGTGTGGTATGACACCAGCGCATAGGCGGCGGAATGTGATTTGTTGAACCCATAACCGGCGAACTTGTCCATCAAATCAAATATATTCTCTGCAACTTTTTTATCCACACCTCGACTCACCGCGCCGTTCATAAATGTTTCCCTTTGTTGTGCCATTTCAACCGCTTGCTTTTTACCCATAGCTTTGCGTAACACGTCCGCGCCGCCAAGGGTATAGCCTGCCAGGGTGCGGGCGATTTCCATGACCTGTTCCTGATAAAGAATAACCCCATTTGTGGTTTTAAGTACGGACTCCAGGTCAGGATGTAAGTATTCGAAGGGTTCGCTTCCGTTTTTCCGGTTGATAAAATCTTCGACCATGCCCGATTGCAGTGGGCCCGGTCTGAACATAGCAATTAATGCAATCAAATCTTCGAATGTGTTGGGGTGAGATCGGATGATTAATTCTTTCATGCCACGACTTTCAAGCTGGAAAATTGCAGTGGTCCGGCCAGTACGAATGAACTCAAATGTTTTCTCGTCATCAAGGACCACCTTATTCATATCCAACTCAGGCAATTCTTTTTCGATTAGATCCTGGTTTATCATTTTTACCGCGCCATCAATAATGGTCAGGGTGCGAAGTCCGAGAAAATCGAATTTAACCAAACCAATGGCTTCCAGATCATCTTTATCTAGCTGAGTGATCGCCTGATTTAGATGAGCATCGGTGTAGAGTGGGGTGTATTCGGTGAGTGGCCTTGGCGCAATAACGACGCCACCGGCGTGTTTGCCGACGTTTCGTGCAATGCCCTCTAATTGCAGCGCCGCATCGATGAGTTCCTGAACGTCAGCTTCCCCCTCGTACCGATCCCTTAAAATTTGTTCGTCGCTCAATGCCTTACTCAAAGTCATTCCGACTTCAAAGGGAATCAGCTTGGCGATCTGGTCGACAAATCCATAAGGAAGACTCATCACCCGACCTACATCCCGGACCACCGCTTTTGCCGCCATGGTGCCGAAGGTAATAATTTGGGCAACCTGATCATGGCCATAGCGCTCAGCTACATATTCAATAACCCTGTCTCTGCCGTCAACACAAAAATCGATATCAAAATCCGGCAGAGACACCCGTTCAGGATTCAGGAATCGCTCGAATAACAATCCATAAGCCAAAGGATCAAGTTCGGTAATTCCGGTAACCCAGGCAACCAGAGAACCCGCACCCGAACCCCGACCGGGACCAACCGGGATATCGTTTTCTCTGGACCAGCGGATAAAATCCGCCACGATTAAAAAATAGCCTGGGTAACCCATTTCCTCGATAACACCCAGCTCAAGATTGAGACGATCTAAATAGCTCTGATCAACAGCAGGCGTTCCATCGGGATTTTCTAACTGTTCAACATTTAATCTTTTTGCCAGTCCTTGTTCTGCCAGTTCGCGTAACACCTCCCCAACCGGTCGCCCGTCAGCGTCTGGATAGTCCGGCAAAAAATCTTCGTCGAAATTGAAAAACATATTACATCGTTTCGCGATTTCAACGGTATTGCTGATTGCTATGGGCAGATCAGCGAACAATTCGTCCATCTCTTCGCTGCTGCGCAAATACTGTTGGTTGGTAAATTTTCGCGGCCGCCGGCTATCGTCCAGCACCCTGCTATCATTAATACACACTCTGATTTCGTGGGCGCCAAACTCCGACTGGGCTATGAATTCAACCCGGTTGGTTGCAACCATACTGATCTGGTTTTTCACCGATAATTGCGCAGCCAGGCCAATATAAGATTGTTCATTTGGCGCGCCAATTCGACTCACCCCTAGATACAAGCGATCTCCCAACAGATTTTGATATTGGTCCAGAATATTATCTGCCTCATAAACTGAATCCTGTGACAACAAATTGGCGATGGGTCCTTCGTGATCGTCGAGCAAGCACAATAAGTCCTCATGAAACTGCAAAAATTCCGACCAAGGGATCACTACTTTTTCTTTGCTGTTGCCATACAAATAGGCATTGGTCAGTAGTTTACTCAAGTTGCGATAACCGGAATTATTCTGACAAAGCAGACTAACCCGATCATTTTGCGCTTCATTCAACGGATTTTGAATCCATACATCACAACCAATAATGGGTTTCACGCCATTTTTCATGCATGCTTTATAGAACTTCACTGCACCGTACAGATTGCTCCAGTCGGTGAGGGCAACTGCGGGTTGCTGAAATTTTTTACACTTTTTACCCAGCGCTTCCAATCTCACAATCCCATCTGCGAGGGAAAACTCTGAGTGCAAATGCAAATGGACGAATGAATGGCTCATGCTTAAATAACGTTACCCTCGAGGATATTTCGCACTGGGGCGAAACTGCGGCGGTGATGATCGGTCACGCCATATAAATTTAATGCTTCCATGTGCCCCTTGGTCGGATAACCCTTATGTCGTTCAAATCCATATCGGGGGAAGTCATTGGCAAGTTCAACCATCTCACGATCTCTGGCCTCTTTGGCCAGAATTGAAGCTGCAGAAATTTCTGCATGGATGCCATCACCACCAACCACAGCCGCGGCGGGGCAAGTTAGATCCGGTGTTTTATTGCCATCAATTCTGGCCAGATGGGGGATCAAATTCAGACCTTCCACCGCTCGTTTCATCGCCAGCAATGCTGCCTGCAAAATATTAATCGCATCGATTTCCGCCACACTGGCATTTGCAACCGACCAGGCGATGGCCCGGGTTTTAATTAAAGGTTCCAGTTCAGCACGTCGTTTGGCTGAGAGTTTTTTAGAGTCATTTAATCCTTCAATTTTGCAGTTCGGGTCCAGAATCACCGCGGCGGCAAAAACCGCGCCGGCCAGCGGACCGCGCCCCACTTCGTCAACCCCAGCTATGTGAAAATTTTCAATCAAGTTCCAGATTCCAGTAATTTCAATATAGCATCACTGGCCTGGACATTTGAACCCAGTTTCAGTTGTTTGTGAATCAGCATAAATTCATGCTCGAGCTGCTTCACCAATTGTGGGTTTTCAAGATATTTATTCACTTCGGCTACGATGTTTTCTGCAGTAGCGTCATCCTGCACTAACTCAGGGACAACGGGTTCTGGTAGCAACTGGTTTGGCATTGAATAATGATCGACATGACGCAAACGTCGAAACAGCCAATAGGTAATCGTGCTCAACTTGTACACAACCACATGGGGCCTGCGCAATAATGCAGCTTCCAGCGCAGCCGTTCCCGATGCCAATATAACGATATCTGATGCTTCCATGGCAAGCCTGGATTGTCCATCCAGGGTAACAATCGGCAGATGATCAATATCACCCACCACAGCATTAAAAGTCTGTGCAACCTTTTCATTGGCAAATGGCAAGATAAATTTAATCCCAGGATGGCTGCTATGTATTTGCTCAACCGCCTGAACAAATACCGCACCCAGCCGTTTGACTTCTGATCGTCGGCTTCCAGGTAATAATCCGATGACGGTATCGCCTGCGCCAATCTCTCGATCAATGGTTTGTCGTGCCAGGTTTTTATCCGGCTGGTCGATTTGGTCTGCAATGGGGTGGCCGACACAAGTGACTGGGATGTTTTGATCTTTATAGTATTTTTCTTCGAACGGAAACAAGGTTAGCATGTGGTCCACTGCCCGACGAATTTTGTGAATCCGATACCCTCTCCACGCCCATAATGTTGGGCTTACGTAGTGAATGGTGCGAATATTTCTTTTTTTCAGCTTACCCTCTAATGACAGATTGAAATCCGGAACATCAATACCAATAAAAAGGTCAGGGGGATCAGCCAAAAATTTTTGTAATAGAGTTTTTCTGATTTTCAGAATATCGCCAAGTTTTTCAAACAAACCGTCAATACCCATCAATTCAATTCGGTCCATGTCGTACAGCGTATTGCAACCTGCCGCTCGCATTTTAGGACCTCCGATCCCAAAAAACGTTATCTCGGGATTATTTTTTTTTAATTCATCGATCAGTCCTGCACCCAGACTGTCACCGGAAGGCTCTCCAGCAACAATCCCGATCTGGACTGTTTTTGTATCCACCTACCGAATTATGCCACGCTCAGATTGGCGTAGAAATTCACTAAAGCTGGCGACATCCGCATCATCTCCATGAAGCCGCTCGATCTCGGAAAGTGCCGACTTAAGGTCCAGACCTCGTCGATACACTGTTCTATAGGCCTGATTCAAAAAGCTCACTGTGTCGTCGGAAAAGTTTCGACGACGCAAACCTTTAGAATTTATTCCAAATGGTTTTGCCGGGTTACCCGAAGCAACAATATAGGGAGGTACATCTTGAAAACAAATGCAGCCCAGACCAGTTATGCAGTGTTGGCCAATCTTACAAAATTGGTGGACAAGGGAGAATCCGCCTAAAATTGCGTAGTCTCCAATATCGACATGACCCGCCAGGCTGGCACCATTAGCAAATATTATATGATCTCCCAAAACACAATCATGGGCGATATGGGAATAGGCCATAATGAAATTATCATTGCCAATTCTGGTTAATCCAAGATGATTCGCCGTTCCACGGTTAATGGTGCAGTATTCCCGAATGGTATTTCTATCGCCAATTTCAAGCTGGGTGGGTTCGCCTGCATAGCCTTGATGCTGGGGTGCATCGCCAATAGAACAAAACTGATAAAGTTTGTTTTCTTTTCCTATGGATGTGAAGTTTTTGATTACGACGTGAGGTCCAATCCAGGTTCCGTCGCCGATGGTAACGTCAGCTTCAACTATTGAATAGGGACCGATAGTTACATTTTTACCAATATTTGCGGATTTATTGACAATAGCAGTCTGGTGAATTTCAACCATGAAAAACTAGATAACCCGATAGGTAAACATAATACTGGCTGAGGCAACCACCTTTTCTTCCACCGATACATTGGCGGAATATTTCCAGATTTTACTTTTGTAGTTAGTCTGCATAACATCGATAACCATCTGATCTCCAGGTTCTACAGGGCGCTTGAAACGCGCCTTATCAATTCCTGCAAATAATAAAACGACATTTTCTTCTGTATCAGCTTCTGGACTATGGCTGGCTAATACTGCGGATGCCTGGGCCATGGCTTCGAGAATCAGAACGCCAGGAAATACTGGGCGCCCTGGAAAGTGGCCCTGAAAAAAAGGCTCGTTAATAGTTACATTCTTGATCGCGGTAAGAGTTTCTCCCAGTTTATAGTCGGTCACTCGGTCTAACAATAAAAATGGATATCTGTGGGGCAGGATCTCCATTATCTTATGAATATCTATAATGTTTTTTTCGGTCATCTTCGATTCAGGTTGTCCTGTCCAGTTAATTCGCTATTATATTTTCAATGCTGTTCACAGTAAAAAATCTATTATTATTTGGTTCTTTGCTTGCTGAGTTGTTTGACTTTATCAAACAACTTATCAAGTCTTCTTATGTTCGCTGCATTTTTCCGCCATTGATTGACGGGCTGTACGGAAATTGAAGACGCATACTCACCCGCAGATTTTATGGAATTTGTTACCAGGCTATTTGATAACACCGTAACGTTATCAGCAATTTCAAGATGGCCCAAAATGGTAACCCGCGCACCAATTTTACAGCATTTCCCAATTTGGGCGCTCCCCGCAATTCCAACACATCCTGCCATAATTGTATTTTCGCCGATTTGAACATTATGTGCTATCTGGATTTGATTATCGAGTTTTACCCCATTTCCCACTACTGTGTTTTCCAGTGCGCCTCTATCGATGGTTGTATTGGCACCGATATCCACATCATCTCCGATGACCACGGATCCAAGTTGCTCGATTTTCTCCCACTTGTTGCTGTTGGGCGCATAGCCAAATCCACTGCTGCCTATTATCGCCCCCGACGAAATTGTGCACCGTTTTCCAATACGACAACCCGGATAAATTACAACCTGATCTTCAATAATCGTATCGCAATCTATTTCAACGCCTTCACCAATATTCACACAATTCCCCAAAACCACATTGTCACCGATCTTCGCACCATTGGATATGGTGACGAACTCGCCGATGCCTGCGCTCTTGCTAACGGTACTGTGATCAGAAACCACTGCGGTTTTGGCAATGCCCGGGGTCGATAAAGTGACATAGGTCTTAAACAACTTGCTCATCTGCGCATAAGCGAGATAAGCATCGTTGACGATAATTTTATTACCCGAAAATAACCCTGAATTTTTCCGAGAAATCAGAATTGCCGCAGCCTGGGTCGAATTCAGGGATTTTGACTTTTTTGGATCACTAAAAAATGAAATTGAGTTTTCCGTTGCTGACTCCAGACTGGCAATGGATTCGATCTGGCAATCTGGGTCGCCATCAATTTCTCCGCCCACAATTTCGGCGATCTTGCTCAGTAGAATCAATGCAATATCTCTAAACTAGGCGGGCTCAATCCGCCAGTTATTGCTGAAAACGTACTTCCAGTTGTTTGAGAACCTCGTCAGTCAGATTAATCGCGTCGCTTGCATATACCGCTTGTTGTAAAACCAGATCGATATTCTTGGCTTTGGCGATTTCAACTATAACGTCGTAAATCAGTTTTTCGACTTTGGCAATCCCCTTTTTCTCGGCACTTGCAATATCTTCATTCAGGCTTTGCAGGTCTCTTTGCAATTCCCGCTTCAATTTTCCAAGGTCATCTGACTGTTCCTGTAGTTCGTCTGCAGACAACAGTACCGCATTTTTCTGCAACTCAGATTCCTTTCCCTGGAAACCCTCGATTCTCGCTTTCAACTCCCGATCTCGTTCAGCGAACTCTGACTCGAGTTGTTGTTTAACCGCTTTACCCTGTGGGGATTCCTGCATAATCCGGTTGCCTTCAACAATGGCGATGTTTTGCGCCTGGGCCTGTAGTGGAATCGCTACAATGATGGCTAATAAAAATAACTGGATTGTGGTTCTAAAACTCATTACTTTATTCATTTAAAAATTAAAAAATGTGAAAATCATAAACGACCAATACTGAACCTTCTTTCTCCAGGAATTTTCAGTTGGTCGCTTTGCGTTAATAAATAATCGTTAACAAATAATCGTAAAAAATTTATTCGCTAACAACTAACGAAATACTGTACCAATAGATACTTGTAATTCTTCTTTTTTATCCCCAGGTTCATCGTTGATGGGAACACCGTAGCTGACACTAAATGGACCTACGGCTGAGTACCAATTGAAAAATATTCCACCTGAATATCTGAGTTTCCCCAGAGAAATTGATTCGCTATTGCCATACACCATACCGCCATCAATGAACAATCCTAATCTCTTATCCTTGCTGGCGCCTGAACCGAATGCTGGCATCAATACTTCCAGGTTTGCCAGGACGCGCTTGTCGCCACCAACGGGTTCAGGAGTCAGACCAGTATCCTTGGGCCCCAGTGACCGAGCGTCATAGCCCCTTACGGATCGGGTACCACCAGCAAAGTAATTTTTGAAAAACGGCAATCCGGTTAAGCTGGAATCGCCAAATCCATCGCCATATCCGAGACCCAAACCTCCGCGCAGGGTTATTCTTTCGCTTAGAGGATAAAAATAGGATGCCTGGGTTGTCAGCTTGTAGTATTCAAAATCACTGCCCGGGGCAGTAATTTCCATAAATACGGAACCGGTTGCGCCGCGGGTTGGAAAGAAAAAATCATCCCGCGTGTCTTTGGAAACGCCTATGGAAAATACGAGGTCGTCCGCATCAGGTTGCCGGGTGATTACAGTGGAAAACTCTGGTGGCGTTTCCGGTGTTGCCTCCAGCTCAAGCTGCTCAACTGCCAGTCCGATATTTAAGGTATTGGTTTCCGCTATGGGGATTTTATAAAATACACCCAGAGAATTAGTGTTGAGTATGTACTCTGCGGTATTAACCTCGGTCGAATCTATTTTCCGACTGACGAAATCGAAACCCCTGCTGATCCCGCTGGCAGTATGATACGGGTTGGTATAACTGATAGTTACCGTATCAACGGCATCTGAATCGCTGATTTTTACCGATAAATCCTTCCCGGTACCCAGTAGATTACGTTGCTCAAATTCTGCACCAAATAAAACGCCATCCTCATCAGAAAACCCTGCAGAAAATAAAATCGAACCTGTATCACGCTCGACAACTATAACTTTCATATCAACCTGATCGGTGGTCCCATCCACAGGCGGGGTTTCTATCTGTACCGTTTCGAAAATCCCAAGCCGCTGCAACCGATCTTTCGATTTTCTGATCGCAGACGCTGAATACCAGGATCCTTCAAATTGCCGTAACTCTCGACGAATGACCTCGTCGCGGGTATAGGAATTACCGGATATATCAATTCGTCGAACATAAACGCGTTGATTTGGAATTATAGTGAAAACCGTATTTACAACCTTGCTTGATTGATCGGCATCGAAAACCGGATTAATGGATACAAATGCGAAACCATCGTCGGCAAAATGATCTGAAAGCGCTAATCGGGACTCATTAACAGCATTTCGGGAAAAGGAATCTCCCGCCTCAATGGTAACTAATTGCAGGAGCTCGGCCTGTTGTTCTTCATCAGCCCCCTCGATGGCTACATCTCCAAAGGTGAACACTTCACCTTCGCTGAGGGTGATGCTAATAAATATGTTTTGTTTGTTGGCGCTGATTTCAACATTGGATGAAAAAATTTCAAACTCATGATAACCACGATTCAAATAATAACTTCGAATACTTTCAATATCTGCTTCCAATTGTTGCTTTGAATACTGGTCCTGCCGGGAAAAGATGCGATATCCGCGCTTTTCCTTTAGCTTCATTTCATCTTTTAAGTCTTTTATGGATTCTTTCTCGGTACCAACAATATTAATTTTCTTAATTCGGGCAATCCGCCCTTCATTGATGTTCAGGGTTATTGCAACCCGATTTTGATCCAGCTCCTTGACCGTGGTATTAGCGGTTGCTGAATAACGTCCCAAAGCGAGATAGGTGTTTTTGACATCTTGTTCAACTTTGTCGAGAACCGCATTGTTAAATATTCTGCCCTGAATCATTCCCGCCTGCTCGAGGCCCTGCTGCAGAATTTCGGTATCAATTTCGCGATTGCCCCTAATCGTAACCGACGCGATCGAAGGTCTTTCAACCACGGTAACAACCAGGGTTGTGCCATCCCGGGCCAGTGCAACATCTTTGAAAAATCCGGTCCTGAATAATTCCTTTATGCTCAGTCGAGTTTCTTCATCATCTACTTCGTCACCAACTTTTAGTGGCAGGTAATTAAATAAGGTACCTTCATCGAGCCGCTCAAGTCCTTCTACCCGAATATCTGTGATCGTAAATGGCTCAATTGCATACGCGGGTTGGAATAGTGCAAATAAAAGTACGATCAGAGTTAGTTTTTTCATTGTAGATTCTTTAGATTATTTATTCTGGTGCTGTTATTTTTTACAAAACATTGCAGCCAGATAATACATCAGACCGACTCAAAGTCACATCGATATAACCAATTAGAATGTTACCGAAACATTAAAATTCGGATTATTTGGCGTAGCGTGAGGGTCAAATTCAGGCCTGCAGCACCAACAATCTACAACAAACGCATAATATCGTTGTAAAACGCCACCACCATTAGCATTAGAATCATGGCGATTCCAATTTGCTGCCCCCAAATCATCACTTTTTCAGATGGCTCTTTCCCGGTAACCGCCTCAAACAGGAAATACATTAAATGCCCGCCATCCAGTACTGGAATCGGCAACAAATTCAACAGCCCGAGACTGATACTGATAATGGCCAAAAATTTTAGGAAATCGGCATATCCAGATTCCGCGGTCTGACCCGCTATTCTGGCGATGGTAATCGGTCCGGAAAGGTTTTCCGAAGACATTTGAGCGGTAAGCATACGGCCCAGTGACCGCATGGTAATCGCAGTCATACGCCAGTTATAGTCCATGGAAGCCCAAATCGACTCAATGGGTCCATAACGCAAGGTGGTATTCTCCAGATTCGGTCGATATAAACCAATTTGGCCGTATTGCTTGCCTTCCACGGTAATCGAGTTTGTGACCAGTGATACATCCAGTTTTTCGCCCGCTCTTAAAATAGTCAGTACCAGAGATTCTCCAGGCTTTTCAGAAACATAATTCGCCATGGCAAACCAGTCGTCCATAGCAATTCCATCAATGGCCACGATTTCGTCTCCGGTCAACAACCCTGCATGCTGTGCTGGCGAATCATCCACCACCTGGCTTACTTTTGCCATGGGTGCTGGTGGCCAGATGCCAATTTGGGAAGTAATTGGCCGACTACTAATCTCCCGTTGATCCATGACACTGAAATCCAGATCGATATCCCGATCGCCGAATTCCGGGTTGGTTACATTCACCACCACCTTGTTTCCTTTCATCGCCTGATGGAGTAAATAAAACTGATGTTCACCCCAGGTTTTAACATCCTTGCCATCAACCCCTGTAATCGTATCGCCAGATTTAAACCCAGCCGCTTCAGCCATGGATTGTTCTACCACCTCGCCTACCACAGGCTCTATGTCATCGCTGCCGAGGATAAAAACCGCCCAAATGGCCACGATCGCGAATAGAAAGTTAAACAATGGACCTGCAAATACCACAGCAGTGCGCACCCGCAGGGATTTTCTATTAAATGCCTGATCTATCTCTTCCTCAGACACATCCGCTTCTCGCTCGTCGAGCATTTTGACATAGCCGCCCAATGGGATTATTCCTATGGCATATTCAGTAGGATCATTTTTTCGGTGCCATTTAAAAATGGTTTTGCCAAATCCAATGGAAAATTTTAGAACTTTAACCCCCAGCTTCCGCGCCACCCAAAAATGACCATATTCGTGAACCGCAACCAGGATCGCGATTGCCAGCAGGAAGCCTGCTACACTATATCCAAATGCACCCATTATATTATTTCAACCCCTAAGTAAATTAAAAAACGTCTTTGACACAATATCTCATTCGTCGTCTCGAGCCAACACTATTCATCATCTGCAAATAATCAGTGTTTTTGCGCCCCAATCCCGGCTTGCAGGTATTCTTTGCAGCGAGCTCTCGCCGCATGATCCGCTAATAAGACAGCATCAAGGTCGTTGGATTCAACACAATCTGTATTTTCCATGGTTAGCTCAACCAATTGTGTGATTTTATCAAAACTTATCTGTTGATTCAGAAAAGCTTCAACAGCAATTTCATTTGCGGCATTCATGATAGCGGGTAACGTACCCGTGTTTTCTGCTGCGGTCTGGGCCAGTCTGAGGGCAGGAAACCGATCCAGATCCGGGGATTCAAATTCGAATTGCGATAGTTCACGAAAATCAAGGAATTTTGCACCGGACTCTATTCGCTCTGGCCAGGCCAAAGCACTCGCTATGGGGACGCGCATATCAGGACTGCCCATCTGGGCGAGAATTGAACCGTCGATATATTCGACCATGGAGTGGATTACGCTCTGGGGATGAACTACGATTTCAATACGCTCCGCCGGCAATCCAAACAATGCACAAGCCTCGATTAATTCAAGTCCCTTATTCATCATGGTTGCGGAATCCACTGAAATTTTTCGCCCCATCTGCCAATTGGGATGGGCACAGGCCTGATCCGGGGTCACTGAGCAAAACTTTTCAATAGCAAGATTTCTAAATGGTCCCCCAGACCCGGTAAGCAGGATTTTGTTCACGCTAGGATCATGACTGATATCGGCGAAACCATTTCGATCAATTAAGTGTTGCTGAGGCAGACATTGAAAAATGGCATTGTGCTCACTGTCCAATGGTAACAAACAGGCATTGCTGGCATGAGCCAGATTAACAATATATTCACCGAGCATCACCAAGGGCTCTTTATTGGCGATTAAGACTTTTTTCCCCGATTTCACCGCCGCGATTGTGGACATCAGCCCCGCCGCACCCACAATGCCACAAACCACAACTTGCCCAAACCCGTCAGCAAGGGATGTTAATGCCTCATCACCAGATTCAACGATGGTATGCAGTCCTGCGGCATCACATTTTTTTCGTAAATCTTCAGCACAATCCGGATTAGTCATCACCACTTTTTCCGGATTGTATTTTTCACACTGGGCCAACAGGGTTGTTACACTTTTTTGTGCGGATAGCGCGGATACATGATACTTATCCGAGTGCCTCGATATCACATCCAGGGTATTAATTCCGATTGATCCCGTAGACCCAAGTATGGTTATTCCAACGGTCATTTAATGAACACCCAGATTGTAAGGAATACCGGAACCGCGGCGATCAGACCATCAATGCGATCCAGAACTCCGCCGTGGCCGGGCAGCAAGGTGCCACTGTCTTTTACCCCGGCGATGCGTTTTAGTCGGCTTTGATATAAATCCCCAACCACGCTTATGGCCCCGGCACATAATCCCGCGATTATCCACGGCAGTAGCTGATCGAACTCGGGCGCAAACAGAAAATATCCGAATGTCAGGGATACCATGCACACCCCGGCAAGACCGCCGACCACCCCTTCGATGGTCTTGTTTGGGCTGATTTTTGGGGCAAGTTTTGTTCGACCAAAATTTTTCCCTGCAAAAAAAGCGAAACTGTCCGCGGCCCATACCGTTACCAGAACTGCGATGGTGGCCATGGGGCCAATTTCGGGTTGTTTGTGGATCAGTATCATGCCAGCCCAAAAACCGAATAAATACAAAGCCCCAAATGAAAACTGCAACTTTGGAGAAATAATTTGAGTTAACGGGTTTCGGATTAAATCGAGAAATTGACAGGCCCATAGCAAACTAACAATCACGCAAATACCGGTCAATACGTCCTCATGGTCAATCAACCCCCAGGTCAAAATCCCTAGAGCAAGTGCGCCAATTACAAACAGGCTATTCGAGTTTGCAGTCAATTGATTCCATTCGTGCAGCCCCAGAATCATGATCCCCAGAAGCACAAGATTGAGCCAGAGTGTCGGCAGATAGAGCGTCAGGCAAATTACGATGGGTGCCAGGAATAAAGCAGTAATTATCCTGGTTTTCATTATTCGAAATCTTCGACCTGGGAGCCGGTCTTTCCAAATCTCCGTTGCCTGTTCGAAAATTCCGCCAATGCGTCATCAAAACAGCTGTCGTCAAAATCGGGCCAAAATGTATCGGTAAAATAAAGTTCGGTATAGGCAAGTTGCCACAGCAAAAAATTACTGATGCGTTTTTCTCCGCCGGTGCGAATAAACAAATCCGGCTGAGGAAGGTCGCGGGTACAAAGATGAGATTCGATTAGTGCCGGCGTTACGGCGGCTGATGAAATCTCTTCCTGCTCAACCAGTTCAGCAATAGATTGGCAGGCCTGCATAATGTCCCAATGGCCGCCATAGTTTATTGCAATGGTTAAATTCAACGCCTTGTTATTTCGGGTCAAATCATCCGCGACCACAATTGCCCGTTGCAAGCGATCCGGAAATCGACTCAAATCACCAATCACCCTTAATCGGACCCTGTGCTCATGCAGAGACCTGACTTCGTTTTCCAGTGTGGAAGTCAACAATTCCATTAAAATTTTGACTTCGGTAGTGGGTCGCTTCCAGTTTTCACTACTAAAAGCAAACAAGGTCAGATAGGGAATTCCGCGTTTGCCACAAGTGGGGACCATGCTTTTAACAATCTCCACACCCTTGCGATGCCCCGCTACTCTTGGCAGGCCCCTCTTTTTTGCCCAGCGACCATTGCCATCCATAATAACCGCCACATGACGGGGGACTTTATCGAAATTTTCCGGGGTCGTTGAATCAGGCACCGCAGTATAAAAATTTAGAATGGTCGCTAATAATCTGGCGGGCTTTAAATGTTTATTCGATCCTTGTCTAAACTTCCATTACTTCCTTTTCTTTTTCAGCAACAACCGCATCTATTTCACCAACATATTTGTCGGTTAATGTTTGCATCACTGCTTCCGAGTGCTTTTCTTCGTCGCTTGATATTTCTTTTTCCTTTAACAACTCTCGAACCGTATGGATTGCATCACGTCGAATATTTCGAATTGCAATTTTTCCATTTTCCCCTTCGTTTCGAACAATTTTACCAAGCTCAATTCTTCGATCCTCTGTCATCGGTGGCAGGGGTATTTTCATGGTTTCCCCTGCGCTAACCGGGTTTAATCCCAGATCGGATTCCAGAATCGCCCGTTCGATGACAGCGATCATCTGTTTCTCCCACGCCTGAATATTTAATGTCCGCGCATCCGCAACGGAGACCGTTGCAACCTGATTAATGGGCGTTTTCGTTCCGTAATAGTCAACGGTTAAATGATCCAGAAGTGCCGTTGTCGCTCTACCTGTTCGAATCCTCGCCATATCATTGCGGGTGGACTCTAAAGTTTTCTTCATCCGGGTTTCCGCATCTTTTTTAATTTCATCGATCATAGTAGCTCGCTCTATTTACTGGCTCTTCATAATATTTTATTGGAAATTTGAGTAAAATTTCTAACTCAAAATTTTGACGGGATATAATATCAGATTCCCAGTGTAATAATCCCTGCGTGATACAGCGTCGATTTGATAAATCTGTTGGATCTTAACGAATTTTTAGACCTAATCAGGAAATTAGTCAGGCCATTAGCCAGGAATTGGCCCTCAGGCCTTACCCATTAGGAATTTGCCATTAAGAATTTGCTATTAAGAATTTGCCATTAAGAATTAGCCTGAGCCATTACTTCCGCAACAAAATCTTCACTACGTTTTTCAAGCCCCTCTCCAACCTCGAAACGCGCCATTTGCATGACACTGGCATCTGCTTCTTTCAACAGCTGGGCAACCGTCAGATCCGGGTTCTTGACAAAAGGCTGTCCCAACAAGGTGTTTTCCTTGAGAAATTTATTGATTCGTCCACTAACCATTTTCTCTATGATTTCAGCAGGCTTGCCGCTCTCCTGGGCCTGGGCCATAAATATTTCTTTTTCTTTTTCAACCAGGGCGCTATCCATTTCTTCTTCAGATATACACAGCGGTCTGTTCGCCGCAATGTGCATTGCAATATCCCTTCCCATCTCCGGGGTACCACCACTCAGTTTTACCAAAACCCCAATTCTCCCGCCGTGGAGATAGGAACTTACAATGCCATCTTTAGCATCAAATCTAATAAAACGACGTACGCTGATATTTTCCCCAATTTTCGTAATCAGTGCCTGTCGCGCTTCTTCCACGGATTCACCGGATTCCAGATGGGCAGCGCTTAGACTTTCATTGTCACCTGTTGAATTTTTCAAAGCCGCATCTGCCACACTTTTCGTAAAACCCACAAAGGAATCATCTTTGGCCACAAAGTCGGTTTCAGAGTTAACTTCAACCAGAACACATCCGGAATCGTCCTGGGAACTTGCAATAATACCTTCAGCAGCAATTCTACCCGCCTTTTTCTCCGCAGCCGCAGCGCCTTTCTTACGCAACGCCTCAATAGCCAATTCCATATCACCATTGGTTTCTACCAAAACCTTCTTACAATCCATCATGCCCGCGCCGGTGCGTTCGCGAAGCTCTTTGATCAATGCCGCAGTAATCGCCATGTAGCTAAACTCCTAAATATAAATATGTAAATTGGTTTGTAAAGAACCTCTGATTAACTAAATCTTTTCCACTGCAGATTAAAATCTACTCGGAAACTTTGGCCGCTTTTTTCTTGACACCCTTTTTCTTGGCAACTTTTTTCTTAGCCGTGCTGTTCTCGTCAGTGCTTTTCTCGCCAGCAGCTTTTTTGACTACCTTCTTTTTTGTCGCCTTCTTTGCCGCTGGTTTGTCTTCACTAGTTGCCTTCTTGACCACCGTTTTCTTGGTCACGGTTTTCTTGGTGACGGTCTTCTTAGTAACGGTTTTTTTGGCCACTTTTTTAACCACTGGTGTTTCCTCCGACCCTTCCGCCACTGTAACAGCAGCATCAGATGGAGCATCCTCCGTAGGCTCACCTTTGACCTTTGCCGCGGATTTTTTGACAGTGACCTGATCGGTGTCGGAAATTACGATTTGATCTTCTGCATCCACTTCAACGTACTCATCATCTCCAGCAGGTGTCTGAACCGTCTTCGCTGCAACACGGGATTCGATGATAGTAGTCGCTGCGATATCCATATAAAGGTTTATCGCCTGGGAAGAATCATCATTTCCCGGAATCACATAATCGATTCCTTTAATTGAGCAATTGGAATCAACAATGGCAACAACAGGAATACCCAACTTGTTGGCTTCAGCCACAGCGATATACTCATGTTCGACATCGATCACAAAAATTGCTTCGGGCAAGCCATTCATGTCCTTAATTCCGGACAAAGTTTTATCCAGTTTGGCTCGCTCCCGTTCAAGGGAGAGTCCTTCTTTCTTGCTCAGTCGCGCAGTTGCACCGGAATCAATACGCTGCTCAAGTTCTTTTAATCGGGTTATGGAATTTTTCACGGTTTTGAAATTGGTCAACATACCACCCAGCCAGCGATGATCCACATAGGGAGATCCACAGCGAATGGCCTGTTCTCTTACAATCCGACCAGCCTGACGCTTAGTGCCTACAAACAGAACTTTACCGCGCTGGGCAGTAACCGAACCCAGATAATTCATTGCCTCTTTAAACATGGGCAGTGTTTTTTCCAGGTTAATAATATGAATTTTATTTCGATCGCCAAAAATGTATGGCGCCATTGAGGGTGACCAGTAGCGGGTCTGGTGTCCGAAGTGCACGCCGGCTTTCAATAGCTGGCGCATAGTAATATCAGTCATGTTACTCTATATATATTGTTATGGGTTAAGCCTCCACGGTTACTGTTCACCAACCCTGAAAATCAGCTATTGATCACTTGATCATTACTGATCAATCATAGCCCTCTTTTCAAGGCACCCAGGGGAACATAATTGCCGTGTGCGAATTTAGTACCAATGCCTCAAATATCCGGGCACTGGCCAAGGGCGGCGGATTTTACCCAAAAAGAGTTGAAGAAAAAAGCAGAATTTGGGAGCATAGCCCTCCAATTTCGCTTAAATTAGATAAAACATGCCTGTAACCATAAAAAACAACGAAGAAATCGAAAAAATGCGCGTCGCCGGGCGACTTGCATCTCAGGTTCTTGACATGATCGAAGGCGAAGTTAAGGCCGGGGTGACCACCGATGAACTCAATACCATTTGCCATGAATTCATTGTTAATGACCTGGATTCTGTTCCGGCGCCATTAAATTACCGGGGATTTCCCAAGTCAATCTGCACTTCGGTCAACCATGTCATCTGCCATGGGATTCCTGCAGACAAGGTTTTAAAAAATGGCGACATCATTAATATCGACATAACCGTCATTAAAGACGAATTTCACGGCGACACCAGCCGAATGTTCCATGTAGGTGAACCCTCGATTCGGGCTAAGCGTTTATGCGAAATCAGTTACGAATGTATGCACAAGGGCATTGAACTGGTGAAACCCGGCGCTCAGCTCGGTGACATTGGTCATGTCATCCAGCAGCATGCAGAAAAAAATGGTTTCTCTGTGGTGCGGGAGTACTGCGGACACGGCATTGGCCGAATTTTCCATGAAGACCCCCAGGTTTTGCACTACGGTACGCCGGGCACGGGAATGACCATAAAAGAAGGCATGACCTTTACCATCGAACCCATGGTCAACGCCGGTAAAAAAGAAACCCGGTTGCTCGGTGACAACTGGACCGTGGTGACCAAAGATCGGAGCCTTTCTGCCCAGTGGGAGCACACCATTTTAGTCACGAATAATGGTCACGAAATTCTGACTCAGTCATGAGTCGACTGAATCGCGCAGATTTATTTGTCGCCAAAAAATTTCAGGGAATTGGAACTAGCAACAAATCAGACCTGAAAACGTTTCAATGGGCAATCAATCATGGGAAAACGGCATTAGCTGAATATCATCTCGAAGGTGGTAACGCCGCAACCCTGGGGAAACATCAAAGTTGGTTGGTCGACCAGATCCTGATTCGCGGCTGGGGGAAATTTTTTCCCAACTGTCCTGACCCGGCTACACCTTCACTGATTGCCGCCGGGGGATACGGCCGCTGTGAACTAAATCTCGAATCAGATATCGATCTTTTGATTCTACTGCCCGATGACACGAAAAAATCAACCCTGGAAACCACGGAATCTTTTGTTCGATTTTGCTGGGATATCGGTCTTAAAGTGGGGCACAGCACCAGCAATATCGCTGACTGCGTAAAGCTCGCCGCAAAAGACCTCACGGTTATTACTAATATGATGGAAACCCGATTAATCACCGGGGATTCCGCTGCATTCGAAAAACTACAGTCCAGGCTTCGGCAAAGTCGGGTGTGGCCAGCTGATAAATATTTCAAAGGCAAACGCGCTGAACAACAATCGCGCCACCTGCACTTTAGCGATACCGCCTATAACCTCGAACCCAATATTAAAGAAAGCCCTGGCGGTCTGCGCGACTTGCACATGATCAGCTGGGTCGCCAATCGCTACTTTGGCACCAGTGATTTTGCCGAGCTGGTTGAGCATGAGTTTTTAACCGATCCGGAATATCGTGCATTAATCAAGGGGCGGAATTTTTTATGGCGGCTTCGAAATGGATTGCATCTGCTCGCTGGTCGTTGTGAAGACCGATTGTTGTTTGATTATCAAAAAGAGCTGGCGAAGCAACTCGGGTATAAACACAGCAACAATCATCTCGCCGTTGAATTGATGATGAAACACTATTATCGAACGGTAAAGGAATTGCAGCTATTAAATGAGTTGCTGCTACAACATTTCGAAGAAGCCATCCTCACCAGAAAAATCCCCCGGCCAGTTAAAATTAATCCCCGTTTCAACGCCGTTGGAAATTATCTTGAAGCCAATTCCGAAAACCTGTTTGCAAAAACCCCGCCCGCGATTCTGGAAATATTTCATTTGATGCAGAAGCATCCACAGCTTGAAGGCATACGGGCAAATACTATTCGACAGGTGCTACGCAGTGTAAAGCTAATTGACAGCGAATATCGCAGAAACCCAGCCAATCGTTCTACCTTTCTGGCTATTTTCGAGTACCAAGATGGATTAACCCACACATTGCGACGTATGAATGCCTACGGTGTGCTCGGCGCATTTTTCCCTGAATTCGGAAAAATTGTCGGCCAGATGCAACACGACCTGTTTCATATATTTACCGTCGACGCCCATTCCCTGTTTGTGGTCAGAAATCTGCGTCGCCTGATGCTAGAGAAACACAACGATGAATTGCCGACTTTGCGAATGATTTCCAGCCAGCTCAATCAAAGAGAGCGGCTGTACCTGGCGGCACTATGCCACGATATCGGCAAAGGCAGCGGCAAGGATCATTCCATTGTGGGAGAAAAAATTGCATTGACTCTTTGCAAGCGATTGGAGATGTCTGAATACGATACCAAGTTTGTAGCCTGGCTGGTGCGCAATCATTTGATCATGTCCTGGACTGCCCAACGTGAAGATACCTCGGATCAGGTAGTAATTGACAGATTCGCTGAGATCGTTGGTGACAAGGAGCATCTGGACAACCTGTATTTACTCACCGTAGCTGATATCCGCGGAACCAGTCATAAAGTCTGGAATGAATGGAAAGGGCAATTGCTCAGCAATCTGTATACCGCAACATCGAGACGATTGCGCTCGGGAATCAGTGGCGCCGAGGCGGTAACTCAGCGAATCAGTGATCGCAAACGCGCGATTAAAAAGATTATTGGCAATTCGATGCCTGAATCGGCGTTGCTAAAAATCTGGCAACATATGGACGAAGAATATTTTTTGCGCAATGGCCCCCAGTCCAGCGCCTGGCAGGCACAACAAATTTATCGGGCCAATCTGCTTGATCTGCCCCTGGTGGCAAGCCGTTATCGACCGGAAATCAGAGCGCAACAAATTCTGATTGTTGCACCAGATTCCGAAAACCTGTTATCCGGTTGCACCGCAGCTATGGATCGATTGGGTTTAAGCATCCTCGATGCTCGAATACATCAAACCAGTTCCGGACTGTCGATTTTAGTATTTGTGGTGATTACTCGGGACGACAGCGCCCCATCGGAAGATACTTTGAGCTACCAGAATAAGAATATCAGGGAATTTCTTTTATCACCGCCGTCAGCATATACGCCGCTTTCCCAGAATCTCCCGCGGGCATATAAACAATTTGATGTACCAACGTTAGTTACGTTTACAGACAACCTGGATCTGGGGCACACCACCATGGAGATCATCTCCCAGGATCGGCCGGGGTTGCTTTATCACGTATCGAAGGTGTTGCTCGAATGCAAAGTGCGTCTAATCTCTGCAAAAGTTTCTACCGTGGGCGAAAAAGCCGAAGACACTTTTTTCATAACCGACAGAGATGGCAAGCCCGTAGATTCGATCAGTCAACGCAGTTGCCTTGAAACACGACTTAAAAAGCAGCTGAAATAAAATTTGAAATTCACGCCATGAATTCCCGAAGCGGTACAAGGTTAAGATTTTTGGATCATTATAGCTGGGGGGATGCGCAGGTCGAGGCACTCATTCCAGACGCATCCTTTCGACAATACTTTCGGGTAACACTTGCTAATCAAAAAGCTATATTAATGGATGCCCCTCCCGAACACGAACCCATTGATCCGTTTCTGAAATTAACTCAGCACCTGAAATCAATTGAACTGCGGGTGCCAGAGATTCTGGCATTCGATGCGCGGGATGGATTTATTTTGCTGGAAGACCTTGGGGACAACACATTTACCGAACTGATTGTCTCCGGTGAAAATGAATTACTGCTGTATGAAAAAGCCTTAGGCGAGTTAATAAAACTTCAGTCCAGCGCCAAAGCTGTAGATATTGATGTGGGCGAATACGATTTCGATTTAATGATTGACGAAGCGTGCCTGTTCACTCAATGGTATTTGCCCGCTGTTACTCAAAATAAAATCGATAAATATATGGTATCTGGCTTCAACGCCGCCTGGAAAACAATTTTTAAAACCCTGCCCGAGATCAACCCCACATTGGTATTGCGGGATTTTCATGTAGACAACCTGATGATGATTAATGATCAATGTGCATTGCTGGATTATCAGGATGCGGTGATCGGCTCTCCTGCCTACGACGTGGTTTCACTGCTCGAAGATGCCCGCAGGGATATAGGCTGCGAGCTTACACAGAAAATTCTGTCAATTTATCAGGATAAAACCAATAGTGATCCAAAGATTTTCCAACACCACTACGTCATCTGGGGCGCCCAACGTCATTGTAAGGTGGCTGGCATATTTATGCGGTTGTGGGTGCGAGATAACAAACCAAACTATTTAATCCATTTAACCCGAGTAATGGCGCTGCTAAAGAAAAACCTGCAATGCCCGGAACTGAAACCCCTCGCCCAATGGTTTGATCAACATAATGTGAGTACAAGCCATCAAAAACCTAATAGAAGCCGAGAAGATTTAATGGCATTGGTTAATGACTGAAGGCGCGGCAATTTCCACGATACCCCTAACACATCTGGGTATTGCCTTACTTCCGGCATTGCTGGTTATTGTAATTTTTTACTGGTGGCAACTCAAAACCAGCACGGTAATTTATGCCTTTGTGCGGATGTTAACCCAACTGTTGCTGGTCGGATATTTTCTGTTGTGGATTTTTAATGCTGACCAGGGCTGGATCGTACTTTTGATATTGCTGGTGATGATTGGTGTTTCAAGCTGGATATCCCTGCGCACGGTTACCCAACACCGAAAACAACTGTATTTTATCGCCCTGTTTTCCATACTGTTGGGCGGTGGATTGACTCTGGCATTGATCACACAAATTGTTCTGGATGCATCGCCGTGGTATCGGGCAAACACCATGATACCCCTGGCTGGGATGATTTTCTCAAATGCCATGAATGGCATCAGCCTGGCTGCGGATCGACTGATCATCGAATTAAAGACCAATTCCTATGTCGTTGCGAGAAATGCAGCACTCAATACCGCATTAATCCCAATGGTCAATTCGCTGTTTGCAGTGGGGCTGGTAGCCTTGCCGGGAATGATGACCGGGCAGATTCTTTCCGGCGTATCCCCGCTGATTGCTTCACGCTATCAAATCATGGTGATGTGCATGTTGTTCGGTGCGGCGGGTATCTCAACGATCATATTTTTACTGATGAGTCGCCCATACTGGATTAAAGTATTTGGTTCGAATATCCAGTAAATGGATTCCGGATATTCCTTACGGAATTCCGGAATGACGGGCAGAGGGAGGAATTCAGTACGAAGCATGGATCCCGGATAATCGTTTCACGATTTCCGGGATGACGGAGGAAGTGGATATTCGGAGTATCGGATAATCGCTGCGAATTTGTTCGTATCATCCCTGATACTCACCCCGTTGGGGCTACGCGAAATTCTGCTCCCAGCAGAATTTTCCGGGATGACGGCTGTTTTTAAAACCGCGGCTACGACCGCTATGGACGGCGGAAGTGCCGATTTTGCAGGAGCAAAAATCGGTCATGCCGTCCTGGCAATAAAAGCCCGGGTCAAAGACCCGGGCTCATATCCAACTGTCCTACAATCTCGTAACCTGTAACAAATTCCATTGCTACAATTACCCTCCCTGTGACTGGAATCCCAACGGAGCAGAGCAACGCCTTGCAGGGGTTCGTGATTTTTATGTCACTTTTGGCAAGTTACCAGTTGAAATCATTCCCTCGATATTCTGCGGATTTCACTGGATGGTTAGATAGTTACAAAATTTAAAATATAAGTATGTGACAATTGTCACATACTTGAAAAATATTCTTAGCCTTAATCAAGCCAGGTTCGGAAGTCAGATTCACCCCAGCAGTTTCACTACCAGCCCGGGCCTGGCAACATTCACATTCTTATAACCATTTTCCCGGAACCGTTTTTGCAGCGCCTTCCCCGATCGAGCCTCACCATGAACCAGGTACAACGCCGGTTTGTTTTTAAAACTGCTGAACCATTGTAATAAGTCATTTTCATCGCCATGGGCGGACAAACCACCCAAGGTATGCATCCTGGCATTAACGTCGATGGACTTTCCCCGGATTTTTACCCTGTCAGCCCCATCCACCAGTTTTCTACCCAGAGACCCATTTGCCTGGTAGCCGAGAAATATCACATGACAATCTGATTTTGGGAGATTTCGTTTTAAATGGTGAATGATTCTGCCACCATTGCACATCCCGCTCCCTGCCAGAATTATGGCGCCGTGACTCAACTGGTTGATCGCTATGGATTCCTCTACAGATCGGGTTAGATGCAAATTTTTAAGTGGCGGCATTTCGTGGACATTTTTTCGAAATTTTGTCGCCTCGTCGTCATAAAGCTGTGGGTAATTCCAGTAAACTTCACTGGCTTTGATAGCCATGGGACTGTCCAAAAAAACATGCCAATCAGCCATTCCCCACTCTTCATAGTTCTGTCCAAAGGCATACAGCACCTCCTGACTTCTACCGATGGCAAATGCAGGGATTAATATATTGCCTCGCCCGTTGGCTGCGCGAATGATTTCCCCCATTTCATCGTAGGTGCCCTGCCGGTTGCGATGGCGCCGCCCGCCATAAGTGCTTTCCATCAATACAATATCCGCGTCTTCGATGACTGCGGGGTCCTGTAAAATGGGAGTATCGTATTGCCCGAGATCGCCACTAAAAACTATTTTCCGGCTTTGATCATTTTCGGTTAACCATAACTCCACTGATGTGGAACCAATGATATGCCCGGCGTCCTGAAATCGAATCTTTATCCCGGGCAGAATTTCTTTGATTTTCCGATAACCTATGCCATGAATATTTTTGGTGGCCTTCCTGGCATCTTTCATGGTGTATAACGGCGTCAGCAAGGGTTTGCCCTTGGCGGCCAGTTTTTTGTTCTTCCATTGGGTATCGCGCTCGGCCAGGTTTGCTGAGTCTTCGAGCAGAATATGACACAAATCCGCTGTGGCATTCTGGGCATAAATCGGTCCATGGAATCCACGCTTGACCAGCAACGGCAATCGCCCGGAATGATCGATATGGGCATGACTCAACACCACGGCATCAATTTTTCGGGCATCAAATGGAAACGAATCTGCATTTCGTTTCTCATCTTTTTGCCGTCCCTGAATCATGCCGCAGTCGAGCAAGATTTGATAACCTGCTACCCGGACAATGTGACAGGATCCGGTGACCTCGCTGGCGGCGCCAAAAAACTCCAGTTGCATAAGATTAATAAGTGACGGAATTGTTGACAATTATATCGTTATGCGATGAATGAATACCCGAATAGTTATCCGCCCATCCAATTAATATTCGGCTTGTGCCTTGACAAGTTCAATATTAAAGTTAATCTAAACCGAACACATCCATAATTAATCCCATGAGCGATCCACATCAGCGTTACAGAAAATTTAACACCAAAGAAACCTATCCCAATCAAAAGCTGGATAATGATTTGTGCCAGATTGTCACAGCCCGCGGTACCCTGGTTTTTGTTCGCGGCCAGGTTGGACAGGACATCGATGATTTCGCCAGCATCAAAAGCATGAACGCTTATGAGCAGGCAGACAAGGCCATGGAAAACGTAAAACAACTGCTCGAAGAAGCGGGATCGGAGCTGAACCATATTTGTCGAATCCAGGTCTACATAACCGATCGGGCCTACCGAGATGATGTTTATCAAGCCATTGGTAAATGGCTCAAAGGGGTCTATCCCGTGTCCACAGGTCTTATCGTTAATGGCCTGGCCCGACCCGAATGGGTTATGGAAATTGAAGCCACTGCGGTGATTCCTGACTAACCTGAATTTCAATTTAGCTAAGAATAAATTAATTTATGACTTTTTCAATCGTGGGTCGATGCGAGAAAACCGGCATGTTTGGCGTCGCCATTACCACTTCCAGTATCTCTGTTGGCGCACGTTGCCCCCATGCCAGGGCGGGTGTCGGTGCTGTTTCAACCCAAAACGTTACCGATCCCTCATTGGGGCCTGCAATACTCGATGCACTGGAAAACAGTCTGTCCGCCCAGACAGCACTGGAACAGGTTATCCAGGATCGGGAGAATCTGGATTTCCGCCAACTCACCATAGTTGACAATACCGGCCAGACCGCCAGCTTCACCGGGAGCCAGATTCTGGGCACAAATGCTGAATCTGAGGGAATACAGTGTTATGCCGCCGGCAATTTGCTTTCAACCATTGCAGTTCCAGTGGCCATGACCGAGGCATTTGCAGCAAATAATAATGAACATCTGGCGAATCGCTTGCTCATGTCCCTGGAAGCCGGCCTCGATGCCGGGGGTGAGGAAGGGGATGTCCATTCCGCAGCCCTGCTGGTGGTGGATAAACAGCCTTTCCCACTGGTGGATTTGCGGGTGGACTGGGATGATGTTAATCCGGCTCTAACGCTTCGCCGATTGTGGCAGGACTTTGAACCACAAATGCTGGACTATCTAACCCGGGCGATCAATCCCGCCGATGCGCCATCCTATGGCGTGCCGGGAGACAAATAAGAAGATCAATAAAGAGATTAATGTTCACCTTCAACGCAAGCACCCTATTTTAATCTGGCATGCGGTTTACCCTAAAACAACTGGGTTATTTCGTCGCTGCCGGTGAAGCGGGAAGCATACTGAAAGCTGCAGAAAATATTCACGTTTCTCAGCCATCCATTTCAAACGCCATTACCCAACTGGAAGATACTTTTGGAATTCAGTTATTTGTCCGCCATCACGCCCAGGGCATGACCCTGACCACAGCTGGCCGGGAATTCATGCACGAGGCCAATGCGGTTCTAAAACAGGCCAATGCCTTACACGAATTCGCTGGAGAATTATCGGAAAAAATTATAGGCACCATTGAATTGGGTTGCTTTTTGCCTTTGGCACCGATAATTACACCGGAACTGGGGCATGAATTTATGTCGCTTCATCCCCAGACAAAAATAAAAATCCACGAAGCCCACCAGGCCGATTTATTGCAGTTATTACACCAGGGCACAATTGACATCGCCCTGACCTATGATTTGCAGTTACAAAAAGATATCGAATTTTTCCCCCTGGCCACCCTGCCGCCCTATGTTTTGCTCAGTTCCGATCATCCCATGAGCAAACGAAAGTTCATTAGCCTGGATGACATTGCAGATGAGCCCATGGTATTGCTGGATTTACCCTTGAGCAGCGAGTATTTCATGGGCCTGTTTAACAGAAAAAACCTCAAGCCGAGTATCGCTGCGCGGGTCCGTCAAACCGATGTGCAAAGGGGGCTGGTGGCCAGTGGCCATGGTTATAGCCTGGCAAATGTTCGGCCCATCAACAAACTGGCTCTTGATGGCAAAAAGCTCAAATATAAACGCCTCGATGGCGAACATCTGCCACTGACCCTTGGAATTGCTACTTTGAAACAATCACTCCAGACTCAAATCCAGAAAGTTTTCATTTCCTATTGCCAGGATGTGATCAATGACAGACGCATTCCTGGCATGGTTCTGGACTATGATTAATCTATCTTGACCCAATGAATCAGTAATTTTTAATTGCACAAGCGTTCAGCTTGACGTGTAATGCAACTGATAGATACGGTTGATTCTTGCACTTGCGCTGGTTAACATGGTCAGCGATTAAAAAACACTACCCTGACACCGAAAGATCTTGTTTAGAAATACCGACCCTATATATACAGACCGCATATATACAGACCGCGAGAGGAGAAGTTATGCCAGCTGCTGCAATTGATATTCATGGCGTTTCGAAAGTTTATAATCCCGGATCACAAGCGCCGGTTCAGGCGCTGGATACGGTTTCCGTTACCATCGAAGACAATGAGTTTTTCACCCTACTGGGACCGTCAGGTTGCGGAAAAACCACATTGCTGCGTTTGATTGCAGGATTTGAGCAGGTTTCAGGTGGTGAGATCCTACTGTTCGGTGAAGAGATTGCCCACCTGCAACCGAGCGAGCGATCGGTGAATACGGTGTTTCAGCACTATGCCTTGTTCCCGCACATGTCGGTCGCTGAAAATGTCGGTTTTGGCCTCGAACGCCTGAAGAAACCAAAGGAGGAAGTCGAGTCTACGGTTAAGGGAATGTTATCCCTGGTGAAAATGGATCATCTTGCCGACCGACGTCCCAGCCAGTTGTCAGGAGGACAACAACAGCGGGTGGCTCTGGCTCGTGCATTGGCCCCCAGCCCAAAAGTTTTGTTACTCGACGAGCCGCTGTCTGCACTGGATCTCAAGCTCCGCCAGACCATGCGCGAAGAACTCAAACAACTGCAAAGAGAAACGGGTATTACCTTCGTGTTCGTGACCCACGATCAGGACGAAGCACTGGCCATGAGCGATCGGATTGCGGTAATGTCCGATGGACTTATACAGCAAATTGGCAGCCCTACTGAAATTTATGAACATCCTATCAATCGATTTGTAGCTGATTTTATCGGCGATACAAACTTCCTCGATGGTGAGATTATCTCGGTAGAGAATGATCTTGTGAAATGTAAAATCGGCTCAGAGAGTATTTTCGAAGCGGAAAACAGCAGCAATCATTCCGTCGGTGATCAGGTGACTTTGTTTTTGCGCCCGGAAAAAATCACCTTGACCAGCGCCACCGATGACACAACGGATAATCACGGACGGGGAAAAGTATCCAATATCGTGTATCTCGGCAACGAAGCAGCTTATACCGTGGACATTGGTGACGGCATCTCATTGATGGCCCAGGCAAGGCCTAAGGAAGATGGCAATTTACCCTTTTCAATTGGCGACGACATCTCGGTGGGCTACTCAAGTCGGGCGCTTCGGGTATTAGCAAAGTGAATAAGTGGCTGCCCAGAAGTACAGCCGCACGCCGATGGTTCGGTTTATCGCCAGCTTACATCATGATCGGCATTTTTATGCTGGTGCCCATTTCCATAATGGCGGTTTATTCCTTTCTCGAACCCAATCCCTACGGCGGGGTGCTACCCGAACCCTCGACCGCCGCCTACGTTAAATTATTTTTCGAATATGACCTTGAGGACAACCTGGTGTTTAACCCGGGTTATCTGAATATTATTTTTCGATCATTCCAGCTGTCTATCATGGCAACGTTAATTTGCCTGATTTTTGGGTTCCCCGTGGCCTACTACATCACCCTGCAGCCGGAAAACAAACGCAACATCTACATCTACCTGATCACCATCCCATTTTGGACGAATCTATTGATCCGCACATTCTCCTGGATCATTATTCTTGGCAGGGGTGGGGTCATCGAAACGCCACTATTGAGTCTCGGCATCATCGATGATTCGCTGAAAATGATGTACACCGATGGCGCCATTGCCATCGGTCTGACTTACAGTTATTTGCCCCTCATGGTATTGCCGATATACGCCAGCCTGGAGAAACTGGATTTCAGATTGCTGGAAGCGGCCAGTGATCTTTATGCATCGCGGCTGCAGATTATGACCAAGGTGGTTATCCCCTTATGCAAACCCGGGATCATCGCTGGTTGTATTCTGGTATTTATCCCTTGTATCGGGGCATTCATTGCACCCAATCTTTTGGGCGGGGGTAAAAAATTAATGCTCGGCAGTCTGGTGCAATTCCAGTTTGCCTCTGCTCGTAATTGGCCATTTGGTTCAGCACTGTCCATGTTGTTGCTGTCAGCCGTGGTCGTGGCACTGGTCTTTTACGCCCGATCCGCCAGAAAGAAAGAAGATATCCAGGGAGCGGTGTGATGACGGAGCAAGTCCTGAAAACTTCAACCCCAGCTAAAGCCAAGGCAAGAACCAAAGCCCTGCCAGTAGGCCATTACCGGGGGCTTGGCCTGTGGAATATCGTTTTTATGATATTTCTTTATGCTCCCATTGCCGTACTGATTTTTTATTCCTTTAATGCCAATAGAATGGTCATCAACTGGACCGGCTTTGGTGTGGATTGGTATATCAAAGCGTTCAACAATGAAGATATTCAGGATGCGGTGTGGAACTCGCTTATTGTCGCCTTCGTTGCGACCGGCGTTGCCACCACCATTGCCACTATAGGCGCGTTAATTTTGGCCCGGGGCGGTAATTTCAAGGGAAAAACCGCATCCCTTGGGTTAATGATGCTGCCGTTGATGGTACCGGAAATCGTTACCGCGGTTGCGGTGTTAATTTTCTTTTCAACCATCGGATTAAATTGGGGACTTGGCAATGTCATTATCGCCCATATCACCTTTTGTATTCCATTTGCCTTCATGCCCATTCGTGCCCGCCTCGAAGGCATGGACACCACCATGGAACAGGCTGCCCGAGACCTCTACGCCTCGGAGTGGGAGACGTTTCGATACGTCACCGTCCCCATGCTGATGCCGGGAATCGTTGCCGGCTCCATGCTTTCCTTCGTCATTTCCCTGGATGACTTTATCATTACGCTGATGGTGGGGGGCGCTGGATCGACCACCCTACCGGTATATATTTACAGCATGATCCGACGAGGATTGACACCAGAGATTAATGCAGTATCGACCTTGCTTCTTTTATTCTCAGTCGCTATTGTTACGGCATACTGGTTTGTGTCTCAGAAGTCTGAAACCAAAACCGTGCATTAATGTAAACCAATAATAATTTTTTACCATTTCAAACAACCAACATTTAAACAACCAATATAGGAACTAGATATGAAACGTTTACTTTCCATTTTTAGCGCTGTGGCGTTATCGCTGACCATGGGGTCGGCAAATGCCCAGGGTGAGTTATTTATCTATAACTGGACTGAATACACGCCACCCGATTTGATCGAAAAATTTGAAGCGGAAACCGGCATCAAGGTTTCTGTGGATACTTACGATTCAAACGAAACTCTGCTGGCGAAACTCCAGGCCGGTGCAACGGGTTACGACCTGGTCGTTCCCAGCCAGAACTTTGTTCCAATCATGATCAACGAAGGCCTGATCCAGAAAGTCGCAGTATATGATCTTCCCAACTACGCAAACTACGAAGATCGATGGAAGAAGCCGGATTGGGATCCGAGTCATGAATACTCTGCGCCATGGCAATGGGGCACCACCTCCTTTGCATACAGCTCCGAGTATTCTGGGACGGGAGAGTCTCTAGCTGAATTCTTTGAGCCGTCTGAAGAACTTCGTGGCCGCCTGAGCGTGTTCCCCACCCCGGATGAAGTTGTCAGTCTTGCCAATATTTACCTGGGAATCGATTTTTGCTCCGAAGATCCAACGGAAATGCAAAGAGTTCAGGATATGCTGGTGGCGCAAAAAGAATTTGTGGTTGCCTATAACAATGAAACCATGAGCGATCTTATGACTAATGGTGAAGCAATCATGACCAACCACTGGAATGGATTTACCAGAATCGGTCGTCTTGCTGGTGCGCCAATCACCTATGCATACCCGAAAGAAGGGGTTGTGGGTTGGTTTGACAGCCTGGTAGTGCCCAGCAGCGCCAATAATGTTGAAAATGCACGCACCTTCATGAACTTTATGATGGATCCCGTAAACATGGCGATGCTCACAGAAACCCAGGGCTACGGCGATGCCATTGCAGGCACTGCGCAATACTATTCTGAAGAACTCAAAACAGCACCTGAGGTCAATCCACCTTCAGATCTGAATGTTGTTTTCGCTCCAACCTGCTCTCCAGCAGCTCAAACTCTGATCGACAAAGTCTGGACGAAAGTGTTGCAGTAATACGCTTTAAGATTGAGTAGAAAAGGACGGCTTGCCGTCCTTTTCTATTTCCAATAACCATTCGTCTTCCTGGAAAATTCTGCCGGGAGCAGAATTTCGCGTAGCCCCAACGGGGTGAGTATCAAGGATGATACGAACAAAATTCTGCCGGGAGCAGAATTTCGCGTAGCCCCAACGGGGTGAGTATCAGGGATGATACGAACAAATCGCAAAGCGATTATCCGATACCAAGAGCACTCACCTCTTCCGTCATCCCGGAAATCGCAAAGCGATTATCCGGGATCCATACCTAGATAATCGATGGATATAAATCCCTCCAATGTGGATTTTGTTTCTTGATTAACTCGATTTTCCACTGCCGTCTCCACTTTTTCAAAGCCTTTTCTCTAGTTATAGCAGAGTACATGGTTTCATGAATCTCGTACCAAACTAGGGTATGTATGTTGTATTTATGGGTAAATCCCAAAACATAATTGTTCTTATGTTCCCAAATCCGTTTAACCAGGTTTGAAGTTACCCCTATATAAAGAGTTCCATATTTTTTACTCGCCAGCATGTAAACAACGGGCTGTTTCATTATCATCTTCCTTGATATCAACGTGGAGTAATTTTACATCACTTGATGGATTCCGGATATTCCTTCGGAATTCCGGAATGACGGGGAGAGAGGGAATAATGGAAAGAAGGAAATTAACGGGTGGGGTTAAATATACAATCGTCTTCCCGGAAAATTCTGCCGGGAGCAGAATTTCGCGTAGCCCCAACGGCGTGAGTATCAGGGATGATACGAACAAATCCGAAGGAATATCCGGGATCTATGAAATTAATCAGCCCTTCCAAACACCTTCCTTAGTTAAATCCCCCATAACCTCCACAATGGATTCACGCAATACGGACACCAGGGTATCAATCTGGTCGCGGTCGAGAATCAGCGGCGGGGACAATACGTTAAGGTGGGCAATGGGTCGAACCAGCACACCGCGTTTTTCCGCCGCAACGGCAATTCGATCGCCAACCCCAACCTCATTAGGAAGCAATTCTTTGGTTTCTTTATTCGCCACATTTTCCACACACATCATGAAATGACTGCCGCGCACGTCTCCGACAATATCCAGATCATTCAGGGTATCCAGTTGCTGTTCAAGATAGGGCCCGACTTCGCGAATATGACCGCATAAATCTTCGCGCTCGATGATTTCAATATTTTTCAATGCCGCGGCGCAACACACCGGATGCCCAGAATAGGTAAAGCCATGGGTGAGCATGGCGCCTTCGGCCTGGGGCACGCTGATGACATCGTAGAATTCATCGGAAAGAATGGTCGCCGACAGAGGCGCATAGGCTGAGGACAGGCCTTTGGCGCTTGTGATGATATCCGGTACCATGCCAAATACGTCTTCGGAGGCAAAGAAATAGCCCAGTCGGCCGAACGCGGTTACAACCTCGTCAGCAATATATAAGATTTCATTTTTCTGACAGACCGCGTGCATGCGTTTGTGATAGCCGTCGGGGGCGACAATAACCCCGCCTGCACCCATGATGGGTTCAGCGATAAACGCGGCGACATTTTCCGCGCCGAGTTCTTCAATTTTGTCTTCGAACTCCTTGACCAATTGATCACAAAATTCCTCCGGGGTCATGCCATCGGGTCGGCGATAAGTATTAGGAGCAGAAATTCGATGGATCAAACCATCTTTAATAATATCGAAACCCTGGTGGTCGAATGCAACCCCGGTCAACGACGCCGCGAGATAGGTGCTGCCGTGATAACCGTCGTGGCGGGTGATGATTTTCTTTTTGGTGGTCTTGCCCAGGCGGTTAAAGTAAAAATGAATCATCCGAATGGCGGTATCGTTGGCCATGGAACCGCCAGTGCCAAATTGAATATGATTCAAGCTCCCTGGCGCGAGGGTGGCCAACTTGTGAGACAACTCCGCCGCTGGCACCGAAGTATGGGCGCCGAATGACGAGTAATACACCATTTTTTCAGCCTGCTCTGCCATGGCCTGGGCAATTTCTTTTCGGCCATAACCGACATTCACGCACCACAATCCGCCAATACCATCGAGATAAGTATTGCCGTCAGCATCTGAAACATAGGCACCTTCAGCACCGGTCAGAATCAATGAACCTTGTTCTTTAAAGGTGGAAAAATCAGTCCACGGATGGATGTGATGATCCTTGTCTTTTTTCCAGATTTCTTTGGCATCGTCTCGCTTGCTGGATTTGGCGGAAGAAATGCCTCTTGCTTCTATATCTTTAGATTCGGGTTGTTTGTTTGTGCTTGTAGCCATGGAGATATCCTCTTTGTCTTTGAATATGTGAATTCTAAATTTAAAATTTGGTCTTTAAGATTTGGTCTGGGGGTCATATATGTTATCTGAAAGCCCGGCGGCATGCTTCACAAAATCCAGCGGACCGTCCCAGCCAAAATTACGGTACACCGCTGCCAGATGGGCAAATGGCGGCGACTGGGCAAATAAATGGAAGGTCAGTCGATGTCCGGCATAACCCGAATTAACCAGGTCCCGGGCGAAAGATAACAATTTTCGTCTGTCGTCCGCCTTCCATCGTTCATTAATTGAATAATACTTATTCAACCATTTTCCGGTTTCTTCTCCCTCGAAGGAATCAAAATCCGGGGTCACGCAAATTTGGCCGCCGCAAAGCTCCCGGGCGAGGTGCATCATCGCCGGAAGATTCGAAACCGCATGAACCCGCCCTGTCATTAATAAGGACTGGTTTGGCATCAAAAATCCAGCCGGGCTTTTCTCCGCTGTGGCGATGGCAGCGATCAGGTGAGCATTAATGCCTTCACGATAAACCGCCAGCTGGGCCAATTTTTCCTGCACCGCGGGCTGGTGCTCAAGACCAGTCTGTTTGACATTCCACAACGCCGCGCCGATCATCATGTCGGCATAGGTAATCAGCCGTTGTACAAACGGCATGGCCGAGTATCGGTGTAATGTAGTTCGGATGAAAGCTGCAGCCCGGGTATGCTGGTAAAACAGCACGTCTTCCCAGGGGATCAGTACATCGTCCAGAATCATGATGGAATCCACTTCGTCAAACTTGTTGGAAAGCGGATAGTCATTTTCAGTGCCTTCCTTGCGGAATCCTGCGCGACAGATATGTTTCACTCCGGGCGCATTCATATGAACGATACATCCCACGGCATAATCCGATATGGACTCATCTCCCCAGTTTGCGATGGTGGGTTTCAGAAACCCTTGATTGGCATAGGCAGCCGCGGTTTCGTATTTGGCGCCACGAATAACAATACCCGCGTCAGTCTCTTTGACCACGTGGGTGAGCATGTCCGGGTCCTGATCCTGGGGCCTGATCGAACGATCACCTTTGGGGTCGGTATTCGCCGAGACGTGAAACGGATCATTTTCCACCGCCAGACGAATATGGTTATTAATATTTTCTGAAAACCGCGGATCAATCTCATTCAGAATATCTGCGCCATCGGCCAGGGACCACATCTCACCCACGGTCTCGTCTCCAACCCGGGTGACCACCCCGCCGATATCTTTCATGATGGCGTCCACTGCGGCGCGCTTGTTATGCCAATGCTGCTTGGTTTTGGGAATCTGGTTACCCACCGGAAATCGTTCGCCGTCCTGCTCAAAGGTCATTAAGCCCTGGGTATCCTTTTGATGCTGTAAATCATAAATGCGTGCGCGTATATCCACCAATGGCTTGAATTGGGGATGGGTGGTTACATCCTCCACCCGTTTACCATCCATATAAACCTCTCTGCCGTCGCGCAGGGATTCGCGATATTGTTCGCCAGTTCGTATCATTTGGTTTGTCCAGTTTGAAATGCCTACATTATATAGTCTCTTCGATTTACCCTCCCCGGGTAAATTAGTATTTTCGTGGACAGTGGATTCAAAAAATGAAAGCAATATTAAACTTTCAACGAAGGCTCCATGGAAAACGCAAATACCTAACCCCTTCGTCATCCCGGACTTGATCCGGGATCCATGCTCAACACTGCATATCCGTAAAATCTGACTTCACGCAATGCCATACATGGATCCCGGATACCCTTTCAGGGTTCCGGGATGACGGTAACGGCGGGGAGTGGATATCTTGTATAGCTGTCATCCTGAGGAGGGACGACGAAGGATCCACGGGTTATACTTCTAATAATAATATATAACCCAATCCAACATCTGATTTGATTTCTAAAAACTGACAACGAGGACCGACTCAAAATGTTAACCGTATACAGCCCGGACCATATTTTACGCAACGCAAAAACGGAGTTATACGGTGGCGAGCTGGTGCGGCCGTTTGAATGTCCGGAAAGAATGACTTATGTACTGGATCGAATTAACGAAGTCGGTCTCGGCGAAATCATTTCCCCCACCGACCACGATATTGAATCCATCTACCGAATTCATGATCGGGATTTCATTGAATTCTTACAAAACTGCTGGGCAGAATGGACCGCCGCCGGATTCGCCGGCGAAGCCATTGCAACCTGCACTCCCGCCAGGGGTATGCAACAAAGGCGTCCGAATCACATCGACGGCAAGCTGGGCTACTACGCCATGGCTATGGAAACGTCTATTAGCGAAGGCACCTGGGAGGCTGCGCGAGCCAGCGCCAATGTTGCGCTCACCGCCCAGGCGCAACTGAGCAAGGGCAAAGATGCAGCATTTGCGCTGTGTCGACCGCCAGGGCACCACGCCGCGGGAGATCTATTTGGCGGTTATTGCTTCATAAATAATGCTGCCATCAGCGCCCAGGCTTTTCTCGATCAGGGCGCAAAACGCGTGGCTATACTGGATGTTGATTTTCACCATGGCAATGGCACGCAATCCATTTTTTATGACCGCGACGATGTCTTGTTCACCTCATTACACGGTCATCCCGAAGATGCCTTCCCCCATTTTCTCGGCTATGCTGACGAAACCGGCGGAGACAAAGGCGAATCGTTTAATAACAATTATCCGTTGCGACCAAACACGCCATATGATGTGTGGGGCGAGGCCCTTGAAGACGGCTGCAAAAAGATTAATGATTATGCGCCGGATGCATTGGTGGTATCCCTCGGCGTCGATACTTTCGAAGGCGACCCGATTTCATTTTTTAAATTAAAGAGTGATGACTTCAAACGCTATGGCGCGATCATCGCGAACCTCAACCTGCCAACTCTATTTGTGATGGAAGGGGGATATGCGGTGGAAGAAATTGGTATTAACACGGTTAACGTCTTGACCGGATTTGAAGGGTATTAAGGAGCCAAAATTTTTTCCAGTGCAGCGGCAACCCGATACAAATGGTCGTCTTGATTCATTGCTGAAGAAATCATCATACCAACGGGGGCCTGTCCATGCTGGTTACAGGGCAAGCTAATTGCACAACCATCAAAATAGTTAACCGTCGAAGTATTCCGCAGGCAACGCAAATTTATCCGCGCGGCATTTTCAGCTACTTTTGTTTCTGAAATGCTGGGTGGAATGCACTGCACAGTAGGATAAATCAGTGCATCCATTGGGGTTGCCTTTATCATCTGATCAAATGCCGCGCCGAGATCCGCTTTTCGTTGATAACGACGTTGCTGCTCCTCATAGGAAACCGCCTTGGAGTTGGCCAGTCGTTTATATACAAAAGGATCGTATTCCTCACCCCATTTTTCGATCAATTCTTTATGGTGTTGCCATGCTTCGTAACCCACAACGGGTCCACTTAAAAACATTTCCACACAATCATCAAGCACCTGGGCCGGTTGGTTAATTATTTCGACACCAGCCTGTTCGAGTTTTTCGATTCCTTTGTTAAAGGCAAGCGCAACCTCAGGGTCCAGATCGTCCATGACAATGGATTGGGGTACCATAAGCTTCATCGATTTTGGGGTCATTGGTTTTAATTCCGGCAAAGGGTCATTGCCATCGTAGTTTGCGGTAATGATTTGATCGAGAATAAAACAGCTGTCCACATCCACGCCCAGAGGCCCGGGGGCATCGGACGTGGGGGATAAAGGATAAACCCCTTTCAAGGAATAACGACCGTAACTGGGTTTGACTCCAACGATGCCATTGAATGCGGCGGGAATCCGGCAGGACCCCGCCGTATCAGAACCCATGGTCGCTGGAACAATCCCTTCCGCCACACTCACCGCACTGCCCGAAGACGAGCCCCCGGGTAATCTGCCGGTGGCCCGATCCCAGATACTGGGTGGCGTGCCGTAATGGGGATTCATTCCCATTCCACTAAAGGCAAATTCACTCATATTGGTACGACCAAGAAACAGCAGCCCAGCATTTCGTAAAGTCGAGACCACATCACAATCCCGAACCGCGGGTTTGGCCTGGTGACGCAATGCAATAGAACCCGCCTTAGTTAGTTCGCCCTTAACGTCAAACAAATCTTTCAGGGTGATGGGCAATCCGGCCAGTGCCGGAATGTTTTCACCGGCTTTGATAGCCACATCCAGCTCCTCGGCAGTTTCAAGAATTTGATGATCAATGGAAATAAAAACGCTTCGACTTTCATCCGCCCGGGCCAAACAAGTGGAAACCAGTTCTGCCAGGGTCGTCTTGCCGCTGCGGACATCGTCAGATAACTGTCTTAAACCTGGGTTGTTGTTCATTGCCGTTGTTATGTGTCAATTAATCTTCTGAATCATAAACTGCCGGCGCTGGTTGCGCAAAACATCACCATCCATTGCCAACATCCGTGCGTATTTTCGATACAATGCCATGGAAATCACATAACACGATTTTGAGTAAAATTAAAAATGAAATTTGTAACCTATAACATCCAGTATGGCACCGGGCGCGATGGGAAAGTTGACCTTTCCAGGATAATTGATGAAGTCACCGGCGCCGATGTAATTGCGCTGCAGGAAGTCGAACGATTCTGGCCGCGCACCGGCAACGTTGATCAGGTTAAACATTTTACCGACCACTTTAGCGACTATTACACCGCCTATGGGCCAGGGGTGGATATGCATATAGAAGGAACGCCACCGTCAGACAGTAATCGCCGGCAATTTGGCAACATGATTCTGAGCCGATACCCCCTGGAATATTGTAGACACCATTTACTACCCAAACACGGCTCCATCGGGCCATTGAGCATCCAGCGATCTACCATTGAAGCCAGCATAAAAATTAACCAGACCTTGTTACGCATCTATTCGGTCCACCTGACCCATTTATCTCCCGCTACGCGACTGCCTCAGGTTGCAAAGTTACTCGATATTCACCACTCAGCGGTTCACCAGGGCTATCCAATTGAAGGTAATCTGACTGGTATGGATTGGGAAAGCGGCGTTTCAAATCAAACCGTTAGCGCCAATGCAATCCTGTTTGGCGATTTCAACTTTCAACCCGATTCTGAAGAATATAGTCACATGGTTGGCCCGGTCTGTGATTATGGCGGCCATATAACCAGTACTACGGGCTTTGTTGACGCCTGGAGCGAAGTGGGCCATGACAAAATGCAGGGATTTACCAGCGAAGCGAATAAAAAACCGGCTAGGCTTGATTATGGTTTTGTCAGCAGCGCCATCCGCCAGAAAATCCGAAAATGCTGGGTGGACGACCAGGCAACGGGGTCAGATCATTTTCCAGTATGGCTGGAAATGGAACTTTAGTCGTTATATTTCAGAAGGTTGTGTTAAGTAACGCGCTAATTACATTAAAAAAACTATAGAACTCCTTACAAAATATAGCTACAATCCGAGCAATTAAACATTATCGAATTGTAATGTTTCCGGCGTTAACATAATTTGAATGAGGATTTAGGTTCAATGAGAAAACAATCACAGTGGGTTTTGGGGATTACACTGGCAGGGACTCTGATTACACCAACGGTATTTGCAGCGGGCTTTCAGATCAGCGAAACGTCTGTAACGGGGGTGGGACGGTCCTTTGCTGGCCACGGCGTAGCCGGCGATTCGATATCTGAAATGTTTGCCAATCCGGCAAGCCTGGGTCTTCGCCGTGAACATGGCACCGAAGTGGAAATTGGAATACATAGCGTTTCCACAACAGCGGCTTTCGAAAACAGAGGCTCCAGCCAGACATTTCTTTCCCCAGGTGGGTCTGTCACTGTACCGAGCACGGGACCAAATTCAGATGGCGGTGATACCACTGGCATCCCAAATCTATTTGTTGCCTGGACGATTAACGATCACATACGCGCTGGCATTGGGATAACCGTACCATTTGGATTAAAAACAGAATACGACGCAAACTGGGTTGGTCGCTACGCCGCAATCAAATCAGAGCTAGAAGTAGTGGAAATTAATCCGGCGATCACCTATCGGGTTGGCGGCCATACCATGGGTTTTGGTCTGAATTTTTTAAAAGCCGATGCTGAATTGACCAGTGCACTGTTTACCGGTTCTGGATCCCCTGATGGATTGGTTAGACTGGAAGGTGACGATACCGCAGTGGGCTGGAATATAGGGGTCGTTGGCGAAAATGATATCGGCCGATTTGGCGCTTCGTTTAGATCAGCGACCTCACTTGACATTGCTGGGGATGTAAACATCTCGCCAGTGGGCATCACGGGGGGTCTGAAATCAGAAGTTCAATTACCGAAAACTGTTTATTTGTCGGGCCTTTTAAAGAAGAGCGAAAAGCTTGATCTGTTGGCCAGTATCAGATGGACCGACTGGAGTTCCTTTAGAGATTTAGTTTTTGTATTTGACAACGGTCTGCCTGCGTCGGTAACACCGACCAACTGGAGCAGTACATTGATGACCAGCATTGGATTTAACTATCGCAAAACTGATCAATGGACCTATCGTGGTGGCCTGGCATTTGATGATGCGGCGATACATGATCCCGACATCACTGTGCGAATTCCGGATGCCAATCGGGTATGGCTGAGTTTTGGCGGCAGTTATTCACCCAGCGAAAACTTAAGAGTGGATATCAGTTACGCTCATATTTTTGTGGACTCTGTCGATATCTCCGAATCCACAAATTTAGTTGGCAGCTCCCCAGGAGCCTCCACAGATAACCTGCGCGGCAATTTCACCGACACCGACGCAGATATCTTAAGCATTGCGTTGAGTTATAAATTCGGCAAGAAAGCGCAATAGGCTGCAGACACTCATAAAAAAAGGCGCTGCGAGGCGCCTTTTTATTTACCACCCTTTCGTCCCCCCTGCCCGTGGATCCTTTCCTTCACTGCGTTCAGGACAGGCTCGTACCTCCTCAGGACGACGGCAGGATAAATCATCCAGTCGCCGTCGTTCTGAGCGTAGCGCGTCGTCCTGAACCTAGTGCGTCGTCCTGAGCCTTGGCGAAGGATAGGAAAGAATCTATTAACGTGCCTCAGGGCGCCTTTTTATTGCGACCCACCCCCACCCTCGTCATTCCGGAAGGCCGAAGGCCTATCCGGAACCCATGTGTGGATTTACGAAAAATCTTTACCTTGGCTGAAACTCAGGACCAAACGTGGATCCCGGATTATCGTTTCGAATTTGTTCGTGTCATCCCTGATACTCACCCCGTTGGGGCTGCGCGAAATTCTTCTCCCGGCAGAATTTTGTTCGTGTCATCCCTGATACTCACCCCGTTGGGGCTGCGCGAAATTCTTCTCCCGGCAGAATTTTCCGGGAAGACGGCTGCTTATTCAACTCCTCCCTATAAGTCCCGCCCCACTCTTTTATCCCCCCTCCCACCATTCCTAACCCACCACTCCGTCATTCCGGAATTCCGCAGGTTTATCCGGAACCCGTACATAGGATTATAAAAACCCCCAGCCAATCTGAAACTCCAGAGCAATCATGGATCCCCGATCAAGTCGGGGATGACAGCAAACAACTACCTCCCCCAGTTATCTCCCCTTCTCCGTCATTCCCGCTCCTCCCCGTCATTCTGAGCGTAGCGAAGAATCCATCCGTCAGAACACCTCTCCCGAAACCCCACCAAAGCACCATCAGAATATAATCCACCAACCCCAACCCCAGCATTGCTTTCTAGCCTTGTGAAAGGTAATATCGCGGCCCCGAAAACCGGTGCTGAATCTCAATCCCGGACAAGTCGGCAAGCATGAAAATCACCGATCAATCGGCTTTTCAAGCAGAATAAACTGGAACACTGGAGAAACCCGTTGAGAACACCCCTGATAGCTGGCAACTGGAAAATGAATGGCGACAAAGTGATGGCTGAATCACTTTGCGCCGACATTGTAAAAGGCGCTGCAAATTTAGATAACGTCGACATATTATTGTGTCCACCCTATACCCTGCTAACCCAAGTGGGCGTGGTGATTGAAGACAGTGGCTGCAAGCTCGGCGCACAGGATATGGACATCAACAGTAGTGGCGCATTCACAGGCCAGATCTCCGCTGCCATGCTAAAAGACTGCGGATGCGAATACGTTATTCTCGGTCACTCGGAACGACGAACTATTTACGCCGAAAGCGATGCACTGGTAGCACAAAAAGTCAGTGTCGCTTTGGAAAACGACCTAACCGCCATATTATGCGTGGGTGAAACCCAGGAACAACGCGAAGCGGGTACAACAGAAGAAGTCGTCTCAAGCCAGATTCAGGCAGTAATCGATCTGGTCGGTATCACCGCATTTGAAAGTATCGTAATCGCCTATGAACCCGTATGGGCCATTGGCACTGGACTCACCGCAACCCCGGACCAGGCCCAACAAGTACACCAAGGGATACGTCAGCAACTGGCCTCAGCAGATGCTGCCATTGCCGAGGGCTGCAGAATTTTATACGGCGGCAGCATGAAAGCCGACAATGCAACCGAATTACTGGCCAAGCCGGATATCGATGGCGGCTTAATTGGTGGCGCGGCACTTAAAGCAAATGACTTTCTGGCGATTTGCCAGGCAGCCTAAACAGTAGATAAAGGTAAGATCATGGTTTCAAATTTATTATTAGTAATCCACTTAGTCCTCGCGGTCACCATCGTCATTCTGGTGTTATTGCAACAGGGAAAAGGCGCCGACATGGGCGCCGCATTTGGTGGCGGTTCGTCCCAGTCACTTTTCGGAGCGCCCGGCTCAGCAAACTTTCTCAGCCGTGCGACCTCAGTTATTGTCACGACATTCTTCATAACCAGTCTGACCCTGGCCTATCTCTACACTCGCAAAGGTGAAGACGTTAGCGTGACCTCGGGATCGGTGATCGAGCAGTCTGAAGAGCAAATGTCAGAACAAGGAGATCCTGATCTTCCCCCAGCGGATGAAGTGATCGAACAGGAACAAGAACCCGACGTCCCCGCAGCGCCGGAAGATTAATCAAGGTTAAAAGGAAATATCTGTTAACAGCCGAAGTGGTGGAACTGGTAGACACGCAGTCTTGAGGGGGCTGTGCTTCACGGCGTGAGGGTTCGAGTCCCTCCTTCGGCACCAAATTTACGTTTTATAACATCCAAGGGTGCCCGTGGTGCCCACCACCCTCTAAAAGTCGTCATTGTGGATTTGATTGGGTGTTTTCTGCGGTGAATATGCTAATGAGAATGCTGAGATGCGTGCTACTTTTGATAGGAGCAGTTGGCTGTTTGCTTAAACGAATTAGAGGGCCAGTTCTTTGATTTAGTATTGCGCGGAAATATCCTATACAAAATTGAAGATCTGGCACTTATACGTAAAATGCAACAGTGCGTGGATCACGCAGGGCAAACTTCTACTCGTTGGGCATCGTCTAACGCGACTGTATGGATGCAGGAGGTAGAGCGGCGCAGGAAGCAAAAGCCGAGGAAGTTCCATTGTTCTTTGAGGAATTCGAAATTAGAAGCCAAAATACATCTTTCCTAATCTATAGGACCTAGGGTCTCAATCGCATTAAGAAGTTCATTGACGACCTTGATATATTCATCTAACAAGGTTTGTCCGATCTCCAGATGCCCTTCATATTCTGCTACATTTCGTAAGCGGTGGCATTGGGCGAATATCTGTGTTTTTTCAGCAGAAAGATGAACGGTATGCACCAAGCATTGAAAGACCTGGTAGCGGTTGGAGGAACGGAAGCCGTGCCAGCGTAAGGCTGCAAGAGCCAATGCATGGGCCGCGTTGTAGGTCAAATCAAACTGCCCGGCGTCGGATAATTTATGCTGACTTACATCCTGTAAACGATCACGAGCCGAATTTACCAGGCCGTCAAATTCCCTGGCATCAGCGGGCTCGTTATGTAATTCACCAATTTTAGCCAGATTTTTTAATTGTTCCATCCTTACTTATTTCTCCAATTACAACAATTTTATCCTGCCTAATAATTTTTTTCAGGAAATTGTTCCCGTCCTGCAATTTACGCTCTAGTTCGGATTGAGTATATAGCGTGGGGTTAACTGGCCTTTGTAACGTCTCCTGTGCAGTAATTAATAGACTCATCATTTCCGCATAATCTATCCTGTCACCTACAATCAATAGATCAATATCGCTAACTGCCCGATCTGAACCCTTTGCAATGGAACCATAAACAAAAGCAACCAGGATATCATTGACCAGGGGTTCCAATGCTCCACGCAATACATCAGCAATCCCCACCGTTTTTTTAACAATACTGACCAGTTCGTCATACAGCGGACACTCCATATTCGCCTGAAAATGAATTTGGTTTCCAATTTTTGAGCGAGTTAAAATGCCCGCCGCCGCCATACGGTCTAATTCTCTTTTAATTGTATGCACCCCCATACCCGTGGCGCGCAGTATTTCTTTGGTATAAAAACTGCGGTCTGGCCGCCCATATAAAAGCTGTAATACTTTTTGCTGGGTTTTGGTAAACAGGGCCTCAGCTAGTCGGCTCATATTTTGATGGTAATAAGCAGATAGTTCATATTTAATGAACTATAGTGCATATTATATGAACTTTCAAGATTGATTTAGTAACCGAAAAAACTGATGGTCAAATTGGGATACAGGATTCACCCAGGGCAAAGGCTTCTACCCATTGAGCATCATCTAACACGACTACATGGATAACAGGAACAATTGCCGAGGAGCAAAAACCGGCCTTAGTGCTCAGCGTGATAGAGCTGAATTTTGTGCAATCCTTGCCGAGTCATTTTTAAGTTGCCTTGCTTTTGGTTAGATTACCTTTTAAAGGTTTGTTGAACCAAGGAACAAGTCAGTGCCTCCGAAACGACCGCTTTAGGGTGCTTGGGCCAGCCCCAACGAAGGTCCGCACACTCACAACAACCGATTGCCTGTTAGTTTAAGGTACAATATATAAGCGTCAAAACAGAGGTATCGAAATGAACAACGATTATCAAAGCCTTCCGCGTAAGCTAATGACACCCAATACAGTCTTGTGGAAAAGTCGGGATCCGGCGTCCAGCCAGATCACCCTGGAGGATAGCGCCAAAACCGTATTGACTGATTTTAGTCACACCCGACCTTTTTCGATTTCATCAACGGCGACCATCGAACAAATCAATGAAAAGATGATGGGCTGTGGCGTCCGACTATTGTTTGTTGCGGAAGCAGATGGCGTGCTGCATGGATTGGTAACCTACAACGACATATTCGGTGAAAAACCCGTGCGCTATATCCAGGAGCACGGGGGCTCACGAGAAGACATTTTGGTGCAGGATATCATGACACCTCTGGCCCAGCTCGAAGCCTTGCAATACGAAGACATAATAAAAGCCAGTGTTGGTGATATCCTTGAAACCATCAAAGATGCGGGACGCCAGCATATGGTGGTTATCCGATCCATGGAGGACGGTTCGCAGGTTATTGCCGGGTTATATTCTTCGACGCATATCGAAAAAATACTGGGGATGAAGATCGAACTTTCGCCTCGCGCGAATACCTTTGCCGAGCTGAAACGTGTGCTGTCGGCTTAAGAGTTATATCTAGTAACGCCAGACACCCGCACGTTCATTGAATTTCCGACCACCGGCACCTATTTCCCATACCAAAGGGCGATTAGGGAAAATAAATTCAATAAAACTACGTTCTAAAATACCAGTCAATTCCCTGGGCGCGAAAACGGCGGCCTCGGTCGCGTATACCTCCGGGTTTTGGTATTCCGCTGGTCCCCGTGGTTTTACTGATATCAAGTAGCACGGGTTTGCCCTGGTGAATGACATAATCGATTTTCCCATAGTCAAGATTATATTGACGACGCCATTGATGAACAATTTCATCGGGCTCAATAAAATGCGCCTTACCTCCCTCGCCATAATTGATTATAGGGCGTTTGGAATAGAGCCGCGTACAATCGAATTTATCTCCCAAACATTGAAACATCCTTATGCAATAATAATCATCCTCCATTTCCGGCAAGAATTTTTCCACAATAAAATTTTCATCAAGCATGTAGTGTTCTGGGACCTGGTTAATACCTGGAAAAATCTGATACCTGAGTTTTCTATTGCCCCGGTCACCGGATAATCTGTTTTTGAGGGATTTTAATCGTTCTAAAAATAGCATCGTGTTGGCATTTCTAACAACGGATTTTGGATAATCAAGTAAGGTTTCCGGTCGTCCCGAAAAATTCAGATCGGTTTTGACAATAACCTCTCCTCCCCAATCGCTGTCGGCTGAGACGATATTTGACGAAACAACAGATTTACGGATATCCTGAATTTTTGCGTTTATTGTAATGGGATAGTTTTTAGCAAACTCCAGATAAGCATCGGATACAAATGACAGGTCGACATGCATAAATAAAAGATCCGCGGGTTTTGCATCCCTTATGCCGAATTGAAATGATACCTCATATCCCATGGATCGCCAGAGTTTTGCATAGTGATATACCAGTGACCGTTTAACACTTATTCGCGTTGAGTTTTCATGGAAAAGAATCAGAACGCGTTTATTTTTTGTTTTGGAATGCATATTGTATTCATGATTGGATATGGACTAATCGAATGGGGAATTTTATTGTATCGCGGATACTAAATTAATCACTATAGGTTTGGCAGGATTTGGAATGGATCCCGGATAAGCCTATGGCTTTCCGGGATGACAGGTGGGGAGAATTCTGTACCCAGTCGCCATCTTCCCCAACCTAACCCGTAGATCCTTCATCGCTGTACGATTCAGGATGACGGGTTGGTGGGGCGATTCAGGATGACGTGTTGGTGGGGCGATTCAGGATGACGTGTTGGTGGGGCGATTCAAGATGGCGGGTTGGCAGCGCGACATAGGATAACGGTGGGGCAAAAATTGCTTGAATGCAAATTGACTTTAGATTTATACCCCTCCAACACCCAGATCCTCTTTCATCATCGTCCGCAGCAGGTATCGCCGATAGCGTTGTTTGTCATACCAGGTTGCAGCGTGTAACACTCTGCGGTTGTCCCAAAGTACGACCTGATCAACTTCCCATTTATGTCGATAGATAAATCGGGGCTGGGTGGCATGGGTTGTAAGCGTTGCAATGAATGCCCTGGCCTCTTCCTCGGGCCAGTCCTTAATACCCACGGTTACGGCGGCGCCAAAATACAAAGCCTTTCGTCCAGTTAATGGATGTCGTCGTACCAGCGGCCAGTGAACCACATCATCGTGTTCCTGGATTTTGATGTTATCAACATCGAATTCTCCCTGCCTGTCGAGATAGGCACGTAGTCCGCTGGCTGAATGCATTGCAATGGCCGTGTCGCAGCGCTGCTTAACATCGAAGTCAAGTGCGTCATAAGCCTCAAACATGCAGGCGAACAATGTATCACCACCTTCTGGCGGTATTTCCCTGGCATACAGTAGCGTTGACTTAGCAGGTACTGGATGTTGAATATGATCGGTATGCCATTCGAGTTCCCCATCTAGCATTGGCGGCGCGAACGAGACCGGGTGATTGCCAACGTTACCCACTTCAGCAAGCTCTGGAAATTCGATTAGCGGTGCGGATACCGTGTTCGCGGTTTCAATTTCCCCTACCCCACGAGAGAAATAAATTTGTTGCTCTGGGCTGATATTTTGATTTGGGAAAATTAATACGCCGTATTGTTCCAGAGCCAGTTCGAGGGAATGCACCAATTCGGCGGTTGGTGAAATCACAAGATCAACCTCGTTTACCGTGGCGCCCAATGGTGGCCCGTGAGGAATAATTTTCATAGCCGATTTTTACTTCATAATTCGTAGATTGTACAATTAGCGTGGATTTTTAGTTGCTTCTTAATGCTTTCGATATTAAAGCAACTTGTCACATCACTGTCATTGCCTCTCCAACCCGTTGATACCGGACACGCTTTCAGCGTTCCGGGATGAAAGGTTCTATTTACCCCCCTCTTCGTCATTCCCGCGAATGCGGGAATCCATTCGAGATCATAACGATGGATCCTTTCCTTCACTGCGTTCAGGACAGGCTCGTACCTCCTCAGGATGACGATTGGGTAATGTTAACGTCGAATTCTGATATTTATCCACATTGTTACTGTGTTTAAATAGATAAACACAATTTCCAGATACAACCCAAATTATTGACTGGATCCCGGATACCCCTTCGGGCATCAATGATGATGGGGGGATGACGTATGGGATATTGCTTGGGAATTCCGTGATCACAGACTAGCGACTTTAAATTGCCAACCATCTCAAAATTACTTACGGACTGTTTCATTTGCCGTGTTTTGGATTACGGGTCAAACCATTGAATAACCATGCCCAGTGACGCCGCCATAGAAGTAACCAGTGGCCAGCGGGCGGCCATTGTCCTGACCGCCATTGGCGGCGGCCTGGTTTTTGAGTTCATCTGGTCCATAGCCGGGGTTGCGCTGGCGCATATGCAGGGATCATTTTCAGCCACCCCGGATCAGATCGCCTGGGTCATGACTTCATTTATTATGGGTTCGGTGATTACCATTGCCTGCACCGGATGGCTCGCCAGCCGCTTCGGTCGCAAACAGATTTTCCTGATTTCACTATTTGGATTTGGCGTCACCCTGGTGATGTGTGGCTCAGCCACCACTATCGAACAGGAAGTATTATGGCGTTTTCTCCAGGGCGTATTTGGCGCGCCGATGTTACCGCTGAGCCAGGCTATTACCGTAGATGTATTTCCTCCCGAACGTCACGGCTCGGCGACAGCCCTGTGGACATTGGGAATCATCGGCGGCGGCATCCTCGGCCCAGCGGTTGGGGGCGTCATCGTGGAATATATCTCCTGGGAGTGGGTGTTCTATTTTAATATTCCCCTCACTGTTGTGGTTTTTATTGTGGGGATTTTTGTCTTGCCCCCGACCAAACCCGATCCCGAAAATCGACTCGACTGGTTTGGTCTGCTTGCAATAATTATTGCGGTAACCGCATTTCAAATTGCATTAAGCCGGGCAGAACGCCTGGACTGGTTCGACTCTTACGAAATCATCATTGAGATTTCTATTGGCGGTCTCGCCCTCTATGCATTTATTGTCCATTCGCTGACAACGGAGAAATCTTTTTTCCGGCCGGCACTGTTTCGTGATTTAAATTACAGCGTCGGGTTGGTTGCCGCCCTTGCCAATGGCGCCATTGCCACCCTGCCCCTGGTAATACTGCCGTTGATGCTGGAACACATTGTTGGACTTTCTGTTTCCGAAACGGGAATGTTATTACTTTCCCGGGGGGTTGGCTTAATGCTGGTATCTGCGCTACTGGCCCGCTACGACCAGTTGATGCCATTTAAAGTACTATTAATAATCTCATTTGCGGTTTCACTGGTTTCCGGATACTTCATGGCCCAGTGGACCTCCGATGTCAGTGTGGAAGAAATATTCTGGGTGAACATGGTGTCCGGCGCAGCATCCGGCGCCATCTTCATCGCCATCAACACGCTGACATTTTCTACCTTAAAGAGCGAATTAAAAACAGAAGGGTTTGCCCTTTACTATACAATTTTATTCGCTGGGGCGACAATCGGTATCGCAGCCATTGTCGCCGTACTGACCCGCATGACCCAGGTTGCCCATTCCGTGGTCGGCGCCCACGTCAATCCATTTAATCAAAATTTTAAGTATCCCCGAATATCAGATTTCTGGGACATGGAAAATCTAGAAGGTTTACAAACCCTGGAAAATGAAGTGCTGCGACAGGCCGAGATGATTGCCTATAGCGATGCTTTTCTGGCTGCGGCGTTTATTGCCCTTGCTGGCATTCCATTAACCCTGCTATTTCGCAGTCCTAAATCTAAGAAAATGTAAATGCTGCCTGTTTACAACATGGGTTATCAACCTATTTCGAATCCCTGTAAAATCACAAAAGACTCCCCTGGTCCATTTCCTTGCCCTGACATATGAATTTTAAATCCATAACCACGCCATTAATCTATTTGGGGGTTCTGACCGGATTGGTATTTGTATTTTTTAGTCTGCACTATTTAGGCAATAAGTTGCCGGTGGAATCTGCCAAATATCAAATTGAAAAAGCATTTGATGATGACAACCTGAGCCAATCCCGGTATCCAATGAAAAAGTTTGGTTCGAATTCGATCAGAACCCTGATCGGCCAGGACCAGCACACCGAATGTCAGTCACTTCAGGCCATGCTTCACCCTGGTGATGGCTCAGTACGAGAAGCTGTTATTTTGTTGAAGAATACGGTGTACGGAAAAAATCACTGCGAGGCAGTTTATGAAATTGTTCACGGTATCTCCGAAGCCGAAACCGAGCAAGTTCGAACCCGATATTGGTGGGGCTGGGTGGCGATATATTCAATCCTGCTCAATGTGTTTAATATTTTTCAGCTGGTATTAGGCATAAAGATCCTGACCTACTTTTCATTCATGATCCTGGGCATAGCCGCATATGCACATTCAAAACGCATGCTGGTTTCGCTGTCGCCTTTAATCTTTTACGGCTTTTTCTTTTCGGGTATCCCTTATTATGGCGGTGTGACGTTTTCCTTGAGCTTCTTATGGAGCGTTATCGCCCTGGGGTTTTTAGTGGGATTAACCTCGCGAGACATCCCCAGATCGGTTTACCCGCTGTTGTTTTTTATTTACGGCATTGTTTCATCATTCCTTTCATCTTTCGATGGCCATTTGATGTTACTGATTCCCTATTCGCTGGCCGTGTTGTACATCGGCCTCGAAGACAAAAATAATTATACTGCGCAAAACAGAATAACGCTTTCAATTCACTGCCTGGCACTTTTTCTAACCGGATTTGCCGGATCACTTCTATTTAACCAACTGGTCAAAAGTTACTATATTGGCTGGGATGGGATTTATGAGAGTTTCCAGTCCGGGCTATCACAGCGATTGTCGACCACTGCCTATGGAAAAGAAATTGATCCTTATAAAGTTGTGGAGAAGCTATTCCGACGTGGTTTTGGAACCGTGGGCTGTTTTAAGATCAAGTGGCTGTATACGTTTCTGGTCCAGAGCGCGATCTATGCTGGCGTCGGGGCGTTAATCATTGTTTCTGCTCTATGCGTGAAAACCAGATCGCTACGCAGTTTCATCCCTGGGCTGTTCTTTATATGCCTTATCGGTATGGTGTTTATCCGCATATTGGTATTCCAGAATCACTCTGCCATCCATACCGCATTTATCGGTCGGTATATGTTTGTGCCCTTATCTTTGCTCTGGATGATTATGTTTTACTATCTCTATTCAGTTTTTCAAAACAAAACCAAATAACAGCCGCAGTCTCACAAAGGGATTTACTCAGGCTCGCTTTTGTTGTGCCACATCGATGGATCAACAACCCCCTGCATTGCCGCCACATCCATTGAGTCTTGACCAATAAAGTCTTTCACTGCCCGGGCGGTTTCTTCGGGATGCTGCATGGCATGTTCATAGTCCACCATCAAAACGGCCATGTCCGACCTGTCATCTACCACCGCCATGGCCTGGGCAAATTCATTCTTCATAAATTCAACGATCTCATCCTCATTGGCACTGACGTCGCGGATATGACGAATCATCCTGGTCTGGCTTTTTACAGAGTCGCGAGTTTGCCTGCGCATCATCACCACCTTGTAATTGTAATTGGTTGGCAACAGACGCAATTTATGGCTAACCATTTTCACCGCTTTACCGCATGCCTCATGAAACCAGTCGGCGCTGGACTGTTCCAGTTGCATGACTCGCTGGTGTTCGTAGTATCCGCCAGGGTTGTGCTCATCGGACTTGCGTACACCGTCGGTGTACAGGTCCATGCCACCCGCCTCTAACATTTTCATCATCATCGATGTGCCTGACCTGGGCAGACCCGATACTACAATTATCGTATCGTCGGCCATTAATCTCGACGTGCTCGGCAAACCAATTTATTTTTACAAGATGTTTTCATGCATGAATTTTTAAAATTACGGTTCACAGGACTCGTCGGCTGACCACAATTACCAACCCCTCGCTGATTTATTTTTTCAAATAGATTATGCACTACAATTTTAAAATTTTCATACCCCATCGTCTTCCACTAATCGCCAAACGCGCCTTTAAGAAATAAGGTAAAATTTCGCCCATCAAACACCCTCCGACCACGTCTTGAATGATCCCCTGAACGGGCAACAAAACCAATAATGCCTTCCAGAGAAAACCTGTTTACCACCGGATTGATCATTGCTATTGCATTGGGCACCGCAGGCACGCTGTTTTATACCCAGACTGCGTTACGCGGAATACATGATTCCATGCCAATGGAAATTCTGGAGCAGGAAACGAAGTTTGATAATATCCTAATTGGAACCAATCAGCTGGCTAGAGCGGCAGGGAACATCGAACACCATCCTGAACTCAAGTATACAATATCGACTCAATTATCGATTCTGCGGAAACAACTGTCTGCCCTTCACAACAGCAAACAGGATTACCAGAATGCCGGAATCAGAGAACTACACCGGGCGCTTTCCCCCGCATTGCAAGATATGGAAACCTGGTTGGGACAGGATGGCGAGGCAAGCAATCTGACCTATAATGAAATAATTTCGATGGTGGAAAAGCGCGCCAGACACGCTTATCAGGACACGGTACGAATATCATCTGATGCGGATAAAAAAGCTTTTGAAATTCTCAGCCAACAGTCCGAAAAAATTGTAGCTTATCGAACAAGTGCAACCGTTGTGCTGGTCATTCTGGTTTTTTTGGCTCTAACCCTGATCTGGTTCATTGTGCGACAACAAAAAATACGTCGTAGGCAGACCCATAGCGAAGCCATTTTGGCGGCTTTCATGGAGCACACGCCAACAGACATGGTAATCAAGGACCGCCATGGGAAGTATTTGCAGGCCAGCAGTTTCTCCAGAAAATTATTTAGAGCAACCGATGACAACATTGTTTCAACAATGCCCGGCAACTATTTTTCTGATCAACTTGTTCAGGAGTTTCTCGACCACGACAATGAGATATTCTCAACTGGAAAGCCATCAGAACGCGAACATAATCTGCCCGGCCCTGATGGCAGTACTGTACTTCGTGTGCTGAAGTTTCCAGTGATTAATAAAAGCGGTAACACCATTGCGGTGGGGTCCATTGGTCTGGATATAACCGAGCTTAGACGTAGTGAAGCACGCTTTCGCGATTTCGCGGAAGTCGCTTCAGACTGGTTCTGGGAAATTGATGCTAATTTTCGGTTCACTTACATTTCTGGACGATATGAAGAAATAACGGGCATCCCGGCGTCCCATATGATTGGAGAAATTCGCGAAAATGTTTTAGCCGAATTTGTTGAAGATCTGGATTTGTGGCTGGAACGTGACAAGCTGATCAAATCACAACAGCCTTACTCCATTGTATTTAAAATGCGCAGGCCAGACGGGCAGATCCGAGTTTTACAGGCCCAGGGTAATCCATACTATACCAGCGATGGCAGTTTTGCCGGTTACCATGGCGTTGGAACCGATATTACCGAAAGACAGGCTGCTGAAGAAAAATTACAGGAAAGCGAACAACGCTTTCGTGATATCGCCACTTTTGCTTCGGATTACATCTGGGAGATGGATTCGAGATTGCGCTTTACATTTGTTTCCGCGGGTTGTATGCGGGTAATAGGCCTTTCCCCCAGCGAGCTTATTGGCAAGAAACCACGGGGGTTTTGGAAAAAGCATATGATCTATCCCGAAAAATGGGAAGAGTACACCGACATCCTCAAAACCCGGAATAAACTGGATGGCGTTGAAATAGACTGGAAAAAACCCGATGACACACATAAAGTTTTAAAAATCACCGGCAAACCGTTGTTCAGCGAAGCGGGGAAATTTTTGGGCTATCGTGGAGGCGTCAGTGATTTCACTGAAATTTCCCGGGCACAGCTGGAAGCTGAAGAGTCCAGGCAAATCGCAGAAGCGGCAAATCAGGCAAAAACCAATTTCCTCGCCAATATCAGCCATGAAATTCGTACTCCCATGACGCTAATTATTGGAATATCCGACATCCTCGAAGAAGGCAAGCTGAACCCACACCAAAAACAACTGATCAGTACGATTAAAGATGCCGGGGACAGCTTGCTTACCCTGATCAACAGAATCCTCGATGTTTCAAAAATTGAATCCGGATTTGTTGGTCTGACCCATGACCTATTTAATCTTGAAGAGGTGTTTCACATTATCTCCCAAAATTACCAACCGGTTTTAAAAGAAAAAGGTCTGAAATTCAGCACCTCCATTGACCTCGACGTTCAACTTGATCAATTGGGAGATCGTTTTCGTCTCGATCAGATATTTAGAAATCTGATCGACAATGCAATAAAATTTACAGCGACCGGTGAGATTAATATTTCGGTAAAAAACGCCCCGCCCGGTTCTGACCCCAGGAACCTGTTATTTTCCGTTGCAGATACAGGTATCGGAATTTCCAAAAATATGCAAACTAATATTTTTGAAGCCTTTATCCAGCAAGACGATTCCACCACTCGAAAATATGGCGGAACCGGACTTGGACTCACTATTTGCCGACAAATCATTGATGTTATGGGTGGGCGAATATGGGTTGAGAGTGAGCCCGGGAAGGGTAGCCGTTTTAATTTTACGGCGTTGTTTGATGGAGAAGTTCCCACCGAGCAGCCACAACTGGCGGCCAAATCCAGTACCAGTACAAAAGGCCGTAAACTTAGCATCATGTTGGTGGAAGACGATGCATTGATTAGCTCACTGATTCAGGAGCTACTACAGGATACGCCTCATAAGGTGATTTCGGCGACTAACGGCGAGGAAGCAGTGGAGACCTTCAAGAAAACCGATCTGGATCTTGTGTTGATGGATTTGCGTATGCCGATCATGGATGGTTATTCCGCAACCCGACAAATCCGCACCTGGGAGAAATCCAACGCCAAATCTGCGGTACCCATTATTGCGCTATCTGCAAGTGTGCTCACAGAAGATATCGAACGATGTTTATCCGAAGGATTTACGACCCACCTGAGCAAGCCGGTAAGAAAGGCCCATTTAATCCAGACAATCAATCAATTTCGCGATCATAAAATTCATTAGCGCGCTTTGTTGCAGTTAATATTCGGGGTGGGTTGCTGGTAGATTTCAGCATTTACATTTTATTTCAATTAGCGCCACCGCAGGATAGAATCCGGCCGCAATTAATTTCATATCCATTCCAGACTAATAATTCAAAAAACCACATGCTAAACAATATCAACCGATCCCTGGTCATTAAAATTGCCCTGTTTCATATTGCTATCATCGCCCTGGCGAACTACGTCGTCCAATATACAGGCACCTTTCTCGGTTATCATTTCACCTGGGCCATGTTTGTATTTCCCTTGGTCATTCTTGCCACAGACCTCACGGTAAGATTGTCAAATCAGTACAACGCCCGAATCATTGTCGGTATTGCCTACATTCCGGCAATCCTGATTAGCGCATGGCTGGCAGACTGGCGCATCGGCATGGCTAGCGGCACCGCCTATCTGGTCGGCCAGTTGCTGGATATCACGGTATTTCAGCGTGTGCGGGATCGGGTTAAGGCCTGGTGGGCAGCGCCATTATTGTCGACCTTTTTCGCCAACATCATTGATACCTATACTTTCTTTTCCGTGGCTTTTTACAATTCTGCCAATGAATTTATGGCTGCCAACTGGATGGAAGTTGCAACGGTGGACTTGTGTTTTAAAATCGTGGTTTCTATTGTGTTATTTCTGCCCGCATACGGCGTACTGCTGAGATATTTAAACAAAAAAGTTGGGGTTGCCGGTATCCAATCCTGACCCCTAATTCAGAACACCAATTTAATCCATAAAAATCGCTGATCCTGCGGACTATAAGGTCCAATGTCTGATAGACTTTTAGTCAGAAATCGCCAAATCGGCGATTAATTCAACAACATCAGGTGGAATTAAAAAATGGTTGATACAGTAAAAATATTAGGTGCGTTGCTCGGTGGTGGCGGAATGTCATCAGGAACCGGCGCAGATATCCTCAAATCCGTAGTAGGCGCTGCATTATCCGGGAAGAAAGGCAGTGGTCTAGAGGACCTGCTGGGCAGCGTACTCGGCGGTGGGCAATCCAATAACTCTGGCGGCGGACTGGGAGACATTCTCGGTAGCGTACTGGGTGGCGGTTCCGGTTCTGGGGGTGGACTGGGCGATATTTTGGGAAGCGTGCTTGGTGGTGCCCAGGCTAACAAGGGTAAACGGGGCGGGTCCGGTAAATCAGGGGGTGCGCTGGGGGATATTCTCGGTGGCGTGCTCAAAGGTGGCGGTGGAAAATCCGGCGGTGCAGATTTAGGTGATTTGATTGGTGCAGCCCTGAATCAATTTGGTCATGCTGAACAAGCAGCCCAGCAAAATTCTCAACCAAAACGGTTTGAAGAACACAGTCCGGGTATGGTGCATAGCGAAGCCAACGACCAGGCGACCCTTATGATTCGCGGCATGATTAATGCGGCAAAATCAGATGGCCGCCTCGATCGCGAAGAAAAATCCCGAATTACTGGAAAACTAGGCAATGTAACCCAGGATGAAATCGAATTCATTCAGAACGAAATTGCCCAACCCCTGGATGTTGAAGGATTTGTAGAAAGCATTCCCAAGGGAATGGGTAATCAGGTTTATGCCATGTCTTTAACCGCAATTGACCTTGACAGCAATGCTGAGGCCCAATATCTGCATCAGCTGGCACAAGGCCTTGGGATGGATGAAAAGACGGTTAACCAGATCCACGCCCAACTGGGAGCGCCAACCCTGTATTCCTGACACTGGAATCCCCTGATTTCATTTTGGGTAAGTCCTGCGGGGCCTGATATAGGTGGATCCGGCCCATGGTTAATGCTGTTTTATCTTGACTGGATTGAGTTATAGACTATGCGGATACAAAGCAAATGATTTAAAATCAGCGGTTCCAGCTGGATTTCGGTTAGATACCGCCAGCCCGGGAATGCAATAGAATTTTCAACGGGAATACTGCAAACACTTGTTAAGTGGGCATGACCTGAAACGGGCAAGTTCCCGATAATAAATGATCAACGGAGATAGAACTTTTGCTTACAAACTATTTACCCATTTTGATTTTCATTGTGATGGGCCTCGGTCTGGGAATTGTTGCGATAAGTGCTGGCAAGGTGCTTGCCCCAAATAATCCCGATGATCAAAAGCTCTCACCTTATGAATGTGGATTTGAGGCCTTCGAAGATTCGCGAATGAAGTTCGATGTCAGATATTACCTGGTCGCGATACTGTTTATTATTTTCGATCTTGAGATTGCCTTTCTATTTCCCTGGGCCATTGTCCTCGACGAAATCGGTGTATTCGGATTTTGGGCAATGATGTTATTCCTCGGGGTTCTGGTAGTGGGTTTCATTTATGAGTGGAAAAAAGGTGCACTGGAATGGGAGTAAATTAATATGGCACTAGAAGGTACATTGCAGGAAGGTTTTGCCACTGCAAAACTAGACGAATTAATTAACTGGGCACGTACCGGTTCAATGTGGCCAATGACCTTCGGGTTGGCCTGTTGCGCGGTTGAAATGATGCAGGCCGGCGCTGCGCGCTATGATCTGGATCGTTTCGGCATTTTATTTCGCCCAAGTCCGCGGCAGTCCGATGTCATGATTGTGGCCGGCACCCTGACCAATAAAATGGCCCCTGCATTGCGCCGGGTATATGACCAGATGGCGGAACCGCGATGGGTCATTTCCATGGGTTCCTGCGCCAATGGCGGCGGCTATTATCATTACTCCTATGCGGTGGTTCGAGGTTGTGATCGCATTGTCCCGGTAGATGTTTATGTTCCTGGATGCCCGCCCACAGCGGAAGCGTTGATTTATGGCATATTGCAACTACAGAAAAAAATCAAAAAAACCAATACCATAGCTCGACCCAAAGCCAATGCAGAAGTGGTGGCTACACCAGATGCCAAGACGGTTTTAGATCGCATAGGGCTGACCTAAATTTGAAATTACGTTTTATCCAATAATAATTACATCAAAAATTTGTATTCAGTGCGGTTATCATGAGTTTGCTCAAACTAAAAGAAGTTTTACCTTCATTGTTGGGAGATGCCCTGCTCTCACAACAAGCTAGCCTGGGAGAACTCACCTGTGAAATTGATCCCGCATCGATTAAAGATGTTTGTAAAATCCTGCGGGACGACAAGAACACGAAGTTTAATCAACTGATTGATCTGTGTGGGATGGATTATTCAGCTTATGGTGAACAGGATGATATTCAAACCGAAAGCACCATTAGCTGGGATGGCAGTCGCTATGCCGTGGTTTATCACCTGCTTTCGCTGAAGCATAATTTCCGCCTGCGATTGCGAACCGGCCTGGATGAAAACCAGCCGGTCACCGTTTCCGTAATCGACGTCTGGCCTACCGCTGACTGGTTTGAACGCGAGGCCTTCGATTTAATCGGTATCATCTTCAACGGTCATCCGGATTTAAGACGCCTGTTGACAGATTACGGTTTTATAGGCCACCCGTTTCGCAAGGATTTTCCACTGTCCGGTCAGGTGGAAATGCGTTACGACGAAGAACAGCGCCGGGTTATCTATCAACCGGTGACTATTGAAGACCGAATCCTCGTGCCACGGACAATTCGCAAAGACTCCTTTGTAAAAACCGCCAGAATCAATCCCAGCACCAATACGGGAGCCAATCCCGGCAAGGGGGGGTCCGACTGATGGCTGAAATTCGAAACTACACCATGAACTTTGGCCCCCAGCATCCCGCCGCCCACGGGGTGTTGCGAATTATTATGGAAATGGACGGCGAAGTCATCGAACGATGTGATCCCCATATCGGCCTGCTTCATCGCGGTACCGAAAAACTGGCTGAGTCCAAACCGTATAACCAGAGCATCGGTTACATGGATCGTCTGGACTACGTGTCGATGATGTGTAATGAACACGCCTATGTCCTGGCCATCGAAAAAATGCTCGGCGTGGTACCGCCCATCCGCGCACAATATATACGGGTTCTGTTTGATGAAATCACTCGAATCCTCAACCATTGTTTATGGCTCGGCGCCCACGCCCTGGATGTGGGCGCGATGACGGTATTTTTATACTGTTTTCGTGAGCGCGAAGATCTGATGGATTGTTATGAGGCGGTCTCTGGCACGCGCATGCATGCAACCTATTATCGGCCCGGCGGCGTTTACCGTGATCTACCCAACGAAATGCCCCAATACACGCCGACCCAACGTCATAACGATGAAGAGACCAAAGCCCGAAATGTTGACCGTGAAGGGTCCATGCTGGATTTCATCGAAGCCTTCACCGAACGATTTCCGGGTTATGTTGACGAATACGAAACCCTGTTAAGCGATAACCGTATCTGGAAACAGCGTACGGTGGATATTGGCATCGTCACCGCAGATCGCGCAAAAGCACTCGGCTTCACAGGCGCAATGCTGCGTGGCTCAGGGGTTGAATGGGATTTACGCAAGAAACAGCCCTATGAAGTCTATGACGAAATGGACTTCGATATTCCCATTGGCACCAACGGTGACTGCTACGACCGATATCTGGTGCGGGTTGAAGAAATGCGTCAGTCCAATAAAATTATTCGACAGTGTGTGGACTGGTTGCGAAAAAATCCGGGACCGGTGATTGTTGACGATCATAAACTGATCCCGCCATCCCGGGAAAATATGAAGGGAGACATGGAATCCCTGATTCACCACTTCAAGTTATTTACCGAAGGCTATTGTGTCCCTCCCGGGGAGGCTTATGCTGCCATTGAGCATCCCAAAGGAGAATTTGGTATTTATCTGGTTTCTGACGGCGCCAACAAACCTTATCGGGTAAAAATCCGTGCGCCGGGATTCCCGCACCTGGCTGCATTAAATGAAATGTCCCAGGGCCACATGCTGGCAGATCTGGTCGCCATCATTGGCACCCAGGACATTGTATTTGGCGAGATCGATCGATAATGGCCATGGAAAGTAAGAATAATAAGGATAATAAAGCGATGCTTTCCGACGCTTCCTTGCAGGAAATCAACAACGAACTGGATAAATACCCGGAAGATCGTCGACAATCTGCATTGCTCGCAGCTTTACGTATTGCCCAGGACGAACACAATTGGCTCAGCAACGAACTCATCGAGTATGTTGCGGATGTGATCCAGGTCCCTGCGGTTCGCGCCTATGAGGTGGCAACCTTTTATTCTATGTACGATTTGAAACCCGTGGGCAAACACAAAATCAGTGTCTGCACCAATATCTCATGCATGCTGCGGGGTTGTGATACCGTCGTCAGCCATCTCGAAGAAAAACTGGGAATCAGTCTGGGAGAAACTACCGAAGACGGTAAATATACTCTTAAAGAAGTTGAATGCCTGGCCGCCTGTGCCGGTGCACCGATGATGCAGATCGGACGGGATTACCACGAAGATCTGACCCCGGAAATAATTGACCATATTCTCGGAGGCCTGGATTGAGCAGTAATCGTTTCAGTTCCATGCGCCAGGCATTTAATGTCTGTCTGCCCGACCCGTCTATCGAAAAACCCTGGACCCTGGAAGCCTATAAGGCCAATGGTGGCTATCAAGCCCTGGAAAAAATCCTCAAAGAACAAACTCCGGCATCAGATATTAATGACGCTTTAAAAGCCTCGAACATTAGGGGTCGTGGTGGCGCTGGCTTTCCGGTTGGGATCAAATGGAGCTTTATGCCCCGGGATTCGGATGTACAAAAATATGTGGTTTGCAATTCCGATGAAGGTGAACCCGGAACCTGTAAGGACAGGGATATCTTACGACTCAATCCCCATGCATTAATCGAAGGCATGGCCATTGGCGGTTATGTCATGGGCGCTACAGTAGGATACAACTATATGCGCGGTGAATTCTGGGAACCTTATGAAGTCATGGAAGCGGCTATGAAAGAAGCCTATCAGGCTGGCTATCTTGGTCCCAATATTCTGGACTCGGGATTCGACTTCGATCTTTACAGTCATCTCGGCGCTGGCGCCTATATTTGTGGAGAAGAAACCGCATTACTGAATTCTCTGGAAGGTTTGAAGGGCGAGCCCCGATTCAAGCCGCCATTCCCCGCGGCTTTTGGCTTATACGGCAAACCAACCACCATCAATAACACCGAGTCCTTTGCTTCGGTACCGTCGATTTTGCTCGGCAATGGCAATTGGATGGATAGTAGTTGGTTCAAAAACCTCGGCGTCGAAAACTCAGGTGGCGTTAAGGTCTTCTCGGTGTCGGGGCATGTAGAGCGACCGGGCAACTTCGAAATAAAAATGGGAACGCCTTTTACCGAATTACTGGAAATGGCCGGTGGTGTCTGGAAGGGTCGGAAACTCAAAGCCGTCATTCCCGGTGGGTCATCCGTCCCGGTCATGCCGGCGGAAAATATCCTCAAAGCCAATATGGACTACGACTCGTTGCAACAAAACGGATCTGCGGTGGGTGCTGGCTCGGTGATTATCATGGACGAAACAACAGACATGGTTAAGGTTCTGGAACGCATCGCCTATTTTTATCATGAAGAATCCTGCGGCCAGTGCACACCTTGTCGTGAAGGCACCGGCTGGTTGTACCGAATATTGAAACGAATTAACAATGGTCGCGGTGTGGCATCTGATCTGGATACCCTGCTCGATGTCGCTAATCGTATCGAGGGTAGAACTATTTGCGCACTGGGTGATGCCGCGGCATGGCCGGTGCAAAGTTTCCTGAAACATTTTCGCCATGAATTTGAAGCCAAGATCGTAGATTCGTCTCCGGAAATCCCGGTTTCAGTGAACAAACCTGTATTGACCACATCTGCGACGGCATAGGCCACGACAAGAAAACAAGGGCATGACAAATATTACTATCACAGTTGACGGAAAATCCCTGGAAGCCGAAACCGGCGAAATGTTGATTTGCGTCACCGATCGAAACGACATCTATATACCTCGTTTCTGTTATCACGAAAAACTATCTATCGCCGCAAACTGCAGAATGTGTCTGGTTGAGGTTGAGAAAGCACCCAAGCCACTGCCCGCCTGCGCGACCCCGGTAATGGATGGCATGACAGTATTTACTCAATCAGACTACGCCAGAGATGCGCAAAAAGGCACCATGGAATTCCTGCTGATAAATCATCCGTTGGACTGTCCGGTTTGTGACCAGGGTGGAGAATGCCCTTTACAGGACCAGGCCATGGGATACGGCGGTGACGACTCGCGCTTTTTGGAGCGCAAACGTTCGGTGCCGAGCCATGACATCGGCCCCCTGGTAGCCACCGAAATGACCCGGTGCATTCACTGTACCCGATGCGTACGATTTGGTGAAGAAGTAGCCGGGGTTATGGAAATGGGTGCGCCGGGGCGCGGCGAATTTATGACCATCAGCACCTTTTTGAATCGTTCCATAGATTCCGAGGTGTCGGGTAATATCATCGATCTTTGTCCGGTTGGCGCATTAACCTCAAAACCTTATCGTTTTGCCGCGCGCTCATGGGAATTACAAAACCATTCCAGCATCAGCCCACATGACTGTCTGGGAACGAATATAAATATTCAAACCCTGCGTGATGAAGTCGAGCGCGTGTTGCCTATTGAAAATCCCGAGGTCAATGAATGCTGGCTCGCTGATCGTGATCGATTTAGCTATGAAGCGGTCAACAGCGAACATCGACTAACCGAACCGATGATTAAGAAAAAAGGTAAATGGAAAGCCGTGGCCTGGGAAACCGCATTAAAACACGCTGCATCGGGTTTGAAAACAGTAATCGAATCTCGGTCAGGCAGCGATGTGGGCGCATTGGCGGCGACAACTTCAACACTGGAAGAATTTTATTTGTTGCAAAAACTAAATCGTGGCCTGGGTTCAGACAATGTTGATCATCGATTGCAACAGTGTGACTTTCGCGACGATTCCCTCGCATCTGCCTTCCCTGGATCAGAAATCCCAATCGCCAGCTACAGTTCCCTGGAATCTGCGCTACTTGTCGGTTCGAATATTCGCAAGGAACAGCCGCTGCTGGCGTTGCGACTGCGTGACGGCTGCAAAACCACCGCTACGAAAATTAGTGCCATCAATCCGGTGGACTACGATTTAAATTTCGGCCTGGTGGAAAGTAGAATTGCCGCTGGGGTTGGAATGGTCCACGAACTGGCAAACCTGGCCGCCAGCATTGCTGAAATAAAGTCAGTCGACCTGCCAGCAGAAATCAAATCTCTGTCCAACAAGGATTTTGTGCTCAACAATACCGCACAAAATCTTGTGGATGCCGGAAAAAATGGCGTTGTGATTTTAGGGGCTCTGGCCCAGCAACACGCCGATGCCAGTGTATTGAAGGCAATTGCCCAATGGATTTGCGATACCACTGACTGTGCCCTGTCTGTATTGGCCCCTGGAAACAGCGCCGCTGGCTGGGTTGCCCGATGTATCCCTGGAGAGGGGGGTTTAAATGCGGCTCAAATGACGGGCCAGACCGAAACTAGCAGTTTACGCGGTTATATTCTTCTGGGATGCGAGCCCGAACTGGATTGCATCGATGGCAGATCAGCATTGAAAGCGATGAGTGATTCAGATTTTGTGGTTCAGATTAGCGCGTTCAAAAGTGAATCGGTTATGGGTTATGCGGATGTATTGTTACCCATGGCCGCGTTTGCTGAAGCGGCAGGAACCTTTATCAATTGCGAAGGACGCATTCAGACTGCCAAAGTAGCGGCATCACCCCAGGGTGATGCGCGACCTGGCTGGAAAATACTTCGGGTGCTGGGCAATTTCCTCAAGGTTGATGGATTTAATCATGTCACTCTTGATGATGTCATGGCTGATATTGCCGCCCAGGACGTTTTAAAGCAGGACATTTTGAGCCAGGATACTTTAAAGCTGACGCCGTCCAATCGATTGACACCCTGGGAAATTCAAAAACCCATTTCAACTAAATCAAAAAATTCCAAAGACGGCGGCCTGATTCGATTGACCGACATGCCAATGTATCGTGGAGATTGCACTGTGCGCAATGCCCAGGCTTTGCAAACTACCGCGGACAACCCGGGGCCCAGGGTCAGCGCCAATAGCGTTACTGCAGTTGCCCAAAAACTTGAATCCGGTGATCGTGTGGTTGTGAAAAATGGTGCGGGCAAAGCGACTCTGGAATTCAGTGTGGATGATCGCATTCCGGCGGATTGTGTCTATGTTCCTGCGGGTTTTATTGAAACCGGCGCACTGGGCGGCCATGGCATGGTGACTCTGGAGAAGGCATGATTTACGACGCTTATCTTTGGCTGACCAGTTGGATGCCCGAAGTGGTTCAGTCCACGGGCTGGATTGTAGCCAAGATCGTGGCAATACTTTTGCCATTGATGATTAGTGTTGCCTATCTCACTTTTGCTGAGCGAAAAATTATTGGTTACATGCAAACCCGGGTGGGTCCAAACCGGGTTGGTCCTAAAGGCTGGCTGCAGCCCATAGCGGATGCGTTGAAATTGATGTTCAAGGAAGTCATCCTGCCGACCAAATCCAACAAGTTTCTGTTTCTCATTGCCCCGATATTATCCCTGGCCCCCGCTTTGGCAGCCTGGGCGGTAATGCCTTTTACCGATACCCTGGTATTGGCAAACATCGACGCCAGCCTGCTCTATGTTCTGGCCCTGACTTCGATGGGTGTTTATGGCGTCATTATTGCCGGTTGGGCATCCAATTCTAAGTACGCCTTTCTCGGCGCCATGCGTTCAGCCGCACAAATTGTGGCTTATGAAATTGCCATGGGCTTCGCCCTGGTTGGGGTGCTGATGGTTGCCGGTAGTCTGAATTTACGAGAAATTGTATTGCATCAGTCCGGCGGATTCTGGGAATGGTATTTTCTGCCCCTGTTTCCATTGTTCATTGTTTATTTTATTTCCGGTGTTGCTGAAACCAACCGCGCACCGTTTGATGTCGCTGAAGGCGAATCAGAAATCGTAGCCGGATTCCACGTCGAGTATTCGGGTATGGCATTTGCGGTTTTCTTTTTGGCTGAATACGCCAACATGATTCTGATTGCCGCATTAACGGTATTGATGTTTCTGGGTGGCTGGCTGCCCCCGGTTGAGGTTGCGCCGTTTACCTGGCTACCAGGCATATTCTGGTTCTTTCTGAAAACCACTGCGGTGACATTTTTCTTTTTATGGTTTAGAGCAACTTTTCCGCGCTACCGATACGATCAAATAATGCGACTGGGCTGGAAGATTTTGATTCCGGTGACCCTGGTCTGGATTACGGTTATCGGACTGTGCAAGTTTTACACGCCATTTGGTTATGTTTTTCAATAGCCAAAATAGAATCTTAAGTACGAATCCGACAAAGGCAAAGATTATGGGACTAGACATTAAACAGTTTATAAAAACTTTTACCTTAAGCGAATTAAGGAAAGGGTTGGGCGTCACCGGCAGGCAGCTGTTTCGCAAGAAAACCACAATCATGTATCCCGAAGAGAAGACGCCGAAGTCCCCCCGATTTCGCGGCTTACATGCTTTGCGGCGTTATCCCAACGGTGAAGAACGCTGTATTGCCTGCAAACTTTGTGAGGCAGTGTGCCCGGCTTTGGCCATCACTATCGACTCCGAAGAGCGCGAAGACGGCACCCGTCGAACCACGCGATACGATATCGATCTGTTTAAATGTATTTATTGCGGATTCTGCGAAGAAGCCTGCCCGGTGGATTCCATTGTCATGACCGATATCCATGAATTTCATATGGAAGAAAATGGCGAACGTATGATTGACAAACAGCATCTACTCGAGCTCGGTGATAAATATGAAGACGAAATCGCCGCGGCCAGAAAACAGGATTCACCGTACAGATGACCTTTCTTCAAATCGCCTTTTATGTTTTCAGTGTCGTGCTGGTGTTTGCGGCGGCCATGGTGGTGACCATTCGTAATCCAGTTAAGTCTGCGCTGTTTCTGGTGCTGGCATTTTTCAGTGCGGCGTGCATCTGGATTATCTTGCAGGCTGAATTTCTCGCCATCGTACTGGTGCTGGTTTATGTCGGTGCAGTAATGGTGTTGTTTCTATTTGTGGTCATGATGCTCGACATCGACCTGGCCGAGATTCGCGCGGGATTCACCCGCTACCTGCCAGTGGGCAGTCTGATCGCGGTATTGCTGGTAGTTGAAATAGCCCTGGTATTACATGGCTCCTTTGACGCTAGTGAATTTAATGATCCGGCCTCACACAGCGCAACCTATAGCAACACCAAAGCCCTGGGCGCCCAACTTTATACCGATTATGTTTATGCCTTTGAAATTGCCGCGTTGATTTTACTGGTCGCTATTATTGCTGCCATTGCACTAACTATGCGACGTCGACCCAATACCAAGTACAACACCCCCAGCGAACAGGTGCTGGTCAATCGGGACGACCGATTAAAAATTGTGAAAATGAAATCCGAACCTCGCCAATCAGTAGACAACCCTTCGGATTCCACAACATCGGGAGAAAAGTCATGATCCCACTTTCACATTATCTGATTCTTGGCGCCATTCTGTTTGCCATCAGCGTGGTCGGAATTTTCCTGAATCGAAAAAATGTTGTGATTCTACTCATGTCCATCGAATTGTTATTGCTGGCGGTTAACATGAATTTTGTTGCCTTTTCTCATTTTCTACAGGATATCGCAGGTCAGGTTTTTGTATTTTTTATCTTGACCGTCGCAGCCGCGGAAGCCGCCATTGGGCTGGCCATTCTTATCGTACTGTTCCGAAGTCGTCAGACGATTAATGTTGACGAGCTGGATTCATTAAAAGGATAGGGATACACAAGAAAAATGAAAAGCATTTACATCGCCATTCCCTTTGTGTGCCTTGGTGCCTCGATAATTTGCGGGTTGTTTGGAAAAATTATTGGGCGCCGCGGTGCCCATTCCATCACTATTGCCGGCGTGACCGTGGCCTTCTTGCTGTCATTGGTGGTTTATGCTGACGTCGGCAATGGAAATATCGCCAATGAAACAATATATGTTTGGGCGGTTAGTGGCGGCATTCCTTTTCAGATCGGGTTTTTGATCGATCAGCTCACGGTCACCATGATGGTGGTTGTAACCTTTGTGTCGCTAATGGTTCATATCTACACCATCGGTTACATGGCTGAGGATCCAGGTTATCAACGCTTCTTCTGCTACATCTCATTGTTTACATTCGCGATGTTGATGCTGGTCATGTCCAACAACTTCCTGCAGCTGTTCTTTGGCTGGGAAGCAGTTGGTCTGGTTTCCTATCTGTTAATCGGATTCTGGTTCGACCGCGAATCAGCCATCTTTGCCAATATGAAAGCCTTTCTGGTGAACCGGATTGGTGATTTTGGGTTCCTGCTAGGCATTGCAGCTGTCCTATATATTTTCGGCAGCCTGGATTATGCCGCGGTGTTTGCCACAGCGGAATCTGCAAAAGACGCTACGGTGACTTCACCATTTGGTGAATGGCGCTGGATCACGGTGATTTGTATTTTATTATTTGTCGGCGCCATGGGTAAATCAGCCCAGGTTCCATTACACGTCTGGCTGCCAGATTCAATGGAAGGCCCGACACCAATTTCAGCACTGATCCATGCCGCAACCATGGTAACCGCCGGTATATTCATGGTCGCCCGCATGTCACCGCTGTTTGAATATTCAGAAACCGCTCTGTCGGTGGTGCTGATTATCGGCGCAACTACCGCTATTTTGATGGCGCTGGTGGGGCTAGTGCAAAATGACATTAAACGGGTAGTGGCCTATTCAACCCTATCCCAGCTCGGCTATATGACTGTTGCCCTGGGCGCGTCTGCATATGAAATTGCGATTTTCCATCTCGGCACCCACGCCTTCTTTAAAGCATTATTATTCCTCGGCGCGGGCTCGGTAATTATCGCCATGCATCACGAACAGGATATGCGCAAAATGGGCGGCCTTCGAACCATCATGCCACTGACCTATATTACCTGCGCTGTCGGCTCTCTGGCGCTGGCTGGCATTCCACCCTTTGCCGGATTTTTCTCCAAGGACGCCATTATCGAAGCGGTGCACCATAGCGATGTTTGGGGCGCACATTTCGCCTACTACGCTGTCCTGATTGGTGTGTTCATTACTGCCTTTTATTCGTTCCGACTTTTATTCATGACCTTTCATGGCAATACCAAATGTGATGACGAGGCGAAAAAACACCTGCACGAATCGCCCAAAGTGGTCACCCTGCCGCTGATTGCGCTAGCAATTCCATCGGTGCTGGCGGGATTCATGTTTTTTGGGCCGGTGGTGGTAGGAGATTATTTTGGTGATTCAATTTTTGTTTTAAGTCAGCACGACGTAGTACACGAACTCGGTGAAAGCTATCAAGGAAAAACCGGTATCGCCCTGGTATTTGCGGCGATGTGGCACGGCGTCTTAACTCTGCCCTTCTGGCTTGCATTGTCGGGGATTGTTTTTGCCTGGATTTGTTATTGTAAACACACCGAATTGCCCGGCAAGATTGTCAACGCAACGGGACCGATTTATCGAATTCTTGATAACAAATACGGCTTCGACGATTTCAATCAGGCGGTATTTGCCAAAGGTACCGTGGTATTGGGCAAGCTGCTATCGCGACACGTCGATGCGGGTCTGATCGATGGCACTATCGTCAACGGCACCGCCCGAACCGTTGGTGGGTTCTCCGCTGTATTGCGAAATATCCAGACGGGATTTACCTACCACTATGCATTCGCCATGATCATTGGATTGTTTGCACTGATTTCAATTTTTGTATGGCTTTGATAGATAAGGAACCTCTGATTAGATTGATAGCATGATGGAAATGAAATTACTCAGTCTACTTATCTGGCTACCCATCGTAGCGGGAATACTGGTGCTGGCAACTGGCGGAGACCAGCGCGCGGATATCGCCCGCAAGTTGTCTCTGGGCTTTGCCATTGTCATTTTTATTCTCAGTATCCCCCTTTACACCGGATTTGACCCCGGCACCGCGGCGATGCAGTTTGCCGAGCACACCAGCTGGATCAGTGGGTTTAATATTAATTACGCCATTGGCGTGGATGGCATTTCCATGCCATTGATTTTGCTGACCACGCTGTTAACCGTGGTGGTGGTTATCGCCGGCTGGCAGGTGATTACCGAACGGGTTGCCCAGTACATGGCCGCCTTTTTGATCATGGAAGGTATCATGATCGGGGTATTCGCTGCGCTGGATGCAATACTGTTTTACGTTTTCTGGGAGGCCATGCTCATACCGATGTTTTTGATCATCGGTATCTGGGGCGGGCCGAACCGGATTTACGCCACCATCAAGTTTTTTCTGTATACCCTGATCGGCTCTCTGCTGATGCTGGTGGCATTACTTTATCTTTACAACGCCAGCAACGGCAGTTTCAGTATTCTTGACTATCATCAACTGCCCCTGGGGCTCAAACCACAGATACTGATCTTCCTTGCATTCTTTGCCGCTTTCGCCGTGAAAGTACCGATGTTTCCAGTGCATACCTGGTTGCCCGATGCTCACGTCGAAGCCCCAACCGGCGGCTCGGTTATCCTGGCAGCGATCATGCTGAAAATGGGGGGATATGGTTTTATCCGATTCAGCATGCCCATTGCACCCGACGCCAGTCACGAGCTGGCCTGGCTGATGATTACCCTGTCATTAATTGCGGTGGTCTATATCGCCCTGGTGGCACTGGTCCAACAGGACATGAAAAAACTCATTGCCTATTCTTCGATCTCACATATGGGATTCGTTACCCTCGGCTTGTTCGTTTTTAACGCCCAGGGCGTTGAAGGGGCGATGATGCAAATGATTTCTCACGGATTTATTTCCGGCGCATTGTTCCTGTGTGTGGGGGTTTTATACGACCGCATGCATTCCAGAATGATCGACACCTACGGTGGTGTTGCAACGCCCATGCCGATATTCGCAGCATTCCTGGTTCTGTTCGCCATGGCAAATACTGGCTTGCCCGGCACATCGGGTTTCGTTGGTGAATTTCTGGTCATTCTCGGATCCTTTCAGGCCAACCCGTGGTTTGCCATCATCGCCGCGCTGACCCTTATTTTTGGTGCCGCTTACACCCTCTGGATGATAAAGCGTGTGGTCTACGGAAAAGTGGTTAAAGAAGGCGTGGCCGATCTTGAAGACGTCAATAACCGCGAAATCCTGATGTTGGGTATTCTAGCGGTTATGGTGCTATTAGTCGGTATATGGCCAAATCCGGTACTCGATGTGATGCACGTCACTATCGATAATCTGTTAATGCATGTGGAAATTTCCAAGTGCCCAACGATATGTCTATAAAATCAGGTCTATTAAAATCAGGTCTATAAGATCAGATCTATAAAACCATGCCTATAAATTCAAGATGAATCTGCAATCACTCCATACCGCATTAGCACTACCAGAAATTTTCCTGGCTACCATGGCGTCGACCATCCTGGTGCTTGGGCTGTATCTCAATAAACAACGCAGTGAAAATATTTGTTACTGGTTAAGCATTGCAACTTTGCTGGGCACCGCGGCGTTGATCATGAAAGATTTTTCAACCGGGTCGGCGTTGGCATTTAACGGCCTGTTTGTAGACGACCCCATGTCGGATCTGATGAAGATCGGCATATGTTTGTTATCAGCAATGATCTTTGTGTATTCCAAAGAATACAATATTCAAAGAGGGATTTTTAAAAACGAATACTATGTGCTCGGTTTATTTTCAGTTAGCGGCATGATGGTAATGGCTTCAGCGAATCACCTGCTGACGCTTTATCTGGGGCTGGAACTAATGTCATTGTGTATGTATGCGATGATCGCATTTTATCGGGATGACAAACTCGCCGTGGAAGCGGCAATGAAATATTTTGTGCTCGGCGCATTGGCTTCAAGCATTCTGCTATACGGCATGTCTTTATTGTATGGGTTAACCGGGTCACTGGAGCTTGCCAGAATCAGCGCTGCCCTCGCCAACGCTGACCAAAACAACCTGGCATTATCCCTGGCGGTGGTGTTTATTGTGGTCGCCCTGGCATTCAAACTGGGTGCGGTACCGTTTCATATGTGGGTACCCGATGTCTATCACGGCTCGCCCACCTCCACTACCGCATTTATTGGCGCTGCACCAAAGATTGCCGCCTTTGCCATGATCGCCCGACTACTGGTAGGGGGTCTGGAAGACATGCATGGCCAGTGGCAGCAGATGTTAATTATCCTGGCCCTGCTTTCCGTTGCTGTTGGCAACATCATTGCCATAGCCCAGGACAATTTAAAACGAATGCTGGCCTATTCCACTATTTCACATATGGGCTTTTTCCTGTTTGGGATTTTGAGTGGCACCGCAGTGGGCTATAGCGCGTCCTTGTTTTATGTGCTGGTATACGCCACCATGAGTTGCGCGGCATTTGGTTTGATTTTGTATCTGTCGACCAAAGACTTTGAATCCGACCAGTTGAATGATTTGAAAGGATTGAGCAAGCGCAGCCCGATTACTGCCCTGTTTATTCTTATTCTAATGTTCTCCATGGCAGGGGTTCCACCCACCGTGGGATTTTTCGCAAAACTCTCTGTCATTCAAGCACTGATATCTGCTGACCTGGTATGGGTCGCCATTGCCGCGGTGGTGCTGGCGGTGATCGGTGCTTATTATTACCTGCGCATCATCAAGCTGGTCTATTTTGACGCACCTGAAACCGAAACCCCTATCGCCGCTCAGACCACAACCAAAGTTGTACTCGGTTTCAATGTCCTTATTCTGGTTGCCATCCTGCCCTGGGTTGGAACGTTACTTTCACTTTGCCAGCAGGCTATAAACGCATTTAGCTATTAATTTGCAACCCTCGTGATCGTTGGTGAACACTGATTAACTGGTTCATTTTCAACGGGTTGTTTCCAGCGTAAAATCCCTGGACATTGCGGCAATACCTTATGAGAGCATAAATTTTAATGACAAAAACATTGAACCTGGGAATCCTGTTTGGTGGTCGCTCCTGCGAGCATGAGGTATCGGTTATATCATCAAAGTCCATCCTCAAAGCCCTGGATAGCAACAAATACAACATTCATCTAATTGGCATCGACAAAGCCGGTTACTGGCATCTTGCCGATGACATCAATGCCATTGCAGCCTCCGGCTCAGTCGAAAAAATCCAGCAATCCGGTACCCAGGCAGAGCCCACCGAAGTGTCAATGGGCCTGCACAATCGGGGCAATCTGGTGCCACGAAAGACTGATTCGTTGACAGCGGGGGCAGATTCAAATATCCCCGCACTGGATGTTATCTTTCCCGTACTCCACGGCACCTTCGGAGAAGATGGCACCGTACAAGGAGTATTAGAAATGGCTGGACTGCCCTATGTGGGTTGCGGCGTCGCGGCTTCGGCCCTGGCCATGGACAAGGCCCTGGCTAAAAAGGTTTTTGAATCATCGGGCATTCCTCAGGCTGCTTACTCCGTGGTCACCGCATCGCAATGGACTCAAAACCCCGAAGAAACAGTTGAAAATATTGAAAAGGAGCTCGGCTATGCGGTTTTTGTAAAACCGGCAAACATGGGTTCCAGCGTCGGTGTCAGCAAGGCAAAAAATCAGCAGGGGCTGATCGACGCCATAAACACCGCCCTGAATTTTGATAACAAAATTGTGGTCGAACAGTCCATGGAAAACTGTCATGAAATCGAGTGTGCCATCCTGGGTAATGAAAATCCCCAAGCCTCTGTTGTCGGTGAAATTGTTCCTGGGGCAGAGTTTTATAACTATGAAACCAAATACATCGACGATAAATCACAACTGATTATTCCCGCTCCTCTGGATCAGAAAACCACAAAGCGGGTTCAGGAATTATCCATCGAAGCGTTTAAAGCAATCGATGGCAGGGGTTTGTCCCGAGTGGATTTTTTTGTGCATCGGGATACCAACGACGTTATTCTCAATGAAGTAAACACCCTTCCCGGTTTTACCCCGATCAGCATGTACCCGCAGTTATGGGCAGCCAGTGGCATTTCCTATCCAGAATTAATCGATAATCTCATCGAACTCGCCATTGAACATCATCAATCCAAGCAGTCTCTAAAACGAGCATTTTAGGTGATGGTGAATATCGTAGATTACGGCCAGCCTGGAAAAATCAGGTCGTAATACTAGGGAGCCTCTGATTAAAACTGGGCAGATCAAGTTGTGATTAAAAATGATCAAGTTCAAGGCGCGAAACGCACACAATAGCACGGCTATTACGAAGTTTTGTAACGCAGAAATTGATTATTTTGAACTCAAATTGACTGTTCATGTTTTAATCAGAGGTTCCCTAAGTATTCGAAATTCGGGATATTTCACCCAATCGGGTAAAATACCCCGCTTTAATCTTTAGGAAATTCCGTGGAAATCAATAAGTCATTAGATGATGTCCTCCGAAGTCGTTCAAAAACCAGTGTAGTTTTGGACACCTATCTAAATCGATATCCGGATACCAAGTATCTGGATGTATTTTATTCTGACCTTTCCTGTGTTAATCGTGGCAAACGCTATCCCATCGACCAGGCGCCCAAGGTTTTCGACTCCGCGATGATGACGCCGGGCTCCTGTTTTTTGTTGGCGGTCACCGGCGAGTCAATGGACCCCGAAGGCATGGGCTTTTCAGACGGCGATCCCGATGAGCTGGGCTTCCCAATTCCCGGAACACTGGTGCCTTCGCCCTGGGCCCAGGTGCCTACCGGTCAGGTGATGTTAACCCTGCAAGGTCTGTCTGGGGATCCATACTATTATGAACCCCGCAATGTATTGTTGCGGGTGCTCGACAAATTTTCTGAACTGGGTGTCCGGCCGGTGGTGGCGTTCGAACTGGAATTCTATTTACTCGATCTGGAGCGAGATGATACCGGAAACCTGGTTCCGCCATGCTCACCACTTACCGGGCAACGAACCGATGCCACACAGGTTTACAGTATGAACGACGTTGAGGATTTTAGCCGTTATCTGGATGAAGTCACCTCAACCTGCGCCATGCAGGGTGTGATCACAGGGGCCATATCCGGTGAATATTCCCCGGGACAGTTCGAGATTAATTTACAACACAGCGATGATCCGGTTGTTGCCGCGGACCATTGCGTGATGTTTCGCCGCGCTGTTCAGGGCATCGCCCGTAAACACGGGTTTCATGCCACATTTATGGCCAAACCCTATGCAAAAAATTCTGGTAGCGGTCTTCATCTCCATGTCAGTCTGATTGATGAATCGGGAACAAATGTTTTTGATGGTGATGGCGAGTATGGAACGCCGGCATGCGGTACTGAATTGTTATTCCATGGCATTGGTGGCCTTAAAAATACTATGGCAGATTCCATGGCAGTATTTGCGCCAAATACCAATTCCTACCACCGTTTCGTTCCGAATATTTATGTGCCAGTAACCCCCAGCTGGGCATATGAGAATCGCAGCGTTGCCATGCGAATTCCCAAGAGCCCAGGTATTGCACGACGCATTGAGCACCGCGTTGCCGGGGCCGACGCCAACCCCTATCTAACCCTCGCCGCCATTCTCGCAGGCATCCACCATGGTATTACGCATAAAGTTGAACCCGGTGAAGCGGCCATTGGCAATGCCGGTGAAGCGGCCGACCCCGACTTGCCATTGAAGGCGGATGCTGCGTTTCAACGCTGCCGACAAAGCAATATTCTACGATCGTATTTTGGTGAAAAATATATTGACGCCTATACCAGTTGCAAGTTGAATGAGTATCAAGCCTTTGTGGATTCTGGCAATGATGAAACCAAATGGTATTTGTAGTTTCGTTAAATAAATTTCCCAATGAGAGACCCCCGATACGATATCTTGTTTGAACCGATCCAGATCGGGCCGGTAACCGCGAAAAATCGATTTTACCAGGTTCCCCATTGCAACGGCCTCGCCCATGTTTTTCCAAAAGGTGAAGCGGCCCTGCGTGGCATGAAAGCTGAAGGTGGCTGGGCGGTAGTTTCCAATCAGGAAACCGATATTCACCCCCATTCAGATGCGTCGCCTTTCGTAGAGGGTCGGATGTGGGACAAAGGTGATATGAAACGCCTGGCCCTGAGTGTGGATGCCATCCACCAGCACGACGCACTGGCCGCGATTGAAATTGGATTCTATGGTCACTCAGCCCACAATGGTTATAGTCGCCTGCCGGCAATGGCGGTGTCGGATATGATTATCGATAGCATCGATCCACAACAGTCCTATGCCATGGGTAAAAAGGACATTGCCAATGTGCGGCGCTGGTATCGAAATGCAGCGTTACGTACCAAGGAGCTGGGTTACGACATTGTTTATGTTTATGCCGGCCACGATCTGGCTATTCCGTTTCACTTTCTTTCCCCTAAATACAACAGACGCACCGATGAATATGGCGGCAGCCTTGAAAACCGTGTGCGGTTTTTGAGGGAGTTGCTCGAGGATACCAAAGAAGCCGTTGGTGACACCTGCGGCATTGCCTTGCGCTTTTCCGTGGATGAGGTTTTGGGAGAAGACGGTCTGGTTTCGGACACCGAAGGTCGCGAGGTGGTTGAGATGCTGGCAGAATACCCTGATCTGTGGGACGTTAATATCGCCGCCTGGCTTAATGATTCACAAACTTCGCGATTTGCAGAAGAAGGCTATCAGGAAAAATATACTGCTTTTGTGAAACAGGTCACCAGCAAACCCGTGGTCGGTGTAGGACGATTTACTTCACCCGATGCCATGGTCTCGCAAATTAAACGTGGCGTGCTCGACATCATCGGCGCAGCGCGTCCGTCAATTGCCGATCCGTTTTTGCCGAAGAAAATCGAACAGGGCCGAGTGGATGATATTCGGGAATGTATCGGCTGTAATATTTGTGTGGCAAGTGATAACACCATGATCCCGATCCGTTGTACTCAGAACCCAACCATGGGAGAAGAATATCGCCGGTCATGGCATCCGGAAACCATGAATAAACAATCCTCCAAAGATTCTATTTTGATTGTGGGTGCCGGCCCCTGTGGACTCGAGGCGGCCTTGTCTCTGGGCAGGCGGGGATATAACGTTACCGTGGCCGATGCCAGCGATGCAGCGGGTGGTCGGGTAGTACGAGAAAGCAAATTACCTGGATTGTCTGCGTGGAAACGGGTTGTTGATTATCGACTGGGACAAATCGAAAAACTGGATAATGTTCAGGTATTCCAGCAAAGTGAATTGGACAAACAGCAGGTTCTCGAGTTTGCGGGCGAACTCAATACCCAACATGTTGTTATCGCAACGGGTTCAAAATGGGTTTACGACGGGGTCGGCCGCAGTCACTATAAATCAATCCCCGAAGATAACAGCGTAGAAATCTTAACCCCCGACGATGTCATGGCAGGCTGCGATCTTTCGGGAAACGTCCTGGTTTACGATGATGATCACTATTATATGGGTAGTGTAGTCGCCGAAGCCGCAAGGGCCACGGGTGCCAAGGTAACTCTGGTCACGCCGGAGTCCACGGTTTCATCCTGGACCCGATTTACCCTGGAACAAAGTTTCATCGAAAAACAACTCTACGATTCTGGTATTGAGATTATAGAAAAACACCTGATTTCACATATTAAATCTGGCGAGGTCATTGTTGAACATATTGCCAGCGGGAAATCCCGTACACTACCCATAGATCAAATCATCATGGTCACAGCTCGTCGGGCGAAGGATCAATTGTTTTTCGAACTCGAGTCAGATCAAAAAGGACAGGATGACGCCGGAATCAAATCCCTAACCCGGATTGGCGATTGTTTGTCTCCAGCCACAATTGCAGCGGCGGTCTACGAGGGCCATCGCTTTGCCCGGGAGTTTGATGAAAACGTGGATATCGACCATGTTCCGTTTAAACGGGAGTACGTGGAAATCTAAAAACCCTGGTTATATCATTAACAAAATAATGGAATACCCCGGGGTAGAACCTGCAAAATGCTCGAAAAAATCGTTTACCTTCTGTTAGCCGCATTTCCGTTAATGGGCAGTCCAGGGCCGGCGACATTGAGCCTCGCTGCCATTGGTGCCAGCTTTGGCAAACGGGCGGGAGTGAATTATCTGCTAGGCATCATTCTTGGAACATTCGGTGTGCTCGCTCTGATCGCCACAGGGATAACTGGTTTGGTGGTTGCTGTTCCTGGGATCAAAACGACGATTACTATTCTGGCGGCAACCTACATCCTTTACCTTGCCTGGAGAATAGCGACATCGGGACCGGTATCTGAAAAATCTGCAGATGCTAAGCCACCCTCATTTCCAGGTGGGTTTTTTCTCGCTATTGCCAATCCCAAAGCATTTGCGGCAATCGGTGCAGTTTATACGGGAAGTACAATAATTCCTGATCAAATTTGGCTGGACAGCGGGATAAAGATGCTTACGCTGACCATGGTCATTATTATTGTCAATACCGCCTGGTTGATTTTTGGTTCCTTGGTTTCTGGGTTTCTTCGCGATCCACGAAAGAGTCGAATTGCAAACATTGTTTTTGCCATATTGCTGGTTGCATCTGTGGTACTGGCATTGATTTAGATTCCACCTGAGAGTTCTCCAACCCAATCCAAGTTGACAATAAACCTGCTGTTGTTGCATTATCGATGTTATGGGGTTGCGATCACCTCGTGAGGCGCCAGCTCAAGTTTCGCATCCAACGCTAACGCTTGTTAATTAGCCTTTATTTAACTTGAATAAGGAGGATGCATCTTGCCATCACCAGCTGAAATTACCGTTACACAACTCGCCCGTCTCATAGGCACCCCTGAATCTCCAGTTATTGTCGATGTACGCATCGATCAGGACTTTGACGACGACCCCCAATTTATCCCAACTGCGTTTCGCCATGAATTTAACGACGTAGAAACATTGGCTCCAAATCTGACCAATAGGCCTGTTGTGATCTATTGCCAGAAAGGCAAAAAGATTAGTCAAGGTGCCGCAGCGCTATTGCGGGATCGTGGTATCCAAACCGAAATTCTAGTTGGCGGCCACTTCGGTTGGCGCGATGCAGGTCAACCCCTGGTGCCAGCGGAAAAACTGCCACCAGTAAATTCTCAGAATCGGACGGTTTGGGTTACACGACATCGTCCAAAAATTGATCGTATCGCCTGCCCCTGGTTAATACGACGCTTCATAGACCCCCATGCCCAGTTTCTTTTTGTCTCACCTTCAGAAGTAATGGATGTAGCGGAAAAATTTAATGCCACACCATTTGAAGTTGAAGGTGTGTTCTGGACCCATCGCGGGGACCAATGCACCTTCGATACCATGATCGAAGAATTTGATCTCAAAACCGAACCGCTGTTACACCTTGCCACCATAGTTCGTGGAGCAGACACTGATCGCCACGAGCTTGCGCCTCAGTCCGCTGGCTTACTCGCCGCATCTCTGGGCTTGTCCCGAATGTATCGGGATGATTTGGTCCAACTGAATGAAAGCATGGTGATATACGACGCCTTCTATCGTTGGTGCCGCGACGCTACCGACGAGGGACACGACTGGCCCGCTAAAACTACGGCATAGATAAATGACTGATATTTCAACTACGACGGACCGTGAAGGTCCGTCGAGCGTCCAGTCCAGTCCTTCTCTTGGTGATGCGACGCGGATCTGGGCAAAAATTGGCATTCTGTCCTTTGGTGGTCCCGCGGCTCAAATCGCCCTGATGCACCGTATTCTGGTGGATCAGAAATGCTGGCTTAGTGAAAAGATGTATCTCAACGCCTTGAGTTTCTGTATGTTGCTACCCGGCCCCGAAGCCATGCAACTGGCCACCTATGCCGGCTGGCGATTACATGGCACTCTCGGCGGCCTCATCGCCGGATTATTATTTGTTCTCCCGGGGGCCATGATTGTTTTGGCCCTGGCCATGACCTACGCCCTGTTAGGGGATGTGCCTTTAATCAATGCCCTGTTTCTGGGTATTAAGGCGACGGTATTAATCATCGTGCTGGAGGCATTGCTGCGGGTGGCCAAACGCGCATTGAATGGCCGCCTTTACTGGTCCATCGCTGGCCTGGCATTCGTCGGAATTTTCTTTGTCTCACTGCCTTATCCCCTCATCGTACTGTGCGCGGCATTGGTCGGTTTTATCTTTGGCAAAAGATCTTCGGATAGCGCAGAAGAATCCAGCGCAATAATCGATCATGCTGACCGATCGTGGCTGCAATTGGTGCGCACCGTTGTGATCTGGCTTGGTATCTGGATATTGCCATTGCTCGCCATCGATTATTTATTCGAGCATAAAATACTGTTTGAAATTGGCGTGTTCTTTTCTCGACTGGCGGTGGTTACCTTTGGCGGTGCTTACGCAGTACTGGCTTATATGGGTCAGGAAGTAGTGAGTCAGTTTGGCTGGTTAAGCGCCGGTGAAATGATGGACGGTCTCGGCCTCGCAGAAACCACCCCAGGCCCGCTTATTTTGGTCACCGAATTTGTTGGCTTCATAGCCGCATTTCGCGACGGCGGAATGGCCCTTGGTCTCGCCGCTGCAGGGATTACCCTTTGGACCACTTTTGTTCCCTGCTTCTTGTGGATTTTCGCCGGTGCGCCTCACATCGAATGGATTTGTAATCAACCGCGACTAAAAGGCGCCCTAACCGGAATTTCCGCTGCTGTAGTTGGGGTCATCCTCAATCTTTCGATCTGGTTTGCATTGCATGTCTTGTTCGGCTCGGTGTCACTCGAACGATACGGTATTTTTACCCTGTGGCAACCTGAATTGGCAAGCGTTGACTGGTTGGTTGTATTATTAACCATGGTTTGTGCGGGGATGATATTTAAACTGCACTGGGGAATTATCCGGGTACTTTTAATTTCTGCGGCTTTAGGTGCAGGACTAAGTTTTGTAATCTGATCCCCGGATTATCGCCCCTGACCCTCCATAAGCCGATACGAAAACCTGAGATAATCAGGCTAAACCAAAATGACCATGCTTAGTCTTTCCGAATATATTGCGGCTTCTGGACTCAGTATATTTTGTAGATAATCGGGTTAATTGTTACTTTAAACAAATACGCATGAAATGAAAGATTTGTTAAAGCAATTCATTATCCATCAACTCCTTAGACAAGGGATTATACTTACGAGAGTAACAACCAAGAAAAAGATTGTTAAATTAATTGAGCGTCTTTTTCCTTATCAAACTCAATTTGATCTAATAAGATTTGGCCCAAATGGCGATGGCGGTTATTTGATTCCCAATTATTTAGATGGAATTGAAGCGTGCTTTTCTCCTGGCGTAGGCGAAACAAGTGAATTTGAATTGGACTGTTTAAAATACGGTATGAAGGTCCATATGGCTGATGGGTCTGTTGAAAACCCCAATCTGGATATATCCGAGGTTGAATATAGTTTTATCAAGAAAAATGTCGGTTGCACAAATGATGATGGCTTTATAACAATGGATCAATGGGTGAAGTTAAACTGCCCAACAGATAGTTCCGAATTAATGCTTCAAATGGACATCGAAGGGGACGAGTATAATTCCATAATTGATATGTCGGAATCTCTCATTGAAAGATTTAGAATTATGGTGATTGAATTTCATAATTTACAATACCTTTGGAATCCTGTTTTTTTTAATTTGGCTCAGGCTGTTTTTGAAAAAATCTTACAAAAACACATTTGCCTTCATATTCATCCAAATAATTTTTCTGGTATCGATTCCACATTTGGTATTGATATTCCAACAGTAGCCGAATTTACTTTTATCAGAAAAGATTGTGCTGAAATCAAAAAATATGAATCTAATTTTCCACACAAACTTGACTATGATAATAGTGAATCCGAAAGTATTTCATTGCCCCAAAACTGGTACAGGAACATTTAACATATGTATGTAAAAACCATGAAGATGCAGGGTTCAAAGGGTGACAAAAATACTATCGGTGGTGGCGTGGATTGCCTGATTGCCGACGTCGGGTGATATTAAGACTCCAGCACGATACTAGTGAGACCGTGGTAGCGTGCCACGCAACGATTGAGCCAGAACTGAGGATCCGTGCTTACTCAGTCAAAATAGGGCTAAACCAAATTGACAACACTTAATCTTTCCGAGCACATCACACCTTCAGAACGACCGGGATACTCATCCTCAGCAGAGTCTGGTGAGTTTGCGGTACTAAATGCGATTCCGCCACCAGGGCTCGTAATACTGGCGATTTTTGCCATTCAAATTGGCGCCGGCCTCGCTATTCACCTGTTTCCGATCCTTGGAGCGGAAGGTACGGTGGCGGTGCGAATTATTTTTTCAGCCCTGATCCTGGGCATTGCCGCTCGCGGTCGTATTCGCAATTTCGCCCAGGTTTTCATAAGTAACTGGAGTTTATTACTTGGGTTCGGTCTATGCGTCGCGGCGATGAATTTGTTTTTCTATCAGGCCCTGGCGCGGATTCCCCTGGGCGCTGCAGTTGCCATTGAATTCATCGGCCCTTTGGGCGTTGCTGCACTAACCTCCAGGCGGGCCAGCCATTTTATCTGGATCGCCATCGCAGCAACGGGCATCATCCTGTTGTCCCCGGTTTCCGGAGCTGACCTGGATACGCTGGGTGTGTTTTATGCTTTATTGGCTGGCATGGGATGGGCCCTATTCATCTTATTCGCAGGTCGCGTAGGCAAACGTATATCGGGTAACGATGGGTTGGCTATTGCAATGATTATCGCAGGGATCACGATGATTCCATTTGCAGTACCCATTGCAGTTGATTTGATCACCAATCCAATTGTTCTTCTGATCGGACTCGGCGTTGCTTTGCTGTCAACTACGATACCATTCACCCTGGAGTTTCAGGCGTTGAAGCGTCTCTCCACTCGCGCCTACGGCGTGCTGGTTAGCCTTGAACCCGGGGTGGCGGCCATTGTTGGCGCCATACTACTCGATGAGCGGATTGGTATACAGGGCACAATTGCCGTTGCCTGTGTTGTCATTGCTGCCGTTGGCATTACCTTGACAGAAAAACCAGAATCATAGGCTGATCAGATAACGGGTGTCTGGGATAGGATGGCCTTCTCAACCCAGTGAACACATGCTTTATACTTCCCGTAAGAAACGAAAGCCATAAAATTTTTACCAGCCCAAAATATTAGATATGAATATTTCACCTTTAGGGAATAATAAATTGCCCATGCGCTTTGATTTCAGTCCGTTTTTCAATCCGGGGGAAAATATTCCATGGAATCGTGTGATTAAGATGATGCGCGAGCAAACCCAGCTAGCCGAAGACGCCGGCTTCACCACGGTATGGTGTTCCGAACACCACTTTGCGCACAATGGGATTATGAACGCGCCGCCCAATCCCATACAACTGTGCACAGATTTAGCCGCCCATAGTAAAAAAATTAGAGTGGGTCAATGCCCTGTGGTACTCCCCGACTGGCATCCTCTACGGGTTGCCGAAGACGTCGCGTTGCTCGATAACATGACCGAGGGGCGTGTGGATTTTGGCGCAGGGCGAGGGGTAAATGACCGCACCTGTATACAATTTAATATTGAGGCGGATAAACGTGATAACGAAAAAAGCTATCAATTATTTCGTGAATGTTTGGAGATTATTATAAAGGCGTGGACCGAAGACCCATTTAGCTACAAGGGAGATTACTATGAATTTCCCGTGCCCGGCTGGCATGAAACCAATAGGATGTTCCTTCCCCATGATAGCCGATATCACAAGGAAGACGGTGAATATGTTGGCATGTACATTCATCCCAGACCTTTTCAAAAACCCTATCCACCCACCTGGTTGATGTCCAATGCCCCAATTACTTACGATCATGCGGGAACCCAGGGTATGAAGGTAATCGGAATGGCCAGCCCGCCAGACAAAATACAGGGGTGCTGGGATGCCTATCGAGAATCGGCTTCACTGGCACAAAATCGTCAGGTGGGTCTGGGTGAAGGGGTTGCAATTTGTGTGGCGATCTATGTGGCGGAGTCCATGGAAGAAGCCGCTCGGGATATACGTCCAGCGATTAACAAATTTTATCAGTACTTAGATGGTGCGCGCCCCGCCGGGGAATGGAATCGACTTTCCTATCTCAGCGAAGGTGAGACTTTAACCAGTGCAGATCAGGAAGCGGATTGGTTCGATTTTCTTCTCGCCCATGATCTGATCTGGATTGGCGACGCAGAATTCGTCGCTGAAAAAATCGAATATTTTCAGCAGGCGGTGAATATGCAGCACATCATGCTGATCGAGCCATTCTTCGGGTTGCCTTATGAAAAAATTCTTAAGAGCATGACTTTATTCGCTGAAAATGTAATGTCTAGATTTCCAGTACAGGTTGCAGCTGAGCGATGAAATGCAATATCCTCTCAGCTCTAAATCTTGTATCGAAAAGTTATAGACCCGAAACGAACTGAGTTGAATGAGGTAGAAATGCTAGAAATATTAGGAAGACGCAATTCCAGTAATGTTATTCCGGTAATGTGGGTTGTGGGCGAGCTAAACCTGGAACACAAACGCATTACAATGGGTGGATCTTTTGGTGGTACCGACAGTGAAGACTATGTACGAATGAATCCTAATCGCACGATTCCCACAATCAATGACAATGGTTTTGTCCTGTGGGAATCCAATGCCATCATTCGATATCTTTGTCGGCAATATGGGGCGGGGTCATTGTGGCCCGATGACCCACAACAATTGGCATTAGCCGACCAGTGGATGGAATGGTTCAAGTCTCTGTTGATACCAAATTTAATTCAGGTATTTTGGAATTTGGTGCGTATTCCTGAAGCCGAGCATGACCACGATAAAATCAAATCTTTCACCCAGAATACAATAAGACAGCTGGAGCTATTGGAACAACATTTACAGGGTCGGGAATATATTGTGGGCGACCAGCTAACTATGGGAGATATCCCCATCGGGGCATTACTTTTTAAATATTATAATCTCGATATCCAGCGTCCCTCAATGCCAAATCTGGAAGCCTGGTACGCTCGCCTGTGTGGACGATCAGCTTATCAAACTCATGCCATGATTCCATTTGGAAGTTCCCCAGATGAATGGCTTAAACTAGAAAAAGAAGGTGGGTAATGACAATTTTGTATAAAGGAATGGATGCAGAAACCCTGGAAGCGGAATATAACCTAATGGACCGTCGTGGGCCTGACTTTCCTGACCTGGTGCAACGCTGGCTCGCCAGGAGTGCGGCCCATTGCGAGGCATCCGGCGCGCGCATGAATCTTGCCTATGGTGAAGGTGAACGCGAAAAACTGGATTTCTTTTCCGGGGCCAATCCTGATGGACCGTTAGTTATTTATATTCATGGTGGTTACTGGCAACGCGGCGATAAAAACATGTATAGCTTCGTCACCGAAGCCTTTATTAAGCATGGCGTTTCTGTGGCAATGCTGAATTACAACCTCACCCCGTCGGTAAGAATGGGGCAAATTCCTCCACAAATTCGCAAAGCGGTGGCATGGAATTGGCATAACGCCGCAGATCTCGGATTCTGCCGAGAAAAGCTTTTTGTTATGGGACATTCTGCAGGCGGCCATCTTACCGCGATGATGATGGCCACAGAATGGCCCGAATTTGACCCCCAGCTACCCAGGGACCTGGTGCGAGGCGGGATTCCCGTATCTGGTGTTTTCGAGTTAGAACCCATTATCCATACTTCGCTTAACCAGGGACCACAGATGGATATTGCCGAGGCCCATGCCGAAAGCCCGTGCTTTATTCCGCCAGTGACTAATGCCCCTCAACTGGTAGTGGTGGGTGGGGGCGAAACCTCGGAATTCCTCCGTCAATCAGATGACTATGCTGACCAATACCGCACTGCAGAACGATCCATGGAGCGCTATGATGTACCCAATGATGACCACTTCGATGAACTCGAACGACTGGCTGAAGACGATAGTGTGTTTTTTGAAAAATCCATGAAACTAATAATGACGTAATCTGATTAACAATCCTACTCAATACGAAAATGACAGATCGAAGAACAGAGCTAATTGAACTCACCGATAAATTTGTGGACGCATTCAATCGCATGAATTTGGACGATGTGGTGGCAACTTTTGCTGAAAACGGAGTATACGAAGACTCTACCGGTGGACGACACGTCGGCCATGATGCCATCAGAATCGCATTCGAACCCCTGGTCGGTGGATCCAAAGGAAAAATTCGGTTCGATGGGGAGGATGTATTTGTGGAAGTAGAAAGCGGAAAAGTATTGGCAAGCTGGAAATTAAATCTCGACAATGACGGCAATGTATCGGTGATTCGGGGGCTCGATGTTTTACAGTTCGAAGGTGATAAATTGATCAAAAAGTTGGCATATATGAAGGTGGATAAACCTCATATAGAACCGCCGTCATAGCTGGCACCCATGGGTGGGAATCACCATCCAGAGAATCCGGTAACCGACTATACTTACCGACTTCGATCAAAGTGGAGACATAGAATGAGCGAAATTACTGTAGTGGGGCTGGGACTAATGGGTGCGGCGCTAGCTGATCAATTGCAGAGAAATGACCATGCTATGACGGTGTGGAATCGATCCCCTGAAAATATACAACGGTTTATTGACAACGGTGCTAATGGTGAATCCAATGTGCTGAATGCAATTTCTGCCAGTCCTGTTGTTTTGATTTGTGTGGGCAATTACGATGATACCCTTAGCATCTTCAATTCTGAATCTGTTACGCCAACGCTAAAAGACCGTATAGTTGTCCAGCTCAGCACCGGAACGCCGCTGGATGCCCAAAAAGGGGAAGACTGGTTCAGCTCCCACGGTGCGCGATATATCGATGGCGCAATCCTGGGCGGGCCTGCAAGCCTCGCCACAGACCACGCCCAAATTATATTTTCCGGGCCCGAGGAGGCCTTCTACGACGCGCGCAATGTGCTCAGCTCGCTTTGCCAGAAAACGCGCTATATTGATGACAATATTCGCTCAGCTGCGGCCCTGGATCTGGCCTGGCTGTGTCGGCACTATGGTACGTTTGCAGGGGTAACCCACGGCGCAAATTTATGCGAATCAGAAGGGGTGAGCCTGGATTTATACGCTCAGATGTTTCCAGAATCTGAGTATGCCCAAGAATTCGTCAATACCATGCACAATCAGGATTATGAAAACCCTACCGCCACCTTGCGTACATGGGGTGCTGCACTGGACGTTATTCGTAAACAGTCATCTGATTCGGGGATTGACGAAAAATTCCCCAACCTGGTTGCCAGTTTATTTGAAAAGGCCGTAAAAGCCGGATACGGTGAAGAAGATGTGGCTGCTTTAATAAAAGTCTTGCGGAACGCCTAGGTCCAGTTTCAGCTCGTAGCTGATTCAACCGATCAGAACTTACTGCACCAGGCAATTGGGACGGCCAGAGGCAACCGCAGTAATAGTCGTGCTGACAAATAATTCACCATCGATGTCATGCTTGATGTGATTGGCATCCTGATTTATTTTGGTTTCGATTGAAGTGGCTCCAGCCTGTACCGCCAGCTCATGGGCTTCTTTCCTGGCAATTTCAATGGCCTTGTCAATGGCAATCTCCAGCACCTCAAATTTTATCGGCTCATCCTTATGAAATAAAATGAACACGCCAAATTCCGGCTGAGTCACGGTGACGTGAACGATTTGAACCACCGCGCCCATAACCGCACCGATGGCATTTGCTGTATCGGCATTTTCAGGCAGATTAAGATCAACATCCAGCAACCGGGCCACTTCGGGGAAATAGTCCCCCGCGGGACCACCCACAGCGACTATAGGATAGCTGTTGGCAAACTCCAGCTTGAACAGCGGTTTTACTTTCCCAGCCTGGCCTCGCTTTAAAACGATATCCGCTAACAACTGGGTCAGGTTCTGGGATTGTGAATCTCCGAGTTTGCCGTGTTGGTTGAGACCGGCTTCGATCAATTTCTGACTAATTGCGCTGGTGACCAGATCAAATACTTCCTTACACGGTGCAATGGCATCGCCAACTTCCCAGGTTCCGCAGCCATACAAATGACGCATCTGCCGACCCCAAATCTTTGCGCCCAATTCTGCTGCCTGTTTGTTCCAATGATCACTCATACCCAAAACGTGGGTGGCATCAGACGGGGTGAAGCCACTATATATCACCAGCCCCAGTCGCTCCATCCTGGCAATCGCTCTGAGCATAGGGCGGTTACTGTCGACCAGGGACTCTAGTTCCACCGGCCCCTTAAGCAATCTTTCCCATGTCGCTTGCTCAACCTCGTTAAGATGACGTAACAACACTTCGTTTTTCTGCAATGGTAATGCAAATTTATTATTGCGTGGGCTGGGTGAACCGCTGAACTGTCGCTCAATGGCGGGCAGCACTTCGGGAAACTGATAGGCCAATAAACTCATGGGCACCACCCTTCTTTGCGATATATTCAGTTTGGCCCTGAACCGAACTTCGCTGTCACCGCCAAGGCCTATAGAAAATACCCTAATCGCCTCAACCATGGGTTGCCAGTCACCAATTCGCGCACCATCTTCACAAAGCTCGGGCAGACCGTCGGTGACGATGGCGATATCCGTGGTTGTTCCACCCATATCAACCACGATGGCATCTTTCAATCCACTGAGTGTACAAGCACCAATAACGCTGGCAGCCGGGCCGGACAATACAGTGGTAACCGGTTGCAACAATGCGGTCTTTGCGTTAACCAGGGAGCCGTCGCCTTTAACAATCATCAACGGCGCAGTAATCCCCTTCTGTTTTAATATAGCTTCAACGGATTCGATCAAAGCCTGGATATACAGAATCATCCGCGCATTTAATGCTACGGTTAATGCCCGCCGTGGTGCACCCAGGCTGGATGCCAGCTCATGACCGCAGGCTACAGGCTTACCCGTCAGCTGCTTAACCAGGTCCCGCAGTTGTTTCTCGTGAGCGGGATTGCGGGTACCGAACATGCCCGATATGGCAAATGCGGATACATGATCAGACAGCTCGCTGATTTTCTGTTTTGCAGAGGCAATGTCCAGGGGCTGGAGCTGCTCACCCGTTGCGCCATGACCGCCTTCGAGCAGAACAACAAATTCTTTTTCGAGAATATCCAGAATTCCACTCTTTGCAATTTGTTGTTCGTTGTAACCAGGCAGCAGCACCGCCACCGGCGCACCCCGGCCTTCAACCACAGAGTTTGTGGACAGGGTGGTGGAAAGCGCTACTAGATTGACGTCATTGAGCAATTCTTCCGGCATGCTGGAAATCGCATTGCCGATACCGATAGTGAGATCGAAACTCGTGGTGAGGCTTTTGTTTTTCGCCAATACAGTTTGATGCTCGTCGACTATGACCGCATCGGTATAGGTGCCTCCGGTATCAATACCGAGTTGATAAGACATTGCTTTGATTAAACTTTATGAAAAATGTTAATTAACTATGGTCACAGAAAAAGCCGGATTTTAATGTAATTGTGCCGGATACAATATCGAATATGCGGCCAAATTGACTATAAATTGATTCAGATTTTTCGCCGGTTGACGATGGCATGGTAAAAAGCGTTCATATGAAATTTTGCATGGTCGGGTTCATAATGAAACTCATGTCCTTCGGGGCAGGCTAGCCGAGCCTGACATGTGTGCTGACGACAGGATGATTGCGGATTCTCATCGATAAAGTCGAAACAGCTATCGACGTCATATTCAGTGCCGGAGAAAGCATCAACCGGGCAAGTTTTAAGACAGGGCTGGTCAACGCACTTGGCGCAAATATCATCAGGTACCTGTGCGGCAGACTTCAATTCCACGGGCAAAGGAACGGGCAAGGCAATAGCAAAACGATAAGCATGCCAGAGCCCATACTGAGGATGAATCAACATACCCATTTTTGAAGACTGGAGTGATTCTGCTTTTTTAGCCCAACTGATAAAAGGTTGATAAGGTGGACCACCAAATGGAAAAAGCGCGCGACCAGACAATTGTTTAGCCATGGCGTTTCCGATGCGTTCACTCCAGCGATTGAGCGGGTCGAGTTGTCCATCTGCGAATTCCGCTGAGCTTGAAAAATTTCTCCAAAGGGACGAACCTGCGTTACCAAACAATACCAAGGATTTTGCAGCGACCCGTTCTTTAATATCGGGGACGAGATCTGTTTCTACCACCCCGAATCCACCGCGGACAACCAAACCATATTGATCGGCTAGATTAGTAATTTGGTCAGGGGTTATCATTTTATCCTGGGGTATGATTCGGAGATTGTAAATGTTGGATTCTAATCCTATTTACGCTCATTTTTTGCTCATTTTTCTTGCAGATTCGGGATGGACCAATTAAACCTGATAGGTTAAAGTTCCTCGAAATTTACCATTTAGTTTCTACTATGGACAAGAATAATCTCAACCGCGAAAACTTAGTCGAATACCTACGGGATATTTTTTTACGTCGAGGTGCAGAGTCATATCTCGGTGAATCCGTTACCATGTCCCAGCATATGTTACAGACCGCATACAATGCCGAAAAAGCGGGGGAGCCTGCATGGGTGATTACATCCGCCCTGCTGCATGACATTGGTCATTATACCGGCGAATTTCCCGAAGACTATATCGAACAGGGCGTGGACAACCGCCACGAACATACCGGACCTGCCATCCTGGAAAAATTTTTTGATGCGGAAATTGTTGAGCCGGTGCGCCTCCACGTCCAGGCAAAGCAATATCTTTGTGCTGTCGATCCCGACTATCTTGGCGATTTATCCGATGCTTCGGTCAAGACTCTGGAACTCCAGGGCGGGCCTTTTAATTCAGATCAGGTTGCAGCGTTCGAGAAAAACCCTCATCTGGAAACCACCATTAAAATTAGAAAATATGATGATGGTGGAAAAGTTGCTGGGGTGCAGACCCCTGATATCGATCACTACCTGGCAATCGTCCAACAGGTTCTCGATGAATCAGCGTGAATGTTATAAAGTAAAAGCCACACGCAGATACCTGGGTAGCAAATGAGGTGAATTGTTATACAGTGCGACCAACTAACCGAAAGGCATCGAATCAGGCTTTGGGTAGGGTTACCCCTGTCTGCCCCTGATATTTACCCCCACGATCTTTATACGATGTTTCACAGGGTTCGTCAGATTCAAAAAATAATACCTGGGCAATGCCTTCGTTGGCATAAATTTTCGCCGGCAAAGTTGTGGTATTGGAAAACTCCAGGGTCACATAGCCTTCCCATTCGGGTTCAAACGGTGTGACGTTGACAATAATGCCGCATCGGGCATAAGTGCTTTTACCCAGACAAACGGTTAAAACATTTCGCGGGATTCTGAAATATTCCACGGTCCGTGCCAGCGCAAATGAATTGGGGGGAATGATACAAACATCACCAACAAAATCCACAAAACTGTTTTCGTCAAAATTTTTCGGATCTACTATGGCAGAATTGATATTGGTAAAAATCTTGAATTCATTGGAACAACGAATGTCGTAACCATAACTCGACGTGCCGTATGAAATAATCCGCCCCTGCTCACTTTCACGAACCTGCCCCGGCTCAAATGGTTCAATCATTTTTTCGGTCTCCGCCATATGACGAATCCAGCGGTCGGGTTTAATTGACATATTTCCGTCCTAGGGAGCCTCTAATTAAAACTGGGCAGATCAAGTTGCCACTTAAATTGGTACTGGGAAAATAATCAAGTTCAAGGCGCGAAACGCACACCCAAGTCCAATAAAACGGGACACGGCTATTGCGAAGTTTTGCAACGCAGAAATTGCCACGCGATAAATTTGGTTTAAACGCAAATTGACTGTTCATGTTTTAATCAGAGGTTCCTTAGTTCTGCTGGATCACAATATTGGGGAATTTTGAACTGAAATCCTTTTTACGCATGGCCAATCTGGCTGCAGTATTTCGTGCAATGGTTTTGTAGATTTTTGAAATTGCGCCATCAGGATCCGCCACCAGAGTAGGCCGTCCACTGTCCACGCTTTCACGGATAGACATATCCAGGGGCACATCACCGAGAAATTCTGTATCGTATTGCTCAGCCAGGATTTTTCCGCCGCCGGAACCAAATATATGTTCTTCATGGCCACAACTTGAGCAGATGTGGGTGCTCATGTTTTCCACTACTCCCAATACCGGAATATCAACTTTTTCAAACATCTTGTAAGCCTTACGCGCATCGAGTAATGCAATATCCTGGGGCGTGGTGACGATGACCGAACCGGATACCGGCACTTTCTGGGCCAGGGTTAATTGAATATCCCCAGTTCCCGGCGGCATATCGACAATAAGGTAATCCAGATCGTCCCAGCGGGTATCATTCAACAGTTGCTCCAAAGCCTGGGTTACCATCGGTCCGCGCCAAATCATAGGCGACTCTTCATCGACCAAAAACCCAATGGACATGGCCTGGATTTCATAACTCGACTTGGGCTCCAGGGACTTACCATCTTTGGACTGGGGTTGTCCGCTTACCCCGAGCATTCTCGGCTGGCTGGGACCGTAAATATCCGCATCCAAGATTCCCACACGTGCACCTTCGGCTGACAGCGCTAAAGCCAGATTGACCGATAGGGTTGATTTACCAACGCCGCCTTTGCCCGATGCCACGGCGATAATGTTCTTCACGCCTTTTAATGGTTTAACCCCTTCCTGTACGGAATGAGATACGGTGTTTGACTTAACGGTCACAGCCGCCCCCGACACCGCAGCCTCGACCAGGGCAATCAAATCCGCTTCCCAGCTCTTTGCGGGATATCCTAGTACCAGATTGATTTCAATTTTATCGCCATCAACTTTGATCTCTTCGACTTCTTTGCTCTCAACCAGATCCTTGCCAGTATGTGGATCGATGATTACTTTTAGGATATCTTCCACAGCATCCCGATCTAAATTACTCATTTATGGATTACCTTAAATTATTTTGTGTGCAGAAAGCCTGAATAAATCAGACGGAATTCTGAAACCTGTCTATGTGAGTTCGCTTTATATACAAAAGGAACGCACTTTGCAAAACCATGAACTGCTCGAAATTAGATAGCGTCTAAAGTTAACCGTTCAAGGGTGTGTTCAAATATAATATTGTATCTTAATAATCCCTCTAAACGACCTAAATAATTCTTCCCGTCTCCATGACTGCACCTATTCGTGATACCAATGCCAGGAGAAAAATTCTGGTAACCAGCGCTTTGCCCTATGCCAATGGCCAGATTCATCTGGGCCACCTGCTGGAATACATTCAAACCGATATTTGGGCGCGATTTCAACGCCTGCGCGGTCATGAATGTTATCTGGTTTGCGCTGATGATGCTCACGGCACACCCATTATGTTAAAGGCAGAGCAGGAAGGCATCACCCCCCAGGAATTAATTGATCGGGTCGGCATTGAGCACAAGCGGGATTTTGATGCATTCCTGATTTCATTTGATAATTACTACAGCACTCATTCCCCGGAGAACAAATATTTTTCCGAGTTGATTTATAACCGCCTGAATGAAAAGGGTCATATAACCCGACGAACTATCAAACAGTTATTCGACCCTGAAAAGAAAATGTTTCTGCCAGATCGTTTTGTCAAAGGCACCTGCCCGAAATGCAAATCTGAAGATCAATATGGTGATAACTGTGAAGTCTGCGGGACTACTTACGCCCCTACCGACTTGATTGACCCCAAATCCGCAGTTTCCGGCGCGACTCCCGTGGAACGCGAATCCGAACAGTTGTTTTTCAAGCTCGGTGACTTCAAAGATTTTCTTATGGAATGGCTTGATCAGGGTCACACTCAGAAAGAAATTGCCAACAAACAAAAAGAATTGTTTGCGGAAAGTTTGTTTGAATGGGATATCTCCAGAAATGCCCCTTACTGGGGTTTCGAGATTCCCGGAGAAAAAGACAAGTATTTTTATGTGTGGCTGGATGCGCCCATCGGCTATCTTGCCAGCTTCAAGAACCTTTGTGATCGCGAAAATCTGGACTTCGATGAATATTTTAAGGTCGGTAGCACATGTGAGCTATACCATTTCATCGGTAAAGACATTGCGCGATTTCATACCATGTTCTGGCCCGCCGAGATGTTTGGCGCTGATTTTCGCACTCCCGATGGTGTCTGGGCTCACGGATTTTTGACCGTGAATGGGCAAAAAATGTCCAAGTCGCGAGGCACGTTTATCATGGCCAACACCTATTTAAACCATCTCAACCCCGAATACCTGCGTTACTACTTTGCCGGTAAGCTGGATAATTCCATCGATGATCTTGATCTGAACCTGGAAGACTTTCAGACCCGGGTTAATTCTGATCTGGTCGGCAAGCTGGTTAATATCGCCAGTCGGTGCGCCGGTTTTATCGCCAAAACTTTTGATGGCAAGTTAAGTCAGTCACTGCCCGATCCGAAAATGTATGACGGTTTTGTGGCCGCCGGGACAAGTATTGCTGAAGCCTACGAATCCCGTCGATACAGCAAGGTTATTCGTGAGGTAATGGCATTGGCTGACAAAGCCAATCAATACATCGACGGAGAAAAGCCCTGGGTTTTGGTTAAGTCAGATGATACCCGACCTCAGGTTCAGGATATCTGTACTCAGGGGATTAACCTGTTTCGTTTGCTGATGATTTATTTGAAACCGGTTCTACCCCAAACCGCACTAAGCACAGAACAGTTTTTAAACATCCCGGAACTGAGCTGGGCAGATGGATCGAGCCCGTTAGTGGATCACACCATTAATAAATTTAAACCTTTATTGACTCGAGTCGAAGACGCGAAAATTCAAAAAATGATAGACGAAACCAAAATCGATCAGGCTGAAGATCAGACCGACAAGCAAACCAGCGCCAAAGGTTTACTGGCGGAGGACCCCATTGCGGAGCAAATCAACATCGATGACTTTGCAAAGCTTGATTTAAGAATCGCAAAAATTGTTGAAGCCAAAGATGTTCCCGATGCAGATAAACTGCTTCAGCTCACCCTGGATCTTGGCGGCGAAACCCGCAATGTTTTTGCAGGGATAAAGTCTGCCTACAAGCCTGAAGATCTTAATGGCCGTCTTACAGTAGTGGTGGCCAATCTGGCGCCGAGAAAAATGAAATTTGGTGTGTCCGAAGGCATGGTGTTGTGTGCAGGCCCTGGTGGCAACGAGCTGTATTTGCTCGATCCCGACGATGGCGCGCTCCCTGGGATGCGGGTAAATTGATTCAGATTATATTTGGATAATTCAGACCCCGCTCAGGGTAATTCTCAAACTTTTCTTATAAAATGTTTACGGCCGAAATCGGATCTCACTCGATAGTGGTTCACATATCCAACGCTGATAATGTTCTTGAGAATTTCAATCTTTGCTCATAATTGTGGTATCCGGTTATATGATAGATAAAAACATATGGGTCGGAAATATCGTTCTTGGTAAATTGCGAACCGACCCAGTTATAGCGTTGGTCTAGAGGCTGATATTGCAATGAACCCGCTCTAATAGTTTGATTTTGCAACACTTGGTCATCAAAGTGTCTGTTCTGTTTGCCGTAAAATTCTTCAAATCCCTCAAAAAATGAAATTTGCGGTTGAGAAACCACCAATACCCCTGTATTTACTATTTTGTCTGGAAGTGCTTTTTTTCCCAACAGCCCCCCGTCCTCGACCGCACCCAGGCAGTCCACGGAACAGGCATCAAAGATATTCGGACAGCCAACGTCTACATAGCAGCTGTCGTCCAACAGTAGCACTTTGTCGTATTGGCTGAGCGCTTCTCTCAGGTAGAACAATTTGAGGAAACGAAGACTCACGTTAATCGGACTTCTTTGGATAGAGCCAAGCCAATCTCGATACAAAGAACTGGGTTCGCAGAACCTGTGCAGAACGAGGTCCGCACCTATTCGATTTGCATACATCTCGATGCTGGACAACCACAAAGGAAACCAGGGACGATCCCCAACACGCACCACGATGAGCCCCTGGGGTTTTCTATGCGTCGGCTAATTCTTAAGCATCTAGTTGAACATTTAGGGACAGGCCACAATTAATCGGCATTGAATATTTTCACAGTCCGAAATGTACTATTAATTGTGGTCTGTCCCTGATTATTCTTGGTCAAATGCAACCAACAGCGTAACGATTTTCTAAGATCAAATCCAAGTTACTAAAGTTACCTTGCTGTTTGTTACAGAAAGGCATCGCATGACACACTTGCGTTTTCCTCGTAAATTTCTGTTATGAAGTGAGTAGTGTAGCGTTCGATACTATCTATCCCATCGAAAAGTCGATTGCACATATCTTGATATTCGGCCATATCTCGAAAGTTCCCAATAAGAATGACATCAGATTCGCCAGTAACCCCGTACGCGGAGATTATTGCGGGTTCCTTTCTGATTTTAGCGGCGAATCTTAGTCGTTTGGGTTGCGGATGGTCCTTTGTCGTGATGGTGATGATTGCTTTCAAGCTGCGTCCAAGCTTTGCGGCATCGGCAATATAGATGACCTTTTTAAGGACCCCTCGTTTTTTTAGGCGGCCGACACGTCGAAGGCATGTTGAAGCGGTAGAACTAATACGATCTGCTAATTCCGAGTTAGTGAGATCTCCTTCGCGCTGAAGGATTTCTACGATTTTAATGTCCAGCTTGTCCATATTTAAATAAAATGGAGATATTCGCCATAACTATGGTGTTATTGACCATGTATTGCAACTATTCTTTGTAGTATTAGTTCTCTTATTCAGAGAAAAATTCGTGAAGAGGACCAACATAGGGGTAGTTTACTGCACATCTTTTATCGTTCTTGAGGCATTTCAAGCGGTCTACCTTGGGTCGGTATTCCAAAATATTAACTCATTTTTAATAGGCGCTTGGGTTTTCGGAATCTCGGCCTTTGGGGCGGTTGGGGTTATTGCAATTCTTCGACCAATAGAATTAAAGATATCGCTACGGTGCGTAAGACTAGTTGTTGCACTAAATCTTCTTACTGCTTTGACATGGATCACCTATTTTATTGCAGTACAGATTATTGAGCCTGCTATAGTATTTACGCTTTTCTCCGGGATGGTTCATTTAGGAACAGTATCTGCATCGATCTTTGGTGCTAAAAACACCATAAACCTGAGAGGTGACATTTCTCATATCGGTAATACTCTGATACTCGTTTCGATTTTGGCCTTATCCGTAACCACTATTATGGGATTATCAGGGTTTGTCAGGGGTGGGCTGAACGTAGCAGTACTCGGCATCGTATTATCGGGTGTATCGGGCAGCTGCATGGCGGCTGTTATTTGGTTTAGTGCTCGCCTCAATACTCAAGGCGTCGGTCCGCTTGCACAATTTGGCCTGCGCTTTATTCTCTATACGATCCTAACTGTGGTCGCATACCTTTTGGGTATCGATGATAAGGGCATTGAAATACCCGCTCTCGAAATTGCTAGGGTTGTGGTGATTGGCCTTGCTGTGATTGCTTTTCCACTCTATCTAATTCAAAAGGCTGTACCACTCCTGCCGGTTACTTCTATCGCTGCTATGACAAGTCTTGGCCCAGCGATGGTATTCGCTATGCAACTTTTTGAGGGAAGAGTGGGCTACTCCGTTTCCACTCTACTGGGGTTGTCGGCCTATGTATTCGGAGCAGCACTAGCCACCTGGGTTACGATCCATCAAAACGAAACGGTTGGACATTAAGAGCAGCTGATCTTCCAAAAGAATTATCTTCAACAAGTGTGGACAAAAACTGATAAAAAATGAACCATAACTACAAAGCATACCCAATAGTATTTACCGTTGTATTTACTGCATTTGTTACATTTACGTATGGAACCGGTCGGTATGCATTCGGGCTATATATTCCTCAAATAGAAGAAACCTTCAACATAAGCATATTCAGCCTTGGATTAATTGCAAGCGGAGCTACGATAGCATTTGTTGTGATTACGCTAATATCATCTATTATTGCTCAGCAGGTACGGGCTATTTGGATGATCTGCATAAGCGGCCTAGTTACCAGTGTGGGTATCTTTCTAGTTTATATTTCGACCACACCGGTTATGCTTGTCATAGGGCTAATATTGGCGTCAGCATGTGTTGGGGTTGCGCCGCCTAGCGAATACAAGATAATCGATGCGTATCTTAGTCCTAAATGGCAAAACCGGGCAATTGCTTCCCTTAATTGCGGAGGCACTATCGGGATATTGGCGGTAGGCGCCCTATCCTACGCTATTCCAGGCAATTGGCAGCAAACGTGGCTCGTATTTTCTGGTTGTGCTTTAGTCGTGACGGTACTTGCCGTCTTTATATTACCTACAGAAAAATATGTTAAAGAAAAAGTTGAAAAACCACCTAAATTTTCAATTAAATCAATATATCGACCAGGTGTAATCAACCTGCTCATACTGTGTTTGTCGTATGGAGTTCTATTAGGATGCTACTATACCTATTCAGCAAAACTGTTGTCTCAACATGGTGGATATACTTCAGAATTTCAAGAATGGTTCTGGATATTAGTAGGCGCCTCAGGCCTAATTACAGTATTTACAGGAGATTTAATTAACAAAAAAGGGATCAAATACACACTTGTGTTGGCACATGCCTTGAACGCCTGTTCATGTGCATTGATAGTGTTTTTGATCAATACAGAATACGCAGTGAATCTTGCTGCCATTACATTTGGGATTGGATCGATGATCCCAGGAAGTGCACTCTTAATTTGGAGTATACGATTGTTCAAACCCTATCCATCTATCGCTTTTGGTGTAATGTTCGCCTTCATGTCAATTGGGCAAGCCGTTGGGTCGGCATTTGGGGGCTTTATCAGCGATATAGCTGGCTTAAGTACAGCTTTTTTGGTATCGGCCGTACTGATTCTCTTTTCCTTACTTTTTATACCGAAGGACACTGTTTCTTTTGTCGGCTTTGGTGGAAAGATTTAACAACTACGTGGCCGTATTAATAATCAGTTCAAGTGTACTTTAAAAAACCAAAATACCTAACGGATGTCCGCTGTGAGTGGTGAGTTCAATCGGTCAACGGCAGCTCAGTGTATTTTTTGCCAGATCGAAAATTAAAGCCGATCTGTCTCAAAGTTGCCCTGAAGAGCCATTTTGAAAAATTATCCAATAGGCTCCAGCCAGCCTTAGCCGACATTTTTGCGCTGAACGTTGACATTTGTAGCGTACCTATTGTCAGGACTGGTGGAACACCTCGTAGAGTTGAGAGGTGGGTTCCTTTTCCAACAGGAAGCTATCGTCCTCGGGGTAGTATTTTGCAATTGTCGGATCGGGGCCAGCGAACGCTTTTACTGCGTCCATGGAATCCCAATGCGTTACAAGAAGAAAATGTGCTGCTTCCTGATCAATTTTTCGTAAGAAATAGCATGCCAAGTTTCCTTCGACGGATGCGTAGTCAGGCGCAGCTCTTTCTTGCATAAATTGGCTGTAGGTTTCAAAATTTTCCTTTGTCGTTCGACCATGCCACAAACGTATTATCATAATATTCTCCGTTAGATTTCAGAACGCAATTATAAAATTTACTCAATTCATTGTTACAGATTTATAATGTCGCTTCGCCTTCGCACGATTGCCACATTCCGCCATTGAGCACCACCTACGCCGGTTGTTTGGACTCTCATCCAGAAATACCCAGCCACAGCGATCACCGTTGCATAACTTAATTCTTGATTTTTCGATGGTCAACATCAGTTCCACAGTTGAATCCGCGATGCTTCGTATGATCCAGTCTATCGACGGCTCGGGGTCGATTTGAAGATGCCTACCTGTTCTACGTACAGGCGCTAGTGTGCATGCTCTAGCATTGTTGAGGATCGTAAGATCTTCTTTGCTAGCCTCGTCTGGGTGAATGACAATTCGTCGTATGGTATCTCGAAGACGCAGCAACTCATCGAGATCGCCCTTGAGTTTGGTTACCTTCGTAAGCCCTTTTCGTGTGACCCATATTCCCACGGCGTCCAAATCGACTAACCTGTTATCGATGGCTACATCATTCACCCAGTTCGCCGTGTTAACAAAATCAAGGCATAACCTTCCACCCCTAAAATCTATAGTGTCAATTGAAACAATTTTCATAGGACTTATCTTCTAATTATAACCGTCATGATGGTTGACTTTAAGGTCAAAATGATTATCATGTCAACCTAACTTACATAATGGTTATAATATGACAATACCAAAAACCACCAAACAAGCTTTTGTTTCCGCAGGAGGTATTTTTCGGGGTGTCCGGGAGATGGCATTTTTGGCTGCCTTCGTGATTCCCTTCGGTATTGCATTCGGGGTTGCAGCGATTGAAACTGGTCTGACTAGTGCCCAGACTATAATCATGAGTGGAACCGTATTCGCCGCTGCCTCACAATTTGCCGTGCTTGAAATCTGGGGGGCCAGTATTCCGCTTGTCCCACTTATTCTTATCGCGCTTGCCGTTAATGCGCGTCATATTCTGATGAGTGCCGCTCTTTACCCATGGTTGTGCGATTTACCATGGTATAGGAGACTTGGTTCAATGTTGGTTCTGAGCGATGCGAACTTTGCGTCATGTCTTTCCGCTTACAATGCTGGCGAACGCGATGTCGGTACTCTCATCGGTGGAGGCCTGGTACTTTGGTTAGCGTGGGTTGTCGGTACCGCTGGCGGTATCGTCTTCGGCGACCAGATTGGCGATCCTCGGACCTTCGCGCTTGATGTTGTAATGATTACGTTCTTCGCAGCGCTGCTAGCAGGTTCTTGGAATGGAAAGGCGACTTTCTTACCATGGCTTGCAGCAGGCATCGTATCAATTGCAGCCTATTGGTGGGCGCCAGCAAACTGGCACGTAATCGCAGGTGCATTGGCAGGCGGGGTAGTAGGGGGACTCCAGAATGTCGATTGAAATTAGCCCCGATTTAGCTTTGGGTGTCATCGCAATCGTGACTTATCTCACACGGATTGGCGGCCTGGTTATAATGGGTCGGATGTCCATTACGAGGCGCGTTGAAAGAAGCCTCGATGCGCTCGCGGGATCGGTTTTGGTTGCTATTGTGGTTCCTGCTATGGTTGAGGGTGATTTAGCTGCTAAAGTTGCCGTAGTTACTGCGATTGCAATTATGCTACTGACTCGAAACGCGGTCGCAGCAATGGGGGCCGGATTGATTGCCGCGGTTGTTCTTCGGTTCGCCGGATAATCATTGGTGGAAGCTTGGGTCGATCGATTGAAATGCCTCCTTGACGAAAGTAAAGGAATGCAAACATTTAGGCATTCTATGGAACACAATTCAGAATCGCAATCCAAATTGAGTTTTCAGATGGCGCTTTTCTCGCTAAACGACCCTCAGCATTTGAAGAATATTTTGCAATATCACTTCATTTACCCATCGGGCATACATCTTCGACGATGGGTGTAATTTATCGTTTGCTATTAAGTCGTGTTCTGAAGCAGCCCGCCTTGATATCAACGTTACATCGCAAAACCTCACACCATAATTATTAGCTATATCAATTGCAATTTGATTGTATTGTTCCAATTCGGCTTCAATCCTGACCCTACCCAGGCGTTGACCAATTGGCGTCACCCCGTAGTCTGGAATGGATACGATGAACACTCGATCTGGCTCTCCGTCGGCGAAGTCAATGGCAGTTTTCACCAAGTGATCAAATTCTTTTGCAAATAGATCCAGCGTATAACCTTTATCGCGCCCTCTGAACTGATTATTTACACCGATCAATAAAGAGACCAGGTCATAGTTTGCTGCAATGGCTTGTGTTTCTATGGCCTTGATTAACTGACCCGTTGTCCAGCCGGTTTTAGCAATGATTTTCGGCGGGTAAACTGCAACGCCTCGATCCTTGAGCCTATGTGCTAATTGTACTGGCCAGCTGAATTCTTCTGGCACGCCCTGACCAATGGTATAGGAGTCGCCTAATGCCAGATATCTCAGTTGTTTAGACGCACTGGAGGTGATCTCATTAGGCTGAATAGCACACGCGGAGATGCCCATAAGAATATAACCAAATACCAATAACCGCAGAAATCGTGGTTGTGAACGATTTTGAAAATACATTATTAGGCTTCCAACATAATTGTTGACTAAAACTATGAGCAGGCTCACACCTGCTCATAGAATCCCCTTTCAGCGTAATTTATGCTACAGCGCCAAAACTAAGCGCAGTTTTTGGAAGATTCATACCCAATACACTGGTTAGGGTAGTCCAATGCATGGTTTCGTCAGCTGCAAGCCGACCCGCAACCTGTGCTAACCCGGAATCGGAAAATGCCGGAATAACGCTGAGATAGGCGTTGGTAGCACCAATCTCCAATCTGGTGGCAAGTTTCAGAACATCTGCCTGACTTTTTAGTCCCGCAGCACCCAGAGCGGTTGCATATTCATCCATAGCCAGTGGGTCGATTGGTGATCCACCCAGTGTTTTGATTGTCGAGGCCAAGGTGTCCCGATGTTCTTTATGATGGCTTTGAAAAAGTACTGCCACATCAAGAACCGATTTCTCAAGTAATCCACTCTCTGCACCCAATTGATAGGCATTAATTGCTTCGTGTTCCAGTGTTAGCGCCACATTGAGAATATTCACATCAGCAGCGGGATCACTATCTGAAACAGAATTACTGGCAGCCATGGTATTGCATCCACCCAGCAACATTACTGTCGCCGCAGATAACCCCACTGTACTGCTATTAACGAGTAGATTGCGTCGAGATACTAATACTGAATCACCTTCTAATTTATCAGCAAATTTATTCATATTAAAAATTCCTGTTAAGTTTGACCATCACTAACCGTAATTAAAAGTTTCAGACATCTAAGGGATGGTGCAAATACGGTGTCTGTGATTTCCAGTACGCAACAAAAATTAATTTGGATGCAATAGTTCCAATAAATATTATTTACAGCTAAATCTGACGGCAATGAATATTGGAAAACGTTGATCTAAAAACAGAGAGTTTTTAGCCAAGCTCCAGCAATTTTGCGACATACAGAACTGGGCCAGTAGGTAACCCGGTAGTTGAGCCCCCTTTGGGTTCAAGGCTCACCGCAATTCCACTGGCAACACCGTAGGGCAATTCAACCAGCGGAAGCTCAATTTCACCAGATTGCGGCAATAACCCAAGAGAAACAGGGGTTTGATCATTCGGACGAAGCAACCACAACTGATAATCCTGATCAGCAGCAATAGTGGGCACATTGATCGAATTAACCCGTAATGCATTATCTTTGGTATCAATTTGCACCGCCCATACTGCTTGCTTTTCATCATCCTGGAATACCGAAATATAACTTTCAGAGTATTTCTCCGAAGTAGATTGGGTTAATGGCAGGACAATATAGAGCGCCAACAATGAAGCGAGTACGCTGGCGCCGATACCCAGGCTTCGCCAGAAACCATAATTTGCTGGCTGATGAATCAAGCTGTTTTCAGAAAATAATCGAGCGTCAATATTTTTCCAAACCGCTTCTGGGGGCGTCTTTTCTTCGATAAAACTATCTAATTCAGCAAAACGATTTTGCCATTGTTCAACCTCGGTCTCCAATTTAGGAAACTGTCGGAGCAATCTCTCGAATCGGGTTCGAGCGCGGCCACGAAGGGAACCGATGACGTACTGTGCAGCCAGCATTGATTGAAGGTTTGGATCGTTATAATTCATTTTTCCAGGCACTGCTTTAATGACTGAAGCCCACGGCGCACCCAGCTTTTAACCGTCCCAAGCGGTGTTGACATCAACCGACTTAACTCGCTATGCGTATAGCCCTCACAATAGCATTTCACAATCGCCTCTTTGTGTTTGCGCTCAAGTTGTGACAAGCAATGCATTAGTCTGGCGTGATCTCCTTCAGCGAAATTGTCCATATATGACAATGCTGCGTCGGTACTTTCAGTTTCTTCCTCTATTGGGATATTACGGACGTCATGTTTTTGCTTTCGAAGTATATCGATAGCGCGATATCGGGCGATACTGTGTAACCAGGTCATGGGTTTGCTACTGTATTCTCGATAACTATCGGCATTGTTCCAGATTTTTATAAAGGTCTCCTGTAGCGCATCTTCGGCAAGTTCGGGCTTTTTCAATATACGCAGCAAGCTGCCGAATAGTTTCGGCGATGTCGCATCATAAAGTTGCCTGAATGCACTTCTATCTGCCAGCGCAACCCGTGACAACAGCAGCGAAAGGTTTGGGCTATGGTCTACGGTCATGATAAAAAAATTAATTTTTTGACCAAATGAAGCATGATTTCGATAGAAAATGTTCGCTATTAGTATTCACTATTTATACATCATAAGGGTGAATTGGCTTTGTAATCAAGGCGACGGAAGAATAAAAAATATTTTCTTGATGACGTGCATCCATTACCAAATTTTTAACGTACTAATATCTAATGCCAGCTCGAAATACAATGTGATTTGGTAAAAATTCAGCTGCTATATCCCGAAATCACTGATTTAACCGCCTTAGAATCCGGGAATTAGCCCTATTTATTACTCTGAAATGCATCTATTAAGGCAACTACGACGTATAAATTAGAGGAAACCATAGAATTTTAATCGACCAACTATTGCAGCTAATTGGAGGATTCATGCGTCTAAAACCACCTTGTCAGGGAATTGATTTTAGAATAAAGGATATCTACGGCAAGCCGTTTCAACTGAGTGATTTGATTGGCAAGCGGGTGATGCTTTGCTTTTTCCGGGATGCCGCCTGCCCTTTCTGTAACCTAAGAATCTACGAACTGACACATAAATATACCAGCTGGAAAAAACAAGGCCTCGAAATTGTCACCGTGTTTAGCTCTACCAGTGCGGAAGTTCGAAAACATGTTGCCAATCACCCACGTCCATTCAGAATGATTAGTGACCCTGATTTGATAATTTACAACCGCTATGGGATCGAACATTCATCTCGGGCCTTACTCAAAGCCGTGCTATTCAGTCTACCAAGAGTCATCCAGGGTATAACCAAAGGGGGGCGACCAAGCTGGAATAGATATCCAAGAATCGTGCCTGCAGATTTTTTACTGGATGAAGATGGGTGTATTACCCAACTATGGTATGCACGTCATACCAGTGACCACATACCGTTGTCCAATGTACAAAAATTTATTAATCAGAGTAAAACAAAAACGTTGCTTGAAAAGATTCGAAATCTGAAAGCTGAAAATACTAAATTGAAAACACAGCTAAAACGAATTAGTAACAGAAAATTTGAACCTGTACTACAACGTATTTTTTCACCTGAAAGTTAGTCCAGTTAAATCAATATATTTTTGCGCTTTGGGTCGTAGGGCGCGCCTTCGATTCGGGTCGCCGGGCTGCGTTGCCCAAAAGCTTCTACTTCGAAGTTATCTGCCATTGCAAATTCGATGGGCACATAACCCAACACCAGGCTCTTACCCACACTGTATCCAAAATTACCGCTGGTTGCCTGACCTACTGACTTTTCATTAACGAGAATAGCTTCTCCACCAAATACCGCCAGTGGTTTTTCCAATGCCAGGCAAATTAACTTTTGGGTGACGCCCTGTTCCTTAATTCTGGCCAGGGCTTCGTCGCCGATAAATCCCGACTTATTCCAATCGATAACAAACCCCAGTCCGGCCTCGATGGGATTATATAGCGGTGTGATATCGACGCCCCAGGCGAGGTAGCGTTTTTCCAGTCTTAAGCTATCTATAGTGCTGTAGCCAATGTCTGTAATATCAAATTCTTCTCCGGCACATTGCAGGGTTTCATAAACGTATTGCATATACTCAGAGGGAATATAAAACTCCCAGCCCAACTCTCCAACATAAGTAATTCGGTAGGCAAAAACCTGGGCATAACCAATATTAAGCTCCCGGGCAGTCATGAAAGGATGCCCGCCATGACTGATATCTGCATCGCTCACTTTTTCCAAAACTTCGCGGGATCTCGGACCCATAAGATTGATGACCCCATATGCCGAGGTAATATCTCGTATTTGGACATCAGGCCATGCCGATGCATGGCTGGCCATCCATGCCCCATCACGCACACCCAGCGCGGAACCGGTAATTAACCAAAAACAGTTTTCACTACGACGAATTATGGTGACATCCGCTTCTATCCCCCCTTTGGCGTTACACATTTGGGTATACGCGGCCCCACCAACATCCTTGTCACTATTTGCAGTGGAAAGCTTCTGAAGGAAGGCACAGGCATTTTTACCGCTAATTTCGAACTTGGTGAACGAACTCATGTCGATAGTAACCACACCCTGTCGTGCTGCGCGATGCTCCACCCCGATGGTTTTGTCCTCCCCAATACGCGCCCATCCTGGATTCGAAACGACACCATCACGATTGAACCACTTTGGGCGCTCCCAAGCAAACTTTGAACCAAACACTGCTCCTTTGGCTTTTAGCGTTTCATAAAGTGGACTTCTCCGCAGCCCCCGTGCAGCCTTACCCTCAAAACTCGGCCAGGGAATATCGTAATAACGACTGTAACTTTCAATGGCGCGATCGTGGAGATACCTTGGATTGCAGTGCAATTTTCCGTATCGCCGCACATCGAATGCCCATAAATCTAGTCCAGGATCACCCTCCAGAATCCAGTTCGCCATGGCTTTGCCAGCACCGCCGGCAGCGGCAATTCCCGAAGTAAATGCACACGCGACATAAAAATTTTCGATCCCAGGAACCGGACCCATAACGGGCTCGCCATCCGGAGATATTGGAATTGGCCCATTGATTATGGTGCGCATACCCAGTTCATTCAAAACCGGTATGCGCCGAGCCGCTGGCTCAAAAATGTCGATCATTCGATCGGTGTCACCATCGAATAAATGCCGAGCCTTATCCAAATCGAGCCCCTTGACCAGATCTATTGACGGCGTTGAACGCTCCCACCCTCCTATGGCCAATGCCCCCGGTTCGGGTTTCGCATAAAAACGAGCATCCGGGTCTCGAAACGTCGGCAAATCGTTGGGAACCTGATCGCTTTTTTCTGTAACCATGTATTGATGATGGACCAGGCCGGCGGGCAAATTCACTCCGGCCATCCAGCCAACCTGTCGTGCCCAGATGCCACCAGCGTTGATCACAATTTCTGCTTCAATGGACCCCTGATCTGTCACCACATGGGTAATTCGGTTTTTATCACGAGTGAAACCGATTACCTGGACCCCTTCAATTATTTTTCCACCATTCTTTCGAATCCCCCTGGCGAAGGCCTGGGTTAAACTATTTGGATCGACATATCCATCATCTTTTATATACGCCGCCCCAACCAGGTCTTTGGTTTCTGCTAAAGGATATATGTTTTTTGTTTCCCCTGGCGAGAGCAATTCCATTTCAAAGCCAAAGCTACGTGCTGCGGTATGGGCTTTTTGAAATTCCATCCATCGATCTTGGCTGGCTGCAACCCGTAGACTACCCACTTCCTTCCAGCCAGTTTCCTGTCCGGTTTTCTCGGCCAACTCTCGGTACAGCTTTACGCTATGCTGCATCAATTTGGTCAGACCCTGGTGGGATCGAAACTGACCGACAAGCCCCGCAGCATGCCAGGTCGCACCTTCAGTTAAACTTGTTTTTTCAAGTAGTATGACGTCCTTCGCACCCGCATCACACAAATGATAGGCGATACTTGTGCCTACTGCACCGCCACCGACAACGGCAATCCGACAATGTGCCGGCAGGCCTCCTGGTAGATCAATCATTGTCTTTTACGATCAGTTAGCCTGAAGCTCGGCGCTTGTTTACCCTTCGTTCGCGTTTTGTATCCGGCGCTGCAATAACCCGATTCCAACCATCTGGAACAACGGAATCCCCTTTGACCAGATTTTCAAACTCCGCACGGATCCTTTGGTCTACCTCATCGTCGATTGCTGCAACATTGGTCACAGAGATTATATCCAGAGCCTTGTCCATAGCCCGTTGGTGAATAGTCGAACTGCCATCTTCGTCCCAGGTTTCTCGCAGTTTCCGATCCGCAAGTTCAGGCATATACACTGATGTGGTCATTCGATCCAGAGTCTGGGGATTGGCAGCGAATACACCTGCGGGTCCGGTTTGCTTTATCTCCTCAACCGACATGGATTCTTTGGAAAAATCAAATCCCTGTCGGACCTTTTTAATCATCAATGCGATTTCGTTGTCGATTACCGCCTGACCAAAATCGAACGACATCAGCGCGTCGAGTAGGCCGCCCATTACGATAAAACTCACCCCAGAAGCCGCGCCGAGCAATGGTGACATGCCTTTTTCAAACCCAGCCTGGGCATCGCTAACCTTGGAGTTGGTTAATCCCAGGTATCCTCCGGACGGTACATTATAAAATCGACCCATCTCACATACTGCAGAATTCATCATACCAATTTCAATTGCGCCAGGAGCATAAGCCCCATCACGCATATCAGCAAATACCGGGAGAAAATTGTATATCTGCTCGGTCCCTGGTTTTGACATTTGCGCCAGGGTAGCGGCTGCCAACCACTCCGCATTCATCAGCGTTAACATTCCTGCCAATGTCATCGGCGTACTTAACCCGCCCATGGGCGCAATAGTGCCGTAGGCGGTGATTCCATTCTCGGCAAAATACATTAATGTGTCTGTACTATCGAAGTCCATGGTCAGTGGAGAAACAATTGAACAGTAACCAAAATTAATAAAAGGTCGTTGCCAAAAGGCTTCTTTGGATCCGGCAATAAGCTCACCCAGTTTTAATACCTGCTCTGCTTCGCGGATGTTATAGACCGAGGTGCGTACCGGCTTTTGGCAATTTTTCAATGCCGGATAAAAGCGCGACAAGCTAAACTGATCCTTGGGCGCATCATCTGCTAAAACCGAAATCGAGAATAAATCGAATCCCGGCAGGTTGTTTACCAGATGGGCGATGTTGGCAATGTCATGGGAAGTCGCTCGTCGGGTAATCCCGGTCACAGGATCGACAATATCCGGTGCTGAACTCGCGGTTGCGATTACCGGTTGCTCTCTTGGGAAAGTGATATCGAATTCGGGATTGCGCCCACGCAGGGTAATGGTGGGCGGTACCATAGCCCGGTAATGCTCAATGACATTAGCGGGGATTTTTACCATCTCCGTTGTGTGATCAACATTTGCGCCGAATTCAGCAAATCTTCGCCGGGCTTTTTCATTGCGAACCAGCAAGCCGGTTTCTTCGAGAATTTCCAGTGACGCGTCGTGGACGGACTGGGCCTGGACTTGGTCTATGAAACTAAAATATTGCAAAATAAATTACCTGGTTTCGATTTTTCTGGTTTCAATTGTTATGGAGCTTACCGTCACATTCCCCTTGCGGACAAACGATAATTTCTTCAGAATCAGATAAGGTTTACTTATATCAGAACGTTAATGAAACGACCGAAATTAAACGCATTACGCGCTTTTGAAGCCGCGGGACGGCATCTTAATTTCTCCAAAGCGGGATCTGAGCTGGGAATAAGTCAAGCGGCCATTAGTCAGCAAATCAGGACCCTGGAAGATTATCTGGATGCACGATTGTTTATACGCCGCAATCGTGGGCTTTCCCTAACCGGAATCGGTGAAGCCTACCAACTCGTTGTGCACGAATCGCTGGATCGTCTGGACACCGTCACCGATCAACTGTTTCCAGAAATACAGGCCCATGTGGTCACGATCCAGTGTGCACCTAGCGTAGCAACCCTATGGTTGATTCCTAAACTTGCAGAATTTCGGATTCACCACCCCGGCATCCAACTTCGAATCGTCACTCTGGATAGCGAGCATCCCGAGGGGCGGCAATCCCAGATCGATCTAGAAATTACCAGCCAGATTTCCAAATCCGAAAACATCCATGAAGTTGAACTGATAAAGGTAAATATTGCCCCAGTCTGTTCCCCATTATTATTAGAGAAATCCCCGTTATCTATTCCGACGGACGTAATTGATCACCATCTGCTCCATGTCCTGGGATATTCTGAAGATTGGCATCGTTGGTTCCGGAGTTTCGGTCTGCGCAATTATAAAGTGCCTGTTGGCACCTCATTTGATGGTTCACTCATGGCGCTGGAATCTGCCTCAAAAGGGGGAGGGATCATGTTGGGCCGAAGCCCCTTTATAGATCAGTATCTGGAGTCCAATGAATTGGTGCTGCCATTTGGGCAACAATTCACCCTGACAACAACCTATTATCTGCGGTCTTCTGAAAATATCCGTCAGCGCCAGGATATCAAGATTTTGAGAGACTGGCTAAAAAAAGCGGCAAAGAATGGTTGAGAATTCCCCATGCGCTCAATTTGAGCTCGCAAAAAATACTGATCAATTACTTATCCCGTTAATTTCATTTTCACTATAGCGCATAAATAAAAACTCTCTATCCTTTTTGCGCAAGCCCTTTACTACCAGGGAATAGGATTGATCAATCATATAATTGATTTCTTTTTCAGGTATAGAACCATCCAATAACAGGGTATTCCAGTGTTTTTTATTCATGTGCCATCCTGGAACTACGGATGGGTAAATTTCTCTGAGCAATAATGCCTCATTGGGGTCACATTTCAGGTTCATGTTGGCAACACCATTGTGCTCCGATAGCGTTGCAAACATCTTGCCGCAAACTTTGTAAACTGCCACGTCCAGATTAAACGGAAAATCTTCTAACGCCTCAGGTTTGCTCAGAAGCTTATCCCGGAATGTGTCTGATTCCAGTTCCGCCATATTGGATTTTTAAATTACCGCATAACAAAAGGGTTAGCCATGGGTTCGCTGGAGGTGCTGATCCACACGGTTTTAGTCCGGGTGTAATCCAACACCGCTTCAATACCTGCTTCACGACCGAAGCCACTGTGTCCAAATCCGCCAAACGGTGCGATGGGTGATACTGCACGGTAAGTGTTTACCCAAAGAATCCCGGAACGAATTTTTGAACTAACCCGATGAGCTCGCGCAAGGTTTTCGGTGAACACTCCCGCGCCCAATCCGAAACGAGTGTTGTTGGCCATGGCGATACCGTCATCTTCATTTTTGAACTTGAGCGCACTTAATACCGGGCCAAACATTTCATTTTGCACGGTTTCAATTTCCTGATTTGGACAACCGAGAATAGTCGGTTCCATGTAATAACCTTTCTTGAATGCACCGGGCTGTTTACCGCCGTGGTGCAACACGGCGCCCTGACCTTGAGATTTTTCAACCGCGGACAGAATCCGATCAACCTGGGCTTTAGTGGCCAATGGCCCCATCTGGGTTTCATCTTTAAGCGGATCACCAATCCGAATCGCTTTGGCTCGTTCCACCAATGTTGCAACGATATCGTCGTAAATGCCTTCCTGAATAATTACCCGGGACCCCGCTACGCAGCTTTGTCCCGATGCGCCAAAATTACCGGCAATGATGCCATTTACCGCACCCTCTAAATCCGCATCATCAAATACCACGATGGGGGATTTTCCGCCCAGCTCCAGGGATACGTGGGCAAAATTATGGCTGGTATTTTGAATCACCCGGGATGCGGTTTCCGGACCACCGGTGAATGCAACCCGGGCAACATTTGGGTGACTGGTCAGCGCCCGTCCGCAAGGTTCCCCATAACCGGTAATCACATTAACAACCCCTGGCGGAAAGCCTGCCTCATCCACAATTTTTGCGAATTCGAACATCGGCGTAGGCGCTTCTTCTGAGGCTTTTAAGACCACCGTGTTTCCTGCCGCCAGAGCCGGCCCCAGCTTGGTGGCAGTCAGGAACATTTGTGCATTCCACGGTACTACTGCAGCGACCACACCGATGGGTTCCCGCGTGGTAAATACATGCATGTCGGGTTTATCGATGGGCAGGGTCGCACCCTCGATTTTGTCAGCCATGCCAGCGAAGTAATAATAATAATCGGATACATAACCGGTCTGTCCCCGGGTTTCTTTCAACAGTTTTCCACTGTCGATGGTTTCGATATCGCCGAGATGATCGGCCTTGTCAATAATAAGGTCACCGAGACGTCGCAGAAGTTTGCCCCTCGCGGTGGGGGTCATGCTTCCCCATGGTCCGTCGTATAACGCTGTCCTTGCACTTGCCACTGCCCGATTGACATCATCTTCTGTGGCCGCGGGCACTTCTGCCCACACTTCTTCATTTGCCGGGTTTATGGTAGTTATAGTTGCGCCATCGGATGCATCACTCCATTCGCCGTTAATATAGTGTTGGTATTTCTCGATTTTCTTGGTCATGTTTTTACCCTGCTGATTGTTTGCTGTCTTAACTTTTGCTACTTAAGATATTGCTGCGTAAGATATCGCGCTAAGTAATTTTACGCCTAAAACTAAATTCATCGTTTTAAAAATTTCAAAACCTGACTGGCCATAATATCTGAAAATTCCGCCGGACTCATATGACGATGCCCCGGATTAATTATTAATTCCGAATTGACCAGATCACGGGCCAAAGCCTCGGACATGGCCGGTGTTGATCCCACGTCATCTGAACCGGTTATAACCAGTGACGGGCAAACTACATGAGCCAGGGTATAGTCTTCCATTTCCGGCTCAGCATGGCCAAACAGATAATAGGCCTTTAGATAGCCATCATCGACGTGGGCTGCAAAAATATCTCGTAAATCATTCATTTTATCCGGATTTTCTAAACGATAGGGTTCACTGAACCAGCGCTCAATGGCAATTTCAACCGTCGCCATAGGACCCTGCTCTTTCGTAATTTGGTAGCGCTCCCTCACCGAACTGCACTGTTGTTCGCTGCGTTGATACACGCTGTGTAGTAAAACCAGATGAGTCAGGCGTGAAGTATGTAATGAGGCAAAGACCTGCCCTATCACTGCGCCCAGAGAAAAGCCCGCCAATGCGAATTTATCGATGTTCAAATAATTCACAAGCTCGAGAACCTGATCAGAAAAATCTTTTATCGATCTTGGTCCTGGTGGATTGTCAGAATTGCCATGGCCCAACAAATCCAGGGTTAATACGCAAAAATCATTTTCCAGCACCGGGACCCACGAATCCCACAAACTCTGATTAAGACCAACGCCATGGATGAATACAATCACGGGCTGGTTGGATAAATTTCCTATGAGTTTATAGCGGGTTCCCTGATAGCTTTGCTGATCACTCATCCAGAATTAACATCAACGGGTCAGGCAAATTCCGGCAGTACTTCGTCGATAAACAACTGCAGGGTCTTCTTCTTGATTGCATGATCCATGCCATTATCCAGCCACAGGGAATATTCATCATAGCCCATGGCCTGGTAGGACTTGAGTCGCTCAATTACATGGTCCGGGGTGCCAATGACATGGTTGTTACGCATATTTTCGGGAGAGAACATTTCTATTCCTGCACGCTCTTCTGCAGTTAAGGGCGGCATCGATCCATTGCTGACAGGGCGGTCATTTTTAAACCAGGCACCAAAGGTGCAATACCATTCACTCATATCTTCTGCAGCTTTCACCAGTTCGCCTTCATCTTTTCCTACGAATGCATGTCGCAGCACCATGATTTTTGGCCGGGCCACGTCCGGGTTATTGTCCACCGCAGTTTTAAATTTACCCATTAAATTTTCGATTTCATCGTCACCCTGCCACAACGGTGTTCCCTGAATGCCACAGCCATTGGCAACAGCAAAATTCACCGTGTCTGGATCTCGAGCAGCAATCCACATTCCTGGATGGGGCTGCTGGATCGGCTTGGGAATACAGGTGGTTTCAGGAAATTGCCAGTGTGTGCCATCATGGGCATAGTCCCCTTTCCAAAGACCTTGTATCGCCGGAATTATTTCCCGCAGTTTTTCCCCTGCAGTCCAGGCATCCAGGCCTGGAGACAGTCGTTGGTATTCGAATTCATAGGCGCCTCGGGACAGGCAAATTTCGAGTCGGCCTTCGGTAATGATATCAACCATGGCGGCTTCACCAGCCAATTTGATTGGGTGCCAGAATGGCGCCACCAGGGTCGCAGTTCCCAACCTGACATTCTCCGTGCGATTCGCCAGATCACACAACTGAGCAAATGGATTAGGCGCAATGGTAAAGTCCATGCCATGATGTTCGCCAACCCAGATGGCAGCGAACCCGCCCCGATCCGCCATGGTGCAAAGTTCCAGAAACTGGGCGTATAAATCCGGGTGTGATACAGAATCGTCGGTGCGCTCCATATGCGCAAAAAGGGATATTTTCATTTTTTAACCTATATCAGAAAGTGAAATTCAAAATAAAAATTTAAGATAAAAATTTACCACAATACCTCTACTTCGCCATCCCGGTCACTACCAAAATAAATGCCGTATCTTTGACGGGCGGATTCGTCGATATATCTTTTTAACATGGTAACGTGGGGCGGGGAATTGACTCGATCCCAGGGAATAGCCTTGAATGGAATAAAACTACCTTCGACCTGATCCGACTCTGCTTTAGCACGATAATATATGGCCTGCTGACCGGTTTCTTCATATTCAAATACTGCAAATAGTGAACTGATGGTAATCCCAATATTCAGGTCATCAAGATAGCGCTGTAATTTATTGAGAGAACCCGTGGTGCCGTCGAGCCCACTGGCAGGCACATACAGTTCATTTGTTTCCGGGTTGGTCATTAACAATATCTTGCCCTCGTGTTCGACCACTGCACCGACGATAACACCAGGACCGCTGGCCGCCCGGGCAGCTGATCGCTCCATTTCCAGACTCATATATCCACCGCGAACATAACCGAGGCCAATACTGTCATTGTTTTCATAAGACAATATTCGGCCGAGAATAATCACATGATCACCGGCATCGATAACCTGCTCGCGGCTGCAGTCAAACCAGGCACACACCCCGGCCAGAATAGGATTTCCGGTTGGGCTTTCCGACCATTGGGCGATATCAAATTTATCTGCCCTCTTTGACGCAAATAAACCCGATGTTTCCACTTGGGTCTCAGCCAGGATATTCACCGCGAAACCCGGTTGTTCCGTGAATACCTCAAAACTTTCTGCGGCCTTGTCCACACATATCAATAGCATGGGTGGATCCAGAGAAACCGATGTAAATGAATTTGCTGTGAATCCTCGTGGAATTTCGTTTTTCTCTCGAGAAGTAACCACAGTTACACCGGTCAGAAAGGTGCCAAATGCATTTCGTAACTGCCGCAGGTCTGTTGTACTCAAAATCTTCTTACCAATTATTTGAATTTTTAGATGTCTAATTTTCTGTCAAAGATAGTATCAGTTATAGGCTTTGACGAAAACAGTTAGGAGGGTTGAGTTTGAACCCGGAATTTACTGGCACAACGAAAAACGGGTAGCAAAGCTACCCGTTCTTGTACTGGTTTGATATGAAAACTTAGCGCTTGGAGTACTGAGGTCGTTTTCTGGCTTTGTGTAAGCCAACTTTTTTTCGTTCTACTTCTCTGGCATCCCTGGTAACAAATCCTGCTTTGCGAAGGGGTGAGCGAAGTTCTTCGTCATAACTCAATAACGCGCGAGTAATACCGTGCCTGATTGCACCGGCCTGTCCGCTGTTGCCACCGCCATCAACATTTACCTTAACATCCACTTTGTCCAACATCTCTACCAGTTCCAGGGGCTGACGAACAATCATGCGGGCGGTCTCCCGGCCAAAATACTCTTCGAGTGATTTTTTATTGATTACAATATTACCCGTACCGCGTTGTAAATAGACTCGCGCGGTGGAAGATTTACGACGGCCTGTACCTCGGTAGGTTTCTTGCGCTTGTGCCATAGTATGGTGTTTAAATTAGATTATAGTTCCAGAACTTTGGGTTGCTGGGCCTGGTGTTCGTGTTGCTCACCGGCGTATATTTTTAACTTGCTGAGCATGGCTCGACCCAGTTTATTTCTCGGTAACATGCCTTTAACTGCGTTTTCGATTACGCGAGTTGGATGTTTCGCAATCATGTCCTTAAAAGCCGTTGCCTTGATACCACCTGGGTGGCCGGTATGGTGGTAGTAAATCTTGTCGTTAAATTTGTTTCCTGTTACCGCAACTTTTTCTGCGTTGACCACGACAATGTAATCACCGGTATCCGCATGAGGGGTATATTCAGGTTTATGTTTTCCGCGAAGTCGGTGGGCAATTGCAGCAGCCAGACGGCCGAGAACTTTGTTGTCTGCATCGACAACAAACCAGTCACGTTTGACTTTCTCAGGATTTGCAGAAAATGTTTTCATTCAACTGTTAAGTTACGGGTAAAATTGGATCGCGGATGATACTGGAGAGACTGCCCAGACACAAGTATTCCGGGGTTATTTCAGGGGATTTTTAGTGAATATAACGCCTATTTATCGAAAATTCAGCATTTTATTGAGAATTCCCGACAAGGGCCCTAATGAGACCAGGCCAAAACCCAACTTAAAGATGCGCCGCTCCTGCGCGTCCAATAATAATTATTTACTACACAAAGTATTAAAGTGCTTGGGATCGCTCATTCGCATGACCACCATAGCCTGCCCTCGACTCCGATCGGGGGGACGGTGGAAAAATCTTTCTGGAAAAGATTTTCGCGAACGAAGTGAGTCCGAAGGATTCGTATCATGGATGATACGAACAAATGCCGCTTGTCCTCGCGTAAGCGGGGAACCATAAAATCAATTAGCAAAAACCGGTCATGCCATCCTGGCAATGCGCCGCTCCTGCGCATGACCGCCATGGACGGCGGAAATGTCGAAAATGCAGGAGCATTTTTCGACCCCAAGCCCGCGGCATACCGTACATCCTGTACATAAAAAAAGGCGCGATCAAAAGGATCGCGCCTTAAAAACCAAACCGAGGACTGAAATCATGTATCTGCACCGACAATGCCATGGTCCGCTGAATCTACCGTGAACAGAACTCAAAATCACCTGAATTAACTGCTAACCTGGAACTTTCGCGTATTACGCAACACGATCTTTGGGTTCTTGACCCGCGAAAAATGCATCGAGATTATCCAGCGCCCGAGCACCCATTGCGTCCCTGGTCTCAAAGGTTGCGCTGCCGATATGAGGCAACATAAAAATATTGTCGAAATCAGAAAATTCAGGATTACCACCAGGTTCCCTGGCAAAACAATCCAGCCCGGCGGCGGCAATTTTCCTGACTTCAAGGCCGCCATCATGGCCTTTTCATCCACCAATGCACCTCGGGCGCAATTCACTAAAATCGCACCATCCGGCAGCATGCCAAAGGTATCGATATTCATCATGCCTTTGGACTCGGGGGTTGATGGGCAGTGTAGCGTCAAAAATTGGGACACTTTCAGAAGGGATTCCAGATTGGGATGGAATACAGCGCCGTTTTCGAGCTCAGGTTGCAGTTGATTTCGATTGTAATAGTGCACTTCCATATCGAATCCGCGCGCTCGTTTAGCCACCACCTGACCGACTTTCCCCATACCCACAATGCCAAGTCGTTTTCCGCTAACCTGATGCCCCACCATAAACGAAGGGCTCCATGTGGACCAGCGTTTTTCCCGAACCATTCGATCACCTTCGGGCGCTCGCCTTGCGGCACCGAGCAATAGCAGTATGGCGATTTCTGCGGTAGCGTCGGACAACACATCCGGTGTGTTGGTTACAATGATACCTTTTGCCTTTAGTGCTTCCAGATCGCAGTGGTCGGTGCCAACTGAATAATTGGCTATGATTCGGGTTTTATTTCCCAGTTGTGAAACCACATCAGCATGAAAAATTTCCGAATGACAAGGCATAATTCCATCAACCTTGTGACTGATTTCGATAATCTTTTCAGAATTATTGATGCTGTCTTCAGGATTAAGAATCAGGTCGTAGCTTTGTGCCGCGCGAATTTCTGTTTTTTCCGATAACTTTCTGGTAATCCATAGAACGGGTTTGGAAGACATCAATTACGACAAGACTACCGATTTTATTTGTCCGATTTACGAATGCATTCGTCCCAGAAATCATAGCTGGCCAGCCCGAGAACAAAAATAGTTATGATCACAAACGGCAGCCCGCCGAGAAGACCGGCAAACCCGGTCGAAATACTGTGGGCCAGACCAAGCACAAATCCCCCCATAACGATTATGCCTATAAGCCCGGCGATAAACTTTGTTGTTCTACTAACCATAGTTAATAACCCTTATTTTCAATCCTGTTCCGAATTCAGATAGTTTAACAGCCATCGGGTAGTTCGCAACAACCGATGATCCTCATATTTGCCGCCAACCAGCTGAATCCCAATAGGAAGCCCATTATTTGATGTTAATAGGGGTATGGATAAACACGGCAGTCCGCATAAAGTCCAAATGGTGCTGCAAATAGGGTCACCGGTACCGTCTCCGAAAAGCGGTGCTTCCCCCAGGGCGGATGGCGTAACAATGGCATCATAATCATGGAAAAAAGTTTCAAACCATTGGTTAGCCGATTGCAATACTTCCACAGCCTCATTGTATTGGCTGTTGGTGCGCTGTTTCGCTGATTCAAATGCCTGTTGTACGGTATCGCTTAACTGGTCTGGATGATTTTCTCGCGGCTCTTTGAGACAGCGATAAATTTCATAGTCGTATATCACCTTATGACATTCGATTAACGCAGCAAAAGACAATGGCGACGGTATTCGCTCAATATGGCCATTCATGGCGGTGATGAATTCTTCGCAACCTTCCACGGTATCCTCGGCATATTTTCCTGCATAAGGCATATCGATCCAGACCAGATCCGGTTCCACCGGCACATCAGATAGATAACCTTCCAGCATTGCCGGTTTAGGCGTTATATAACTGGCGCTATCGGTATGGTCGAAACCACGCAATTGATCGCAAAGCAAGGCAATGTCCCCTGGGTCTCTTGCAAACATGCCGACCTGGTCCAGGGTCTGGGAGGTTTGCATTACCCCGCGACGGGAAATAATGCCCTGACTTGGTTTGAAGCCATAAACCCCACAGAATGATGCGGGTCGGATAACCGAACCATTAGTCTGGCTGCCGATGGCCAGGGGGGTGTGTCCAGCAGCAACCGCCGCCGCTGATCCGCTGGAGGATCCACCAGGACTATAGTCATAATTATGGGGGTTTCGTGTATCTGCGGCATGCATATAGGCGAATTCTGTAGTCACGGTTTTGCCCAGAATAACCGCTCCAGACTCGCGTAATTTCTCCACCACTGCACAATCCTTCTCCGGGGTTCGCCCGTCATAGATCGCGCTGCCACGTTCTGTGGGCATATCTAAAGTATCAAAAATATCCTTAATCCCAACTGGAATTCCGTGGAGATTTCCAACGGGTTTTCCACTTCGCCGAATAGTATCCATGTCAGCCGCTTGTTTTAGGGCATATTCGCTATCGAGATATTCCCAGGCGTGAATATCAGAATCGGTTTTGTCTATTTGTTCGAGACAGGACTTAACCAGTAACTCTGATTTCATTTTACCCTGTTTAATTGCGGCTACCTGCGCTCTCACCGAATTCGGATCGGTTTCCGCTGAATTACTCATATAAATTCCGTCCTGGTCAATCCTTGTCAATCCTGGAAAATTAAGGAATATAGGGACCAAACAAATAATCAGGAAACCACAATGCAATCGCGGGGAACATATACATCAGGAACATACAGAATATGACGATACCAAGATAGGGCAAGATGCCTTTAAATATCTCCACCAGCTCGATCTGTTTCCTGAGCACCCCTTTAAGATAGAAAGCCGACGGTGCCATAGGTGGCGTCAGGAAAGAAGTCTGCAGGTTCAGCGCTACCAGCATGGCAAAAAAGTAGGGATTAACGCCAAATACTTCAACCAATGGCAGGAAAATGGGTACGAATATGATCAGTATTTCTGACCATTCCAGGGGCCACCCCAGCAGGAAGATGATCAGCTGGCACATGATCAGGAACTGCCAGGGTTCGAGGTCCATGGCAAGGAACCAGTGCTCAATCACAGTGTGCCCGCCGAGATAGGAAAATACCGACGCAAAGGTCCAAGAACCAACAAACAGCCAGCACACCATTGCCGTGGTTTTAGCACACAGAAAAACCGATTCCTTGACTTTAGCCCACGTGAGAGATCGATACAGAACGGCGAGTACCAATCCCCCCAGCGCACCCATAGCAGCCGCTTCGGCAGGGGTTGCGAGCCCGGCCAGGATTGAGCCAAGAACCAGCATGATCAACACCGTGAGCGGAACAAAGGATGTTAATAGTTGAAAATAAATTTCGCGCCTGGTGTATGGCTGGTCCTCGGCCGGTTTCGGTGCGATAGACGGATTAATCCACACCCGCACAATGACATATACAATATAAAGCCCGGCCAACAAAAACCCGGGGAAAACCGCTGCCGCATACAGCCGCAGTGGCGACAACTCGGCAATCGCTGCGTATACGATCAACATGATTGATGGCGGAATGAGGATGCCCAGTGTCCCTCCGGCACAGATAACCCCGGCGGCAAAGTCCTTGCGATAATGGGCGTTGGCCATGGCTGGAAATGCCAGCAGGCCCATCAGGGTTACTACCGCACCGACAATTCCGCTGGCCGTGGAAAATACCGCACAGGTAACAAGTGCGGCTATGGCCATGGAACCCGGCAGGTTGCGGGCGGCGAGTTGCAGAGATGAAAACAGCCTGTCGACAATATTAGCCCGTGAAACCACGTATCCCATAAACAAGAACAACGGTATCGCCACCAGGGTGTCGTTCTCCATTACCGAATAGGTATTCTGGTTGAGCAGATAAAAAATCCGATTGTCGAAAGCGTCAGCGATGACTTCGATAGAACCCGACTGGTGATAGGCGTAGTAGCCGAATCCGACGCCCATTGCTATTAGCGTGAATGCAATGGGAAATCCAAGCAGGACCAGTGCAATAAACAGGCTCAGCATCAGGATTGCGATTTCAGGATTCGTCATTCTCCGATCAACTCGTGATAAAGTGTATTTGTTATTGTTGTGTTTACGGATTTATTTTTCGGCTTCCATTTCTGCGGCCCGGGCCATCAGTTCTTCTTCGGTTCCGTGGACGTCTTCCAGTCGCTCCATCCATTGCCCTGAACGCATTGCCTTCGCGCATCGCAACAGTTCGGCAATTCCCTGGATAATCAGTAACCCACCGGCCACTGGGATCAGGGTCTTAAAAAAATAAATCTGGATTCGGGCAGGGGAGTTCCAACTGACTTCCTTGTAACGCCAGGAATCGGAAGCTATTTCAGCACCATACCAGACCAGCGCGAGCATGCCCGGAAAAAAGAACAAAATGTAAAGAACAAAATCAATGCTTGCCTGGACCTTGACAGGAAGTAGACGATAAAGAAAATCCCCGCGTATGTGAGTATCCTGTGCCAACGCGTATGCGCCAGCCATGAGGAATAAGGCGCCATACATCTGCACCATCATGTCAAATACCCACACGGTGGGTGAATTCAACAAATATCGCACGAAAACTTCGTATGAGACTGAAAAAGTGAGAATGAGAATGCACCAGCCGAAGGCGCGACCAACCCAGATACTCAGGCTCTCTATGGCATAGATGATCTTAGTCAAACTTGCTAATCCAGTTGTTGTCCAGATTATTAAACTAAAAAACAAAGCGGAGGTCGATAATCGACCTCCGCTGTTTTAATATAAACCGGTTATTTTAACTAACCAAAATAGTGGTTATAGGCCAGTTTGTAATCAGGCTGATTCAGATTCAGATAGTTCATTACCGATTCAGCATACTCTTTCTGAGAAGCAATAACCTTGGCAAAGAAAGGATCCTCACCTGACATACGCGCAATGACGATATCCCATGCTTTTAGCTGTTCTAGCATAACCGAATCAGGGGTACGGTGAACATTAACGCCCTGTTCTGTAGCTAGCTTAACCAGATCATCTGCATAACGCTTGGTGTTATGCCAGTAGAAATTGGAGTTTTCAGCTTCAGAGGCATACTTCAGAATGGCTTGCAATTCAGCAGAAAGCCCATTGTAGGTATCTTTGTTAAAAGTAACCTCAAAGAATTCCTGGGACTGGTGGAAACTTGCAAGGTGATAATCCTTGGAAACATCCTGCATGCCGAAGTCACGGTCAGAAGTTGGGTTATTAAATTCTGCCGCATCAATCAGACCTGATTTCATCGCAGGCTGAATTTCTCCGCCAGGTAGTTGTACTACAGACATGCCCATTTCAAGCAATACGTCAGCCGCAAGGCCTACAGTACGGTATTTCAGACCAACCATCTGGCTTGCATCGGTGATATGTTCTTTAAACCAACCAAGGGGTTGCGCTGGCATTGGGCTATTGAAGAAACTGACCACGTTCAGGCCAAGACTATCCATTAACTCATTAAACAAATCCATACCACCACCATAGTGCACCCAGCCGAGAACTTCCTGACTGGACCAGCCAAAACAGGGGCCGGTTCCGAACAAAGATGCAGCAGCTGATTTTGAATACCAGTATGCAGGCACATAGTGGGCCGCATCTAGCACGCCGCGATGCACAGCATCCTGGATTTGACTGGTTTTTACAACTGAGTTGACCGGCAGTAGCTCAATAGTCAATGCGCCACCTGCCATTGCATTCACGCGATCGACATAGGACTGAGCATTTTCCAGAAAAATACCGCCGCCCCAGGCCGCTTGCATTTTTAAATTAATCGGCTCGTCATCAGTTGCCATCATTGCACCAGATTCCAGCTCTGAAATCTTTTGCTGGGCCGCTTCAAGTTGCGCTTCAAGGGCAGTGGCCTTCTCCATTGCAGCTTTTTCCGCTTTGTCGTCGGTACAACTGGTCAACCCGACGGCGGCGGCGGTAGCGGTAGCACCGACTGCTGCACCCTTGAGAAATTTACGTCTCGATTGTATATCTTTCATGATTTCTCCTCGTTATAGTATTTGATGTCTATGTATCAGATAGATTTGTTGCGTTTACTAAAAGATTCGTTATAAGCATTATTGATAAATTCAATAATATGCTTAAATCTTACTGGAATAAGGGGTGGGTAGCAATCTAAGGTTCGCTTCAGAAAGCAGCGTTTTGGTTTGGTTTTGGACTGGTTTAGATTTTCAGGCGCTCCACAATTTCACCTTTTATCAGGTGTTTATCGATAATTTCATCAACATCTTCAATATCCACGTAGCTGTACCAGGTTTCTTCAGGGTACACCACCATAACCGGGCCTTCGTCACAACGGTCGAGACAACCCGCTTGATTTATTCGCACCTGTCCTCGGCCATGCAGCCCGAGCTCTTTTAATCTCGCTTTGGCGTGATCCCGGCAGGCAACGGAATCAAAATCTGCACAACATCGCTTGCCATTGTCCCGCTGGTTAATACAAAAAAACACATGTCTTTTATAGTATGGCTCAGTCATCGACTATTGATTTTCCAGAAGTTAATAGCCAAGTATACATTTAGAGCAATAATTCTACCCAATGTTTTATCGGTCGATCGGGATTCACATTCAGATGAGCCTGGCAACCCACATTGGCGGTACACCATACATCAGCAGCTGTGGCGCTAAGATTTTCAAGCTTGGCGTTTTTCAACTCTCCAGAGATTTTCGGTTGTAACAGGCTGTAGGTTCCCGCAGACCCGCAGCATAGTTGTGAATCTCCAATGGAAACCAGGGTATAGCCCACCCGCTCAAGAATGCCTTCTACAACCCCGGTGATCTTCTGGCCATGTTGTAATGTACAGGGCGGATGAAAAGCAACGGTTGATGATGAATCACTGACCACAAAACCGGCATCGATTTCCCTGTCCAAGATTTCGCATAGATCCGCAGAATTTTCTGCGATTGCCGTTGCTCGAGACAAATAATCTGGATCATCCTGGAACAAATCGGGGTATTCCTTGATAGTCACCCCACAACCACTTGCAGTGATGATAAAACCTTCGACGCCCTGTTCCAGCATCGGATACCAGTTGTCTATCAATAATTTTGCGCTGATTTTGGCTTGTGCCGCGGTGGTGGTGTGCAAGTCAACAGACCCACAACACCCTGCCCCGGCAGACTCCACAAGGGATATTCCCAGCCTGTCCAGCACCTGGGCCGCAGCAAGATTTGTCGATGGTGCAAGCGCGGGCTGCACACAGCCTCCCAGGACCACAAATTTTCTTGGATGCACCGCTGCCGGCCACGGCATCTTTCTGCCCGATTGTGCCGGTGGGATACCGTCACTTATAAATGCCGGCAATAGCGTTTGAATCAGTCGTCCGAGTTTCAGCATGCCCGCAAATAACCGTCTGCTGCGGACCACAAATGCGATTAACTGCCTTGTTAGCCGATCCGGCAAATTTCGTTGTTTTTGCTGATTCAACACCCCCCGCCCAATTTCAAGCAACTTGCCGTATTCCACCCCCGACGGGCATGTGGTTTCGCAGGATCGACAGCTCAGACAGCGGTCCAGATGCAATTCGATATTCGCATTGGCTGGCTCTCCTTCGAGGAGTTGCTTGATCTGATAAATTCGCCCACGGGGACCGTCGAGCTCGTCGCCGAGCAATTGATAAGTCGGACAGGTGGCATTGCAAAATCCACAGTGCACACATTTTCGCAAGATTGCCTCTCCTTGCTGCCCTATAGTTGTATCAACGAATTTTGGCAGAATGCTGGTTTGCATTTTTACAGGCCCTCGTACATGCGCCCCGGATTTAGAATCCGTTGTGGGTCAAATTTCAATTTTAGTCTGTGGTGCAACTTCATGATCTCTGGTGGCAGTGGTTGAAATACTTCCCCAATTCGATCAGCGTTGCGAAATCGGGTTATGTGGCCCCCAACAACACCCACTGCATCAATCAGTTTCTGATCCACATCATCGGCACAAAACCAGCGTTGGGCGCCACCCCAGTCGATTAATTGATTTCTTTCTCCTAAAAATAGTTGAGTCGCCGGAGTCAATGATGTTCGAATAATTATTTTTTCCCTCTCGAAAAACGAATGGGTCTGATTGGTAATATCCATCCAGAATTTTTCACCTTCTCCATCTAGCTCACCGCCAATTTTGTCCCTGGCATATTCAACCCCCGGTTCACTGCCGGAAATACGAATTCGAGATTTTCCCGCCACCCAGGCTGCGGCGGTTATGGGTAATGGCTGGCCGGATAATTTACTCATCATGGTGATAAACGCATCTCCACTGGGATGGTCCAGAATCAGAGTTTGTTCCAATTGGGCAACGGGAACTACTTTTAGAGAAACTTCGAGGATTACGCCGAGGCAGCCCATGGATCCTGCCATGAGTCGCGAGATATCGAACCCAGCCACATTTTTTATGACCTGGCCACCGAATTGCATTATTTCCCCTCGCCCGGATAAAATTTTCGCCCCCAGTACAAAATGGCGGACTGCCCCGGCATAAGGACGGCTGGAACCAGAAATCCCCGCTGCAACGGCGCCACCCAATGTGGCGGTATCAGAAAATAATGGCGGTTCAAATCCGAGTTTCTGGTTATCGCTGGCGAGCAGTTGTTCGATCTGCTCTAACGGCGTTCCCGCCCTAGCGGTAATAACCAGCTCACTTGGGTGATAGTCAATTACCCCACAATGGGTTGCCACTTCCAGGGGTTCGCCAGTTATTTGTCGACCATAGAATGCCTTACTATCACCACCACGAATGGCCAGGGTCTGATGACTCTTCCCAGCGGCAATGACCTGCTGCTGGAGTTCTACGCTGATGTCCTTGTCCATTAAAACCGATCGAGCTCCGGAAAAGGTATTTCACCATGATGTACATGCATGGCATTATGCTCTGCACAACGCGCCAAAGTAGGAATGGCTTTACCGGGATTCATTAGCGACTGCGGATCGAAGCAATCGCGGATGTGATGAAATTGCGCGCGCTCCTGATCGGAAAACTGAATACACATCTCGCCAATTTTCTCCACCCCAACACCGTGTTCACCGGTAATGGTGCCACCAACTTCGATACACAATTGCAGAATCCGACTTCCCAGCTGTTCAGTTTTTTTCAGTTCACCCGGCATATTTGCATCATATAAAATTAGTGGATGCAGGTTGCCGTCACCGGCATGAAAAACATTGGCTACGCGTAAATTGTATTCCTTAGACAGTTTGTTTATTTCAGTCAACACCCGCCCCAGGGATCGCCTGGGAATGGTACCGTCGATACAATAGTAATCGGGAGACAGTCGCCCTACCGCGGGAAATGCCGCCTTTCTTCCCGACCAGAACAATTCGCGTTCCGTTTCGTTTTTAGCCACACGACTATGGATTGCCTTATGCTCGCTAAAAATTTTTTCGGTTTGCGCTATCTGATTATCTACTTCCTGTTCGGTGCCGTCGAGTTCACAAAGTAATATCGCTTCAGCTTCTATGGGATAACCGGCGTTGACGAAATCCTCAGCGGCGCGAATCGCCGGGTTGTCCATCATCTCAACCCCCGCGGGAATGATACCCTGTGCGATGATAGCCGCCACACTATCCCCTGCATTTTCTACCGAGTCGAATACTCCCATGATGACCTTGGCAGAGATCGGGATTGGCAACAGTTTTACGGTTACTTCGACCACAATGCCAAGCATGCCTTCGGAACCAATCATCAGGGATAACAAATCAAATCCTGGGGAGTCCAGACTGCTACTGCCAATTTCAATCAGATCACCGTCTATGGTTGCGACTGTCAGTGCGAGGATGTTATGCAAGGTTAATCCATACTTCAGGCAATGCACGCCACCGGCATTTTCCGCAACATTGCCGCCAATGGTGCAGGCGATCTGGGAAGATGGATCTGGGGCATAGTAGAGACCAAATGATTTGACCGCCTCCGATATGGCCAGATTGCGCACGCCGGGTTGCACCCTTGCACTCTGATTGTCTTGATCGATTGAGATCACCTGATTCATCTTTGCCAGGCTGAGCACAATGCCGTCTTTATGGGGTAATGCGCCCCCTGAGAGACTGGTTCCAGCGCCGCGACTGACGATGGGAATTTCATGTTCGTCGCAAATTGCCATGACCCCCTGAACCTGAAAAATTGTTTCAGGTAATACAACCAGTCGGGGCAGTTGTCGGTAGGCGCTTAAGCCATCACATTCATAAACCCGGAGTGAAGATTTTTCTGATATGACGGATTCATCGGGTAGAAACTGACGCAGCAGTTGAATTAATCTGGAATTTTTCATCGCGCTATTATCCGTGTATTCATTGTCAAAGGCCAATTTATAAAAATTCTTTTCACTACAGTGGCACGGCTTGCTGCTTTTCGTCTATGATCATAGCCATGAACAGTCAACGTGATTACACCGCCATCGACCAGACCCTGAGCAACATAGGCCGCACTCTGGAAACTCTGTTTGCTAAACCTGCAAACCAGCGCGCTTATCCAGCCACAAGTACTGAATCAGATGAACTGAGCGAATCCCAGCGCCTGCAATCTGGACGCTACATGCGGGTAAATCATGTGGGAGAAATTTGCGCCCAGGCGCTGTATCAGAGTCAATCAATTACCGCCCGAGACACCAATACCCGGGAGGCGATGCAACAGGCAGCAAGTGAAGAAATTGATCACCTGGCCTGGTGCGAACAACGAATCGAAGAATTGGGTGGTCGAAAAAGCCTGCTCAATCCGATCTGGTATGCCGGTTCATTTGCGATTGGGACTCTTGCGGGAATCGCCGGAGACAAATGGAATCTGGGATTCGTTGCTGAAACCGAGAAACAGGTTGTGGCTCACCTCGACGATCATCTTGGCAAATTGCCGGAAAGTGATTTGCGTAGTAAAGAAGTGGTTGCACAAATGAAAGAAGATGAAGCCGCTCACGCCGAGCAGGCCATGGAGGCTGGTGCAGAAACTCTGCCACCCGCAGTTAAGAAGCTGATGACATTGGCTTCTAAAGTTATGACTAAAACCGCTTACTGGGTCTAGTTATCCGACTTGAATGGCTTGAATGGCCCGAATGGCTTGGGTCGTGGAAATCGGGAATGGATATCAAATTTTGTTAAATCCATGTGGCTGCGCGTATATTGCTCGCCGGGATCCCGGGCCGGATTAAAATCCCAACCCTGATATCTGCCAATTCGTAAAGCGGCGTGGACCACTCGTCGTCGTTCCTGATCGTTAATCACTTTTTCCTGGATCAGGTTCACATCCCAGTGTTCCGTAGCCTCGGCTTTAAACTTATCGAGTGCGCTGCCATGATGCGGATCATTTGCCAGGTTAACTTTTTCATCGGGGTCTTGGTCAAGATCAAACAGCTGATCGGGGTCCGAGGGACAACAGGTATATTTATAATTTCCATTTCTGATCATTAGCATCGGTGCACCGGTTCCTTCAGCAAGATATTCGCTGATTGCCCGGTCCGGGTCATTTTTATCATCGCCGTCACATAGCGGAATTAAACTGCGACCATCCAGCGGATCAATGGCTGCGGGCTTATGCGCACCAGTGCCCTCAGCGGCGAGATCAACCAGTGTTGGCAATATATCCACATGAGCCACAGCCTGTTTAACTCGCCGAGGTTTGAACCGCGATGGTTGGTGGACAATAACTGGAATTCGGCATGACCATTCTCTGAATGACATCTTGTACCAAAGACCGTATTCCCCAAGCATATCGCCGTGGTCTGAGGTAAAAATGATTGTAGTGTTATCCGCCATGCCACATTCGTCCAGGGTGTCCTGTAATTTTCCGAGCCATTCATCGACATAACTCACATTGCCGTAATAGGCCCGGCGTGCATTGATGACATCCTCATCGCTTAACTCTATCGCACCGACATCGATCACTTTTTCCAGGCGTCGGGTATGAGGATCGGTTTGGTCGGATGGTAAGCCGCGAACACCGGGTAATGCGATGTCTACATCTTCGTACAAATCCCAGTATTTCTGTCGGGTGGCATAAGGATCGTGGGGATGGATGAAACTCGCGACCAGTGCCAAAGGCCGCTGGTCTTCAGAGCGGGCATGATCGTAAATGGCTTTCACCGCCTGATTACCCACTTCATCATCGTAGGTCAGCTGATTGGTTATGGCCGCAACCCCGGCCTGTTTCACGCTGGATAAATTGTGATACCAAAGGTCAATACGCTCATCGGAATTTTTCCAGTCCGGAATCCAGCCAAAATCCGAGGGATAAATATCTGTGGTCATCCGATCTTCGAATCCATGGAGCTGGTCTGGGCCAACAAAATGCATTTTTCCCGACAAACAGGTTTTGTAACCCATTAACCTGAGGTAGTGGGCAAAGGTGGGCATGGTTGCGGGCATGTATGCCGCATTGTCATAACCACCGCAGCGGGAAATATTTTGCCCCGTCATAAAGGCATACCGTCCGGGGGTGCACAGCGGACTGCTGGTGTAAGCCCATTCGAACAATACACCCTGGCTGGCAAGATGATCGATGTTGGGCGAAATAACCTCATTGTGGCCATAACAACCCAGGGTTTTCGCAGTCAACTGGTCTGCCATAACCACCAGTATATTTTGCTGGTCTGAATTCTTAGTCATTGAAATTTGATCGGTTGTTCAAAGTTGCTCCTTATTTACTCCGAATACGGATGGGGTTCAACTCATTTTTGTGATTTCAATATTGGATCGAATATTGTTGTATTGCAACAAACCGGGATCGGCATAAACTTCCCCTGGGGCTGAAACAATAATTATTCTACTCGCAAGATTTTCAAAATCATTTCGAAAATGTACAGAGCTTTTTAGAGCAACAAAATCCATCTGATCGGGCTCGATACCAATATGCCTGAAATGACCCTGATCCGCAGCCTGCACCGCTTTTGAACAAACAACCACCAAAACCCCTGATATCTTTAGTAAGGCACACAGCCCCAATTCCATGTGAGCACCCTTGTACATCGGGCCCGTAGCAACAAACCGACCATCGGATAAATTGATCACCTCTACGTCGCAATGATAGTGTGGGTTGTCAGGCAATTCTGGCAAATCGCCCAGGGTTACTGAATATTTGCTGCCAATACCTTTTTCGTAGGCCATGGCGGCTGTGGCCGAATCATTAATTACGCCGACCACCGCATTTTCAAGGCCATGGTTGATCATAGATTCCAGCACACCAATGGTGGCGCCCGACCCACCGCCGCCGGGATTGTCCTGGGTATCGGCGATAACAATTGTCCGGCCATGCTGACTCAGGGCATTTTTGGCTTCCTGAATTCCGGCGTCCACTGGCCAGATTTTCTCGTAAAATTTTGACTTACTGATATTAATTTTCTCCACCAGCGCATCCACTGCTGAATCGGCATGTTGCTGGCTCAGTCCGTACCCCACCACGCTCGGTCCCACATCAAAAATGTCGGATAAATGAAAGCCGCAGGCAAATGACAGGCTCGGGACCTGTTCACAAATTAAATCGGGTAGCTGGTCGTAAATTAATTTACATGGCTCGATCAGTGTACAGCCTGTATTTAACGGAATCAGGAACTCGATCTGCCTGAATGATTTAAACAAGGGCTGGGGATTTTTCAGATAATCACACAGCAGTCGACTGACCCGATAACCGGTTTGACCCATATCGATGTGGGGATAGGTTCGATAAATGTCGAGCACACTTGCCTTTTCCTGCATCAGCGGTGTCACATTGGCATGCAAATCCAGGCTGACAAAAATGGGAATCTGCTCACCCACCGCCCCTCGCATTCGGGATAAAAATTCCCCCTCGCCATCCTGAAAGTGCTCACACACCATGGCACCGTGGAGGTCGAGATATATACCGTCAACGGGTAAGACCTGCTGCAATTGCTCAAGCATGTCTTTGCAGATACGTTCAAATGCATCCTCGGTTACATAAGAACAGGGCGTGGCTGAACACCAGGTCAGGGGCAGAAGCTCATGGGAATCTTCATTTAAAGCTTTTATCGCGCCGGCGATGGGTAAATGAACATCTTTCACCGCATCGATCAGGGCCGCACCACTATGCATTCCAGGCCATTCGTCAGCGCTTTCAAAGGCGGCAAAATCTGCCCGTGCCGTGGCAAAAGTATTTGTTTCATGCTGCCAGCCGGCAATTGCAATTCGTGCCATGGAATACCTGCCTAATATTGCTGGTTATTTTCTAAATTGATTACAATCTGTTTTGGTTCGCAACCGGCGTGGTTGCCCACATGGCTGCAAATACCATACTGATAAATGCACCGATACCCACGGTCAGGCCAATGGCTTCCAGTGGCGGTGTCTGCGAAAATTTCAGAATACCGAAAACCAGTATGGTTGTGATCGCACATGTCCATAACGATCGAAAGGTGGTGTCCCATTCATTTTCATTGTCAGGAAGTCGATTAAAAAACAACGCATAGTCCAGACCCAGCCCAACTACCAGCAATAGGGATATAAGATGAAAAATACTCAGAGGGTTACCGCTGAAAACCAGCAGCGCTGCCGCAACAACGGCAGCTGACAAGGTCGGAACCATTATCTTTAATGGACGAGTAAGGCTTTTAAATGCCAGAGCCAGGGCAATGTAAATAATAAATATGCAACCCATCATGGACAGTGCAACCCGATCGATGCTTCGGGCGACCAAATCCGTTGATGCACTTTTAAGATGCATATAAAACAGACTCTCGTGTTGTTCCGCAAACATTTTCATTTTCTGATCATCATTTACTCCATGGAGTAAAATCACACCGCCCGCTTCGTCGCCAAAATCAAAAAGTAATGGATTGAGCTTCTTTCCGATAGCGGTGTTCTCAAGGGTGGCTGGATCAACCAGGTCGAGGGTCTTGGTCAACGTAATATCTTCGATAAATGGATCAAAAACATTTTTTCTGAATGGCATATCCGTCATCGCCTGTTCGAGTCGGGTCCGCAGAACTTCAGTATCTGGGATCTGGGAATTCCTTAAGGCCTGACGTTGCTGGCTTGGTAAGAAGTGCGCTGCCATATCATATCCCTCGATGACATTATCATTAATCAAATCGTTGAGATAGGGTTGAATTCGTTCGCTGAATTGCAACACCATTTCCTTGTTTCTCTCGGTCAACAGCATCATGCTACCGCCGTACCAAAATCCCAGATCCCCTCTTAGCAGTTTTCCTTCAGCGCGACGGGATTCCTTAATTGGGCTCAATGAGTCCACATTAAGATGTAATACCGGCCGACCTGAAAACATCAGCATGGCAAGAGAAACGATCATGGCGCCAACAACTACCCAGCGCAGGTTGGACGCTTTTCGACCCCAGGATTTCAGGAAATGGTGAAACTTTGGTAAACCGTAAACGCGATCGTCTTTATTTTCTGCCAGCATCGGCAAAACCCAGCGAGAAAACAATGCCGCGGTTATCAGTCCAACGATGGTAAACAATCCAAGTTGTTGCAGGCCACCAAACCCGGATACCAAAAATGCAGCGTAAGCAATTACCGTGGAAAATACGCCCAGTCGTAATGTGCGCCAGATATTCTTTACGTTATCACGCCTTTGATTCGCGTTGCCTTGTAGCCCACTTAACAAGTGGATTGGGTAGTCTACGGCAACCCCCGCCAGGGTAATTCCAAATGCCAGGGTAATGCCATGTATCTGGTTATAAAATGATAATATAGTCGCCGTTGCAACAACTACACCGGCAAAAAGCGGGCATATCACTAATAACACAGTCCGAATCGACCGATAAGCCGCTGTTAGAAATATTACCACCAGGAACACCGCAATCAGAGTTAACCATTTTACATCGTCTCTAATGTCCTCCCCAGATTCCACGGCGAAGGCAGCAGGGCCGGTCATGATTCGAGTCAGACCAGGTACCTTCATCGATTCGTAGATTGCGCGAATTTCCATAACCGCTGCAACCTGGTTTTTCATTTTCGAAATATCCGCCGCTATTTCGGCCAAAATCAATGTTCTGGTTTTATCACCAGAAAACCAGACCCCTTCGATTTCAATGGGGCGTTTGTGTCTACTGATTTTTCCCTGCCATTCCTCTAGCAAGGTAATGATTTCACCAGTTGGGTCATTTCGTAAATAACGTTTTTCAATTGGCGCTGAAGACGACGCCAAACCATCGAGACGGGCTTGTAGTGAAGCTTTTAATCCCGTAACGGAAAACTGCGCAGACAAATCATTATGGGATAAAAGATAGCGATGTTTTTCGATAAACTCCAACCCACTTTCACTGAGACTGGAGGCATTGTTCGTTATTTTGCCGAATGTTTCGGACTGACGCAGTTCTTCGGAAAATTTCTGATTAAACTCAGCAAGCTGTCTTGTTGGCAGCCCTGAAAAGGATATGAAAATAATATTGGTTGAAGCACCGTTGTCTAGCTGATGATGAAGCAGGCGTTCAAATTTTGTAACTGGCTCAGGTAGAAATAATGCCAGTTCTGTAGAAACTTTAATTTTTGCAACAATAAGGGCAAGAGCAACAAAGACGATGCACAGGATGAGTATTGCTTTATTGCGTGCTGTGCTCACAACGATTAAACCACGATATAATTTGGGAACCTTTGAACAAGTCATGACCGATTAAATTGAGTCCAAACCCAATATATTACGTGGCAATATCTACGTTAAATAATCTCGCCCAAGTGATTGTATGGGCCGTGCTATTGCACCAATTTTTTGCCTTGATCTTGATCATTTTGGACTCAACTTGATTCGCCCAGACTTGTTCAGAGGTTCCTTTGTTAGGTTAATTCAAAAACTCGTATGTTAATTCCATTACAGATTCATCACCATCAGCTTGAATGGTAACCACTTTTTTGATTTTAGTGTCTTCACCATTTAAGGTAATTTTTTCAATATATTCCAGTATCTCGGGTCCTTTGGGAGCAAGTTCCAAACTCCAGTTTTCCCGCACACCTTCGAGTACCATGTCGTAATTTTGATTCAGCATATCATAGTTCCCTGCAAGCAATGATCGAATACTTTCTACACCTGCTTTTAGTACCGGATGGGATTGCACAGAATAATGCTGAGTTTGCACAACTTTGTCCACTTTCCCGGATTCCGAAGAACGTTCGATATCCATGGAATCGCCGCTGATAACTATTTTCTCCACAGTAGGTGACAACGTGTTTTTTTCGATGTAGTCCGGCGCTTTGTATTCCATAGTACCTTCGATCACCAGATCCGTTATTAGAAAAATTGATTGCTTGGTTTCGACAAAATTCAATTTGGCATGTTTAACCTGGGAAAGTTGAAACATTAATTTTTCTGCAGTCCAGTCATCCTCGTTGGCAAGTGTGTTAATCGATAGAAACCCGAGGATCACCACAGCTATAATTTTGTGCCAATTTTTGATCAAACTGCTTGTTGTTATCATGTTGGAATGGTGCCTTGGTGCTTACACTGACCAACAATGGCCAGACACAGTTTAGTCAAACTGGATGACAGAGAAGTTCCCGCAAAATTCGGGAGCGGGGGATTATAGGGTTAACTAAGCAGGAATTATAGGGGTGAAAAGTGAAGGCTTACTGAATTTCTTTTAATTTCGGTGGCAGCCTGTCATCTGTCGCCACCGCGGTAATCACCAGATGACGCTCCAGATAGACATTAAAATTTTCATAAAACCATGTGCTTATGGGTGGATCCCCCACAGGCCCATTACGGCGTACAGGTTCGCCAAATTTCGCAATTACGGTACCCGAAGCCATTCCTCGAGTGGGTAATCCTCGAGTTGGTTCGATCTCCTTGAAATTATCGGTCTGATAATCAAAAGAATCGCCGTCAAAAGCGTAAATATTATGAATTGAGGGAATCGTAGCGCTGAGTAGAAAAACCGTCAATCCCCCCAGAATTGAAACCTTGATGCCTTTCATGAAATGAAACATAGCTGATTTTTCATCAATTGTCGACTCCCAGAACCTTAATTTGTAGATGAGACAGAATGAGGAATGGGGTGCAAGCTGGAAGAAATTGCAATGACCACACTACTTAATAGTAGTAAAGCCCCGGCCTGGTGGGAAACCCCAAGCACGGGATGAACCGCACTTAGCAATGTTGCAATACCCAGGCCAATTTGCAATAAAACCCCTACTACCATTCCTGCGGCAATGAATTTCATGCTCCGGTGTTTATGTTCAGAAACAAAATACCAGGCGTACACGATAACCAATATCATAATAATAAAGGCAAGACTTCGATGCACAAACTGAATGGTAATTTGATTCTCAAATATATTACGCCAGGCCGGAATTAGTGCATTAATTTGATCCGGAACCCAGAATTCTCCCATTTTTGGAAAAGTATTGTATATCTGTCCTGCGTGAGTGCCCGCAACAAATCCGCCGCTAGTGATCATTACCAAAATCAGCACGAGCAAAATGCCGCCTATGACTGGCGTACCGGGCTGCTGCATTTGCAATGCGGGAATAAGGCCAACTAATACTCTTAACATATAGCCGTAAATAATAACCGCAATTATCAAATGCGCGGCAAGTCGATATTGACTTACCTGGGGCTGGTCAACCAGTCCACTTTTAACCATATACCAGCCCATACCACCTTGTATTGCACCAAAGATCAGCAACATGATCAATCGCTTTGTAAGCGCAGAATTAATTTTTCGGATAAAAATAAAATATAACATCGGAAAAAAATACACAATTCCAATCAGCCTTCCAAGGAGTCGATGGGCATATTCCATCAAATAAATAAATTTAAATTGGTCAAGATCCATTGACCAATTTAATTGTTTGAATTCGGGGAATTGCTGATATCTAGCAAAGACTTCGGACCATGCCACTTCATTAATAGGCGGCAAAATACCCAGCAACGGCTTCCAGTCCACCATGGACAATCCTGAGCCGGTTAGTCGAACTGCACCGCCGAGCAAAACCATTGCAAAAACCATGGTGCAACACAATGCCAGCCAAATAACAATAATTTTACGAGTTTCCATTGTTATCGAATGTGCAAATCCAGAAATGTCCGTATTAACTTGCTTCGGGTCCCTTCGGACCTGCTACCAAACATCCCGCAACATTTCTTCGGGAAAAAATCTGGTGGTAATCGTGTTGATCTGGAATTAGTAATTAGTATAATGAGATATAACGTTTACCAGGTCGGGCGAATAATCAACTTCCCCAACGTTGAAATACCAGGGAGCAATTGGTGCCGCCGAATCCAAAACTATTGCTCATCGCCACATCAATTTCGATGTCTTTTTGGGTTTCAGTTACGATTGGAAACCCTTGTGCATCATCGTCAAGGTTTTCGATATTCGCAGATGCAGGAATAATTCCCGATTCCATCATAAGCATTGTATATATAGATTCGTTCACACCCGCAGCACCCAATGCATGCCCGGTTACGGATTTTGTGGCACTGATTGGCGGACAGTTATCACCAAAAACGCCGGAGATTGCCTCGAGCTCTTTCATATCACCAACCGGCGTGCTGGTACCGTGGGCATTGATATACTGAATGGGTCGATCAACGGTCTGCATTGCCTGACGCATACATCGAATCGCGCCTTCACCCGATGGTTGCACCATGTCATAACCATCCGAAGTAGCGCCATAACCAACCAGCTCGGCAAAAATAGGTGCGCCTCGTTTTTCTGCATGCTCAAGGTCTTCAAGCACCACAACACCTGCGCCACCAGAAATCACAAATCCGTCTCTATCTCTGTCATATGGCCGGGAAGCTTTTTCCGGCGTATCATTATAATTTGAGGATAGAGCACCCATACCATCAAACAAAACAGAAAGCGACCAATGCAATTCTTCACCGCCACCTGCAAATACAACATTCTGTTTGCCGAGTTGAATTAACTCTGCACCATGTCCAATACAGTGAGCGCTGGTAGAACAGGCTGAACTAATGGAATAAGAAACACCTTTGATTTTGTAGGCTGTGCCGACGCAGGCAGGAATAGTGCTCGACATGGTTTTAGTCACCATGTAAGGCCCAACCCGTTTGACACCACGTTCTCGAAGCGTATCCGCAGCAATAACAATATTTTCAGGGGAAGCTCCGCCTGTGCCCAGCAATAAACCGGTTCGTTCGCTACTCACCACATCTTCTGATAATTGTGCGTGATCAATGGCCTCCTGCATCGCAATATAACTGTATGCCGCGGCATCTCCCATAAATCGATACAATTTTCTATCGATAATTGATTTTGCATCAATATTTAGCGCGCCATGGACATGACTGCGCATGCCCAATTCTGCATACTCTTGACAATTGACAATACCGGACTGACCCGAAAGTAATGCGCTGCGAACTTCCTCCTTATTGTTTCCTAAACTACAAACAATTCCGAAACCCGTTATGACTACTCTTTTCATGTAAAACTCACCGTACGAATAAATCGAACTTTTTAAAAAAATGTGTGCTGCTATTTTTCATTAGCTGGGCCATTAGCTGGAAAATATGGTCATAGAAAAACAAGATTCAATACCAAACGCCATAGATTAAGTTGATTCTCAAACTAATTATCGATAAATAGCATACAAAATCAGCAAATCATACTGCTGTTGTGTTTTTGAATAACCCAACTCTGAGATCTTTACACCTATAGACCTCACCACCATCCACCGAAACTACGCCGTCAGCTATACCCATTACCAGTTTACGCATAATTACCCGTTTAAAATCTATACGATAGGTAATCATTTCACAGTTGGGGGTTATTTGACCAATAAATTTTATCTCCCCTGAACCCAGCGCACGTCCGTGACCTTGACCCCCACGCCAGCCAAGAGAAAATCCGACCAGCTGCCAGAGTGCGTCCAGACCGAGACAACCAGGCATTACCGGATCGCCTTCAAAATGGCATTGGAAAAACCACAAGTCTGGAGAAATGTCCAGTTCGGCGACAACCACCCCTTTGCCGTATTCACCACCATCTTCATCGATATGAACAATCCTGTCGAACATTAACATGTTGGGGAGCGGTAATTGAGCATTCCCCGGGCCAAACATATCTCCATGGCCACACATAAGTAGCTCTTCGTTACTGAAATGATTTTTTTTATTGTCCAATAGAATGCCCGAGTATTAAAAATCTAGTAAGTATCGATTTTAACCTAGTCAAAAAATGTTTGATATCAAAGGTTTTCAAATAAGTACCGGATATATTTATAACAATAGATTTTAAAATTTACACTTTTCAGTATCGTGCCTGAAATTTGTTGCCATAGTACCAAAGAAAGAACGGTCAACTTGTTGAAATATTACTACCAATATTAAAATAAAATATCTTTACTAAACAATTGCAAGTAATTCCATTGAAATTAATTCTTTTAAATTGTTGACATTGATACACAGATATCTTACGTTTCCTTTGTTGACTTGAATTAATAAGTTAACAATATAATTTTACTTACAAAATTCACTGCATTAAATTATCTTAACTAGTTCTGGGAACTGTACTTAATTTCGATCATGCAAATTAGTAATCAGCTTATCGCATTAGCTGCGGTTTTTAGATAATACCATTCATTTTTACGACCGAGAGGTAAATACCAATGGCCAAAAAGAAGACGAAAGCTTCATCTAAGAAAAAAGCAGCATCCAAGAAAAAAGTAACCAAGAAAGCCACTAAGAAAAAAGCAGTAAAGAAAAAGGCTGCGAAGAAAAAAGCAGCCAAGAAAAAAGTAACCAAGAAAGCCACTAAGAAAAAAGCCACTAAAAAGAAAGCCGCGAAGAAAAAAGCAGCCAAGAAAAAAGCAGCCAAGAAAAAAGCAGCCAAGAAAAAAAAGGTAACTCGGAAAAAAGCAAATAAAAAGAAAGCCGCTAAGAAAAAAGCAGCCAAGAAAAAAGCTGCGAAGAAAAAAAAGGTAACCCGGAAAAAAGCAACTAAAAAGAAAGCCGCTAAGAAAAAAGCAGCCAAGAAAAAAGCTGCGAAGAAAAAAAAGGTAACTCGGAAAAAAGCAAATAAAAAGAAAGCCGCTAAGAAAAAAGCAGCCAAGAAAAAAGCAGCCAAGAAAAAAGTTTCTAAAAAGAAACCAGCTCGAAAAAAAAAATAAGGTGAAGAAAAGAGCTGGATTGAAAATTCGGCTCCCTTTCTGAATCTTAAACAGGTCGTAGGAATTCCCGTAGAAATCGCAAGATTTCTGCGGGGGGTAGCCTTCTCACCTCTCAAAGTCCCCAGTTTGGCAATTTCGCCTGCTGGGGATTGTTATTTTTGGTGGAAAATTTCTATTTCCAAAAGGACCACAGAGATTTGTGCAGCTAAACAACCCATTTACGCCGAAATTATCAGCTAGCCGCCGATATAGGACATTTCTACTTTTTGGGACTTATTTGCAATAACATTTGAGGATGGATTGTCCTTCCTTAGCATGGAATACTGGTCCGATCTCCCCGTCCAGATTGACGCAATATTCTCCCGAATTTCAACATCAGAACGGCATTGCACCAACAGGGTTTTTAAATTATATCCTGAGGTCGCAAACAAACAGGTAAATAACTCACCTTTTGCTGACAAGCGTGCCCGTGCACAGGAATTACAGAATGGCTGCGTTATGGAAGAAATCACGCCGATTTCCCCGCTACCGTCCACAAATCGCCATCTTTTTGCTACCTCGCCATCGTAGTTCGCATCGATGGGTTCAATAGGGAATTCCGAATTTATCATTTCAATGATTTCCCTGGAGCTGAATACTTTTTCTGTACTCCACTGATTATGATTACCAACATCCATGAATTCAATAAATCTCAGAATGACGCCACTGCCCTTAAAATTCCCGACCATGGGCAAGATGTCAGCATCATTAATCCCTTTCTGCACCACCATATTAACTTTCACTGCATCGAACTGGGCAGCCAATGCATGCTTGATGCCATCCAGAATCGTCTGTTGGGGATAGGAAATCTGATTAATTTGCTGGTAAATCTCCGGGGTAAGTGCATCCAGGCTTATGTTGATTCGATTTATACCGGCGGTTTTTAGTTTCCTGGCTCGCTGCTCAGTCAATAGTGATGCATTGGTTGTGATCGCTATGTCCCGAATATCTTCAACAGCAGCGATTTTTTCGATGAGTATTTCTAAATCCTTTCTTAACAACGGTTCACCGCCGGTTAATCGAATTTTCTGCACACCTAACTCGGCAAAGATTTTGACCAGCAATTCAATTTCTTCATAGCTTAACAACACGCTGGATTTCAGAAACGGATAGCCTTTGCCGAATACATCTTTCGGCATGCAATAGCCACAGCGAAAATTGCATCGGTCAGTAACCGAAATTCTCAAATCATGAAGGGGTCGGTTTAATGCATCTTTTATCACAGCAAACTCTTTACCAATGGCTCAATATGTATTTGTTCAAAAATTTAGAATACACCCATTTTCACGCAGAGCACAGCAATTTGTTGATCCTTTACGCTAAAAATGTAGGGTTTAATCCACTATCCACCCTGAATTGTTGGCCAAACTGATAGCGTATCACCATCCTTAAGGGTTTCATCCCTTTGCTCTTCTGGGAGAAATACACCGTTGAGCATCATCATTTGCACCTCTTCCCTTGGCACTTTGTAGCGATCGACGATTTGGTGTGGGGTCTGATCATCGTTGAACGATAGTTCCAGGGTATTGCCATCGACATCACCTGGCAAATACTCCATTAAGCTGGAAAATAACTTTACGGTTATGTTCATGATCTCAACCACCTCCGCGGTGTAAGTATTTTTTAAATCTTTCTAAAAAATTCATATATTCTGTTTCTGAAAAATTTTTAAACTCTATTTCGATGTCTGTAACGGGTAGTTTAATCGAAGCAATTTGCCTGATTCGTTCCGGCCCAAGATTTAACAAAGCGGTTTGATCTTTGTGAGTCAAACTGTAATTCGTATTATCTATCCTGGTTACTATATACGGCTCAACTGCTGAATTTAAACCTCTTAATAATTCAGAATGAGAAAATCCCATCTCTGATCGATAAATAAAATCATCTGAGGCGCTCATCCTCCAGCCACAGGAGGCCAGATGGCAAGTGTGTCATTTTCCATTAACGGACTATCACGAGCAGCCTGATCAATGTACACACCGTTAACCAGTACCAGATGGACATCTGACCGAGGAACCGAGTAGGTATCGATCAATTGATTGGGTGTTGTATTGCTGTCTACTTCAATGTTGATCACATTTTTTACCGCGCCTTCAGGTAAATAGTCCATCAATGATGCGAACAACTTAAATTCAATTTGCATGAAATGCTTTTTTACGACCCGCTTTATCCCTGGGTTGCTGCGAGATAGGCCTCCATAATCAGCAGGGGATTTTCCATCAGTCGATCTTTCCAGGGACCCAGTTTAAATCTTCCCTGAACCAAACCCCGCAATACGCCAACGTGTTGGGTTAGACCCAGCGCATTTGCGCCAACCAGGGTATCACCATCAAATTGCAACTGAAGATAACGAAAATTTTCTTCATCCACTAATGTTGCACAATCGCCACCTTTAACCCCTTCCCACTGGCCGTAAGAAACTGAAATTAAACCAATGGTATCCAATACATTCATTAACACACTGCCCTGATGTTTTACCGACCCATGACTTGTCATATTATTGGCAGCGACCCGACCATGTTCGACCGCTGTGGGCTGAATCGCCTGCACAGTATATTCCCCAGTAGAAAAATCTCGGCCGCATGCCACGTCTCCTGCGGCGTAAATATCTGCTACGGATGAACACATGAGTTCATCAATGACAACAGCGCCGTTGGATAACTCAATGCCCGATCCCTCGAGAAATTCCGCATTAGCTCGAACCCCGGCAGCTGAAATCACCAGTTCCGCCACAACTTCTCTGCCACCGCTCACTTTTACATTAACATTATCGCCATGGGATTCAATTGCCTCTACCTGGGAGCTGGTCATCACATTCACGCCTTTATCCTGACACCATTTTTCCAGCAAAGTACCGCAGGTTTCGTCAAGCATTCTGGGCACCATGCGATTACCCATTTCGATGACGGTGAGATTCGCGCCAGAAGAAACCAGGGCTTCGAGAATGATACAGCCAATGAACCCAGCGCCGATCAGGACCACGGATGCCCCTGGTTTAATCCCGCTGGATATCTTTCTCGCATCTTCCAGGGTCCAGCAACTGGTCACCCTGTCATGATCGATGCCCGGAATAGGTGGTGATATTGGCCGTGACCCTGTCGCCACCAGTAACTTATCGTACTTCTCCTTTTTGCCGCTGGTTAACGATAACTTCTTTGCCGCCGTATCTACGGATTTGACCGTATCGACAACAACATCAACTTTAAGATCTTTGAAATGGTCTTTTTGCTTTCGAAGATAGGTGCCGTGCTCATCGATGTTTTCTATGAGCAAATACGGGATGGCCATTCTCGAATAAGGCGGTTCAGGCTCTTCACCAATGATGGTTATTTCCGCAGCGGGATCCAGTTTTCTAATGGTTTCCGCCGCGACAATCCCAGCGGGTCCCGCGCCAACAATCACATGTTTCATTTTTTAAGGTCTACGCGGGTAATGAAAATTTCTTTCTAACGTCTTTGGTGACTTTGCCATCTTTGGTCCAGCCGCGTAGGGAATAATATTCTGGCAGCATTTCATCCAGACCACAGACCTTGCCTTTTGCGGGGCCCATTTTTGCAGCCTCCTTTAATAGTCTGGGTGGCAGCGTGTCATCGGCGCCTGTTAGACCAGCCTTCATATTGTAATCTCGCTCCAGATTCCAGATGCGTTCACCCGCTTCAGCTAATCGATCTACGCTCCAGTCGCCCTCACAGGCAGCATCAATCTGTGGTGCCATGTTGTCCAGTGTCCAGGCGAAGGTGGTGAATACGCATATTCCCATGGAATCAACCGCTGCGGTAGCATCCTGAAATGCCTTTACAAGCCCCGCTTTACCTTCGGTTACCAATGGATCGGTTTTTTCCGGAATACCCAGAACTTCAGAGGCAACGGTGTAACTTCTCAAATGACAGGCACCACGATTGGAGGTTGCATAAGTCAGACCCATACCCTGAATTCCACGGGGATCGTATGCAGGAAATTCCTGACCTTTTACAGTCATGGACAATTCTGGATGACCGTATTTTTCACACAATCGTTTAGAACCCTGGCCCAAATCTTTACCAAAGCCCGTCCCGGTAGCCACCAGTTCAGCGCATTTTGCCAATGCTTCAGCGGACCCGAATTTAAGCTCAATTCCGCCCGTTTCTTTGGTCGTTATTGCGCCAATATCGTATAACTCCATGGCCGCGGCCACAGTAGCGCCAAATGATATGGGATCAAAACCATCTTCATTGCATACAAAATTGGTGTAGGTAATAGCGTCGATATCGTCAATGCCAGTATCAGCCCCCATCGCCCAGGCCGCTTCGTATTCCAGGCCGCCCGAATTTCCCCAGTATTCAGGTTTGTTCTCGACGGTGAAATGCCCCTGATCAATTGTTGAAATTCGACCACAAGCAATAGTGCAACTAAAACACGCCGCATTGGTGGTCAAATTTGGCTTGCCATCGCTTTTCCGAGGTTCCAGCATGGCTTCGCCGGAAATATTATTTGCACCTTCAAATTTAACGTCACGCATATTGTTGGTCGGTAACGCTCCCATTTCATTGATAACATTCATCAATACCTGAGTGCCGAGAGCCGGCAGGCCTTGCCCAGTTACGGCATTATCCGCAAGAACCTGTTTTTGCTCCGCCACCGACTTCATGAAACGAACCGGGTCTTTGATATTGCCGACGCCTCTTGTTCCTCGCACGGCCACCGCCTTGAGATTTTTGGAGGCCATCACCGTACCCACACCGGACCGTCCTGCAGCGCGATGGAGGTCATTGATTATTGCGGAATACAAACAACCTGCTTCTGCCGCACGTCCAACCGCAGCAATCCGCATTTGCGGGTCGCCATATTTTTCATGAATTAATTTGTCTGTTTCCCAAACCGTTTTACCCCACAGATCTTCTGCTGGAACAAGTTCAGCCTTTTCATTTTGAATATGCAACATCACTGGTTTTTTTGACTTGCCTTCAAAAATCACCATATCCCATCCTGCAGACTTCAGTTCTGCACCAATGAATCCACCGGAATTGGAACAGGCTACTGCGCCGGTTAACGGACTCTTGGTAATAACGGAATATCGCCCGCCAGTGGACACCGTGGTGCCGGTTAGTGGGCCAGTGGCAAATATCAATTTGTTATCAGGGCCCAGTGCGTCACACTTTGGATCGGTTTCTTCCACCAGATAACGAGTGCCTAATCCACGTTGGCCAATATATTCTGCTGCCCAGTCCATATTCAGGGCTTCTTCTGAAACTTTACCGCTGGTTAAATCAACTCTAAGTATTTTTTTAGTCCAGGTCATGATGCACCTCCTAATTTGCTGTGGCAGCGTTATCGGTTTTTGCCGCCCAGGCACGCATTTTTTCAAGGCCAGTGGCATCTGCATCAACGTAAGTGATGGCGTCGGTGGGGCAGGCTTCAGCGCATTGAGGATCGCCGCCACACAGATCGCATTTAACGACTTTGCCGGTATCCTGATTGTAGTTAACTGTGCCGAATGGGCAGGCGATGGTACAAACTTTACAGCCAACACAAACCGAATCTGCCACTTCCATAGCTCCGGTTTCCTTGTTCATGGTGATGGCTTCTACGGGGCATGCATGCAAACACCAGGCTTCATCGCACTGGGTGCAGGTATAAGGTACAAACCGACCTTCATCGTGAAAGGTAAAAACCTTTATTCGTGACTTGGCTGGATTAAATACCCCTTCATTTTCATAGGAGCAGGCCATCTCGCACTGCAGGCAGCCAGTACATTTTTCAGGGTCGATATATAAGGATCGTTGCATGTTTATTCTCCAAAGCAAAAGTCGTTGTACCAAGGCTCAAATTTCGCTATCGCTAATTTGGCCAACGTTTATTGGGAAACGATATCACTTTCCTACCCCATACTCAAGAAATGTGCGCAAATTCCGGTTAATAACCCTTAAATTCCATAGAGGTTGCAACTGCATTACGGATCGTTTCTAATCGGAGAATGAGCGAGAATCAGCACATCCACATTTCGGTGACGCCCCAGTATCTTAACGAACAGTCCGTACCCGAGGACAATCAATTTGTATTTGCCTATACAGTGTTGATGGAAAATCGTGGCGACATCGCCGCCAAGTTGCTGACACGTCACTGGATTATTACCGATTCCGAGGGCAAAACCGAAGAAGTTAGAGGTCCTGGTGTAGTCGGTGAACACCCCAATCTCCAACCTGGTGAGCGCTTTCAATATACCAGCGGGGCAATTCTTCAAACCCCTGTAGGTTCGATGATGGGCAGCTATCAAATGCGCGATGAAAACGGCAATTTATTCGATGCCACCATTCCTGCCTTTACTTTGTCCGCCGAGGTGATGTTTCATTAATTGCTGCATGCACTTAACTTGGCGTACAACTGACTTTCCTAAACCATAGTATGTGACCAGCCTCGGTATGCCCGAACATGCATGACCGGATCGTGAACCCGAATAATATCCACGCCCTGCTGGCATAGTGCCATGGAGATGCCCAGGGTTTCCAGATCGCGATCAGCGAATGGTTGGTCGGTGAATCCGCTCATGAATGATTTTCGCGAATGTCCGATTAAAAGCCGAAGACCCGATTGTCGCAATTCATTGCAATGTTGTAGCAATGCAATAGATTGCAGCGGATTTTTACCAAAACCAATGCCCGGATCGATAATAATGCGATTCAGATCAAGACCAGCATTCACCCACGACTCTATTTTTTGATTTATCCAGTTCATCATTTGCAGAACTGCGGATTCATCATCAGGCATTGTAATTTTTGGGTCCGCCGGAATGCTCATACTGTGCATGGCCACAACCTGGCACTCAGCATCTTTGACCAGAGAAAGGATTTCGGGATCATTTAACCCGCTGACATCATTAATTATATCAACGCCGTAATCCAGAGACTTTTCAATAGTCGCCGGGTTTCGACTATCCAGGGAAATCATCGGTCTCAAAATTTGATCCTGCAAACGCGCATTAATTGAATCCAGTACGGGTTTAATTCTTTGCCATTCCTGGTCGGGCTCAACTGGCTTTGCATTGGGTCGGGTGGATTCAGCACCAATATCAATTATCTGAACATGCTCCGCCAGCATACTATCGATATGCTGGGATAAAACACCTTCATCGGACCACGAATCACCATCGGAAAATGAATCCGGGGTGATGTTTAATATCCCCATCCAAAGGGGCACAGGCCGCACCGATTTGCTCAATTCAAAAATGCTGTATTTTTGTCCTGGAACAACCAGGTCCGGTTTCAAATGCAACAATGGGGTTAACACAAACTGTCGCTGGGCAAAACCGCAATGGGGTATGGTCAATTCTGTTGACTTGAGAATAATGTCATTCCACACCAGCAAATCTATATCAATGGTTCGTGGTGACCATTTTGCGGAATTTTTACGACCCAGATTAGCTTCAATTTCCTTGGCTATTTTCAATCCTTGCTCTGGGCTCCATTGTGCCTCACCCTGGATAACACAATTCAGGAATGGTTTATTCCATGAGGGTTCCGCATCATCGGGCAGCATCGCTGGAGTTTCTACGACTGGGGAGATTGCAGCAATCTCGAACCCCCTGGATTTTAATAACGCAATAGCCTGAGATAAATTTTTGTTTCGATCTCCCAGATTGGAGCCTAAGCCAATAAAAATTGCCATGTAAATCTAGTCCAGACTTGATATCAGCGCGTCTAAAAACTGTTCACATTTTGCAAGTTGATCCAGCTTAATAAATTCGTCGGGCTTGTGCGCCTGTTCTATACTTCCGGGACCACAGACAAGGGTTGAAATTCCGGCACTTTGAAAATGACCACCTTCTGTACCATAACTGACTTTTCCGGATTTGGCTGTGCTACCCACAAGCGCAGATATCATCGGGATCAGACTATCATCCAGCGACGTATTCAATCCTGGATAATCCGCAAGGGTGCGCCAATCAATTCCGGTGTCTTTTGAAACCGTCTGCATTTCTGGAACAAGTTCGGTTTGTCCATAAGATTCGACTTCAGCGAACAATGGCAGTGTGGGTTGGTCGGGCAAATTGCGGATTTCGAAATCAAACTGACAATTGACTGGAATGATATTGTTGACTGTGCCGCCGTGGATTACACCTGAGTGTAAAGTGGTGTAGGGTGGATCAAATTCTTTATCAAATGGGCCTTCGCGCTGAATTCTGCGTTGGATGTCGTCAACACGAGAAATTAATCGAGCCGCCACGGTATTGGCATTGACGCCCTGATCGACCAGGGATGAATGGGCAGACTTTCCTCGCACACAGCAGCGTTTGAACAACATGCCTTTGTGGGCTCTAATCACACCCATGCTGGTGGGTTCGCCAATAATGCAGGCGTATGGCCGGACTGGTTTCTTTTTAAGTTCTTCGAGCAATCCGGTTACACCAACACACCCTACTTCTTCATCATAGGAAAATGCAAAATGGATGGGCGTGGATAAATTAGCTTGGAGAATGTTTTCGATGTTGTTCAGGCATATTGCAATGAATCCTTTCATATCGCAGGTCCCACGGCCAAACATCGTATCACCCACTATCTCGGCCTTAAATGGGTCGGTTTTCCAATCTTGGCCGTCTACAGGGACAACATCGGTATGTCCCGATAAAACGATTCCAGGGCCATCACCGCCGCCTAAAGTAGCAAACAGGTTGGCTTTTTTCCCAGTGGCATCGAAAGTGCGCTCACATTTGATCCCATGGGGTTCGAGCATAGCGCTGACAAATTCGATAAAATCCAGATTAGAGTTTCTGCTGGTGGTGTCGAAACTGATAAGCTGGGACAATAAATCTGTGGTTGACTGTATTGAATTCATGGCCCAGATTGTAATCCACGGCCTGGGGGCAGTATATAAACAAATAACGCGGTAACAACAAAATGCATATTTCGGAAATTATTATTTATCCGGTTAAATCTCTAAAAGGCTTTTCACTAACTGGCGCCAGGATGGATTTGTCGGGACTTCAATATGATCGTCAATGGATGGTGATCGAACCCGATGGCAGATTCATGACCCAACGAATTTATCCCCAGATGGCCCTGATAGAAACCGAAATTAATGATGGACAGTTAATCCTGAGAACATTTGGAATGGAACATCACATCGTTCCATCGATTTCAGATGATGCCCAGACTGTTGAAACCGAGGTCTGGGGTGACGCGGTTACGGCTAATGTCCACGATGATGCAACCAACCAGTGGTTGAGTCAGGCAATTGGCAGCGAATGCAAGCTGGTATGTTTTCCACCAGATCACACAAGACAATGTGATCCTGAACACGCCAAACAGGGTGATCACACCATGTTCTCCGACGCCTATCCTGTGCTAGTGCTGTCACAGGCCTCCCTTGACCACCTGAATACTAAACTTAGCACTGCCGTGGAGATCAACCGCTTCCGCCCAAATCTGGTGATTGCTGGTTGCGAACCCCATGATGAGGATAACTGGCAGCAAATTCAAATCAATGATTTAACCTTGAGAAACGGTGTGCCTTGTGCGCGCTGCTCCGTGCCCACTGTGGATCCTGAGATTGGCGTATTGTCTGGACCCGAACCCATCCACACCCTGTCATCCTATCGACAAAGTGACGGTGAAATTTATTTTGGAATGACTTTTGTACCGAACACAGAAGGCTCAATCCATGTTTCTGACCAGGTTACAGTGATCGTTTAATAAATTAATCGGCTCACCTAACCCATTAATCTGCAAGATATGGCCTCAGTATTAACCTATAGAAATTGATGCAAAACACTCGGTGAAAACACAACGATCCAGTCTAAAGAAAACGCTGTTGTGGTGGCTGGTTGTAATGGCATCGATAGGCTTATTGATTGAATTGGTTTCGTCAACAGCGCTACTGTATAAATATCGATTTGAACAAGAAGACAATTCTGATTTTTATGGTGAGACAAGTAAACTATCAACTCTGAATATTCTGCAAAAAGCCGGTGCCAGGCTGGGCATTTTCGAAAGACGCGTGACAACACTTGAATATAAAAAATCAGTAGAGCCCGCCCCATATTTAATTGCTGATGACTATTTGGGCTACAGAGCACCGCCAGGGGAATACATACAAACTTATTATCGCCGGAAAGGCCCGAAGTCGGACTGGGAATTGCTGAAACTAAACGTCAAAATAAACCCTGATGGCAGCAGATGGACCGGTCATAGTAATCAGGATTCTGACTCATCAATCTATATCCTCGGCGATAGCCAATCATTCGGGCATGGCGTAAATAATGAGCAAACGTTTTCCTATCTACTCCAGCAGTCGATGACTGATAAACAGGTAAAACTTTTCGCCCTTGGTGGGTATAGCATGACCCACGCCTATTTAAATTTTGATCGGATAAAAAATTCAATTGGACCAAGGGACGTTATCATTCTTGGCTATCTTGACCAGCATGACGCATGGAATGTTTTGTCTCCGGAATTTTTTAAAACAATTCATACTGGAAACAACAATACGCAGAATCAGGGGTCACCGGCAAATCAAATCAGGTCGCGTCCAAAAGCCACTCTGGACGAAGTTGGAAAAATAACCATAAGCTACATGCCCGAGGGATGTTTGAATAATGGCAATTACTGTAATGGGCCTGAACCGAGCAATGAAGAAATGGCAATCGTTACAGCTGCATTGTTCAATTATGTTGCCAAAAACACCCAGGCAAAAGTTTATATACTTCACCTGGACGGAGAAACAACCAATCCTGTATTTAGCAATCTGGATAAAAACATATCCCTTATTTCCGCGCTTCCGGAAGATTTTGATTACTTTATACGAGACGATGTAGTTGGATTTGATCCTCACCCTGGGCCCTATTGGCACTATGGGATCAGTAGAAAGCTGATAGAAGCGCTTGGCAAGTAAATCTTAAATTGATCGCTGAACGCCTAAAGTTTATTCTGAATTTTTTGAGCAAACGTCATCAAACATACCGCAAGCTCATTGTTATGTAGCGACCAGGCGTTTTTATGGAGAATTTCAGCGCTTTCAAACGGAACCTGGGGGTAGTAGCGCGCACCAACATGATTTGCGGTTAGAGACCAGATTATGGTTAAAGCGACTAAACCTTTTCGCCAGTAGTCAGATTTCCACCACGTGATAATCGGAGTTGCTGCTAATATTAGTGCACTCGGGAAAATCTCAGTGAGCATTCTGGTGCCAAAACTTTTACCGCCCCACCACACCTGCCAAAACCCAACAATGCAAATATAAATCAAGATTCCAGTACCTAAGGCAATTAAAAAATTGTCTCGAGCTCGGATCGCCATGGCAAATCCGATCGCACTGAAAATTACGAATGGGCTATAGACCAACAAACCGCGACCAGGGGATACCAGGACTCCAGCAAGCCCTTCAACTGGATTGCTGCCAAAGAATTCTCTTCTGACATTGAATAAATTTTCCGCAATTACAAAAGGGTTATCGAAATAATACCAGGCGTAAATGCGCATTAACAAAACCGGAATCATGAATGCAATGGAAAATTTTATGAAGCAATTGATACCTCTTTGCCAGGGCAAATAAAACAGGGGTAAGATTAATAACAACACTGGGGCGCGACATTCCACCGCCAATCCCAGCGCCAACCCAGCGGTCACAAATAACCGATTAGATTTTTGTTGAAGCAATAACAGTGCTAATCCGATGAAAAATAGTGCCGGGCCATGTTGCCAAATTCCTCGACTTGCCACCGAATAAGCAGAGGTTCCGAAAGCATAGGTCAACGCTAAAATACTACTCGACGTAATCCCATAGCCAAGTTTTATCAGGAGCAGAAATATCATGCCTACGGATAATGCGGTAACAATTGAACCGGTTATTAGGGATAAATATATTGTGTCCTGCGTAATGTCCTGGGCATGACCGAAGTAAGGCGCCGCCCAATAGGTTACCGTATTAATGATGCCCGGCAGTATTGGATATAAAGATACCAAACGCCCATTGATTTCGCCGATTGAATAGGGAAGCGCATCGAATCGATCTATTAAATGATCAAATGTGAATCCATGGCCTGACAACAAGCTCAATGGTAGCAGTTGATTCGAAGTTGTATCTCCCGACTGCCCCATCAAGTGGAATCGGCCACCCGCTGTGTAGTTTGCCAGGACCAAAGCGACAAGCACCATTGCAATGGTCCATACGAGTTTATTGGATGGTTTCTGAAAGATCACTTTTATCTACTAGGACTAAAAACTATTACCTAATTAACGAGACATTTAGATTTGAATTTTGTTAGAGATTATGATGCCAATTGTAGTTTCTACTTTAGTATTAATCCATCTGGCAACTCTTGCTCACATCCTGGCATAGCACCAAACAGCTTATCCGATATCAGTTGCGTATTGGGCCCCTTGGGTAAAACTTTCCCGGTGTATACATACTGCGAAAACGCCACCAGGGACATCGCACAATCGAGCTCTTTGGCCGCCTGCCCGGGAATTCTGAACGCCAACAGAGTGGAATAAAGATCGTTAAAATTCTCAAGATCCAAATAAGAAAAGTTTTTAATGTCAACATCATCAATGAACCGAGTGCTTATCCGCGACCCGTGATCACCATGCACAATTACCGTAGCTTCGGGATACAACCCAATTATTTCTCCCAAAAAATTGTCCAGGGTCTTTGTAAAACAGATATATTGGGCATGGTAGTTTTTCAACATCCCTTGCTTCTGATTAGAATCGATACGTAACGAATTGTATTGCTCTGTTGTGTCTACCCATTCTCCGATGCCTCCCCAATCATTAAAATCCGACTTCACCTCACAATTTTCATCTTGAAAATAATTATGATGCGGGTAAAGAAAGTGAGCGAAGTAGTACTGATTGACCTGGTGCTCACTTGTTTTGGCGCTTTCCAGCATTTGAATTCGAATGCGCTTCTCTGCCAAAGATCCGACCAACGTCGGAGGCCAGACTCGCAATCCAACAATAGAAAGTAATTTTTGATACGTCGGGTAATTCACCGTATTGGGAACAACCCTATTTATAAAAGTCAGAATTCCTAGTTCTCTTAACGTTATAGGCACTATTACCGACAGAGGATCAAAATCGACATCTTTGAAATAAGATAACGAATTGATTGGATAGGTATAACAGGTCGTTACCTTCGATTTTTCCCCAGAGCAATAATCAAGAAACTTACTCTGAAACACGTTAACCTCGTATCCGATGCTCGTTAATCGTTCAAACAATGGATTATTAGCATAGCGATATCTATTCGGAGTATTATTTACCTGCTGAGCGTTAGATACCTCACTGAGATTTATGACATGTCCAAGAGAATGAATAGTTCTATTACTTGAACTGAACCCGTTCTTAATGGTCGTAAACCCGTGTTTATTCAGCGTCTCCAGTAAACTGGTTTTTGCTTTTTCCCCGAGCACTCCATTTCCCGACAGGCCAGACACCCCTGTGGCTTCGTCGAAAATCAAATGAAATACGGGTTGCCGAGTTTTTGTCGTGCTGTTTTCTGTGGTGTTTTCTGACCCAGTTGTTTGATGACGATTTTGAACCGTGAATTTGGGATAGATTTCCCCAGGGATAAAAAAACTACTCGCCATGATTGAAATGGTGGAAAACAACACAACGATATGCGTCTTTTGTCTGAGTAGTAATACCAACAATGCGCTAATTCCAAATCCGTAAACAACCTCTAGCTTGGTGAAGTAACTGATCGACAGCGCAACTCCGATTAAAAAGAAAAGATAATAGAATATCGTAAATCTGCAAAGCAGGTATGCCATGACAGAAATGACAATTGAAACGATTAGGAAAAATAAAAATGCGTTGCTGAGTAATGGATAATGATGGGCGTTATACACGCACACCACTGGGGTGATGCATAGCAGCAATATCGCCAGGGCATTGATCCTGTTTTCGTCGGAAAGCAACTTATCATTCATCGATGGATTGAGAAAATTTCTAAAACCGGAAACAAATCAGGTCGCTTACATCGGGCAAAATACCTGAGACAGTGTCAGCATTTAAAATCCCAAGCAGCGCCATAATTATATTTCACTTTGTAATAATTTCAGCCCTTTTGGCAGCGCCTGTTCACATCCTGGCATAGCTCCAAACAGCTTATTCGATATCAGTTGCGTATTGGGCCCCTTCGGTAAAACTTTCCCTGTGTACGCATACTGGGAAAACGCTACCAGGGACATCGCACAATCAAGCTCTTTAGGTTCTTGCCCGGGAACTCTGAACCCCAACAGAGTGGAATAAAGATCATTATAATTTTCCAGATCCAAATAAGAAAAATTCTCAATATTACTATCATCAATGAACCGGGTGCTTATGCGCGACCCGTGGTCGCCGTGTACAATTATAGTTGCTTCGGGATACAACCCCAGTATTTCTCCCAAAAAATTGTCCAGGGTCTTTGTAAAACAGATATATTGGGCATGGTAATTATTCAACAACCGCTCTCTATCATTGTTATTTATTCGCAACGCTTTGTTTTCTCCGGTTGTCTTAATCCAGCGATTGATCTCTTTCCACTGACTAAAATCTTCATTTGTCTTGCAGTTTTCATTCTGGTAGTGACTAAAATGTGGGTATATAAAATGCATAAAATAGTACTGATTAGATTTTTGCTGAGATGCTTTGATCTTTTCCAGGAAATCGAAACGAACCCGTTTTTCCGCTACCGAACTATAGGCCCGAGGGATATCTATTCTTAGCCCAACAAAGGCGAGAAGTTTTTTATAGATTGGATAGTTCACGGTATTGGGGACAACACTGTTAACAAATTTTAAAATACTCAATTCCTGCAAAGTCAACGGTATGGTCACGTATAACGGATCGAAATCGATATCTTTGAAATAGGACAACGAATTTGAAGGATATGTATAACAATTTGTTACAACGGATTCTGATTCAACACAAAAATCGAGATAGTCGCTCTGAAATACATTGACCTCGTATCCATTGTCAACCAACTTTTCAAACAGAGGATTATCAGGATTTCGAAATCCAAACTTTTTTTGTTCGATGCGTTGTGCGTTGGATACTTCATCTAGATTTATAACGTGTCCAAGCGAATGGTGAGTCCACATACTAGTACTGAACCCATACTTAATGGTCGTAAACCCGTGTTTATTCAGCGTCTCCAGTAAACTGGTTTTTGCTTTTTCCCCGAGCACTCCATTTCCCGACAGGCCAGACACCCCTGTGGCTTCGTCGAAAATCAAATGAAATACGGGTTGCCGTATGATTTTTTTGCTGTTCTCTACTCCATTTTCTGGCTCTGAGGCTTGGCTATGTTTTTGAATCGTATACCTGGGGTAGTTTTCAGCGGGAATAAAAAAACTGCTCACCATTATCGATATGGTGGAAAACAACACAACGATATGCGTCTTTTGTCTGAGTAGTAATACCAACAATGCGCTAATTCCAAATCCGTAAACAACCTCTAGCTTGGTGAAGTAACTGATCGACAGCGCAACTCCGATTAAAAAGAAAAGATAATAGAATATCGTAAATCTGCAAAGCAGGTATGCCATGACAGAAATGACAATTGAAACGATTAGGAAAAATAAAAATGCGTTGCTGAGTAATGGATAATGATGGGCGTTATACACGCACACCACTGGGGTGATGCATAGCAGCAATATCGCCAGGGCATTTAACCCATGGGGTTTCAGCCCTGACTTAAACTGCATAGGCCAACCGACAAAATTTCAGGCTAATTCCCAGGCGAATTTTTAGGCGGGTCTCGAAAATATCGATACAATATTCTGCCTGATTTTGTGATCGATTCCTGCTGAAACAATGTAGTGCATCTGGATAAGGCTGTTTCAAAGTTTTCTCTGGTATAGTTATGGAATAAATCATCTCTCATAGATAACATAATCTGTACCGTTGTATCTGATTTTTCAACAAATTCAATAATTCCGTGAGGCGCTATACTAACAATCCACTGAACAGCTTCATCGAGAAAAATATTTCTGGCAATGGCGAGATGGTGTATAAAAGCCAGGGCTATGACAAAATCCACTTTAAGCCTGGCGCTTAATGCCAATCTTTCCGTATTATTCCAACCCAGGTTCGGACTCGGATTGGTTGCATCCATAAACAATGGAAGAAAATCATTGGAACTCCCCTGAAATTGAATATACGCGTTGTTGATTGCAATAGTGTCAAAGTCAAAACCAACAACACGTTTGGCGCCGCCTTCAAACGCGGCTCTGGAAAATTCCCCGGTATTACACCCCAGGTCTGCTACAGTCTGCGATCCCGCAATCCTGACCTGGTCAACTATAAATTCCCGCTTTAATTTATTCTCGTTTTCAGAATAGGTATTGGAAATACTATAAGTGCCCCAGTTGGTCGCTCTGGTTTGTTTATATTCGAGGTTTTTTATCCAGTTTCTTAACTGTTTTAGGATGCCCTTATACCCGGCCAGGGAAAGCGACTTATTTGAAATTTTCTGTTTTAATTGATTTTCTGAAGCACCAATGTTTTTTTGCTGCATTTTTTCAGGCAACGTAATATACAGATAACGCTTGAGGGTATACTTGCTAAACCAGGGCAACAAGGCAACAAAATCAGTTGCGCTGATACCTTCGAGATTTCCCCGATACCAACTATTATGAGCAATCCCAAACTCGGCTGAAAGCAACAATGGAATCAAAAACTGTTCGGTAAATTGTTTTTGACCCTCCCAGAATTCCCCGACCCGATACTTTTTTATGGAAAGAAAATCTATGAATATTGGTTTTCTATTTGAAAATTGTATGTTGTAAGCTGATGCATCCTTCAAAGTAAAACCATTATCGAGCAGTTTTAGATGAAAGCTTAAGTGAAAAATCGCCGCGCTTTTTAGCTGATTAAATGACCACTCATATGGGTATGAGATAAAAGGCAATTTTTCATGTTCGAGTAAATAAACGAATTCTTCATTAACTTCAAATTCGCCAGTGGAGACTTCACTGGTATTGACAATCCATCTTTCCTCGACCAACTGATCAAGAAATGCCCCCTTCAATGCCCTGTAGTCATCGATACCTTTTGTTGTGATCGTTCTAAATATGCGATTGTCACAATGATAGATGTGCCCAGCAGGATCGCGGTATGACCCCTTGTCCCGCGACAGCCATTTTTTATCCACGAATAAATATAATGATTTGGAATACTAGGTTACAACAGCCTAACTTTCGCCCCCCTCATTCGATGCCCCTTGTTCATTATTTGTGGCTTCATTATTTGTGCTTTCTTTATCTGATCGACTAAAAAATGATTTGATTCTTTGCCAGTATATTGCTCCTGTCGCCATTAACGCTGCTATCCCCCCAACTATCCCCTGAATAATCATGCTGCCTGTACCGGGATCGAGGTAAGCGTAAGTATTGGGACTTTGAACGGCCAACATAAACCCCAGACCCCAAAATAGTTTGGTTTTTATCATATTTCTAGTCTCATCAATAATTTCAGAAAGTCGACTTGCATATCTACTACAATTGTATCGTGTGATTCTACCAATATCTCCCCGGAGAAGGTTGTATCAATTCGATATTTATTCCCGAACTTTGCCAATTCAATGCATTGGGTAAAATGATAAACTCCGCAACTTGAAACCCATTTTGTTGCATAACGAAGCACTATGAATGCCAAACAGAACGCCGCCACAGCACTGAGCGAATATACCATCCCCGATGAGCCGTACTTTGCGACTCAGGCCAATGAGATCGAAATTTTTGAAGCCGCCTATAAAAACCGTATCCCGATTTTACTAAAAGGCCCAACGGGATGTGGCAAAACCCGGTTTATGGAATACATGGCATGGCGACTGCATAGGCCGTTAATTACGGTATCCTGTCATGATGATTTAACTGCCGCAGATCTGGTTGGACGGTATCTTATTGTCGGTGGAGAGACAAAATGGGCGGATGGCCCGTTGAGCCGAGCGGTACGTGGCGGCGGTATCTGTTATCTCGATGAAATTGTTGAAGCAAGAAAGGACACCACGGTTGTAATTCATCCATTGGCTGATAATCGTCGGGCATTGCCCATCGAAAAAACTGGCGAGCTGCTGGTCGCACCCCCTGAGTTTTGTCTGGCTATTTCCTACAATCCAGGCTATCAAAGTGTTCTTAAAGACCTCAAGCAAAGTACCCGACAGCGATTTGTTTCCATCGAATTTGACTATCCCGCTGCAGACCTTGAAGCCGAAATCATCGTCAAAGAATCAGGTCTGGATGATGAAATGGCAGCGCGGTTGGTCAAGTACGCCCGGATGACGCGCAACCTCAAAGGCAGCGGCCTGGAAGAAGGCGCAAGTACGCGTTTGCTGGTACACGCGGCAAAACTAATGGTCAGCGGCATCGACCCCCGGGAAGCCTGTCGTGGCGCAATATCTGAAACCTTGACCGACGACCCCGAAATGTTAAAGGCGGTAAGTGAACTTAGTGCTTCGCTTTTTTAAATGTCGTCGCAATTAAAATTGATACGCTAACCCCTGGAAAAATTATGTCTGATGCTCAAAAAAAGGCGGCCGCGGAAGCCGCACTGGAATACGTCCAAAATGGCGATGTCGTTGGTGTGGGGACGGGCTCAACCGCAAATTATTTCATCGATGCACTGGCTGGTGTCAAAGGTAAGCTCGATGGCACCGTAGCGAGTTCAGAAGCTACTGCTGAGCGATTACGCGGCCATGGTATTGCGGTGATGCAACTCGGCCAGATGGGAACAATGCCGCTTTATGTCGACGGCGCTGACGAAGCGACAAAACATTTGCATCTAATCAAGGGTGGTGGTGGTGCCCTCACCCGGGAAAAAATTGTAGCCCATTGTTGCGAGAAATTTGTCTGTATAGCAGATCAGAGCAAGCTGGTGGATCGGTTGGGTAAATTTCCACTACCAATAGAGGTCATACCCATGGCTCAGAGCATGGTCTCCCGGGAACTGGTGAAACTGGGTGGGCAACCCCAGTTGCGCAGCGATTTCGTAACCGACAATGGCAATGTCATCGTCGACATACGCAATCTTGATATAGAAAACCCAGTGGAAATGGAACGGCAGATCAACCAGATTCCGGGGGTAGTGACGGTAGGGCTGTTTGCTTTACGTGGTGCAGATGTGCTGCTGCTCGGAACCGACTCTGGTGTCGAGACGATCAGCTAAAACTATTTTCATCCGTGTGATGAAATTTTTTAAAGCATTATCATTCGACCGAAGTTTAGGTATTGTTTGCCTGATAGTACTTATTTCTACCGGACTAAACGGATGCGGTGAAGACATAACCCCAGACGAATTATTCCGGGAAACCCTGACCACCATGGAAACTGCGGTTGAGAAAAAAGACTTGAGCCAGTTCATGGAATATATTTCTCCTCAATATCAGGATTCAAAATCCCGAAACCGGGATGATATAAAGAATATCGCCCGATTACATATTCTCAGAAACAGAGAGCTACATATTTATAAACATATTACACAGATCGATATTACAAATGATCAGTATGCTGAAGCGGTCATTCTGGTGGCCATGGCGGGTCAACCCATCGAGTCTGCGCAATCGCTGATTGGGTTGCGCGCAGATTTAATGCGCTTTAAAGTCAGTTTCGAATTCGATCAAGTCTGGCGGGTACAGTCTGCCCAGTGGAGTCGAGCTGGTGCTGAGGATTTTCTGCAATAACTTCAGTTTGACACGGGCCGTTTAGGGTCCCTAATCCATTCGCTCCACGAACCCACATAAAGTCGCGTGTTGCCTATGCCTGCAATTTCCATGGCGAGAATGTTATGGCATGCGGTCACCCCGGATCCACACATATGCGCCACTGGATTTTCAGCATGATTTAATTCTCCTAAAACATCCTGGAAATAGTTTTTCAGCTCGGAAGCTGATTTGAATTTACCACCGGCTTCCAGATTCAGCTCCAATGGCAGATTTATTGCCCCTGGAATGTGCCCAGCAACCGGATCGATGGGCTCATGTTCGCCATGGAATCGGGGTTTAGCCCTGGCATCAAATAAATTAATCTTGGCTTCATCCAACAACCCAACCAGCTCGGGTAATTCAATTTGTAATTGATTATCCACTTTAGGGATAAATTTATCGGTTGATCCGTATTCACTGATAGTACGCGGCGCCGTCGAAATCGGGTTTTTAGCGTCTACCCAGCCGGAATAGCCGCCATCGAGCAGTGCAACCTTTTGGTGCCCCACCCATTTCAACATCCACCATAAACGCGCCGCAATGGCACCGCCAGCGTCGTCGTAGACTACAACCTGAGATTGACTGGTCACACCCCATATTCCCAGTCGCGCTATAAAATCTCCGATTCCCGGCAACGGATGCCTGCCGGTTTCAGGGGTGATTTCACCAGCAAGATCATTATCCAGATGGGCGTAAATAGCACCTTCAATATGCCCTTCATCGTACAATACGCTGCCCTGCCCTGAATCAGCCAGAGAAAACCGGCAGTCGAATATAATCAGCGGCTTATCGGCGCTGTTAACGGCCAATGCTACGGCCAATTTATCAACAGAAATTAAAGTAGTGTAGTTTTGCAAAGTCGCCTTCAAAATCTTAAAGCGTTAGGTTTTCGAATAAATTTCATATTGTTACAGAACTTTAACAGAACCTGGCATTCCAAGACGTTATTATCTAATTTGGGGTCGCCGAAAACATTGTGTAAAATTCGTGGGGAAAATTATGGGGGAAAATTCAGCTCATTTACAGTTTTATTGGGTACCATATCATTAAGATACGGCGGTATCGCACTTCAATTCTGTTATGTTTGCAATTATATAAAAGCCTGCCAAACACTGACGAAAACCCCATAAACCGTATAAAATAATCCAGACTATGCCGGCAATGGCTCAAATCCAAAAAATGCTCCAGCTTTCCCACACAACTATATTCTGTGGCTTACTTGCAGTATCCATGTCGTTGGTCAATACAACAGCCATTTCCCAGACCAACGACCTGCCTGAACTGGGCAATAGCGCGGGCCAATACCTAAATCCAAGCCAAGAGGAAGAAATTGGTAAAGAGTTTTTTCGTCATCTGATTGGCCACAAGTATTTCGTGGATGATTATGAACTGCAGGATTATTTACAGTCGGTGGGTGACGAGGTGGGCGCATCTGCAGACCTGCGCGGTACGCCACTGACCTTTCATCTAATCAAGGACAACAGCTTAAATGCGTTTGCCGTGCCCGGAGGATACATCACTTTCCATACCGGACTAATTTTAACCACCGATACTGAAAGCGAACTGGCATCGGTTGTGGGACATGAAATTGCCCACTTAACCCAAAGACATTTACCCCGTTTAGTCGCCCAGGCCAACCAAAACAAACTGCCGACTATTGCCGCTATTATCGGTTCAATTTTAATTGGTGGCCAGGCGGGTCTCGCTGGACTGACGGCTACCACCGCAACAATCGAATCAAATCGATTGGCCTATACCCGTGGTTTTGAAAAGGAAGCTGACGCCATTGGAATACAGCTGTTAGCTGAAGCCAATTATGATCCAACGGCCATGGCTGGATTTTTTAGCAAGCTTGAACGCTATACCCGTCATGACAATACCGAAATCCCGGAGTTTTTACGAACCCATCCATTGTCCTATACCCGGGTATCTGAATCTGAAGCACGGGCCAGCGAATATGCCTCACAACCCCATGCCAGCAGTTTCGAATTTCATCTTGCCAAAGCAAAGATTCGTGCACTTTATACCGACCGCAGGGATGATCCGGAAATATTCTTTCAGACCCAAATCGAAACTGGCGAGGGTGTGATTAAAGATGCCGGAATGTTTGGAATGGCGCTGAGTTATAGAAAATCCCGGCAATATGAAAAAGCCCAATCGGCACTCAAACCGCTAGTAGAAAAATATCCCAACCATCCCTGGATCCAATCAACTATGGCACAGATTGAAATGGCAGATAATCACATTGCAGATGGGATCATGCGATATGAATCATTGATCGCTGCGAATCCCGCAAAGGTATATCTCAACTATCACCTGGCCAATGCACTACTGACAAACAAACAGCCCGAACTTGCGAAAAAAACCATTCGCTATCAAATTCGCCGACACCCCGATCTGTATATATTTTACAGGTTACTATCCAGGGCAAACGCAGACCTCGGCAGCCTGGCGGAAGCACATCAGGCCGATGCAGAATATCAGGCCATTCTGGGAAGTTACACTGCTGCCATCGAATCACTAAAACTGGCATTGCGCGAATCCGGCGATGAAGGTTATTTAGCCACCAGCATTAATGCGCGCAAAATTGAGCTCGAAGATAAACTGGTTCTGCAGAAAAAAATAAATAAAGGTTGATTGTCGCTTATCCAAACACTACAACCCCATTTTTTCTACGACTACAATTGAATTTTCCGATCGCGCTGTTAAAACCTTGAGGCTGTTACCAAAATTTCATCATCGAAGATTATCCCTGGTCGCGGTATTGACGCTGGCGCTGCTGGGTTCTGCCACAGCTTATGGCCAGTCCGATTTGCCATCAATAAATCAATGCCGGATGTTATGGGATCAGGAAAATAAACCAGCACCTGAAATCGAGGGCTGGTGTTTATTCATCGACCATGACCGGGGAAATTGTCTGGCCTGTCACAGTATAGCGATTTCTAATTTTCCAAATGACCTGGCTGCTGCCGGAAATATTGGGCCTCTGCTTCATGATATTTCTACCCGTTATCGAAATAAACTTGCATTGAGAAATTTAATCAGTGACCCTTCCATTGAGAATCCCCAGACATTTATGCCGCTATACGGCAAACACGGCATTTTGACAAGAAGCGAAATTGATTTGATCATCAAATTTCTACAAACTTTATAATCCTTGTTATATAAGAATAATATTATGCGCCGTCGGAAATTCAACCAATGGACATTGAAAGGCAGCATTGGCATGCTCGCCGCTTCCATTGCTGGCGTATTCTCAGCGCCGTCTTCAGCGGCCATCCCATCAGCAGCCTATAAATCAAACTCGATGGAAGAAGCATTGTTTCATCTATTTGGCACCCGGGAGTGGGGAGAAGATGCCAGCATCAATATTCAGGTTCCCATAGAAGCGGAACACCATGCCTTTGTGCCCTTTCGAGTATCGGCCAAAGGCGCCGAAAAAATTGCGGTGATGATTGATAACAATCCACAACCCCTTGTCATAGTGATGGATGAATTTATTGATTCGGATCCAGTCATGATGGGCACACTGCAGATGCATAGTTCTTCATATTTTTCATGTTTTGTATTCAAACAGAACCAGGTATTCCGAGCATCGCGTTTTATACGGTTGTCCGCATCGGGATATGAGAACTGACAGATTTATTTGATGATGAATTTTCCGTCATTGGTAAAGGTCTCCAGGGTCAAAGATGGCTACGATGTTGTATGCACGGTGAAACATCCGGTTGTAATTAATAGTGAATTCTCAAAATGGTTTATAAGCGCAATGACTTTTTATGTTAACGATAATGTTGTCGCCGGGATGAATCTGGGTCCGAACATGTCAGCAAATCCCATCGTTGGCATTCATCTCAAACAACTCGAACCTGGAGACAAAATTACCGTAAAGTGGATGGATTCGATGATGAATTATGGATCAGTTCAGACGGTGGTATGAATTTGAAAAATCGATTTGTCCGAATACTAATTCTGTTTGGGATTTTGTATGGCCCCAGTGTGCATAGTGATGAGGGTGAAATTATCCCATCCATTGCCCAACTCGAAGCCGATATCGATGCCTATCAAAACTATTTCCTACAACGCTTTCCAGGAATTGGAATTTCGGAATTTAATAACGGCGTCAATGCACTGCCCCAATATACCCACCGAAAAGCAAACTGGTCATTGCTGAATGGTTTTCCACCTTATGAAATGGAAATGCAGATTGCCCGTGAACAATGGAATACCGCATTTGCAAATGACCGTGGATTCGATCAATGTTTTGACGACAAACCCCCTGCAAATGAATATCCGTATTATCGCGACGGTGGGGCCCACACCATTGCAGGAACTATTAACAGTTGTCTGAAACAACACAAACAAGACGCACTTGATCTGGACTCGGCGAAACTTGCGCGACTGATTGCCGTGTTCCGGGAAAAATCCAACGACCAACCCATGGCGGTGAACTATAGTGAAGAAGGAATGCGTGCCATTTACCGGAAAGGCCAGCAATTTTACTGGGCCAAACGCGGGCAACATGATTTTTCCTGCGCAAGTTGCCACGTCCATAATGCTGGGAACAGCATGCGCGGCGATGTTTTAAGCCCGGGGTTGGGCCAAACCACGGGGTTTCCAGTATTTCGTAAAGCCTGGGCCTATTCAAAAGACGGTGGAGAGAATGGTGGCCAAAACTATGGTAAGGCAAATCCCTGGGGCACCATTCATCGTCGTTATGCCAGCTGTATGGTCCAGGCGGGTGCTGCGCCCTATGCGCCACAAAGTGACGAATACATCGCTCTGGAGGTCTTCCAGGGGATCATGAACAGCGGCATTCCGATAAACGCGCCAAGTCATCGTCAATAGGCCCGCCATCAGGTAAACGCCTTGAGTGTATTAGTGATCGGATCATTCCATGTCATCCATGGATGACATGGATTTCATCGATGGCGGCGTCACTCGAATTGAACCATTGCTAGTTTCTGGCGCCCGCGCGAATCCGTAAATAAATTCCCAAGTCGTTTTTAACTCACCATCCTGGACAAATTTTTCATTCATTGCGTCTCGAAAACGCTGAAATCGATGACGTCCAGTCAAAGTCTTACGACGTTCAGGGTGACAATTGGTAAACCCTTCGAGCTTTAAATCCTGAAGCAAAACATCAACATCGGGGTAATCAATGGTTATCCAGTCGGCATCCACAATGGGATTGGTGAAACCCGTGGCAACCAGGGTATCGCCGAGGTGATGCATGTCCGGGAAAGGATGAACATGGGGAAATGTGTCCGTTGCAGCCCAGGCTGCATTCACTTCATAAAGCGTGTCTGGTCCAAAAGCAGAAAAATAAAATACACCTCCCGGCTCCAGAACACGCTGCACCGCAGTAGCCAGATCTTCGAAATCCAGCCACGAGGTCTGCAGGTTGACCACAACAATATCAACAGAATGATCCGGAATACCAGAAAGTATTCGAGAATCCCGATTTTGCATTTCCAGAACGGAAACGCGATGAATGTCATTCGAATCTTTTAGCTGGATATCACCATTGTCGAAGTCAATCACCAGTGGTGTGGAAAATGGTGCTTGCTCACCACCATACCGTTGCTCCAGCTCCCGGCGAATGGGTGACAGCAGGTAATCCATGATGCCGGTGTTTTCAGAATATTTACGCCGAGCCCTTGCGATTTTGTTCAGTTCAAGTTTCAATAGCTTGTTCAAGGATTGACCAATGGGGTGTTAAGGATGAATTTATCAACCAGACTGGGGGCAGCATGCACACGTTCCATCGACTTTTTATTTCCAGAAAAATGTGCGCTTTGTCATTGCATAACCAATCTTGGATTTTGCGGGAAATGTCAAATTTTACTGCCGTGGACGCACTGCCCATGCGAAATATGCGGCACCGCCCTAAACAGCCCCGGAATATGTGGCCGCTGTCAGAGCCAGCCTCCAAACTATATCAATGCAATGATACCATTTAGATACGATTCTCCTGTATCTCAATGCATACAGGAATTAAAATATAACAGTCAACTGGTGAACGCTGTGGCACTGGCAAAAATGTTATCGCTTTGGGCAATCAAAAATGCCGGCGCAATCCCGCAAATGATTATACCCATGCCCCTACACAGAAAAAAGATTTGTCAGCGTGGCTTCAATCAGGCATCTGAAATTGCCCGATTTGCAGGACGAATGCTGAATATCCCGGTATGCAACGATATATTGAAAAGAATTAAAAACACAGCGACCCAGACTGGACTCAGTGAAAAAATGAGAATTGAAAACATGAAACACGCATTTTCTGCCAAACCAAACCAGACCGTTACTCACGTCGCCTTGCTCGATGATGTGGTAACCAGCGGCAGCACGGTTAATTCTGCAGCCAGGGCGCTAAAACGATCCGGGATTGAAAAAATTAGCGTTTGGGCAATTGCAAAAACTTAAACTAGGGAACCTCTGAACAAGTCATGACCGATCAAATTGAGTCCAAACCCAAACTATCGCGTGGCAATATCCACTTTAAAAAATCTCTCCCAAGTGATTGTTTGGGCCCTGTTATTTCACCAATTTTTTGCCTTGATCTTGATCATTTTACCCAGTGCCATTTTAAGTGGCAACTTGATTCGCCCAGACCTGTTCAGTGGTTCCTTATCTGATTAAACAATGGCGCACACTGATAGCAAATTCCACCTTGTCCGGGCAGCCAATGTCTGGAGCGGTGATGAGGGCTGGGAATTACTCACTTATTACAATATTTATCGACTGGGACTTGCGCTGGTATTAATTGCACTAGCATCACCCGATTTCACCGAACACACATTGGGATATGAAAGCTGGACCCTGATATTCACCACAATCGGATTTGCCGTGGTGTCTATCGTTGGATTTATAAATATTAAAAGACAATCACCTGAAATTCATATCCAGGCACATATCTTGTTTCTGATGGATCTGGGATTCATTAGCATTTTGACTTTTTCTCACGAGCTTCACGAGTCAAACATCATTGTTTTTTACATCACTACGGTAGCAGCCACAGCAGTTATATTTCGAACAAAAACCGCCATGGCCTATGCGGTTATCGCAACCTTCGTTATGTATGCCCGAGATTCCCTCGAGTTACTGCGAGGAGAAATCTCTCTTGATCATTTTTATGTCACTGCATTAACCGCGTTCACTTTTTTTGCAATCGTATTAATTGTAAGCAGAATTGCCAAACGCACCCGTGTGGTTCAGGGCGTGCTGGAACAACAGGAACTAGATCTGGCTGATCTGGATGACATAAATCAATTAGTGGTTGATCATCTCGAAGTAGGCCTTCTTTTCTTGGATGACCGGCTCAATATTAAACTGATCAATAACTATGCACGGGAATTAATCGGAGAATACATCGTAGGCTCCAAAATAACCGGAAAATTTGCTGAACTACTTGATCAACATATCACGAACAGCAGAAGTAAAAATTTCAATTTTCACCATAAGGACAAGGTGTTGGCCTTAAATTCGGTGCCATTGCGCAGTGGGATGTTAATTTATATTGAAGATCGGACAACTCTTTCGAGGAAGATCCAGAAATCCAAATTGTCTTCTGTGGGCCGATTTGCCAGTGCCATATCCCACGAAATTCGAAATCCATTAAATGCGATAAATCATGCGGCACAATTAATTCAGCCTGATAAAGAAAATCTCGAAAACAACGACCTGATTGAAATAATTCGAAGCCATACTAAACGTATCAACAACATTGTGGAATCCATACTGGAAAGAAGTCGCCCCGGAAAAGTTCAGCAAAAAGAAATTCACATAAAAACCTGGCTGACGGACTATATTGCAACCTTTCAACAAAGTATCGGCGACGAGCAGGTCGCTTTACGTTATTCCGGAGAGCCCATTGATATTTATTTTGACCCCACCCAGTTAGAGCAGATCATAACCAATCTGTGTCAGAACAGTTTAAAATACGCGCGTGTACCTGATCAGAATCTTGAAATAACTTTTCAAACCGGCTACGACGAATTGGCCATACCTTATCTTGATATCATGAACAACGGCGCAACAATTCCCGACGATCAGGTGGATAATTTATTTGAGCCGTTTTACACCACTGACTCCAGAAGTACTGGGCTGGGATTGTTCCTTTCCAGAGAATTCTGTAGTTTGAATGGAGCCAATATCGAATACTTTAATGATCCGAGCAAACACGGATTTCGAATATCTTTTCTTTTACAAGATAATTAATCATGGCAACAAAACCCACCGCATTGATAATTGATGACGAACCCGATTTACTGTCGCTACTTTCAATATCTCTGCGGCGCATGGGTGTGGCATCGGTTAAGGCATCCAATGTCGAAACTGCCCGTAGAAAACTAGACCAGCAGGAATTTGAATTATGTTTGACCGACCTGCGTTTACCCGATGGATCAGGACTGGAAATTATCAAACACATCCAGAACCAGAATCGGCAAACACCCATTGCAGTCATCACCGCTTTTGGCGACCCTAAAACCGCCGTCGAAGCGCTAAAATCCGGGGCTTTCGATTATGTTTCCAAACCCATCGAAGTAGAACAGCTCGAGCGTCTGGTGGAAACCGCCCTGCGGGTAAAGGTGGATTCTGATCCTCAGCCATCTGATGAAACCGCCCAGATTTTAGTTGGCCAATCCGAATCAATACAAAACATTCGCCAATTAATTGCGAAGGTTTCGCGCAACCAGGCGCCGATTCATATCAGCGGCGAAACAGGCACAGGGAAAGAAGTCATTGCAAGATTAATTCATCAAAGCGGCCCGCGACATGCATCACCATTTGTTGCGGTTAATTGCGGCGCCATACCCAGAGAACTCATGGAAAGCGAATTTTTTGGCCATAAAAAAGGTAGTTTTACCGGCGCCCACCAGGACACCGAAGGCCTGTTTCGCGCAGCCCATGGCGGGACGTTATTTCTGGATGAAATTGGTGATTTGTCACCGGAACTTCAGGTAAAACTATTGCGTGCTATTCAGGAGAAAAAAATCCGCGCTGTTGGAGATATCGAAGAAAAATCTATTGATGTCAGATTAATGAGCGCTACCAACAAAAATCTCAATGAAATGATTGAATCGGGGCAATTCAGGGAAGATTTTTATTATCGCATCAATGTTATTCCCATACATGCACCTTCATTAAGAAACAGAAGTTCAGATATCCCTTTGCTGGTCAATCAAATAATTGAAAAACTGTCTTCGCCTGAGGACGAGATTCCAAAAATAGACAACGATGCCCTCGAAGCTCTTTGTGGATATCATTTCCCGGGTAATATTCGCGAACTTGAAAATATTCTGGAAAGGACCATTGCACTCAAAGATGGTTTAGTTATAAAAAAGACGGATATTATCCTGCCACAACAGGAAAAAAATAGTGAGCCTTCAGATGATACCGAGGAACAATACTCAGAACAATTGTATTCAGAACTCTCCATTGATGAGCATGTTATTCAAATCGAAATAGACAGAATCAAACAAGCCCTGGAAGAATCAAATGGAAACATTACTGCCGCAGCAGAAGCTCTGGGAACAACTTTTCGGTCACTTCGATATCGGATCAAGAAACTTGGAATTAATTCCAACTAAAGCAACGATCTAGCACGCTTTTAATCTTTCTTCAAAATACTCGATACTTTTTGCCTGGAGATTAATTTTTTCGAAATCATTTTTTTGAACTTTATTTATAAATTCAGCATAAGTTGTACAAGCGGCTTGAATATCTTCTTGATGAATTAGAAAGTGAATATAGGTTACCCAGGAAGACGCAGCGTTTTTACGCCGACTTATAATTTTTTTGAAAGTTTGTTCCGCTTTAACAATGTCTTTTTCAACTAAGGCGTAGTAGTTCGCTGCGGTAGTCATAAGGTTTACATTGCCAGAATCCAGGGCAATCTGAAACAAACGCTCCGCATCGCTTCTGGGTATCTGGCATTGTTCGTCGGCAAGGCATTGCATAAACCCCTGTAGAGCAGCTTTGCTTGGCGCCATAAACGGGTATTTTCTGAGTTTATCAATGGCTGAATTGATCCATGTATTTTCGTATTCGATGTTTGGGTGTTCGCTGAGTAACACCATTAGTAAATCGGGGGCGATTGTATAATGATCATTTTGAATCGATCGGGTAATTATGTTACGTCCTATAGTCTCCCAGCCTGATGCGCCTTCCATAGCAGAGATATAATATAGTTTTCCTAAATTAAACGTAGCTGCCGCAGAATTTGGTCTATTTTCTGCTTCGTATTTTGCATGTACATAATCATTGGACCAGATATTTGATCTTTCGTATAACACAAATGAATAAGCACAAAAAAGCCCCGCACATAGCAAAAAGAAAGCGGTGGATTTTCTATTTAGTGCCTCCGCTACAATGACAACTAACCCCAACAAAATCCCAAAGCTTGCCAAATAATTCCGATGTTCATGCACTAACTCCAGGGGAATAATGGTCGACTCTAAACTATGGGACACAAAAAACCACAAGACGCCCAATGTAAACAAGGGCATTTTTTTGATCAGAATTAACGCACCAAGCATTAGCCCTGAAAGGGTTAGAATGGAATAGAACGTCGAAATTGGTGAGAACAACCCTTTCGACAAACCGAAATCGTCGTGCCACAAACTCAATTGACTATTTGACGGAACTAGAATCTGGTAGATATAGAATACCAGGGCCCGAAACTGAGTGAATATCCTTTCATCCAGGGAAAAAAACCGGCCGTTGTATCCGGAAACTATCCAGTTGGGTTGATGCCAGAATTTGTAACCAATCAAAACGACGGCAATTGCAATGCCCACGGCAAATAGACCGATAATTAATTTGTCTTTTTGATTATTGGTTTGGAACTTAAAAATCGCAACTTCCAGAATTAATGCATATACAGGAAGTAGAATGGCATTTTCCTTACATTTAAAGCCTAGAAGCATAAATGCCCCCAGCCCAATGAAAATATAAATAAGCCGTCGAGCGCTGGTGTGGGTACTGTTCCGAATAACCACGTATAACAACAGTCCATAAATAATAAAAAAAGATGACAGAAGCGCCATTCTCTGACTAACATACAATACCGGTACAAGATTAATCGGATGGACCAACCACAATCCTGTAGCAACCAATGGAATAAATTGCCTTAGATTGCTCTGAGATGAAGTTGAAAGTACGTTGTTGGATTGAACTATCAAACGACGCGCAAAAAAGAATAAGCCCGCCCCGTTTGCGCAATGAATAATTAAATTGACAAATTTAAACCACCATACCGAGTCACCAAAAAAATAGTAGTTGAAGGCGAAACTCAACATGCTCAGCTCACGGCCGCCAGCAGCAAAAGAGTTCGCTGCCTGGGATAATGCATAAATTGTTATTTCATTAATTTTGATAAATGGATTATTTTCTATTACATGAGCATCATCGAATCCCAATCCGCCGCTTAGCCCAGCAGAATACAAAATCACGGTTATGGCAAGGCAAACCAGCATTAACATAATGATGGTCGACTTGGAAAATCCCTGGGCGATACGTGTGGCCATTTCAACTAAAGGTAATTTTAATTTAAGGGGATTTTAAGCAAAAAAAACCCCCGCTGCCTAAGCAGCGAGGGTCGATAGCTATTAAATTTGGCGCTTAAACTTTTTTTCTTTATGTGTTTTATTCGTCGTTTGGCCAATATTGAGAAGGCGTGCCGTTAACAGCAGGTGCACTGATCCTCCAATTCACCCGTTGGCTCGTCGCCGTTCCAACAAAAGTCAATATTGTCCCAGTAGCAAGACCCAGATCAGTGGACGTTTGAAGTTGGCATGAAACAGTAGATACCGTGTTTGCAAGTCCAAGACCGACATCACCAGCAACATCAATGCTCTCAACATAGTCGCCATCGAAGTCGGTTGTGGTATTTGATGTTCTTGGCAAGTCCTCTAGACCGCCAGGTAAATTACCTGTTTCACTATATACAAGTGACGTGTCGGTTTTGATAGGTGAATACAATGAAGCGCATTCTGCAACACGAGCCCTAATCGTGTATTCACGATAGGCGGGTACCGCAATGGATGCCAAAATACCAATGATCGTTATTACAATCATCAATTCGATCAGGGTAAAACCACCCTGTTTTTTGTTTTCAGTTTTCATGATTTTTAGCCTCGAGAGCTTGGTTATTAGTAAAGGATTCAATAGGACAATTCCTAATGTACCTAGTAACTTAGCAATTACCGTGCCAACCAAAAGCCTTAATATGATAACTGATTGATAATACTGGGGTTTTAGATTTGAATTTAAATTAAAATTGATTAACCCGGGTTTAGATTAACGCTTAAAATACAACAACATATCAATTTAAGTTAAAATTTTTGTCAATTTATGACAATAATTGTCACTTTTTCATTTGTTCGACAATAACGGTATGATCGGCATCAAAGAATTAATTCAAATGGGGTCAGTTGTAGACGTGAGCAAAACAATTAGCATAATTCTTCCGGCGAAAAATGAAAGCGCTGGATTGCCTGAGCTTCTGGCCGAAATTAAATCAGCTCTGCCAGAGCCTGAGCTTGTAGTAGTAAATGATGGATCAACAGATGACACCCAAAAGATTGCGGAGAAACATGCAAATCGGGTTGTGAATCACCCCTATTCCATGGGAAACGGTGCTGCAGTCAAAAGCGGTGCCCGGGCCGCTACTGGAGAAATACTGGTATTCATGGATGCTGACGGCCAACACAGCCCTTCGGACATACCCAGACTGCTGGAAAAACTGTATCAAGGATTCGACATGGTCATCGGCGCAAGAAAACCGACGTCCCAGGCGTCGATCTACCGTAGGTTGGCAAATACGATCTACAACAAAATGGCATCCTTAATGACCGGCAGAAAAATTGATGATCTGACTTCGGGTTTTCGCGCCGTTAATGCTGATAAATTTCGCCAGTTCCTGTATTTGCTACCCAATGGGTTTTCTTATCCGACAACCATTACGATGGCATTTTTGCGTTCGGGCTATCCTACAACGTATATTCCAATTGAAGCCCAACAACGTTCTGGCAAGAGCAATATCAGTCCATTCAGAGATGGTTCGCGATTTTTGCTTATCATTTTAAAAGTAGGCTCGTTATTCTCTCCCATGCGACTATTTTTTCCTATAAGTCTGCTCATATTTATTACTGGCGCAGGCTATTATGCCTATACCTATATTACCGCCCAGCGTTTTACCAACATGAGTGCGGTCTTATTTCTGGCTTCGCTATTTGTATTCCTAATTGGCATCATCTCAGAACAAATCTCATCTTTACACTATCAGGCATCGAACACCGATCAAAATCAAAAAAATGCCATCGATTCTGACGACGACTAGTCTTCGATTTTCTGCAATACAAATTGGATACAAAGCCCACCGTTCTTGTTCTCACCTCGACATTTCCCCGCGAGGACGGAGATCATGAACCGCGATTTGTTGCAGAATTATGTCTGGAACTGAAAGACAAATTTAATATTGTAGTATTGACCCAAAACCGGCCAGGCGCATCCAGCGAGGAATATTATCGTGGCATTCGAGTTATACGATTTCGCTATGCGCCCAGGTTTCTGGAAATACTATCCGAAACCGGCGGCATCCCAAACACATTAAAATCTAAACCCCTGGCCTGGTTGCTGGTGCCTTTATTTATTCTGGCGCAATTACTGGCCACAAGAAAAACGATTCAATCCTGCAAGCCTACGGTAATCCACGCGCACTGGCTTCTCCCCCAAACCTTGTCAGCCTTAGGATCCCAGGTATTTATAAAAAACAAAATACCCGTTGTTACCACCGCGCACGGCGGCGATTTATATGGTTACCGGAATAATCTATTTCGATACCTAAAACGTAAATTAATAAATTCATGCACGCAGTTTTGTGTTGTCAGTAATGCCATGGCCAATTATGCGCAGAAATCGTTTGATATTAACAGTGATCGTATCTCGGTCTGCCCCATGGGCGTCGATCTTGCTACTGTGTTCACTCCGGATAAAACGGCAAAGAAAAATGAAAAACAAATTCTATTTGCTGGTCGGCTGGTAAAGAAAAAAGGGGTTGCGTATTTACTTAAAGCGTTGGCGCAATTAAACGGTCAGAAAAATAAATTTGAACTGGTAATCGCGGGCTATGGACCCGAAGAAGAAAGCCTTAAAAACCTGGCTGTAGAACTGTGCATTCAGGGTCAAGTAACATTTTCGGGCAGTTTGGATCATGAACACCTCTCAAAATTGTTGTTGCAATCAGCGCTTTGTGTTTTTCCATTTATCGAATCTGATGATGGTGACATGGAAGGACTAGGGCTGGTGGTGCTCGAAGCCATGGGTTGCAAATGCCCAGTAATTGTTGGCAATGTCCCGGCTATCAATGATATTGTGGTAGATAACGAAACCGGGTTGATTTGCGATCCAAAAGTAACATCGAATCTAACTGACGCCATCACAAATCTGCATTCTGATATAGGTTTGAAAGAAAAAATCACCCACAACGCATTTAAACACGTTCACACAAATTATTCGTGGCCCGCCTGCGCGGAACGCTACGCGAAAGTTTTTGAAATAGTGGGCTCCTCTAAATAGCGCTATTTAATCATTTGAAAACTCAAACATTTTCACTGATCAACCGACTTGGGGGAATTATGCAAAAGAGACTGCGGCGCGCTATTGCAGATTTTCCAGGAGCGTTTAAGATATTTGAACAAATATCCAGAAATCGCTTAACTAAAACCACAACCCCGGAAATTTTTAAGTTAATAATCAACCCGCTGTTTCATTGTAATCTGACCAACGATGGCGGGTTCAAAAACCACGAACCCGAAATCAGAGCTGAGATCATACAACTGACCATACCAACAATTATCTGTAAACTACATAGCCATTTAAGCGACAAATCTGGAAGCGTCGTCGATTTATTGCTAGATAATCGCTACTCAATCATTAACGCACAAAGAGTCATAAATGTTGAGCACGAACTAGAGAGGGCGCAGGTGATGAAACAGAAACACATTGTAGCCGTATATAAAGTGTAACGAATTTTGCTATGAAAATTCTTGTTATAACAAAACGTCAGTACATGAAAAAGGATTTAATTACCGATCAGTATGGAAGATTTTGGGAAATACCGTTATCCCTGGCTAATTCGGGTCATGCCACCACAGGAGTATGCCTGAGTTATAGTAAAACAAATTCAGAGTCAATTTCAGTCGAAACAAATTGTGAAAACGTTATTTGGCATAGCGTAAATGCCGGGCGTCTTTATCTATTCGGTTTTATCAAATTTCTGATTTTGATTAAAGAACTGATTGAGAAGGAAGAACCTGATGTTATCTGGTCATGTTCTGATACATTTTACGGCGTTATTGGATATTGGTTTTCCAGGCGATACAAATGCAAATCGGTTTTTGATCTCTACGATAATTTTGAAAGCTACGCGTCATATAAGCTCCCCATTTTGCGAACTCTTTTTCGTAATGTCGTAAAGAACTCAGAAGGTTTAAGCTGTGTAAGTACCAACCTGAAAGATCATGTTGTCTCTGACTATGGTCGGAAAAAGGATGTTGTTTTGTTAACCAATGCCATTAGCACTGGGAAATTTTATCCAATGGATAAAAATCAATGCCGGAAAATGCTTGGTCTACCGAGAGACGTTGCGTTAATCGGTACTGCTGGCGCTCTAGTTGAACGCCGGGGTGCGCACATGATCTTTGATGCCATTGAAAAACTCCGGGAAGAATTGGGCGATATCCGTATTGCGGTGGCCGGCAGCCGGGATCCATCCACAAATATACCGCGATCCGAATATATTTACGATCTTGGGGAATTACCTCACGAACGCGTACCCTTGCTGTTAAATGCACTGGATGTGGCAGTTGTTTTTAACCGTGACTCGCTTTTTGGTAACTACTGCTTTCCGCAAAAATTTTTCGAGATCGTTGCCTGCGAAACACCCCTTGTCGCTGCGAATATAGGAGAAGTTGCAAATCTGTTGGAGCAAACACCCGAACTACGCTATGAAAATGAAAATATCGAAAGCTTTGTTTGTGCAATTCAATATCAGCTGAAAAACCAAAGGGTTCTGGAATTTGATATACCCGACTGGAACGATCAGGCCACAATCCTGAGCAAATGTTTTGCCAGTTAAGCCATGCGCATAAAACCACTACTAAAGAAACTTGTCGTTCTCTTGCAGATCGCCAAGACCAGTATCTATATTCTTATTGCATTGCTGGAGATAAAGGTTTTTAAGAAAAATGCTCAATCCCACAGTAACTCGAACATTTGGTTGATTGGCGAAAACTACGGACAATGTATTTTTGACAACGGTTTCTGGTTTTTCGAGTATTGCATCAGAGAGAGAAAACGAAATGATGTGTTTTTTGTGATTCGCAAAGATGCACTTGGGGAACATAACTTTCCAAATATCATGGGTCAAAAGATGCTTGTTTATGGGGCCTATGAACATATAAAAACTCAGATGTTGGCGAATGTTTTGACCTTCAGTCACTCTCCCCGAGATCTTATTTTCCCATTTCTCCAGAAGTTATTATTTAAAGACCAATACACAGTATTCCTGAATCACGGTATTTTTTCGCTTAAAAAAGCAACTAAAGATCAACATTCATTTTTAAAGTACCTTGATGTCTTTGTAGTTTCATCAGAACGGGAAAAGCAAATCATTGCATCGAATTTCAGTATTGACGCTGACAAAATAGAAATTACTGGTCTGGCCCGCTATGACAAGCTCATAAACGATATTCCGAAATCTCCCAAAGAAATTTTGTACATTCCAACCTGGAGAGACTGGGTTAGTAACATTCAATCAACACCGCCTTACATACATGCCATTCTCAAATTTATTAATTCTAAGGAATTAAAGCTATGTTTAGAAAAAAATGATGCAGTTTTAACCGTTCATTTTCACAAGAGCATGGCGGATCAGTGCAAAAATATACCCAGCGCCATAGATTGTGAAAATATCCAGTTTTCAGATACAGACCCTCGCACTGTCCAACAGTTATTACAGCAATCACATCTAATGATTACCGACTACTCAAGCGTCAGTTGGGATTTTATCTATCTAGACAAGCCAGTTCTTTTTTATCAATTTGATCAATACGAGCATCTCTCACGAAAAGGATCATACATTAATCTCAATAGCGAATTGTTTGGTGAAGTATTCACTAATTCTGATTCGTTGATTGATACTATAGAAAAATATTTGATTGGTAATTTTGCGAAGACTTCTGAGTATTCCAGAATTCGCGATCTAAATTTTAAATACGGAGACACGAACAACTGTAGACGGATATATGACACCGTAATGTCTTCTATCCATAAAGTTCATTAGCTCAATGTGTTGGAGTAATGTCAAAAAGCCCAAGCAATAACATGGTTCATGGTAATTTGTACAACCCAGAATTTGATTATATTGGATACAAGAATGATCGTTCCTAAGTTGCTGACGATCTCGATAACAATACAATTGTTTTAGCAATGCTGTATTAGCTATAAGAAAACTACGAAAATGTTGGTGAGAAAAATAGATGTCAGAATTATCATAAACATGATTTAATTAATCGATTGAGTCGGAAACTAATTTATTGTGGATGAAAATTTAAACAACCAGAAAATTGTGCTTATTACTGGTGCCACCCGTGGCATAGGTAAATCTATTGCTGATGAATTTGCCTTGTTGGGCTATGGCCTCATACTTACCGGCACAAACCCAAAACAGATTGAAGCCTTAAACAAGAATTGTGCGCAAAATGCACGCTATGTTGCTGTTGATTTTTCAGACACATCATCTTCCGATGCCTTTTTTCAATATTTACAATCACTACCAAACTTAAATTCTTGTATAAATTGTGCAGGAATAAATATTATAAAACCAATTGAGAATGTGACGGACAGCGAACTAGACAGAATCATTGCCGTTAACTATACGTCCATCTATCGCACATGTCGTGTTGTTAGCTCTATTATGAGGAATCAAGGCGGCGGCCATATTGTTAACATCGCGTCTATCTGGAGTGTAATATCTAAAGCACACCGTACATTATACAGCGGTACAAAAACAGCATTGATAGGCCTGACCCGTGCGCTGGCGGCCGAGTTAGGTCCAGACAACATTTTAGTTAACAGTGTATCACCAGGATTTGTGCTCACCGATCTGACTCGACAATCACTGACACCGGATGAACTAAGGGACTTGGCAATGCAGGTCCCTCTAAATCGATGTGCGCAACCAGAAGAAATCGCTAAAGCAGTAGCGTTTCTCGCGGGGCCGAATAACACCTATATAACAGGGCAGAACATCGTCATCGATGGAGGATTCTCCATTGTCTGACGAGTTGTCCACAGCAATGGAAATCAGGTCTTCCCGATATAAGTATAAATTAGAGTTTGTTGACGATTTTTTGGTTACTCTAAATAAAATTTACAAGGATGGCGACTACCTAATCGTCGACAAACAAGTTTGTCAAATACACCCTGAATTATTGGATTTCATAAAAGATCGGCGTAATATTTCAATTGAGGCTAACGAAACTACAAAAAATTTCACCCAGTTAGGCCCTTTTATCGAAACACTTATTGAAAATAACTTTACCCGAACAAATAGACTCATCGCTATCGGTGGCGGGGTAACTCAGGATTTAACTTCGTTTGTCGCGTCTATTTTATTTCGCGGCGTTGATTGGTTGTTTTTCCCCACCACTTTGCTGACCCAATGCGATAGCTGCATTGGCAGTAAAACTTCGATTAACTTTGGCGAATACAAAAATCAACTAGGTAGCTTCTTTCCTCCAAAATCTATTTTTATAGATGTACAGTTTCTTGCAACTCTACCTGAAAGTGAACGACGTTCAGGGCTGGGGGAAATGCTGCACTACTACTTGGCTACCAGCGAAGAGGATTTGAAAATGGTAGAAGAATATGGGGATCAAGCCCTGGTTGATGATTCTGTACTACGCCGATTTATAGCCCGTAGTCTTGAAATTAAAAAAATGATGATTGAAGTAGATGAATTTGATCAAGGACCCAGGGCAGTATTCAATTACGGGCATTCATTTGGCCATGCCATTGAAACGGCAACTCAGAACGAGGTGCCCCATGGAATAGCTGTGGCATATGGCATGGATTTGGCTAATATACTTTCTGTTGAACTCGGTTTGATATCCAAACAATTACGCAATCGTATTCGCCTGAGCCTCGCAAAAGCATTTACCGGTACAAGTTTACCTGAGATTAATGTTGATCTAATCTTTGCGGCATTGCGTAAAGACAAAAAGAATCAGGGTAACGATACTAAGGTGATATTAACTCGCGGCATAGGAGATATGTATAAAACCACTCTGGAGAACAACGATCAAATAAATCAATGCATCCGAAATTTCTTCAAGAACAAATGTTATGAGAGGGATCTATGAGAGATTTAGGCAGAGTTTGTGTACAGATTCCAGCTCGAGCAGGCAGCAAACGGGTAAGAGCAAAGAACTTACGCCTTCTAAACGGCAAACCATTAATTAGTTACGCTATCGAATGCGCATTGGATGCAAATTTATTCGATGAAATTTATGTGAATACGGACTCTGCCGATTTGGCGGCATTAGGTCGCAAACATGGTGTTTTAGTACATGACAGAGATCCGAAGAACGCCAGCGACACGGCAACTGGCGATGATTTCACCGAAGAATTTATTCGTGCAATCCAACCCGATACTTTGGTAATGATTAGCCCTGTGTGCCCTTTATTGATACCCGAAGATATACACAACGCGATAGAGCAATTTCGCGAATCAGACTGCGATACGCTGATAACCTGCGATACAACGAAGATGCAAACATTTTGCAGCGAACAAGCTGTTAATATAGATTGCAGCATGCCTTTAGCTCCAACACAACAAAATCCTGAGATTAAGGTACTAAATTGGGCTGTGACCATTTGGGACGCAAAGGCCTTCATGAGTCGATACGCAACAAATAAAAGCGGCTATTTGGGTATAAATAGACTTCTCATGCCAATAAATCCTGCACGCGCAATTAAAATCAGTACCGAAGAAGATTTCAACATGGTCGAACTTTTAGTAAAGGCAAGGAGCTTGTCATTGGAACAAAATGAACCTAAATATTGGAGCCAATTGTCTGGAACATAAATGAACTTTGATTTACAGCAATCAAATTCATCGTAGTACATCGGCCTGATTCGTACTAAAAATGGACCTCCAGAAAGCAGAATATTTCCTTTCAGCTCGCCAGCGATGTGAAATCCAGCAAACGCCTCAATTTCAAGCTTGGATTCCTACTAATCTTGCCGAGGCTTATTCAATTCAACATCACAATTTTAGCCATTTGGGTCAGCCGAAAGGATGGAAACTCGGAGGTACAACATCGTTAACTCAAACATTGTTTGATACCCGCGCAACCTATTATGGTCCAATTTTTGAATCATCAATATTTGAAGCAACGGATGCGATCAAATTGCCCGTAGGTATAAATAACCCGAAAGGTGAGGCAGAAGTTTGTTTTGAATTGTCTGACAAGGTTTTAGAACTATTCAACACCAATATAAATCAAAACAATATTGGTGAATTCATCGTGAATATCATGCCGTGTTTAGAATTACCTTGGTCCGTCTTCCCATTACCTGCTGCGGGAATGAATATTCTGATAGCGGATCAATGCGGCACTGGGGCATTGATCTATGGTGATAAACTCCCCTATTCAAGCACATGTTTTAACTCTTTAACTGGAAAGGTTTCTGTAATATCTAAATCGAAAATACTAGCAGAGGGTGAAATAGAAAATATTCTAGCAGGGCCGTTGTCTGCTTTAACTGACTTCTTGAAATTGGCGAAATCACACCAACTGCAAGTTCAACCTGGTGATATCGTAGCCACAGGAGGTTGTACTTCTTGTATAGAGTTGCCATTCAATCGAAAGATAATTGTAAACATGTCTATACTCGGCGAGTTTAGTTTTGCTCTAAAGTGAAACAGTAAATATATACTTGGCTGTTTCATTGAACAATCCGATTAGACTGCTTAAACCAAAAAGCAACAATAGTCACCTACACACGTATTAAAGGTTAGACACTCCTTGACAACGTCTGTTAATTCGCCACAACATTAACGTCGATAAATTTTAAGAAAAACTCTTTTGAGGTATAACATGGACACCGGTCCTATACTTACAATCGCGATACCCTCTTACAACAGATTTGGAAATTTGAAGTTTCTTTCAGATAAAATTATTCCATTCCTAAATGAACAGCTTTATCTCCTGGTTGTAGATAATTGCTCAAGTGACAATGAGTATAAGTCCTTTGACAAATTAGCTAAGTCAAACCCGCATTTTTCATATGTCAAAAATATCACAAATCTAGGTGGGACCGTTAATATGCTCAGGTGTGTTGAATTATCAACCGGCAGATACACTTGGCTCCTAGGGGATGATGATGACATTAACGTCGAACTACTTCCCGAACTAGTAATGCAACTTAGCGATGAAAAAAGCTTCGGATTGCATGTTGTCCCGCGTAGTAGAAAACATAAAAAGATTGATCGAAGATCGTTTCATGACATTATTAATTTTACTGAACACTTTTATGATGTTGCAGCATTCAATATTCTGGCAACTAATATTGTCAGAACAAAAGAAGCTCAACAGTGTTTAGTAGATGCATATCAAATTGTCCATCTGCAACATGCATTTTCTATATTTTTTGCAAGGTTTTTAGAGAACGGATCTGAAGTAAAAATTCTTAATTTACAGTTATTGGAAAATGAGCAAGCAACGCACAAGAGATGGTCAAAGTTTAGTGCCCATATTGATGCCATGGAAACGAGTCGTGTACTCTATGGAAAAAATATAATTCAGCGTGAGTTTGATAACAGATCTAAGCAACTTCTTCGTATTGCTTTAATGGCACTGTTTTCAGAAAAAGATGAAGGGTTTAACTTTCAAGAACTGAAGAGACTGTACCAATTGCTTGGATTCAATAAAATTTTATTTTTGACATATTTGACGACACTAATTTCTATGTCAAAAACAAATCCAACGCGCCACGTTATTGTTTTGTTTTTAATCTTGATTTTCTATCTAAAATTCCCTGGCCGCTACAAGCAAAAACTGACCTCCTATCTTTCCATAGAATACAAAGACAATCTTTTTGGCTATTTGCATGAAAGGATGGCTTATCCTAAGAAAGGGTATTTTAAAAATTGAGAAAATTCAAAGACCGATATCGCAGGTTCCTTTTTCGCCTCAAAACTTTAGATATGTTCAATATCGGTAGTACCGTCGTCAAACTATCTCAACCTATTAAAGATAAGCTACGGCTGCATAGAGGCAGAATATATCTGGGACCCCAAAGTGAATTTACGGAAGAGTTGTTGCATGAGGCAAAAAAGCTTGGATTCAAAAATATCCGCTTTATTGATCTGGGGCATTCAACCCTTGATTCTATTACAGGGCATGATCTTGTGATCATCGATCAGCCAAACAAGAATCGAGGGCTTGTTAATCATTTATCTAGAACAAAAATATATTTTATCTTCCATAGAAGAAAATTTGGAATCGACGTACTACCATTGAGTCAATTTAACCTTCTCTATATTCAATGGAAATATCTTGCAACACAGCTTTACCTAAATATATTACATCGAGCAAGAATGCATGCTGCTGACAAACTACATATACCGTTGCATAAAAATGAGCGAAGATTAATAACTCTCCGAAGAAAGCACCAAAGCAAGCGGGCCTTCATTATTGGTAATGGCCCCAGTTTGAAGGTTAGTGATCTTGACAAACTAAAAAATGAAATAACTTTCGCTTGCAACAAAATTTATTTGGCGTTCAATGAAACAGGATGGCGACCGACATACTATACAGTTGAAGACAACTTAGTAATCCATGAAATTTATGATGAAATTGTAAAATTCAAAAATACGACACTCAAAGATACAACCATAATAATGCCTTTTAAGGATTTAAGAGAATATGATGCTATTGAAGGCGTTGTTTATTACCCCCTTATTGGTAACAAAGATAGAACACGTAGATTCTCAGATAATATGCTCAAAGGGATCTATCCTGGGCACACTGTTACCTATTCTATGATTGAGACTGCGCTGTTTATGGGGATCTCTGAAATTTATTTGATTGGTATTGATTTTAGTTTTTATATAGCTGATAGTGAAAAGAATAAAACGGTGATATACAACACAAATGAAAACAATCATTTTCATAAAGGTTATAGACAAGCTGGCGACAAGTGGATAAGGCCTACTCCTGAACTACAAATCAAAGCTTACGAAAGTGCTTTAAGGTTTTGTAATACTAATGATATAAAAATATTTAATGCTTCGAGAACCACAAAATTGAACGTGTTTGAAAAAGTCAACTTCGATGATTTGTTTTGATGGCGGCTCAACATACAAAATTAACGGGGCATTACCTGCCCGACCTATTTGGTAGGTTCACTCGATGCAATGGCACTACCTGACTGATATAATTTAACTTCTGTAGAGGGAATATAAACTATGCGAGTTGTCATTTTAGCTGGCGGTTTTGGGACGCGTATCAGTGAAGAATCGCATTTGAAACCAAAACCAATGATAGAAATCGGTGGTCGGCCAATACTGTGGCACATCATGAAAACCTATTCTAGTTATGGATATAATGATTTTGTAATATGCCTGGGTTACAAAGGTTATGTAATCAAAGAATATTTCGCAAATTACTTTCTTCATGAATCTAATGTTACGTTCGATTTCACGAAAGAGAATGCGCGTTTTACACACGAACATTCTGCGGAACCGTGGAAGGTAACCCTAGTCGATACTGGTGAAGAGACATTGACCGGAGGCAGAGTAAAGCGTATTCAACCTTATATAGGTGACGAACCCTTCATGCTAACTTACGGTGATGGCGTGGGAGATATTAATATTAAGGAACTTGCGACGTTTCACAAAACTCATGGGAAATTGGCCACGGTTACATCAACACAACCGAGCGGACGTTTTGGAGCCTTAAAATTCGGCGAAGACGATCTGGTGACATCTTTTCATGAAAAACCGGAAGGAGACGGCGGTTGGATTAATGCTGGTTTTTTCGTTATGGAACCTGGCATATTTGATTACATTGATGGCGATGCAACAATTCTTGAACGCGCGCCTCTCGAAAACTTGGCTCGTGGTGGTCAATTAGTTTCATACCGACATCGTGGCTATTGGCAACCCATGGATACCCTGCGAGATAAGATACACCTTGAAGATTTGCTGAAAAAGAAACATGCACCCTGGGTGCAGTGGGAAGATGAATGACGATATCTGAAAGTTTCTGGGAGGGAAAACGGGTTTTCTTAACGGGCCATACTGGATTTAAAGGTTCTTGGTTGTGTCTTTGGCTTCAATCTCTAGGCGCCAATGTTAGTGGCTACGCCTTGGCACCACTAACCAATCCAAGTTTGTATAATCTGGCAAAAGTTGACGATTTGATTGAGTCGACAATTGCAGATGTCCGCGATGAAGGTGCTTTACGAAGCGCGATGCAAAATATGAATCCCGACATCGTCATCCATATGGCCGCCCAACCCTTGGTGTGTGAGTCTTATCGAAATCCTGTAGAAACTTTTGATGTCAACATTATGGGTACTGTTCATCTACTGGAAGCTGTCCGCCAGTGTGATAGCGTCAAGGCTGTGGTAAATGTAACAACAGATAAGTGCTATGAAAATCGAGAATGGCATTGGGGATACCGGGAAAATGATGCCATGGGCGGATATGACCCCTATTCAAGTAGCAAGGGCTGCTCCGAATTGGTAACAGCTGCTTTTCGAAACTCTTATTTCAATCCGACAGATTATGCGTCACATCGTGTTGCTGTGGGCTCCGCTCGTGCTGGAAATGTTATCGGTGGCGGTGACTGGGGAGAAGGTCGATTGATCAGTGACTGCATACGGGCCCTTTTAAAAGAAGAGGAGATACGGATCCGTAACCCAATTGCTATCCGCCCGTGGCAGCACGTTCTTGAACCAATTTCCGGTTATCTCGTCTTGGCTGAAAGGCTTTTCAAAGAAGGGGCTTCATTTGCGCAAGGCTGGAATTTCGGTCCGAATGACAGCGATGCCAAATCAGTTGAATGGGTCGTACGGGAGTTGTGTAACATCTGGGGCAATAACGCAAGTTATTGTATTGATATTAGCGAGCATCCGCACGAAGCAACATACTTAAAACTTGATTGCTCTAAAGCGATTGCCCAACTAGGTTGGAAACCACGTTGGAACATTAGCGAGGCTATTGCAAAAGTAGTGGACTGGACCTTCTGTTATCGCAGTAGTGGCGATCTCAGGACAATGTGTTTGCAGCAAATAGCGGAATTTCAATCTGCGGAATCAAATTTATAATCGCAAGAGCGTTTGCGGTATTAAATTTTAACAGTCGTGAGGCATTTTTGACATGGGTGAAGAAGAATTAATACGTAAACAAATCATTGACTTAACCAAGGACTATTATGTCTGTAAGTTTGGACGACAGGAATTTACAAAGGGGAAATCCCATGTCAACTATGCAGGCCGGGTTTTCGATGAGCATGAACTACAAAATGCAGTGGAAGCATCTCTAGATTTCTGGCTAACCGAAGGCCGTTATTCTGAAGAGTTCGCTGAGAAGATATCGGACTTCCTAGATATCGATCATGTCTTACTGACAAATTCGGGTTCTTCCGCAAATTTGTTAGCTTTCTCTGCATTGACTTCAGAAAAATTGGGTGAACGTAGATTAAAACATGGCGACGAAGTAATTACTGTTGCCGCAGGATTTCCTGCCACAGTAACACCAATACTTCAATACGGACTGATCCCGGTATATGTAGATGTTACTCTGCCTACCTATAATATCGATGTTGCCATGCTGGAAAAGGCTATTGGCCCGAAGACAAAGTGTATATTTCTAGCTCACACCCTGGGCAATCCGTTTGATATTGACGCGGTAATGGCATTGAGCAAAAAGCATAATCTCTGGGTCATCGAGGACAATTGCGATGCCTTTGGTAGCAAATATAACGGAAAACACACAGGGACTTATGGTCACATCTCAACCATTTCATTTTACCCGGCACATCATATAACCACTGGCGAGGGGGGCGCAATCTGCACAAACGACCCACTACTCGCTAAGCTAGTTCGCTCCTTTAGAGATTGGGGGCGAGATTGTTATTGTGCTGGTGGTGAAAATAATACATGCGGAAAACGGTTTTCCCAACAATTTGGAACGCTCCCTTTTGGTTATGACCATAAGTATGTTTACTCAGAGATCGGCTACAACCTGAAGATGACTGATATTTCCGCTGCTATCGGGGCATCCCAAATGGAAAAACTTCCTGATTTTTGCACGCGTAGGAGAAAAAATTTCAAGCGTTATTTTGAAATTTTTTCAGAATTTTCAAAGTATTTCATTTTGCCTGTTGCAACCGCAAAGGCTGATCCTGCATGGTTCAGCTTTATAATAACGGTTCAGCCTGAGGCTCCATTTACTCGGGATGATCTGATCGGCGAACTAAATGCCCGGCAAATTGAAACAAGAACTTTGTTCGCGGGAAACATCACCCGTCAACCTGCTTTTATGAATCGCCCCTCTCGTATCGTAGATCATTTGAATACAACCGACATAATCATGAACGATACATTTTTTCTTGGTACCTATCCAGGATTAACAGATGAGATGTTTGAATATGTTGAGGTGGTATTGTCTAATTTTGTTGAACTGGCTAGATCCGAAATATAACCAAATATATGGCTATAGTAAAAAAAATCAAAGCCGATATAACTCAAAATCTATGCCGCGGAGAAAGCGTTTATACTCTGGAGCTCACTCCACAAGGGCGAGCTGTAAAATTCTCACCTGGTCAGTTTCTCCATCTTGCCTTAGACCCATACGATCCCAGTCAGAGTTGGCCCGAGTCTCGTTGCTTTTCCATACAATCATCGCCCCGTGAGAGCGTTATCAGATTGACCTATGCTATAAAAGGATCATTTACCCAACGAATGGCGCAAGTTCTAAAGGTTGGAAATCAGGTCGATCTAAAATTACCCTATGGAGATCTTTTTACACAAGCCCATTCCAAGGTAAAAGCGGTATTCATAGCCGGGGGCACCGGCATCACACCATTTTTGTCACTTTTTTCCCATAGCTCTTTTGTAGATTATGTACAACCTTATTTGTACTATGGTGTCCGAACTGTAGAACATGATTATTATCAGCACGAGTTGATTGGTGCACGCGAATTAAACAAATCATTTACGGTCAAGCGATATGTAGAAAACATTGAAGGCTTTGTAAAAATAGAAACCGTGGTTGAACAAAGCAATTTAGATAGTTATTATTTTATTTCTGGTCCACCGCAGATGATAAATTGGAGCAAGGCGTCTTTGAAAAATATTGGTGTCAGCGAAGATCACATTTTGACCGATGATTGGGAATAGCTTCATCCAAATCTTGCCGTTTGCTGGCTTTGGCTTTGTAAATTTAACGATGCAAAGTAATAATTATTGATAAGCTATTGCCCACAAAAATATTCGTTACAACGACTCCCAATATTTTTGATAATTTTCATTTTCCCCTGAATCAGCTAAAAGTCAAAAGCAGTAAAAATTGCAAATGCCTCAAATACTTCTGACAGGAGCAACCGGTTACCTGGGTAGCCATTTAGCACGCACCTTTTTGGAAAACGGCTATAGCGTGGCTGTACTTAAACGTTCAACTTCTAAAACATCCCGACTCGACGACATTTCAAGCCAGTTCGATTTCTTTGACACCGACATTGATGGTGTTCGTGCGCCTTTTGAATCCCTAGGATATATTGATGCAGTGGTTCATACTTCCACATGCTACGGAAGAAACAATGAGTCGCCACTAGAGATATTCAGGGCGAATACCCAGTTCCCCCTTGAATTGCTTGCAGCAGCGAATTCGTTCAAAGTCGGGACTTTCTTTAATTCTGATACGACTCTTAGCAACTGCAATATCCCTTACGTGTTTTCAAAAAAACAATTCCGTCAATGGGGGAAACATATTGCAGATATTGGAACGATCAATTTTGTCAATATCCGCTTGGAACATTTTTACGGCCCTGGTGATGATGCATCAAAATTTACTACTTGGGTTATTCGTCAGTGTCTTGCCAGTGTCGCATCAATACCATTAACCAATGGCGAGCAAGAACGTGACTTCATTTATATAGACGATGTAGTTTCAGCTTACCTTTTGCTACTAAAGCAAGCTTCAGGCATAAAACAATGGTTAGATATTGATCTTGGGAGTGGGCAGAAAATAACAATTAGAGATTTTGTTGAGATGGTACATGAACTCACGCATTCAAAATCTACACTGAATTTTGGTGCGCTCCCTTATCGAGAGGGCGAATATATGGAATCTAAGTCAGACATATCTTATATGAACGAAATTGGCTGGAAAGCGGAATGGGATTTGCTGTCCGGTCTAAGAAAATCAATGGAAGGCGAGTTAAATAAATGAAAATATTGATCACTGGTGGTTGCGGGTTTCTTGGCTCTAATATTTCCTGTGAGGCCTTGAAGTCATGCGAAAAGTTGATCGTTTTTGACAACCTACACCGTTTCGGTAGCATTCAAAACTTGACGTGGTTGCGCACCCAGGGTGAATTTGATTTTGTACATGGAGATATTCGTAACGAAAATGACGTAATCAGCCTGGTGCAAAACAGTAACCCTGATATCGTCTTTCACTTGGCGGGGCAAGTTGCAATGACAACTTCGATTGTAGACCCTAAAATGGACTTTGAAATCAATGCTCTTGGCACGTTCAATTTACTCAACGCTATTCTTCAACATTCCCCGGAAACGGGAATAATTTATTCATCAACAAATAAAGTTTACGGCGATCTCGAAGAATACAACTATAGGGAAACCTCAACCCGATATGAATGCATAGAAAAGCCAAACGGGTTCGATGAATCCACAGCCCTTAGTTTTCATTCTCCATATGGTTGCTCTAAGGGAAGCGCCGACCAATATCTGATCGACTTTTCAAGAATATATGGGCTTAAAACAGCAGTCTTCAGGCACTCTTCAATATACGGAGGCCGACAATTTGTCACTTATGATCAAGGATGGGTGGGCTGGTTTTGTCAAAAGGCCATAAAAATAAAAAATGGCACGCTTAAGGGCACATTTACGATATCAGGCAATGGCAAACAAGTTCGCGACTTGCTTTATGCCAGCGATATAGTCGATCTCTATATGGGTGCAGCAAAAAACCTGGATGAAGTTAAAGGTGAAGCATTTAATATTGGTGGCGGAATTGATAACTCTTCATCACTACTAGAACTATTCAAATTTCTAGAGAAAGAATTTGGCATTAGTATGAATTACGAAGAAATTTCTGTAAGAGAAAGCGATCAAAAGTTCTTTGTGGCAGACACATCCAAAGCAGAAAAGATGCTTGGATGGAAACCAAAAGTCAAAAAAGAAGACGGCATCAGGGAAATGATAAATTGGCTGGCATAATATGAGCAAACGGAAACCAAAACTATCCGTACTCATCCCCACTTACAATAGAGAAAAATATGTTGGTGTTGCAATAGAATCAGTATTGAATCAAAAGTACAGTGATCTGGAAATTATTTGTTCCGATAACGCAAGTACTGATAAGACATTTCAAATACTACAGAAATACCAAAATAAAGATGAGAGGATAAAGGTATTTCAAAACGAAATTAATTTAGGACCAGTTTGGAATTGGAAGCGATGTTTGGAAAACGCATCTGGCAAGTTCATACATTGGCTTTGGAGTGATGACTGGATTGAAAAAAATTTCTACATAGACGCTTTTCAGATGATGGAAAGTGATGGGACGAGCGTTTTATCCACCTGGAATTATCGCTCAGATAATCAAAGCGATACCCAAGACAAGTACCTTAGTTGGCAATTTTCTTTTGCCAGGGTCCCAGGACCAGTGGCTGCTAGAAAAATACTAACGCTATCCTCAGAGTTGCCAGTCTCTCCAGCGGCTTATATTTTGCCAAAGAAATTAGTGGAAAAACACTTTTATACTAGCATCCCAAAATTTTCAGATAAGATTGATCCAGTATCCAATGGAGTTGGGGTAGACTCCCTAATGGTAGTTGGTTGTTGTCTTGCAGTAGAGAAGGTATCAGTATTGCAAAAGCCTTCTGTTGTATTTAGAAAACACGAAAATTTGTCAGTTCAGCTTTCTCGGGAAGGGACTTTGACAAAGATGTATCTAATATCTCACTTGTGGTTTATGTCCAAAATGCCTGTATTTTTTGGGCCAACCAAATTGATACGATTTGCATTAAGATCATTTAAATATCTTAGAAATGATGTTTCATATTTTCGTTTCGCAACATTGCTACTCAAAATTAGTTTAAACATAGTGTTTAAAGCGAAACGAATGGCACCTGATAGTCAATTTGTTTCGGCCAAAGCTTATATGAAATGACAGCTTGTTCCTTATTCAGTACTTGCCTTCAACTGCTTCAATTTCACGGGCACGCATGTACCTTATAGTGAAGCACCTGATAAGAGGTGAAAGCGGAGACAATGAAAACCAAATTTAAAAAGTTGATGTCACGACTTTTTGGGATGTCGAGACACATAGGCAGGATAACTGTCCATTTATCTGGTTCACTGATCGGGTTTCCCCGACTACGCTACTATTGCCCTGCATGCCAACGTGGTGTGCTTTCGTGGCTACCCCTTAAAAGGAATATAGGGTATGGGAAGACAAAACTCGAACCTGGTGGACGCCTTTGTCCACTTTGCCATTCGTTTGAAAGAACTCGTCATATTGCGATATACATGAATCAGATTGATATTTTAGAATCTTTGCCTCGGATGCTTCATTTCGCTCCTGAACGCGGTTTGAAGATTATGTTGCGGTCAATATTGAAGGATAGATACGTAACAACCGATCTATTCATGCGCAGAGTTGATCGGAAAGAGGACATCACGAAAATGACCTTTGATGATGGCTCTTTTGATTTTATATACTGCAGCAACGTTTTAGAACATATTGAAGACGACATTTCCGCGATGTCCGAATTATTTCGGATCTTATCACCGGGAGGATTTGCAATAATTCAGGTCCCGATCCAGGGGAAGGAAACCTACGAGGATATTGCAATCACCGATCCTTATGAACGGTATAAAAATTTTGGTCAGGCTGATCACGTTCGCTATTATGGCGAGGATATACAGAATCGTTTGGCTTCTGTAGGCTTTGAGGTTACGCCATTTTACATGTTAGACGTCATCGAATTAGATGCTGCTGAAATAAAACGCATGAATCTTGGAAAACGCGAATTGATCCACAAATGCGTAAAACTGAAAAGGTAACAAATTTGCCTGGATAAGTTGGAACCAACACTTCAGAGTTTATCTCGAATTAGCACCATCCTGTTAATGGCAATATCACGTTGACAGTTACTTTTTACCGGAAGAGGATCCCGCGTAAAATTAAAGCTTCTATTCCCACTGTCTTACTAAATATCGTCTGGTTTAATTGAGAATAGTGATAATTTGATTGACAAAATGAGTATTTCCTATATTGTTCATATTATATGAACAATATAGGAAATACTGGAGCAGCGAAATTATTTTCCGGGCTAATTACTTCAAAAACCCGTGTGAAAATTTTGATGCGTCTTTTCCTCAATCCGGATCAAAAAGTACATTTACGAAAACTATCTGATGAATTCAACGTTTCGCCAAGCCTAGTGCGTGAAGAACTACGTCAGCTGAGTAAAACTGGATTTCTCAACAATATTCGTGAAGGAAAACAAATCAACTATTGGGCAAATACGGATCACGTGCTGTTTCCTGAACTTCAGTCCATTGTAAGAAAAGCCATGGGTATGGATCGCATTTTAGATAGCATAATCGAACGATTGGGTAATTTGGAAGAGGCTCATATTCTTGGCGATTATGCACAGGGTAAGGACACTGGCATCATCGATTTGCTTCTGGTTGGAAACATAAACCAGAAAAACCTGACCGATTTGGTAAATAAAACCGAACGCTATATTGAACGGAAGATTCGAACTCTTGCCGTAACCAATGAAGAATACTTGAGATTACTGCCCAGTCTGGAAAAACAGCCCATGTTATTGCTCTGGGGAAGCGAATCTACCCCGCCAACTAACGATAACGTTAGGATTTGATTATTCCCTAACTGGAATTACAAACTATCAAAACCTGCCAAATTACCATGCAAGAAAAATTAAACGATGCATCAAACATTCTCGATGTAAAAGTTTATAGCCCTGACAGTATTCTCAAATCACCGAAACTAATGTTTAGTGAAATGTGGAGTGATTTGCTGGCTTCACGGGAACTTGCCTGGAGACTATTGGTGCGAGACATCAGTGCCCGCTACCGACAATCTTTTTTGGGTCTATTTTGGGCCTTCTTACCCCCAATTGTCATGGCCTTTGGATTAGTAGCGGCGCGTAAAGCCAACGTAATTAATATCAGTGAAACGAGTATTCCATATGTTGCCTATGTAATGTTGAGTATGATTCTGTGGCAAACATTCGCCGCCGCATTAATGTCACCATTTGCAGCGACGCAGCAAGCCAAACCCATGCTAACTAAGATAAATTTTCCACGCGAAGCAATAATACTGGCTAAAGTTGGAGATATCCTGTTTAATTTTCTAATAAAGTTAATAATGGTAATTGCTATTTTCATTTATTTTCGGCTAGATGTTTCATGGAACCTGGTCTTAGTTCCTTTTGCGCTATTTACTTTAATTGCTTTTGGATTATCTATAGGCGTAATACTTGCTCCTATCGGTAGCCTATATACAGATGTACAACAAGCGCTATCTTTATTTTCAAGATTTTGGCTTTTTTTGACGCCTGTAATTTATCCTCCACCCACTTCGGGCGTCTTTGGAACCATTGTAAATTTTAATCCAGTTACACATTTATTGGTTACGACCAGAAATCTTGCAACTGCAACCGAAATTACGAATCTATCCGGATTTATAATAAGCGCGGTGATTGCATGGACAGGTTTATTTCTGGCCTGGATCTTTTTTAGAATAACGATGCCGTTCATTATTGAAAGAATGAGTTCATAAAATTTCCATATGAAAGACGAAGTACTAATTGAAGTTGAACACGTATCGAAGAAATTTTGCCGAAATTTTAAGAAATCTCTTTGGTATGGAATTAAGGACATATCATCGGAATTGGTTAATAGACGTAGACAGAACGATAATTTGCGTTCCGCAGAATTTTGGGCAGTAGACGATATATCGTTCCAACTAAAGCGCGGTGAATGCCTTGGTCTCATTGGCCGGAATGGAGCTGGAAAAAGCACCCTGTTAAAAATTTTCAATGGTTTAATCAAACCCGATAGAGGGAGAGTCACGATGAGAGGGCAAATAGCCGCACTAATTGAACTCGGCTCTGGCATGAATCCGATTTTGACAGGGCGGGAAAATATCTATGTGAATGGTTCGGTGCTTGGGTTTTCAAAGACAGAGATCGGGAAAAAATTAGATGAGATAATTGAGTTCGCCGAAATAGAAGAATTTATCGATACCCCAGTTCAAAATTACAGTTCTGGAATGAAGGTTCGATTGGGTTTTTCGATAGCGGTTCAAATGGAACCAGATGTTTTTTTGATTGATGAAGTGTTGGCAGTAGGCGATTTAGCATTTAGATCAAAGTGTTTCAAAAAACTGGGCGAAAACATAAAAAAATCAGCAATTGTATTTGTTAGCCACAGCACTGTTCAGGTTTCTCGAATATGCAATAGTGTATTATTTCTTGAAAGTGGAAAGTGTAAATACTATGGAAATACCGAACAAGGTCTCGAGCTCTATATTGACTCAACAATGTCATCCCAAGAAATCATTGGCACATGTATATTAGATGATGCAATATTGCTTTTTGAATGTGATGTAGAAAAGAACATCATTTCATACAGCGAACAACTAAAAATAAAGTTAATTGTTAATGCTCTTGAAGATATTAAAACTGGACTGTGTCTTATAAACATTAGTAGTCACGAAGACAACGTGGCTCAAATCAATTTTTCTGATTCAATTAAACAGTTCAATAAGGGACACAATGTAATTAGTATGGATATAAATCCAATTCTGTTAAGCAAAAACACCTATTATCTGCATGTGACTATTTGTGATGAAACCTCGAAAAGCACCTTAATTCACGGCCTAAATAGTTGCAAATTTAGTGTAGAGGGCCCCAGAGGATATGGTGTGGCCCATAATTTGCCGGCTTCAAACATTATTGTGACAAGTCAATAAAGAATGTTATGACAAGTATGTCCAAATTTTTTAAAAAACTGAGTGAAAAAAGACCCAATATAGATAGAATTAAAAATATACCAGATGCCGAATTCTATAAACCATTATTCAGTCCATGGTTAGGTTATAAGGAATTTAAGTCTATTTATTCTAGAATTCAACCATACACGGTTGTGTCAAATGATCGATGTTGGTATTTATACGTGCTTGCACAGCAAGCAGTTGGACTTAATGCAGAATTTTGGGAATGTGGTGTATTTAAAGGAGGTACTGCATTATTATTTTCGGAAATTATTCGTATGGAGTTATCGAATCCACCGGTCAATCTAAGACTATTTGACACTTTCGAAGGAATGCCTCAAACGGAGATAAAAAAGGATTTACATGCAAAAGGCGACTTCTCTGATACTTCACTTGAGAAAGTGTCACAATTATTTATTAACGAAAATTATGTAGAGATTCATAAAGGCCTAATTCCTGAAACCTTTAAAAATTTAGAACAGAAATCTATCGGATTTGCCCACATTGATGTTGATATATATAAATCAACATTAGATGCATGTAGTTTTATTTATCCTCGATTGGTACAAGGCGGCATTATTGTGATTGACGACTATGGTTTTCCATCTTGTCCGGGTGCAAGAATGGCTATTGACGAATATTTTTCTGACTCGAAAATATTTCCTCTTTCTTTGTCGTCAGGACAGGCAATTATATTCAAAAGTTTTCTTGATTAGACGATCCCCATGCGTAATAAGATTACTAAGTTTATCGTAAAGCTACTTAGATATCTTATCTATACTCTTCAGCATATCGCATTAATTTTTGAAAGAACACTACCAAAACCTCCGATACCACCTGCTTATTATATCGATGATATTCAGAATCGTGATGTATTGATACGCAAATTGTATGAAGGACTTGAATCCAGGGAAACTTGGCTAAACACGATTCAAAATCCCCGCGCCGCAAATCATGGAGAGAGAGTGGCAGAATATACATATATTGCACATCTACTTAGAAAAATTAAACCATCAGCAATTATGGACGTTGGTTGCGTTATGAATAATCCAATTGTATCGGAATACGTAGAATCTAAAAGCGACATTTATTTTTTGAATCCAGTCTTTGAAACTGTGCGTTACAAAAAGTATGGCTATTTCAAAATGTTACTTTCTGAGTGGAATATTCCGATGACTTTCCCATTCGTAACCTGCCTATCTACGATAGAACATATCGGATTTGACAATACACGATATGGATTGAATGAAGTTGATCAAGGTTGGGACTGGCCGCGTTGTATCCAGGAAGTTATCGGGAGTATAAAAATGCTTCTCTCGATGACCGAAAAAGGTGGAACAATGGTTGCTTCCTGCCCTTATGGATGCAAAGAATTTGTATATCTACCTCCTGAAGTAGGAGTGCGAACTGCGCAGGTTCTGCACCACGAGCACATACAAGCGTTACAAAAAGAATTTGGTTCTCAGTTGGAAATAATCACGCTACGGCTGTCGGAAACTGGATGGGAGACAAGTCAACCAGAAAGCCTATATGAACCGTATGGCTCAATTGGTCCGGGGGCATCAGGGCTAATTCTAATAACCACAAACGGTAGATATAATGGCGATATTTAATTGCCGAATTCTTGTTGCCGAGTTGCCGTCAGAAATAAACAGGCTTGTAAATTCAAACTTGTCAACAACTGCCTTTCAAGCAAAATATTATCTTAAGCGGGGTATTTAGTCCATGAGATGGCGCATATTTAAGAACAGAAAGAAAGCTGATACAAAAACATCAAAAAGCATTTCAGAGACTTCGAAAGTTAGGGAATCCCTAGCAAAATATTGTACTGGTGATGGTTTGGATATAGGGTTTGGCGGTGATCCAATTACTCCCACAGCAATCTGCATTGATTTACACGAAAGATACGCACGTTATGAAGAACTTCCTCAACACTTGCATGGTGACGCCAAACATTTACATTGGTTTCATGACAATTGTCTAGATTATGTGTATTCGTCACATGTATTGGAGGATTTTGCAGAAACTGAGCCGATACTCAAAGAGTGGTTAAGAGTTATTAAGCCAAATGGTAGGTTGGTTCTATTTCTTCCAGACGAACAAGTCTATAGAGAACATTGCAAAAGTCTGGGTAAACCCCCGAACGAACATCACATTCACGACTATTTTGGTCTCGAATTCATAAAAAAAATAATTGATTCAGGTTTGATCAATATTGTAGTAGAACACGAGGCTTTTCCCGTGGGAATATATAGTTTTGAATTGGTCTTAAAAAAGTTAGGCAAAAACATAGAACCGGGAATTTAATTTTTAATTTATCTTTTTTTGATTTATCTTTATGAGTTGCTTAGTTATAAAAAATGACGGAATTGGTGATCTGATATTAAGTTCCGGGGTGTTGTCTGAAGTATCAAAACACTTTGATGGTGATATGGACCTGGTCACGTGCGAGCAAAACAGAGAGATCGTGGATATGATCCCTGGTGTTCGAAATACTTTTTATGTTTCCAGGGATAATCTGAAATATTCGCATGCCAGACCTAAACAAACGCCAACTGATAATGACAAACAGACACTCCTGCAAATCGCAGGAATTGAGTATGACCAGGCAATTTGCCTGAGGCGATTTATTAGAGAAAGCTCTCTAATGATTATGAATTGTGTTTCAGCAAAGGAAAAATTTTGTTGTTGGCAAATGCCAACCAATGCAGGATTTGCAGATGCGACAAGGTTGAGTGTGGGCTGGACGCATTTTGATGGCGATAAATATACGCTTTCAGAATTAGAATATTACTGGCAATTTTGTTCAAAAATCTTGAACAAATCAATTGATGCAATGCCAGAATTAACTATAAATGCATTTGATAGTGAAACAAATTACGAAGAAAAAAAGTTAGCAATAGGCATCAGCGAGGGAACTGTTAAGTTATCAAAGAGTTTGTGGCTTTCCATTGTTGACCAATTACTGCAGCAAGGCTGGGAAGTGCATTTATTTGGTGATACAAATCAAATTGAGCTGTCTGAAATTATATGTCGATCTTCGCCGAAGTTAAAATTAGTTAGTCATGTAGGCGAGCTATCCCTTGCTGAAACTACTGAAATCCTGGGTAGGTTCAATTATTATATTGGAAATGATACTGGGTTAAGTCACCTGGCGTCACTCGTGGTACCGAAAGTTTTAATCATTCTTGGGGGAGGTACTTTTGCTCGGTTTTTTCCATGGCCAAATCGTCCAGATCAATATGCAATATTTTTTGGTCTTGATTGCTTCGATTGCAATTGGCAATGCAAGTTTTCATCAAAATACTGCCTCGAATTAATAACGGCAGACAAATTGGTAAACTATTTTTCAAAAATCGAGAAAGGTGTAAAGTTACCGCCCATGATAAACCTAGGAAACAAAAATGCGGCTTATAAGCTTCTTTGGAATATACACGATGATGGACAAGGTGAGATGGAGTTTTCAAATTTTGTATAGTTTATGGATTTTTTGTATACCGAATGATGAGCAATATGAACAATACGTGGGGTGTTTATGATAAGTAAATTTAGAAGACTTTATACCTGTCTAAAATGGTTCTTTCGAAATGCACGAACTATCAATCGAATGTTGCGGATGAAAAATAGCGAAGAATGTTTTATTTGGTTTGTTGATAATATCAAAGTTGTAAATCGTATGATCCAAACCGAAGATGGTAAAAATAATTATATTTGGTATGTTGACAATATTGAGGTTGTAAGTAAAGTTGTCAGGTCATTGGATGGCAAATCGAACTAGATGTCTGATTTTCCACATGGCTTTTTTAAATAAAAATAACAATAATCTACACGAATGAAAATATTTAAAGCCACAAAAACTCTGGATCAGTATCTTCCTTCTTTAGGATTTACTGAAGACAAATTCGAAGCAGATATAATGCTGGTTGGTGGAAAGAAGTTTGATATTGATGATTTTCCGAATTTAAAAGGTATCTTTAAGACAGGTGTTGGTACCGACAATTTGCCGTTTTCGGAAGCTACGGAGAAAGGAATTGAAATAGCGCTTCCAAGCAATTCTACCCAAGCCGTTATATTTGAAGAAACCGCTGCATATACCTGTCATTTGATTCTTCAGGGCCTATTTTCTGGTAGTGGCGAATGGAATTCCTGGACTAAAAAAAATCGCAATTCAATAAAAAGTCAACGGTTGTTGGTTGTCGGATCGGGGCGAATTGGTCAGCGTGTTATTGAAAAGATGCACGGGTTTATGGCGGTCGATTCCTATGACTCAGCACATGATCCGATAGATAGCTTTAAATCAAAGGTTGAGTCTGCAAATTGTGTAAGTCTCCATGTTCCACTAACAACAGAAACAAAAAACCTGTTCGACGCTGAAAAACTTGGGTGGCTGCGGGATGGAGCGTTGTTGGTAAATACCTCACGTGGCCCTGTTATCAATGAAGAAGCGCTTTATAGTGAGCTTGCATCTGAAAGAATTCGCACAGCTATTGACGTGTTTTGGGAAGAACCTTATCGGGGAATGTTGAATGACTTGCCAACAGATCGATTTATAAGGTCGCCGCATATTGCCAGCACATGTCGCGAATTTTTAGAATCAACTGCAAGTGATTTTCTGCAATTTGTTGATCGAATCACAAATACCAAGGGGCATAAATGATTAACTGCGGAGTTATTGGTTTCGGAAAAATGGGTAGAATTCGTGCCGAAGCCATTGAGAACTCTGAAAATGGCAAGATTGGTGCGGTATTTGATGTAAATAAATCCGCGGATTGCCGATACCAATACATGGACAGTCCTTCAAAAATTATCAATTCTCCCGATATTGATGCCGTATTTGTTTGCACCCCGAATGTATATATCCCTGAACTATGTATCGAAGCCCTAAATGCGGAAAAACACGTGTTTTCCGAAAAACCACCGGGCTTTAATTCTACCCAGGTCTTAGAGGTGATAAGTGCTGAGAGTAAAGCTAAGAATCTAAAACTGATGTATGGCTTCAACCATCGCCACCACCAAAGCGTACAACACATGAGCAGCATAGTTCAAAATAACGAGCTAGGTCGAGTTTTATGGATGCGTGGGAGGTACGGCAAGGAAGTCGATCAGACCTTTTTTAAAGGTTGGCGAGCTGACCCAAAACTGGCGGGCGCGGGTATTTTGCTCGACCAGGGAATTCACATGGTAGATCTTTTAATGCATTTAGGTGGCGAATTCGATGAAGTCTCATCATTTGTATCAAATCTTTTCTGGGAAATTGAGGGCATAGAGGATAATGTCTTTGCTATTTTTAGAAATAGTAAAAGTGGTGTTTGCGCCTCGGTACATTCAACAATGACGCAATGGAGATATTTGTTTTCGTTAGAGGTATTTATGGAAGGAGGCGCAATGATACTAAACGGTTTAAAAACATCTTCCGGTGCTTATGGTGAAGAAGTATTGTCGATTAAGCGTAACCCATCCCACCTCAATGACGGACGATTTGAAACCGAAGAACAAACTGTTTACAAGATTGATCATTCCTGGCAATCAGAAATTGATCATTTCTTTCATTGCATTGAGAAGGAAGAAAAGATCCAACACGGAAATTCAAGCGATGCATTAGCGGTAATGCAATTGATAGATAAAATTTACGCTGTAGGAAAGCAGCGAGGAACAACCACGTGATGGATGCCAAAGATCGAATTTTTCTCGAAAGCTACTTTTCCAGATACCAGACCATATTTTTAAATGCGGATTTATTTGAAGATTTGATTTCGTTTGGAGAGATTTGTAAAAAGGTGAGAAAAAACGGGAAAAAATTAATATTTGCGGGAAATGGCGCGAGCGCATCGATCTCTAGCCATGCCGCAACTGATTTTACCCAGCACGCCCATGTGCGATCTATTTGCTTTAATGATCACAACTTGATTACTGCGTTTTCAAATGACTACGGCTACGAAAACTGGATCGCCAATGCATTGCAGTTTTATGCCGATCAAGGCGATGTCGTAGTATTAATCAGTTCCAGCGGTCAATCTCCAAATATTGTAAATGGCGCAAAGCAAGCTCTGGATCAAAATCTTGAACTAGTAACATTTTCCGGGTTCTCTGAAAATAATCCATTACGTGCATTGGGAAAGATCAATTTTTGGGCAAATAGCCGCGCATACAATATTGTGGAGTCAATGCACTTGATTTGGATTCTTGCCGTTGCCAATATACTTGATCAAGACGACGATGAGAATATGTTTTTGGAGAAGCACTTTTTAGCTCAACAAAACGCGATATTTTCGGTAGATCAGTACGAAAAGCTGTGTGCTCTGCGTGACACCTGCCGAGAAGTTAGCAGTAAGTCTGGAAAAATGATTTTTGCTGGAAATGGCGGTAGCGCTTCTATTGCCAGTCACGCGGCAACAGATTTTACAAAACAAAGTAGAATCCGTACAGTTTGCTTTAATGACCACAATCTGATTAGCGCTTTTTCAAATGACTATGGACAGGAACAATGGATTGCCCAATGTATTGAGGATTACGCAGATCCTAACGATGGCGTTGTTTTAATCAGCTCAAGTGGTCGTTCAAAAAATGTTATCAATGGGATTAACTTGTCGAAAAAAATGGGATTGCCAACCACAACATTTACAGGATTCGATGCTGACAACCCGCTACGAAAATTGGGTGATTGCAATTTCTGGGTCGACAGTCATAATTACAACATTGCAGAAGCGACTCATGCTATATGGATTTGTTGCGTTGTGGATATGCTAATTGGCAATGCTGAATACGGGGTTAGTTAAAATTCGTGCGATTACGAAAGGTCATTAACCCAATATATGTTTATCAAAACAGGCATATGATAAAACCTGCTTTGCAGAGCAGGGGTCGATACTACGGCGGATTTTTATTTCGCTGGCTACGGTCAAATGATATCGCGATCACAGCCGATGACAAAAATATTGCATCTTTTAAAAATAAACACGAAGGCCAACGGTGTTTCATTATTGGCAATGGCCCAAGCCTAAGAATTGCTGACCTGGACAAGCTTAAAAATGAGATTACCTTTGCCTGCAATAAAATATATTTAGCCTTTGATCAAACCCAGTGGCGACCAACCTACTACTCTGTAACCGACAAATTGGTTGCAGAGAATAATACCGCTGAAATTAGTCAGTTAAATTTGTCGAAGATATTTAACGATACCGTTAGATCCTATTTTCGAAATGAAAAAGATATAGCGTGGCTTAAGCTTCTCCCACCACCTGCATTTAATAAAAAACAGGTGCGCTTCTCGACCAATGCTCTGCGGGGAGTTTATGGGGGCGGATCGGTGATTTATTATCAGATTCAGTTTGCCTTTTATTTGGGATTCAGGGAAATATATCTGATCGGTGTTGATTACAATTTCGAAGTACCAACACCAACCGGTCAACAATGTGAAAGCGGGGAAATTCTAGAGGACCAGGGCGAAAAAAATCACTTTCACCCCGACTATAGAAAGCCAGGTGAAAAATGGACAATGCCGTTGCTCGATTTACAATACAATGCTTTTCTTGCCGCCAAATCTACTTTTATTGAACATGGCGGCATAATATATAATGCCTCGAGAAAAACGGCATTAGATGTATTTCCCCAGGTCAATCTCGATGATGTTGTATCAAAAAAGTGAACTAGCGTTAACTACTGTCTAAACTTTAGGCAGGTGTTTTTCCAAACACCAACTCACCTTTCTCCACACCAACCCCTATCACATCTCCCGCGGAATAGTTTCCATTTAGAATCTCATTGGCCAACTGATTCTCAAGCTGGGTCTGGATCGCCCGTTTCAGCGGCCTTGCACCGTACACCGGGTCAAAGCCAATCTCAGCCAGTTTATCCAGGGCTTCATCTGACACCTCGAGTTTCATGTCTCGTTGCTCAAGCCTGTTGGCCAGGAACTGAATCTGTATTTTGGCGATTTGTCGAAGCTGGTCTTTTTGCAATGGATGAAATACAACCATTTCATCGACCCGGTTTATAAATTCCGGACGAAAGTGAGTGCTGGCAACTTCCATCAGCGCGTTTTTCATTACATCATAGTTATTCTCGCCGCTCATTTCCTGGATCATCTGTGAACCCAAGTTGGAGGTCATGACAATCACTGTATTTTTAAAATCGACAGTACGACCCTGACCATCGGTTAAGCGGCCATCGTCTAGCACCTGGAGCAATACGTTGAACACATCAGGATGTGCCTTTTCCACTTCATCCAGCAAAATCACCGCATAAGGCCGACGCCGGACCAGCTCGGTCAAATAACCCCCTTCTTCGTAACCCACATAGCCAGGCGGCGCGCCAATCAGTCGCGCCACGGAATGTTTTTCCATGAATTCAGACATATCGATACGCACCATGGCGTCTTCGCTGTCAAAGAGGAATTCTGCCAATGCCTTGGTGAGCTCGGTCTTACCTACGCCAGTTGGCCCGAGAAACAGGAATGATCCATAAGGCTTATCGGGGTCGGATAGGCCTGCTCGTGAGCGTCGTATAGCGTTGGATACGGCATTAATTGCCTCTTCCTGCCCAATCACTCTCTTATGCAGGTTTTCTTCCATTTTGATCAGTTTATCGCGCTCTCCTTCCAGCATCTTCGATACCGGAATACCGGTCCATTTGGCCACAACTTCAGCAATTTCATCTTCGGTTACATTGCTGCGCAACAAGGTCATTTCCGGAGTTTCGGTGTTATCCGCCGCTTCAATTTGTTTTTCCAGTTCGGGAATACGACCATACTGAAGCTCGGACATGCGTGCCAGATCACCCGCCCGATGGGCGGCCTCGAGTTCAATACGCACCCGATCGAGCTCTTCCTTGACATGCTGGGCTCCCTGGACCGCAGATTTCTCCGCATTCCATATTTCTTCAAGATCAGCATATTCCTTTTCCAGCTGCTCAATGTCTTTTTCGAGATCTGCCAGTCGTTTTGTTGACGCTTCATCGCTTTCTTTTTTCAAAGCCTCGCGCTCGATTTTGAGCTGAATCAAACGCCGATCTAGACGATCCATGGATTCGGGTTTGGAATCTATTTCCATGCGAATCCGACTCGCCGCCTCATCGATTAAATCGATGGCCTTGTCGGGCAGATTTCGATCGGTAATGTATCTGTGAGACAGGGTGGCTGCAGCAACGATGGCAGGATCGGTAATATCTACGCCATGATGGACTTCATAGCGTTCTTTAAGTCCGCGTAAAATCGCAATGGTGTCTTCGACGCTGGGTTCATCCACCAGTATTTTCTGGAATCGCCGCTCAAGAGCCGCATCTTTTTCGACGTATTTTCGGTATTCTTCCAATGTTGTGGCACCAACACAATGCAACTCCCCCCGGGCCAGTGCGGGTTTCAACATGTTTCCAGCATCCATGGAGCCTTCCGCTTTTCCAGCACCAACCATCGTATGTAATTCATCGATAAATAAAATTATTTGCCCCTCCTGTTTGGCCAGATCATTTAATACCGCTTTTAACCGTTCTTCAAATTCACCACGAAATTTTGCCCCGGCGATGAGTGCGCCGAGATCTAGTGATAAAACACGTTTATTTCTTACCCCATCGGGAACCTCGCCATTCACAATTCTGATCGCCAACCCTTCGATGATGGCTGTTTTACCCACCCCAGGCTCTCCAATTAGAACCGGATTGTTTTTAGTGCGGCGCTGCAGAACCTGGATGGTGCGCCGGATTTCATCATCACGACCGATAACCGGGTCGAGCTTGCCCTGCTCCGCTCGCTCGGTGACATCGATGGTATATTTTTCCAGAGCCTGGCGTTGATCTTCGGCATTTTCGTCATTGACCGACTGTCCGCCACGCATGTTTTCGATGGCCTTTTCGATAATTGACTTTGAAGCCCCGGCTTCTCGCATCAGCTTGCCCAACGCGCCTTTGTCTTCGATAGCGGCGAGAATAAACAGCTCGCTGGCAATATACTGATCATTTTTGTCCTGGGCCAGCTTGTCGGTGATATTCAGCAGTTTTCCCAAATCGTTGGAGATGTGCACTTCACCAGCATTGCCTTCCACCTTGGATAGTCGATCCAACGCATCCCCAAGGGCTGAACGCAGCTGATTCACATTGACATTGCTCTGGGCAAGCAAATGCCGGACGCTGCCGCCTTCCTGGTCGAGCAGGGCCAGCATCAGATGCAGGGGTTCAATAAACTGGTGGCTACGACCAACAGCAAGGCTCTGGGCATCGCTCAATGCCTGCTGAAACTTCGCAGTCAATTTGTCCATTCGCATGGCTAACCTCAATATTGTCTGTAAAAAAGAATTACGGACTAAATGGGGTTAACTTGCTGTTATTCAAGGATAAACGGCACGTAGTGTCGTCCTGAGGGGCATAGTCCCGAAGGATCCATTTCTTCTATGCATGGATTCTTCACTACGTTCAGAATGACGTATTTGGGAAGTTACACAGACAAACAGATTGCGTCGTCCTGCGGTGCATGGCGAAAATGTGCCGTCATCCTGAGGCGCGTAGCGCCGAAGGATCCAGTTTATCTATACATGGATTCTTTCCTTTCCTTTCCTTCGCTACGCTCCGGACAACGCACTGCGTTCAGAACGGCAAGTATTGTCGTCCTGAAGCGTGGAACGCTGAAGGATCCATATATGGACGTGATCAGGCGTTTTGGCAACCGATCAAATCATAGTCCGTGGCATCGGTAATGTTTACTTTTACAATATCTCCAGGAGCTACATCTTTTGTACAGTCAGAAATCTCAACCACACCGTCCACTTCCGGCGCATCCCCCTTGGTCCGGCCGATGGCATTGCCATCGTCGATCTGGTCGATGATGACGTCGAAATTTTTACCGATTTTCTGATTCAATCTATTCGCAGAAATCTTGGACTGATGCTCCATAAATATTTCATAACGCTCCTGCTTGACCGCTTCGGGCAACTGGTTTTCGATACTGTTTGCGATAGCGCCATCGACATCGGAATATTTGAAGCAACCGGCCCGGTCAATTTGCGCTTCATCCAGAAATTCCAGCAGCTCCTCGAAGTGTTGCTCACTTTCACCTGGGAATCCCACAATGAACGTACTACGGATAGTCAGATCCGGGCATAACTGGCGCCAATTGTTAATCCGGTTTAAAACCTTTTCGCTGTGAGCAGGACGCTTCATGGATTTTAGAATCTCACGGCTTGCGTGTTGAAATGGAATATCCAGATAAGGCAACAACAATCCATCGGCCATTAACGGGATTAGATTATCCACATGGGGATAGGGATAGATGTAATGCAGTCGCACCCAAACCCCAAGACGGCCCAGAGCTTCGGATAAATCCTGGATGTGGGATCGAATCGGGGTCGCGCCATGAAAATCGGTTTTATACTTTATATCTACGCCATAGGCGCTGGTATCCTGGGACACAACTAATAGCTCCTTGACTCCTGCACTGACCAGAGCCTCGGCTTCTGCCATAACTTGTGCCGCCGGCCGACTGACCAGGTCTCCTCGCAGCTGGGGAATAATACAAAACGTACATCGATGATTGCAGCCCTCTGAAATTTTTAAATAGGCGTAATGCCTGGGGGTGAGTTTCAAGCCCCCCGGCGGCACCAGATCGAGAAACGGATCGTGGGCGGGGGGCAGATGGTGGTGAACTACTTCCATTACTGCCTCGGTTTCGTGGGGCCCGGTTACGGCAAGTACGTTGGGATAATTTTGCGAAACAATATCGCCTTTTGCACCGAGGCACCCGGTAACAATCACCTTGCCGTTTTCCTCCAGCGCCTCACCAATGGCATCCAGGGATTCTTCGATGGCGGCGTCGATAAAGCCGCAGGTATTCACAATGACAATATCGGCGTCATCGTATTGGGCCGACATCTCATATCCCTGGACCCGTAATTCGGTGAGGATGCGTTCTGAGTCAACGGTGGCCTTGGCGCAACCCAAACTGACAAAGCCGACCTTCCCTGGGTTTGAATTTGACATTAGTAATTAATTCGATAGTCCAGATTTTCTACATCGAGGACGATACTGGATTTTTCGATGGCCTTAATGGTGTATCCATTGATCGCATCACCTTCCCGAAGCACTTTAGAACCGTCCATGACAAATCGTTTGTTGGCATCCTTTGAATAAGAAACCACGCTAAATGACAGTTTATCCAGTTGCTGGCGTATACTTTCCGGGATCACATCAGACTCAACCTGATTCTCAGGTTCAGTCTGCTCAACTGCGGGCTGAGGATTTAGTTCCTTAGGCTCATCCTCAGATTCCAGTTTACTTTCAACCCAGGCCGATACGGATGCGTAGACGACAACAACCTGCTCGGTCACGGGCTTAACATACCAACCCAGCGCGACTAACAATATCCCAATAATGCATATCCCGAGCGTCCGCCCGACTTTGACGTTTTTTCCTGTAGCGTGATGATTCGAAACCGCAGACTCGAGCGTGGGAACTCGCTCATGCTGGCGTTGTTTCTCAGCCTTGGATATTGCGTCGAGAATATAGGACACTAGTTTTCCATCTGTTGATTGTTGTGCCGTGAATTGTCGTGCGGTTGATTTTTTAGCGGCATGCCCAGGCGATAACTGAGATCATAAAACCCGGACTGGCTCCTGTTCGAGTTGGGGACCGGGTTTCTATCTAATCCATCGGCGTTTGCAAAAAATTCATTGCCAGATTCCAGTGCGCCCTGTCCATTTATGGCATCCCGATCCTGTAATTTCTCCAAAACTAACAGCGCGACTATGGGAATAAGCGCCAGTCCTGCATATTTGAACCATTTTGAAATTCCAAAATAATGGGCAGATTCCCCCTGGTTCAGTACTTCTATTCCGGCCTGATTTACAATTTTACGATCCACCTTTTCCAGGGATTGACTATAAGCGCCAAGCAAAGCGCGATCGCACAACACATTGATGAGCCGGGGTATGCCTTTTGAAAGGGTGTGAATTCGTGACATTGCCGAACTGGTAAACAGCGGCTTTTCAACTCCGCTTATGTTTAAGCGATGTTCTATATAGGATCGAGTTTCCTGCCGGTTTAACGGCTCAAGTTTGAATCTTCCAACGATTCGCTGGGAAAGTTGCCGCAGGTCGTGGCGCTCCAGAGTTTGAGCAAGTTCGGGCTGGCCGATTAAGATTATCTGTAACAGCTTATCGGTGGATGTTTCCAGATTAGTCAGCAACCGAATCTGTTCCAGAACCTCTCGAGATAAGTTTTGTGCTTCATCGATTATGAGCACGGTTTTGCGGCCAGTGGAATGAGCATTAAGCAAATACTCGTTAAGTTTTGTGGTTAAATCTTTTTGCCGTGCAGTCTTGGCGTATTCAATTCCCAGCTCATCGCAAATCGCTTCGAGCATTTCTTTTTCGGTTATTCTCGGATTGATCAGCAGTGCGACGTCAAGATCGTCGGGCAAATTAGCCAGGATATATCGGCTAACCGTGGTTTTGCCGGTGCCGACTTCACCGGTCAGCTGCACAAATCCCCCAGACTGATTTAATGCGAACAACAAATGCGCCACCGCTTCTCTATGGCTGTGACTCATATACAGCGCTCGATGGTCGGGCACAATGGAAAACGGCGGAGAATCCATGCCAAAATATCCCTGGTACATACCTTAGTCCGCCCTTATCATAGTAACGCGCTCGCTCATTCCAGATAACTTTCCTAACAGCATTTTAAGGTACAACTCCGGGTAAAGGATGTAAAATCAATAACATTGGATATTAACCCTTGTATGAATTCCAGGCAATTTGCTAATCCCCGACTAGACCAGTTTTTTATGACTGGATAAGTCCAATCAACCGTTAACGGACCTAAAAACATCATAATCAATTCATCCGGATCTTGTTTTAATGGCCATTGAAATAATTATACTGGCGGCGGGCAAAGGCAAGCGAATGCATTCGAACCTGCCAAAGGTGCTTCATCCCATCGCCGGCAAACCCATGCTCCAGCACCTTCTCGAAACTACGGCGAAATTAAAACCCCGTCAAACTCATATCATTGTCGGTCACGGCAAGGATACGGTAATCGAAAAAATTCAATCTCTTGACTGCAAAGCCATTGATGATCAGAAAATTAACTGGGTGGAACAAGCTGAACAAAAAGGCACCGCCCACGCAGTGATGCAGGCTATGCCTGTTGTCAAGAACGATTCGACCGTGTTGATTCTAAATGGTGATGTCCCTTTCATATCCATTGACACCCTGGAGCAGGTTTGTAATGGCGGTGGAAAGTTGAATCTGCTGACCGCTTTAGTTGATGATCCCACGGGCATGGGCAGAATCATCCGGGATGCAGATGGCCAGGTTACGCGCATCGCCGAGGAGGGCGAAGCCAGCGCAGCCGAGAAACAAATTAACGAAATTAATTCCAATTGCATCAGCGCCGCGGCAAAAGATTTTTCTAAGTGGTTGCCCGAAATTGAATGCAATAATTCTCAGAAAGAATATTATTTGACCGAAGTGGTGGGTTGTGCGAAAAACCATGGGGCTGAGGTGATGGGCATACCCTGCGAGAACGTTGATGAAACTTTTGGGGTTAACAGCAAGCAGGATCTTTCGAAACTGGAACGCATGTATCAATCAAGAATGGCAGAGCAGATTATGTCTGATGGTGTGACCCTGCTGGATTCGGCGCGATTCGATCTCCGGGGAACCTGTCAATTTGGTAATGATTGTACGGTGGACATCAATGTAATATTGGAAGGCGATGTGAAGTTTGGAAACAACGTTTACATTGGACCAAATACCCTGATCCGAAATTCGAGTATTGGCGATGATTGCATGATCGAATCTAACAGCGTTATTGATACCGCAGTCATCGGAAATAGCTGCAACATCGGACCATTCGCCCGGATCAGGCCAGATACCATATTGAGTGATCAGGTTCGGATTGGAAATTTTGTCGAGATTAAGAAAAGCACCATTCAGGAAAACTCTAAAGTGAATCATTTGAGTTACGTCGGCGATAGCGAAGTTGGAGAAAATGTAAATATCGGCGCCGGGGTGATCACCTGCAACTACGATGGTGCAAACAAACACAAAACCACAATCGGAAACGATGTCTTTGTGGGTTCAGACAGCCAGCTCATCGCCCCCGTTGAAATCGGCGATGGTGCCACTATCGGCGCGGGATCGACTATTACTGATAATGTTGCAGAAAAATCCCTGGCAGTGAGTCGTTCCAAACAAAGATCCATAGAAAACTGGAAACGACCGAAAAAGAAACGTAAATGATTAAACAAACAAAGAGATATCAAAGTAAATAATCATGTGTGGAATAGTAGGCGCTGTAGCCAAAACTGATGTATTGCCATTATTGCTGGATGGGTTAAAACGGCTTGAATACCGAGGTTATGATTCCGCGGGTATCGCGATTATAGACAATGCCAAAAATGTGGCTCGCACCCGAAGCGTGGGCCGGATCTCAGAACTGGAAAAAGCCCTGTCATCATCCGATGCCATGCAAGGCACTACCGGAATCGCCCATACGCGATGGGCGACTCATGGCCCACCAACGGAAATCAATGCCCATCCCCATATGAGCGGCACCAATCTGGCTCTGGTTTGTAATGGCATTATCGAAAATCACGACGAACTACGCCAGCAACAAATCAGTAGTGGCATCAAGTTTTCTTCGGAAACAGACACCGAAGTTATCGTCAACGAGATTCACAAACATATCCAGGATGGCCTGGATCTGCTCGAAGCGGTGAAAGCCACCATCGCCATACTCGAAGGCGCTTATGCCATCGGCGTGGTCAGTGCGGACGAACCCGATCGATTGGTGGGTGCGCGCAGGGGCTCACCACTGGTTGTGGGCATTGGTGACGGTGAATCCTATATTGCCTCAGACATGTCTGCATTGATATCTGTTACCCGAGACTTTTTTATTCTGGAAAATGGAGACATCGTTGACATAAACCGTGGCAACATTTCAATTGTCGATCAATCGGGCCGACCCCAGACCCGAAATAAAAAAACCAGCAGTCTTTCTGCGGACGCGGTAGAGCTGGGAGAGTATCGACATTTCATGGCAAAAGAAATTCATGAACAGGGTGCTGCCATTGCCAACACCCTGGAAGGACGCATCACTGGTACCAAACTGCTGGAAGCCTGTTTCGGTAGTAATGCTACGACGATATTCGACAACACCCGAGCCGTACAAATCATTGCCTGTGGCACCAGCTATCATGCCGGCATGGTTGCACGCTACTGGCTCGAAGCTTATGGCGTGCCCTGTCAAGTGGAAATTGCCAGCGAGTTTCGATCGCGAATTCATGCAGTGCCAGAAGATTGTCTGGTGGTGACCCTGTCCCAATCTGGTGAAACCATCGACACCCTGTCCGCATTGGAAGTCGCCAAAGAAGCTGGCTACAAATACTGTCTGACTATTTGCAATGCGCCTGAAAGTTCACTGGTACGAGAATCTGACCTGGTTTTAATGACCCATGCTGGCCCGGAAATCGGCGTGGCCTCGACAAAGGCGTTTACAACCCAGCTTGCTGCATTGCAATTACTGGTCATCGCTCTTGGCCGTCGTTTCAACATGTCACAAACCGATGAAGCCCGACTGGTAAAAGAGTTACGGGAATTGCCCAACAAGGTTGAAGGCGCGATCAGTCTGGAGCCCAAAATCAAAGAAATTGCCGAACAGTTTGCGCACAAACAACACGCCCTGTTTCTTGGCCGTGGCGCGCACTATCCCATCGCCCTGGAGGGTGCTTTAAAACTCAAAGAGATTTCCTACATCCATGCCGAAGCCTACCCCGCGGGGGAATTAAAACATGGTCCCCTGGCGCTGGTCGACAATGAAATGCCGGTAATTTCCGTAGCGCCCAATGATCGATTGCTGACCAAATTAAGAGGCAACATCGAAGAAGTGCGTGCTCGGGGCGGAAAACTAATTGTATTCGCCGATCCCAGCGCAGAAATGACCGATCAGGAAAATTTGCAGGTCATTAATGTTGCCCAGGTAGACAGCACAATTGCACCGATTATCTTTACTATTCCCCTTCAGCTACTGGCCTACCACGTTGCACTGATCAAGGGCACCGACGTAGACAAGCCGAGAAATCTGGCCAAGTCGGTGACCGTTGAATGACATAGTTTATTTTATCGGGTTAATTCCTCAAGTAAATTTTTCGGGCAACTAAACACGGTTCATGACTAACTCCGTTTTTGTTGAAAAATGGCGAAATCGACTGAGCGCTCCAATTGGTCATTTACTGATTTCATCGCGTAGTGACGATACCTATATCGCCGCATTCCCTCGCTCTGGAAGTACCTGGCTAAGAACAATTCTGGTAAACATCCTTGAGCCCGAAGCACGGGGCGATCCTGATATTTTTAATGCGCGTATCCCCGCAGTATCAATTCGAAATTCAATCGCTATTAATCAACTGGATTCGCCCAGGTTGATCATGACCCATTGTTGTTGGAATAAAAATGTAAGTAAGGTGGTTTATTTGATTCGCGATGGGCGTGATGCATTTATTTCTTACTTGCATTTTCAATTAACCCGTCGAGGGCTCGATATGAATATTGAGCAGTTTTCTAAACTTTATCACAACACAGTATTCGGCCCGACATGGGCTACACACACCGAGTCGTGGTTAGAAAAAGGAATGCCGACTCTTACAAATCAATCCATCCTGGTCAAATTTGAAGACCTCAAAGCTGATACTGAAACCGAGATCACCCGAATTTGCGAATTTCTAGGCATTACGGTTACCAACAAGGTTTTAAAAATCGCCATAGAAAATGCCAGTATTGAAAATGCGCGGAAAATCGAACAAATGCGTCAGGGAGAAATCATTGACAACAATGCTTCTTTTTATCGCCACGGGACTTCTGAACAGTGGAAAGAGCCTGTTTACCAGAATGTGATAAAAGAATTTGGCGAAAAATCCAGTAATGCGCTTCGTCTCGGGGGATATGTTGCCAACTAAGTTCTAGTAATTCTGGCAATTTTCTGCATTTAATCCTGTATCCGGGAATTTTTGCCCAGCAACTTTTGACCGGAAAAGTAAAGTCCTACCGCCCAGATCAATCCGGCAATATCCCCAATTAAAGTTAGCGGAATCCACCAGGGTGCCTTAAGGTGAATTTTAGTTGTGATTCTTTCAAGCATTCGTCGCAGAATTCTCGATGACCGATTTTTCACTCGCTGGCCGCGCAAACAGTAATAGTACGCACCAACAGATTGGTGGGGTCGTATAGTTTTGAGAAAATGACCATAGCTTCGAATCCCGCCCACTGACGCTTTCAAATGATAAACAACTGCATCTGCATGATACAAAATTTTGTGTCCCGCACAAATGCACCTGTCGGAATACTCGCGCTCATAGTTGTGTGCAGTACCAACAAAATTTTCGTCAAACCCGCCAATGGAAATTGCACACTCTTTTTCAACCAGAAAATTTGCACCGATAAATTCTTCCGCCTCAGCTTGAGCTAAAGAATTAAATGAAAATGGATCTCCTGGGGAAAGCTGAATCCCTTTTGGATCATCCCAGGGTTGTACTACCCTGCCCGCAACTAATTTGACTTTATTATTTTCCAAGAAATTTTTATACTCCAAAATCAGGTTGCTTTCGGGTTTGATGTCATCATCGAGAAACAGAACATATTTCTGATTCGCTTTTAGCAACCCAATATTCATTGCAGCTACCACCGACGGCTGTTGCTGCTTTATCCAGATTATTTTTTTGGACGACTGCCAGCTGAATAACTGTGATTCTATTTCTCTGGGATAACTCAAAGTTTGATCCACAACTATTATTTCACTTGCCACAACATCCAGTTTTAACAGGTGATTTACGGTATCTAGCAAAACTGGCCCACGATTGTAGGTCGGTATTACCACAGAGATATTTGTGCAGGCACCTGGCCTCGCCGGACTGGTCATTTAAAATTTAGGAATGATATCCGCATTAACAATCAAGTCAGCAAGATTCTAGATTGCTGGTTACAACAACTATGACAACTTAGCCGATCACTCGGCATTATCCGTGGAAAAGGTGATTTGAAAAAACCCTTGATGCCTGGCGGCATCCATGGCCTTGATTACTGCCTCGTGAGGGGTTAACCGATCTGCACGGATCATCACTATTGGGTCGCGCATATTTCGCGCTGCTTGTTTGAGGGTACGTTGCAGGGTCTTATGACTCGAATTGATCAACTGGCGCGGTTCTTCATCGTCTTTGCCCTGAACGGCAAATTCACCAAATTCGCTGATTTGGATGGTCAGGAAATTGTCATTGGGGTCGGTTTTATCCGCAGAAGTGGCTTCTGGCAGATGAAGTTTTATCTGAGCTTCTTTGGAAAACGTCGTCGTAACCATGAAAAATATCAACAGCAGAAACACCACATCAATTAACGGCGTCAGATTGATTTCAACATCAAGGTCGGTTTGTCGGGTTCTAAAATTCATAGGTAACCGTTGCCTGGATGCTACTGAATTTTTTGAAGTATTTTAATAAACCGCATGGCCTGCTGTTCCATATCTACCGTAAGCTCATTGACTCTGCCGCGGAAATATCTATGAAACATGAGGCTGGGTATACCAACGGACAAACCTGCCGCGGTGGTCACCAATGCCTCGGAAATGCCTTCAGCCAAAGCCTGGGGGTCGCCAACCCCAAAAGTTGTAATCGCGGAAAACACCTTGATCATACCGATAACCGTGCCCAGTAATCCAAGCAAAGGTGTAATTGCCGCTATGGTACCCAGAGTTTGAAGATGTTTTTCCAACTCATGGACGACATGGCGGCCGGCTTCTTCCACCGCTTCCTTGACCACTACACGATGCTGGTTTGGCGTTCTCAAGCCCGCCGCCAATACTCGGCCAAGCGCGGATTGCGCCTCAATTTCTTTTATAGTACCTGAATCCAACGTTCCCTTTCGCAGTAACCTGGCTATATTTTCTGTTGTTTCCGGCGGCGCAACGTTATTCTTTTTCAAAGACGAAAATCGCTCAATAACAATGGCAAATGCAATCACAGAGCAAATCAAAATCGGCCAAATCAGGAAACCGCCTGCTTTCAATAACTCAAACATGGTTAATTTTTTGAGGAGGGAATATTGGAATAAAATAGTCTACACAAATGCTCGATCAATATCCATCACTGCAATGGTGAATGCACAAAATCAAATCTATCTCAAAACCATAAAAAGGTCTTGAAATATTTAACAATTGCATTGATATGCAAATTATTGTGTCTAAGCGCTTCCCGGAAATACGCTCTTGAGCGAACTGGATTTGAATCAGCCAGACACGAACCGATAAAATAATTCCCAGCAGCAAGTTTTGTCTGGTATTGCGATCCACTGACAGGTTCGGGTCTAATTTTCTCCGCCGCGTCCAGCAAATCCAGTTCACTTTCACCGTCAACCCGTCTTTTATTCATCTGCGCAATGATTTGCTTCAGCTCTCTTTGGGCGCCAGCATTTATTCCAGTCAAAGACTCAGGATATAAGAATCCGTGATAAAGCGGTCGTTCAATGACACCGTGACTCCCTTTGGTAATTAACCTGCTCCACAGATCCAGATCCTGGGCGAAATAAAACTGCTTGCGATATCCACCCGCAAGATCGTAATCAGACTTTCGAAACATCACCGAGCCGTGGTGGGCCGGGCCGAATAAGCTATTGTGGTTCGAGCTGGTCAGTGCCGTTTGTAATTGTGATTCTTCAATGTTGGCTGTATACAAAAAATCTCGCTCTTTTGAGTAGATGTTTGCAAATGTAGAGACGATGTTGTACTTCGGATTCGATTCGAGAAGCGAAATCTGATCCTCCAATCGGGTATTGATCGAATTATCGCCGACATCTTGCCTGGCAATGTAATGTCCTTCTGCATGCATGCACCCCGAAATTAAAGCCTCGGTAATGCCTTTGTTGGATTGGGTAAATGTTTTTATCCGACTATCAGATTTTTTATAGTGTTGTAGTACGTGTTCGGTGCCATCATCAGAGCCATCGTCTACGATCAAGAATTCAAAGTCTGAAAATGTTTGGTTGAGAATACTGTCAATGGTGGTGGATATTTGCTCCGCGCCGTTGTAAACGCTCATAACAACCGATAGCAGAGGTGTTTTATGCATTTCTGCCATTACCTATCCACGTCCTGCATGGGCTCATCCATGGCCTCATCTATATCCTCATCCATGGCCTCATCTATATCCTCATCCATGACATGAGCGATATCCTGTTGCATTTTATTCAGAATATCCGGCCAGTGGAATTTATCGCGAACCTGGCTCTGCCCATTTTTAGACATTCGCAAATTAATATCTACTGCGCAGCTGATAATCTGCCCTGCTAAATCGTCAGCGTTTTCATTTTCAAACAGGATGCCTGATTGTCCATGTTCGATGATTTCAGGAATTCCGCCCGTGTTACTGGCGATGACAATGCACCCCGAGGCCATGCCTTCGAGCACAACATTACCCAGGGGTTCGTCTCTGGAAGGGACACAGACAACATCTGCGTCGAGATAATATGTGCCCAATTTATTTCTGCTAACAGCGCCATGAACATTGGCATGAAAATGAATTTTGCTGTTGTCAAATTTGTTTATATCCGCCTGGTCCATCATACCGGCACCGACGATGTCTAACCGAAACTTAAAGTTCCTGGCGCTCAAAATTTCACAGGCGTCTAGCAATACATCAAACCCCTTCTCTCTGGAAAATCGCCCGACATATAGCAGTCTGGTCGTTGGGTCCAAAAATCTTAATGAGGATTTTCGTTCAACTTCCTCGCTACTGATCCCAAGATCACGTAATTCGAAGCCGTTAGGGCAATGTTTAACTCGACCATGGGTTGCACCGGATTTAATCGCCAGGCGCGCCTGTTCTTTTGACAATGCAAAAATGACATCCGAGTTCTTATAGCAATTCGGCGCCAGCTTACGGTAATACAATGTGGTTAGTTGATCATAGGTTCCCGGCGGGCGGGTAAAAATATGGCCATGCATAAACATACCATAGGGAATGTTTCGGTTTTTTTTAAAATACCCACCAACAAAAAATGCGATGGAATAACTGTGGCAAAGAATGAAATCAAATTTGCTGGTTTCATAGTATTTCTGTAGCGCGCGCTTTGCGGAATTGACGAAAGAATAATCGTTGGGCACGTGGGCGAATCTTCGCAAATAACCGAATTGTCGAAAGTCTACCTGGATCGTATTTATCGATGAATCCACCTCATCCGGAAAGGAATCTGAAACCACCGTAACTTTGTACCATTTAGAAAAATACCTTGCCCTGAGCAGAGCATAATCACCGATGGTTCGACCTCGACATGATCTAAGTACGATTAGGATATGTTTCTGATGCGCCACGAAAAATTCAAAATTTGTTCAGTAAGTTTATTTACTTAAAGTGATCCGAGCGAATCGCCCATTTGCCAACCCGCTCCCATCCAAATAACTGTGCCAGAGCTTTATAAACATGATAGCCCCATCGTTGTTTCAATTTTTGATTTTCTCCAGGTTCCGCCAGCGCAAAAAGCACTTTTGATTCTTCAATCAATCCCGCTGCACCACATTGTCTGGACAACAAAAATGCCCCACGTAAAAAGTGCTGGAATTCAACGCCACTTTGATTAACACCCGCTAAAATTGCGTGGCCATGTATTTTCCGCCGAGCCGTTGCACTAGAACGTAACTTTTCCTTCGAGTCCAGCATTTGACTACCCAGACGTTGATTCTCATGATCTCGAACAATACAGACATAGTCTTCGACGTATCCAAGGCCCCTACTCATCCCGGCTATGCGACAATCATATTCCCAGTCTTCCTCCTGCCATAATTCCAGCCAGGGGCCGACTCGATCACATATACTCTTTCTATATAGCGGATTGGGGGTGTCCCACCAGCGACTGGTCACAAACGCGGGAAACATCGAAGTTTGTTTAACACCTGAGCCCTTCCAGGGTTCGGGGTGATAGTCACCATTTTTAAACTGATACTTTGTCCAGCCGTAGACAACATCGATAGAATCATCCGAATCAAGCAATCCGACCTGGGCCGTGAATTTATCCGCCAATAAAAGATCATCGCTGTCCAGGTACTGAACAAATTCGCCCCTCGCCATATTCAGCCCCGCTTGACGAGCAACACCAGGACCGCGAGCCTTCTGGTGTTTGATGGAAAAAATTTTGTCAGAAAATTTAATTTGAAACGTTTTGATGGTGGCGCCCGTATCATCCGTAGAACCATCGTCAACAATTATAATTTCAGTATGGGGATATTCCTGCTCCAGCACGCTTTCAATGGCTTGCCCTAGCATTTCCGCTCGATTGTGGACGGGAATAATTGTAGAAACCAGGTGTGGAATCATCATTGATTTATATTGTCGCGTCGTTTTGCTACCCGCGCAAAATATTAATTTGCTGATGGTTCGATGTCATATGACCGAGACCACAAATTAAGCAGTAATAATTTCCAGCTCAAATTTCTGAATAAGCTAATGGCTCTTGGCGGGGGGAAACCCTGCTGATTTTTATCGAAAAAACTTTCCATAGCATTGGAAAATCCCAGGTTTTCAGTCCAGCCACCTTTGTCGAGGATGATATCTCTTGCATAGGTTTTAAATATTGATGAGTCCCCCATCCATTCTGCTGGCAAGCCAATGCCAAATTTTTGCTGGTCTGTAATGTCAGCTGGCAATAAATTATATCTCAGTGCCATACGCCTTATCAGTGATTTGGTTTGGTGATTCTCGCCAATAAGCTGCTCCCCTGGAATTCGATATGCAATCTCCGCAATTCTTGAATCCAGAAAGGGCACTCGCGCTTCCACGCTTTCCGCCATACTGGCTTTATCAACTTTCATTACAAAGTTGTTCGAAAGCTGTTCTCTCGACTCAAATAACCTTATAGCATTAAACAATTCTCCTTTTGTTACCTTCAAATATGCTTTCATAATATTTCGATAATCCCAAAATCCTTTACCATATCGCCGCGCCACATATAATCGATACATCTGGAAAAGTCGCCAATCTATTTTCCAGTCGCTGTTGCCGTCCAGAGCAGGATTAAATCGCCCCCAGTAACCACCAAAAAGTTCGTCAGCGCCTTCTCCAACCAGCACAACCTTGATTCCGCGTTGACGACATTTTTTGTACATCATTTGGGTAGAAAATACCCCCCAATCAGCAAACAAATCATCCATGTGCCGAGAATTACTGCCCAGATTTTCGATAATATCCTCAGGGGAAATTTCAAACTCCTCGTGTTCGGAGCCAATAATTTTGCTCACCCTTCGTGCCTTGGCGCGTTCATCATTTGAAGATTGACCAAATCCAAAACTAAATGTCCGGACTTTAGTGACTCGCGCAGCAATGGCTGCCACTATGCTGGAATCCAGACCCCCGGAAAGTAAAATCCCAATGGGTACGTCTGAGATCAGTTGCTCGCCAATCACATTGGTTAATGTTAAAAATAGTTCTTCCTCAAGTTGTTCCTGATTGGCATTTCTTGTTGAATTGATATCGGGGGTAAAAAAGCGCTGAATACTAACTACCTTGTCAATTGAGACAGTCAAAACATGGCCCGGCGGTACTTTATTTATACTCTGAAAAATTGTTTTTGATTTGTCGAATGTATAACCAAATTCGAGATACTGGTTGAGGGAATTTTTTTCAATTACCTTTGAAAACTGCGGTAGGGATAGAAACGCTTTTACTTCAGATGCAAATACGATGCCCTGGTCATCTGGAAGTTGCCAGTAATAAAGCGGCTTAATTCCCATTTGATCCCGAACCAGATACAGCGTTTTGGATTTATGATTCCAGTAGGATATGGCATACATGCCCTTGACGCGTTCCAGGCAATCGATGCCCCATTGATCAAACGCGTATAAAAGCACCTCGGTATCCGACTGTGATTTGCATTTGTATCCAATTTTCTCCAGTTGGTTTCGGATCTCCTGGTAATTATAAATCTCACCATTAAAATTCAGCACATTTCCACTTTTTGAACTGACCATAGGCTGATGGCCGCCGTCAGACAAATCAATAATACTGAGTCGATTGTGGCCAAGCGCCAATTCATCATCGAGATCAAAAAACACTCCCGAACTGTCGGGACCCCGATGCTTCAAAACCTGCATCATCGATGCGAGATAGCTTCGATCAAATCGGGCTTCGGGTGCCAGATACCAACCGCTAATCCCACACATATTTAATAATCCGCCTGGTTATGTATAAAATATTTTAGGGATGATGGCTTTTTTGTCATCGCGATGTTTCCTGGAGCTAAAATTACATTGACTCATCAGTTATCTGATAATATTCATGGGTGTTGAGTAATATTGATGAACCCTGAATTCGCAGGGTTCTCGTTTGTTTTAGATACTATCAAAATTCAACAGCGGCTTAAATCGAATTCTATCTGTTTATCAGAACGGATATAAGCAAAACCGGGGCGATGGAATTTGAAACCGAATTCGCATAGCAGAAAATGTATTAGAGATTAACAAAGCGACAATGCTTTTGAATTTTTTACCCAGTTGAAATGAATTTTTCTTCAGCGCTCAATCGAACCGAATATTACTGGCTCGGGCTTTTCATTATCCTTGGGTTAATTTCCATAATAGCAGTAGATGGAAAGCCCCTGTTTTCAGATGACAGTTTGTCGTATTTATCTGGCGCAGAATCCATAATTGAATCCGGCGTATACCGGGTATTCGGAGAATCAAACCTGCACTACCCCCCAGGCCTGGGATCAATTGTTGCGATAACCTCTAGCTTATTCGGACTGGAAATTAATCAGACTGTTATTGCAATAAATTTGATCGCCTATATTTTGAGCAGTTTATTATTGTATGGTGTTTCAAAACAAGTATTAGGGACATCGTTAATGTCGTTATTGGTGACCGGGAGTTTTATCCTCAATAGTTTTTACTTGTCCATTTTCGATAAATTTTGGTCAGAGCCATTGTTTATTACCATGTTATTTTTTTTCTTCACAACCCAGATTTCTGGATTTAATGGCAGACTCAATGGAAAATGCATGGTCCTTGGGATAATACTCGGTTGTATGATTTTGGTACGTTATGCTGGGCTATTTATGATTCCCGTGCTGGCGTATTGCTTCGCATTAATGTCGACTGGATTTAAAAAGTGGCTTTTATATTGTGTGATTGGCTATGGCGCGATGCTCGGCGCAATAGTCTTGACGTTATTGCTGTTACATGTTGATCTTCTATCCAGCCCACCGAGAGCAATTTCGGTTATACCCTTTAGCCTGTCTGAGTACACGCAACTCCTCTCGCTATTATCAAATCAAGTTCTACCCACCCGTATTCCCGGAAATATTTCAGAAATTCTTTTTATCGCACTGTTCGCAGGTCTACCCCTGGCATTGTATCTGTATCGTTTTTTTACCAAAAAGTCTGGTATTTTTCCAACAGCCCGTGATATTCCAGAAAATCAAACAGGCGACGCCATCACTGTGTCCGTACTCGGGGTGTCCATTATTTGTTATTTTGGGTTTTTGGCCTTGACCAAATTAATATTTGACACCCAAACACCATTAGATTTACGTATGTATTTTATTAGTTTGTCATTGGTCTATCTAGTTGCTGCCAGGTGTAGTGAATTGGTATATGCATATACCGCTAATACCGAGCATTTATTGGCCAGATATTTTCTAAGAATACCCTTTATCCTAATTCAATTGCTTTTTGCTGTGGCCATTCTTAGAAACCTGAAATTTATTATTGTCGAACGCATGCCCGGGTTAGTATATTAAATTTTAGACCCCCATCGCTAACCTGTGATTAAAAATTAGCTTATGAAAATCCGACGTCAGTGGATATTGTGGACATTGATGATTGCAATATTTCTGATTGCCAGCCTGATTGTGCTGGAGCTTACTCTGCGAATATTGGGTTTTGAGCCCTGGAGATATCAATCATATAATAGTGATCGTGCGGCATTCAATGAATTTGATCCGGTCCGAGGTTGGCGCAACAAACCAGGGTCATACGAGTATCCCGGGTTTTCAGATGAGGTTAAATCTATAACATTAAATATCGATGAAACCGGAAGCCGGGTCACAGCAAATCATGTATCACAGGGTGAGATAAATATTGCTGTGGTTGGGGGTTCCTGGGCCCATGGCTGGGCGCTTTCAGATGATCAAACTTTTGCCTGGAAGTTACAACAACAATTTCCGAATGCGCGCTTATTTAACTATGCTTCTGGTGGCTATGGAACCTATCAATCACTTCTAACCGCAAAAGAAGTATCCAGAATTAACGGCATATCTTTCGACGTTGTTATTTATGGTTATATGGGAGACCACCCTAAACGGAACGTTGCACCCGCTTCGTGGTTTGAATTATTATCTAAAAGCTCGCGACGTAATCATGTCTGGGTTCCCTATTGCGAATTCGAAAAACACGGGGAATTTGTATGTCGGGAAATTGAAAAATATTCAAATTGGCCCTCACGCGAATATTCCGCCTTGACCACTGCTCTCGAACGTCTTTACGCCCAATTTAAAGATGGACAACGATTATCCTATCTACGACCCGTTACTGAACGATTATTTATTGAATTCCATAAACTGATGGCATCCGATGGTGGTAAATTTATTGTGGCACTACTAACCAAACATAATAATCATAATAAATGGGACTACAGAAATTTTTTAAAGGAAAACAATATCGAATATGTTGATTGCGGAATTGAATTGACAGTAGAACTAAAAATAAAGGGAGAAGGACATCCAAATGAGCGGGCTAATCAGGATTGGGCAAAGTGCATACAACCAAAACTGAAACGGTTGTTGAGAATACCAAATTAGATTTAAGTTTTGGGTTTTTGGTTGGTCTTTGCCATCCCATAGGCCATACCGCTTCGAATGATACACTGGCGGAAATTGTCACCCCTGCCAGTTAATTGCTGATATAGACCACGAACTAAATTTTCCAATACACCAAATATCCAGTAACCCGAAGCTTCCGAACCGTGTATTTGACTATGGGCGATACTACTTTGTACCCCATACTTCCATAATGAAATAAATTTTAACCGAGCTGCGTCTACGTAGTGAAAACAGATCGATTCAGCTATATATACCCCCGTAGCGCCGCTGTTTTTTGCACGCTCAAAAAATTCTGTTTCTTCTCCTCTGCCTAATTCGTCACCACTTCGTCCAAGGGATTGATTGAAATAGCCTATTTGTTCTATGAGGGGTTTTCTGATTGCAAAGGATCCGCCCATGGGTCCAGGTTCTGCTGCGGTGAACGCTCTGGTATCGTCCCCTAAATCGAATGTGCCAAAAACCCCCGACAAGAGTGGCATTTTTTCATCCTTTACCCATTGCGGTTTTCCGTCCGGCCAATAAGGAATGATGCGCCCGCCAAAAAATAAACTCTCCGGATGTTGCTGAAATGCATCAACACAGGCGGAAAACCACTTCTCGTGTAACCGCATGTCGTCGTCCACAAAAACAAGGGTATCTCCCCTTGCCTGTCTGATTCCTGTGTTTCTCGCGTAGGCCAAACCCTGGTTTGACTCATTAATCTCCCTTATGTGCAATTTTTGTCTGTAAGATTTAATCACTGCGGAGGTCTGGTCCACAGAATTATTATTAACCACCAGAACTTCCGTCATCCATTGATTGGTTGCTTGCTCAACGAGATTCGATAAAACCGTATTCAGTTTCTCCTGCCGGTTATAGGTGCAAATTATGATGGTTACTTTCATTACGGGAATTAATTATTCTGGCCATCATGTAGGTTATCAAATTTCTAACCACGAAAATCGCTCTCCTGTTAGAGCTGTTAACCCCTGATTTTCCCTGTTATAAATTTCTTCAAGGCTGCAGCGGGTTTTACTGTCTATATTATGTTGGTAATCACCAACAAACTGAGGTGTGAGTTCCTGTTTTTCCCAGTCCATTTTATTCAAACCGAGAAACCGTGTTACAGACACTAGCGTGGTTGCGGTTTCCATTTTTAACCGGTCACTATCCAGTACCAAAATATTTTCTCCCGGGAAAATTCCATAGAATTCGGCAAGCTGCTTCTCATAAAATCCATATTCTACAATAGGAATTTCAATTCGCCGATTTGAATTCAACGCATCAATTTCTTCTTCGATATCCGCTTCAAACGACACACCAAACTTTTTGGCGCGTGTTACCAGATTTTTATTGGAGCTAAATCCATTCACCACCCAGTCGGCTTCATTGAACCAGTTTTTATTTGCTGCCGAGTATTTTCTACACATGTGCCAGGCTGAAATTGCGCGCTCCACCGGGTCGCGCAATAATGCAATAATTTTTATCGCTGCGCTGTATTGGAAAATGTTTCTAGCCACTTTCCCGGCATCCAGCATGTAAGCCGGAGATACATCATATGACATCTTCTCGCAGAATTTGTCATTTTTTACTGGAAATAAATTGTGATAGTCAGTTTCTTTGATCCGATTATCAGCAATGCTATTGAAATAATTTAGCTCTTTGTTTGTAGTTGGAGCCAGCTGGGGATGAATCGATAAATAATTATGTAACGCCGTAGTTCCGCCTTTTTGTGTGCCAATTACAATAAATCCAGGTAAACATCGGCCAAAACGAATCGATTTGTATTTCGTACGAATTTTCCCGGAGGCAACCAGACTTGAAATTTTGTTTAGAACTGACATTGAATTTTATTTTGCAGAATTACTAATATACTCAACAAGATTGGTAGTGTTAGGCCCATAGCTGTGTGGCCATTCGCCGCCGGGGCTATGATGTGAAAATTTAATTTTCAACAGTTTTCTCAACTGCTCACCCATAACAGAACCAAATAATGATGTAAGTCTTCCCGTGTCTTGAACGCCATCTAGCAGATTTTCAGGCACTTGAATATCTCGTTCCAATATCTGCGACAAACACAGTTCCCATTTATCAACAGATGCCCTGCAGGAATAATTTTCGATGACCAGTTGCATAGCATCGCGTTTGATTTCATTACGCAGATCGAGGTCATTCAATTGGGTGACGCAGGACACTGCCGAATCAATATCACCGATGTCAAACAACATGCAATTTTGTTGATGTTTCAAACTGCCTTCTTCCTCATGACCGATATATTTACTTGAAACCAGAATCACGCCATTGTTCATTGCCTCCCATGCAACGATAGGGCCCGTTTCCCAATAGGATGTGAGCAGCATAACGTCCGAAACTCGATACACCTCCTCGGTTAACTGCTCGGGGTCCAAAACGCCCAGATACCTGGCCTGGGCTGACTCAGAATTTGAGTCAACCCAGTTTTTGACCACCTCCACATCTGGGCCATCACCGGCAAGTAAAAATCTGTATTTCGAACCTGTTTCTTTCAATTTATTGAAAATCAGTAACAGATCGGAAATTCTTTTTTGGTCCTCCTCGAATCTTCCAACGTAGGCAATAGTCATTAGTTGGTCAGATGAAGATTCTTGATCAATCACACCGCGATTCGATTGCACGCCATATGGGGCATACATCACGCGGCTTTCAGGTATTGTCGTTTTTTCAACCACCAGACGTTGCGCCAGACGATTAGTGCATACCACCGCATCAAGTGTGTCTGCATAATTTTTGAAATCTGAAATATATCCTTGATGAATTCCGTGTAGTGTTGCCACAACTTTTACCCTGGAGTTAAATTTAATTTTTAACCGATTAATTGCCTGATATACATCAACTATGTTTACAACCAGGACGATATCCGGATTTACTTTTTTTATAATTTTAACTATCGAATCTACCCTGCCTTGCTTTGAACCTGTGGCAGATTCAATAGACACAGCATTAGCATAGGGGTGCGTTTCCAGGTACGCCTCGGCGTTATGGAATTTTCCCGAGGTCAAACCGAGTACCACCCTCCAGTTCTTTGCCTGCAAGCCTGGCAGTAAATAAGAAAGCCATGTCTGGACGCCACCCAATGAATAAGCGGAAGGGGCAACGACCAGTATTGTGGGCTGAGCCATCAGCAGGAAATAAAATCAGGGGTTTGAAATGGCGGTTAGCCAACTCATTTCTTCCGGTCGTCCTTCATCAAGAAGGCGTAACTTAAAAGCATGAGGCAATATGGATCTGGTGGGAAAATCACTGGGTCGTCTTTTAGTACTTTTTATAACTTTCAGACTATGTGTTGCTGAGAACATTTCAACTAGATTTTCAAGACAATCCGGACGGCAAAAATCATGGCTTTCGATTACTAGATCGGTTTTCTTCAGTAAAGATAAAACTCTCGGGCTGAGCACGTCCAGTTCCGCACCTTCAATATCCATAATAACAAGATCAATCGAAGTTGTATCTAATAATTGAAACAAGGTCGCTTCATCGCAATGCCCTCTTGACTCAATAATTTCTCCAACATCATTCAATTTTGCATTTTTTTGAACAAGTGCCTGGCCTTGTGCAGTAGATTCGAAAGTGTAAACCCGATTCACATTTTCCTGGCGAGCAAAACCAACGGCATAATATCCTTCCGCTGCACCGATATTACATATGACTCCTGGCTTCTGTTGAATCAACTGGGCAAGAATCGGGTGCAACTCCATTTCATAAGTCCCCAGAAGTTTTGCGGGCATGGCTCCAAATATCTCCTCCCGATCCAGCCTTAGCCCGTTAAATAATCCTGAGCAAACTACGCCACCCGAAATATTTACGACGTGTTGCTCGAGGGCTTTGTTAATTTTATTTCTTAACTTGTGGCTGGAATTTCGCGCAATTCCTCGTACCCCACGAAATATTTGTTTGACCGGACTAACTGTCATTTTATTCCAATTTCGCTTTCCCAGGTTAACCTCGGGGCAATGATGCCCAGCCTGCCTCTGTCCTGGGTAGCGCCCTGATCGGTAATATGTAACGCAAGCTCGATTTCTTCACGCTCAAGTTTCACCGTATGGGATTGAACCCAAATGAATACGGTTAGCACGTATTCACCAGGTTTGAGTAATTGACCGCTCAAATTGCATATTGATGAGGTTAATTCTCCAGGGGATGTTGTTTTATCTGAAATGAAATCTGATTCCCATGAGGTGAAAATTACGTTTCCCATTAAATCTGTAATCCGTAACGCAACAATGTGATCCTTTTCTTCAGGCGCCATATAGGTTATCTCCACCCTTGCGGTTTCATCATATCCAACTGTATTTGTGATTTCCCCCGATGAGGATTTAATCGACACCCTGGCTAAGTGCTTCCATTCTTTTTCATTATCGTCATCCGCACTCCAGCTTGATTCATCCAGTGTAAATTTCTTTAAATATTCACCAATCACCTGGTTTGGATCGCCATCCCCTACAATTTCGCCATCTTTGACACAAATCACCCGATTACACAGCGTACGTATGGAATTCATGTTATGGCTGACAAACAAAATTGTTCGACCTGTTTTTGCTGCATCACCCAGTTTGTTTAAACACTTTTTCTGAAAGTCCGCATCCCCCACTGCCAGCACTTCGTCTACGATCAGAATATCGGGGTCCATGTGGGCTGCAACGGCAAATGCCAGCCGTACGTACATTCCGCTGGAGTATCTTTTAACCGGTGTGTCCAAAAATTTCTCCACTCCGGCAAATTTAATAATATCCTCAAGTCTGTGTTCAACCTCGAATTTGCTCATACCAAGAATCGAGCCGTTTAAAAAAATATTTTCCCGTCCGGAAAGTTCTCCATGAAATCCTGTCCCCACTTCCAGCAGGCTCGCAACTTTGCCTCGGTAGATAACTTCGCCTTCAGTTGGCGCGGTGATTCGGCTCAGCACTTTTAGTAGGGTACTTTTTCCAGCGCCATTTTTGCCGATGATTCCAACCACTTCACCTTGTTTAATTTTGAAGGAAACATTTTTCAATGCCCAGAACCGTGGTGCATCGGATTCCCGAGCCAGCATTTTAAATCGTCGGAACGGTGCAAAAATCAAATTTGCCAATAATTCACGGAAGCTGCCATATTGCATTGACTCCCCGCCCAGCACATATTCTTTGCCCAATCCGGTGACTTCGATGGCGTCTGTCATGATTTAAATAACGTCTGCAAATCGCCGTTCAGTACGACTAAAGTAGGCAAAACCAATAATCGCTATTGTTATTGAGAAGGTGATAGATACCAGAAGTCCGGTTTGGTCAATGTCTTTGCCGAGAAAACAGGCCCTTATGCCGTCAATCCAGCCATACATCGGGTTTAAATACATCAACCATCGCCACTTTTCAGGGATAAAAGTGATCGGGTAAATGACCGGAGTTAGGTACATCCAGACCTGTACGATGTAACTTATCACATACCTGAAGTCCCGATAACTCACAGTTACCGCGGCCAACCAGCAGCCCGTTCCCAGGGAAACCAGCAGCATGCCAAAAAGCAAAACTGGTAATAATAATATTTGAAACGAAAATGCCTGGCCATAAATCAACATCAAAAAAATCAGGATTACACAAGAAATGGCGAAATCCACCAGAGACACGCCAATTGATGCCAATGGAATAAAAATCCTCGGAAAATATACTTTGCTGATCAGATGGGCAGATCCCACTAACGACATGCCCGCAGAGCTTATGGAGGTGGCAAACAGAGTCCATGCCAGCATTCCCGAGAACACAAATACCGGATAGGGATAGCCTTCTGATGGAAATTGTGCGAGCCGTCCGAAGATGATGGAAAAAATGATCATTGAGGAAATCGGCTGAAACACCGCCCACATTACGCCCATCACAGTTTGTTTATAGCGTACCTTAATATCCCGGATGATAAGCACCGCAAGTAATTCCCTGAATGCCCAAATTTCCCGAAAATTGATCTTGACCCATCCAGTGGAAGGCCGAATTACAGTCACAACGTTGTTTTTCGCGTTTACTGAAGTATTTATAATTGTAGAATTCGACATATTTTCAGTTGAAAATGCTCCTTAAGAGACAACAGTAGAAATTAAGGTGCAGATTGTACTTGATCTAAATCCCCACTGACTACTTGATAATTTTCTAATAAGTTTGCCTATTACCAGCCCGAGGCTAACCACAATACGGTATTCATTATGCTCACAAAATGGCCCACATTTTGATATGATCTCAACACATTTCTCTAGGTGAAGAAGCTGGCCTCTGTGATTAAAACTATGAAAACTAGATCAATCGTTTTGGTAATATTTATTTCGCTGTTTCTAACTGCATGCGGCATCAAGGAACGTGCAATAGATTTAAAAGACAGAATTTTTAATTCGGATTCAGACCAGGCTGGGAACCAGAACAATTCTGATACAACGGAATTAACCGGGATGCTTTTGGTTCTCGAACCTGAAAATTGCCCGCTTTATGATGGTTGTGGGCCACGATTCAGTTTATTGGGTCGAAATCTGGATTCCCAAATTGCCATTAACGGCGATATTGATCCTGAGCATGATAATCTGATTCTTTCAGCTTCAGGAATACCTTCTCCCTTGTCAGAAGAATTATCAGACACGTCCGGGTACAAAAGTATTAGCGCGGTTGTAGCGGTTTCCGATTATAGACTGCGTTCCACAATTCCGTATCACCCATTTTTGGTAGAGCGGGCGACTGAATTCACCAATGAAAATTTTGGCTGCGATTTGTTATGGGATAAATCCTATTTTTGGACCATCGAAGATGATGTTCCACATCTGATAGTGAAAATGACAAATACCCTAAGTGCAGCGCCACAGCCCTGGGTGCAACTGACCTATGACGGAAATTCTGGCGAGTTGATCAAATCATCGAAGCAGCCGGAAGATAATAACCCCTGCGACTAGCTATAAATTCACAAATTGAGCCTGTACCAGGATATATACAAAGTTGTAAAACGCATCCCAAAAGGAACGGTTACCAGTTACGGTCGAATCGCCAGAATGGTAAATTGTGGTCCACGCCAGGTGGGTTACGCCATGTCTGCGACACCTGCTGGTCAGGATATTCCCTGGCATCGAGTGATAAACAGTAAAGGCGAAATTAGCGGCCGAAAGGATGGCGGCAGTGATCATGGTCAGCGGCAAAGACTGGTTGATGAAGGAATTGTATTCGACAAAAATAATCGGATAAGCTTCGAGTTATTCGGCTGGGCGGAAGCGGAAATTCCGTTAATTCCGGAAGACTGGCCCGAGGACTGGCCAAGCGACGTTTGGGAAGAGAATACGTCTGAGCCTGGTCCAACTGCAAAAATGGATGATTAGTGAATATTTTATTACACAATTGTTGCAAACGCTTCGCTGGTGTCAGCGGAGTTCTGATTATGATAATTGTAATATTCTCCCTCAATATAACGCCCGGAATTTGTGACACCGATAAAATTCAGCTCGTCGCAGTTGGCAAGGATCGAGCTATAGTGATGATCAATGGTGAACGGTTTGTTTTTACCAGCGAAAATCCTGCTCAGGGCAATCACGTCATGCTAAGCGCTGACAGTAATCAAGTAGTACTGGAAATCGAAGGCAACCAGGTGATATTACGAACCGACGATGTTGCGGCGCCAATCCTGGACGAAGGCGAAATAATACTAGAAGAAAATAATAATCCCGTTGTGCTGTGGTCGAATTCCAGTGGGTTCTTCTTTGCCAGGGGCAAAATAAATGGGAACAGTGTTAATTTCCTGGTGGATACCGGTGCCGACGTGGTGACATTTAGTCAGGCCCATGCGGATCGGCTGGGCATTAATTATCAAAAAGGCAAAAGCGGTTATGCCTCAACTGCATCAGGAATCGCACCACTTAAATCTTTGAAAGTTTCCAGGATGAGCATTGAACATATTACCCTCCACAATGTGCTGATAAGCGTGGTTCTGGGTAATTTTCCTGAAGTACCTCTTTTGGGTGGCTCATTTTTGAATAAATTGAATATGTCCCGGGTAGGAAATAAAATGGAACTTTCCAAACGCTAAGGAACCTCTGATTAAAACTTGGGCAGATCAAGTTGTGATTAAAAATGATCAAGTTCAAGGCGCGAAACGCACACAATAGCACGGCTATTGCGAAGTTTTGCAACGCAGAAATTGATTATTTTAAACTCAAATTGACCGTTCATGTTTAAATCAGAGGTTCCCTAGTCTCCTTATTGTAGATCGATGCCCGAACAAGTTAAAAAAATTGTCATTTGTAGTGGCGAGCCTGCGGGCATCGGCCCAGACATTATAATCAAGGCGGCGCAAAATCAATTTTCTGCTCAAATCGCGGTGATTGGTGATGGGGATGTATTAAGCAATCGTGCCGAGCAATTGGGAGAAAAGCTAAACATCACCGAATATCAAAGTGGTGGTGAAACCCCTGTACAGACACCGGGACAGATTGAAATCATTCCGGTAAATTCTTCTGGTGATGTCGTTGCCGGCAAGCTGAATGCGAAAAACAGCGATTACGTCATTAAATGTATCGATCAGGCGGTGGACTTATGCGTAGCCGGTGAATTCGACGCCATGGTCACAGCGCCGGTTCATAAAGCAATCATCAATGATGCTGGCATCCCGTTTACCGGTCACACCGAATGGATAGCCCAGCGCTGCGGATCAAAGCAGCCAGTGATGATGCTGGCGAATTCGGCTATCAGGGTATGTCTCGTAACCAACCATTTATCCCTTCGCCAGGTGCCCGAGCAAATCACCCGGGAACGCCTGGAATCTGTTATGGAAATCATGTCCCACGACCTCACGCGATTATATGGTTTCACCAATCCAAAAATCGGTGTCTGCGGACTCAACCCCCATGCTGGAGAGGGTGGCCATCTTGGCAAAGAAGAGATCGAAATAATCACACCCGCCATAGAAACCATGCAAGCTAAAGGCTTTGATGTTGTGGGCCCGATCCCCGCCGATACCGCATTTACCCAATCCCAGCTTGATCAGGTTGATGCTGTTTTGGCGATGTACCATGATCAGGGTTTGCCGGTTATCAAACACAGTGGCTTTGGTGAAGTCGTGAATGTAACTTTGGGGCTACCGATAATTCGAACGTCTGTGGACCACGGCACCGCGCTGGAAATTGCCGGAACTGGCCTGGCTAAAGAATCCAGCCTGGGCGCAGCAATTAATCTGGCAATTGAATTTACGAAAAACCAGCCCTGATCACGTTAACCATTAAGGAGCTTCTGATTAAAAAATGAACAGAATTGTTCCCAGAAAAAGATTTGGTCAGCACTTCCTGGTTGATGAACGAATTTTAGATCAAATTATAAATTCATTTTCACCTAGATCAGATCAGCTCATCGTAGAGATCGGGCCAGGGACCGGAATTCTGACAAGCCGATTGATGGATCAGGTTAATCAATTGACTGTGATTGAGCTGGATCGCGATCTCGCCCAATTGCTTAAGAATAATTTTGACGCTGACAGATTGAATGTCATTGCCCAAGATGTTCTGACATTTGATTTCAATTCTTTGGTCCCTGATCATGTTGGTTTGAAAATTCAATCAAAACTCAGGATGGTTGGCAACCTGCCTTATAATATTTCCACGCCGCTTTTGTTTCACCTGTTGCAGTATGTGGAAATTATTAGCGACATGGTGTTTATGTTACAAAAAGAGGTTGCGCTAAGATTAAGTGCGACGCCCGGAAATAAAAATTACGGGCGACTATCTGTAATGACCGGGCTAGAGCTTCACTGTGATTCTCTGTTTGATGTACCTCCCCAGGCGTTTGACCCACCACCCAAAGTTGACTCCACTGTGGTTCGCCTAACCCCCGCCAGGGCGGTTGGACAGATTAGTGACCGTAGCAGATTTAATGAAATTGTTAAATCCGGCTTTTCTCAGCGAAGAAAAACCCTGCGAAATTCATTGCGTCAATTAGTCACAGCTGAACAATTTGAGCTTGCCACAATAGATTCTGCGGCGCGTGCAGAGAATTTGAGTGTGGAACAATTTATAACCCTATCCAATGCCTAAGTCTAGTGCCTAAAACCCTGTCCCTTAGGACCTGTGCCTGCCCGGTAATTTGTCAGTTTCGGATTTTATCCACGACTCTATCTGCTGATTTATTTCTCGGGTTTTCTTGCCCCGCGGGTCTATAGCAGGACCAATTCTCAAATCTATGATTCCGGGATATTTCAGGAAACTACTTTTTGGCCAAAACGCGCCAGCATTATGCGCAACGGGTAGAATTTTATGTCCGGATTTTGTTGCAATCATCGCGCCACCGATCTGAAACTTTCCCAGTTTACCGGTTGGTCTTCGCGTACCCTCGGGGAATATTACCAGCCAACGCCCTTCCTTGAGCCGGATAATGCCTTGGCGCACCAGTTGGTCCAGTGCTCGAGTTTTTTTTGATCGGTCAATGGCAATGGGCCGATTTAACGCCAACCCCCATCCAAAAAAGGGAATCCACAGCAGTTCTTTTTTCAACAGATACGACTGTGGTGGAAATACCAGCTGAAAGAATAATGTCTCCCAGGCGGACTGGTGATTGGAAATTATGACTGAAGGCTGGTCTGGTATGTTTTCAGTGCCGTGTATTCGAACGGTTATGTGACACAGTTTCTCCAGCGACCAGATATTAAATCTTGCCCAGATGCCAATCACCTTTGCTCGCGTCAATGATGGCAAAAATGCACAACACAACGCAATTAAACAAACCACTACAGCACTAATTACTTGTCCACATAAGTAAATTAACGAGCGTAGCCCAAGCATGCGCAATTCGCTATTATTGCTAGATAGTAGTCGTTAACAAATTGTCAACGAAGCTGCTCAAATCCCGATAAACAGGCACATTGACAATTTCTTCGGGAAATCCAATTTTGGAAATCTCCGCAATACTTTTCATTCCTTTTCCTGTTTCAACCAGCACCGGCTTAGCGCCCGCTGCTACTGCTGCCTGCAAATCACGCACCGAATCCCCCACCGCATAGACATCTTTTAAATTACATTTTAGCCGGTCTGCCATTTCAAGAAACAGACCTGGTTTAGGCTTTCTGCAATTACATTCATCGTCCAAACCATGGGGGCAAAAAAATATCGAGCTTATCTCACCACCAAAGCGATGCAATTCTTCGATCATTTTTTCATGAATTCGGTTTAGTGCGTTTATCGTATATAAACCTCGCGAGATTCCGGATTGATTGGTAATAACTACCACTCGATAGTCCCCCCTGCAAAGCTTTGAAATTGCTTCCAGGCTTCCTGGAATGGCCTCCCACTCTTCTTCAGATTTTATAAAGTTATCTGAATCCTGATTAATCACCCCATCGCGATCGAGAATAATTAGCTTGCTGTTGCTCATAGCTTAAGAATAATCGGGGGCACTTTATTCGGGAGTATCAAATGCGGATACACGAATCCGACCATCTACCATGCGGCTCGATCGTTGATTAATTTTTTCCATTTTTTCCCAAAATGCTTGATTTAAATCAAAATCAGTTGAAATGGCATTGCCCATTACCAGGATCATCAAATCCGCACACTCCTCGGCGAGATCGCTTAGCGGCTTGCCCTTGGTAACGCAAGCTGAGAGCTCCCCCAGTTCTTCCGCCATCAGAGACACGCGGTAGACCATGTCCTCACCACCGTGCTTGTTAAATTCATGCTTATCATGAAATGCCGCAACGGCCGCCATCATTTCACTAAATGAATCTTTTTTCATTGAAAGTTTCGGGCTATCACAAAATCAATCAATTTTGATCCGTGAAATATCCGCCACACCCAAAAACAATTGTCGAATTTTCATCAACAATGCGATTCGATTATCCCTAATTGATTTGTCTTCGTGCATGACCAAAACCTGATCAAAAAATTGATCTATGGGTGTCCTCAAGGTTGCCAGTCTCTCGAAACCAGTATCATACCTATTTTCTGCAAAGCATGCGGTGACTTCCTTGCTAATCGCCTCTACACTGTCTGCCAGCGCCATTTCTGCTTCCTCCGAACCCAATTTTTTGTCGAACACAATATTAGCGGATAAAATCTCTTCGACGCTGCTCTTGCTGGATTTGGACAAAATATTTGCAATTCGCTTATTCGCAGCCGTGAGGGATTCAGCAGCTCCCCGCCGTTTCCTGAAAAAGTGATTGACCGCTTCAAGTCGGCGGGCGTAATCCAGAGGGCTATTCGGCGCACAGGCCAAAACTGACGCAACCTGTTCGCTGCTAAAATCCAAAGTCTGAAAATATCCCTTTAACCGCTCCCCACAAAAATCGTATAGCTGTTTTGCTGTGCCCTCGTCGGCATTGATATTTTTAAGTTCTGACTCGGCGTATAGTTTCATCCCATCCCCAATCAATGACTTCAAACTAAGATCGAGCTTACCTTCAATCATAATTCGTACCACCCCAAGTGCCGCCCGACGAAGTGCGAATGGATCCTTGTCACCGGTTGGAATTTCGCCACTGGCAAATATTCCACAAAGCGTATCCAGTCGATCACCGATGGCAACGCATTGCGCTACCGTAGACGAGGGTAATTTATCCCCGGCAAAGCGGGGCAAATAATGTTCGTCAATAGCATTAACCACCATCTTGTCTTCACCCTGGTTTCGGGCATAATATTTTCCAATTGTTCCCTGTAGCTCGGGAAATTCACCAACCATGTCGGTCACAAGATCTGTTTTACATAGCTTTACCGCTCTTTGAACAATATCTCGATCAACCTCCAGACACGCTGCTACTGCGTCCGCCAACAAACCAATTCTGATAGTTTTGTCATAAATTGAGCCCAGCTTGTTGTGGAACATCACTCCTTTTAACGATTCAATTCGTTGGTCTAATCTGGATTTCTGATCGGTATGCCAAAAAAATTCGGCATCCGACAATCTCGCACGTAAGACCCTTTCGTTACCCTGGCGAACTCGCTTGGGTGTTCGACTCTTCAAATTGCTTACGGTTATGAACAAAGGCACGAGCTTGCCAGTTTTATTGGTCAGGTGAAAATACTTCTGGTGATCGACCATGGTTGAAACCAGTACTTCCTTGGGTAACTTCAAGAATTTCTCGCTGAACTCCCCCACAAGCGCAACTGGCCATTCAACAAGACCCGTCACCTCATCAAGCAATTTCTGATCAACAACCACTTTGGCATCAGCTTTGCTGGCAACGCGATTGATCTGTTTTACGATCGCAGATTGCCTCGCTTCATAGTCAGCAATAACAAAACCCGTGGTTTTCAGGGTATTAAGGTATCGATCAGCTGACGGAATTTTTAACTCGTCGGGACAATGAAAGCGATGCCCCCGGGTGAACCGGTTTGCTTTTAAACCCAGCACTTCGGTCTTGACCACATCAGATCCATATAATGCCAACAACCAGTGGGCCGGGCGCACAAATTCAGCATCACCACTTCCCCATCTCATTCTCTTTGGGATGGGTAAATTTTTTATAGCATCTTCCATACACTGGGTGATCACCACATGTAGTTTATTACCTTTGACCTTTTTCTCAAAAACCAGCCAGCTGCCCTTGTCTGTGACCTTCTTTTTTAAACGGTTCACCGGTATGCCACAGGATTTTGCAAAACCCAGTGCAGCGGGGGTTGGCTCGCCCCTATCGCTAAAGGCAGCCTGTATCGCCGGCCCACGTTTCTCTTCAATTTGATCGGGTTGTTTAGGAATAACCCCTTTCACCCACACTGCCAATCTTCTTGGTGTGGCGAAATATTTACAATTACCCGGCTTATCCATCGCGATTCCCGATTCCACCAGGCCTTTGAAAAAGTTTTTTGAAAAGGATTTACCCAGTATTTTTAACGATTTTGGCGGCAGCTCTTCAGTGCCGAGTTCAATCAGCAAGTTTTTTGCTCTGCCGATTTTTTTTACCAACTGCGCCACTATTTCGTGCTCCGCTTAACTACTGATTTCGTTGTTTTTCCGATACGTGGAAATCCTAGCTGTTCGCGGCTGTTATAGTATCCCTTGGCAACACCTCTGGCCAGGTTGCGCACCCGGCCAATATATCGCGCACGCTCGGTTACGCCAATGGCATGTCTGGCATCAAGCAAGTTGAAAGTATGTGAAGCGGTTAATACCTGTTCGTATGCGGGAAGTGGCAGATTGTTTTCCAGCAACTTTTCAGCCATTGATTCAGCAGAATCGAACTGTTGGAATAAAACTGGAATTTCTGCGTATTCGAAGTTATAAGTTGATTGCTCTATTTCATTTTGCAAATATAAATCGCCATAAGAATATTGCCCTGACCCACCGCCCGGCCCGGCGGTCCAGACCAGATCGAATAATGAATCCACTCCCTGAAGATACATGGCTATACGTTCCAGCCCATAGGTAATTTCGCCGGTAACTGGCTTGCAATCCAGTCCGCCAACTTGCTGAAAATAGGTGAACTGAGAAACTTCCATACCATTCAACCAAACTTCCCAGCCCAGGCCCCAGGCACCCAGTGTGGGCGATTCCCAGTTGTCTTCAACAAATCGCACATCGTCCTTTAACATATCCAGTCCAATACTGGCCAGAGAACCCAGGTATAAATCCTGAAAATTATCCGGCGAGGGTTTAAGCACCACCTGAAACTGGAAATAATGCTGCAGACGATTTGGATTTTCGCCATAACGACCATCTGTAGGTCGCCGGGAGGGCTGAACATATGCCGCTTTGATTGGCTCAGGCCCCACCGCAGACAGGAATGTTGCGGGGTGAAATGTTCCGGCGCCAACTTCCATATCGTAGGGCTGCAAAATGACGCAGCCCTGATCTGCCCAGTATTGCTGCAAGGTCATTATGAGTTGCTGAAAGGTAACCATTATCAAATTTTTACGGAACTATTGTTTATCTGATTCACTCTATTCATAACCCGGGCTAGCCATGACTATGTCACCCACCACAGCATTAAGAGCGTGGAGTCTATCGCCTTTTAGGGTTATTCGCATTAACGGCAAGCCAATTTTTTCTAATACCGCGTAATCGCCATCGGCCTGAGCGTTATGCAATTCCAAAAATCCATATTCCCGCCCTGGAATTGGGATATTGTCACTTTTGATCTCTGTAATCTGAATAAAACAGCCGGTGGGAGGCCCGCCCTTGTGCAGTTGTCCCGTGGAATGAAGATACCTGGGTCCATAACCCAGTGTAGATATCAATGAAAATTTTTGCTCGAGCTTCTTTCTCATCGCCTCCAACACCGCATTGACATCAGAAAAACTCGGCAGGTAAGCCAATACCCCTAAATATTCTGAACTGTAGAGTAGATTCTGAAATTCCGAAAATAGCGTATGGATGGTTGCATCAGACTCGCCCCAATGGCTAAAACAATTTGATGAAATCAGATAGTCTTCACTTTCAAGCAGGGTTTCCCTGTTGTGGAACTCATTTCCTGCTACAAAAAGCCGGGTCTGTTGTTTGGCGTCTTCAACATTGGGCTGATTGAAGGGATTGACCCCCATGATACTCCCGGCGATGGCTGTGGCCATTTCCCATTTCAGAAACTCGGCGCCAAGATCATAACGACTTTCCACTTTCCAGCTCAGATCAGCGGCTGATTTCAAATCATTGCCATAATCAGAACTTGTGGTCGCGTCACCAAAATCAACCGCAACCAAAAACTGATGGTCAGTAGCAATTACGGTTGCACCCGGATTTAAGCATACGGGTAATATACCTAATTGATGCTTACCCGTACTCTCAGCCACCAGCTGCTCAATCCACACCGCCATGGAATGAAGTTCCGGGGCCAATCCCAGCACCATGTGGTTTTTTCCGGATAACGCGTTGTTTGCCATTAGCAAGCCTAACTGGTCTGCTGGATTATCATTCGCATCCAAAAACAGGGTTTGTTCAAATCTTCGGGTGTGATCAAGTAGTTTTTGTAAATCCACGCCAACAAGGGCAGCAGGGACCAGGCCGAAATAACTCAATGCTGAATAGCGCCCGCCTATGTCGGATGGATTAATAAAAACTCTGGAAAACTGGTGATCCAATGCCTGGCTATGAAGCCACGAATCCTGATCGGTGATGGCAACCAGATTATCGCCAGGGATGCTGATCAGATCTTTTAGCCGGGAGTAGAAATAGGAATACAAATCTGCGGTCTCTACTGTGGTGCCCGACTTGCTGGCGACAATGATCAGGGTTCGTTCAAGATCAACCTCAATTGCATTTATCTGTGCGGGTGAAGTGGTATCGACAACAATCAATCGCAGAAATTTCTCACTTCCAGCAAACACGGAATCGAATACTTCGGCAGCCAGGCTGGAGCCACCCATGCCCAGCAAAATTAGATGATCAAATTTATTGGACTGAATTATCGAATCAGCCCAGATGCCTAATTGATCTAGGTGCTCATCCATCCAGGCTATGCCATCGAGCCAGCCCATTCGATCTATAATCTCAGCGGTATTTACACCACTGCCCGCCCACAAGCTCAAATCTTTTTCCCGGAGCCGAAGCCCCAGGGATTTTTCCGAACTACTCATAACCGTGACTCTAATAGAATTGACCCGTGTAGATTCATCTTGTGGGGCTTAATTTAAAAATTATTGCTAACAAATTTTCGATATTTCAGATTGAAACTTTTCTCTTAATTCCGGATTTCCATTCCAGTTTTTTAAAAATCGTGCCTTATCTTTTTTCAAAGCACTTCGATGGCTCCCAATGCTATTGTGGAACTTTGCGCCATCGAGATCAATTACCCACAAATCGTCATCTTTGACCAGTAAATTTGTTGCCTTCATATCACCATGGGACAGCTGATTATCAGCGAGCACCCTAAATATTTTTAATACCCCGGGAAGAATTTGTAAAAAATTGGTTCGCCATAGGTCCTGACTTAAGTAATCCAGTAGCATCACATTATCGACGTATCGGCTGATATACCAGGACTTTCCACTAAATGGTCCCAGGCAATGTTCAATGACACCGAGTGGTTCAGGAATGCTGATACCTTTTGATTCAAACACTCGCGCCATGGCATAGCAATTTTCTGCCCGACTGGTCTGAAAATTCCTGCGAATTAAGTGCCAGAAATTCTTTGTATTATATCGCTTAACCACCACCTCTCCGGTATCGAGTTTTAGCCGACTCAAGCTGGTGGTGCTATCATTTTTAATAATTCCTTGTTGGCTGGTAAATGCGCTATCCGGATTAAGGCATAAATCCTTCAACTCAATACTCTCTACATCGGAGTTGATATACCGAATCTGTAATGCCATTGGAAAAACTATTGTAGTTCTGGAAGCGGGTGAGATAGTTCTTTACGGTTTTGGGCGCGACGTTTTTCAGACTCATAGAGTGTTTCGCCTCGATGTTTAACCCGCTTCCAGAACAATTGATCACTCGAAAGGGTTTCTCGGAGCGAGTTAGATCGATAAATTTTCATGAATCGAAAAAGATCTCGCGAAGTCAGCCCCATTTCTTTGCTGGAAAAGTACAGCCCGGCGATATCTTTCACCGTCCAACGCGAAGGGGTTCTTTTTCGTATTTGCATTCGATGCAAATCGATTACATGGAGTTCTGATTTTTCGGTATCTAATTTGCCTTCGGTATAGCCTCGTTTGAGCAGGAAATGACAAAGATAAAAATCTCTGTGATTTGCACCACTATTATGGATATCCCTGGAAATTTGAGCCGTTCTCTGGATCAACCAGCGTTTAAATCTGATTTCATCGGGTCGTCTCGGCGGATTCTGCACCCAGTCATAACAAAGCTCTTCCAGACTAATGGTGTCAACAATTTCATCGGTCAGTATAAATGACCGGCGAGTAGCCGGATTTCCACCCAGAGTTCCATACCCCGCCGCTGTAAGGGTATTGATTCCTAATCTGTTCAAATGATGTATTCCGTGCCATTCGTTCATGGCACCGAGTACAGGCATTCTGAAGTACAACAGGTTTTTAATAATTTCCTGCCAACCAACACCGGTGTGGGTTTTGAGATAATAAGACTTATCATTAAGATCAAACTTAACCGTTCGGCGTCCAGGGGCTTTTCGAACTTCTTCTCCTTTAATCGCCATCATTTGGTCAAATGCAGGTTTTTGGCTAAACGCATCTTGTAAATCACGACGAATATAGATGTGAGCGTCATCAACTTCCCGGGTCTTATGCTCTTCCGCGCCATTGTTTTTTTCTTTGACCCAGTCTTCAATAAGATCACTAACGGTTTGTGGCATTCGATACAAATCCGGATTTTTGCCGTATTCGATTCCGTTTTTACGCCATTTTACCCGGTCCTCAGAAATCAGCATGGTATTTAACTTTTCGTTCAATTCTTTTTGTTCGAATGGTGATCGTAAAACCATACCAGCGCCAGCTTTGGAAATGTGCGGTGCAAAACCACAGACATCCGTAGCCAATACAGGCAACCCAGCTGCAATGGCTTCGATAAGAACAGTACCTGCGGTTTCGTTGTATGCAGGATGAATCAACAAGTCGCCGGCAGTCATGATTTCCAGGATATCATCGCGGCCACCCATAAACCGAACCTGGCTGGTCAGTTTTAGTTTAGCCACCAGTCGACTAAATATGTGTTCGCTATCCTGGCCAACCACCCGCAATTGGGTTTTTAATCTGATTTCCAGGGGCAATTGTGCAACCGCGGTAATCGCTCGATCCAGACCTTTTGTTTTAAATCCGGACCCAATGAAAAGCAACAAATGCTCCTCATCGGCAATACCTAGTTCATTACGCTTTTGTTTTCGAATAATCTCGGGCGCATCTTTGAGCTTACGCTCAATGTCCAGAGTCGGCGGCAACAATTGAAATCTGTTTTCTGGTGTACCGTAGTGTTGCTGATATACGCCTTTCTCGCGCTCTGAAAGAGACAGAATTGTAGTTGATGAACGCACATCGAATACTGCACGCTCAAACGAATAAAAATTGTGATAGCGAGGTGTTAATCGGTAAAGAGGCCCATACCTCGGAACTGCCCTGGCGATATAACAGTAATCTGCACCATAGTAGATATCCAGCCCTGGCATTTTATTAAATCCGATTATGGCGTCGAATTCCTGATTCGCAACCTTATGTCTAAACTGGTTATAAAAAGATGCATTTTGGGTATGATTTGCGAGTGGTAATACGCTCAAAATGTTGATAGAAACGCCTTCTGGTTGTTCGCCCTCCCACTCCGATACATAAACATGGAGTTCAAACCCGCGTCGATAGCATTCTTCCAAAACCCGCAGGAAATCACGAGACAAGCCGGAATATGGAAAGTATTTAAATAGACAAAATGCTAGTTTCATTACAATAAACTCGGCATCACATATTTACCTCTAAAACACATTTAAGTTACATCCGTTCTTCACTCCTTTACAGAAAACTGAACGGCAATTAGCTACGAGATTATTGTACTTTAAAACCTGTCCAATTTAATTATAATCTGTAACTAATCGAGAAAGATGTTCAGTACGACACAACTTATAAACCGTTAGAACTGATGAATGTAATTGTGGTTCGCGGTAAAATCAGGTTATAGTTAGCTGGGGTCAGTTAGTTGTTAATAATGAATTTGAAATTTTCGTTCAAGTTCTTTAATTAAACCGCAGAAATTTTGCATCCATCGGGAAATTGGAGCCGTAAATTTAGAATTTTAAAGTGTTCTTTAATTACAATCAGTTACGGTCTTTGAAACTTCAACAGACCCCATACAGATATGTGACCCATGATTCATCAGTCATGGATTCTGTATCTTTAGATTCTCTTTGTGAGAATTTCCCAGAAACAAATAAAGTTGGCCATACTTACATCAAAGACGTTACTTTAAGTAAGGAATGGGAGGCCTTCACTCGAGAAATTTACTCATCGGAGTATCGTGATGCAATCGAGAATATTACTGGATTGGATTTATCTGGTTACGAGGTCGGAATTGGAATACGTCGGCACAGCAAAATTTCCCATGGAGCACCTCATAGCGATGTACCCCGAAAGAAAGTGACACATCTCATGTATTTCAATGACGAATGGCCACACGATACTGGAAGAATAAAGGTGTTAGGTTCCGAAAATCTTAGTGATGTGCACGACAGTGTTACACCAGTTAAAGGTGCTGGCCTGATGTTTATCGTGGCCAATAATTCTTTTCATGGATTCGAGCCCTATGAAGGCGTAAGACAAGCCATGCAGATCAACTTTGAAAAAACTGGTCTATTCAGTAAGATGTTTGAAAGGTATAAATAATCGATACAACTAACTGGTTGAACGCTATATTCTCTCACTCAAAATTTAGCGTCAAGCGGTCAGGCGGGCGGTCAGGCGGGCGGTCAGGCGGGCGAACGGAAAATTTCTGGTTTGATGATATTTGTGCATCAATAGGATATCAAAAATCCATTTAGATACCTGCTAGAATTTTGCTTAACTGCTTCTCCCAACGGTAAGCTGATCTACAGATAGTAGCAAGATCATTGTACTTCGGTTTCCAGTTTAAAACCTGTTTAATTTTAGTGTTATCGGCGATTAACTCCGGTGGATCCCCTGCCCTTCTGGGCTCGATTTTTACTTCAAAATCGACACCACTGACTTGTTTAACGCATTCCACCACCTGCTTTACACTAAATCCATGACCATATCCGCAGTTCAAAATATCGCTGTCACCGCCGCGATTTAAATGGTTCAGCGCATCCAGGTGTGCCGCCCCGAGATCATCCACATGGATGTAATCGCGTATGCAGGTTCCATCGGGTGTAGGGTAGTCATCACCAAATACCGACAAACTGGCGCGATCACCGCAAGCGGTCTGACAGGCGACCTTAATCAGATGAGTCGCCTCTGGTGTCGCCTGCCCCAGGTGCCCACCCATGTGAGCACCGGCAACATTAAAATAGCGTAGCGCGACATAGTTAAATTTATCGTTTGCATTAGCAAAGTCCCGCAACGTCCATTCGGTGATTAACTTGGTTGATCCATAAGGATTAATCGGCGAAGGTTCTGTGCTTTCATCTATAGGGCAATTCAGCGGAATGCCGTACACCGCTGCACTTGAGGAAAATACGAACCGCCCAACACCGTGGTCGACGCAGGTTTGTATAAGATTCAACGACCCTACAACATTGTTGCGGTAATATTTTCCTGGGTTCTCTACAGATTCAGGGACTACGATGTGACCCGCGAAATGAATCACCGAATCTATATTTTCCTGATTTATTATTTCTGCGATCAGATCGCGGTCGTGTATCCCGCCATTATAAAATCGGGCCTGGGATGGTATCGCCCATTCATGGCCCGAATATAGATTATCCAGGACAACGACATCGTGGCCGGATTCCACTAGTTGTAGAGACGTATGTGAGCCAATATATCCGGCACCACCGGTTACTAAAATACGATTACTCACGAAAAAATTATATTGAGGAAATTATTTTTACAAATCAATTTGTTGACCTAATTCTGGCTACAGCGGTATCCGAAGAACTCAATTGCCAGATTCACGTAGCATATCATGAACAAACAAAAACCAAAGGAACCTCTGACCAAGTCATGGCCGGTCAAATTGAGCCCAAACCCAATATATCGCGTGGCAATATCGTCGTTAAAAGTTCTCGCCCAAGTGATTGTATGAGCCCTGCTATTGCACCAAATTTTTTCCTTGATCTTAATCATTTTGCCCAGTGCCATTTTAAGTGGCAATTTAATTCGCCCAGACTTATTCAGAGGCCCCTAGTTATTTTAAGAACCAGTATCCTGTAAGTAATTTTCTTCGCACAGTTACAATTCTTTGGGCTGCAAAAACAACCGAAATACTCCCATCAAATGCGGTATTTAAAGCATCTATCCCCATTTCGCTATAGCGCCGGGAGACCGATTCATGGGGGTGATGAAATCGATTCAAATAGCCTGTGCTAAGCAGTGCGAGGTCCGGGTTGACCGCCCAGACAAATGATCGGGTGGAGGAGGTTTTACTGCCCTGATGTGGCACCTGAATAACATCGCTGTTTAGTTTTATTGATTGCTCAGCGATTAGCTTTCGTTCGACCCTGGCTTCAATATCTCCCGTAATCAAAATTGAACCGTGGAGGCTACTGACTTTTAGAACACAGGAGGCATTGTTACCTCCTTCATTCACTATCTCGTTGGGCCATAACACTTCGAATTTCACGCCATCCCAGACCCAGCGTTGTCCCGAGCGGCATTGACTAACATCTGGGTCGGTGGAAGGCTCACCGAATAACTGACGAGTAATTTCAAATTCCTCGACGATGGATCGATATCCACCGATATGGTCGTTGTGGCCGTGACTGATGATAATGGTGTCGATGGTGGATATTCCCCTGGAATACAAATAGGGAATCACAATAGATTTTCCAGTGTCCATACCGCCACGAAAGTTGGGCCCGGCATCGTAGATTAAAACGTGATTGCGGGTTTCAATCACGCTGGCCAGCCCATGCCCGACATCTAGCATGGTATATCTGAACGTGCCCATATTTAGCTTTTGTGGCTGAAAAGCCATCAGCGGCAAAACCCAGAGTATGGCGGTAATCCGCCCGGGAAATGTCGGACCTAAAAACAAAAATAATAGCCCAACTACAGCAAATGCCATCATCCAGGTTGGTGCCGCGGGTGGCTGCCAGATTGACCACTCCATGGTCCCCAGAAATTCCAGCACAATCCAAAGATAGTCAATACAAATGAGCGCACCTTCGAATAAAATCAGAGCCAAGTCCTGGAATCCCAGGGATAGCAAACCCAGCCCTATGAGCCCAAGGGGAACTACAATGATGCCTATAACCGGAATCGCAATCAGATTCGCAACCGGTGCGATTAAAGATAATTTTTGAAACAATAACAATAGTAATGGGGCCATGCCAAAACTAAGAACCAGCTGAAGGGATGTCCAGTCTCTTGCTATTGTCATAGGGTTTTTGGGGGAGAAAGTTTCGGTTTTACGTTTAATGGAGTGTATCCAGCTCACGATCACGGCAACGGCACTAAATGACAGCCAGAACCCCCCGGACAAGGGCGCCAGTGGATCGGTTAATAATACGGTGGCCAGTACCAAAACCAGCAATTCAAACGCATTGGACTTTCGATTCAGTAAAACGGAAATTCCGACTACCGCCAACATTACCATCGCTCGTCGCGTCGGGATCGTCATACCAGCGAGTAAGGCATAACATCCGCCGGCAATTAAACCTGCCATGGTTGCGACATACAGCGATGGAACTTTAATTTGCAGCTGACCGGTTAACCGCCAAATCCGGGCTATAAATAACATCACAAACCCCGAAACCATACCGATATGCAATCCGGAAATTGCAACCAGATGAATGGTTCCGGTATTTTGTAAAATCCGCCAATGGCTATCTTTTAGCGTTCCACGCACGCCTACAATGAGGGCATTGAGAATGCCCGTATGTGAGTGGCCACTGAAATTTTCCCTAATAAATAACCCAACCCATTCGCGAAACTTCGAAATCGAAAAATGTGAAGTCGAATTTGCCAATAACTTGTTGGTATTCTCATTACGGACATAACCCGTTGCCCGAATCCGGTTTTCAAACAAATAGGTTTCGTAATTGAATCTGGCGCCGGGATTTTGATAACTACGCGATTGCTTTAATCGAACGGTAAATTCCCAGGATTGATTGGCATGAAATTTATCGATGTGGTCATAGGCTTTTAACCTGATCCTTCCAGGGGATGAATAAGCAATGCCACTCCAGATCAAGGACACAACCTCAAAATCGAATCTACTGTAAAAGTGATTTTTTACAGGCACGCCAACAATATGCCCCATCACCTCGATGTCCTGCTTCTCCATTTCCACCGGGATAGATTTTGCCAGTAATCCAGAAGCTACCCAGTTTGCCCATACCAACCCAATCATCAAAGCCAGAACAACCCGGCCAAATCCTGACCAGATTGCACTGATCGCTGTAATAATTAGAATTGAAACAGCCACCCAAACGGGGATTAAAGTATCCAGAAACCGGTGAACGATTACCCCGATAGAGAACGAGAATAGATATATTGAAGCAGGCATCCGTTTTGCCATAGTCAAATCCCTTGATGAAGTCCTTATTGGTCAACCATAGCAGTTGCAACATTTAATTACATCCTGATTCTCAAATATCCGCAACCAGGTTCGAATCAGCAATAATCTGCCAGTGCACCCATGTACATCAACCCGCCTGCGCGTGACCGCCATAGCCTGCGGCTGATGCCCCACGGGTTCTGTCAATCCAGAATTTTGCTGGAATATTTGAAATCCATATCCGAAATTGTAATTGGCCAGATTTAACCAGGAAGCAGTATTACGCTTAAATCCTCCCATTCCGTCATTCCAGAAGGTCGGAGGCCTATCCGGAATTCATGTTTATCAACACATAAAATCAGATTTTACGAGAACTAAGTAGCTAGCATGGATCCCGGATACGCTATCAGCGTTGTTCGTATCATCCCTGATACTCACCCCGTTGGGGCTACGCGAAATTCTGCTCCCGGCAGAATTTTCCGGGATGACAACTCGTCTATAACCCGCGGCTACGACCGCCATGGAGGGCGGAAGTGCAGACAATGCAGGAGCAATTATCTGCCATGCCATCCATGGCAATCGCCGCTCCTGCGCGTCCCTGCGCCCGCGGCATACATGCCATCCATGGCAATAAAAAAGGCTCCCGAAGGAGCCTTTTCTGAGCTTTTAAAGCAGAACTTACATCATTCCGCCCATGCCGCCCATACCGCCCATGCCGCCCATATCAGGCATTGGTGGTCCAGCTGAATCATCTTTAGGAAGATCTGAAACCATTGCTTCTGTCGTAATTAACAGTCCGGCAATGGACCCTGCGTTTTGCAATGCAGCCCGGGTAACTTTAGTTGGATCAAGAATACCCATTTCGATCATGTCACCAAATTCACTAGTGCTTGCGTTGTAACCATAGTTACCTTTGTTGCTCGCAACTTGGTTCAAAATTACTGATGCATCATCACCAGCGTTGGTAACAATTTGTCGAAGTGGTTCTTCCAAAGCGCGAAGTACGATTTTGATACCCAGTTCCTGGTCTGTGTTCTCGCCTTTCACTTTTGAAACAGCGCCAACGGCACGAACCAGAGCGGTTCCACCACCAGGTACAACACCTTCTTCAACCGCAGCACGAGTCGAATGCAGTGCATCTTCAACCCGGGCTTTCTTCTCTTTCATTTCAACTTCGGTAGCAGCACCAACTTTGATTACTGCAACACCGCCAGCCAGTTTGGCAACACGTTCCTGCATTTTTTCTTTATCGTAATCAGAAGTCGCTTCTTCGATTTGCGCACGAATTTGGTTAACCCGACCTTCGATTTCATCTGAGCTACCAGCACCATCAATAACGGTGGTGTTTTCTTTGCTCACCTGAATGCGCTTAGCTTCACCCAAATCTTCCAGGGTGGCGCTTTCAAGACTCATACCAACTTCTTCAGAAATCACTTGACCACCAGTCAAAATGGCGATGTCCTGAAGCATTGCTTTGCGTCGATCGCCAAAACCAGGTGCTTTGACAGCACAAACTTTAACGATGCCACGAATGTTATTCACTACCAGGGTAGCCAATGCTTCTCCGTCAACGTCTTCAGCAATCACCATCAAAGGACGGCTTGATTTTGCAACGCCTTCCAGTATTGGAAGCAGATCGCGAATATTGGAGACTTTCTTGTCGTAGATCAGGATATATGGATTTTCAAGATCAACCGACATGCTGTCCTGGTTGTTGATGAAATATGGAGACAAATAACCACGGTCGAACTGCATACCTTCAACCACTTCCAGTTCGTTTTCCAGGGTATTGCCTTCTTCTACGGTTATTACGCCTTCTTTACCCACTTTTTCCATTGACTGAGCAATGATATCGCCAACATTTGTATCCGCATTTGCAGATACAGTACCAACTTGGGCGATTTCTTTGTGATCGGTACAAGGCTTGGATAGTTTTTGCAGATCAGCAACGGCAGCAATAACAGCTTTGTCGATGCCACGTTTCAGATCCATTGGATTCATGCCAGCGGCAACCGCTTTCATGCCTTCGCGTACGATGCATTGGGCCAATACAGTTGCAGTGGTGGTACCGTCGCCGGCAACATCAGAAGTTTTAGAAGCAACTTCTTTAACCATTTGCGCGCCCATGTTTTCGAGCTTGTCTTTTAATTCGATTTCTTTGGCAACCGATACACCGTCTTTAGTAACGGTTGGTGCGCCAAAAGATTTATCTAGTACAACGTTTCGGCCTTTCGGGCCAAGGGTTACTTTCACGGCGTCTGCCAGGATGTTTACCCCACTAAGCATACGAGCACGTGCTCTTTCGCCAAATACGACTTCTTTAGCAGCCATTTCTTATGTCCTCAAAAATAATTGTTCTATGATTTAGCTTTCGATAACACCCATGATGTCGTCTTCACGCATCACAAGTACTTCTTCGCCTTCTACTTTGACTTCGGTGCCGGAATATTTTCCAAAAAGCACCTTGTCGCCTACTTTTACGTCGAGGCCACGTTGGTCTCCATTTTCAAGCACTTTACCGTTTCCAACTGCCAGGACTTCCCCTTGCATTGGTTTTTCGGTTGCTGAATCTGGAATAACAATGCCACCAGGGCTGGTTCGTTCGTCTTCGACTCGTCGAACGACGACTCGATCATGAAGCGGACGGATGTTCATACGCTCGTTTCTCCTATCTATATAATTAAATTAAAAAGCTTGATAATTGCGTAATGCAAATGATTAAAACCGAAAATTAGGTTCAATTATTAGCACTCACCTTAAGTGAGTGCTAATGATAGTGATAAAGTTATAAAAATCAATGGGCAACAGGGTAAAAATTGCCTGAAATTGCCGATTTTAACCAAAAATCTCGTGATTTTCCCCAATACCCCAGGGATTATGGGAAGATATTCTGAATAAAATTTCGAATCCGGGTAGAAATCCAGCGCGCTGTAATTTCAATAACACCCTGGTTTTGATAGTGATCCTGCTCGGATTGCGCAATCAAATCCGGGGCATATTTCGATTTCAGCTTAAAAAGTGCACCATGGTCGATGACAATACAAAGCTTGAACAATATCAGGCCAAATAAATTAAAATTGTGGCCTCGGTGTACCGCTGACACAAAATCTACAAAAACCGGATTGCGGTTTTCATCCACCATGATATTGGTGGCATTTCGCAAATCGCCATGAATCACCCCGCGCTGGTGTAGCTTGCCAACCAGGTTTTCAGTTTTTGCGACAAATTCCGGCCAGTCAATTTGTTCTTTGACCAGGCGAATTCTCTGGGAAGGGATATATTCCATCAGGAATGCGCGGCTGGAAACCTTTTTGAATAATTGCGGCACCCCCTCCAAATCACCCAGTTTTTTGAGCGCTTTAACTTCTCGGTAAACCAGGAAGGGTGCAACCAGAAAAGAAAATCCCTTGCTGGATTGGGTATAGTCTTTAAGGATGGCTTGTTCACCCTGGTGTTCCAGCAAAAGCACATCGGCCCGGGTGTTTTCAGCGTGCTTGAGCACACTACTTTTAAATTCGAGCAATTGCCCATAGCCATAGGTTGCAAACACAGCTAAAGCGGAAGATCTGGAATCGGCCAATGGTTTAAACGGGAAAGGCAGGGTTAATCTTGATCCAGGTTCTTAAATTCACCATCGATAATCCTGGCTCCTGCCTCGCGACCCGCAGTTGCTTTTGTCGACTGAACCCCTGGAGACGCACCAGCGATGTTGCGTATAAGGCCGCGGTTCATCATGCTGTTTATTATTAATCGTCTAAGGGGTGGCGTTAGAAAAATAAATCCAATGGTATCGGTAAAGAATCCCGGTGTCAGAAGCAAAGCCCCGGCAACAAACAGAAATAGTCCTTCAAACATTTCCATGGCTGGCAACTGGCCCTGGGCGAGTTGCATTTGAACTCGGCTCAAAGTCGAAAACCCCTGGGCGCGCACTAAAAATGCCCCCAGCATGGCGGTGAATACGACCAGGAAAATGGTCATCCCGGCGCCGACAATACTTCCAATTTTAATTAGAAAAAATATTTCGACCAGGGGTACAACAAGGAAAATTAGAAATAATGCTTTCATTGTGAAGCCTGTTGATCTGTAAACTTCCGGGAATCCAGCGCGGTTTAAAAACCTGAGCTGAATCTAGTTCCTGAAGTATAATAGCCATTTATACATAGCAGTAATCTGGATATGGGGCCTGATCTGGAATTTTCCAACTCTAATTCTTTCCCACTCCAACCTGGATATCTGAATAGGCTATGCTTAGATGAACTTCAACTTTAACACAGGGTCAATTAGGCAACGCTTATAAATTCCATGGGCAATACCATGGCAAAACACTATGGCCACATACGATAGAAATGGGCTATAACCTAATTTGCTGACCAAATATCCAGATATTGACAACCTTCGACAACCTCCGCCCCAATTCCCAGCACCTAATCTCCAGTACCTAATCCATTGACCAGAATCTTATCCATAATTTCAGCATTGATTTTGGCGGTACCGCTTATCGGTAACGCCACGGAAGAGACGTTATTACCAGTTGATCAAGCGTTTGGATTAAGCGCGGAGATGCTTTCCGACCATGAACTCCAGGTCAAATGGACCATTGCCGATGGCTATTATATGTATAGAGACAAAGCGTCCAATAAATTTTCTGGTGACGGCATCATTACAAAAACGCCCGAATTGCCTAAAGGTGGGATCAAATCGGACCCATTGTTTGGCGAAGTGGCTGTTTATACTCAAGGCTATTCTGTAAATATTCCTATTGCTTTAAATGGGGCCACTACATTTACACTGATTGCCAAAGGACAGGGATGCAATGAGCCCATCGGCATTTGTTATCCACCCATCACCCACAAAATTAAATTTACCGCAATGGGCGGTGAATCCCCTGGGAACGAACAACAAAACCTGTTTAACAACTGGAATGATTCAGCATCTTCAAATTCCAGCCCCCTAAACAATTCGGAAATTGATTCTGCCAATGACCTTCGCAATTTACTTGCCGCAGGTTTTGAGCAACAAACCTTCCTCGACGTAAATGAAGCATTCAAGTTACAGATAATTGCTGAACAATCGAATCAACTTAGTGCGGTTTTTGAAATCGCTGAAGGATATTATCTTTATCGAGACAAAATTCAGATTGAAAGCGAACCACTTTCGAAAATTCAACGCGTGGAATTACCCCTCGGTAAAATAAAACACGATGAATACTTTGGAGAAGTTACAGTTTTTACAGATAGTTTTTCTGTCCCTGTGATTCTCGAGGACCATGAAAATATTTTCAATTCGTTGGTTGTCAATGCCAACTATCAGGGATGTGCAGAAGATGGCATATGTTATTCCCCGGTTTATAAGTCATTTGATTTGTCAAAAATTAATGCCAGCACATCAGATTCCAATGAATTCGGGAGCAGCATGGAATTCACCCAGGAAAAACTGGAAACCATTGCCGGCGCATTTGCCCAAACCAGCCAGGGCTTTGACCTTGAAAATGCAGACAAACCATCTTCGGCAAGCTCCAACCCCAATATTGCATATGCGCAGTTTGTAGACTCTGGTGCAATTTGGACACTTTTACTGGGTGCCTTAATTGCTGGTTTATTGCTTACATTCACACCCTGCGTACTGCCGTTGATTCCAATCCTATCCAGTGTCATTGCAGGCCAGGGCGATCAACTGACTCGACGCCGGGGAGGAATGCTAGCTGCTGTGTATGTTCTGGGAACCATGGTCACCTATGCAACCATGGGCGCTTTGGCAGGGGCCTCCGGGGATCAGCTCCAGGCCTATTTCCAGAATATCTGGGCCATTGGTTTGCTAAGCGGTCTGTTCTTTGTCATGGCTTTGTCTATGTTTGGGCTGTTTGAAATACAGGCCCCCTCTTTCGCACAGAGCTGGCTGCAGGATAAAACCCGGAATCTGGGTGGCGCATTTTCACTGGTGTTTTTACTCGGCTTATTCTCTGCATTGATTGTGGGTGCCTGCGTGTCTCCGGTATTAATTTCATTTTTAGGTATTGCAATAACCAGCGGCAATCCAGTGCTCGGTGCCCAATTAATGCTTGCCATGGCTTTGGGAATGGGGATTCCCCTTATTGCTCTGGGATTCGGCGCGGGACATTTTATTCCCCGGGCTGGTCAGTGGATGGAAAAAGTCAAGCAAGGGTTTGGGGTAATGCTAATTAGTGTTGCCCTGTATTTGCTCGGGGCATTACCCCAGGTCCCGGTGCTGTTTTTATGGGGTGGGTTTTTTATTATCCTGAGTCGGTTTCTGGGGAAATCCGAAGATACCTCTAATGCCAATTGGCAGCAACTGGAAAAAGGCCTGGGTATCATTTTACTGGTTTGGGGGATTATTCTGATTGCGGGAGGGTTCATGGGTCAGCGAGATATATTCAAACCCATTCCAACCCATCTATTTTCAACCCTGAGCAACAACACCAATAGCGTTGAATTAACTACTCACGAATTCACCCGAGTTCACAACCTTGAACAACTGGAACAGCACCTGACCACTGCGCGCTCAAGCGAAAAATCAGTGTTGATCGACTATTACGCCGACTGGTGTGTGGATTGTGTGCGCATGGAAAAAACCACATTTACCGATGCCCGGGTAAAGGCCAAGCTGGAAGAAAATTATATTACCCTGCAAGTTGATGTAACCGACCCAACGGACCCAAACAACAAAGCGTTGAAACAGAGATTTAATGTATTTGGCCCCCCGGCGACCATATTTTTGAACCGCGATGGTGAACCTGAAAATAACAAAAACTTTTACGGCTATATGGACAATACACAATTTCTTGAACTAATTTCCGATAATTAGTTTGGGTAACATTTTCGAGCGTGGTTAATAGTTCAAAATGGATTTTTATCGTGGCGGTATGCACCATCAGTTTAATCGGTGGAATATACATGGGGCTAAATAAGTCTAAATCTGAATCCGCCCAACCGGCCCTGGCAACTTTGAGCCAAATTGAACTACCCGATGTGTCCAAGAAACTGCGTAATGGCAATGAATGGCTGGGCAAAGTAGTGGTGGTGAATCACTGGGCAACCTGGTGTGCGCCATGCCGGGAAGAAATTCCAATGTTAATCAATTATCAGGATCAGTTTTCCGCTGCGGGTGTGCAGATTGTAGGCATTGCCCATGATCAACTCGATGCCTCGCGAAGATTTGGTGATGAAATTGGCATTAATTATCCTTCATTGGTAGCCATTGTCGGTGGAAATGAATTGCTCAAGTCCCATGGTAACCCGGGATCCGGCACCCTGCCATTCACTGCAGTATTTGATCGTAAAGGGAATCTAGCCCGAACACAATTGGGCAGAATCTCCCACCAGCAGCTCGAAGCTATGGTTCAGCCATTGCTGTAATTGGGAATGGAATCGACGATGGGGTATCAACCCGTCGATATGATATCCTTAACATTGACAGAATATTTCGGAGGATAAAATCATGCGATGGCAAAAAGGCAGACGAAGTTCTAATGTAGACGATCGCCGCCGTATGGGTACCGGCAAAAAGGTTGCCGGTGGTGGATTGGGCATGATTGTGATCGCCCTGATTGCCATGTTTATGGGGGTCGACCCCCGATTGGTAATGGATCTCGGAGGAGGTCTAGGTGGAGGTTTGGGTGGCGGCCAGTCTGAAGACACACATCAAACAGCACCTCGGTCGGCTGAGGAAGATCAATTGGCTGAATTTGTAAAGGTTGTACTTGGGGATACTGAGGACACCTGGAATGTGATATTTCAACAGGCGGGACAACAGTACCGCGAGCCAAAACTGGTCTTATTTACCGGCTCCACCAATTCTGCATGCGGCTATGCACAGGCAGCCATGGGACCGTTTTATTGCCCGGGAGACCAGCAGGTTTATATTGATCTCGGCTTTTATCAGGAAATGAAAACAAAATTTGGCGCACCAGGTGATTTTGCCCAGGCCTATGTCATTGCCCACGAAGTGGGGCATCACGTCCAAACTCTGCTGGGCATTTCCGAAAAAGTACAACGGGCCAAGTCCGGGGGTTCCCAGGCTGAAGCCAATGCCATTCAGGTTCGAATGGAATTGCAGGCCGATTGTTTCTCCGGGGTTTGGGCAAATACGGCTCAACGCCTTCGAGACCTGCTGGAAGAAGGTGATATAGAAGAGGGCTTGAATGCTGCTGCGGCTATTGGAGACGATACCCTTCAACGTAAATCCCAGGGTTATGTGGTACCGGAAAGTTTTACCCATGGCACCGCTAAACAGCGCCAACAATGGTTTATTCGTGGTCTGAAAACCGGCGACATTGCCGATTGCAATACCTTCAGCGGAAACATTTAAGATCCCCTGGCCAATATTTTTTTTAAGGAGCCTCTGATTTAATTTGTTCGACCCAGCGCTCCTGTGTTTGCTCAGTTAGATCTCCTCCATTTTCTTCGGCTTTAGCAACCAGGACTTCTTTTTTCCAGAAAGTAGCTTTTGATTTCAGATGCTCCATCATCGCCCGACAGCTATCAAATGCTGCGGCCCGATGGGCCGACCAGCTCGCTACAAGCACGATGGAATCATTGGGATTAATTTCCCCTACCCGGTGAATTATCAGTAAATCCAGCAATTTATAATCTGAAACAGCCTGATTGGCAATTTCACCGAGCTGGTGCTGGGTCATGCCTTCATAATGCTCCAGCTTCATCTGCTTTATATCGCTGCCCTGATTAAAATCCCGCATGGTGCCAACAAAGGTTGCGCAGGCGCCGTAACTGCCTGGAACCAGCCCGGCGTTTTCCTGATAGTTGCTCAACTCCTGCCATGGATCGAATGGTTGTTGACGAATTTCTATTAGCACCTTAACCTCCATTCACTGGTGGGAAAAATGCGATCTCATCGCCATCTTCGATCCGCTGTTGAAAATCGGCATACTCGTGATTAAGGGCGCACAGTAAATTCTTTGGCGGCGGGCGATCAGCTACGTCCCCCCACACATCTTCGATGGTGAGCGGAAATCGATGTTTGATGGTTTTTTCACTAATCCCGAGCTCTTCGCTCAGGCTGGCAAAAAATCGGACTGTTATGGACATAGCCGTTGTACGTGACAAAAGATTACCAATTTCAGATACTATAGCATTTTATTTCATTTTAGAGATTCCAAATGACGCAATCTGCAGCACGCGCATTCATACCCGTCAACATCGCTGTATTGACTGCATCGGACACGCGAACGGATGCCAATGACAAATCAGGTGACGCACTGGTCAGCCGGATTATCGACGCGGGTCATAAGTTGATGGAAAAACAAATTGTGGCTGACGATGTCTACCAGATTCGGGCCAGGGTATCCCAATGGATTGCTGATGAAGAAGTACAAATCGTCATAACCACAGGAGGTACCGGGGTAAGTGGCCGGGACGGCACGCCCGAAGCGGTTTCGCCGTTACTCGACAAAGTTCTTGATGGCTTCGGTGAGATGTTTCGGGCGCTTTCATACGATGATATTGGTACCTCGACCTTGCAATCTCGCACTTTGGCCGGGGTCGCCAATGGCACCTATATATTTGTATTGCCAGGCTCCCCGGGTGCGGTCAAACTGGCGTGGGAAAAACTGATTTGTCACCAACTCGATTACCGAACCCGGCCCTGTAATCTGGTTGAAATGATGCCCCGGCTGCTGGAAAAATAAGCACTCGAAAAATAAATGCTGGAAAAATAGGGTTGGTAATATAAGCAATTTATAACGCCTGAGGCAGAATATGGTGCGGATGTCCATGTCTTTCCAATAACATCAGTAAGTCATGGGTTCCAATTTCTACAGTAATTCTATTGTCCAGTGGATGGACATATAACGCAGGATGATCGATCAAATACTCATCGACATAAAACGTGACTTCACCTCGGGTATCGTTAAGCAAGGCCAGTGGGCTCACAGCTCCAGGAATGACCCCGAGATATTCCATTAATCGGGTACTATCACAAAATGAAAATCGTTTGGCCCCAATGGCAATGGCAGTTTTCTTTAGGTCAATTTTTCGATCTTCGTGTAGAGTCAGCAACCACATCTGGTTCTTTTTGTTTTTCACAAACAGGTTTTTTATCTGCCCGTGACCGATATCATCTGCTGGGCGAATGGATTTGGCATCATCCACAGTCATGAGTGGTTTATGACGCTCAACCTGGTAGGCAATATTCTCAGCGTCCAGTAATTTAAAAATCTCAGTACTTCCCATTCTTTCTGTAGACATGGTTTTTGCCATTTCAGCTATTTTCACCGCAGATTTCATGATCTAACCACATTCCCACAACATTTTGCTTCAAGGATTTATTCCGTCCGTTATAATTGGGTGCAATTTTATCGCTTCATCACCAAATCTGTCGACAATCATGGCAAGAAAGGCTTCAACCCCTTCGAAGAAGAAACCAACCGACAAGGTTATTAAGCTGGCGACCCTGCCCATGGCCAAGTACACCGAGAATGCCTATTTGCATTACTCCATGTACGTCATCCTCGATCGGGCATTGCCCAGTATTGCTGATGGGCTAAAGCCAGTGCAACGGCGAATTATTTATGCCATGTCAGATCTGGGTTTACATGCTACGGCAAAATTTAAAAAATCGGCGCGCACCGTAGGTGATGTTCTGGGTAAATTTCACCCCCATGGGGACAGTGCCTGTTATGAGGCCATGGTGTTGATGGCCCAGTCATTTAGTTATCGCTATCCCCTGATCGACGGCCAGGGCAACTGGGGTAGTCAGGATGATCCAAAATCATTTGCCGCCATGCGCTATACCGAGTCGCGTTTGACCCGTTATGCCCAATTACTACTCGAAGAGCTGGGTCAGGGGACGGTTGAATGGAACCCCAATTTTGATGCCACCCTGGAAGAGCCTGCATTATTGCCTGCGCGATTGCCTAATGTTCTGCTCAATGGTGGTTCGGGTATTGCGGTTGGTATGGCAACGGATATTTTGCCCCACAATATGCGGGAAGTTGTAACTGCCTGCGTTCGCTTGCTCGAAGATTCTAAAACCACCTTAACCCAGTTATGTGAACATATTAAAGGCCCGGATTTACCCACCGAAGCGGAAATAATATCGACCAAGGAAGAAATATTCGAAATGTATCAAACCGGCCACGGCGCATTGCGACAGCGGGCTGCATGGCTAAAAGAAGGCAGTGATATCATTATCACCGCATTGCCATACCAGGTGTCCGGATCGAAGATTCAAGAGCAAATTGCCGCCCAGATGCTGGCTAAAAAGCTGCCCATGGTGACGGATCTGAGGGATGAATCGGACCATGAAAATCCTACTCGTCTGGTGATCGAACCGCGCTCTAACCGGATCGATACCGATGCCTTGATGCAGCATTTGTTCGCCACTACAGACCTGGAGCGAAGCTACAGGATCAATATGAATATGATTGGTCTGGATCGGCGACCTCGGGTATTTGATCTTAAGGCATTGTTACAAGAGTGGCTGAAATTTCGAATTGATACGGTAAAACGACGATTAAAATTTCGATATGACAAAGTTGTTGATCGCTTGCATATTTTGGACGGTTTGCTAATCGCTTTTTTGAATATAGACGAAGTGATCCGAATCATCCGAAACGAAGATCATCCAAAGCCACAGTTAATCAAGCGTTTCAAATTAACCGGGATCCAGGCTGACGCTATCCTGGATTTGCGTTTGCGCCACCTGGCCAAACTCGAAGAAATGAAAATTCAATCTGAACAAGGCGAACTTGCCAAGGAACGCAAGCATCTGGAGTCTTTGCTTAAATCTCGTGCCAAACTAAAACGCCTTATGCGGGATGAACTGATCGCAGACGCCGAGGAATATGGCGATAGTCGGCGCTCGCCAATTGTTGAACGAACCGCTGCCAAAGCCCTCGATCGCAATGAGCTGGTTCCTGCAGAGCCGGTAACCGTGGTTCTTTCAACCAAAGGCTGGATTCGAGCAGCCAAAGGCTTTGACATTGAAGGCGAAAAACTCAACTATAAGCCTGGAGACAAATTCCTTTGTTCGGCTAAAGGAAAGACCAATGAACTATTGATTATCATCGATTCTAATGGGCGAACTTACTCCATTAATGCCCACGGCCTGCCATCAGCAAGAAGTTTTGGCGAGCCCCTTAGCGGCAGTTGCAACCCCAAACCAGGGGCTACCTTTCGCGGACTAATGATGGGCAATGCTGACACCGAATATTTGCTTGCCACCGATGCAGGTTACGGATTTGTAGCCAAACTCGGAGAATTAAATACCCGAAACAAGGCAGGCAAAGCGACCCTTAAAGTAGCTGATGGTACCAAGGTGTTATTGCCCCAGTTAGTAAATGATTTTGATGATGACTGGGTTGCCGCGATCACCAGCGTGGGCCGTTTATTGATTTTTACACTGGGCGAGCTAACTCAGTTGTCAAAAGGCAAAGGCGTTAAAATCATCAACGTTCCCACGCCGAAGTATAAGTCTGGAGAAGAGACGGTTGTTGATGCGACCATATTTCGGGAAGGACAAAGCCTCCGTGTATACAGTGGCAAACGATATCTGAACCTGAAGCCTTCTGATTTTGATAATTACGTCGGTACTCGGGCTCAACGGGGTCGGTTTCTGCCCCGTGGTTTCAGACAGGTTCAGTCCATCGAAGCAATTTCGAAATAATAATTATTCACCCACATAACGCTGTCAATTCTTTCACAACCAACATAACACATCCAGAATCTAATCCATGAGCCAAGCACTATTTCAATCCGAACTTCACCATCTTGAACTACTCAACCGAGGGAAAGTTCGGGACATATATGCAGTTGAAGATGATCACTTGCTAATTGTTGCGACCGATCGTTTGTCCGCATTTGACGTGATTCTGCCCCAGCCAATACCCGGCAAAGGTGAAGTTTTAACCCGGGTATCAAATTTCTGGTTTGAGCGAATTGGCAATTTATTGCCCAGTCATGTCAGCGATATTACCCTTGAAAGTGTCGTTCCCGACGCGGATCAGCGCAAATTACTTGGCGATCGGGCCATTATCGTGAAAAAACTAAAACCGCTGCCCATCGAAGCCATCGTTAGAGGATATTTGATCGGATCTGGCTGGAAAGATTATCAAAAGACCGGTGCAGTTTGTGGTATCGCTTTACCCGCCAATCTGCAGCAGGCCGCAAAACTGCCCGAAGCGATATTTACCCCCTCCACCAAGGCTGAAGCAGGGGAGCACGATGAAAATATCAATTACCAACAATCCATCGAACTTCTCGGGGAATCCATGGCCGGGCAGGTCCGTGACCTGAGTCTAAAAATTTATACCGAATCGGCATTTTATGCCCGAGAGAGAGGTATCATCATCGCTGATACCAAATTTGAATTTGGTGTAGACGAAAATAATACGCTACATATTATCGATGAGGTACTCACCCCCGACTCCTCCCGATTCTGGCCAGCTGATCAGTATTCCGAGGGATCAAGCCCGCCGAGTTTTGACAAACAATTTGTCCGAGATTACCTGGAGACGCTGGATTGGGATAAAACGCCCCCAGGTCCTGAATTACCAGATGACATCGTCAATAAAACCTCTGCCAAATATGCTGAGGCCGAGCGAATTCTGACCCAATAACGACGGGTGGCATGAGGAAAGTTGTCGGACTACCTTTCGTTCAAGACGTAAAACAATTGCAGTACTGCAATTTTCTAACTTTCAGGATCGTCCTTTTTGAACCGGTTAAACAATGAAGAAAACCAACCATCTTCATCATTCTTTTTCTGCTTTTTGGATTTAGGACTGTATTTGTTCGAAAACTGAACCGTGGTGGCTTTCTGGCTTAGGTATTCACTCTCAGCATAATTGAGTTCGAGTACTCTGCGGGCATCACTCGCCAGATCATCAAATCCCATGTTTTCGTAGCTGAACATCAGCAATGCCAATGCCTGCTCCATGGAGCTCGAAGTGGGATAATTTTCGATAATGCCTTTAGCCCGATTCACAACTGCAACATAGGCTGCTCGGGAATAGTAATAATTTGCGATGGCTATTTCGTTTTTTGCCACGGCATTCCGTAAATAATCGACCCGCTTTCTGGCGTCCGGGCCATACTTACTGTTGGGAAACAGGTCGTAAACCTCTTCAAAAGCCAGCATAGCTTTTCTGATGTTGGTAGCATCTCTGTCACTCAAATCATGCTGTCCGGTTAAATATCCGTACAACGATTTGTCTTCATCAAAAGTTGACAGTGCCTTTAGATAATAGGCGTAATCAACGGAATCATGGGCTGGATGGAGCTTAATAAATCGTTCTGCTGCGGTTATCGCTAACCCACTTTCCTTTTTGCGATAATACGCATATATGGTATCAAGCTGAGCCTGCTCGGAATATATACCATAGGGGTATCTTGCCTCCAAAAGCCGTAATTGATCAATGGCCGTATCCCAGTTTTTATTCCCCATGCTCTCTTTTGCGAGATAATAAATTTGTTCAGCAGTAAAATCCTTGTATTCATCAGGTTTTTCCCTGAATGCGCGACAACCCGTCACCGCTACCACCAATATCAGTGCTGTAAATACATGAATGAATAAGCGCTTTGTTGGGCTAGCAAAGCCTGAGGCGGAGTTTGAATTATTTGGCATAAGAAACTTATTATTAAAAACGTGACGATAAAATAATTCTAACGTCTGAATTTTAGAAGCGGATATTTTGCCACATAACCACTGATAATTCGGAATCTGAATAATCTTTTTTTGATCATTACATGACCCCACTAAAGAACCCGAATCACGTCTCCATAACCATTTCCTCGGTCAATCCGATTTATTTGAGACATACATTCAGGTTTGTATTAAATTGTCACTTTCCGTACAGTTTAACTAATTTAAGAATAGACTATAACTGCAGCCACTCGTAGCTGTAGTTTAAAATTGATTTCCACAACCCTAAGATTATATTTCTCATGACCCAAGCCGATTCCGAAGCCGATTCCCAGGCCGATCCCCAGGCCGATTCCCAGGCCTCGATTCAGGTTCCCATTGAAATGCAAGGGTTACGTCTTGACAAGGCCCTGGCCAGTTTAATGCCGGAATATACCCGAAGCACGATTCAGCAATGGATCAAGCAGGATTTGGTGAAAATTGATGGCCATCCGGCAAATCAAAAATTTAAACTTACGGGCAGCGAAAAACTGGAAATTTCAATCCCTCGCCAACAGACCCTACACAGTCCGGCCCAGGAACTGGACCTGAACATAATCCATGAAGATGAGCAGATTCTGGTCCTTAACAAGTCCTCTGATTTGGTGGTTCATCCCGGAGCAGGCAATCATGACCAGACTTTGCTAAATGGATTATTGTTTCACTGCCCGAATTTAGGGTCATTACCCAGGGCGGGAATCGTTCACAGGCTGGATAAAAACACCACGGGACTAATGGTGGTGGCAAAAACCGAGCAGGCCCGGCAGAACTTAATTGAACAATTATCCACACGGGAAATGCATCGGCAATACCTGGCCCTGGTTAATGGCATTATGATTTCTGGGGAAACTATCGATCAACCCGTTGGGCGTCATCGAAACGATCGACTACGAATGGCCGTGACGTCTGCGGGGAAATCAGCCATAACCCACACTCGGGTGCTGGAAAAATTTCGCTGTCACAGCCTGGTTCAGGCCAATCTGCAAACCGGAAGGACCCACCAAATTCGTGTTCATTTAAGCCATCGTGGCTATCCTATTGTGGGTGACAAGGTCTACGGCAACAGATATCGCCCGCCGCCATCATCCTCCGAAGAATTATCTCAGTCATTGCAAAATTTTCAACGCCAGGCCCTGCATGCTCAGGAACTTTCTCTGATCCACCCCGCATCCGGGGAACAACAGAGCTGGTCCCAGCCTCCTCCGGAAGATTTGGAAAAACTGATTTCCCTGCTGAGATTAGACAAAGCTTCCAATCCAGATTAGCACCGCTATAAATGTGTTTCAGGATTCCTGCTGGTTTTGATGGGCAAAAATTGAGGTATATCCTTCTGACCAGTCGGGTGGCAAGCGTAAACTGACGGGGTCATGGCGGGCGCAGGTGGCGGGGGATCCTCGAACGATGCTATCCGCATGAGAACTGGGGTAAGCCGCTGCGGTATATGGCCGGGCATCCGCAGCGTTATAGCCTAAAATCAGCGTTGGTCTGCCTTTTGGACTTAAGTTGGGCTTCGAGCCGTGTACGGTAACGCAATGATGGGCCGTCACCGAACCTGCGCCTCCTGTTAATTCCACTGCGCTGTCCAGTGAAACCCGCTTGAGTTCATCAGCAGGTATATAACCCAGCCAGTTATCATCTGCATCGTAGTGATTGTACACCGGCCCTTGATGGCTTTTTGGAATGACCTGGATGGGCCCCTGTTCCGAACCTACATCATCCAGAAAAACCAGAAACTGGGCAACGTCAAGGTTGGTATGAGGGTAAAATGGAATATCCTGATGCCATTTTACCAGTTGCCCGCCTTTTGCCCACTTGAAATTGATAATACATTCCCGAAATGAAACATCCGCACCAAACAAATCTGCGGCCAGATCTGCAACTTTGGAATCCGAAGCAAATTCCCAAAATACAGGATCCAGATCATCGAGATATGCAATTCGTCGTAGTTTTGGGTTGGCGGCGGTATGATCCTCATCTAAATCATACACACCATCGGATTTTTCAATTTTCCTGCTTTTCTCGATTAGCTTATCAATCGCTGCTCTAAGCGTCGCTACTTCTGATTTTGGAACCAGATCACGGCACAGCAAATAGCCGTTGTCTTTAAAAAACGTCTGATCCTTTTGGTTGATAGTTTTTGGTTGTGATATACCCATAAGATAAACCGTGCATTAGCCGGAGCCTGATTAATAACTAGAAATAATTAGGGGAACCTCTGAACAAGTCTGGGCGAATCAAATTTCCACTTAAAATGGCACTGGGCAAAATGATCGAGATCAAAGCAAATCATCGTAGCAATAGCACGGCCCATACAATCACTTGGGCGAGATTTTTTAACGACGATATTGCCACGCAATAGTTTGGGTTTGGACTCAATTTGATCGGTCATGACTTGATTAGAGGTTCCTAGGGATTATACCCGTGAGAAACGGGTTTGAAGCGATAAATTGAGACATGGTCAATAGCTGTTAGCGCCTGGGAGTGTTGACCAATTGGAGAAGTAGTAGGAGAATGGTAACGTTCATCCAAAACAAGTCAAAATACGTTTATCCTGCAAACTCTTAAATTCGCTATACACTGAAGGCAAATCGACATGGCTGAAAACCTCTGGACATTGATAGAACCGTCGTTTAGCAAATATAAAAACCTGCCGGCGTGGATATGTCGACACAAAGACGGAAATCGCATTGTTTCTTATCAACAAATCTATCAGGCAACCTTACTGCTGGCTCACGAGCTTAGGGCGATGGGGATTGGCCAGGAGAGCACGGTGGGCATTACTGCCCCCAACGGGCCTGAATGGACTGTTGGGGCTTTGGCGGCCTGGAAGGTTGGCGCTAATATCGCACCCATCCATATTGGCAATAGCGATCACGAAATCGCTATGCAAATTGCTGCGGTATCACCAAAATTAATGTTAACCCACGAAGCCAAACTGGAATTTGAAAACAGCATGGAAATATCCTCAATTTCCATGAATGCAAAAGATGACAGCGTTTCAAAACAAGCTATGGCTGATGAAAGTCAGCAACCCGTCAGCGGCAATGTCGATGACGTAGCAGTACGCATCTACACTTCGGGAAGTACTGGGACGCCCAAGGTAGTGCGACTATCACACGGCAATCATGTATCAAATGTGCTGGCTGCCTGCAATGTCGTCAAATTCAACAGCAAAGATAGATTTTTATCCCTGTTGCCGTTCTCCCATGCCATGGGACTGACCGCAAATTTACTGGCACCGCTATACAGCGGAAGCGTAATCGTGTTGCCCAAGGTTCTGGCGGCAACTGAAATTATTGAAGCCATGGCCGAGGAAAAGATATCCGTTGTTATTGCCGTACCGCGATTGTTTAGAAATATCATGCTCGGTCTGGAGAAAAAATTCGGTGAGGCCGGTAAGGGGCTGCAAGTTTATTTATGCCTTCTGCGTGCAGCGCCAATGTTTCTGAAACAATACCTCAATGCCCCTATCCGAAAAAAGTTTGGCGGCGCAATTACGGTGTGGGTAAGTGGCGGCTCTCATCTCGACGGCAAGATCAGTAAATACTATCATGCTCTTGGGTTACCCCTGCGTCAGGGATATGGGCTAACGGAAACCGCGCCCCTGACCAGCGTTCAGGAAAATTTTGATCCAGCAGTGGAGAGCGTGGGCAAACCAGTCGAGCAGGTTGAAGTTAAAATTCACAATCCCGATGACGCGGGAAATGGTGAAGTCTGGATAAAGGGACCAAACGTGATGCTGGGTTATGAAGATGAAAAGCAAAATTCAGAGGTTTTCGAAGGAGACTGGTTCAAAACTGGCGATATTGCAAGAATAGATGCGCAAGGCCGTATAACCCTTACCGGTCGATCTAAACGATTAATTGTCACTGAGGCGGGTAAAAATGTTTATCCCGAAGAACTGGAAACTTTGCTGGAAAGAAATAACCTGGTCAAAGAAGCTGGGGTTTTTGAGTTGGGTATGAAACCCGTCGCTGTCTTGGCAATGGAGAGCCAAAATCCTGAAGCAGATGCTCGTAGCGTGCTAAAAAGTTTTAACGACTTGGTTTCCTCCCACAACCAGATTTATCGATTTGCTGTGACCGACGAGTTACCGCGGACACCATTGGGAAAAACCGCGTTACAACGGTTACCCGATGTTTTTGATCAGTTGGAAGTAAAGTAACCGCACCAGAATTTCCACTGATAAAATTACCCATTAACAAAAACAGATAATCTCTTTGGAATACATCAGCACCCGGGGCCGGGCCCCGACCCTCAATTTTGAGCAAACCACGTTGACTGGCCTTGCCAACGATGGCGGCCTTTATTTGCCGTTAAGCTGGCCCAAGCTGGACGAAAACCAGATTCGACAACTCCAGGGCATGGATTATCCAAGCCTTGCAGTTCGCATTCTCGAGTTATTCACTGGAGCGTCTATTGAGTCAGCTGAATTGACCCGCCTGGTAAACAAAGCTTATAGCCGTTTTCACCACGAAGAAATCGCGCCGATAAAACAGCTCGATGATCATTTGTATTTTATGGAATTGTTTCATGGCCCGACCATGGCATTCAAAGATTTTGCGCTACAGGTATTGGGTCAGTTCTTTCAACATTTTCTGGAAAAGAACAACGCAACCTGCACCATTGTTGGGGCAACATCCGGTGACACTGGATCTGCTGCCATTGCCGGTATTCGTGGACTGGATGCGGTTAATTTATTTATGCTCCATCCTCATGGTCGGGTTTCCGAAGTTCAACGACGTCAGATGACCACCGTATTGGATCAGAATATTTATAATCTTTCGGTAAATGGCACTTTCGACGATTGCCAGAATCTGGTTAAAGCCTTGTTTAATGATCTCGAATTTAGAAACAAACATAGTTTAAGTGCGGTTAACTCGATTAACTGGGCGCGGATAGCCGCCCAGGTGGTTTACTATTTCAAAGCCGCATTGGCCCTCGGCGCTCCGGATCAAGAGGTCAATTTTTCCGTTCCAACCGGGAATTTTGGTAACGTACTTGCAGGTTATGTCGCCAGGCAAATGGGGCTGCCTATCGGCAAGCTGATTGTTGGGTCCAATCGCAACGATATTTTGACCCGATTTTTTGAAACAGGGTCCATGGAGAAAAAAGGGGTAACCCCTACCTTGTCACCCAGCATGGACATCCAGATCTCCAGTAACTTCGAAAGATATTTATTTGAACTTCTAAATCACGACAGCGAAAAGTTAATGGATTGCATGACAAGTTTTGCAGATTCTGGCAAATTTTCTATAGATAAAAAATTACTAATCCAGGCTCAAGAATGTTTCAGCGCCTATCGATTCGATGATCAGCAGACCACCGAAGATATGAAAGATATTTATACTCGTACCGGTGAGGTTATCGATCCCCATTCGATTATTGGTGTCTCTGCGGCAAAAAAGGAAATAGCAAATTTTCCTTCTACGTCACCAACAGTGGTGCTCGGTACCGCCCATCCTGCCAAATTTCCCGACGCTGTGCGTCATGCTATCGGCGTAGAAATCGAATTGCCTCCACATCAGGGCAATCTTATGAGCAAGACTGAACAGGTAATTGAGGCAGAAAGTGATTTATTATCCTTAAAACAAATTATAAACAACGCTTTAACATCCATAGAATCCTGATTTGCTTAAATTTATCCAGCGACATTGGCGAGGAGAGGCATCATTCACCCAGGCGTTCTGGATCAATCTGATTTTTTTGTTTTTCTTGCTCAACTATCTCGAGCGATTTATTTTTCCGCCCTATATCCAGGGCGAACAGGCGGTAACCATTGCTGTTATCGTGTTTTTCATCGTCGTTCGGCTTTTTATCTATCCCTGGCAGGTGATTGGGATGTTGCGCGCATGTGACAAGGCTCAAGAACGCGGGGTAGACAGATACTGGATCATCGCCGTTCAGGGGGTAATCATCCTGAGCATCGTCGGTACACTGGTATCGGGTTTCTCCAGCTATCAATCTCTGTTGCGATACAAATGGAGCCTGCGCCCATTGGAATCGTTTGAAATCCCTCCAAAATATACCTTTGATCTGGTTAACAAAGGCACCATTGTGCATATAAGAGGTCCTTTCCAATCTGGCATCACCCAGCGGTTCTCTACATATGTTGAAGCACACCCCAGCATTGTTGGTGTGATCCTGGACAGCGACGGTGGACAAATTTCTGAAGGTCGCGGTATAGCCAGGGTTATACGGGAAAATAAATTTGACACCTACAGCCTGGATCAATGCATGTCCGCCTGTACCACGGCTTTTGCCGCAGGGGTTCGACGGGCAATAGGGATGAACACCAAAATTGGATTTCATCAATACCAGACATTTACCGTATACCCCCATTTCGATATTGAAGAGGAACAGGGCAAAGATATTGCTTTATTTAAAGCCCAGGGTATCTCCGATGAATTTTTACAAAAGATTTTCGCCCATCCTCCTGAAGATATGTGGTGGCCCAAACATGAGGAGTTAAAAGCGGCAAATTTTATTCACCAAATTGGGTTTTCGTTTGACGGTTAAGATTTCAAATTATGGAGAACGTGATGCGGGAAAATAATACAAGGCAAGTTGTTTTTAAGAAAATGGGGCGTATGTAAAAAACGTAATAATTTCGGAAAATTATTTAACACCGTAGTTTCGCTGCCATAATGAGCGCAGTAGCTTTCGCTTTTTTAATCGACGTATTGAAAGCGTTACGAGCGAAAATAATACAAGGCAAGTTGTTTTTGAGAAAACTGAGCGTATATAAAATACGTGAGGTTTTCGATAATAGAACTTAACGCAGTAGTGTTGAGCGCAGTAGCTTTCAATTAGTGAGGTGTGATTCCTCTCATACGCTCGCCCCTCCTCCTCAACAATTCTACCGAAGCCAGCAGCAAGATTGAAAAGATTACCAGCAAGGTTGCCACAGCCAGAATTGTTGGGCTGATCTGCTCGCGAATTCCTGAAAACATTTGCCACGGAATGGTACGCTGCTCATAACTACCCACAAACAGAACCACAACCACTTCGTCAAATGATGTGATGAATGCAAACAAAGCACCAGAAATTACCCCAGGTAAAATCAGTGGCACAATAATTTTAAAAAATATGGTGGTTGGCGTAGCACCCAAAGTTGCCGCCGCACGTATCAAACTGTGATCAAACCCAACTAATGTAGCGGTAACCGTAATCACTACAAAAGGTGTGCCTAATGCCGCGTGGGCGAGGATGACTCCGATGTGGGTAGAAGATAGTCCAATTTTTGTATAGAAAAAATACATCCCTGCTGCAGAAATAATCAACGGCACAATCATCGGAGAAATCAGAATTCCCATGACTACAGATTTATTCGGCATATCTTCCCTACTCAGCCCCAGTGCAGCAATTGTGCCCAGGGTTGTGGAAATCAGGGTTGCAAATACAGCGATAATAAAACTGTTTTTAACCGCCCCCTGCCAGTTCAGATTGGTAAAAAAGTCTTCATACCATTTCAGCGAATACCCAGCGGGATCGAAGGTCAACATTTCTTCGGTGAAGGTGAAAAACGGCACCGCATTAAACGACAATGGAATGACTACAACGATGGGCGCAATCAGGAAAAAGAATATCAGACCACATATGGTCAAATAGGTATAGTGCCAGGTTCGCTCTAGAGGAGTTGTATAAGCTGGTAGGGCCATGAAATTTTATCCTAGCTTCATATTGTCGATACCGACAATTTTGTCATAAAGAAAATACAGTATCATTACTACTGCCAGCAATATCGCGCCCAATGCAGCGGCGAGACCCCAGTTAAGTGAACTCGACATATGGAATGCAATGAAGTTACTGATTAACGTGCCACTTTGCCCGCCTACTAAAGCTGGTGTAATGTAATAACCAATGGCGAGAATGAAAACCAGTATTGCACCTGCACCAACCCCAGCGACGGTATTGGGCATATAGATTCTGACGAAGGCGGTAAATGGTGTTGCCCCCAGGGATTTTGCTGCACGCATATAACTCGGTGGTATGGTTTTCATAACACTGAACAACGGTAAGACCATAAAGGGCAGTAAAATATGGACCATTGCCACTATGGTTCCAGTGCGATTGTGTATCATTGCCAGACGGTTATCATCAGCAACAAATCCAAGCCAGACCACCAAATCGTTAATCACGCCTTCCTGCTGCAATAACGCAATCCAGGCCGTGGTGCGAACCAGCAACGAAGTCCAGAAAGGTAATAACACTAAAATAATCAATAAGTTACTTTTGCGGGTCGGTAAAACTGACAACAAGTATGCAATTGGATAAGCCAAAATCAAACATAGGACTGTAATTAGCAAACTCATCCACACCGTTCGCCAGAACAGTTTTACATAAATTCGTCTTTTATCGTCGTTTCGAACAATTTCACCAGTTTCACCATAGCCCATGTCCATTGCAGCGAGATAGTACGACACGGTAAAGGCTGAGCTTTCCCGTTTAAAAACTTTCCAGTTCTCTATATTGCCCCATTTTTTGTCGATGTCGATAAACGCCTGTTGATAAGGCGGCTCCAGGCCTTCGATGTTTCTGGCGGTTTTTCTGAACAACCCGGAAAAACCGGACTTTTCATAATTTAATCTTCGGCCAACTTTACCGGATGTTTTAGCCTCAGATGCTTCATTAAAATCTTCCGCTAATGCAGCAAAAACGGCTTCGTCTGGCAGTTCGCCGCTATTTTGATCCCAATTGTGTAACAGGGGTGTGGTGCGATGCATAACCTCACCCACCAGCTGATTCTCTACACTGCGAAACAGCATATCGAGAATTGGAATAAAAAATGTAACCAAAATAAACAAAAATAGCGGAATAACCAGACTGATGGCCTTCATTTTCCCACGGCGTTGGGCTCGGGCCAGGCTGGTCTTTAACGGAACACCGTCAGCAGTAACCAGCATTTCGCCTGCTGTTTGATCTATTGTTGCAGTGCCGGTTGCCATTATTCCATTTAAGTTTTATATACTTTGGTTAAAATTTTTAAAAGGTTATGGGAGCGGAAATTATCCGCTCCCATTCCTTTGTTACAAAGCCTTTATTACTCAGAACTATTTTACAAATTAATTTCTAATTCGTGCTGCTAATTTTCTAGCTGCTAGTTCTTTTATTGCTTGTACTGTTACTGAGCCAACCAGGAATTAAATCGCTCGGTTAAATCGTCGCGATTATCTGCCCAGAACTCATAGTTGAACAGCAAAGTATTTTTTGCGTTAGCCGGTGCTGTTGGCATATGTGGCGCCATATCAATTCCCAAGGTAGCGTGCTTACCTACTAATGCAGCAGATGAGGCACGAGCAGGACCGTAAGAAATAAATTTCGCCTGGTCTGCCAGTCTTTGAGTATCGGTAGCATAGTTCAAATACGCCATAACTTCTTCTTGATGAGGTGCACCTTTAGGAATTACCCAACCGTCAAGGTCGAATACCTGCCAGTCCCACATCATTGCGATAGGTTGTTTTTCCTCTTCGATTACAGAGAACAGACGACCATTGTAGGTAGAACCCATAACGATTTCGCCATCCGCAAGTAATTGAGGCGTTTGGGCGCCTTTGTCCCACCAAATAACGTCACCTTTGATGGTATCCAGTTTGGCCAATGCACGTTCTACACCTTCTTCGGTACCGAGTACATCATAAACCTCACCAGGATCAACACCATCAGCAATCAAAGCCCATTCCAGGTTACCAATTGGCTTCTTCTCAAGCGCGCGTTTGCCAGGAATTTTCGCCAGGTCAAATACGTCATTGATTGAAGTTGGAGGGGTGTCACCAACCAGGTCGGTTCTGTAGCCAAAAGTTGTTGAGTAAACAATTTGAGGAATATAGCAAGGTGAAACGATCATATCGCCGAAGTCAACAGAAGCTGGAGAACCATCAGGCGCCGCTGCTAATACTGCGTCGTGGTCGACTTCTTCAAGCAGCCCTTCATCGCATAATAAAATTGCGTCAGAAGGAACCATGTCAACCAATGCCCAGGTCACATTTCCGGCTTCGTTCATGGCACGAATCTTGGCAACTGCTTCACCAGCAGAGTCATCGTTGATGATGGTAATACCAGGATTGGCTGCCATATACGGCTCGTGATAGGCATTTTGCTGACTAGCGGTGTAAGCACCACCCCAGGAAACGATAACCAGTTCAGCATCTGCTTGTGCCGCAGAGACCAAACCGAATGCCGCTGTGGCCAGCAGGGTTTGTTTAAAAGTTTTGTTCATTAGGAATTCTCCTCCCATTAAGTTATATCTAGATATATAAAACGAAATTTTGCCATGGCACCTGTTACACCCAATAGACGGTTAATCTGATGGGTCAAGGGCACGACAATCTTCCACATTCCAGCCAATATCCACCGTATCACCTTCTTTAAGGTGGGCGTGTACCGCTGAATTTGGAATCTTGCAAATAAAGTCATCATGACCAAGGACCGTAAATCGGGTCCTGATATGATCACCAAGGTAAATTAGCTCTTCTGCTTTGGCAGAAAAAATATTGGGCATACTTCCCTTCTCGGGCGAAACCACAACCCGCTCGGGACGTAACGACAGGGTTGACCGATCACCCACGCTGCCAACGTTAATCTTCTTAGCGTGGACCACACCGCCACCGTCGATGTCGACTTTTACTGTATCGCCCAAATCTTCTGAGACTTTCCCCAGAAAACGATTATTTTCGCCAATAAAATTGGCGCAGAAGGCATTTTCAGGCTCTTCGTAGAGCACAGCCGGGGGCGCACATTGCTGGATAATACCATCGTCGAAAACCGCGATTCTGTTGGACATGGTCAATGCCTCGCTCTGATCGTGGGTAACATAAACCACTGTTAAGCCGAGGTTTTCATGGATATGTTTGATTTCATACTGCATTTGTTCCCTCAGGTTTTTATCCAGCGCACCTAGTGGTTCATCCATTAACACTAGGTCAGGATCAAATACCAGTGACCTTGCTACGGCAACGCGTTGTTGCTGGCCTCCAGAAAGCTGGGCAGGTCGTCTATCTCCAAATGGGCCAAGTTGTACCATATCCAGCGCACGGATAACCCGTTGCTCCCGCTCACCCTTATCCATATTGCGGACCTCGAGCGGAAACGCCAGATTTTCTGCCACGGTCATATGGGGAAACAGGGCATAGTTTTGAAAAACCATGCCAATACCACGTTTGTGAGGGGCGACATTATTAATGCCCTCGCCATTCAGGTAAATTTCGCCATGAGTTGCCGGTTCAAATCCAGCAAGCATCATCAAACAGGTGGTTTTTCCAGAACCGGAGGGGCCTAACATGGTGAGAAATTCTCCTTCGGCCACATCCAGATTTAAATTCTTTACTACCAGGGTTTCTCCATCGTAGCTTTTTTGAATGTTCTCAAATCGAACAAGAGATTTTTCACTGGGCATAAAATTTGTTTTTCAAATTAGTTGGTGTTTATTAAGCAATTATTGTAATTATACTATTCACGAAACAGGCAATCTTACTCAAATTTGCACCTCATTCAAGCTTGAAACGCCATGTATCGGGAACCATAACGGTGTTGGCCGATAAAATCAACAGAATAAGCAACTATTAGCAAGAAATGTGAAATTTGAGACCGTTAATAATTTTTGTCCCTACATGGAAAATTCCCGCACCAAGAAATCCAATTCCCCTGGAATTCGAGAAATACTTTTCATGATTGTGAAATTTAATCGGCCAAATTACCCAGGGTTTCGATTAGCGGTCCTAGATGATTTTTATAGATTTTCCATCGACCCATGGCAGAATTATAAATGGGTTGTCGAACCTGAACTAGGCTTGCCGTGGGAACCGCCCTTTTGGTTTGATGAAATGCCAAACATGCCGGATCCCATTCAAGGTTGCAGTGATCGAGCATTGACTTAATCGTAGCCTCGGGATTTTTAACAATATCCTCATAATTCACTTCGAGGAAAAAATTACCAGGAAGAATCTCTTGCCAATGGCGCATTAATTTTTCATAAGCACAATAAAATCGGCCGAGCTCTTCCAGATCATAGGAAAAGTTCTGAGCATCTTCGAACAGGTGGGTAAAACACGAAACACAGGTATCCAGTGGGTTGCGTTTTACATGAATGATTTTTGCACCTGAAAGAATGCCATAAATAAATCCGGCGAACTGAAAATTATTTGGCATTTTATCGATGATACGAAGGACGTCTGATGAATATTCCTGCAATCCCTGCCAGTAGCTACCTCCAATTTGTGAAAATTCTTCATGGCTCAAATTTGAAACCCAGTTTGGAAACAAATCATTCTTAAAATTATTACCGCCGTCAACCAGTCGCTCGATATCAAACCGTTCTCCTGCGCCAAAAACTGCACTGTGACTCGATAAAATATGCTCAACCAGGGTCGTGCCTGAGCGAGGCATGCCAAGAACAAATATCATGGCATTATTATCCAAACCAGCAGAAGCTATATTAGCAATGTACTCCCTGGAAAACGTATCTGCGATTGCATCGAATAACTTTTCATCTTTATCGATTTCATAATTGATTGTGGATCGTTTTGCGGTCGCCCCTCTGGCATAGTGAGTAAATGATTTTTCTGAATCACCAATATCAGCATAAGCCTTACCCACGGCATAGTGCAGATAGGCTAATTTTTTAGCAGTACAGTCACCACTATCAATTAGTGCTTCAATTTTATATAGAAACGAATCGTTTTCCCGAAACGTTTTTACTTCGGATAACCGATAGAAGGTATCGCCGTGACCCGGCTCAATTTCCAACGCGCGAAGATATGATTTCTCAGCATCAGCAGGCGCACCGACTACTGCCAGGGTAACACCGAGATTTCGGTGAGCCTCTGCTGATTCCGGTTTCAGCACAACTACCTGTTCATGCAACTGCCGTGCGTATTCGAGTCGATTCTGATCCAGGGCCAGGTTTCCCAGATTATGCATTACTGGCGTCAGTTCAGAATCAAGCTCAAGGGCCGCTTCAAATTCTGATTGGGCAGCCCCAAGTTTGCCCATGTTGCGCAGAACCAGACCGAGACTACTTCGGTTTTTAGCGGAACGTGGATCAATTTCCAGTGCACGACGAAATGATTTTTCCGCATCAACAAGTCGGTTTTGCTCCATCTGTAATATTCCCAGATTTCCCAATGCATTTGTGGAATCCGGTTTTAATTCCAAAGCCCGGCTAAATGATTCTTCTGCCTGGTCCAGCTTGCCAGAGGTAAAAAATGAATTTCCAAGATTGACGTGGAATTCTGCAAATTCAGGGTTGATTTGTAACGCATTTTGATAAGCTTTTATCGCTTCCTCCAGCCGATCCTGGGCGTTGTAAACATTTCCCAGGCCGTTATGGGAATCCGCATAGTTTGAATCAATTTTTATTGCGGTTAAAAAGGAGTTCTCGGCCTCATTCAATTTTTCAAGCGCCGACTGGGTCAGACCCAAATTGTAGTGTCCGTAAAAAATATCCGGATTTAATTTGACCGCCCGCAATAAAATTGATTCTGATTTAGATAAGTTTCCCAGTTCCCGCAACACATTGCCATAATTGCTTAGCGAATCATAATTTTCCGGTTCTACTTTGAATGCCCGGTCGTAGGCTTCTGCAGATTCCGATAATTTTCCCTTGGCCTGGAAGCTTGCTGCCAGCAGATTCCAGCCAAATCCAAGTTTCGGCCAGTTCCTTAACAAACTTCTGGGCAGCTTTTATTGCCGCGTCATATTGTTGTCCACGATATAGACCGACCAGTTCGTCGACCTGTTCCCGGGCCGGTGGGGATTTTTTTCTGGACATTGATTAATGAAGGATAAACGAAAATTGATTCTATCCCATTCGATATGGACTACAAACCAATAACGGGTTTATAAAATTTCCAGATAAATGCTGGGAGGATTAGAACATCTAGTAATTTTGTTAATACGAATTAAACAATGGTGCAGGCATAACCAATTGTTGTCAAATGCATTTGGATATAAATCAAGGCAAATCGCCGCTCCTGCGCGTGATCGCCATAGCCTGCCCCCAATACACAGTCAAGCTAAGCACAAGCTCCGATCAGGGGGACGGCGGGCCCGCAGGCTATCCTCCCACTCCGTCATTCCGGAAGGTCGGAGACCTATCCGGAATCCATGTATGACATTGCAGAAAGTCAGATTTTGCCGGGAATTCAGTAAGAAACATGGATCCCGGATACGCTTTCAGCGTTCCGGGATGACGCCTGGGATACGCTTTCAGCGTTCCGGGATGACGCCTGTTCTTTAAAACCCGCGGCTACGATCGCCATAGCCTGCCCCTGATACCCAGTCAAGCTGGGCACAAGCTCTGATCAAGGGGGTGGGTGGACCCACAGGTTATCCTCCCACTCCGTCATTCCGGAAGGTCGGAGACCTATCCGGAATCTATCTACCGGATTGTATGAGGTCAGATTTTGCTGGGAATGCAGCCCGAAGCATGGATCCCGGATATCCCTTCGGGATTCCGGGATGACGACCGTTTTGAAACCCGCGGCTACGACCGCCATAGCCTGCCCCTGACTCCGATCAGGGGGATGGCGGAAGTGCAGACAATGCAGGAGCAATTGTCTGCCCGTACATCCTGTACATAAAAAAGGCGCCTCGAAAGGCGCCTTTCTTAACTTACGAAACGCAGGCTTAGAAAGAGTTCTTCACAGCAACTGCAAATACAGAAGTTTCTAGGTCGCCTAAGCCACCGGCTTGCTCGATAGAAGCAGTTTCGAACTCTGCGTAAACTTTGACACCTTCGCCTAAGCTTTTGGAAAGTTGCAAGAACACGGTATCCATGTCCCCGGCACCAGCACCAGCAGTAGCATCTTCACCACCACCGAGTCCAATCATTCCAGAAAGACCGCCGCCAAAGCTATAGTTGGCTACGACGTTCCAGGAAGAAGAGTCATCGATACCTGAATCATGGTCTACACTCATGAATGTACCACCCAGATACAGTGCTTCAGTAGCATTGAACCGGAAACCGACACCAGTCAGTGAAACTTCAGGAGCACCGGCTGGAGCAGATTCTGAATATACAACACCGTTAATGGTAACCGCGCCAAATGTACCGGCCAAACCAACAGCTACGCTGTCGATGGTGTCATCATTTGCACGTTGCACAGCACCGGCTGGATCATCAGGATGCATGATAGCTTGTACAGAGAAAGTGAAAGGATCTGCACTGTATCCGCCACCACCATAAGAATAGGTGAAAGCGTTAGATACACGAAGACCGTATCTATCATCATTTACGTGGCGAGTGCTTTCATACCATGCGGCACCACCGTGTCCATCGGAACGATACACGTTGTAGCCGAGGTATTCATACAGAACGCCCCATTGGTTACCAATGACCAGGTTACCAAAGTTGCCGTGGAGTCCGATTTGAGCAAGACGCTTATCCCAAGGGGCAGCATCTTCAACTGGACCACCACGGTTACCAGAAGTAGTACCAACACCGATTTCAATCCTGTAGGATGAGCTCAGGCCGTTACCAAGATCTTTGCTGCCTCTGAAACCGAAACGGGTGTTAGCGGTATCGTGAGCATCAATAGATCCGTCTGGAGAACCAGCGAAAATAATTGATCCGGTACCGCCAGCGGCGTCGATATCAGTACTTTGAATACCGATATTTACGAAACCGTAAACGGTTGGTGGATCAGCTGCTTCAACCGCGACTGGTATTGAAACAACACCAGCTACAGCAGCAGCAATTGCAGATTTTTTAAACATAATTGTTACCTCTAAAAAGTTATTTTTTATATATAAAAACTAAAACTAGTTTACAAAGCCACTAACGTTTAAGTTTTGTGGTGGCAGTAGTCTATATCAATAGATACCACTTTTCTACCATTAAATTAATTATTTTTAATGTTTTGTTAATAAATCGGTAATATTCTGAGGTTTTCCAATTTAATCCATACAAAACAAATAGATACGATTTTTTAGCGTATAAAAATGGGTCAAAATGGGCCCTATTTTCGCAAATAAATGCGCAAAAGTGGTGAATTTTGTGAAATTTTGTCATCATATATGGCGGATTCAGAATTTCGATAACTGCTCTCCGGGGTTTGTGTCAGATAGTGCGTTGTTTGCCTGGTAGGCGATTAAGGTAATACCCCAATTTTGATTCGAGTCTATTGTTAATTCATTATTGATTCAGCCACTTTTTAAAACTGAAATATTAAATGATTGATTATTTAAATTGACAAAATCGGCTCCGCTTCTACAAATTATTTTCATCGACAAAACCGCGTCAAGATTGTTAACCTCTGTGGCGTCGAAATTGTATTGTTCAGTTATACAGAGACTTACAAGAAAATTTATCTTCAACCAACCAAAGACCTGATACCCCAGATTGAATAACCCGGTTAACCTCAACGCACAATGGCAATCTGCTATCGCAGCCTTCAAGGGCGGTAATCCAAAAAAGGCGAAATCTGCGATTAAGCCTCTGTTGAATCATCCGGCCGCAAATGGCGAAACCTATCTGCTGGCTGGATTAATAGATTCCCAGTTAGGTATGTGGCCCAGCTCAGCAAAATGGCTGGAGCAGGCCGTTAAACAACTGCCAAATCATGTTGATGCCCTGCTGGCCCTGGGGAATGCACAACACAGAATCGGAGAAATGGAAATGGCCATAACCAGTTATAAGAAGGTAATCAAGCAAATACCGGATAACCCCGATGCCTGGAATAATCTGGGCGTGGTCAATGAAGATATTGGTCGCCTCGCAGACGCCCTTGACTGTTATAACCAGACCCTACAACTGAATCCAGACCATGCCTTGGCTTTGCGTAGCCGGGCACCATTGCTCGGGCGATTAAGGCAGTTTGAATTCGCCTGTGATGCCTATGAAGATTTGCTCGATCGATATCCCGATGATCTGGCCCTCAAAGTTGGCTATGCGGAGTTTCTCGAGCAGGCCAATAGACCTGATGATGCATTAAAACTTCTACCAGACTCAACCTTAAGTGATAATAAAGTTGACGCCCGGGCCCAGGGAATCAGAGCAAAAGTTTTAATTCGCCAGGACGACCTGGATGGTGCTCTGGAAATTTTGACCAAGACTAGAAAACGAACCGGTGAAAATTACCTGGGTTATGGCGAAGGGATCGTGCTCGATAAGTTGGGGCGTTTTGAAGAGGCTATGTTTGCGTTTAAAAAAGCCAACCAATGGCGTGCCAACGAATGGCGGTTCAAAAGACTTGAGAAACAGCCGGTCACAGAATTTCTGAACTTTAAGATAAAGGAAAGGACCATTGAACCAGATAATGATATTGGCACTACCGATCACCGACCCATTGTATTTCTAACCGGCCTGCCACGATCTGGGACTACCCTGCTGGATAGAATGCTGGCTGCTCATCCCGGAATTCAGGTACTCGAGGAGCTGGAAGGATTGCGCATGACCGAAACTGCAATGGCGGAAGGTGCAACTGCTGCTGAGGCGAGGCTGATCTACTGGGAATTCATTGGTCGTCAAGGGTTGGTGGATAGCGATAAACTGATAGTTGATAAAAATCCACTACATATTATGCATCTCGATATGTTGCCCAGAGTGTTTCCCGCTGCTAAAACCATTCTGGCCCTCCGCCATCCCTATGACGCTGCCTTGAGCTGTTACATGCAGGATTTTGACGCCGGACCGGTTACCGCAAGATTTCTGGATCTCAAGTCCACTGGTGTGTTGTGCGCTCAATTTCTGCAACTAATGCATAAATATGAATCTGCCAGGCCGGAGCTGGTCCGTCGATTACATTACGAAAACCTGGTTACAGATTTTCGTACCGAGATTACAGATATATTAAACTTCCTTGAGTTGGATTGGGATGATGGCATAGATAACTATGCGGAAATCGCCACCCGGGCAAATCCGATCATGACAGCCAGTTATGAGCAGGTGACACGAAAAATATATCGTTCCGCTGTGGCTCGTTGGAAAAACTACCAGCCATGGTTGACGCCATTTAAAGACACCATCGGTAAAAACCTGGGATTATTTAATTATGAGCTATGATTAATCATAAGTTCAGCTTTCCGGTATTAAATTTGAGTATAATTATCGGTTGTCTTTATAAGCATTCCAATTGTCGTACAATAATTGAGATATCCACAAATTTACTCTTTAATAAGTAGTTAGCTAGCGATGACACATTTCAGATCTATATTAAAACTGATCGGGGTTTGTATTTTTACAATTTCTCTGGTCGCCTGTAGCAGCTCACGGGATTACAAATCAATTAATCCCAAGGCCAAAGCGGTTAAGCCCATTGATTCAGCCCTGGAACTGCCACCAGATTTAATTGATTCTGCCAATGACTCGGTTGTGTACAAACAGCTGACCGAGGAAGATGTGGTCCCTGAGCAAGTCGGGGTACGCGTCATCGATGATGGTCAAAAAAGGTGGCTTGAAATTGATGCGCCAGCAGAAGAAGTCTGGACAAAACTGGTTAACTACTGGGGTAATCTGGGTGCACTCTTGGTTGTCAATGATCCAAAGACCGGAATCATGGAAACCGAATGGGTCCATGAAGAAAAAAACCCCGATGGCAAAGGTTCAATTGGGAATAGCAATATTCTGGTTGGGATACTCACAGATATATCAAATCAGGACACCTCCCTGGATAAGTATACGGTGCGGGTTGAGCGCACCGTTGACGCAAAGTCCCATGTATATTTGGGACACAGGGGCAGTAAGAAAATTCAAATTGGAAAAGCCTCCATTGCTACCCAACCAAAATGGGAATGGGTTGAAACAGATGAAGATCCGGAAAAAGTCAAAACCATCCTGCAATCGATCAGATACAACCTGAATCCGGATGCCGCCTAGATTTATTTAAAACCAATGACCGTGATTTTCACACGGAAGTTTGCGCGACAAACTGCATTGCTGATCATCATTGTCAATCATCTGGAAAAGCGGGTTACCGCAATAAAAATTTACAAGCTAAAGTCATAAGATTGTCGAGGTAAATCTTGAAACAAATTTTGGTCAATGATAATTGCATTTCCGCCGTCGAATGCAATCAAATCATCGAATGGTTTGAAGCCAATAAAAACGATCAACAACCGGGCCAGGTCGGTTCAGAACGAACGGATACTAAAGCCAAGGTTTCAGTAGATATTCCGCGTTGGTTCCAGCTCCAGGAAATGCCGGAGAAAATTCTGGAAACAGGATTAAGAACCAGCGCCGTGCAATACCAACAGGAACGTCAACATATTTTCAAAACCTTGCACGGTATGGTTGTTGATGACAGTTATGTTCTTCAGCGTTACAAACCCAATGAAGGTTTTTTCAACTTGCATTGCGAAAATACAACACCCCATAATACAAACAGGACTATGGCCTGGATGGTATATCTCAACGATGTAGCTGATGGCGGGACCCACTTTAGTGAACAGAATTTTGACTGTGAAGCCAAACAGGGTCGAATGGTAATTTGGCCAGCCTATTTCACCCACATGCATAAAGGCATCATTAGCCAGACAACTATAAAATATATTGCCACTGGATGGGTGACCTGGAATATGGATTCAAAGTAACGCATAACCAAAAGGCTAAAGGGTGCATGTTAAAGCTACCTGGTAAAAATCTACTGCTATTGTTAGCGGCGAAAAACAGCCTCGAAACTTTAGCCACAGTTAATGCCGCTCTTGATCAGGGATGCTCTATAGGTCTTGCTTCTGCGGACGTTCTAAAACATCTCGACTACCACTCACCGGACCGATTCCCAAAAGGAATATTTGTTTTGAATAACCTGACCGTTCCACCGAGACACGTGGCCTGTTTTACCTCTGGTTCAACTGGCCAGCCTAAAGGAATTCTTCGGTCCATGGAAAGTTGGAAAATCAGTTTCGAATTTCAGAGAAAGAAATTTCGATATGGCGAAAATTGCCAGGTCATCATCGTCGGAAGCCTCGAACACTCCATGCATTTGTACGGCGCAATGGAAGCGATGGACCGAAAAATTTCTCCATTAATCATGACCAAATTTTCGCCTCGCAGATTTGTTGATCTATGCAAAAACCAGAGCGAGGTCATTCTATATGCTACACCTGCTCACCTGAACTTGCTGCTTTCCCATTTTGAGAAACAACCGACATCTAAGTTAGAATGTGTAACCCACATATTATGTGGTGGTGCAAAGTTTGATGAAAGACAGATTTCATCGTTGCAAGAAATTTTTCCCGCGGCCGACATAGTGGAATTCTTTGGCACAACCGAGACTGGGTATATCACCATAAAATCAAAAAATGCGCCCATCGGTTCAGTTGGCAAACCCTGTCTGGGTGTTGATATTAAAATACTCGACAGTAAAAATCAGAATCTGCCCGCAGGTGAAACGGGAACACTGTGGGTTAAAAGTGATTGGTTGTTTGATCATTACATTATAGGAGGCGATGATAATACGCGATGGGAAAGGGGTTATTTGACCGTAGGCGATCAGGGCTTCCTCGATAGTGATGGATATTTTTTCTACCAATCACGAAAAGGTGCCATGGTAACCATCGCCGGGAAAAATATTTTTGTAGAAGCCATTGAACGGCAACTTCAGGCCATACTGCCGCGAGGGGAATGTGCGATCATTGTTTGCAAAGACGATAAAAGGGGGCACCGACTCCAGGCTGCAACGCAAATCAATTTAACTCAAAAACAAACCACTGAGATTCTGCAAAACTTACGGGGTAAATTTGGCGCGCTGGCCACCCCCAAATTCATAGTACACATTTCCGAATGGCCTTATTTGCCATCCGGAAAAACCGACAAAGCGGCTATTGCAAAACAGTTGTCCAGCCTGAGCGGTGGGCTTGAACAGTGACGGCGTGACATGATGACCAGCCCAGTTTATATGGTTGCAGCGGCGCGAACTTCGGTAGTACCACGAGGTGGAAAATTTCGTGACCTCGACTACGATGAAATCGCTATACCACCTTTACTGGCTTGCATCGAACAATCTGGACTTTCGTCTAGTCAGGTTGATGAACTGATTGTTTCCAATGCGCTGGGCGCCGGCGGTAATCCCGCGCGGGTAATCGCCCTTGCAGGGAATCTGCCGAATACCCTTGGGGGTATCACCATCGACCGCCAATGCGCCGGAGGACTGGATTCGATTTTGTTGGGTCAGGCGCTAATCGCATCGGGTCAGGCCGATGTGGTCATCGCCGGCGGCTCAGAATCCTATTCCCTGCGTCCGCAAAGAAAATATAAATCGAAATGGGATGAAAAAGCGGTTCTCAGGGAACAGGCTCGATTTACCCCGTGGAAACATAACGATCCGGACATGGCCGAGTCCGCGCATAAGCTGGCTCAATTACATAAAATTTCTAAGGATGAGCAAGACCAGTGGGCAATCCACAGCCATTCCAAAGCCCTGGCATCATCGAATCAATTGCAAAATGAAATTTTCAATCCGGATAATGCCCTTGGCGACCTTGACCCATTTACCCGAAATCTTGACATCAATTTATGTAACCGAGCCAAGCAAATTTCTGGTTCTATAACAACTGCGAACAGCAGCGTTGCCGCCGATGGGGCTGCACTTGTCACATTGGTTTCAAAATCTGTGCACAATAAACTTAAACCAAAATTTTCCTTGAAATTACAGTGTGGCAAAACCCTGGGGGGTGATCCGGCTCTTCCCGGTCTGGCGCCAGTCAAAGCAATTGCCCATGTCATCGGCCAGTCGGGCATCGCCGTTAGTGATATAAAAACAGTGGAGATTATGGAAGCTTATGCGGTGCAGGCTATGGTCTGCATTCGTGAAACGGGTATAAATCCAGAAGTGGTGAACCTGGGTGGAGGATCATTAGCTCGGGGTCATCCTGTGGGTGCATCCGGGGCTATCCTGGCAGTACGGCTATTTCATCAGCTAAGTGAGCGTAAAACAGAAAAGGATTTTGGTTTGACTGCCATCGCCTCAGCGGGAGGACTGGGTACCGCGGTGCTATTCGAAAGTGCATTGGGTTGACACCCACTCGCTGCTCTAGCTACTACTCAAGTCACTCGTCAGGTCGTTATCCAATACGGGAAATCCTGCCAGCCTTCGAATCGGCTGAATTTATCGACTGGCAACCGTTGGGAACGAAATTTGTTAATCGCAGCATTGGGGTCTTCATGGCCGATGGCGATGCCACAAACCACAATTTCATGCTGATCAAAATCGAGTAACCGGGAAATTGCAGGCCCATAATTTGCAAAGGCACCAATCCCGCATCCCCCAAGGCCTTGTTCGCATATCCCCAGAAACAAGGTTTGTAAAACCATACCAAAATCCATAAAACAACCACTTCCCATTCGGCTGTCGATGGTTGCGATTATCCCAACCGGGGCATCAAAGAATTGATAGTTGCGCATAAATTGTTTTTCTCTCTCTGCATGATCTTTGCGATCAATACCCAGGGCCGCATAGACTTCTGCGCCAAGCTTGACTTGTCTGTTTCGTAAATGCTTTGGCATGGGTTCGGGAAAGTAAGAATATTGTGCGCTCTCTTCTTCCCCTGATTCGATTATTGTTTTCAGACCATGCTTGAAACTATCCAGCGCTGAGCCACCAAGTACAATAAAATTTCCAGGTTGGAGGTTTGCACCGCTGGGCGCAGTTCTGGCAAGGGCAAGTAATCCTTCGATGGTATCCCTTGAAACCGGATCTGATGTAAATGCGCGAACGGACTTTCTCGAGCGAATAACATTTTTAAAACCCTGTTCAACCATTAATTTAGAGCAACCCCTGGGGACGTGCTTTATACAAGGACTGGACAATACCTGCTGCTATGAATACTTTTATCAGATCTCCCGGAATAAATGGTAACGCAAAACCAGCGGCCTGGATCAGGGTTTTATCCAACATAACAGACATACCGGGAATGCCGAACGCATATACGACTAAAATCCCACCAACCGCGGCAGCGATGAGTCCGCGGACAAAAATTCCACCAGGACGACCACGCTCCATAATTAATCCGGTAACATAAGCTGCAACTGGCCAACCGATTAAAAATCCAACGGATGGTGTAAAAAATACACCAATCCCACCTCTGCCCCCTGCCAAAAATGGCAATCCAATGGCTACCAACCCCAGAAACAGTAGGACACTGAGTCCACCGCGATTTGAACCCAGAACCAGACCACATAACATCACCCCTAGTGTTTGAGCAGTAATCGGAACCCCGGAGGCCAAGTTAAATTTGGGCAGTAATCCAAGTACTGCAATCAAGGCTGCGAACAACGCAACATAACCGATATTTCTTTCCAACTATTTTCTCCTATCAAAATTATTAATTGCACCGCGGATTCGCAATGCATCAGCCACTTTTTCTGAATCATCAATCAACGACAAACCGATTGGCATTATGACATGCCATCGGGGTTTGCGTTTGGATCGAAGACGCCACGCATCGATTAGAGATTCAGCTCGTTGCATCAACACCGGGACGAATCGAATCACCAGAGCCACAGCGATGGAAACCACTTTAGGGTTTACACCGAACCTCGCCAGTGGTCGAATCATTTTTTCGACAATGGCTAGCATGTCCCCAAGAGCAGTTGTCATAGTTAGAAGGTTTGCGAGCATAACCAGACCCAGTAGCTTGATTCCGATTCGCAACCCCTCTTCTAAATCACCAAAAACCAGATGAAATATTAATAGCAAGCACACCATTACGGCAAGGGGTTTGAGAAAATGAAGTGTTTGCAATACCGCCTGCTTACCCAATGATGCGTTTAACACCATAATTCCCACAAGAGCGCCGATCAACCAAACCATATTATCCACAGGGAACAATAGGGTAGAAGACACCAGCAAAGCTAAAATTTTTAGATAAGCTGGTACGGGATGTAACCAGGTTTTTTTCGCTAATGAAAGGCTTAACATTTGCTGCCCATGTTATTCATCACCATCCGAAATTGATGCAAAATTTCCTGGCTAGCGCCATAAGCTTCGATTCTTCCGGAATCGAGCCAAATGATTTCATCAAAGCTATCCAGTTCGTCGGGATTATGGGTAATTAGGACTATGTTTTGCTCAAGATCATTCAGTAACCCGCGCATTTGAATTACCGTGGGAATATCAAGTCCAGTATAGGGTTCGTCGAGAATGATTAACCTCGGTTCCATTGCCAACACAGCCATCAAACACACTAAATGTTGCTGGCCATGGGAGAGCATATGGACTGGTTTATCGATTAGATGGGATACGGAAAATTTTTCCAGGATTGCTCGCGTTTTATCCGAAACAATGCCCTGCTCATATCCCAGGTTGTTTAAGCCAAATTCGATTTCTTCTCTCACGCTTGGAAAAATGATCTGGTGTACCGGATTTTGAAAAATCATTCCCACGGTATTAAGTGCAAAATTTCGATCGCTTGATACATCACCGCCAAAAATGCTTATGCTCCCGTCGGATGGTGATTCAAGTCCAACCAACAATCGCGCGAGACTGGATTTACCGGACCCGTTTCGCCCAACTAATCCCAAACGTTTTACATTGGTTGAAAGATTAATTTGTTTTAAAACTTCAACGCCGTTTCGCAGGTGTTGATTGATATTAATCTCGATTGCAGCGGTGTCATCGGCACTCATGGTTCATAGCCAAAATAGGATAACAATGGCCCAATCTCCTGATCGAACGGTTTCAGCCAGGGCTGATAATTTTTCCAGCGATTAACCGCTGAACTGTAAATGCCCCTCGTCACCTGCTGATAACTCGCTGTCATAATCGGTCCCGCCTTTGCCGCCTGCTCAGCAAAATCATTTATGGCATCGTCCCACTCCAACCCAAGAGCCTGCAAAATATGGTTTACTTCGTCGTTTAAGTTTCCCACAATATCTTCGTAGTGAACTCGGGTTACATTATCCGGATACGCTCGTTCATACAACTGCATTAGACTCAAAAACTGTGCGCAGGTTGTTGCACAGGATTCCAGGTTTAAAAACTGGGCATTTACCGGCCCCGGATTAAAATCCTGCATAAAACAGCTGAGGGCAGAATCATAGGGATGGCGCAAAATCATAATGACCCTGCTTTGGGGAAATAATCCGGGAATAATATCGAGACTCATCCCATGGTATGGACTCTTGTCTATAACCACCGAATTTTCTTCTAGCTGCACATGCTGAGTAACGATATCCCAATAATGTTTTTGAGCCTGAGCCACAGGCATGCCATTATTAATCTCGGTTTCGGTGAGGCGCAGCGCCTCGAGTTCCTCAAGCACCTGGATTTTTGGATGGGCATCCAGAATTCGGTTCAACAAAGTGGTTCCAGACCGGGGCAAACCCACCAGAAATATCGGCGATCTTGAGTGCGCCTGCATATGATCTTGGACATGAGATGGATTATTTGTTTCTGCTGATACTGGTTCAATTCCGCGATCAATTTTTGCCTGCAGATATTCATAGACCTGATCCCTGGCTGCCCGATTGAATTTTTTATGATGACTAACCGCAGCATTTGCTTTTGTGAAAGCATCAATGGCTTATTCATATTTACCCATTCGATCCAGAATTTTTCCGCTGAGAAACAATAGTGAATCCTGCCGGGTTTTATTAATCGCTTCCTCAAGCAATCCAAGGGCCTGCTCATATTTATCATCTCGCATCAACAACCGCGCCTTGATCGAGGCTAGTCGGGCCCGAGCGCCAAAATCTTCAGAATCAATATTGCCCGGCAAAACCTTAGCGACATCATCAGGCAGATTTGATTGCTCGAGCAATTCGCAGTACTCCAACGCCACTCCATAGTCTTCGGGATGTTGTTTTATTAATTCCTCATAGTCGAGACAGGCTTCGTCAAATCTCCGCATCCTACCCAAAAGCTGAGCCCTGCCCTGCAGTGCCAGGGTAAATTTGGGAGAAATCGACAATGCCATCTGATAATTAGACAATGCGGCAAGCGCCCTACCCATATCCTCTAGCGCCACAGCCATGTTATTAAACCCCTGAAAATTACTAGCATCGATTTCGGTTACGCGCTGGAAAACCGGCACCGCTTCTTCGGCACGACCGAGATTTTGCAAAACACTGCCCAGGGTCATCCAGGCCTGTATATTTTCCGGTAATTTCCATACCGCCTTTCTTAAATACTGCTCAGCAGTTTCCCAGTAACCAAGCTGGCATTCCACCAGGCCGGCCAATAACCAGGTATTACCATCCGCACTGGGGTGGTCGATAATCATCGATAAATACTGCTTTGATTTCTCTGGCTGACCAGCCTCAAATGCAGCAACCGCATTTTGCCAGACTAACTGGGGTGGTAGTTTCGATTTTTCAGCCATTGGGTTTGTGCGCACAGAGCAGGTGTTGTTGTCTTTGAGGAATATGTGACGCTTTTAAGGAGTTAGAACAATAAAAATTTGCAAGACCCAATCATAAACCAAATCCAAATAATTGGGACGCTGACCAATGGGTTGAGGGTAAAATGTTAATCTGCGGGCTGTACCCTGAATCCGGCCAGGCAATTTCAAAACTTTTGTTAGTGTATAATCCTCGGCCTAAAATTTTAATGACCTGCCCGTTGATTCGGACTTGTTAGCATTACACTTGCCCTTACGCTTACCTTTGCCCTTGCCCAACACAGACCCAATGGAAAACAATACTAACAGCCCTACGGATAACCCGACCGTAAATAATGACCCGATCGCAGCCGAGTTCGAGACAAGGGACATTTATCTTAAAGATGCTTCTTTCGAATCGCCGTCGGCGCCGCACATTTTTATTAAACCAGATGTCAGACCCGCATTTGACGTACAGGTCGAAACCAAAATTCATGATTTTGAAGCTGATTCCAGCCTCACCGAAATTGTGGTCATAACAACGGTTACCGCAAAATTCGAAGACACTATTTTGTATCTCGCAGAAACCCATCAGGCTGGATTATTTCGAATAAAACATCCTGACCCCATGGCCCGTCAGATTGTTGCGCAGGTGACATGCCCTCATATTCTTCTGGCATTTGCCAGAGAAGCCCTCAACGATCTAATCACCAAAGGCGGCTTTAACCCGTACTTGATTAACCAGGTCAATTTTGACCAGGCATTTCGGTCAAAAATTGAAACCGCCAGTCAACAGACTCAACCAACAAATGCTGGTCTTACCCACTGAGCCTCCACTCAGTAAGCATCGAAGTTCTCGATTGGCAATCTGCCCGATCCAGGCCCATTAATCCAGACCCATTTATCCAGACCCATTAATTCAGGCGCATTTATTATGTGATGGCAATCTTTAGCGGGAACTAAATCTGATAGTTTACTGTCTCAGCAGACACTACATTACAATTTTAGACAACGCGAGGCAATATGATCAAGTTCAGTAATAATTCCCGGATTTGGGGCTTCCTGAAATACAGCTTGGCCGTGGTACTGGCCATAGGTTCAACTTCGGTTTTGGCCGGCTATCGGGGTATTAATTCCAACGAGGTGAATGTCAGCGCCGGTGTTACATTGAATCAGAACATACAGGCAGATCGAGGTGCCCGTGTGTATATTCAATATGGCGAGGTGTTGGAAAGCAATGACGTAAATCAAACATCACCTTATTGTTATTTCATATCCCACCGCGGCGCTGCAGATTTGGGCGCACCGCTGGACATTCAGGCGACTACATTTAGCCTGGTGAATATTCGAAATCACGGACTACAGGCTAATGCGATGCCGCTAAACCCACCCACCACACAATATGCCATGATGGGGAATGGCGATGGTGGCAGCTCCAACCATTTGACTCTGGCAACCATTTTTAATCTCAACGACCCCGCCCAACCCCAAATCAGGAAACTGATATGTGGAATCTGGACTGCATTACCCGACCGGGGATGGTTAGCTCTCGATGAAATTCATCAGGCCTTGGGCGATGTGGTTTCTATTGATTCCAACTAATTTTGGATAATTGCGGCGGATAATTACCGCCTGAATTTTTCTGGGCGAAAAAATTGTCGCTTATTTATAAGTATGCTCAGGTCCGGGGAAACTGCCATTTTTGACTTGTTCAACATAGTCGATGATAGCGCCCTGGATTCCTGATTTACTGCCGGCAAGGAAGTTTTTGACGAACTTTGGGGTTTTGCCGGGATACAAACCGAGCAAGTCATGCCAAACCAGGATTTGACCATCGGTGTCCGGGCCAGCACCAATTCCGATCACGGGGACGCGCAAAGACTGGGTTAGCGCCTCACCCAGCGCCCGGGGCACACACTCAATTAATATAATACTGGCACCGGCTTCCTGCAGAACCGCAGCTTCATCAATTATGGCCTGACTTTTTTCCGGGTCTCTGCCCTGAACCCGGTAACCGCCAAGGTGATTTATGGATTGTGGCGTTAAGCCCATATGCGCACAAACCGGGATGCCTCTTTCGCTCAATAAGCGGGTGGATTCTGCAAGCCAGGCTCCGCCTTCCAGTTTCACCATTTGCGCGCCCTCGCGCATTAAAATAGCCGCATTTTCGAGACTTTTGGATTCGGTGTAATAACTCATAAAGGGCAAATCCGCCACCAGTAAAGAACCGCGGTTGCCACGATTTGCACAGCGTACATGGTAGGCCATATCTTCGATTGTCACCGGCAAACTACTGTCATGACCCTGGATTACCATGCCCAGTGAATCTCCAACCAGCAGTACCTCGACCCCCCCATCACTTGCGACATAAGCACTGCAATAATCATAGGCGGTAAGGCAGGAAAATTTTTCGCTTGCCGCCTTCATTTTAGCCAACGAATTGATGGTAATATTTCTATCGATATTGGTTTGAGTGGACATAGTTAATTACTCTATTGGCGGATTTTACAGTAATACACAACTTAAGCTATTTGCGTCAACACTTTATAAACAACGGAAATTCAACGCGAAACATAAAAATTCCAGATTTTTTACTGATTTCATTGTTTGCCCTTGGGCCAATTCTTCATTACACTCCGGCCCTGTTTGAACACTCAGTATAATATATGGCAAAAGAAGAAAGTATTGAAATGGAAGGCACTATTGTAGAAGCCTTGCCAAATACATTATTTAAAGTAAAACTTGAAAATGATCATGAAATAATTGCTCATATTTCAGGGAAAATGCGCAAACACTATATTCGGATATTGCGCGGGGACAAGGTGACTGTCCAACTAACACCATACGACTTAACCAAAGGGCGAATCACTTTTCGCGCGCGCTAGCCCGTAATTTTCGCAAATAATTTCCTACCGTAAATCGAGCTGCTATCCATCCCAGGGCAGCTGCAATTGCCACAACGGCCCAGAACAATACCGCGTCTATCCATTGGATTCTAAAACTGCTGTCATACAAAACAGCAATTCGTTCAACTGGCTTACTCAAAACCAGCAACGCCAGGTTGGATATGATTAGGGCTGCCAATGCCCCGGCGACCCCCTGTAAGACACCGTAATACAGGAAGGGTCTGCGAATAAAAGAAAACGTGCCGCCAATTTGATCGATAATCTGAATTTCTTCGCTTCGATTCAAAATCCCCACCCGAACCGTACTGCTTATAATTAGAACCACCCCAATTGCCATCAGCGATGACAAAACCAGAGTGCCGCGCTTGAACAGTTCAATGATTGCCGAGAGTCGTTCCAGCCACTGTTGATCATAAGAAATGGTATCGACCTCGGGTTTATCAGATATTTGGCTCACCAGTTGCTCAATCGTATGGTTGGAAATATCCGCTTCCAGGATAATTAATAACTGGGGTGGAAGGGGATTATGGGTTAGATCATCCAGTATGTCGCCCATATCCGAACTCTCTCTGAACGCATCCAGCGCTTGCTGGGGGGAAATATACTCGACATCTTTAACGCTCGGAATTTGCAGAAAACTCTGGCCCAGATCCATTGCCAGTTGTTCCGATTCATCTGCACTTTCGAGTTGCAACTGATTCGGCAGCTTCATAAAAACCGTAATCTGTGATTGTCCCTGCCACTTACCCGCAACCATGCCCAGGCTGTCAGAAATCTTGAGCAGCATCAGGGGAAGCGCGATGGCCACCCCAATCACCGAAATTGTCATCAAAGTCGGAAGCGGGGTCTGGGCCATTTTGCCCAGAGTATCAAAAAATACCTGGAGATGACGCAAGATGAAAATTTTCATGTATAACTATCCCGCACAATTTGCCCATGCTCGAGACTCAATAAACCGGCGTTTTCATTATCAAGGTGTCTATAGTCATGGGTTGCAATCACAACGGTTACGTCGTGCTGATTGAACAGAAAGAACAACTTCATAATTTCGTCAGCAAGGTCAGGATCAAGATTACCTGTGGGTTCGTCAGCCAGCAAAATGTCCGGCCGCCCAACCACAGCACGGGCAATGCCTACCCGCTGCTGCTCTCCCGCAGAGAGCGTGATTGGCAGTCTTTTCGCCAATACCAGTAACCCCACTTTGTCCAGTGCCGCACGCGCTCGCCGCCGGCAATCCCGATCACCAACCCCGGCCACAATTAATGGCAATGCAACATTGTCTTCAACACTCCGATCGTGTAATAGCTTGTGATCCTGAAATACGCAACCGATGTTTCTTCTATGCCGGGAAATTTTATTTCCGCGTAATTTTGAAATTTCCTGACCATTTACCATTACCTGCCCACGGGTGGGTATCTCGCTGAGGGAAATCAATTTTAGAAACGTGCTCTTCCCTGCTCCAGAATGCCCGGTTAAAAAGGTGATCGAGCCTTTGGGGATCACTGCCGAGACATGTTTTAAGGCATCAAACCCATTGGCGTAGCGCTTAAAGACCTGGGTAAACTGAATCACAACTAAGATTTTATCGTGTTATTTATCTGGCAGTTCCGGTAACAATGCGGTCACATATTCTTCAGCTACAAACGGCTTTAAATCCATTACCCCTTCCCCCACGCCGATATATTTTATCGGCAATCCAAATTTTTCAGCCAGGGCAATAACCACGCCACCCCGGGCAGTGCCGTCGAGTTTGGTCACGCATAGTCCGGTCAGCGGTACGGCTTTTTGAAAGTTTTCCACCTGGGAAATGACGTTTTGCCCATTACCGGCATCTACGGTCAGGAGAATTTCATGGGGAACATCGGGATTGCCTTTCTCCAGAACACGCTTCAATTTTTTCAGCTGATCCATTAGATCTCCGTGAGTATGCTGGCGCCCCGCCGAATCAATTAGCAAATAATCCATACCTTTTGCACAAGCTGAACGATAGGCATCGAATGCCACCGCAGCCGAGTCAGATCCGTGGGACTGGGCGATTACAGGAATATCCAGACGTTCACCCCAACTTAGCAGTTGCTCTATTGCGGCCGCCCGAAAGGTATCACAGGCTGCCATCATCACCTTGTTCCCGGCGGATTGGTAGTGATTGGCAATTTTCGCCAGGGTGGTCGTTTTACCGACGCCATTTACCCCAACCATTAAAATTACATGGGGTTTGTCCTGGTTTGATTCTGACCCGGCCTGTTGTGCCGACTCCAGCAGTTCTATCATGGCCTGCTTTAATCCTTCGAGGAGCTGGTCAGAACGGGTATATTTTTCAGCAATGGATTTTTGTCTCAAGGACTCGACAATGGATTGGCTGGTAGAGACACCAAGATCCGACATCAATAACTGATCCTCCAATTCTTCAAAAAGCGCATCATCCAGATCACCGCGGCTCGAGAAAACACTTCCGAGTCGGTCAGACAATGACATTCGCGTTTTGGAAAGTCTTGAGAATAAGCCGCTAGTAGAAGCCATATATTTTATCGTCGAATTTGCCAGGCGGATTTTGAACTAAAATTACAGGATGTGCATACAATAGGGCTATCCTATCATTCTCGCCGGATTTTATTTACCTGCACAAAAACTTTGTTGGTCGTTTTATTCAAGTTCTATTAACGTTCAATTCCTGATCCAGATTTACCATAATGAAAAAACCAGGGAAACTGAGAATTATCGGAGGTCAGTGGCGGCGACGGCATCTGATATTCCCCGATCTGCCCGACCTGCGTCCCTCACCGGATGCGGTTCGCGAGACTCTGTTTAACTGGCTGGCTAATGATATTACGGATAGCGTTTGTCTAGACCTGTATGCTGGCAGTGGCGCGTTTGGTTTTGAAGCCGCATCCCGTGGCGCAAAATCGGTGGCCATGGTGGAAAGTCATCACCTTGCTGTGAATGCGATAAATCAATCTATAACCGCCTTGAACGCAAAAAATATTGTGGAAATTCACAATGACAGCGTGGCACATTATCTGCAATCGACCACCGGAAAATTTGATCTGGTATTCATGGATCCCCCATTTAGCCATGCCTGTATTGCCCAAACCTGTATTTCACTGGTGGAGTATGCCCGCCTCAATGATCACGCTTTGATTTATATCGAATCGCCAAAATCAAATTCACCCTTACCTATTCCCTCTCTTTGGCATATCATTCGGGAATCTCGGAAAGGCATGGTTCAATCCACCTTATTCCGTACTTGATGTGGTCCGCAATTGATGTGGTCTGCTCCTGAAATCCACCATTAACGCATTTGAACATGAAAAACGTCACGATTTACCCTGGGACATTTGACCCCATAACCAACGGTCACAGCGATCTGGTTAACCGGGCTGCTCGGATTTTCGATCATATCGTACTCGCAATTGCAGACAGCCCGGAAAAGGCGCCGCTGTTTAACCTGGCCGAGCGTATCGACCTGGCGGAGAGTGTGCTCGGTGGAATGAAAAATGTAGAAATTGTTGGATTTTCTGGATTACTGATCGACTTCGCCCGGGAAGTGAAAGCCAATGTAATTTTGCGTGGTTTGCGTGCGGTTTCAGATTTCGAATATGAATTTCAGCTGGCATCAATGAACCGAAAACTGGATTGCGAAATTGAGACGATGTTCCTGACACCGTCAGAAAACCATACCTTTGTCTCAGCCAGCCTGGTCAAGGAAATTGCCCGCTACGGCGGTGATGTGAGTAAATTTGTTCACGGTGATGTATACGATGCACTGGTAAAAAAATTCAAATAGTGCACCACCTGCAATGGCCCTGTTAATTACCGATGACTGTATCAACTGCGACGTATGCGAGCCCGAATGCCCTAACGACGCAATTTATCAGGGGGAGATAATTTATGAGATTGACTGGAAACTCTGTACTGAATGTGTCGGTCACCACGAAACCAGCAAATGCGTTGAGGTGTGTCCGGTAGCCTGTATTCCGATTGATCCCGACCACATAGAATCCCAGGATGAATTATTGCTCAAGTACAAAATGCTGATGAAAAAGACCGCCTAGTCTAATTTCAGCAGTCTTGACGCTTAATTTTTAACCTAACCAACACCCCGGATTCAGACGTGACGCATAGATTAAATTCTCCGGGATTAGAATCTCTGGGCGCATCCCTACATAAATCCGCAACCAAGAACAGACATCGTTATTGTGTGGTGCTCAGTGGTGAAAATCATTGGGCCACTCGGGCCGCCCGGGAATTGTGTTCTATATACTCCAGCGAAAATGCGCTGCATGTCACCGACGCCGGAACGCCATTATGGGATGATCGTAACCTCGAGAGTGTTACCCCGGAAAAGGCCCGACAGTATTTGGGAAGTGAGCTGGGTGTTGTTGTCTATGATTGTTATGCCGGGTTTGATCCCGACGCCGTTGGTATTCTCGGCGGAACAATTTTAGCCGGTGGATTGCTGGTGGCGATCATTCCCGAAATCTCCAATTGGCCTGAATACCAGAATTTCCAGGACCCTCAGTATTCCCGAATCATTGCCTATGGCGATGACCCGCCTAAAATCAGCGCGTATTTATTGCGACTGTCTAGAATAATTTCGAATTCACCCCATTGTATTTACCTTTCACAACATGGTGATCTGCCCGAATTTGATCCAGAAAATTCTGCGCCAGGCGCGATGCCTCCAGATCTTAGCGATCAGCTACAAGCTATAAAATCGGTAAAGAAAGTGATCACCGGGCAACGTAAACGCCCTGTGGTTTTGTTATCAGATCGAGGTCGGGGGAAATCTGCGGCCCTTGGAATCGCAGCTAAAGAAATTCTGGAAGACCAAAGCATCCGAATTGGCGTCACCGGAATCAACCTCGGTGCGGTTGCCAATTTATTCAAACATGCTGAAATTAATCCTGCTGATTCCGCAGTTGGATTATGCTTTTATCCAGTGGATAAACTAGTCCGGGAAAAAATCGATATCGATCTTCTGCTGGTTGACGAAGCTGCATCCATACCCATTCCCCAACTTGAAAAACTGTTGGATAAATTTCCGAGAATTGCATTTGCCAGCACAGTGCACGGCTACGAAGGAACCGGCCGGGGATTTGCGCTCAAGTTTAAGCAAATACTCGACAAAAAAACCAGGGGCTGGCGTAGCTGTATCCTGGATAGTCCGATTCGGTGGGCGGAATATGATCCCCTTGAGCAATTTCTTTACGATCTGTTATTGTTAAACGCCGACCCGGATCCTGTTATGCAGGCCGGTTTTAACATCGATCAGCTAAATTTTGGAATCCCCGATCAAACCGCTCTGGCCAACGACGAACAATTATTGAAAAATGTTTTCGGTTTATTAACCCAGGCCCACTATCGTACTCGGCCTTATGATCTTCGGCATTTACTGGAGGCGCAAAACACCACGGTGTTTACCGTGTCCCACCACAGCACAATTTTAGCCGTGGCATTTGTTGCGCTGGAAGGTGGTTTCGATGACGCCATGGCAAAGAAAATCTGGGCAAACCAGGCCCGGCCCCAGGGGCATCTATTGCCCGAGCAGTTAGGCGCTCAACAGGGTCTGGTGGATGCGCCGAGATTAAAATTTGCCCGTATCCTGAGAATTGCCGTTCTGCCTGAATTGCAGAGCCTGGGAATTGGATCGACCTTGTTAGATTACATTGAAAAGCATTATCAGGATAAGGCGGATTGTATTGGCGCGAGTTTTGGAATCAATATGCCGGTGCTTAATTTCTGGTTCAAAAACGGGTTTTTCCCGGTTCGAATAGGCGTTGGTAAAAGCCAGAATACGGGCTCTCAGCCTGGAACTTTAATCAAAGGGATGTCCACGTCTGGGATTAATCTGGAATCCAGGGCTTTGGACAAATTTTCAAAAGTTTTTCATCACCTGCTCAGTACGTCTCTGTCAGATCTGGAGCCTGAACTTGTAAAACTGATATACCGCGGGATGAACAAAAACGATTTGCAAGCGGACTTTTCCACGGTCGATCTTACAGAATTATCCGGGTTCGGCTTTGCGCATCAAGGCATTGACAATATGACCGGATTACTCACCCGCATGGCAGAATTTATTCTCATGGCAACAGGGGATGAAAACCGGGAGTCTGCCCGACAGTTATTACTGGTAGAACGGATTTTGCAACGAAATCCCTGGAAGCGATGTCATTCTCTAGGTGACAATAGAGGTAAAAGTCAGGGCGTCAGCGCGATTAGACAACTGGTCAGAAAATTTCTTATTGATCACTATAGGCTGGAAATTGAGCCCATACTCAAAACATATAATTTACAATATGATTTGCAAGGCGATCTAAAATCAGACAACTGATTTTAGTGCTTCAATAAATTTATCGTTTTCGTCTTCTGTGCCAATGGTAACGCGAAAACAATTTTCCAGGGCTGTGCCGGGCTGGTGAAGGTTTTTAATTAATACGCCCTTGTCTTTGAGCCCCTGAAAAATTTTGGGCGCATCACATTGCACGCTAAACAGCAGAAAATTGGTTTCAGACGGAAAAACCTCGATCTGGGAAATTTTACGCATGACCTCAAACACCTTGGCTCGACTGGCAACAATCTGCCCCACCTGTTCCTTTAAAATATCATGGTGTTGCAAATAAAATTCGGCGCTGGTTTGGGTCAGACTATTAACGTTATAGGGCAAGCGCAACTTGTCCAGTTGTTCAATCCACAGCGGATTGCCCATCATCATACCCAGTCTCAATCCGGCCAAACCGCTTTTCGACATGGTGCGCAAAATTAGTAAATTTGGATGTTGATTAATTTCTTCGAGAAACGACTTCTGACAGAATGCAAAGTAGGCTTCATCAACTATAACCAGACCATTGCTCTGGCTGATCACCTGTCGCATCAATTCCGGATCAAAACAGTTGCCGGTTGGATTATTGGGATAGGCAATAAATATACAGGCCGGATCTGACTCCTCTATAGCCTGAAACAATGCGCCAGCGTCCAGGCTGAAATCTGATTTTAACGACACACCAACAAACCGGGTGGCAGTGGCAATACAGATTTGCTGGTACATGGAAAACGAAGGCGTGAGTGAAAGGAAGCTTTTACCCCTTCCACCAAACAACATGGCGATTAACTGGATCAGCTCATCAGAGCCATTGCCCAATAACAACTCACAATTATCCGGCATGGGGAAATTTTTTCGAATTGCCGATTTCAACCTCGCACATTCGGGGTCTGGGTAGCGATTAACTTCTACCTTTGACAGTGAGGATAACCATGCTTGTTTCAGCTCCTGGGGCAATGAATATGGATTTTCCATTGCATCGAGTTTTATCATGCCCTCAGACGACGGCACATGATATGACTTCAACTTCAAAATTTCCCCACCAACCATCTTATTGCGGCGGCGTTCAAGGTTGTTGATTCCAGATTGGCTCATCAGTATTAATTTGCGATCTAATCTGTTAATTGTTTTTCATGCGAAATTTAGCAGAGCGCTCGTGTGCGGTTAAACCTTCACTATGGGCGATCCTACTCGCTACTTTTGCCATTTCACTGGCGCCAGCGGATGACGCCCGCACCAGACTACTGCGTTTGAGAAAATCGTATACGCCCAATGGCGAACTGAATCGTGCGGTCCCTGCGGTGGGTAAAACGTGGTTAGGGCCAGCACAGTAATCGCCCAAGACTTCCGCACTATATTTTCCGATAAAAATTGCGCCCGCGTGTTGAACCAGGTCAAGCAGTTTTTCATCTTCTTCGACCATCAATTCTAGATGCTCGGGGGCAATGCGATTCGAAACCGCAACCGCCTGAGACAATGAATTCACCCATATTATTGCGCCCTGTGATAGCAATGATTTCTCTATAATATCTTTCCTGGACATTTCTGGAAGCAATTTTTTAATCGATTGCTGAATTTTCTCCACCATATCCAACGAATCCGTAATGGCAATAGACTGGGCAAGTTCGTCATGCTCTGCCTGAGCAAACAAATCCATTGCCACCCAGTCTGGGTCTGCTGTGTTATCACAAATAACCACAACTTCCGACGGTCCAGCAATCATGTCGATGCCGACATCGCCGAAAACAAATTTCTTGGCGGTTGCAACGTAACTATTTCCGGGCCCAACAATTTTATCCACTTTCGGAATTGTCTGCGTGCCATAAGCCAGCGCGGCGATTGCCTGGGCACCGCCCACAGTGAATATTCGATCTACACCGGAAATTTTTGCTGCGGCCACAACCGCCGAACTGATTTCTCCATTGGGTGTTGGCACGGTCATAATAATTTCTTTAACCCCTGCAACTTTCGCCGGAATTGTGGTCATTAGCACTGAGGACGGATAGGCCGCTTTCCCCCCCGGCACATAAACCCCGACTCTTTCCATTGGTGAAATCCATTGCCCGAGTGTGCTGCCGTCCGCTTCGGTGTACTGCCAGGACTTGGGGATTTCTTTTCTATGAAATGCCTCGATTCTATTCGCCGCTGCTTCCAACGCGGCGTACAACTCATTGTCCACCAGATCAAGCTGCGCCGTGATAGTTTCACTGGTCATTTCCAGCTCATGGGCCGATGTAACTGAAACCCGGTCGAATCGAAGGGTATATTCGATTAACCCCGAATCGCCACTGACCTTAATGGTTTTTATAATCTCCCTTACCGTGTTTTCAACCTCAACATCGGTTTCAACACTCCGATCGAGGAGCTGATTCAGGTCAGCTTCAAAATTTTTATGATCAAACCTAAGCTCTAATAACATTAGACTATTTCAACTTTACAGGATAAGAAAATCAGACAGGTGCAGTAACAACAATAACAAAATTGTGTTTATTTAATTCGACTACTTGAAATTATTCATGTCCGCGTTATTTCAACGGTTAATGTTTTATGCCGTCAAACGATCCATATAGTGACCCGGTACTCGTTTGATCCGAGCACCGATTTGTGACAATTTCTCTTCAATACAGTCATAACCACGATCGATATGATAAATACGATCAATCACGGTATCACCATCAGCAATCAACCCCGCCAGTACCAGGCATGCCGAAGCACGCAGATCCGTCGCCATAACGGGTGCGCCATGCAATTTCTTCACCCCGCGGATAACCGCAGTGTTGCCGTCGAGTTCAATATTCGCGCCCATTCGCTGGAGTTCATGGACATGCATATACCGATTCTCGAAAACTGTTTCCACCACCGTTGCGGTGCCTTTTGCCAGAGCATTGAGCAATACAAACTGTGCCTGCATGTCTGTAGGGAATGCCGGATAGGGTGCGGTTCGAATATTTACCGATTTCAATTTCGACTTTGGGGATTCAAGAGAAATCCAGTTGTCGCCAGTTTCGATGGTGCAACCGGATTCTCGAAGTTTATCTAGCACCGATTCCAGCTGGCTGGGAATGACATCTTTTACCTTTATATTGCCACCGGATACAGCCGCTGCAACCAAAAATGTACCGGCTTCGATTCGATCGGGTATCACCCGATGATGTCCGCCACCCAGTTTTTTCACACCCTTGATGGTAATGGTATCGGTACCTGCCCCTTCAATTTTTGCCCCCATGGTATTCAAACAATTTGCCAGATCAATAACTTCGGGCTCTCTGGCTGCATTTTCGATTATGGTCTCTCCTTTTGCCAATGTCGCCGCCATCATAAGATTCTCTGTACCGGTCACCGATATTAAATCCATGAATATTCTCGCTCCCTTTAATCTGCCCGCTTTTGCCTTAATGTACCCGCCATCGATGGTAATTTCCGCCCCTAAGGCCTCGAGTCCTTTAATATGCAAATTCACCGGTCTCGACCCAATTGCACAACCGCCGGGAAGAGAAACTTCAGCTTCTCCAAATCGCGCCACCAGTGGCCCCAATACCAGGATCGACGCACGCATGGTTTTAACCAGTTCATAGGGCGCTATCACGCTACTGACTTCAGACGCGTCCGCTTCAATGGATAATTTTTCATCGACCTGGAGCTTTACTCCCAACTGGCCCAGCAATTCCATGGTGGTCGTTATGTCGTGAAGATGAGGAATGTTACTGACGGTTAGTGGTTTTTCAGTAAGCAATGAAGCTATCAACAAAGGTAAAGCCGCATTTTTAGCGCCAGAAATGCGCACCTCACCCTCTAGTGGTCCCCCACCTGTTGCAATTAGTTTATCCATTAAGGAAAGAAATTTACCGGATTTAGAATTGTGTTATTGTACCTCAAATCAACTTTTGGAATTTACACAGGTCGGGTATCTCAATGACACTTTCAGGGTTAACTTCTGCAATTATAAAACTAATTTTCCCTGCAATTTTCCTTTCAATTTTAGTGGCCTTGCCCATGAATTCGGGAGCCGCAACGATGCCGGATGCGGATGTTATTTTTGTACGCGCCACCGATCAGGGGGAATACGGCTGGACATTTCAAGTTACGGTAAAACATCCGGATACAGGATGGGAAGATTATTGCAATGGCTGGGACGTCGTTACCGATAAAAATGAAATTTTGAAAATTTCAGATTCGGATCAATTTTCTCGTGTATTGTTCCATCCCCACGAAAACGAACAACCGTTTACCCGTAGCCAGAGTCGATTAAAAGTCCCTGAAGGGGTGATGATGCTCACCGTCCGAGCTCACGATATTGTTCACGGCTTTGGCGGTAAAGAGATCGTTATCGATCTGCAAAGCGATAGCGGGCTGGGTTATGAAATAACAAGAGAGTAAATCTAAGGAACCTCTGATTAAAAATAATCCTGGCGTTTAGTTCCCGCCGCGGTTCGGCTTAGTCCCAGCGATGATCCCTGACCTGAACAACACCATCTATAATTTGTATGGGAAACGTATCGACGGGCTCATAAGCCGGTGGAGATTTAACCTCTCCTGTTTTGATACAAAACTGGGCGCCGTGTCGGGGGCATTCGATGTTATCGCCTTTAATGCACCCGCTGGCAATTTCACTACCGTCGTGGGTACAAACATCCTCGATGGCAAAAAACTCCCCGTCGAGATTAAACACCGCAATCACGACATCATCAACGTCAACCAATAGGTGTTCGCCATGATCCAGATCCGCAGCATTTTCTACGTCAGTCCATTCGCTCATTTTAAAAATCTGAAGTTCTAAATTAATCCAAGCTCCAGACGAGCGGCCTCGCTGATCAGTTCCGGGGTCCAGGGTGGATCCCATACCAGCTCTACTGCCGCGCCATTAACCCCGGGAACCAGGTTAATGGAATGTTCGACCATGCCGGGAAATGTTGCCGCCACTGGGCAACCCGGCGCGGTTAATGTCATGTCGACATCTACAAACCGGTCTTTGATATCAACTTTATAGATCAGCCCGAGATCATAAATATTAACCGGAATTTCAGGATCATAAACGGTTTTCAATGCGTCAATTACCCTTTCCCGCAATGCCTCTTCGGTTAAGTCTTCTTCTGCGACTAATTGCGCACCTGGATCTGAACCCGGCTCCACTCCCAAATTTTTATTATCTGCATGGGCATCAACTTCTTCGGGTCCATTGTTTTGATCAAATTGTTCCATAATTTTTGCTTTTTTCAATTCGAGCTCAGGATTAAAATTTACTTTCTTCATATCTCAGTCCTTAGGTTAGCCGCAAATTTTCTTTAATCAACTGGCTCGACATGCGTTGCTCAAGAAATTCTCTCAAAGGCTCGATTTCAATCTGGTTTATAACATCATTAACAAATGCATAAGTTAACAGTGAACGGGCTTCAGCAGGATCAATGCCCCTGGTGCGCAAATAAAACAATGCAGCTTCGTCGAGTTGACCTATGGTTGCGCCATGGGAACATTTAACATCGTCAGCATAAATTTCAAGCTGGGGTTTAGTGTCAATTTCCGAGTCTCTGGACAACAATAATGTGTTGTTAGACTGATTCGCATCTGTTTTTTGCGCACCTTTAGCTACTTTTATCCGGCCGTGAAAAACCGCTCTGGAACGCTGATCCAGAATGCCTTTGTATAGTTCATTGCTGGTACACGATTCAGCTTGATGAATCATTGTGGTGTGATTATCTACATGCTGTTTCCCAGCCAGGCTATAAACACCATACATATCACAATGGGCTTTGGAACCATTGAGCTCGACGCGAAGATCGTTTCTTACCAGGCCACCACCCAGAGATATGGTTCGACAGCCGAACCGGCTATTTGGCCCCTGGCTTACCCAAATGCCGCTGATTTGATATGCAGAACTGGACTGAGTCTGGACCATGTAGTAATCGATTTCAGCAGCTTCGCCGAGTATGATTTCCGTGGTACTGTTAACCAGGGAATGAAAGTCAGTGGCTGAAACGGTTGAGACGTAACGCTCAATAATTTCGGCATTGCTGTTTTTGCCAGCCAGCACAAGATTTTTCGGATGGGTCATGGCCATTTCGGTGTTGCTTATAAATAATAACTCCACCGGCATATCCAGCTTGGCATTTTCCTCCAGATTGATAACAATACCATTGTTATAAAGAGCACCATTCAGCGCAGTGAAACTGTGGCCATTGTGGTTGATGATGCTACCAAGTTTGTTTTTGATTGTCTCTGGTCGCTGGGTTAAAACCGTTTCCAATGCCTCAATACTGATACCCGATTGAATCATACCCAGATTCGATAAAGCGAGATCAAGATAACCGTCCACAAAAACCACCTGATAACAATCCATGTATGGAATTTGATGAGACTCCAGGTCTATGCCATGGTTCGGCTTATCACTTACCACTTCAAACAGTTTGTTTGTAATCGGGCGTAACGGCGTATAACGCCAGTCTTCATCTTTTTGAGAAGGGAATCCAGCTTTGTTAAATCGCGCCAGATTTTGTTTGCGCTGATCAATCAGCCACTCGGTGGCGCTTCCGGGCAAATTCTCCTTTAGTCTGTCAAACTGATTGACATAGTGTTGGGCGCCGGGCGCAGATAAAGTTTCAGGCTGCGGTTGCATGATCTTCAATCCAGCCATAACCTTTTTGTTCTAATTCAAGGGCCAGTGATTTATCACCAGAACGAATAATTTTGCCTGCTGACAAAACATGGACAAAATCGGGAATAATATAATCAAGCAGCCTCTGATAATGGGTTACCACAATCATCGCCCGATCCTTGTGGCGAAGTGTATTGACACCCTGGGCAACAATTTTTAACGCATCAATGTCCAGACCTGAATCGGTTTCATCAAGTACACTCAAATGCGGTTCAAGCAGGGCCATTTGCAAAATCTCATTTCGTTTCTTTTCACCCCCAGAAAATCCTTCGTTTACCGCGCGATAAAGAAACTCCTGTTTCATATCTACCAGCGCCGCTTTTTCTTTAATCAGTTTCAGGAAGGTTACTGCATCCAGTTCCTCTTCACCGCGATGCTTACGCACAGCATTAATTGACGCCTTTAACAAATACAGATTGGTTACCCCGGGAATCTCTACCGGATACTGAAATGCGAGAAACAACCCTTCTCTGGCCCGAATTTCCGGCTCCATCTCGAGCAAATCCTGATTACGGTATGTCACCTGACCGGATACCACTTCGTAGTTTTCCCGCCCCGCCAGCACGTTGGCCAGAGTGCTTTTGCCCGAACCGTTGGGTCCCATGATGGCATGGACTTCTCCTGGCTTAACCTCGAGGTTTATTCCCTTAAGAATTTCTTTACCATCTACGGCAGCGTGTAAATCTTTAATTGATAACATTTATAAATTTGTACTTGTATTGTTAAAATAATTTGACCTTCAAAAATATCTTCGTTTAACCTGGTAAATCTACGATTAAGTCACCCAGGTTTAAACTCTAACCTACCGAGCCTTCCAGGCTGATGCCCAATAGCTTTTGTGCCTCAACCGCAAATTCCATGGGCAGCTCTCTGAAAACGTCTTTGCAAAAACCATTCACAATCATCGAAACCGCGTCTTCTTCTGACATCCCGCGTTGACGACAATAGAACAATTGGTCTTCACCTATTCTCGATGTGGTGGCTTCGTGTTCCACCACTGCGCTGGGATTTTTGACTTCCATATATGGAAAAGTGTGCGCACCGCACTGGTCACCCATTAACAGGGAATCGCATTGAGAGTAATTTCTCGAGCCTTCAGCACTTTTTAAAATTTTCACAAGACCCCGGTATGAATTCTGTCCGTGTCCGGCGGAAATACCTTTGGAGATAATGGTGCTTTTTGAATTCTTACCGATGTGGATCATCTTTGTACCGGTATCCGCCTGTTGATAATTATTGGTTAGTGCAACGGAATAGAACTCTCCAATAGAATGGTCACCTTCGAGTACAACGCTTGGATATTTCCAGGTTATTGCTGATCCGGTTTCCACCTGGGTCCAGGATATTTTCGAGTTTTCACCACGACATGCGCCGCGCTTGGTTACGAAATTATAAATTCCGCCCTTACCGTTTTCATCGCCGGGATACCAGTTTTGCACCGTTGAATACTTAATTTCCGCCCCTTTCATTGCAACCAGCTCAACTACCGCTGCGTGTAACTGGTTTTCATCCCGCTGGGGCGCAGTACAACCTTCCAGGTAACTGACATAACTATCTTCTTCAGCAATAATCAAAGTTCGTTCAAACTGACCGGTGTTCATGGCATTGATACGAAAATAGGTCGACAATTCCATTGGGCAGCGAACACCTTTGGGAATATAGACAAATGATCCTTCGCTAAATACCGCAGAATTTAATGCCGCATAATAATTGTCTCCGGACGGAACCACCGAGCCGAGATACTGTTTAACCAGTTCTGGATAGTCCTTTAGCGCTTCGGACAGTGGGCAAAAAATCACCCCGGACTTGGATAACGTCTCTTTAAAGGTAGTCACAACGGATACGCTATCAAATACCGCATCCACCGCAACCTTAACCCCGGCAAGCATTTTTTGCTCATCGATGGGAATACCCAACTTCTCATAAGTTTCCAGCAACTTCGGATCAACTTCATCCAGGCTGTCGAGCAGTTCCTTTTGTTTGGGTGCTGAGTAGTAACTGATCTCCTGGAATTTCACTGGCGGGTAATTTAGATGGGGCCATTCGGGCTCGACCATTTCAAGCCAGTGTCGATATGCCTGCAACCGCCACTCGAGTAAAAATTCAGGTTCATTTTTTTTAAGTGAAATGGTTCGCACTACCTCTTCATTTAACCCTGGAGGCAGGGTGTCTGAATCGATGTCGGTTATAAACCCTTCTTTGTATTCACGTTGAACCAGAGAAGTCAGGTCTTTTTCAGTCGTGCTCATTTAATTTGTCCTTCAAAGTATTTCCTCTATATCAACCTGAGATATTCAGGTCGTCCATGGTTGGAAAATGCACCCGTTTTTGGTTGGGCTCAGATCCCCGAGGATTCTGATTAATTCCACTTTCTCGCATAATCTGGCCCAATCTGATGCCGGCAAGAAAGGTATAAAGTTGATCACTCAATTCACTCCATAATCCATGGGTCAGACAGCGTTTTCCATCATGACAATTTTGCATTCCCTCACACTCGGTAATATCCAGTGGCTCGTCAACCGCTACAACAATATCGGCGATACTGATTTGATCTACGTCTTTGGCAAGCACATAGCCGCCACCCGGACCCCGGGTTCCAGACACCAGACTGGATTTCCGCATTTTTGCAAACAGCTGTTCCAGATACGACAGAGAAATCCCCTGATTATCTGATATACTTTTCAGGGTAACGGGTCCGTTGGCCTGGTTAATTGACAAATCAATCATTGCAGTTACGGCATAGCGACCTTTGGTAGTTAATCTCACGTCTGAAGTCTCATTTGATGTCTCATTTGATGCCTCATTTGATGTCTCGTTTATTTAATAGTTTTATCATTAACATTTACGCGGTTTGTTGGTTCGGTATTAATATCTTTAAATTTCATTAAACGCCATGTAAGCGGTAAAAAGCGGGAAAAACGCTATAATCTAAAAATGTCTGATTGGTACAATAAAATCAGGCAATTAGGCGATTTACCTGTAAAATACGTCAAGTTTCCAAAGTCTAAATGGGGGAAATCAATGGTAATACCTAAAACCTAGTATTTTACTGGGTTTATATAAGCAACACAATAATCGAACCAAAATAATTGGTGTAGTTCTAACTAATTATTATTTGCCCGTGATCTGCTAAAGTTGGTTATATAGATCAGTAGCTCCGAATTTATTCGGCGAAACTACTCCGCAGTGAGGAATCTGGTTAGAACCATTATTTACATATGAACGATATTCAAACCGAACCAGTCAAAATCAGCTTGCCTGGACTGGCAAAAAAAATGATCTCCAAGGGATTGTTAACCGAAGGCGCGGCCATGGAAGTAATGCGAAATGCGTTACAGGAAAACCGCTCATTCTACCTGCAATCCATCGAACAAAATTCCGTTCCGGTCACCGATGCCTGCGCAATCGCATCGGAAGAATTTGGTATTCCCATGCTGGAACTGGATTGCCTCAATACCGAGCTTGCACCGCTCCAGCTGGTTTCAGAGAAAGCCATCGATAAACATCATGTGCTACCACTTTATCTGCGTGGACAGAAGTTGTTTCTTGGTGTAGGCGACCCAGGAAATAGCGCAGCTATCGATGAAATAAAGTTCAGTACCGGATTAAACGTCAGCCCGATATTGGTGGATCCACGGAAGCTGGCCCGCATTGTAGACACTTTGCTTGAGCATGATGCAGATGTGTCATTGAGTGACATCGTAGAAGAAGGTGGACTCGGTGACATCGATTTAACCAGCGAAGTTGATGATGCTGAATCCGACGCACTGGATTTAAAAATTGACACCCCCATTGTCCGCTTCGTTAATAAGATATTGCAGGATGCAATACGCCGAGCCGCCTCTGATATTCATATTGAGCCTTACGAACGACTGACCCGGATTCGATATCGAATTGATGGTGTATTGCACGATGCGATTAATCCACCCCTGGGGTTAGTGCATAAAATAATCGCACGATTAAAAATCCTGTCCCAGCTGGATATCGCAGAAAGACGGCTGCCTCAGGACGGCCGAATGAAACTTGCATTTTCGAGAAGTCGCGCCATCGATTTCCGGGTCAGTACCATGCCAACCCTGTTTGGCGAAAAAATGGTTATTCGTGTGCTCGATACCACTGCCGCAAACCTGGGAATTGAAACCATTGGCATGGAAGAGCAACAACTCGATCAGTATCGCGAAGCTGCGATCCAGCCCCATGGCATGGTGCTGGTTGCTGGCCCAACGGGTAGCGGAAAAACAGTATCACTCTATTCGGCAATGAATGTTTTAAACACCACGGAGAGAAATATTTCCAGCGTAGAGGACCCTGTAGAAATTTATGTTGCTGGGATTAACCAGGTAAATATTAACGAAAAAACCGGACTAACATTTTCAAAAGTTTTACGTGCGTTTTTACGGCAAGATCCGGATGTACTGATGGTGGGAGAGATTCGGGACCTGGAAACTGCGGAAATTGCAATTAAGGCGGCGCAAACCGGGCATATGGTATTTTCCACACTACACACCAATGACGCTCCGGGATCTTTAACCCGGCTATTGAATATGGGCGTCGCGCCCTTTAATGTCGCCTCCTCGGTTTCAATGGTTATCGCCCAAAGGCTGGTCCGGCGACTTTGCGATTCCTGTCGTGATCCGGTTACTTACCCGAAAGATGTTCTGCTCCAGGTGGGCTTTGAAGAACAGAATATAGATTCATTGGAACTATATCAGGCAGTAGGTTGTAGTGGTTGTACCAGCGGATATCGCGGTAGAACCGGCATATTCGAAGTTATGCCAATGACCGATGAAATCTCAAGTATCGTTATGGCTCGCGGGTCGACCGTGGATATTGAGAAACAGGCGAGAAAAGAAGGTATTTTAAGTATGCGACAATCAGGGTTGAGAAAGGTGGCATCCGGGATTACTACGATGGAAGAAGTTGAACGAGTAACCACAGATTAAGTTATGGCAAAAACAAAAGCAAAAAGTAAACCGGCGACGTTTGTCTGGACCGGGATTGACAAGGGGAATCGTAAAGCAGCAGGGGAAATTGAGGCCGCGAATATCCAGGTCGCAAAATTGTTACTTCGTCGACAGGGTATTCGGGTTAAAAGGGTTCGAAAGAGAACCAGGTCAATATTCTCAATAGGGAAACAGGTTAAAGTTAAAGATATCGTTTTTACCACCCGACAATTGGCGACCATGATTGAGTCCGGGATTCCAATTGCATCTTCGCTACGGGGAATTAGTATGGGGCACGAGAATGAGGCGGTAAAAAACCTATTGGGGAAAATCCGCGAAGATGTTGAGGCAGGTACAAACCTGAGTACCGCCCTTAAAAAACATCCAGCCCACTTTAATCGACTGTATACAAGTTTGGTCACCGTGGGCGAAGAATCGGGAACCCTGGATATCCTGATGAATAAAATTGCCACCTACCTGGAAAAAATTGAACATATAAAAAGCAAGATTCGGGCGGCTCTGTTTTATCCGGCCCTTGTTGTTATCGTTGCCATCGTTATCGTGGCGATTTTGTTGATTGTGGTCATTCCGGAATTCGAATCCCTGTTTGCCGACTATGGCTCTGACTTACCTACGCTGACTGCCTGGGTTGTAGGCCTGTCCCATACCTTCTCGGATTACTGGTTTGTTATGCTGCTCACAACCATGGTCGCAGGTACTGCACTGGTATTTTCCTATAAACGATCGAGTAAAATGCAGCACTCCATGGATCGTCTAATTTTGCGAATTCCGGTTTTTGGCGCGATAATTCGAAAAGCGGTTATTGCCCGGGTTTCCCGAACCCTGGCGACCATGTTTGGTGCCGGTATTCCGCTGTTCGATGCCCTTGAAACCGTATCCAACGCTGCAGGAAACAGGATTTACGCTCGAGGACTACTACAGGTCCGTCGTGAAGTCTCTACTGGACGGACTCTCGAAGGATCGATGCAGGAAACTGGTTTGTTTCCGGGCATGATGCTGCAGATGGTCGCCACCGGTGAGGAGGCTGGCGAACTGGAGAGAATGCTGGATAAGGTTGCCGAGTTTTTTGAAAACGAAGTAGATAATGCCATTGCCATCATTAGCAGCCTGGTGGAACCCTTTCTCATAATCATCCTCGGGATAATTGTAGGTACTATCGTTATTGCAATGTACCTGCCGATCTTTAAGTTGGGTGCAGTATTCTAGATCAGCTTAGAAATTCCCTGGCTGGACCAGGTATAGTCGTCAAGAGTTCGTTAAAATAGACTATTACAATTCCCAACCGAAGCCGGTCGCTAATAATTTATAAAAACAATGCATCAGCTAGTTACCCTGTTACAACAATCTGAACTAACATTAATCACAGTGCTGTTTATTCTTGGCGCCTGCGTCGGCAGCTTTTTGAACGTATTGATACTCCGGCTACCGCCGTTATTATTTTATCAGTGGAACCAACAATGCCTCGAAATGTTGGGGCAAAATATAGATTCAAATGATTCGCAAGAATCAGAAGCCCTGCCGCCCAATCTGATTTACCCCAGATCCCGATGCCCGGATTGTCTCTCTCCACTTAAAGCTTTGCACAATATTCCCATCCTCGGTTTCGTATTTCTGGGAGGCAAATGCGGTTTTTGTTCCAAACCGATCTCACCTCGCTATCCACTTATCGAAATAATTTCAGCCCTGCTTTGTGTGCATCTGGGTTATGTATTCGGTGTGGATTGGCAACTATTGTTTGCATTGGTTTTTGTTTTTTCATTGATTGGGTTAAGTGCAATCGATCTGGACCACCAAATTTTGCCCGACGGTATCGTACTACCCTTGTTATGGATGGGATTGATCGCCAATAGCTTTAATCTGTTTACCGATCTTCAGTCTGCGGTTACAGGGGTGATACTAGGATACATGGTGCTGTGGACTCTGTACCAGATCCACCACAAAATCACCGGTAAGGAAGGCATGGGCTACGGCGACTTCAAACTTCTTGCAGCGATCGGCGCCTGGCTTGGCTGGCAGGCGCTGCCCGTAGTCATTCTGGTTGCATCGTTGAGTGGCACATTATTTGCGGTTATCCTGATTGCCACTGGAAAAAGCTCCCGGGAAATTCCGATACCTTTCGGTCCATATCTGGCGGTCGCCGCCTGGATTGCACTGGTATGGGGAGATAAAATACGTAGTAACTACTTACAGCTTTTTAATCTATAGTGGTTCCCAGAATAGGGCTAACCGGCAACATCGGTAGTGGAAAGTCCACAGTTGCACAATTGTTTCAACAACAAGGTATTACCACTATCGATGCCGACCAAATCTCACGCCAGTTAACCCAATCTGGCACCACAGAATTCCAAAAGATTGTTGCGATTTTTGGTGACGATGTTATAGACCATAACGGCGAAATGAATCGCAGAAAATTGGCTGATATTGTTTTTAACGACAATCAGCGCAGGGAGGAGCTCGAGTCCGTGCTGCATCCATCTATCAGGGAAATGATGTTTGACCTGAGCCAACAAAGCCAATCTGCTTATTGTATTCTGGAAATCCCATTGTTAATGGAAACCGGTCAGCACACCGAAATGGATCGTGTATTGTTGGTGACTTGCTCCACCGAAATCAAAACTCAGCGTCTAAAACAAAGTCGGCAAATGGACACCACCACAATCAAACGAATCTTAAATTCACAGATGAAGGATCAACAAAAAATTGAACTGGCCGATGATGTGATTGCAAATGATACGTCTATGGAAGATCTGAAACAAAACGTGCTACATCTCCACGAAAAATATCTGACCCTGTTTAAGAACTAATTTTTTATTTCCAGAAACTTTTGCGCCGCTTGGAGAATTGGAGGCACTGCTTCGAGAATGTCTAAATCTGCTATTTCATCGAGTGCTTTCCAAGCATAATTCTGACCTTCCCGATTAATTAGTTCGCCGCTAAATTTTTCTACCATAAACACATCCAGCCATACATTGGCGTGATTATAATCATGGGTTAGCTGTATAAGCGGGATGGGGTTTTTAACTCTAATACCCAACTCTTCGAAAAGCTCCCGTTCCAGCGCCTGAATCGCAGATTCATTGCTTTCAACTTTGCCTCCGGGAAACTCCCATTGCCCAGCGCAAGGTTTGTCTGGAAGTCGTTGCTGAACCAGTAATTGGCCCTTGCTGTTGGTCACAACACCAACCACGACATAAAGGCGTGAATCAGGACCGGTAGTCGGCATTAATTGTGATATAGCCGTGGGTTAAATCACAGGTCCACACGGTAGAAACACCCGGGCCAATTCCAACATCGACCTCGATCAAAATATCCTGAGTTTCCAGATGCTCACTAACCCTGCTTTCATCGTAATCCGCAACTACCTGACCGTTTTCAGTGATCAACACACCACCAATTGAAATTTCCAGTTTATCTCTGTCAGCCCGCTCTCCTGATTTGCCCACTGCCATTACAACTCTTCCCCAATTGGCATCCTCCCCGGCAATAGCCGTTTTCACTAATGGTGAATTGGCAATTGCCTTGGCAATCACTTTTGCTGAACTATCATGCTCCGCCCCTGAGACTGAAACCTGAATAAACTTGGTTGCCCCTTCACCGTCGCGAACAACCTGTTGGGCTAAGTCCAGCATCAGGTTTTGTAATCCCTGTTTGAAATCATCCAGACTCTTATCATTTTCATTTTTTGGCAATGGATTATTCGCCCCGCCCGTGGCAAATAGCAGACAAGTATCGCTGGTAGAGGTATCGCTATCCACGGTTATCGAATTGAAAGATTGTTGATTCGCCTCGACCAGAAGCTTTTGGAGAACAGGTGGTGGGATATTCGCATCAGTAAAAACAAATCCGAGCATGGTAGCCATGTCGGGCTCAATCATGCCCGACCCTTTTGCAAAACCACTAATGGTCACACTACAGCCACTAATTGTGGTCGCAATGCTGGAAGCCTTTGCGAAGGTATCCGTTGTCAGGATCGCATTTGCAGCGTCCTCCCAGTTATCCGAATCCAATTGATCTGATAAATTTGGAATGGCGGCGAGAATTCGATCATTTGGCAAGGGTTCACCGATCACCCCGGTAGACGCGATAAATACAAGATCAGCTTCACAACCCAGAGAATTTGCTACAGCATCACAAATTTCTACGCAATGTTTGTCCCCGGTCCGGCCGGTAAAAGCATTCGCATTTCCGGAATTCACAATTAATCCACGGGCAACACCGTTGACTAAATTTCGCTGACACATCTGAACTGGTGCACTGGCTGTGGCAGAACGGGTGAATACGCCTGCTACCGCAACATCTTTGTCAAATCCAACCAGCATCAAATCATCCCGGCCTGAATATTTAATATTCGCTTGGGTTGCTGCCAGTCTTAAACCGGCTACACTTGTGATCTGCGGAAAGTATGGCGGGGCGAGGGGAGATATCTCCATTAGTTGGAAAATCGAATTACAGTTTGCCGTGGCATTGTTTGTATTTTTTTCCTGAGCCGCATGGGCAGGGTTCATTACGTCCAACCTTTTTACCTTCTCTGACAAAGGGTCTATCTGCTGAGGCATTGTCAGATAGTTTTGCAGGCCTGGGTGCCACGGGTTGGCCCGGGGATTGACCTGGGAATTGACCCGGGCCTTCAGCGGAGGCGTCGTCATGAATATATTTCATCGACTCTTCCTCAGCCCGTTGCACTCGTAACTTGTTTTCCATTTCACGCATCTCTTCTTCGCTTGGCACCTGCACTCGCGCCAAAATTGAAATGACATCATACTTCATCGATTCGAGAAGCCCAGTGAACATCTCGTATGCTTCGCGCTTATATTCCTGTTTCGGATTTTTTTGTGCATAGCCCCGTAACCCAATACCCTGACGTAAATGATCCATATTCGCCAGATGCTCTTTCCATTGATCATCGAGGACTTTTAACATTACCTGTTTTTCGAAGTGGCGCATACTATCGCTTCCAACACGATTTTCTTTGTCATGGGCCATATCAACGATAGACTGTAATATTTTCTTCCGCAAGGTTTCTTCGTGAAGAGAATCATCTTGTTCAAGCCATTTCCCTATTTCCAGTGAAATACCAAACTCAGATTCTAGACTCTGCTCCAATTGTTCAATATCCCATTGTTCCTCCAGGGACTGGGGCATGATCCATTGACTGATCACATCGTCCACAACTTCTTTGCGGGTATCGGCGATATATTCGGAAATATCCTCCGTTTCCATCAGCGCGTTTCGTTGTTCATAAATTACTTTTCGCTGTTCATTGGCGACGTCGTCATACTCCAATAGCTGCTTGCGCATATCGAAGTTATGTCCCTCGACTTTTTTCTGGGCATTTTCGATTGCCCGGGTAACCCAGGGATGCTCGATGGCTTCGCCTTCCTCCATTCCCAGCTTTTCCATCAGCCCGGCAATTTTCTGGGAACCGAAAATTCGCATCAAGTTATCTTCCAGGGATAAGAAGAAATGGCTGGACCCAGGATCACCCTGCCGACCACACCGGCCCCGCAATTGATTGTCAACCCGGCGGGATTCGTTTCGCTCGGTACCCAGCACGTGCAATCCACCGGCATCGATTACCTGTTGATGTCTGACATTCCAGTGCTCGGTTGCCGCCTTTTTTCCTTCATCGCCATTGAGTTTGGCGAGCTCGACCTCCAAATTTCCGCCAAGCACAATATCAGTTCCGCGACCCGCCATATTGGTTGCAATGGTGACGTTACCCGGCCGCCCGGCTTCGGCAATTATTTCAGCTTCGTTGCCATGATGTTTTGCATTCAATACCTGGTGATCAACGCCTTTCTTTTTCAGGATGTCCGATAAATGTTCCGAGGTTTCTATGGAGGCGGTACCTACCAGCACTGGCTGGCTGCGAGTTCGACAATCTTCAATGGCCTCGCATATTGCATTATATTTTTCCTGGGCAGTACGGTAAACCAGATCCGAGGAATCCACTCGTCGCATGTCTTGATTGGTTGGAATAATCACAACTTCCAGGCTATAAATTTGCAAGAATTCTGGCGCTTCCGTATCAGCAGTTCCGGTCATTCCCGACAGTTTGTCGTATAAACGAAAATAATTCTGAAAGGTTATAGAAGCCAGAGTCTGATTTTCCTGCTGAATGGCCACCCCTTCTTTGGCCTCAACTGCCTGGTGCAAACCGTCGGACCAACGTCGCCCAGGCATCATTCGCCCGGTGAATTCATCAATTATGATAATTGCATTATCTTTAACAATATAGTCTACATCCTTGGCAAATAAATTATGGGCGCGTAACGCAGCATACAAATGATGAAGCAAACTGATGTTGCCCACTTCGTATAGAGTGCTACCCTCTTCGAGCAACTTTTCGTTGACCAGCAACTCTTCCGCATGTTCGTGGCCTTCTTCGGTTAAGGCAATTTGCCTGGATTTTTCATCTACGGAAAAATCTCCCGGACCCTCGGGGTCGCTCTGGGCGGTCAATTTCGGCACGATTAGATTAATCTTGCCGTATAGATCTGTGCTTTCTTCGGTTGGGCCAGAAATGATTAACGGTGTTCTTGCTTCGTCAATTAATATTGAATCGACTTCATCTATGATTCCAAAACCCAACCCTTTCTGAAAACGATCTTCAGAAGAGAAGGCCATGTTGTCACGCAAATAATCAAACCCAAATTCATTGTTGGTGCCATAAACAATGTCACATTCATAGGCGATCTTTTTTTCCTCGCGTTCCTGACCGGACAGGATAACGCCTACGGATATACCAAGAAATGAGTATATCGAACCCATCCAGTCGGCATCACGCTGGGCTAGATAATCATTCACCGTGACAATATGAACCGGTGAACCGGCCACTGCATTCAGATATGCCGGCAGCGTGGAAACCAGGGTTTTCCCTTCACCGGTTTTCATTTCCGAAATTTTGCCGTCGTTCAATACCATGCCACCAATCAGCTGGACGTCGAAATGGCGCATCCCTAGTGTACGCACCGATACTTCGCGTACTACCGCAAACGCCTCAACTAACAGATCATCGGTGCTGGCGCCATCAGCAATTCGATTTTGAAATTCAACGGTTTTCGCGGCTAAATCTGCATCGCTTAATGCTTTTAAGCCATCTTCAAGATTATTGATTTCATCAACTGATTTACTCAGTTTTTTAAGAAGCCGTTTATTTCGATCTCCAAAAACGGATTTCAGTGCGTTCTGCAGCATAAAAATAGTAGTAATATCAGGTTCAGTTCAATTGCGGCAGGATTATGCCAGAGTCATGGTCTTAACTTAAGGTTATTATTGAAGAATGAAAGAGTTTAAATCTATTTCACGGATGATAAAAAGAGACCTCATTGTCAGCGATGACCCCCCTGCTGATGACATTACGCAAAAAGCCATAGTTAAATACTGGCGAAATCATGCGGGTATAGCTGCCCCCCATACCTATCCGCTGTTATTTGCTTCCGGTCGTTTGGTGATTTTTTGTGAATCAGCGGCTTGGGCTACCCAAATTCGACACCAGACTCTTTCTCTAGTTAGACAACTCAAGGAACAAAACTTTAATGTATCAAAGGTTCAAACCAAGATACGACCCGTTGCAACGGTTCAACCCAACCCACCAACACCATCAAAGCCGGTAAATCTCATATCTAAAGGAAATGCTGAAGCTATTCGAAGTCTGGCAAACTCAGTTACCCATGGCGGGCTAAAACAATCCCTGTCTCGTCTGTCTAAGCGATCGGTAAAGAAATAGCTTCAATCAAACGAAAACCCCGGCAAATATCCCAACTGTTTAATTCTGCTATCCACTGATTTACCGTTGGTAGCGGGATCAGGAACTCCCCTGGACCTAGACCGCGGCTACGGTCTTCGCAAAGGCAATTGGGACTTCAGCTTCGTCTTCGAAAGATACCAGTTCCCAGGCGGATTCGTTTTCAATTAACTTACGCAACAATCTGTTGTTTAATGCATGACCGGACTTGTGTGCACTAAATGCGCCGATCAATGGATGGCCCAATAAGTACAAATCTCCAATGGCATCGAGTACCTTGTGTTTTACGAACTCGTCTTCGTAACGCAAGCCATCATCATTAAGAATATGAAACGAGTCCATTACGATGGCATTGTCAAAGCTTCCACCCTGGGCCAAACCGGCATTTCTCAATGCCTCCAGGTCATCCATAAAACCGAACGTTCTGGCCCGACTAACTTCTTTCACAAAAGATGTTGTGGAAAAATCCACCGATGCTTCCTGGGTGGAGTTCTGAAAAATTGGATGGTCAAAATCAATAGCAAATGTAACCTTGAAGCCGTTAAATGGTTCAAACCGAACCCATTTATCATCATCTTCAACCAATAATGGCTTCTTGATCCGGATAAACTGCTTGAGTTTTTCCTGTTCCCGGATTCCCGCAGACTGCAACAGAAACACAAATGGGCCCGCACTACCATCCATTATTGGCACTTCGGGGGCGCTCAGCTCGACAAAGGCATTATCGATACCTAGTCCTGCAAAAGCAGACATAAGATGCTCAACTGTGGATATTTTCACCCCATCTACTTCCAGGGTTGTTGATAGCCTTGTGTCGCTAACGTTTTCCGGTCGAGCGGCAACACTTACGACTGGATCGAGATCTACACGCTGGAATATGATTCCGGTATCAACCGGGGCGGGTCGGAGGGTCAGATATATTTTTTCACCGGTATGCAATCCAACGCCAGTCGCACGAATTATGTTCTTTAAGGTACGCTGACTGATCATTCCGATTTAAAATTATGAAATAGCTGATTATTTTTGTAGAAAGTGGGCGAATACTACACGAAATCTGTTTGAAATTGAACAGCTTTCTGTAGTTTCGCCCATTCCTGTCCTGTCTTACACACGAGGTAAAATGTTTGTTTGCGAAAAGTTTCTTAGTCTGCCTGCTTCCTCAGAAAGGCGGGTATATCCAGATGGTCCATATCCAGCTGGCTCGCGTCGGCGGTAGCACCGCCGGCTTTAGCGAATCGTTTTCTGGGCATTTGATGCTCGTTCTCCGGATTTTCCGAAACCACTTCCACAGACTTTAACGGTTTACTCGTCAGATCTTCCGGTGCGGCATCTTTGGCTCTGGTGTCAATCAACCCAGTGGCTACCATGGTAACTCGCAAATTTCCCTCCATATCAGGGTCGAAAGCGGTTCCAATCACAACATTGGCGTCAGCCGCTGCATATTCGTGAATGGCATTGCCCACCGCTTCAAATTCACCGATCGCCATATCCGGCCCTGCGGTAATATTCACAAGCAGCCCTTTTGCACCGTGTAAATTCACATCTTCCAGCAATGGACTGGAAATTGCTCTACGCGCTGCTTCCACCGCCCGGTTCTCACCACTAACCGTAGCTGAACCCATCATCGCCATACCCATTTCGGACATGACCGTGCGAACATCAGCAAAATCAACATTTATCAGGCCTGGTCGGGTGATTAGTTCTGAAATTCCCTGGACTGCGTTGAACAATACCTCATTGGCCTTGTTAAATGCATCGACCAGCGTAGCGTCGTGCCCCATTACTGCCAGCACTTTTTCATTGGGAATGATGATCAATGAATCAACCTGATCCTGTAGTTCCGCGATACCATTCTCAGCAATAGCCTGACGCTTTTTGCCTTCAAAAGGAAAGGGGCGCGTCACCACGGCAACGGTCAGAACACCTTTTTCCCGTGCAATTTCCGCAATGACCGGAGCCGCCCCGGTACCGGTTCCACCACCCATTCCAGCGGTAATGAAAACCATATCCGCGCCATCAAGCGCAGCGGCAATCCGATCTCGATCATCCACCGCCGCTTGCCGGCCAACCTCCGGATCCGTACCGGCGCCGAGACCTTTGGTCAGGCTTTCACCCAATTGTAATACCGTCGTCGCATTCGATCTCGACAACATTTGTGCGTCGGTATTGGCATTGATGAACTCAACGCCTTCGAGTTCAGCGGAAAGCATATGCTCAACAGCGTTACCGCCGCCTCCACCAATCCCGATGACCTTGATCACCGCCTGTTGACTTACTGTGTCTACCAATTCAAACATTTGACTTCCTCCTCGTGTGTAAGAGATTACAAAAAAGATTGAGCTGTTTGAAATACTCAACCTTAGAAACTGGACATTTCACCCTGATGTTCTGGTTAACATGAAATCCAAAAATTGAAATTTGTGACATTTTAGAAACTCCCTCTAAACCAGCTTTTCATGCGCTCCATCATGGACGACACCGCGCTGGGTTTTGTTGAACGCATTTGCAACTGGCTGCGATTGGCATGTCCGAACTGAGCAAGGCCAATACCGGTGGAATAAATCGGGTTGCGAATAACCTCACTCAAACTACCTTGATAATTTGGCAGACCCTGACGTACCGGTAGATGAAATATTTCTTCAGCCAGGTCCATCATGCCTTCTATCCGGGAACTGCCTCCGGTTAGCACAATCCCGGATCCGATAACCTCTTCAAATCCGCTTTTTCTGATCTCGGCCTGAATCAGCAGCAATAACTCTTCAATTCGCGGTTCGATAATCTCGGCCAGATTTCTTCGCGACAACGCTCTCGGAGGTCGCCCTCCCATACTCGGCGTTTCGATTGTCTGGCCTTCGTCTACCAGCTGCACCAGTGTGCAGCCATATTTTTTCTTAATATCTTCCGCTGCCTGGGTCGGGGTGTGAAAAGCGACGGCGATATCATTGGTGACCTGATCTCCGGCTATGGGAATTACCGCAGTATGTCGAATGGCACCTTCGGTAAAAATTGCGATATCCGTGGTTCCGCCACCGATATCAATCATACAAACCCCTAGCTCTCGTTCGTCTTCAGTCAGAACCGCCTCGCTGGAAGCAATTTGTTCCAGGATAATGTCATCAACTTCCAGCCCGCAACGCCGAATACATTTAACGATATTCTGTGCCGCACTCACCGCTCCGGTGATCATATGGACCTTGGCCTCCATGCGTACCCCGCACATCCCAACGGGCTCACGAATTCCATCCTGGCCATCGATAATAAAGTCCTGGGGCATGACATGCAGAATTCGCTGATCATTGGGGATTGCCATGGCCTTAGCGGCATCGATGACCCGTTCGATATCACTTTCAGTAACTTCATTATCCTTGATCGCTACAACCCCATGGGAGTTGATGCTGCTGATATGGGCGCCGGCTATGCCCGCGTATACCGAGTAAATTTGACAACCCGCCATGAGTTCGGCCTCTTCTACCGCACGTTGAATCGACTGTACGGTTGATTCAATATTTGCAACAACGCCTTTACGCAGCCCTCGCGCGGGGTGATGGCCCACACCGATCACTTCCATGGCGCCTTCAGGTCCAACTTCTACAACGATTACCAGAACCTTGGATGTGCCAATGTCCAGTCCAACCACAAGATTATTATTTGGTTTCTTCGCCATTATTAATTACTCAATACTAGTTTCAGAATTCGACTCAGCGTTGTCATCGAGATCGGTAAGAATCTGTGCCGCCGATTCAGGGTTTCGCCAACTTATGGCAAATCCATTTGGATACCGCAAGTCAATGGTTTTCATCTCCGGAAATTGAATAATCAACTCCTGGTTCAGGGCATCGATAAACCGCTCAATACTGGCGAATGAATCGATCCTGTCTACCACCATGGTTACCCTGGCGGATGAATTTTTGTTACCTGTTAGTTTCCAACCCGATGAATTACTGTTAATCGCAAGGGCACTTAAAGATAACTTCAAATACCATAAATCCCGCGGATCCAGAACAAGTTCATCCAGGGATAATCCGTTTGATGCGAACTTTCCGGACCATTGCTGAAATGCCTTCCAGATGATCTGCCGATCAGAAATTAGGCCATGCAAAATGGGTAATTCCGCCTCGACCACGCCTTCATCAGGGCTCTGGCGATCAACCAGATCGCCGGTTGAATTTAGCCACATGTCTTCACCCCATCGGGCCACAGGCTGAATTTCAACCACCTCAACTATTATGCTAGACGGCCATTGCCGGCGGAGAGACGCTGAAAACACCCAGGGTATTTGTTTGATCCGGTTTTCAAGTTGATTCAGGTTTGCGGAAAAATAATTTCCACTTAAGCCTGCTTCAACCACTACTTTTATCTGAGCGCCATTAACATGACTGAATTTGCCGTGTACTTCTATTTCGTCGATCTGAAAATTATCTGGATCATATAAATGATCTACACCAAACAGGGCCACCAGACACAACACAACCACAGCAACCAATGGTGCCAAAACTCTGAAGGGCAGAACACCTTGCACCTGATAATGCTGATCGTTTATATCTAAACTGGGCGGATAACTCACTGTACTTGCCATAGTCACTGTTCCTCCCCGATTATTCGAACTTCCAGCTCGAGGGTAGTCCCACTGTGATCACGCACCCGTTGCTGTACCTGGGCTATCAAACTTTCAATATCTCCGGCTGTAGCTTTGCCGCGATTAATAATAAAATTTGCATGCACCTGAGATATTTCAGCATCACCTTGACGATAGCCCTTGAGCCCGAGCTCATCTATCAATCGTGCGGCATGGTCACCTTCAGGATTTCTGAAAACCGAACCCGCATTAGCGCTCTGTATCGGCTGAGAGTCACTGCGCTGCTCGAGCAAACTGCGTATGGTGTCTTTGCCGTTGTACTCATCAGGGGCGGGCTCCAATAACAGGGTGCCGCCCAAAACCCATTGATCTTTTGCCAGACCAACATGGCGATAGCCAATCTCGATTTCAGACTTTTTGATTTCTGTTATTTCTCCCTGGCGATTAATGCATTCAATTTTTTCCACGCGCTCCCAGATTTCACCCCCAAAAGCGCCGGCATTCATAGCCAATGCCCCGCCAAATGAACCGGGCACACCAGCGAGAAATTCCACGCCGAGCAAATTTTTCCGGGCCGCGATTCTGGCAACCTTGGCACAGGAAACCCCTGACTCCGCATACAGCCTGTTCTCAGAGACTTCGCGAATTTGTGCTAAACCTTTAGACGTTCGGATCACAATTCCCTTCACGCCACCATCTCTTACCAGCAGGTTGCTGCCAAGCCCAATCCAGTGCACCGGGAGATCTGACGGCAATTGATTTAACAATGCAATCAGATCCACTCTGTTCGCAGGGGTATAAAAATACTCGGCCACACCACCGGTTCGCCAGCTGGTATGTTTTCGCATCGGCTCATTAATCTGTAATTGACCTTCCAGGCCTTGCAGGAATTCAGGGATGAATGTCTTCAGCTTAGTCATCATTGACCGCCTCCCTGATTGAATTCGTAGTTGAATTCTCAGTTGAATCAGACAAAGACTGAGCGAATCGACCGATATCCCCGGCGCCCAGGGTCAACAGAATATCTCCATCCTGCACCAGCTTCGGCAACAGGGTATTCAATTCTTCCAGAGATGGAACGAATACAGGATCGTTTCCTCTTTTTCTGATTGCGCGGCATAACGACCGGCCATCACTACCCGCGATGGGCTGTTCACCGGCGGGATAAACTTCGGTGACAATCAAATGATCCACTTTTGATAACAACTGAGCGAAATCGTCAAATAAATCCCGCGTACGGGAATATCGATGGGGCTGGAACACCACCAGTTTTCTGCGATCGGGCCAGCAATCTTCCACTGCTGCAAGTGTTGCCAGCAATTCAGTTGGATGGTGGGCATAATCATCAATCAGTTCCACCTGGTTTTTGCCAAATTCTGCGCGACCAAGTTGCTGAAACCGTCTACCGATGCCTTCGAATCCGGATAGCGCGTCCCGAATAGATTTTGCCGACAAACCCAACTTGTAAGCAATGGAAATTGCCGCCAGTGCATTTAACACATTGTGCCTTCCCGGCATTGCCAGCCGAAACTTGCCTATGGATTTCCCCATGCGCACAACTTCAAAAAAACTGTCTATGCCTTTTTGGGTAAAATTAATGGCCTGATAATCTACATCATCACTAAAACCATAACTCAGTACCGGTTTTCGCAGTTGCCCGGCGACTTCCCTGACATTGGGATCATCGAAACACAAAATAGCCAGACCATAAAATGGCAGGTTATGTAAAAAATCCAGGTAGGTCTGTTTAAGGCGATTAAAATCGCCGTCATAGGTCTCCATATGGTCCTGGTCAATATTGGTAACCACCGCCAGTTGAGGCTGCAAATGCAAGAATGAAGCATCACTTTCATCGGCCTCTGCAACCAGATACTCTCCCTGGCCGAGGCGGGCATTGGTTCGGGCGCTATTAACCACACCACCGACGATGAATGTGGGGTCTACACCGGCTTTGGTCAGAACCGCCGCTACCAGACTGGTCGTGGTAGTTTTCCCATGGGTCCCGGCGATGGCAATGCCTTTGCGAAACCGCATTAATTCACCCAGCATCTCAGCTCGTGGAACCAATGGAATTTTATTTTCCTGGGCTGCTGATACTTCGCAGTTGCTTTGAGCTACAGCGCTGGAGTAAACCACAGCATCCGCGCCGTCAATATTTTTCGCATCGTGGCCAATATATATTTTTGCGCCGGCTTTTCTAAGCCGCTTAAGTATGGCGCTGTCTGCTATGTCAGAACCTGAAACCTTATAATCCAGATCGAGCAATACTTCAGCAATGCCGCTCATGCCGATCCCGCCGATGCCGATAAAATGAATATACCTGACAAATTCACGCATGGATTGCCTCCATACAAATATTGGCTACTTGCCGAGCCGCATCGGGTTTTCCTAGCTTTCGCGCTGCCTTGGCCATGGGGATTAACGATTTTCGGTTCGCATAAAAACTTCTTAGAATCTCAAGCCACTGCCCTTTTATAAACTCTTCCTCCCGCACCATAAATCCCGCATCTTGTTCGACCAGGTACCGCGCATTTTCGGCCTGATGGTCATTTACCGCTGAAGGGTATGGCACAAACAGCGCCACAACACCCGCACAGCAGACTTCAGAAACTGTCATGGCGCCGCTTCTACAGATGATTACGTCACACCACTCATAAGCCTGGGGCATGTCATCGATAAATTCATTCACCTGGCAGCCGATGCCAGCCTGCAAATAGGCTTCACCAATTCCAGTACGACCGTTTCGCCCGCTCTGATGCCAGACGTCGAGGTCCGGCACATCATTTTCCGCAAATAAAATGGGTAGTTGCTCATTGAAAACCCGCGCACCCTGACTGCCACCAATCACTAATATCCGCAAGGGGCCTTTTCGATTAGCCAATCGAACGCCAGGGGTGGGGATGTTATAAATTTCTTCGCGTACAGGATTGCCTATCCATTGATAATTTTCAAATCCGTCAGCAGTTGGAAATCCTGTGAGAACGATGCGACTATATTTGGATAACCATCGATTGGTCATCCCGGCAACGGAATTTTGTTCGTGCAAAATAATGGGTAGTCGTAATGCCGCGGCAACCAGCCCGCCAGGTCCCGCTACAAACCCGCCCATACCAAGGACGGCTTTTGGTCTGCGCTTCATTATTAAGAAGAGCGTCTGTGCCATGGCTTTTAACATCATCAGTGGCATGGTGATTTTTCTGGCTATGCCGCTATTGCGTATACCTTTAATATCTATGCAATCAAAAGTGATATTGGCTTCGGTCACGAGCTTCGCCTCGAGACCCTGACGGGTTCCCACCCAACTCACTTCCACGCCACTACTGATTAACTCTTTGGCCACCGCCAAAGCGGGGATGACATGTCCGCCGGTCCCGCCCGCCATGATCATCATTCGATTCATCGTCTCCCCCGGGGCTGGGGTTGGGTTTGCCTGTCGATGGCAAACAATAAACCAATAGCTGCCATGCTGCTCAACATGCTGCTACCGCCATAACTTAAAAGCGGCAACGTCAGTCCCTTTGTCGGCAACAACCCTGTATTGACACCAATATGCACAACGGCTTGCAATGCAATCAGCACGCCAATGCCCTGGGCAAGAAAACCGGAGAATCGCTGGCCGAGATTGAGTGCTCGATTGGAAATCACAAATGCGCGAAACAATAAAAGTACAAACAGAATTAGCACGCCAAATATGCCTACTGCGCCCAGCTCCTCGCCGATGATCGCAATCAGAAAATCATTGCCTGCGTGAGGCAGATAAAATAGTTTCTGGATACTGCTACCCAGTCCGGTTCCAAACCATTCTCCGCGACCAATGGCTATCAGCGCCTGGACCAGTTGAAATCCACTTCCAAATGGATCGGCCCAGGGATCACGATAACTCAATAATCGCGCCACCCGATAAGGCTCCATCCACATGATAATTGCCATCAGCGCCACGGCGATGCTTACGCTAACCAGAAAATGCCAGAAGCGAACACCACCCAGAAACATCATCGCTGCGACGGTTACTGTAATTACAACGGTGGTGCCGAAATCCGGTTCCAGCAATAACAACAGACCGATAGCGCCAACCACCAGCCCGATGTTAATGATGCCAACCTTAAATAAATGCAGGTCCTCGCGTTTTCTCGACAGGTAGTCAGCGAAATAAATAATCGCTGCCAATTTAACAAATTCTGACGGCTGGAATCGAATTCCGCCTAGTTCAATCCATCGAAGACTTCCATTGACTTCCACACCAATTCCGGGGAATAACAATGCCACCAATGAAACCAGCCCTAATAGTAGCAATGCCTTGCTTGCACCCTGCAACCAGTCCAGTTTTATCCTGGCCATCAAAAACATCAATAGCACACCTAGTGCAATGTGGATGGCATGCTTGATCAGATGCTGATAATTTGTGGTCAGGGTTTTGCTGTCAGTGGCGATGGTTGCCGAATAAACCATAACCAGGCTGATTGACAGCAACGCAACCACCACTACAATCAACCACTGGTCGTATAGAAATTTCTGACCAAATCGACCCGCCTGGGTGGCAGACGATCCATTGTTCATGGGGATAGTGTTAGCCTGGGTAATCAATAGACCAACTCCAGAACCAGCTCTTTGAACACATTGCCGCGATGTTCAAAATTATCAAACATGTCAAAACTCGCGCAAGCGGGAGAGAATAAAACCACCCCCCCTGGCTGCGCATGAATTTTCGCCTGGGTTATCGCCTCATTTAGGGAACTTACCCGGGTATTCGATGCATTGGCACTCAGGCTGGCCGATATGATTGGTGCATCCTCGCCAAATATCAGGGTGTGGCTGACATGCTCATCGATGGCCTGGGCGAGGGGCGTAAAATCCGCACCTTTACTTTTGCCGCCACAGATAAGAATGATATTGTTCTTGAACCCCTTGATCGCCGCGATGGTTGCGCCGACGTTGGTACCTTTGGAATCATTGATCCATTTGACACCATTTACTTCAGCAACAATTTCACATCTGTGCGGCAGGCCACCGTAATTCATACCTGCATTTATCATGACATCGTTTAGATCCACCCCTGCAGATTTGACCAGGGCGAGGGCCGCCAGCACATTGGAAATATTCTGATCTCCCTGGAGGGTTAACTCATCAGCATATCCCAAAACCTGATTACCCATAACCAGACAACGTCTATTGTCCATTTGTGACACGCCAAAATCGATTTCTAAATTCGGCGCACCCAGTCCAAAACTGACTACCGATGCATCCGCTGGGTCACCAACATTGCATGATCCGACCAGGCTGTCATCCCGGTTAACCACAATATTGTGTGTGCCATTGAAAATTCGTTTCTTGGCGTCGATATAATCGTCCAGACTTTGGTAGCGATCCATATGATCTTCGCTAATATTTAGCAGCGTAGCTGAAGCGGGGCGTAAAGACTGGGTGGTTTCAAGTTGAAAGCTCGATAGCTCTAAAACGTAAAAATCCGGGGTATCCTGATCCAGCAAATCCAGCGCCGGCGTGCCAATATTTCCGCCGGTTTTTACCCTCAACCCCGCTGCCAGCAGCAATTCGTTTACAAGCATAGTCACCGTTGATTTTCCATTTGATCCGGTTACGGCAATCACCGGCGCGTCTGCGCATTGGGCGAATAATTCGATATCACCGATCAAATGGCATGAGTCTGGTAGGTTATCGGGATTAACCTCGATTCCGGGGCTGACCACAATTTGATCAAATTCCACAAATCGTTCATAAGGAATTCGGCCAACAACAATCTCTAAATCAGGATACTGATCCGTAGTCGCCTTGAGGTATGGCGGCAGTTCCCGAGTATCCGCAACGGCCACACTTCCACCGGTTTTCATCAGATGTCTGATTACTGAAAATCCAGTCAACCCAAGACCAATAACCAAACTGGTTGGGCTGGTTGGTTGAATAGATTTTGCTGCCATCAACGTCATCATCCTCAGCGAATCTTCAATGTCGCCAATCCAATCAAAACCAGGATCAAGCTGATAATCCAGAAACGCACAATAACCCTGGGCTCGGGCCAGCCTTTCAATTCAAAATGGTGATGCAATGGTGCCATCCGAAAAATTCTACGGCCTATCAATTTAAACGAAGCTACCTGCAAAATTACCGAAACGGTTTCGACCACAAAAATTCCCCCCATAATCACTAATACAATTTCCTGGCGAACGATTACCGCAACAATTCCAATTGCTGCACCAAGGGAAAGTGCCCCGATATCACCCATGAATACCTGGGCTGGATAGGTGTTGAACCACAGAAAACCCAGACCTGCGCCTACCAGGGCAGCACAAAAAATTAGCACCTCCCCGGCTCCAGGAATATACGGTATGCCCAGGTAGCCTGAAAAAACCGCATTACCCGTGGTATAGGCAAATACACCCAAAGCCCCTGCAACCATAACCGCAGGCATGATCGCGAGACCATCGAGGCCGTCGGTAAGGTTGACCGCATTACTGGTTCCAACTACAACAAAATAGGTCAAAACAATAAAGCCCCAACCCAAAGGAATAGCAACATCCTTGAACAATGGCACAAGTAGTGCAGTCTCAGCGGGAGAGGTTGCGGTGTGATAGAGGAAAAAAGCCACAATCAATCCTGAAACGCTCTGGAAGAAAAATTTATTTCGGGCGCCCATGCCTTTGGGGTCTTTGTCGATCAGTTTTCGATAATCATCAACCCAGCCAATTAAACCAAAAGAAATCGTGGTAAATAAAATTGCCCAAATGTATCGATTACTCAGATCCGCCCACAAAAGCGTGGCCACCACCACGGAAATCAGAATCAACGCACCGCCCATGGTTGGTGTGCCCACCTTGCTGAAATGAGTGGGCGGGCCATCTTCCCGGACGGTTTGCTCAATCTGGTAATAGCTCAATTTCCGGATCATCGCCGGCCCGAATACAAAAAATATGCCTATGGCCGTAAGTACCCCGCAAATGCCGCGAAAAGTTAAATAGCGAAACACATTCAGAAAACTGTAGTCCTGAGACAGATTATTGAATAGCCAGGTCAGCATGGTTTGGAGTCTCGAGATTTATTGTTGTTATTCGAATTACTATTTTCAGTGATCTTGTCCACCACACGTTCCATTTTCGAGGATCGGGATCCCTTGACCAATACCGCAACCCTGTCACCTAGATGCTGTTGCAACGCTTCAACCAGCCCTGAAATATCAGTATACATATTGGCGCCGTCACCAAAACCCTTGAGGTATTCACCAACGACACTCTGGCCGTTTTCGCCCTGACTTTCTGGGTTGAGGCAGAACAATTTGTTAATGCCTGTTTCTCGAGCATATGCCCCTATTTCGTGGTGCATCAGCGGACCATTTTCACCGAGCTCGGCCATTGCACCCAGAACCAGAATTTTGGCGCCTTCAAATGCTCCCAGCACATCGATACCGGCCTTCATGGACTCGGGGTTGGCATTATAAGCATCATCGATTACCACGGCGCCCTGGCAACCGCGCTTAATATTTAACCTGCCATTAATCCCGCCCATATTCTCGAGTCTGTGTTTTATGGATTTCAGACTTGTTCCTGCAGCAATACAAACGGTCGCTGCTGCGGCAGCATTCATAACATTGTGGCGCCCAGGTAGTGGTAAACTAATATTCACACTTTGCTGTTCAAAATTCAGGCTAAACTGATTCGAAAAACCATTGGACGCAATTTTTCGGGCAACAAGATCAGCTTCATTATTGATTGCAAAAGTCATAATCTTGTAGTTGCTATTTTCCAGCTCAAGCTGCGATCTCCATTGCTGATAGAAAGGATCATCTGCATTTAATACGGCGACACCGTTGTTGGATAACCCTGAAAAAATTTCAGCCTTTACACTGGCAATCTCTTCCAGACTGCCAAATCCTTCGAGGTGTGCTGGCCCAACATTGTTTATCAATGCGATGCAAGGCTGGGTTAACTGGGTTAGATAATGAATTTCACCGGCGTGGTTTGCACCCATCTCAATTACTGCAAAATCATGCTGTTTATTCAGTTTTAAAAGTGTTAGTGGTACGCCCCACTGATTATTAAAACTGCTTTGTGGCGACAGGCATTTATTTTTATAATTGAGTATGGACGAGACCATAGCCGTCACCGTGGTTTTTCCATTGCTTCCAGTAATTGCCAAAACTGGAATAGAAAATCGCATGCGCCAGTTTTTCGCTAACTGACCAAGGGCATATGTGGTGTCGGAAACTTCGATCTGACTGAATGCAGATTTATCTATAGTGGACACCATAGCCCCTACCGCGCCGGCTTTTTCCGACTGAACTATAAACTGATGACCGTCAAACTTCTCCCCGGGAATCGCAACAAACAGATTGTCCGGTTCTACTTCTCTGGAATCGATTGCCACACCACTGAAATATTTATCAGCGCCACGCAATTTACCCTGAACGATATTCGCGGCTTCTGAAAATTCCATCATGCCAGGGCCTCCAGAATTTCGGGGGTAAATTTTCGGTCGCTCAGTTCATATTGGGTAACACCAATGGTTTGTGTAGATTCATGACCTTTGCCGGCGAGCAAAATTAAATCATTCGAACCCGCTGATTTAATCGCATCCCGGAGCGCCTGCTTGCGATCATGCTGCACAGCCACCGATCGACTTATTCCAGATTTAATTTGTTCAATAATTTCGGCTGGGGGTTCCGTGCGTGGATTGTCATCGGTGAGGATAATTCGGTCCGCAATGGCATCGGCAATTTCTCCCATTTGTTGGCGTTTGCCCTGATCACGGTCTCCGCCGCAACCAAAAACCACAATAAGTTTTCCTTTACAAAGTGAACGCAGCGAGACCAGGGTGCGTTCCAGTGCATCCGGGGTGTGAGCATAGTCAACAATAACCACAGGTTGATCCGGATTATTTCTGAAAACCTCCATTCGCCCGGGAGGCGGCGCGAGCTGGAAAATTAACGGCACTACCTCAGACATGTCAAGTCCAACGCCTAACAGGCCACCAATAGTTGCTAGAATATTGGGGACATTTAATTCACCAATCAGTTTTGACTCGATACTGTAAGTTTGATTTTCATAGTTCAAATCAAAACAAATGCCCACATCATCCACTTCTAAATTCGTTGGTTGCAAATCACCGGATTCGACGCCATAGGAAATACATCGTAGGTCATTCTGTTGATCCAGAAAATTAATCAGTTGCTGACCAAATACATCATCCTGGTTGACCACCACCGACTTTAGTGATGGAAACTCAAATAATTTCTTTTTTGCTGCACCGTATGCTGCCATGGACTGGTGATAGTCAAGATGATCCTGGCTTAGATTGGTAAATATGGCAACGTCAAAATCCACCCCATTTACCCGGCCCTGATCCAGGCCATGTGAAGAAACTTCCATACAAACCGCATCAAACTGGTTAGCATGAAAATCGTGTAATTTCTGGTGTATGGAAACCACATCCATAGTGGTGAGTTCGGAACTCGTCAGACTATTAATCGCGCCGCTCCCTATGGTTCCGGAATATCCGCAGCGCATATCGTAAATTTCGAGCGCTTGGGTGATCATATATGCGGTTGTGGTTTTGCCGTTTGTTCCAGTGATGCCGATGACCTGCATTGACTTTGATGGCTCTCCAAAAAATCTCGAGGCTATCGCTCCGAGTTTTTCTTTGAGATTATCTACGCCTATTATGGATACACCACCATCAACGCTGCTCATACGGTCAGTGCCCTGGCTCTCGAAAACTACGGATGAGGCGCAGTTTTTCCGCGCCTGATCGATGTAATCACGTCCATCCGCGGTGAGGCCCGGCAATGCGATAAATAAGTCTCCCGGTTCAACGTTTTGACTACTCATCTGCAGATTACTAATCTGACAATCGTTGTTTTTATCGACTACGGCAAAACCGCGCATCAATTCGCTCAGCAAGAATTTTTCTGAGTAAGGGGTTTCAGCCACAACCTTATGGTGAATCATTTTTCAATGTCCTGCCAACCATGGTCATGCCGGATTAGCCTTAACCGAAAAGCCGCTTAGTTGCGACTGGTCAACCCCATCTGGTTTGACATTATAGAGTCGCATTAAATCTGCCATTAGATTCGAAAATACTGGAGCAGCCACATCACCGCCATAATAATATTTCCCTCTTGGATCATCGATGGATACCACGATGACAAACCTTGGATCAGATATTGGCGCTAGTCCGGCAAACAATGACACGTATCGTTTGTTCTCATAGTTACCATCGATTAACTTATGTGTAGTGCCGGTTTTCCCGCCCACGCGATAGCGCGGAATACGTGCTTTTCTTGCAGTTCCTTCGGGTGTAGCAACCATTTCCAACATACTTCGAATACTCAGCGCGGTTTGCTCTGAAAACACACGCTGTCCTTTCGCTCGGAATCCTGATGCCTTAGGTTCCAGCGTGACCGGCAATAATTCTCCGTCCGTTGCAAATGCAGTATAAGCTCTAGCCAGCTGTAGTGGTGTTACCGAAAACCCATAGCCGTATGCCAGGGTTGCATGCTCTATTTTTCTTGTTCGTTTTTTTAGCACGCCTGTAATTTCACCAGGCAATGATCCGGTTGGTTGTCCAAAACCAACTTTTTCAAAAGTGTCAAACAGGTCATCAAATGGGAAAGCCAATGCCAATTTTGCAGATCCTACGTTGCTGGAATGAATCACCACATCTGAAATTGAAATTTCACCATAGTCATGCACATCGCGAATGGTGTGGCCTGCAAGATTGTAATATCCAGGAGAGGTATCGATCATGGTATTGGGGCTTACTTGCCCGCTATCCAGCGCCATTGCGATGGTAAATGGTTTGGCTGTAGATCCGGGTTCCAGGACATCGGTTACGGTACGGTTTCGAAATACGCCAGGCTTCAATGAACTCCGGTCATTTGGATTAAACTGTGGTGAGTTGACCATCGCCACAATCTCGCCACTGGGTACTGCCAAAACAACCACACTGCCGCCAGCTGCGGAATGGGTTTTAACCGCGGTTTCAAGGTAACGACTGGCCAATGATTGAACACGCTGATCAATACTAATTTCAAGGTCCTGACCGTGGTGCACGTGCTGGATACTTTCGACACTTTCTACGTAGTGACCGGCCAGGTCTTTGAGAACACGTTTTCGGCCCTCTTTTCCTTTTAGCCTTGATTCAAAAGCAAACTCAAGTCCCTCCTGACCACGATCATCTACATCGGTAAATCCGAGCAGGTGTGCGCTTATCGGCCCACCGGGATAAAACCGTTTGTATTCCCTGCGAACTTCCACTCCGGAAATATTCATATCCACCACCTGGGCAACCACGCCGGGAGGCAGGCGTCTTTTGATATACATAAAATCCGCGTTCTCGTATCGCTGACAAGTATCTTTTAGTTTTCTTTTTGACACGTCTATAACCGACAACATGGTATCCCATTGACTTTCATCCTGACAGAACACCCCTGGATCTGCTGCAATGGAATCAACTGGCGTACTCACCGATAAAATCCTGCCATTTCGATCGAGAATACGGCCTCGCTCAGCAGGAATCAGCACTTCCCGTAGATATCGCTTATCCCCCTGGGCCCGCAACTTGTCATTTTCCTGGGTGTGTAGATGGACCACCCTCAATCCAAGAAACACAAATGAACATAGCATCAGCCCAAGCACTAAATACTGACGCCATATCGGTGGCGACTTTATCGCGGTTTGCCTAACCATCGTTATTCTCCAGCTGTACGGTGATGATTTTGTCCGGCGGTGGCGGTAACATACCTAATCGGTCGCCCGCGTGGTCCGCAATGTTATGCTCCATTGCCCAGGTCGCTTTCTCCAGCATCAATCGACCCCATTCGCTTTGTAACTGGTTGTGCTGGATTTCCAGATTCTGCAAATGCACAAATGCCAGTCTGTTTTCATGGCGAACGGTTACTACCCCCAAGGCACTCACCAGGACTGCAATTAGCAAATAGATGGAAAATTTGCTCATGATAAATTTTTTATGGTCAAAATTGCTTAGGCAGCGGTTTTTTGTGCAACCCGCATAACCGCACTTCGCGCCCGGGGATTGATCTTTAACTCACCCTGAGTCGGTTTAACCAGCTTGCCCACAAGCCGTAACTTTGGCTTCAACATGTCGCTGGTTACGGGCAGATCCACAGGATAAGGATCTCCTCTGGACTGATCGCGAAAAAATCGTTTTACGATTCGGTCTTCAAGAGAATGGAAACTGATCACAACCATGCGCCCACCAGGGGTCAGGGCATCCAGGGCCTGAGGCAGTACAGTTTTTATTTCCTGTAATTCAGAATTCACCGCGATTCGTATGGCCTGGAATGTGCGCGTCGCTGGATGTTTGCCTTTTTCCCTGAACGGAATGGCATCACAGATAATCCGTGCAAGCATATGGGTAGAATCAATTTCATTCTCCAGCAGGGTGGTTTTTATTTTCCTGGCAATTCGCCTGGCGAATCTTTCCTCGCCAAATTCCTTCAATACCTTTACCAACTCGTCCTCTTCTACCCGTCTGATCCAGGTCGCAGCAGGGACACCCCGACTTTGATCCATTCGCATATCCAGTGGACCATCGTGACTAAAACTAAAACCCCTTTGTGCCTGGTCCAACTGGGGGGATGAAACACCAAAGTCAAACAAAATTGCGTCAACTTCACCGATTAAAACCCGCTGATCGAGAATATGTGTGAGCTCGGAAAAAGGGGCGTTAACTACTTCGATTTGTGGCTCGTCTTTCCATTGGGCCAATCCATGGTCCACAGCATCCTGGTCGCGATCAATCACAATTAATCGAGCCTTCGCCGGCAGCGCATCGAAAATTGCTCTGGAATGACCGCCGCGGCCATAAGTTGCATCGACAACAACCTGGCTTTGGGAAAGATTTAATGCCTGGACAGCCTCATTTAACAGTACCGGAACATGGGCTGAAGAGTTCATGATAGTTATAACGACAACTGTTCCATTTCCACAGATAGCTTTTCAATATCCATATCTTCCTGTAACCATTGTGCTCTGCGCGCATCCCAGAGTTCTTCACTCCAGATCTCAAATTTGTTTCCCTGGCCAACTAGAAGAATTGCCTTGGTCATCATTGCAAATTCACGCAATGGTGCAGGCAATAATATTCGGCCGCTGCCGTCCATATCCACATCGGATGCATAACCCAGCAAGAATCGTTTCAGCTTCTGATGGTTTGGATCGAAGCTTGGCAAGGCGACAATTTTTTCCTCAACCTTTTCCCAATGATCCATGGGGTATAACCAAAGGCAGTGTTCTTTGGTATTATTGACCGTAACAACCATTCGCCCATCGCAACGATCGGTAATGGCGTCACGAAACCGACTCGGTATCGCGAATCTGCCTTTACTATCGAGATTTAATGAATTTGCGCCGCGAATCATGATATTGTTTATGTAATTAACAGAGAAATTCCCCACAATTTCCCACTTCTCGCCACTATATGAGTGAGTGCATAGCCTGTCAAGAAAAATCAGGGTTAATTGGGGCTTAAATAGCGTTGATTTTTAAGGGAAAATTTGAGTTTTCCACACCTAAAGTTAAAGTAAATTCTAGCTTTATTTATTAACTCTATATTATTAAATAGGAAGTAATTTACGCGGCGCTTTTGGCATTGATTTATACTCTAGACTACCCCATTCAGTACAAATCTCCATTTAATAAACTTTTTACCGGAATACCCCATGTCTACCGATATTTCCAACCAGACCGAAAATCGATCAGGATGTCTAAAAACATCCGCCATTGTGCTGTTTACCATTGCCGCTTCGGTGGGCATAACCATCTGGGTCATCACCCAGTATATTTTTCCAAAACAGTTTACCCCGGTAGAGTTGTCGAAAAAAGAACAAACCGTACTGGAGAAAAAGTTAACCGTATTCCAGGGTTGGGGCGCCAACGCTGCTGAACCCGAAGATGAAAATTCATTGCAACCGGAGAAATATTCCGAAGACGATGCTGATCGTACTATTGCCTTGAGCGAGCGCGAACTAAACGCAATGCTGGCAAACAACACGGACTTGGCTCAGCGCCTGGCTATTGATCTTTCTGATGATTTAGCCAGCGGTAAATTATTGATTCCTCTTGATCCCGATTTTCCGATTATGGGCGGGAAAACATTAAAGATTTCTGCAGGCCTGGAGCTCGCTTATGCTAATCAACGCCCCATCGTCGTACTCAAAGGTGTAAGTGTGATGGGCGTACCGCTACCCAGCGCCTGGCTCGGCGGCATGAAAAATGTTGATCTTGTCAGCGAGTTCGGCGACGCCGGGTTCTGGAAGGCATTTGCGGATGGCGTGGAAATGGTCAAAGTAGAAGAAGATCAGCTGGTGATAAAGCTCAAAGAATAATATCTCAGATTCACAACAGCTCCACGGAACACAAAAAATTAATTCGGAAGAACCAGAAGGTCATCGCCCGAAACTTATCGAACAACATTTAGAAACGCCTGTACAAATCGAAAGGTCAAACCCCACAGCACCTTGCCTTCGGGCAGCTGCACCGCCGGGTAAGGATCCGGCGCATAGCTGGTGAGGTAGTCAAATCGGTTGTTCGCATCAAACAGATGAGACACCTCGACCCATATGCTATCCCCTACTTCCTGATTATGAACAGCAGCCTGGGATGATAAACCTAAATCAAACACCAAACAGCTGATAATCAATGGGATACGATTGTAGTTATTTCGACCTTGCTGATCATCCAGGCGACAAAGCAGTTTATCCCGGGTTAGATTAAAACCAACTTCTTCAGCCGTTTCCCGAACTGCTGTAGCAACAACGTCTCCATCTTCGGCATCCATATTCCCACCTGGAAACGCGATTTGCCCGGACCAGGGGTCATTTTCATTGGTTGCTCTTTGAATAAAAAATATCTCAGGATTGGCATCAAGATTCCGTAAAATCAGGGCTACCGCTGCTGATTTGTAACCGTCAATCTGAATTAATGCCGGATCATGCCGCTCCAGTTTTTGTTTGATTGCCAAATTTTGTATGTTCGCTTGTCTATTTGATTGTGTGTCTATTTATCGTTCCTCGACTTCTAATAATTGAATTTTACGCATAATCACTAATGTTAGATCTCTGTGTTTTTTTCACCCGCTTGACTAAGGCTTTTAATTTTAGATAATCTTTCACAACAATACATTTAGATACTCGCTTAATAATTCCATTGGATTCGAGCTTGTTAAGTTCGCGACTAACTGCTTCGCGAGTACAACTTACCATGGATGCCATTTCTGTCTGGGTAGGCGGGTTATCGATTCGCGCAACACCTTGGTCACCTACAACCGGCCTGGAAAGCCTAAGCAATTCGGCGATGACCCGATCGCGCACAACCAGGGTAGAGTATTCGAAAATTCGATCGCATAATCTACGTACTACGCTGGTTAACTGACTTAGTATTTTTAAACAGGCATCGGGGTAGGATTTTAAAATGTTTAGAAATTCTCTCGACGGTATCACAGTAATGACCGTATTCGTCAACGCAATAACATTCGCTGAACGCGGTTTTCCATCAATTGCAGATATTTCGCCAAAATTCCCGCCAGGATTTAAATCAACAAAATTAACCTCTTTACCATCGCTGGAATAGAGCGTGACGCGAACGCTGCCCGATTGTATAAAATATACATTAGTATCATCGTCCATCGCTCGAACAATTTGCTCGCCCTTTTTGTAAGCTTTTTGCTGCAACGAATTTATTAGCGCTTCACGATCTTCCTGATTAAGCGCGCCAAGAAACGAATTGACGTAGATGTCGTTGTACTCTTCCATGAAAAATTACCTCCAATTACTTAAGAACCTCAGATTAAAACATGAATAGCCTATTTGAGTTCAAACCCAATTTATCGCGTGGCAATTTCTGCGTTGCAAAACCTCGCAATAGCCATGCCCATACTTATTCGACGTGGGCGTGCGTTTCGCGCCTTGAAATTGATTATTTTACCCAGTGCCATTTTATGTGGCAACTTGATCTGCCCAGCTTTAATCAGAGGCTCCTTGAATTTTTATGTGTTTATTATACCAAATCAGGATTGTGTCCAATTACCAGTGAAACCCGGTTCCGAGATAAAAACCCGAAGTGCTCGAAGCGCCACTGCGACCCGTTGTTGCGTTATCAAAATCCACCTCATAATCCAGATACCCCAGTCGAATCGACAAAAATGGCATTGGTGTGATGTGAATGCCCGCATCAACTTCCCGGGCGGATATATCTTTGAAGTTTCCGGCGTCTCCAAGATCCGGTGTCCAGGCAAACTTTCCATAAACAAAAATACTACCTGGCAGGCCTGCGCGACCCTCAGCCGAAATTCGAAATCCACTGGTATCCTGGCCGTTAATTAAATCAAGTTGTTCAATTCCCGCACCCAGCGCAAAATAATTATTATCAGATGCCGATAACAAACGACGCCTTACCTCCAACTGGGTCCGGCTTTGATTGGGAATACCAACACCATCAAGATCAGAATCAAACCATGCGCCACGCAATCCCCAGGTATCACCTAACCAGGTTTCGCCGTAAATCATAGTCGAACCGGCATCTATATCACCTTGTGAAAGATCCACCTGGTATTCGTTATTCCATAGCGCTATGCCAATTTCACCATCTACCGGCCCCAACGCATGACTACTAGTAGATGCCATTGCGAGTAAAATATAACCTGCGATCAAACCTTTGAAATGATTCATAATAGAAGTTCTGTAAATAAATTATTGTTGCCTGGAAATTTTAACTTAACAAATGAAATCCAAACCAGACACTACTGGAATTAATAAAGCGCATCAACAGCGACTTGATACCTGGTTGTGGGCCAGTCGATTTTTTAAAACCAGAAAGCTTGCGACAGCAGCGGTTAGTGCAGGCCATGTCCTGGTTAACAAACACAAAGGAAAGCCGGGCAAAACCATCGAGGCTGGCGATTTACTCGAAATCAAACGTAATCATTATAACCACACAGTATATGTACGTCAGCTGACTGCGAAGCGTGTTGGCGCAGTGGCTGCAGCAGAATTGTTTGAAGAGCTCCAATGGAGTATTGAACAAAGAGAACAAGAAATTCAATTGAACAAAAATAATGCCAGGGGGCTGAAATTTGACCGCAGAAAACCGAGTAAGCGTGAACGCCAGTCTATGGTTAAAATAAAACAACAGATGACTAACACTTAATCCAGACTACTCCGGCATGAAAGGCGTAATACTAGACAAAAGCACATTCCATAGAAATGATATCGAGTTGTCCGGATTTTTAAAATATCCAGTTGAGTGGAGTGATTATTTGAGCACATCCCGAAAAGAAACCAGGGACAGGATTGCAGGTAAACAGATTATCGTTACCAATAAGGTGGTTATTGATAAAGATTTACTAAATGATAATCACGATCTGAAACTGATTATGATTGCCGCCACAGGAACCGATAACGTTGATATCGAACTATGTCGACAAATGAATATAACCGTTTGTAATGTGCGCAGTTATGCCACACCCGCCGTAGTACAACATACCTTTGCCTTGATGTTGAACCTGCTAACCAATCAAATCAAATATATCGATGATGTAAAAAACCAGATGTGGTCGGGCAGCGAAATTTTCTGCCTGCTCGATCATCCTATCGTGGAACTCGAAGGCAAGTCTTTAGGCATCATTGGATACGGTACCCTGGGTAGTAGAGTTGCTGCAGTGGCGCGAGCCTTTGGCATGGAGATTCTGATTTGCCAACGACCTGGAACTAAGCCTCGGAAATCGCAAAAGCAACGCATTCCATTCGATCAAATTCTTGAGCGCTCTGACGTACTGACCCTGCATTGTCCGCTTACCCCCGAGACCAATAACCTTCTCGGTAAAAAAGAGTTTACAAGAATGAAATCCAGCGCGATTGTTATTAACACGGCAAGAGGCGCAATCATCAACTCGGAAGCATTGGTAAGCGCATTAAAAACCGACGTGATCAGTGGCGCAGGCATCGACGTATTAACCCACGAACCGCCGCCGGATTCAGACTTGCTTCTTCAGGGCGAAATTCCCAATCTCATTGTCACCCCGCATAATGCATGGGGCACCCGGGAATCCAGGCAAAGGTTAGTTGATCAACTCGCACGGATACTTGGCGGCTGGTTTGACAACAAACCGATCAACTGCGTTACCTGAACCCAGACCCTTAGCCCTGGCAAATGGTTGTTCCCCCACTTTCGTTATATATGCATTTCCCGTGGTGTATTAAAAAATGCCCTTATTGCGATTTTAATTCCCATGAGTTGAAAGGCAATTTAAGCGAAGGGAAATATATCGAAACTCTGATTCGTGATCTAGAAAATGATCTCGATGACTCAATCGGGCAGCGGAAGTTAAAATCCATTTTCATGGGCGGTGGCACACCAAGTCTTTTTTCCGCAAAGTCTTTACGGTATCTGTTGAGTCAGGTAAAACTGCGCATCGAATTTGAGGACAATATCGAAATTACCATGGAGGCTAATCCCGGGTCATTGGAGCACGACCAGTTTGATGCCTACAGAAATGCAGGAATTAATCGCCTTTCCCTGGGGATCCAGAGTTTTAATGACCCACACTTAAAGGTTCTGGGCAGAATTCACAACGCCGAGACTGCGGGCAAAGCGATTGCTGGGGCGAAATCAGCCGGCTTTACCAACTTCAATCTTGATTTAATGTATGGCTTGCCCGAGCAAACCATTGACCAGGCGTTAGATGACTGTAACCAGGCTATAAATCACAACCCCTCCCACCTTTCGTTTTATCAACTTACCCTGGAACCCAATACTTATTTTTACAGGCATCCGCCCAGGCTGCCCGACCATGACCAGCAAGCTGAAATCCAGCACGAACTCCAGGCATTGCTCGGTAAAAATAATTACAACCAATATGAAGTTTCTGCTTATGCCATGGAATCAATGCAAAGCATACACAATCTGAATTACTGGCAGTTTGGTGACTACCTGGGTATCGGCGCCGGCGCCCATTCGAAAATAACCTGTGAAAATTCTATTGTCAGGGGCTGGAAACAAAAGCACCCTGAAAACTATATCAACCAGGTTGCGGACGGTTTGTCATATAAAACAACCAACGTCGTACCGAAGGACGATATTCTGTTTGAATTTATGATGAATGCACTGCGATTGAAAGACGGCATAAGCCTGAATTTGTTTGAGCAACGCACCGGACTACCCGCTACGCATTTGCATCAATCCATGGAATCGAGTTTGGCCCGGAATCGGGTGGAAATTAGTGACGGATATCTACGCTGCACACCTCAAGGGTATCTATTTATCGATGACATTCTTCAGGAGCTGCTGCCTGTGAAAGCCGTTGTTTGAAATCCGTTGTTTGAAGCCGGTTGATTAAAACCCGTTTTCAAGAAAGTCTTCGAACATGAAAGTCGATATGGTCTTCGATAAAGCTGGAAATAAAATAGTAGCTGTGATCGTAACCCGGCTGCATCCTCAGGTTCAGGTTTTGTCCGGCTTTCTCACACGCTGCTTTTAGTAATTCGGGCTTGAGCTGCTCGGCCAGAAAATTATCTGCATCACCCTGATCGATGAAAATTTCACCGCTGGACTTGCCCAACTCAATCAGTGCAGTGGCATCATATTGTTGCCAGGTGGATCGATCATCACCCAGATATCCGCCCAGGGCTTTTTCTCCCCACGGACATTGAGTTGGTGCACAGATTGGTGAAAATGCAGATATGGATTTGTAAATATCCGGGTTCTTCAGACCAATAGTCAACGCACCATGCCCGCCCATGGAATGTCCGGTTATGCCCTGGCGATCTGGATCAACCGAGAAATGTTTAAAAACCAATTCCGGCAATTCCCTGGTAACATAGGAATACATCTGATAATTCTTGTCCCAGGGCGGATTTGTCGCATCAACATAAAATCCGGCGCCACTTCCAAAATCATAATCTTCGTCTTCCCCGGAAATACCTGCTCCCCTGGGGCTGGTATCCGGGGCGATTAAAATCAAACCATTTTTAGCAGCATATTGCTGGGCACCAGCCTTGGCGATAAAGTTTTCCTCGGTACAGGTCAGACCGGATAAATACCACAATACCGGAAAATTGGCGGTGCCGACCTCGGGTTGAAAAACCGCAAATCGCATAGCGGTACCCGTACAGTCAGACTGATGACCATAAACTCCCTGGACGCCGCCAAAGCAGCGCTGCTCGCTGATTGTTTCCATAAGCTGTTTTTAAATCCAGAGTTTACTGGTCAAACAACACCACGCTACGAATAGAATCTCCGGCATGCATTAAATCAAATGCATCATTGATTTTATCCAGGGGCATGGTATGGGTAATCAAATCATCAATATTGATTTTGCCATCCATATACCAGTCAACAATTTTTGGCACGTCGGTTCTGCCCTTTGCACCGCCGAATGCCGTTCCGCGCCATACTCTGCCCGTTACCAGTTGAAACGGTCGGGTACTGATTTCCTGGCCCGAACCGGCAACGCCAATAATGACGCTTTCACCCCAGCCCTTGTGGCAACATTCCAGCGCCTGACGCATTAAATCAGTATTGCCCACACATTCAAAACTATAGTCTGCACCGCCATCGGTAATATCGACAATATGATCAACTAAATCTCCTTCAACTTCGGTTGGGTTTACAAAGTGAGTCATGCCAAATTTCTCAGCAAGAATTTCACGCTTTGGATTAATGTCCACACCAACAATTTTGTCTGCACCCGCCAGTCGAGCGCCTTGAATAACATTCAGTCCAATACCACCCAGACCAAATACAACAACATTGTCACCTGGTTGAACCTTTGCCGTATTAATTACCGCACCAATTCCCGTAGTGACACCACAGCCGATATAACAAATTTTATCGAAGGGTGCATCTTCTCTGACTTTAGCAACTGCAATTTCCGGCAGCACGGTGAAATTTGAAAATGTCGACGTTCCCATATAGTGAAAAAACTTTTGCTTTCCCATGGAAAATCTACTGGTACCGTCGGGCATCAGTCCCTGTCCCTGGGTCACCCGGATGGCCTGACAAAGGTTGGTTTTTCCACTTGTACAGTAGTCGCATTCCCGACATTCCGGGGTGTACAACGGAATGACATGGTCACCTTTTTTTAAACTCGAAACCCCCACACCAACATCAACCACCACCCCGGCACCTTCATGACCCAAAATTGCTGGAAACAATCCTTCAGGATCTGCGCCGGAGCGAGTGAATTCATCGGTATGACAAATTCCCGTGGCTTTAATTTCGATTAATACTTCTCCGGCTTTTGGGCCGTCGAGTTGGACTGTTTCAATTTCTAATGGTTTGCCTGCCTGATAGGCGACAGCTGCTCTAGTATCCATTATTCAATTCCTCAAAATTTTTTAATCTAGCGGTATTCTTATTTTTTGACCTGGGTAAATCAGATCGGGATCTTTTATCACTTCACGGTTTGCTTCAAAAATGTCAGGATATTTACTGCCATTTCCGAGAAACTTGGCTGCGATGGCCCAAAGCGTATCTCCAGATTGAATTTCATAATATTCAACTTTCTGATCAGATTCCGGGGCATCCAACTCACTTGCTTCAACCTTATTTATCCCAAAAATATTACCTGCCATAAGGATTGCTTTTTCAAAGGCCGATTGATCCTTGGCCTTACCTGAAACCTTGGCCACCCCGTCCTCAACTTCCACTTTCAACCCATCAACACCCGGGTTATCCTCTTCAATATGCTCGCGGATTTTTTCCCCGGCATCGTCATCGTCATCGCCAAACAGTTTTTTACCAATATCGGCTGCAAAATCCAGTAATCCCATTGTATTCTCCAATTGTGGTTATAGTGAAACTGGACTTTAACATTCCACTATAAAATTTTCTATCAACGTATTTTCGTATTTCCGCCCAAAATTCGCGGGTTTTAAGGATTTCAACTATAGTGATTCCATTGTAAGGCCAGGCATAAAATGTCAATTCTTGCCTAATATTTGGGCCTTTTTATGACCCAGACTTTTGGGTCGTTTTTTGAACACAGACGTTGACAAACACAGGGGTTTATAGGCCTAATAGAGCGCATAAGGAGAAACAATTTTGGCCGGAGCAGGCCTTGTAAAAATTATGCCGTAATGAATCGGCATATGTGGAGGTGACTTAGAATGAAAAATCAGGCGTTCACGCTGTGTGAGTCGACGTTGCGCAGACACACACGAGATGTCTATGGCCAAAACCTGCAGACCGGGAGCTGGCAATATACTGTTATCTATGACGGCCCGGGTGATTTAAATTTGACCATTCGGGAACTCGATGACAATTTGTCAAAATGGTCCCAGCTGCCAGTCCAGCCCGAATCTGATGCCGGAAACGAGATCAAAGGTGTGTTCACCAAAAAATCAGATGGAGAGGTGAAATTTATTTTTTCATCCCAGGCGCCAGTTGAAGATATTAAATATCGTTGCGAAGTCGCTCTTAGATAATTAAAAACCTAAGGGGATAGAGTAAACCCTAATGAGAAATGATATCGTCAGCTGTTTACGCCCGTATAACTATCCGTTCCATTGACGGCATTGAGAATGACGTTATCGGAAATGGTGCTATCGGATGATAAATCGAAAGTAATTATTTGGATTCAATCCAGTTAATTAAAGGCCGCCACTCTTCAACATCGTTTTCCACCTGGTAGGGCGGCATTTCAAATATGCCGAAACCGCCCTGGGCCGCTTTGATATAATTTTGCGTGTCACGCAAATTCGTAATCAGCGGAATTTTCAACTTATTCAAAAACTTCTTAAGATTATTATAAATTAGCGTATTTTCCCTGACCCTGTTTCCAACCAGACCAATACGCGCCGATTTCAATAACCCTTCAGAAGTCAGTTCGCCAATAAAATGGCCCGCCGCGCGAATATCTATCGGCGACGGCAATACAGGCACAAGAACCACATCAGCCAATCCGATCAATTTGTGAAGCTGGGCATTGCTGGTTCTCGCTGGCGCATCCATCAAAACACGTTTTATATCTTTGTCAATGGAAATTCTCCCGCTTGTGCCATCTATAGGCCTGATTGGATTCAAATCCTGGGTCCGTTGGGACAACCAGTCCAATGATGAGCGTTGCGGATCGTAGTCGATCAAACCGACGACAACCTCCCAAAGTGCATAATAACTTGCCAGATTTATGGCTATGGTTGTTTTTCCACAGCCGCCTTTTGGATTTATAACCAGTATTTTTTTCATCATCTCCTCGCAGAATGGTGGCGATTTTCAGTTCTCACGGTGTTAACGATATATGGGGAGCGTCTGATTAAAACATGAACAGTCAATTTGCGTTTAAAATGATCAATTTCTGCGTTGCAAAACTTCGCAATAGCCGTGCTATTGTGTGCGTTTCGCGCCTTGATCTTGACCATTTTCTCAGTACCAATTTAAGTGGCAACTTAATCTGCCCAGTTTTAATCAGACGCTCCCTAGATATTTGGAAATCATAGTATCTTAACAAACCAATTAAAAGTTCGCTCACAATTTAGAAACGCTCAATGAGCCGGTCGCAGAAAACCCCGTTTTTGCAGTTAAAACTTCACAACTACCGCTCCCTGATATCGTACCGCTACCGACCTTACCAATGATGGTGCCAGTCAAAATTGCAGTTGCACGGCAATCCACAAATCCATCTTTTTCTACAATTTGGATTGAAAATCCAAAAGTATTGCCGTTCACAAAGCCCTCAATAGTATCGCCATCGATGGTTAATTGCGCCGTTCCATTTGATCGCACCAACAGTGTCACATCTCGCGTAGAAGAGGAATCTCCAATCGAGCTGCCGGAAATTGAAAGTGTGGCTGTTCCGGTATAGGTTCCCGCAAACTTGGCCGAGGTTGACCCACCATCACTGGCCACCCCACTGCCGCCGCCGCCACTGGTAATTGAGCTTTCGTCATCAGTACAACCGGACAGACTGATTACCATCGCAACAAGAATGACCTTGAATAATTTGGTTCGAATAGATTTTATCATTTGCATATGCCCCCATAGCATTTGTTGGTTTAAAAATTTTTTTATCGATATTTTGCCTATTGTATTTCCGCAGTGGGCTCAATATCAGAATATTGATCTTCGAGATTGGTCTCAATTTCCTCATTTTGATTGTCCAGGCCTTCCTCAATCGTGGGGTCCGTTGGGTTTTCGATCCTCTCCAGCGGATAGCCATTAGCGATTAACGATTTGCGGATAGCCAGTTTACTATAACCATCTATCATATCATCGCCGATTATCAGGGTTGGCACTCTAAGCTCGCCGGTCTTCAGTCGTAACTCCTGTTGCATGGTTAGATTATTTTCAATATCTTTTTCAGCGAACGGAATTGTATTCTTGTCAAGGTAAAACCGAACCAGATCGCAGGCATCACAATTTGGTACAGAATAGAGTGAAATTGGGCTCTCTTCTGCCGCAGATACAATGGAATCTTTCAGATCATCTTCCAATACGACATCCGGATCCGCATAGGTTTGCTCTTCATAACTAACATCGGTCGGCGGCGCAGTATCCTGATAGGTGACATTGCCATCAGCATCTATCCATTTATAAAGTTCCGCTGCATTTACAGTGATTGAACAACCCAGAATAATGCTGCCCAATACAAGTTCTTTCCCAGTTTTTTTAATCCTGTTCCCGAACATATCCCCAGTTATTTGGAACTTCATCGCTACGCCCTTCCAATTTTAGTTTTTCATACCTCATTCTACGCCGCAATATCCTCCAAGCTCAATCCCGAATGGCGTAAAAGTGCGGCTACATCTGGATTTCTACCCCTAAAAACACGAAATAATTCCATTGGATCCGAAGAGCCGCCCTTTTCAAGGATATTTTGCATAAAGGCGCGGCCCGTATCTTGATCAAATATTCCATTCTCTTCGAACAAACTGTAGGCATCTGCTGACAATACTTCAGCCCAAAGGTAACCATAATAACCCGCAGCATATCCGCCTGAAAATATGTGCGAGAAGCCATTTTCAAACTTGTTAAAAGCGGGTGCTTTCACAACTGCAACGCGATCACGCACGCTGTCCAGAATTTTTCTTACCGATTTCGGCGTTCCAATATCTGCATCTTGTCGATGCAGCTCGAGATCAAACAAACTGAATTCGATTTGACGTAACATTTGCATGGCTGACTGAAAATTTCTGGCTGCGCGCATTTTATCCAGGACCGGGCCGGGCAAGGGCTCGCCGGTCTGATAGTGACTGGAAATCATATCCAGCGCCGCTTTCTCCCAGCACCAGTTTTCCAGAAACTGGCTTGGCAACTCAACCGCGTCCCAGGGAACACCACTTATTCCCGCAACCCCGGCGACATCAACTTTGGTTAACAAATGATGCAGACCGTGGCCAAACTCATGAAACAGGGTGATTACCTCATCGTGGCTCAATAACCCAGGCTGGTCGTTAACCGGCTCCGGAAAATTACAGGTTAAAAAAGCTACGGGCAATTGAATATCGTCGTGCAATTTTCGACGACCAATACACTCCGCCATCCAGGCACCACCTTGTTTATGTTTTCTTGAAAACAAATCCATGTATAGGCTGCCACGGATATTGCCATCTCGATCTGAAATTCGAAAATACTGAACCTGGGGATGCCAGAGGTGATCTGCTTGCGCTCGTTCCAGGGAGATTCCAAATATTTTATTTACAATATCAAACAATCCCTGGATCACTTTTGGCAGCGGAAAATAGGGCCGCAGAGCCTCTTGTGAAATATCAAATTTCTCAAGCCTCAGTTTTTCCCCATACCAGGCATAATCCCAGGGTTGAAGTTCGGTTACGCCATACTTATTTGCAGCGAAAGCCTCTAACTCGGCTAAATCTTCCTGAGCCCCTGCCCGACTCCGTGTGGCCATATCAATCAGAAAATCAGCAACTTGTTCAGGATCATCGGCCATCCGGGTCTGCAATGCATAAGTTGCATAATCTTTAAATCCGAGAATCTCAGTTTTTTCAAACCTTAATTTCAAAATTTCACAGATAATGGTTGAATTGTCCCATTGTCCCGGATTAACCCCTACATCACTGGCTCTGCCCACATAGGCTCTATACATTTGCTCGCGCAACAAATTATTATTCGCATAGGTAATGAATGGAACATAAGACGATGACTGCAGCCCAAACAACCAACCATCTTTGTCAAACTGTTCAGCCCTGTTTCTTGCAGCATCTATTGCGCTTTCTGGCAATCCTGCCAAATCGTCTTTGTCGTTGATTTCCAGATTCCATGCATCCGTGGCATCAAGGATATTTTGCGAAAACTGGTTGCCGAGCTCGGACAACTGATTGTTTATTTTTTTCAATTTGTTTCGCGCCGCTTTGTCCAGGTTAATTCCGGATAAACTAAAGTCGCGGAGCTCGTTGTCTATGGCTTTTTTCTGAGCCTCGGTCAGGGCGGTAAAACCATCGCTAGCCTTCAGTTGCTGAAATTTTTTAAACAACGCTTTATTCTGGCCAAGCTCCGATCCATATTCTGTGATTTTAGGCAAACAGGCTTCAAAAGCCGCTCTCGATTCCTCGGAATCTAATACACTGTTTAGATGTGAGATCGGTGCCCATAAGCGTTCCAGTTGATCGCTAAACGCCTCAATGGGTTCCACAAAATTACCCCAGGTTGGCGGGTCGCCGACGGCACTGATATTTTTGATTTGATTGCGATTGGAATCCAACATATAGTCCAGCGCTGGCTCAAAATGCCGAGGTTCAATTTCATTGAAACGAGGCGGGCCACTAAAATTCAATAGTGGATTGTGTTTAATTTTTGTGGGTTTCATACAAGGTGCAAAGAATATGAATAAAGATTTCGATTTTATCGTCATTGGCGGCGGAAGTGGTGGAATCGCCTGTGCCCGCCGCGCTGGTGATTATGGCGCAAAAGTTCTGGTTATTGAATCGGGACCGTTGGGCGGCACCTGCGTCAATGTGGGTTGTGTGCCAAAAAAAATAATGTGGTCCGCCTCACGAATTAATGAAACCCTTGATCTGGCAAATGATTATGGCTTCAGCGTCGTTCAACAGGGGTTTGACTGGGGCAAGATCAAGCAATCCAGGGACGCGTATATCCTTAAGCTAAATGGGATTTATGCCCGCAACCTTGAAAAATCCGGTGCTGCTGTAATTAATGGCCGCGCTCGGTTCGTTGATAACAATACGGTGGAAGTCAATGGCGAGCAGGTCACCGCGCAACATATTTTGATCGCAACGGGTGGCCAGCCCAGCGTTCCCGATATTCCGGGGGCAGAATACGGTATTACCAGCGACGGATTTTTCGAAATGGGTTATTTGCCAAAACGGGCACTGGTCATTGGCGCAGGCTACATTGCGACTGAACTCGCTGGATTATTACATGGACTGGGTAGCAACGTTGCCATGTTGCTGCGCAAGGACAAACTACTCAGGACTTTTGATCACGACGCCCATCAGCTGGTTATGGATCAGATGCAGTCCAGTGGCATAGAAATTATGACCCATGTTGCATTGAAGTCACTGACCAAAAATGGCAACTCTAATCTGGGATATATTGACCAGGACGACGATGGCAGGGATGGGTTCGATTGCATCATCTGGGCCATTGGTCGTCACACCAACATTGCCGATCTGGGACTCGATGCAACGGGTGTTAATGTTGATGGCCGAGGATTCATTGAGACCGATGAATTTCAAAATACCACCCAGAATGGTATTTATGCCCTTGGTGATGTAACCGCTCGAGCCCAACTCACACCCGTGGCCATCGCCGCTGGCCGCAAACTTTCCAATCGCTTGTTCGACAATCAAGCCGATTCCAAACTGGATTACAGCAACATACCCACTGTGATTTTCTCCCATCCCCCAGTCGGGACGGTTGGGCTTTCAGAGGCAGAAGCGATCGAAGAATACGGAGAAGAAAATATTAAAATTTATAAAAACAACTTCGTTAGCCTGCTTTATGGCATTGCCGAGCACAAGCCCAAAACCCTGGTCAAGCTGGTGACCCTAAGGCCCACTGAAAAAATTATTGGCTGTCATGTGGTGGGGGACGGTGCTGATGAAATGATACAGGGATTTGCAGTGGCAGTGAAAATGGGTGCCACAAAACAGGACTTCGACGACACAGTGGCGATCCATCCAACCTCGTCGGAGGAAGTTGTCACACTGAGGTGAGTGTTAACGGTATTGCATTGAAATTGAACTAGAAGAAAATAGCGCCGATCTAATTTGCAAATGTCCAGACTTGATGTGATATTGCTAATTTTAAGGTTCCATACAATCTGACATTGGCTGTAGTATTCTCTAAGCGACCGTTCGCGTATTTCGCGCGAGTTACTGCTCACGACCCACCCTAAACCACATTGGCCTTGCGAAAACAAATGCATTATCATAACCGAGTACAAATCCCAAACCCGATGAGCTGAACCGTCTCTTAAGTCAAACGACCTAATGTCAACATTTATATGGCGATTTATGTGAATATGAAACTGCTCCACGGTCTATCATCAAACAACCCGATAGAAGAATACACCGAAGTGAAAGAAAGCAAAATCCAGGGTTACGGACTATTTGCTAAAAAACTTATCCTCAAGGGAACGGTGTTGTGGCACGCTCGCGCACAAGACGTGCTGATTTTACATAAGGAGCAGTTTTTGACCCTTGCAAATTCCTTCAGGGCTCCTGCGTCCTCCAGACCGAGACTAATTGAACCTTTCATTAGGTGTATTCTGAAATATTCCTACTTTGACTCTGACGCTGACGCGCTTGTCTTTTGTCTGGATAATGCAAGATACATGAATCATTCAAGAAAATCCGAATTTAGGGGAGGGTGAAGAAAACTGCAGCGCAGTTACGCTACGAGATATTCAATCCGGCGAAGAAATTACTATTGACTATACTAAGGACCGGGTAGCACCCTGGGTTTAGTCAGTTCGAACAACACCATTTTTTATCCACCACAATGGCAGATCCGAGTTTTGATAAGGAATTTGAAAGTTGCAAAGTACAATTAGCAGGCCCTACCCATCCTAAAAACCAATCCTGACTGATTCTATTTGGATTTCCTTTTTTGAGCCAACAACAGCGTTTTAGTTGCTGTTTGTGATAATGAATCTGAGGAATGAACGCCGAAATATTGTTCACTTCAATGTTGTACAGTATCCTACGGCGCACTGGACAGCGCGACAATTACCCGAATCTTATGGTTTTGAGGAAAAATCAAAATATTTAATGCAAGATTGTGATGCAATCTATGGCAATGCGTTTCGCCAACAGGCTAACAATCCGGGAATTCAGGAAGTGGTCACGGCTGGTTGATCCCCTTGGCAGAATACCTAGACTATTACAAATAACACATGTTCTCATCTTTCAGTAGGCAAAGGCATTTCACAATAACGTAAAAGTCAGAAAAACGATGCCGGACAAATAGTTCCAAATTAACGCATCGGTGGACTTCATCATTCAGATATGCGATCGACAGCGTAGTGACTATTGCAGATGAGTTTTTAGGAATGACGATCAGTTATAGCAAATGTCGGAGATTCCTGTCTGGTAGCGGAAGGCGGGATTCAGTGTTGGACCAGCGACTTACCGTCCCTGATGCTACGCTTTAACATCGCCTTGATCGCCCGCACTTCCACCTTTCCGTTTTGATTCCGGGGAATGAATTCGAGACCGATGCAGTATCGGGGCACCTTGTAATTCTCCAGGCTGGATTTACAGAATGCGATAATATCCCTGGCATCGAGAGGTTCAGTGCTGACATAGGCGGCAGCGGCGACTTCGCCCTTGATAGTATGGGGCCAGCCAAAAACAATGGCCTCTTCAATTCCGGGATAGGTTAACAGGATGCGCTCGGCCTCCATCGGATAAAAATTCTCGCCCATACAGTCGATCCTGTCGTCGAACCGTCCGGTCAGGAAGAGGTACCCATCTTCATCGAGGTAACCGACATCCATGGGATAAAACCAGCCATCCCTGAAGTTCCTGGCAGTCGCATCTGGGTTATTGAGATACTCCCGTATCATCGGCGCTGTCCTGAACCGCAACAACCCTGTACACCCGGGATCCAGGGGATGGTGATCGTCGTCGACTACCTGGACTTCTACGCCCTCCATGACACTGCCCACGGTTCCGGGTTTTTTACTGTGATCAGAAGGGCCGGCCATGGAAACGTACCAGAATTCCGTGGCGCCGTAGAAATCATACAGGTGGGGAGTAATCTTTGCCATGACTTGCTCTTTCTCTGAAAGCGTGAGGGTGGAACCGCCGGACTCCAGGAAACTCACTCCGGGCAATAGCATCTCTCCGGGCCTTGCCTTTTTCAGGTAAAGCCGCAACTGCCAGGGTGGCAACGCCACAGTGGAAATATTCTTTTCATTTATTTCGGCAGCTATTGCCGTTAAGTTTTTTTCCTGCGGTAGAACAATTGTCGCCCCGAAATACATCAGCGCCAGACAGTCGTGACATCCCCAGACATCCCCCATGGGCATATCCATGTTCATATAATACCGGATCCGCCGGTGCCACCAGCGCCGCGTGCAGAATTTCTGTGCGTTGTCCAGCGCCAATTCGTGGGACGACACAAAGTACTTCGGTGATCCGGTGGTGCCCGAAGACTGGATAATCAGGTACGGGTCATCGGCAGATATCGCTACCTTCTGAAAATCGCGAGTTCCATCATCACGATTTTCCATCAACGATTCCAGGGACAGCCTGGTCGCACCGGGCGGCAGCGCATTGCCTTTTTTTCCTACAAAAGTACGAATATCAAGTTCAGCCATTGCTTGATATACCTCGGCGGCCCGGGCGTAGTGACGGATCGGCAGCATGACGCCGCCACAGATTCCAATGGCCAGCATCAGTGCACATTGTTCTGGACAGTTCTTCAGTTGAAAGGCAACCACATCGCCTTTCTTTATCCCGTAGTGCTGCAGGTTGCACGACAGGTTGTCCGCTATTTGCACTAGTGCTTTGTATGAGGTCTTCCGATCACCGTCCTCGACGGCTGTTTTATCCGGGGTGCTGACCGCGTGCTGCCTGATGTGCTCAATAATTGTCATTCTCAATAAAATATCACCGCTTGGATCATTGGTTAATCCCGGGGTTTGTCCCCTTGATCAATTGTGCCAGATTTTGTCGAAACTATGCTGATACAGTAGCGATATCAATCCCGACATTCCGGTTCCTGGGTATGACATTGAGCCGCAGATAGTATCCAGATCAAGTCTGCTTAAGGTCCCTGATACTACGCTTTAACATCGCCTTGATCGCCCGTAATTCTACCTTTCCGTTTTGATTCCGGGGAATGAATTCGAGACGGATGTAGTAACGGGGCACCATGTATTTCTTCAGGCGGGATTTACAGAACGAGATTATTTCCCTGTCATCGAGAGGTTCGGTGCTGACATAGGCGGCAGCGGCGACTTCGCCCTTGATAGTATGGGGCCAACCAAAAACAATGGCCTCTTCAATTCCGGGATAGGTCAACAGGATGCGCTCGACCTCCACGGGATAAAACTTGGCCCCCAGACAGTTGATCTTGTCATCGGACCGTCCGGTCAGGAAAAGGTACCCATCTTCATCGAGGTAACCGACATCCATGGGATAAAACCAGCCATCCCTGAAGCTCCTGGCAGTTGCATCAGGGTTATTGAGATACTCCCGTATCATCGGCGTTGTCCTGAACCGCAACAACCCTGTACACCCGGGATCCAGGGGATGGTGATTGTGGTCGACTACCTGGACTTCTATGCCCTCCACGACTCTACCCACGGTCCCGGGTTTTTTGCTGTGATCAGAAGGACCAGCCATAGAAACGAAAGGAAATTCCGTGGTGTCGTAGGAATCATACAGGTGGGGAGTAATCTTCGCCATGACTTGCTCTTTCTCTGAAAGCGTGAGCGTGGAGCCGCCGGTCTCCAGAAAACTGACTCCGGGAAACAGCATCTCTCCGGGCTTTGCCTGTTTCAGGTAAAGCCGCAACTGCCAGGGTAGCAACGCCAGAGTGGATATATTCTTTTCCTTTATTTCGGCAGCTATTGCCGTTAAGTTTTTTTCCTGCGGTAGGACAATCGTCGCCCCGATATACATCAGCGCTAGACAGTCGGTACATCCCCAGGCATCTCCCATGGGCATGTTCATATAATGCCGGCCCCACCGAGGCGTACCGTCTTTCGGTGCGTTGTCCAGCACTATTTCGTGGGACGACACAAAGTACTTCGGTGATCCAGTGGTGCCCGAAGACTGGCTAATCAAGTACGGGGCATCGGCAGATATCGTAACTCTCCGGAAATCGCGAGTTTCATCATCGCAATTTTCCATCAACGATTCCAGGGACAGCCTGGTCGCACCGGGCGGCAGTTCACTGTCTTGATTCCCTATACAAGTACGAACATCCAGATAATCTATTTCTTTATATACAATGGTGGCCTTGGTCTTGTAATTGATCGGCAGCATGACGCCGCCACAGATTCCAATAGCGATCATCAGTGCACATTGCTCTGGACTGTTCTTAAGTTGAAAGGCAACCACGTCGCCTTTCTTTATCCCGTAATGCTGCAGGTTGCACGCCAGCTTGTCCGCCATTTTGACCAGTGCTTTGTATGTGGTCTTCTGGTCACCGTCCTCGACGGCTGTTTTATCCGGGGTGCTGACCGCGTGCTGCCTGATGTGGTCAATAATTGTCATTCTCATTAAAATTTCATCGGCCAGATCATTGGTTAATCGCGGGGTTTGTCCCCTTTGGCCAATTGTGCCAGATTTTGCCGAAGCTGTGCGGATACAGCCGCGATATCAATCTTCCCGTTGATGAATATCAGGCACACTGTTTAGATTTTGTACTCTCCTTAACTGTAAATTTTACTGTTTGATTCGGACCCTTCGAACCCTGATTTCGTGACACCGGCCATTGACTCCTTAAGCGGGCCCTCGTCAGGGTTGTACCAGTCACCGATCAGGTGGACTCGGTCGAGCTGCGAACCGTTCTTCACCTCGTGTAGCCGGAAGTTGTTGATCTCCCACAGCTCACCTGGGCGCATCCACTTCTCGACGCCGTTGACGATGAACGAGACCGACGGGTCGGTGATGACCGCCATGTGAAGCCGGTGGCTCACGGCGAACGAACCGCCCGAGTCGCTGTGTCGCGGTATCTGCTTGCCAGCTGGAAGCCGGGTGAGGATGAGCCGGAGGAAGTAACCCGGACCGTAGTGCGCGGCCATCCGGGCCTCGAGTGTGGCAACGTGGTCTCCGAGTAATTCACTGTGATGGATTTCGATATCGGCCTTCGGGTGAACGACATCAAAATTAGGCGGCTCGACCCACAGGATCGGAATCGTGTTGGTATTAATGTGGGCGGTATACTGGTCCTGACGGTAGGTCATGTCGTCCCACTGGGTGTCGAACCCCCGTGCCAGGTCCACGAGTTCCTCGATAGCCTCGTAGTCACCGACGTGGATGTAGTCGAAGTCACCCTTGGCCATACCCTTGACCAACTTGGCCCTGCGCTTGATCGCCTTGCGGACGAGCCTTTTGCGGACCGGAAGAGGCCGACTGGTCAACGGTGCCGGCAGGGATCCGTCACCCGCTCCGGCGTCTTCCCCCAGAAGCTTGTAACCAAAGTGCTCGAGGTCGTCGGCATGGCGTTCGAACACCCGGTTGAGTTGTTTGATCACCCCAGGAGGCAGGTTGGCGATCTGCTCGGTGTTGGTATCGAAGATCCCGGAATACCGGCGTCCCTTGATCATGATCTCACGATCGGCCTCGACCGTCAGCGCCCCGAGCTCGGGTAGGAGCCGGGTCAGCCTGTCGAGGAATTCTTGGGGGTCGGCCGTCAGTTCCTCGTAGCTCATTGCGACTGAGCGGTCGCCGAATCGCTGGATGTTCTCGCGGGCACGTTTCAGCATGTTAATGGCGTGGCGGCCCGCCTGATCCACTGGCGCCTTCGGGTTGTTGCGGAGGATGCCCTCCGCCATGGCGTACGGATTACGCCAGGAGATTACAAAGTGGGCTTCGGGAAACTCGGTATCGAGCATATCGGTGCGTACGACGTTGGGTGGGCTCTTTTCGACCCGGATCGCGGCCGTCGGGTTGTCGGCTTCCCAGTACTGCTCCCAGACCCGTCGGATCTCCGGCCAGTCGTAGGACTCGGGGTTGGTGAAGGCGTCGCTCAAGCTGTAGAAGTGCACGACGTCCAGTTCACGGGGAACGGGGCCGGCGTATCCGTCGACGTGCTGGCCTTCGCGGGGCAGGTTGGCGACGGTGGGCGACCCGGCGATGAGCTTCTGCACGAGGCTCGAACCGCTGTTGTTGGGTACGCAGATGAACAGGTGCTTCATGGCATTCGGGGGACGAGGACGAGGAACAGGAAGTATAAACGCCATGCCTTGCATGGAGCAGGGGTGGCTAGAGCTGTTTTCGAACAACCAGATGGTGCCATTTTTGACGAACTGCCGGGATATCGGGTGCGAATATCGATGAGGGGTCTGAAAGACTCCCTCAAAATTGCAGGTAAATAACGTGTTTTTCCAATTTCCCACGAAACGGTTCGAGCGAGGCCATCGAGGCGCAATAGTTTAAGAATTTTTTCCGGGGTATATCTCTTGACTGGCATGATTGACCTCCTCTTACGTTCCAATTTGAGTCAATGGACTAACTTAAAACATGGAACTGGTCTAGCGGTCAGGCCAGAACTGCTTAACCGGGAGATTTTTTACAGCTTCAAGGAGGCAAAAATCATCATCAAGTAATGGAAAGGACACTACAGCACCAAACAACCCCCTTTTTCGCTTGGCTATCGGCCACCAGCATCCAAGGTTCGGTTGACAATCCGGGTCATTTCCATCAACCAACACGAATGCAGTAAACTGAATGCACTCTCACATAAACTGGGCTAAGAATTCGGGCGGGTCAGTTACTACCCGTAGCCACTATAACCTTTACAGTGATAGGTATAGGCGGGGATCCCGTAATGTTGAAAGTAGTGAGAATGCCCACCATTCGGGCCGCAGGTTGCCTGGGCATGGGCCGGCAGCATAACTATTTCGGTCACCGGCCGCGTCCAGGTTTGCGGCAACGCCGTACTGCCGGCTACCACCGCGCTGCCTGCCAACAGGCTTTTCACCAATTTACGACGACCGGACACCTCTTCCTGTGGTGTATCCGATCCTTTTACGGAATCACGTTCTTCTGTTTTTTTCATCTTTTTAGGTCCTCACGAAGCCGTTGAGATGTACGTTATGATTATGGGTACGTTTTTAGGGTCTTCCACAAATGTAAATCTTCTATTTACATTAGCGAAGCAATTGTGTATACGCACTAACCCATTATTCCAACAATACTGTCTAAAGTCAAACTACACAGTGATAAGCCCCAAATGCCGATATCAGCCGCAGCCACAGGTTTCTGACTAATACGATTATTTTTCAATAACTTACAGAGACCTGTTCACAGACCGAGTCCAGTTGTAGCGTTAGTTTTCGGACAATGTTTTCATTGTACCGTCTCTAACCTAGGCATGACAAATCGGTTTGGGATTGGTCGGGATTGCAGGGTTTGTGGTGCGGGTGCCGGTAGTTATTGGAACTGTGAGGCCGGATCGTGTCATGTCCCGCCAGTATGGTTCAGACTTTATCCAGGCTTATCAGGCTCTGGCAGCTCGACTTCAGGATAAAACTGTTTAAAAAACCAGCTGTATTGCCTGAGGATTGATTCCTCTATCCGGGAAGGTAATACAAAAGGCTCCTTGGCATTGATTGTCTTATAGGTTCCATGGGTGTACTTGTAACGGTAAAAACTGTCCGCCTCACCGGGGATTACCTCGAGGTTGTCGGGGTCGATTTTGTAGTCCCCGATACCCAGCCAGTCGTAGATAAAGGACATGGATTCTACGGGGCTTGAAACCAGCTGTTCATGCATAACGTAGCAGAGCCTGCCTCGGATATCCTCGTCTTCAATATCCTGCATATGTTCAATGGACTTCATCGGCCCGCCGACCACACCTTTATCAGTGAACAACTTGCTCAACCGATTGCTGATCGTATGGGAATCAGTATGATCGGGGAAATCGAGTAGTCGGGTCCTGGCATGCTGTTTCTCAATCGAACCCATGATCTGGCGGGGATCACGGATACATACGATCATCCGGAAATCCGGATCAATGACCTCCATCATCTGAACCATTTTTAGCCAACCCCGGTTCTTATCCACCACCACCGGTAACTCTGTTTCTTCGAACCAGCCATTGATCAGACCCCTGGTTGCCGCGAGCAATCGGCTGTGGACCAGTTCGAGGTCACTGTCCAACTGCGATAGTAAAAAGTTGCTATCGCTGATGTTCTGACGGAAATTATTGATGGAGCCACAAAGCGGGGAACTGTGCCCGGTACTGTATACGTCGGGATGCTGACCCAGCAGCTGGCACATGAGAGAAGATCCGGCCCGAGGCAGGCCGGTAACATAAACTATTTTTTTGTCAACATTCATAGTATTTGGATGTCAAATTTTTGAAACAATTAGAACGAATTATCTTGCTACACCAGCATCATGTACGGCTTTAGATTTTGACCTGCCCCATACACCGGGTCCAGTTGCAGAGATAGTTTTCGGGTAATATTATCATTGTACCGTTGTTTCCCATGGTAATGATATTTTTACATCTAATTACTGTTACATCTAATTACACAAACTTTTTCCTTTTGGATCAAAATCAAAATAGTTCATAGGTACCCATACCGCCTCGGTAATAATCAGCGCATCGTTTTCGTCATAAACATTTACAAACTCGAAAACCGTTTCACCTTGGGAATTAATCTCTATTACCCGACCCTGGATAGGGGATGTAATCAGGGTATTGCCATTGGGTAAAATCTGGTGGCTGCCGCGAATGATGCTGTAGACATTGTCGTTTTGACCGTTGTATTCAATCCACGACCGGTTTGTAGCTGGGTCTATTCGAACAATATTGGAAAATCGCTCAACATCACCATCGTATGGGTGTTCAGCTTTGGCAGTTTCCCGAATATTATTGTCGTACACGGAAATCATGCCATCAGACATCCAGTCGGGATCGTGCTGGCGTCGCATGGTACCTGAATGCCACCACTTTATTTTCAAGTCATCTGGGTCAATAACATAAACCAGATTAGTCGATCGGTTGCTTACCAGTAAATCTCCAGCTTCGAACATCGGAAATGCTGACGCCAGTGTTAAAGGCAGAGCTTCGACGTCGTTCTCATGCCAGGTGTCGATCAAATCGACTCCGGTTCGAATTACCCGACGTGGTGTAAATATTGAAATATAAGGATTGGCACGGGTTATTTCATCGATGGTTATGACTGTAAGTTTTTCGCCGGTTACAGCATCTACCTGAACCAGGGTTTGCCCCTGATTTAGTGACCACAATGTGCCGTCATCCGGGTTTCGGGTAACAGAATGGTGAAAAGAACCCAGTGCCGACCAGGTTAGTTCACTACAATAAGAAATTTTATGCATGCCATTCCCTCGTTTGCCTTCCACCAGGACAATGGAACCATCGGGCAATACTTCGAGACCCTGGGACAACTCCTTGTTTGGAGATATCAGATGTCTGCTGCCACCATCCTCGGCATTCTTTTGATCAAGCAATTTTTGCATTTCGTCCCGATCCACAACCCATCGGTGCACGACCTGATTATTTTCATCCAGTAAAATTCCCGCTGGTAGCGAATCATCATAATCAAATATTCCATATAAAACACGATAACCCCTGGCCTGCTCTGGGGATGAATAGACCATGGGCAGACCACGCCTCGAATTAAGGCCTTCCATTGCAACCTCTGTGTGATTCCGCGCCGGGTCGGGCCGATAACTAAATAGATGTCGCGCAGGCTTGATATTAAGATCGTTTGCAACCTTTTCCGTCAACTCGGCCTGTTCATCTGGATCACCCAGAATAAAATTTATTATTTCCTGCTCAACCTGATAGAAATACACCCATGGAAAAAACTGATAACGAACCATGGCGTATCCCCAGGCGAAAAACACCACAGCGATGAGATAACCAATCAAAAACGTTCTTTTCATGATGGATTTATTTAAACGACAATAACACTTTAGCGATTGCGGTTATGAGCGGCGGGGATTATGCCGCGCGCTGAATTTTTTTCAGATATACCAGTAGAATTGAAATTGCGGCAGGGGTAATTCCGGGAATGCGCGATGCCTGGCCAATGGTCTGGGGTCTGGTCTGATCGAGCTTCTGTTCCACTTCTGCCGATAACCCGCGAATCGCGTGATAATCAATATCATCCGGAATCTTCACATTATGGCTCTTTTTCTGCCTATTGATTTCCGCCACCTGTCTTTCGATATAACCACTGTATCGCGCTTGAATTTCGAGTTGACGAATACTCTGCGAATCTTCAAGTGGGTTATTCAGATCCATAAGTTCCACCAGATCGGCATAATTGACTTCGGGTCGTCGCAGCAAATCCATTAAATTAAATTCCCTTTGCAATTCCTGACCCAGAATCCTTTTCACTTTTTCCGGGCTTATCTTTTCGGGGTGGACCCAGGTTTTCTCCAGCCTGGTTTTTTCCTTTTCGATCTCGGTTCGTTTTTGATTAAACAAATCCATTCGCAGTTGATCTACCAAACCCAGCTCATGGGCCATTTCGGTCAATCGCAAATCCGCATTGTCTTCTCTTAACTGCAACCGATATTCCGCCCTTGAGGTAAACATGCGATAGGGTTCCGCTGTTCCCCGGGTAATCAAATCGTCAATCATTACACCGATATAGGCTTCGTGCCGACCTGGGCACCAGGCATCTTCTTGTTGAACCAGGCGGGCTGCATTTAAACCGGCGATAAGACCCTGGCCCGCCGCTTCTTCGTAGCCCGTTGTGCCATTAATCTGGCCGGCAAAAAATAACCCGGCTATACACTTTGTTTCCAGGGAGTTTTTTAATCCTCGAGGATCGAAAAAATCATATTCGATAGCATAACCCGGTCGGGTAACCAGTGCGTTTTCAAAGCCTTTTATAGATCGCACAAATTCCAACTGCACATCGAACGGCAGGCTGGTGGAAATACCATTGGGATAGACCTCGGTGGTATTTAGGCCTTCGGGTTCGATAAATATTTGATGGCTGTCCTGCTCGGCGAATCGCACCACCTTGTCTTCGATGGATGGGCAATAACGCGGGCCCACGCCTTCGATCACACCACTATAAAGTGGCGATCGATCCAGTGCATTTTTAATAATTTCGTGGGTCCGAGAATTGGTGTGGGTGATATGGCAAGATATTTGTTCAGGATGCTGGCTGGCATCTCCCATAAATGAAAATACCGGAACCGGATCGTCCCCGGGCTGGGTTACCAGGTCGGTGTAGTCGATGGATTTTCCATCGATCCTTGGGGGCGTGCCGGTTTTCAGGCGATCAACTATTAATGGTAGTTCGCGCAATCGTTCAGCAAGGGCTAGGGATGGCGGATCGCCAGCCCGACCACCTTTTTCATTGTCCATACCAACATGGATCTTTCCGTTGAGAAATGTACCCGTGGTTAAAACAACGGTCTTTGAATCGATTTCAATTCCCAGCTGGGTGCGCACACCGGTAACCCGATCGCCGTTAACTACCAAATCATCAACGGATTGTTGAAACACGGTGAGGTTTTTCTGATGCTCAACTGCGCGGCGAATGGCCATCTTGTACAACGCTCGATCAGCCTGGGCTCGGGTTGCCTGAACAGCGGGGCCTTTTCTCGAATTCAAAACGCGAAAATGAATTCCCGCCTCATCAATAGCTCTCGCCATAACCCCGCCCATGGCGTCGATTTCCCTGACGATATGCCCTTTGCCAATCCCGCCTATAGCCGGGTTACAGGACATTTGCCCAATGGTTTCGATGCTGTGGGTCACCAGCAGGGTTTTACAATCCATGCGCGCCGCACCCAGCGCAGCCTCAACCCCGGCATGGCCACCGCCGATAACGATAACATCAAATTTTTCAGGGTATTTCATTGAATCTGGATAATAAAATTACTGATAGTAGTAGTCATACTTTTGCAATATATCCTGGGTAAAACTCCAGGCTTCGCTATGGGATAATTGGCTGCCTTCGGGTATCAGTATTTTAGTATAAAGCGACCTGCCAAAGCGCTGTTTTAAATCCAGTAAAGACTGATTTAGCTGTTTTATGTTCATATCCACAGGCTGGTTTTGCTCCGGGGATTTAAGTCTGTATCGAAACTGATCGCCGATTTTCTCAAACCAGACTTCCACAACCTGTTTTCCAGCGGTGCTTCTGGCTGCCCGGATCAGTTTTCGGTACTCGCTGTCCAGAAACTCAAATTCATCCTGCAAAGAATTAAACTTACCCTCGGTTGCAGACGCAATGGATTTCAATGCCTGATTTTCCAGCTCTCGCTGTTCTACTAATTGAGCCAGGGTGAGCAACTCCTGATTTGCCAGATCGAACTCAGCTTCGATAGTTGCTTTTACGGTTTGCAAACTGGTCACTTCCTCGGATAATTCCAGGTTTTGGGTTTCACTTTGTTTGAGGATGGATTTAACTTCACCCAGATCACTGGAAATTCTCGTCAGTTTCTCATTCAAAGACAGATTGTCCGATGTCAGTGCGGCAATTTTTTCACTTGACTTCAATTCCAGGGTAGCAAAATTTTTGTCCAGCTTGTCTATGATTCGATTTAGCGCGAGCTCGCTTTCGGTTAATTTACTTATCTCAGCAACCGCCACTTCCTGGTCGGCACTAAGCTTCTCTCGCTCGGCGACGGTGGCTGTTAGCTTTGCTTCCAGCAATTCCTGATCCCTACTGAGTTTCTCCCGCTCAGCTACTGTGGCTGTAAATTTCGCTTGCAGCAAATCCTGATCAGTCATGATTTCCGACAGGCGTTGCAACTCCTGGTCGAGATTGAGTTTTAATTGTTCCCTTTGATTTATGGTTTGTTCCAGTGTGCCTTCCACCTGAACCAGGCGTTGGACCAGGTCCTGATTGGCGAGCGACGCTGCCTCCTTATCTGAAATTGTGGAGATGAGCTGGCGGTCGAGTTCAAAATTTCGCACCATAATTACCACCAGCGCCATCAAAAATATCATCACGATGACGGTCATGATATCGGTGAAAGACGGCCACACACTGTCATCACCGATGCCCGAGGCACCGTGACCAATTCTTAAGTCTATGAAGCCGTGGGATTCGGGCATTTAATTTGTCTCAGGATGATTCGCTTTCGGAGCGCAATCGAAATCCCCGTTGCAATAATCCAACCACCTCACTCATGCTTTGGGCATTTTGTTTATTGGTCTGTTGTTGCAGTTCCAGCACCTCACGCATCAATGCAACCAATTCCTGATTTTCAGCCGGAAGGTCTTCGGCTGGGGTTATCTTTCTGGCCAGGGACTGGGTTGCTTTTCTCAGAGAGTCCGCTGAATCTGCATATTTTTGCTGGGAATCGTCGAGTTTTTGAATCAACTCGTTAGCAGCGCGAATACTTTCTGAATAATCCCTGGCGATGCTATCCTGGTTCAACTGTAAATGGGGCAATAAGGTTGTCGCCGTGACCTCTTCAATTTTACTAATCAAAAAAGTCTGGGTATCGGTAAGTTTGATGTAAAAATAACCAAAAAACAGATAAGCAATAATTGCACTTAGTGTGGTCGACAGCGCCGTAGACATGCCAAATATCATAGTGCCCAGACCGCTGGCCTGGGCTGCTTCCCGACCTTCCAGCAAACTTCCAGCCTGACCACCACCCTGTAAAATATCAGATGCGCCCAAAAGTGATATCGACAGAGAAATGATAGTGCCGAATACCCCGGTCAGGATTAAGACGTTGTGAACAAACTTGAGAAAACTGTTGCGGCTTGATTCCGACGCCAGCAATGTTGCCGCCAGGGCATTTTGATTAATGGTTGCTCTGCGTCGGTTTAAAGACTTCAGGGTCAAGAAGCGTTGCGCCACCATGCTGCTTTGGGATATTTCCAGCAATGGTTCCTCGTTATTTGCCACATTTCCCTTGAACCGATTTATTGCCTGCTCTTCGTTTCGATATTCAAAAAAGCGTTTAATGAGTTGCGCAATGCCGCTAAAAAACAGCGCCATGATCCCACCATTAACCGCCCAGCCCACGGCGTTAACCTGATTGGCAACGTAGATCTGATAAATCACTTCCCGTTGCCAGAAAACTACACTGGCAATTAGTGCCATTACCAGCAACATTTGCAGGAGAATATTGCGGGTATAATTATGTGTCGATGGCGTGGTAGTCATATCTGATCCTGAAGCGTCAATTTAGGGGTTAATACTGGGACAATCTCTAAGGAGCCTCTAATATTAACAATATCCCGTTCATTTATATATATTGGTCCAAATATTGGTCTAAGAATTGGTTTAGGGTGCTGGAATAACCAGCTGCCCGTCTATTACGATTTTTTTCTATTACGATTATTTGCCGATACAAAAAGAACCGAAGATTAGTCCCAACAGATCATCACTTGAAACTTCTCCTGTAATTTCTCCCAGGACTTTCTGGCACCCAGCCAACTCTTCGGCTAACACCTCTCCAGCGCTGAATCTAGACTGCTGTTCCAGCCCCCTGAGCAAATGAGCTTCCGCTCTTTGCAATGCATCAACATGGCGTTGACGTGCAACGAACTGGCTGTCATCACTTTGACGAAATCCGGCAAGGTTTTTGATTTTCTGTTTTAACAATGAAAGTCCCTGGCCGGTTAAAGCGGATACACAAACCTCTAGTTTCGAATTTATGTCCTGGCGGTTAGTCAGATCCACTTTATTTCTAACCAGGATCACCGGCAGCGTAGTGGTTTGATCATCCATCAAATCCGTTGATTGCTTGTCGTCGGTCTGGGAATCATCCACTACCAGAATTATCAGGTCTGCCTTTTGTTGAGCGTGCAATGCTCTACGCACACCCTCAGCCTCAATTTCATTAGTTGTGTCACGAATGCCCGCAGTATCAATAATTTCAATGGGCATACCATCAATCTGAATAATTTGTTCGAGTACATCTCGGGTTGTCCCTGGGATACTGCTGACAATGGCACGATTTTCTTCGGACAGGGCATTTAACAAACTGGATTTTCCTGCATTGGGCAATCCGGTCAGCACAACCTTAAGGCCATCGCGCAATAACTTTCCCTGCTTTACCGATCGCCTTAGCTCAGCGAATGTGGATTTCAATGTTTCCAGTTGAGCAACTACATTGTTGTCTTCGAGGAAATCAATTTCCTCGTCGGGAAAATCGATGGCCGCTTCGACAAATATGCGAAGTTGGGTAACTTCATCTACCAGCTGATAAACTTTTTCGGAAAATACACCCTGTAGCGATTTGAGGGCTGAGCGCGCTGCGGATTCTGTGCTACTTTCAATTAAGTCCGCCACAGCTTCCGCCTGGGTTAGATCGAGGCGTCCATTTAAAAATGCACGTTCACTAAACTCCCCTGGTCGCGCCAGTCTGGCGCCGAGCTCCAGGCAGCGACTGATCAGCATTTGCATGACAACTGGACTGCCATGGGCCTGGAGTTCGAGCACGTGTTCTCCGGTGTAACTTTGAGGCGCCCTAAAGAACAGGCCAATTCCAGAATCAATTGCAGACCCATCTTGTGCTTTGAAATCCGTATTGGTTGCCTGGCGCGGAGGCGGGCATGACCCCATCAATGCTTCAGCGTATTTATCAGTATCGGGTCCCGATAGTCGAACAATGCTAATTCCACCCTTACCGGGCGGCGTCGCCACAGCTACGATATTGTCTACGCCGTCTGTAAAACCGCCAAAGTCACGTTCGCCACGATCGGTTATTTCGTTGCCAGATTTTTTTGAATCAGGTATTTGCGTACTTCCGTGTTATTTGATATTGCTGAGCAATGGACAGCAGGTTATTTACAACCCAGTAAAGCACCAGCCCTGCGGGGAACCACAGGAAGAAAATCGTGAATACAAATGGCAATGCCATCATGATTTTCTTTTGTATGGGATCCACCGGCGCAGGATTGAGAAAATGCTGGGCAATCATTGAAGCCCCCATAATAATCGGTAAAACAAAATAGGGGTCGGGCAGTGACAAATCATTCAACCACCACATAAAATCAGCCTGTCGCAACTCCACACTTTCGAGCAACACCCAGTAAAGCGAAATGAATACTGGAATCTGCACCAGAACCGGCAAACAACCTCCAGCGGGATTGACCTTTTCTGCCTTGTACAATTTCATCATTTCCTGCTGAAACTTAGGTTTGTCGTCGGTGTACCGTTCTTTCAATGTTGCCATGCGCGGTTGCAACTTCTTCATTTTTGCCATGGACTTGTAACTGGCAGCTGACAATGGATAGAAAATTGCTTTAACCAAAAGGGTCAATAAAACAATGGCCCAACCCCAGTTTTGCACCAGGCCGAAAATTTTAATTAACAGCCAAAATAACGGACTGGCTATGGGCGTTAACCAGCCGTAATCCACGGTCAGTTTCAAACCTTCGGCATTTTGCTGATCAAGCCTGACCTGTTCTTTGGACCCAACATATAATGCGGTATTGATTACGCCACTTTCACCAGCTTGCAGAGTTAGCGGAACCGTAGTTTTATAACCAATCCGGTATTGCGGGACCAGCGTGTTTTTAGTAACCCCGGAATACAACTGATAGGTTCCCGCAGAATCTGGCAACCATGCAGAGACAAAATAGTGCTGCAACATCGCCACCCAACCGCCGGGGGTGGTGACATTCAACGGTCCGTCCTGAATTTCACCATAGTCAATTTTTTCGTATTTTTCTTCCTCGGTATAAATTGCCGCACCGTTATAACTCGGTAGCCGGCCAAGAAATCCCATGGACCCTTCCTGAACTATTTCAGTCTGTTTTAATTGACCATAGCCAAATCCCACCCAGGGTTGATCGCTGTTATTCGCAATTCGAAAATCAACTTCGATGCGATAACTGTCTCGGGTAAAATGAAACACTTTCTCATAATTTATACCATCCGGTGCAGTCCAGCTTAGAACCACATCCAGAGAGTCATCATCTCCCAATTGATAGTCGAGTTTGGATGCGGCGTACTTTACATTGTGGTTTGGGTATTCCCGATCTTTTCCGATCAAGCCGCTTTGGGCGACGAATAACGACTGGCTATCCCGGTGCATCAGCACAAATGGCTGGTCTGGAGTGTCCACACTGACTGGGTGTTTAATCAACTCCACACGAACAAGATCACCGCCATGGGTGTCGATCTGGGCGTTTACCAGATCGGTGACGATATTGATAATTTTACCTTCGCTAACAACGTCAACACTAACCGGCTCTACCACATCATTGGCTTCACCATTGCTCGCAACCGTAACTTCTGGCGCATCCGGCACGTCTTCAGTGATATTACTAACTGTGCCGTCAGTGGATTCTGAAGATTGGGATTGAAGCTCGATTTCGGCTGCCAAATGTTTCCCCTGAAACTCAATCCAGGATTGCCAAAGCATCACCAGCACCAAACCCAGCGCAACAAAAAGCATTATTCGTTGAAATTGCATTTAAAGATATTTGTTATTAATTTATTGAGATTCAGGCCCTTGAGCTGCGGCTCCACGAGCTGTGACCAAATCTGGGACAGGATCATATCCGCCTTCATTCCATGGGTGGCATCGGCCAATTCGTTTCATTCCGAGCCAGATTCCGTGAATCGATCCGTGGGTTGAAATTGCTTCCATAGTATAGTTCGCGCAGCCAGGCTGAAACCTGCAGTGCTGTCCAATAAAGGGGCTGAGTAAAATTTTATAAAGTTTAATTAACCCAACTAAAATTATTCGCATTTTTGACTCGCTTTGTTCCACAACATATCCAGTTCAATCCGTAACCTCCGGTTTTCCTGGCTTTCACAACCGACTTTCGATACCACTACGAAATCGATTGAGGGCAAATCTTTTCGATTTAAACGAAATGATTCTCTAATCTGTCGTTTAATTCGGTTTCGTTGAACCGCTTTTTTACTAACCCGTCTGGATACGGTCAACCCCATCCTGGGGTGATCCAGCGAATTGTTCAAAACATGGATGCCAAAGAATTTCCCGTGTACTGATTTTCTCTGGCTGAAAACCGAACTGAATTGTGCTTTATTCAGCAGTTTGTATTGGCGTTCAAGGCCGGCCGCAGACTGCGGCATGGATCAGGTTTTTTAGGCACTCAGACGAGCGCGGCCTTTGGCTCGACGAGCGTTTATCACCGCTCGTCCACCACGGGTACGCATGCGTTCGCGGAACCCATGGGTTCTTTTTCGCTTCAATTCGCTGGGTTGAAATGTACGTTTCATAGTATTAGTTCGAAGACCTTCAAAGGGTTGCGGAATCTAACCCGTTTAGCGCAAAAATTCAAGTAAAACCGCTGTATTTTAGGACTGAAGTCACGGTTTAATACAACGTCTTTGGCAAAGATTCCTGGCGATTTAAGTTAATCCCGGAAATCACCCATAATGCCGATCCAGCTTCGTATCAACCAGTAGTGATTCAAATTCCCGGGAATACACATCGCGCAGAATTATTGTAAACTCCATACCTCGCGATATCGTTTGTGTTCAGATGGCTCCAATTCCCGAATTTACCGATTATGAACTCCAGCTTGTACGTGGGATTCTGGCCCGGCATTATAAAAAAGATGTGGAAATTGAACTGGCTGACTGTGAATTTTTAACCGATAAAACCGCTGACAATTCCACAAGTTGCCCAACGGTATTCTGGTACGAACAAGGCGCAAATTTTGTAGTTTTTAAAATTGCGCCCTTGCAATATCGAACACAATTTTTCTATACGCCCCACGATAAGTTTGGTACAGAAACAGAAGAATATGCAGATCTCGAGCAATGCGTGACTGGAGTTTTAACCGCCCAGTTAGATCAGACCCGGGAAATCCAACACTCGAACTAGTTGTACTATCCATAAGCTATTGAAAAATAACCTATTTAGTAAACCATTTATTGTAATAATGAAAACCGTTAAAAACGCATTTTATGCACAATCCGGCGGTGTCACCGCCGTAATAAACGCCTCCGCTGCAGGGGTAATCGAAACCTGTCGAAAAAATAATTCAAAAATTGGCAAGGTGCTCGCCGGTAGAAATGGCATTATCGGCGCATTAACAGAAGATCTGATCGACACCTCCCGGGAATCCGCTGCAAATATCACCAGGTTGCGATACACCCCATCCGGCGCATTCGGTTCGTGTCGCTATAAATTAAAAAGCCTGGAAGAAAATCGGCGTGAATATGAAAGATTGATTGAAGTATTCTCAGCCCACAATATCGGCTACTTTTTTTACAATGGTGGTGGTGATTCTGCGGATACCTGTCTTAAAATTTCCCAGCTTTCAAAGACGCTTAAATATCCGATCCAGGCCATCCACATCCCCAAAACTGTGGATAATGACCTGCCCATCACCGACAATTGCCCGGGGTTTGGGTCGGTTGCAAAGTACATTGCAACGTCTACCCGAGAAGCCAGCTTTGATGTGGCCTCCATGGCAAAAACGTCAACCAAGGTTTTTGTGCTCGAAGTCATGGGTCGACATGCGGGCTGGATTGCCGCCGCTGGGGCCATGGCATCAGACAGTAAAACCGAAATTCCGGTTATCGTCCTGTTCCCGGAAATTCCGTTTAACCGCAAAATATTCATGACTGCGGTGAAACAAAAGGTTAACCAGTTCGGTTATGTATCCGTTGTGGTTTCCGAAGGGGTATGCGATCGCAATGGCAAGTTTCTATCCGATCAGGGCCTGTTTGATGCCTTCGGCCATGCCCAGCTTGGTGGAGTTGCGCCGGTGGTTGCCAATATGGTCAAAGCGGACCTGGGTTATAAGTTCCATTGGGCAGTTGCAGATTATATGCAGCGTGCGGCGCGACATATTGCATCGAAGACCGATGTTAACCAGGCCTATGCTGTTGGCAAGGCGGCGGTTGAATTTGCATTAAAAGGTGAAAATTCGGTGATGCCGACTATTGTCAGGGTTAGTAACAAACCCTATCGCTGGAAAATCGGTAAAGCAAAACTAGGACGGGTCGCCAATGTCGAAAAAATGATGCCACGTAATTTCATTAGTTCCGACGGTCTGGGAATCACGCAGAGATGCAGGGATTATTTGGGTCCACTGATGGCGGGTGAAGATTATCCAAAATTCAAGGATGGACTACCTGATTATGTGCGTTTAAAAAACATGGCGGTGAAGAAAAAACTCAAAACCGCGTTCAAATTGTAGAGAAGAATGTTCATGGCCTGGGTCATGCCCCGGGTCGCCAATCTGGGGAACAAACCAAGGAATTAGGCCTGAAATCCCGGCAAGGGCATCGAATTCGTCCTATTTCCTCAGTACCTGATAATACGAAATCAGGGCTTCCGCGATAAATCGTTCGACCGCATAACGCAGTCCGCGTAAGCCGTTGAATATGACGCCGTTGACGAATAACACATACGGCGGTACCAGTATGGGGGTTATCACCAACAGTTTGCGCGCACGATTGGGCAGGGATAACTCTTTAAATCTGGAACCCAGTATAAGCCTGGCTTCGAGAATGGCGTATTTTTTCTGGGAGCCTAGCCAGGATTTAAATGGTTTTCGGTCGTCGTGAAATATGGTTGACTGCAATGTCCCCACAGCGCCCTTTATCTGCACCCGTTGGGTATGTCCATTCTGGATGTAGTGCGACCTGTCTTTCTTAAATAACACGGTTACTGGATGGTACAACGATCCATTAATCGGCTTGCCGTCAATACAGTAAATAAATGGTGCGCTATATGCGTCACAACCATCACCTAGTTTCAGGGTAGATAATTCCTCGACCAGCTGCTCGGACAAAAGATAATCCGCATCCATGGCCAGTACCCACGGGGTTTTGATTGCGGTTTCGTGAACGGCAAAGCTCCACTGACTGGCATGATTGTCAAATTTGCGATGAATGACCCGGACATTAGGCAAACTGTTTAAAATTTCAACGGTATGATCTTCGCTGCCACTATCAACAACCACAATTTCATTGGCCCAGGTCAGTCTCGATATTATGCGCTCAATATTGGGTTCCTCATTCAGGGTCAACAGTACCGGTGTGATTTCCTCAGAGTTTTTTACTGGATTTTTTTTCATTGAAATTTCAGATCGACTTCCTTACTCAGCCTGATCTTTGGCTGAACCGAGAGTGTTCTGATCATAGATTTGTTTTAGTTTTGAAATCACCACGGGCCAATTGTATTTGGTATTGACCAGTTCTGTACCACGGGCTCCCCGAATTTTAAGCTCATTGGAATTTAACGCCTCAAGCAACGAATCAGCCAATGAATCACCCAGAGAACCACCTTTATTCCAGACCCAGCCACATTTCGATTTTTCAACTTCAGGATATAGATAAACCTGATCGCTGATTAATACCGGCACTCCGGATGCAAGGGATTCTGCGACGACAATGCCATAGTTTTCATTCATCGACGGCAGCACAAACAATTTGGCGTTTTGATAAAGCAATTGTTTGGATTTGCCCGTAGCCCATCCAGTCCAGTGAATTTGATCGTTATTGGGGTTAGCAGTCGCCAATTCGCGAATTTGTTTCATAAACCCAAGATCGCCCTCACCCGCAATAACCAGTTGTAAATTTTCCAGATTTTTTTCCTGCTTGACCCTTGCAAACGCTTCTAACAAAGACGCAATATTTTTTTTCTCTGCAATACGCCCCATGAACAACAAATATGAATTGGACTTGAGTTCGGGAAATTCGATTTGAAATCGGTTGTCATCTCCAGTCTCAGATTCATAACCTTGCACATCGATTCCGTTGGGAATAACCACGCCCCGTTCCAGCCCATGAAACGATTCTGTTGTTTGCTTTTCCATATCAGATGTATATTGAATGGCGCATGCGCTATTCAATAAATTTTTCACCGCGGCTTTCAAAAACAATTGTTTTCGAAATGATTTTTGCGACACCGACCAGGGATCCAGCGTGCCCAGCGGGCGGATTATGTATGGGGTATTTGATGCCTTGCACGCCTGGGCAGCGGCGATTGAGGCATGGGAAAAAACAGCGTGGATATGCACGAGGTCATAGTTTTTAACATTTCGTTTTAACCAGGAGCTGATCCCAAAGGAATACTTGAAAGATTCACTGAAATCGCGGTTGAAAAATCGGGTATTGATTCCCTGGTAGTCTGTCCATTGATCGAGGGGAACATCGAGCACACCTTGTCCATCGGCATTGGTGGTTACCAGATCAATTTCAATGGAAGACTTTTCTGACCACTGACACATTTCAATGGCAACCTGACTGGGGCCACCATATCGTGGCGCGATTGAGGGAACAACGTGGAGAATATGCAAATCGAAAATTAAATTACATTTTCAGGATAGCTTAGCAAAATTGGAGGGGGAAGTGCCGAAATTGCCGTTTTTAGTTCGGTAAACCCAAAGACGTTATAGGCAAGCAACCCTCCTGCGCGTGACCACCATGGACTGCCCCTGATGCCCAGTCAAGCTGGGCACAAGCTCTGATCAGGGGGAAGGCGGGGCCGCAGGCTAACCTCCCACTCCGTCATTCCGGAAGGTCGGAGACCTATCCGGAATCCACCTGTCCTGAGCCTTGGCGAAGGATCTATCCAACAAAAAGGTCAAATCTTGACAAGTTCTCAGTTCCAAGCATGGATCCCGGATACCCTTTCAGGGTTCCGGGATGACGACCGTTTTGAAACCCGCGACATACGACCGCCATAGCCTGCCCCTGACTCCGATCAGGGGGATGGCGGAAATGCCGGTTTTGCAGGAGCAAAAACCGGCCCGTACATCCTGTACATGCACCGCTCCTGCGCGTCCCTGCGCCCGCGGCATACCGTACATCCTGTACATAAAAAAGGCCACCCTGGTTAACCCAGGGTGGCCTTTTATTGAACAGGGTTTCTACAGTAGAGGTGCGATAACCAGACTGACGATAGCCATAACATTAATCAAAATGTTCATTGATGGTCCGGAAGTATCCTTGAATGGATCACCCACGGTATCACCAACAACAACAGCGGCGTGGACATCAGAACCTTTTCCGCCCAGGTTGCCTTTCTCAACGTATTTTTTGGCATTGTCCCAGGCACCACCGGCATTAGCCATGGTTAATGCCATCAGTACACAGCCAAGCAATGCACCACCGAGCATGCCGCCCAATGCTTCAGCGCCAAGGACAAACCCAACTACGGGTGGTGCCGCTACGGCGATTACACCAGGCAATATCATTCGCCTCAAGGCCGCCCGGGTTGCAATATCGATGCAACGATCAGAATCAGGTTCCGCGGTACCCTCCATCAGACCGGGTATTTCTCGGAATTGTCGACGTATTTCATGGATCATTTCGAATGCTGCGGCACCCACCGCATTCATGGTGATACTGGAAACCAGGAATGGAAAAATACCACCAATGAACATGCCAGCCAGAACAAACGGATTGCTCAGTTCCAGGGAAAATCCAGGATTCAGCTGTGAAACAGTTTCGATGAAAGCAGAAATAATGGCCAGCGCCGCTAAAGCCGCTGCACCGATGGCAAAGCCTTTACCGATAGCCGCAGTGGTGTTGCCGAGCTCATCAAGTGAGTCCGTAATCTCGCGAACTTCCTCACCCATGCCAGCCATTTCCGCAATACCGCCAGCATTGTCAGCCACCGGGCCATAAGCATCGATGGCCATGGTAATGCCAACCGTTGCCAGCATGCCTACCGCCGCAATACCCACGCCATACAATCCGGTCAGCTCGCTTGAAATCAGAATAATAGCAGCGATGATCAGCAAAGGAACAACAACAGATTCCATACCGATGGCCAGACCAGAAATCATAACCGTTGCGGGACCGGTTTCACCGCTCTTGGCGATTTCTCGAACTGGTTTTCCACCAGTATAGTATTCGGTGATTAATCCGATACCAATTCCGCCCAAAGCACCAACCACAACTGCGCCCCATACATTGACGCTGACCTGCATGTATTGAATGACAAAATAGGCTACAGCCATAAATATGATGGTGGTACCGATAGTGCCAATTCTCAAAGCCAATTCTGGTGATTTGGCTGAGTTTATTTTTACAATGGCAATACCCAGGATCGAGCAAACCAGTCCTGCAGATGCCAGGGCCAGCGGCAGAAACATTAGCGTTGCCTGTTCACCGATGACCGCAAAAACAGCCGTCGGCAAGGTAGATGCTATGGCGATGGTTGCGATGATTGCCCCGCAATACGATTCAAAAATATCTGAACCCATGCCAGCAACGTCGCCGACGTTATCACCAACGTTGTCTGCAATTACCCCAGGGTTTCTTGGGTCGTCTTCGGGAATGCCTGCTTCAATTTTACCAACCAGATCAGCGCCGACGTCAGCGCTCTTGGTGAAAATGCCGCCGCCAACACGAGAGAAAAGAGCAACAGAAGAAGCGCCCATTCCGAATCCATGAATGACATGGGCGGTTTCAGGATCGCCACCAAATAGCAGGTACAAAAATCCGATTCCCAATAATCCCATTGAAGCCACACATAACCCCATTACCGAGCCACCAAAGAAAGCAACTGCCAGAGCACCTTCAGCTCCTGATTGTTGTGCAGCAGTGGTTGTCCGAACATTAGCTCTCGTTGCTGCAATCATGCCAAGGTAGCCGGCGATGCCTGAGCAACCTGCACCAACCAGAAATGCCAGAGTGGTTTTTGCACCCAGATCCGAAATAAGAATCAGAACCGCGACTACGGCGACAAACACCAGCAAGTAGGTATACTCCCGACGCATAAACACCATTGCGCCGCGATGAATTTTCTCGGCGATATCGGCTACTTTGCCTTCGCCCGCTGGATATTTTAGAACCATTCGATAGACCAGCAGGGCGACCAAAAGGCCTACCCCACCCAGTATCACAGGTAGTAATTGAATCATTGCAATTGCTCCATTAAAAAGAATTTAGCTGTAAAAAATTTGACGGCGAATAATATCCGCGATGCCCATTTATATCAATGTGCAATTACAAATCAATTGGGATAGAAATAACTGGCAAAAACCAGTTTTAAAAAAAATATGATTGATTTTTTATTATTTCGGCCAGATCTGGGGCTTTCGGTTCGGTTGGGACGGGATCCCCGCTTTCGCGGGGATGACGGGATGGTTAGAACTGACTCGACCTACGTCATTCCGGAAAATTCTGCCGGGAGCAGAATTTCGCGTAGCCCCAACGGGGTGAGTATCAGGGATGATACGAACAAAATACTGCCGGGAGCAGAATTTCGCGTAGCCCCAACGGGGTGAGTATCAGGGATGATACGAACAATTCCGAACGAATATCCGGAATCCACCTGTCCTGAGCCCTGGATAAGGATCTACCCAACAATATGGTCGAATCCCAACAGGTTCTCATATGTTGGTGTGGATCCTTCATCGCTACGCGATTCAGGATGACAGCGTTGTGGATTCTTCTAATTTTCTGCACCATCGACTACGGCCCACCCCAAACCAATTCACTCCACTGTTTTTCCTGACAGTTTTTTTGATCTGGTCTTTTTTCTAGCTTTCGCCCTGGGATGAGCCTTGTCATAAACCTTCGCCAGATGCTGGAAGTCGAGATGGGTATAGATCTGGGTTGTGGCAATATCTGAATGACCGAGTAATTCCTGAACCGCACGAAGATCGCCGCTGGATTCGAGGACATGACTGGCAAACGAATGACGCAGCATATGGGGATGCAATGGCCGCCCAAGACCTTTTTGTTTGGCCCATTGGCTAAGTCGAAATTGAATCCCACGTACGCTTATTCTTTGTCCGTTGTGGTTCACAAACAGCGCCTTTTCCCCAGGCTCGGCCATTTCTGGTCGGGCGGTTAGCCAGATCTTAACCGCCCTCACCGCCTTTCTGCCAACCGGCACCAAACGTTGTTTATTGCCTTTTCCGGTTACGACAATTTGACGCTCCTGAAAATCAATGGAATTTTCATCCAAAGAAGCCAGTTCTGCTAAGCGTAAACCCGAGGAATAAAATAATTCCAGCATGGCGTGATCGCGCTGACCTGTAATCGAACCATCGTGTTGTTCGAGTAATTCGCTTAGCTCATCAACGCTCAGGGTTTCGGGTAGTTTTTTCGGCGATTTTGGTGCCGCTATACCCTGGAATGGATCCGCCTGCACCTCGCCGTGTTTCAATAAAAATCGGTACAAAGCCCGACAGGCTGAAAGCATGCGCTGGATACTGCGCCCGGATAATCCGCGTTGATGCAGTGTGGCGGGAAAATACCGGGCTTGCTGGATGGTTACTTCAGAGCAATTAATAATTCCATTATCGGTGGCAAACTGGGCCAGTTCCTGGAGATCACGACCATAGGCCTGCACGGTGTTGGCAGATAACCGTCTTTCCTGAGTCAGAGATTCCAGAAAACAATCAACCTGATCCTGGAGCGTGTTCATGGGATTATTTTAGACTCTGAAAATAACCGCCGAGCAAAAGTCCCAATCGATCGAGATATACCACCCCTATTCCGGGTTCAAATCGCGTGCTGTCAGTAGATCCCATGACCATCACCCCAATAATTTTATCCTCGAAAACCAGTGGCACAAATGCACAAGAGCCGATATCTCCGGGCTGTTCACCAAATACTGATTCCATCAAGCTGGTTGAAACCCGGTCATCGCAAACACTGCTTTTGTGGGCTACCCGTTGCCGGACTTCATCATACTTTTCATGGCGTATATCGCCATTTTTTGTGTTTAGCATAAATACCGCATCCTTGACGTTAAACTGCCGCATGACCAAACCCGATACCAAATCCAGAGAATCTCGCCGGATTTGCTCCAGACTAAGCAGTCGTACTGCCATATCCAGTAAATCTGTTTCAAGGCGTTGATTATTCTTTGCGCTATGAACAATCAGGTCAATTTTATTTTGCTGCTGGCTTTCTCTTTGCTTTAGAACTTCGAGCTGTCTTTCATAAAATGGCGTCGCGCCATTGACCCCGCCGAAATCCAGCTGACCTAGCAATTCCTGATTTTCGAGGAAGAATGAGGGGTTATCTTTGAGATAATCGATGACTTCCTGAGTTTTGGGCATAACGTTAAATCATTGTAATTACGTTAGTGGGTAATTATAACCTGCATCAATGCCAATGGTGGCATGCATACCGAAATCTTCGATTTCCTTTTGGGATTGCAGAAGTTAACTCCCTGGGCAGTGCTGTTGTTGCACGATATCCTCCGTACCGCCGTTATCCCCGACTCCGATCGGGGATCCATACAACGGGCCAACATGATCACGATACGAAGAATAACTGGATCCCGGATAAGTGCTTCGCCCTTTCCGGGATGACGGGGGTGGGAGCAGCGTGATGATTATTTTCAAATTGAATACCAGGTCGCAGGGGAAATGTTCCAATTTCCCTGCGGTTTTCCGGGGTGACGTGTAGATATCCTGCGGGTTTGTTCGTATCATCCCTGATACTCACCCCGTTGGGGCTACGCGAAATTCTGCTCCCGGCAGAATTTTCCGGGATGACGGGACTGGGGCATGTTGACTATAATTTTGAGACCGAATACGCAATTCAAAAGGGATGTTAGGCACACCTCTTCGGGCTTGCAGAAATCCACGCCTTGGGTAGTACGGTAGTTGAACACTATCCTCTATACCGCCGTCATCCCCGACTCCGATCGGGGATCCATATATCCGATTCAGATAATCTCAATACGAAGAATAACTGGATCCCGGATAAGTGCTTCGCCCTTTCCGGGATGACGGGGGTGGGAGCAGCGTGATGATTATTTTCAAATTGAATACCAGGTCGCAGGGGAAATGTTCCAATTTCCCTGCGGTTTTCCGGGGTGACGTGTAGATATCCTGCGGGTTTGTTCGTATCATCCCTGATACTCACCCCGTTGGGGCTACGCGAAATTCTGCTCCCGGCAGAATTTTCCGGGATGACGAGATTAAGATCATAGGGAAATGTTAGATTTCGCTGGGCTGAAATTTAAATGTCAATAACACCTTGAAATACATGATGAACTGGCCCGGTGAGAAACACCTCTGAATCGCCACCGCGCCATTCGATCCAGATACTACCCCCAGGCAATGTTACCTTAACTTTCGATTCGAGCTGCCCGTGCTCAATTCCCAACACCGCGGCCGCGCATGCGCCACTGCCACAACCCAGGGTTTCCCCCGCACCGCGCTCATAAACCCGCAGCTTTAATTCTTCCCTGGAAATCTGCACAACAAATCCAATATTTGCCCGTTTTGGAAAAATTGAATGGGATTCCAACAACGGCCCGATATTTTCCACATCCGCCGTTTCAACATCGGCAACGGAAATGACACAGTGGGGATTTCCTAAGGCCAAGGCACTGAATTCTATTTCACCCAACTCGGTCACAATTTTATAATCCAATTTTTGCTCAGGCATATCCAATGGGATCTTTCCCGGTTCAAAAACGGGAACGCCCATGCCTACGGTTGCGGTTTCATCCTGATTCAATTTCAGATGCAACCGGGTGGTAATTGTTTCAATCTCAACCGTGGATTTTGTTGTTAATCCTTGGTCATGCAAATATCGAACAAAACATCTGGCGCCATTTCCACATTGCCCAACTTCACTGCCATCGCTATTAAATATTCTTAAACCATAATCGCTTTGGCGTCCGTCATCCTGATTTTTCGTGGCCGTTTCCGCCAATAAAATTTGATCGCAGCCAATGCCAAAATGCCGATCCGCAATATGTTGGGCAATTGCTTCAGAAATCTGGATCTGCTCAGCCACGCCATTGAGCATGACAAAGTCATTGCCCAGGGACTGCATTTTGGTGAATTTATACTGCATCGAAAATCGGTTCTCGATTTGGAGGATTTTAATGGGGCTGATTTTACGCGTAACTGTATTAAAATTTACATTTAACTTTTTAATTAGACGACAACAAAGGTTTGCTTTTTAGAGCAGATTCATTTAATCCAGGGTGGAAAACTGGGTGACTCAAATTTTTTTAAGCCAATAAGTTTTATATAGACGCAGCAATGCCTATAACAATCCGCCTCGCGCATCCGCGGCGATGACATCATCAAAGATGTCGCAGGTATGCTGATGGGTTGCACCATTCAGGCGCGTGGTTTCGACCAACAGGGCGATGGCAGTTCCCAGGCTGGCTACAGACAAAGCCAAATCGATCCCTGCAGCAACAGCGGCAATCACCGCGGATACAGCTGCAGCGGTGGCTGCCACGCAACCCGCAGTAAGAACACCGAGAGACGCAACTGCATTAATACAGGCCTGTATCGCCTCGGAGGTTGCTGCGGTGGCACTAAGAACTGCGTTAACCAGAATGACGGCATTTATGGCCAAACCCACGGCTTCAAGGGCAACATCCACCTCGGCCTGAAATTGGGCTACCTCGGTGTTATTGGCCAGATTTGCTGCATCATCCGCGGTAGCAACCAGTAAATCTAATGACCCGACTAATGCATCACAGGAAAGCTCCCGTTGAAGGGCGCTAAATGGGACCGGCCGGACAATATCGTCATAGCCTTTTTCCCGGCCCCGGGCTGGGTCCTCAAAACTAACATCGCCATCGTCGTTGGCCCCGTCCAGGGAGCTATCCGCACCATCTCCGTCAGCATCTTCCAGGCCACCACTGACCAGCACATAAGCGGCATTAACCACGCCCGGTCCGGTATTGGCATAGTCCCCATCTGGCGCAAGCGCCTCTGCATTTTCCAGGGCGGTACAAAAATCCAGCAAGTTGACGGGAGAGGTGGGCGGGGTCACGCAACTAAAATCACTACTGCCATCACCATCTTTGTCGTAGGTATTCAGGTCATCCAGATCAGGTAGTGCGGGGGTATAAAGTGAAGTGGCGCTGGCAAGGTCCGCGTCATTGGTTCCATTATTACGGTAGGGCGCATAACGCAATGGCAGGCTTGCCTGGTCGAGAACCGGAACTGGCAACTCCATGGTACGAAATGGCAATGCACCAGAATCGGCCCCGGCATTTTCAGATCCATAGGTTCCAGCAGCCGGGGCATCGGTATCCGGCACCGGCAATCGATAATTCTCCACAACAAACGCCAGTACATTACCCTGGGCATCTTCCATGGTGCGAATGGTTTTATCAATACGAATCTGATCTGAACGATTGGGTTGTAGCGCAAGCAGTACAGCCACAGCAAGACCAAGGCCAATCATCCAAATCGATAGCAGTAAAAGACTAAATCCGCCACATCGAATATTTTGCCACTGCCGCCTCACCATTGGCCTCCCAGGGTGTCTGCCTCCAATGCATCAATGCGGGTTTTTTCAGCATGATCGTATAAACCGGGTACCGTATTAACAGCGGCGAGGAGCGCCTTGTCAGCTTCGACCAGGGCAATAGCGGTGAGGATCACTGTGGCCACTGCCGCAACTTCGGCTGCGATGGCCAGCCCCAATCCGATACCTGCCGCAACCACAGCGGCGCAGGACAAAACCACTACTGATGAGCACGCACCGATAGCCCCAGCCAGGTCATTTGAGGCAACCCATATCCCAATCGCGCCGGTAACCACGGAGAAATCTGCAAATATCTGGGCAACCAATGCCGCTTCCCTTCCGAGTTCTGCTCCCCATTGCGCGTCTTCCCCCTGGACCAGACCGTGGGCTGCGGCTATGGCCACATTGGCGGAGGCGGTGACACTTATGGTCGCCGCTGCGCAGGATAACTTGCTCTCGAGCAAATTAAAGGGCATGGCGAAAACCAGATCGTCATACACCAGGGCGGCGGTTGAACTGTCGTTTCTTCGCCTAGCGGGCGATTCAAATTCAACCCCGACACCCTCATTTACGCCGTCAAAAGCGAAATCTGCCCCATCGCCATCCGCATCTTCTACTCCGCCGCTAACTAGGGCAAACGCCGAATTAGGCCTATTGGTGCCTTCCAGGGTATGAACATAGTTAGTATCTGTAGTGGCTATCTTGGCGTTTCGTAGTGCCAGACAAAAATCCAGATCGTTTAATGCGGATGATGTGACGCGAGTGGTATTAATTCCGGTTGCGGTGATATAGTCAGAAATTGGCACCGATGGGAATGTCAATAATTCCAGAACCCCCGGCGATGTATAGGTCCGCGCGGTTGGTGGATTTCCAGGCAATACCGGAATAAATCGGTTGGGTAATGCCGCAAGGTCGGCTGTATCGTCAGGATTACGATATACCGCATAACGAACTGGTAGATTGGCCTCATCCAGTATTGGGTCAGAAAATCCAAGTTCTCTATAAGGCACCCGACCGATATCATCGGTCAAATCGCAGATGCCAGCGGCGCCTTCGAGACCATCGCCATTGGTATCGGGACAGGGCAGACGCGAGTTTATGGCAGCAAAACTGACCAGGGCTTCGGATACATCATCTATAGTCAAATCTGTTGTGTCGAGACGCTCTCGCTCACTGAGCAAGGGAATAGCCTGGGCGGCTATTAGCAGTAACATGCCGACAATGACCATCAGCATAGAAAGCTCGATCAATGTAAATCCAGAGTTACGCTGTCTTGTGCCTAGGGTCATTATTATTCTACGCCTCCTTTGACATCAGCTTCCAGGGCACGCAATCGTGCAGCCTCAGCTGCGGTGATGGCAACACTCAACTCACCACTGGCAACAATCTGATCACCGCAGCTAAATTCGTACAGATCTGTAGCTTTAACCAGCGCGTCCACGGCAAATGCAGCAGCTACGCCTGCGCTAACCGCTGCCGCACATGCAGCCGCGACTTCCAAAGCGGTTGCTCCCGCTAATTTTATCGCCACTGTAACCGCCTTGGCGCATTCCGCCGCGCCAATAAGGGCGGCGAATACGCCGATAGCCACATTGGCCTCGGCCAGTTTCAAACCCGCCCACGAGTCCAGTATGGCCTGGAGGGCATTCTCATTGTTGTTAAAAGACGAAATTGCGATGTTCTGGGCCACCATGGCACTGTTAGCCATGGCATTTACCGCACCGAGGTTTCTGGGGCAGGCCAGGCGCTGATCGAGATACAGCATGGGTGTGGTATGTACCAGATCATCGTAGCTGGCATCTCGACCCTTTGCCGGGGAATTAAAATCCAGGGTCGCAATACCTTCATTGAGATCATCGAATGCCACATCCACCTGGTTGGAGGCATCTTCGACCCCACCGCTGACAACCAGAAAGGCGGGATTAATAACGATGGATGAATCGTTAACGGTATGCACATCATCGGTGGCAAACCCATCCTGAATCCCGTTGCGCAGGGCTTTGCACATATCCAGTTGATTCTCTTCACCGGACACGGTTAGATTTGGATCAGGTATGGGATTCGAACCCACGGTCACGACCGGGGTTCCATAGGTATCTTCGGCGATGGAGACAATTTCGGAAGTGGCCCCTGACGTTCCTCCAGTTATAACTTCGCCGGTTACTAAAGGGACCTCAGCCTCAATCTCCGCTTGTGTTGGAATTGTTGGGCCCTGAAAAGGACCTCCCGACACATTGGATACGGTGAGGATAGTACCACTAACTGAATCGATAGTACCCGTAGCCCCGGATGTGCCACCAGTAATAGTCTCTCCAACCACGAACATTAATTGGGTATCTTTCTGAAGATTGACAAATGTCGCTATTTCATCATCGACAAACAATAACTGGCTGGTCTCGAAGCCAAAATTCGGGGGAACAAATTGGCTACTGGTTGGTGTGAGGTCAACGCCGAATGTTGTCCCGGCGGTGATGACCGATGTAATAGTTGCTGAGCCTGGAAAATAGAAATCCGTCACCGTCGCAGTCACCCCGGAGGTTAAACCGATAATGGTGTCACCAACCTGAAACGTGCCAGTAGGGCTGGGCAATAACAGTCGATCGCCAAGGGCATTGGGTGCGCCCAGGTCGACCACCGAATGCACCTCAGCACTGGGTGGAAAAGCAAAGCAAGACTCGTTATGAAAACCGGGAAGAAAACCTAATTGCGGGCAATCAGAATCCACTACACATGTTTGAGTAAAGGGGGGACCGGGATCTCCCAAAGGGGGATTGTTCAGTCCGTCGCAGAACCTGTGATCCCCATATTCGCAGGTTTCATTTGTCGAACTGAGCGCCGGAACGCAAATTTCATTTACTAAATTGTCTGGGGGAATTAACGGACAATCTGTGTTCACCGTGCAAGACATGGTGGTCGTCGAGGAACAGAAGGCGCCTGAAGGGATGAGCGGGCAGTCAGAATCCATATTGCAGGACATCCCCGTTGTGATCGAGCAGAATCGGTCTGGCGGGCCAAATTCACAGGTTTCAAAAAGTGGGAACCCTTCATCTGGGCAATCCGTATCTATTGAACATGAATCACCGGTGTTTATACTGCAAAACTTAACCGGGGCCAGTCCGGTCAAATTTATCTCCTCACCAGCGACAAAATCCATATTTGCCCCGTTTGGTACTACAGCATTGTAATCCAGCCTGGAACCACTCACCACGTCATCGACGTTGAGAAAATCGAGCCCAACCGGGGTTACTGTCAGAATATTTTCAGATGGATTGTTGATAATGATCTGAATAACGTCTTCAAGTATTTCCCCGCAGCCTGCTACGGTGCCGATTATAATATCGAGTGTGCCTGGAATATTTGGCTCGAACAGATTGGTCAGGGTTGCCAGGTCAGCTTCGTCTGCAGCATTTCGATAGGCGCCATAACGCAAAGGCAATCTCGCTTCGTCGAGCACCGGCCCGGGAAGCCCAAGCGCTCGGAAAGGGATGGTGCCAACATCATCTGCCGGGTCACAAACTCCCGCCGTACCTTCCAGACCATCACCGTTGACATCGGGACAAGGCAGTCGACTTTCCTCAACCGCAAAACCGGTTATGGCTTCACTGGCTTCTTTTAGCTGACTGGATGTATCATCCAGTCGCATGCGCTCGGTCAATTTTGGTACCAGGGTAATCACCGCAATGGCGATCAAACCGAGAACAACCATAACTACCGACAACTCAACCAAAGTAAATCCACCATTGCGATGATGGATAGTTTGGTTATTTAACTGCGGAAATGGATTATTCACGAGCATACCTTACCCAAAACCGCATCAAAACTAACCGCCGAGACCAGATCGTCATAAAGGGCACTTCGTCCCTGGTCGGGTGAGGCAAAACAGCTTGCGATGGCATCGATGTTATAGCCGTCGAAGGGTTCGGTATCGCCGTCAGCATCTTCCAGACCTGCGCTGGATAACACAAAGGCCTGATTGATAGAGGTCGTTGCCAAACAACCCCCCGTGGTAATGGAAGTGGATGTGGATGCAAACCCAGTGCCTGCGGCGGAATTTGCATTTTTCAATGCCGCACAAAAGTCTTTCTCGTTCACTACTGATGCGGGTTCATCAAGACCATCGAATAAATTGGCAACCGCTGCAAGATCCGCGTCGATCCCCGAATTTCGATATACCGCATAAACAATTGGGCGATGAAACGCATCCGCGGTGTGGGCTGAAAGTAACAACGCCTCGTGGGGCACCGCCCCTATTGCGCGAGTACAATCCTCTGCTCCGAATAAAACATCACCAAAACTCAATGCAGGATCTGCTGGGCAGGGTAGTCGATTATTGGTCAGGGAAAAAGCCAAAATCGCATTGCTGGCCTCGGCCATTACTCCTCGGGTTTCCTCCTGGAATCTTTCCTGATTAATCCAGGGAAGGGTTGAACTGCCAATAACCAGAATCAATCCGGTAATCACCATTACAATGGCCAGCTCAAGGGCCGTAAAACCATAATTGAGTTTTTGGGCTGTAGAATGGCCAGGCATTTAACTTATTCCACAAGTCCAAGGGCCGCGGACTGGCGATAAGCCTCATCCAGTTTTCGTTCAGCTGCTTCGAGTTGCTCCAGGGCCTGCTGGTTAATTTCCGGCGCACTCATGATTTTAGTCCGCACCTCTTCCAGCATGCGCCGTGCATCATCATACATTTCCTGCATGCCGCCAGACACCGGCAGTTCCGCCACTGACGGTTGATCGTCCGACTCTTCCAGCCATTTCTTTGTGTTATCCAAATTTTGTTGGGAGGCGTCCAGGGCCGCAATAGCGGATTCTGAGCCGGGTTGGTTCGCCAGGCGTTTCTTGGCGGCGTCGAACCCAAGCTGGGCATTTTGCAATATCTGAATCAGGAATTCCCGGCTCCCTAGGCCACCCATCCCAGACTTGCTCAATAACTGGGTTCTAGTCTGATCAAGCATCTTTTGAGCCACATCGAGTTGGACGTGAGCATCGCTACCCGCCGAGGTTTGCTCCAGTTTAATTCGGGCAGCATCCAGTTTAGCCTGGGCCCGATCAAGATGGGCCAACAATGCACTGTGGTCGGGCTGGGGTGGTGCCACATTTTCTAATATCGCTGGGTCTTCCTGGGAACTCAAAACCTCTTCGGATGCTTCTGGCACCACTGTCTCAATGACCTCGTCGGTCTCGCCGCTAATGGCAATAACAGAAACCAGCGCAAACATACCGGTTACTAATCGTATTTTGTAAAAACCCCGTTTCATGATTAATTTTGTTTTGGATTTTGTTTTGAAATTTCTACTGACACTATTCAACACCCGAATTTATTTCATTTTTTGCCTCTTCCAGTTTTTCCTGGGCGTTATCCAGTTGCTTTAACATAGCCATTTTGTTTATGTCATCAGGTAGCTGTTCGAGCTGAGCCCGAGCCTCGTCTATTTGATGCTGGGCAAACAGCGCAAATTCGGACTGGGTATCAGAATCAATGACTACCGGCTCCTCATCAGTGAGCTGGGCCCGAATCAAATCCAGAAGTTGCTGCAACATATTGCCGGTTTCCTGTCCACCGTATGTGTTGGCGAGCTGATCCGACGCCATGGACAACTGTTGCTGGGCCGCCTCAAGCTGTTGCACAAGAATCTCCTGATCAATATTGGCTTCCGAATGGTTTGGTTGGCTCAGAAGCCATTGGGCCTGATTCAGTTGCTCAAGCAATATTTCTCTTTGTTCCAGGGCCTGTAATTGAATAGAGTCTTCCGTGGTATTAGCAGCGCCTACGGTTTCATTTATTGCGTCAGAATTTCCCTGATCCGCGGTCCAGATGCTGGTTGATACCAGACAAAGGGATAATGTTGCCAGGACAACGAGATGGTTTTTGAGTTGTTTCATATTTACTATTTTCCAACTAATAGCTACTTTTGGTGCTGATCTGACCGACCAGATGATAAATTGGTAAAAATAAAGCAATCACAATAAATACAAAAAAGCCGCCGACGATCAATATCGCTATGGGTTTCATTAACTCCGAAATTCGCTCTACAATATTATTCAAGCGACGGCGATAATCGTCCGCTACATATTGTAATTGTTCTGACAAATTACCGCTCTGCTCGCCAACGTTGATCATGCGCACGACAAAACTGGGAAATACTTTACTCCGTCCAAACTCTTCAGTAAGGGTATTTCCACGGACCAGACCTTCGCGTATGGCAGCCACCTGTTGGCGATAGTATTCGTTATAAATTGCACCCTGCAATGTTTTCAGACTTTGTAAAATATCCACACCAGAAGTGGTAAACAGACTGAAATATTCAGCAATGAACGCCAGGTTTGAGGCGCGTACAATTTTTCCTGAAACCGGCAATACCGTAAGTAGTCTATGGAACCGAAACCGCACCCAGGGAATGAGTTTTATGCTCAGATAAATGACCAACACCACCAACCCAATCACAGCCAGGGTAAATACAAGTTCCCGTTCCAGATATTCCACAGCCTCCATCACGAATATCGTAAGTGGCGGCAGCTCGACATTCATGTTTCGGAATAGATCGGCCATGCCCGGGACTACATAATAGACCCAGAATAACGTCGCTCCCAGGATGCCAGCCAGGGTAAATCCTGGATAAATAAGACTTTTTTTAGTATCAGTGTTGATCTGATTCAATCGGTCCAGATGCTCAGCAGCATCAATTAATGTGCGATCAAGATTACCCGTTTCTTCGCCGATGCGAATTAAATGGCGAACCGTCTCGGGAAAAATGTCCTGGTGTAGATCCGCAGCATCGGCAAATTGCATTCCGGTTTCGATGCCTAAACGAATGTCTTCTGCAACCTTGATCAGGGTTCGATTTTCTGAGTAGGCGGTGGTGTCTTCAAGGGTAGTCAAAATTGGCACACCGCTGCGCAACATGATGCCCATATTTCTTAAGAACTCAATCAGTTCTTCGCGTTTAACCCGCCACCGGGAGTAAGTCTCGATGAGTTTATAAAATCTACCGATTAATTCATTAATCCGTTCGATGGTGACAACCGTAAGCCCGCGTTCCTCGAGATGTTCATGAACCGCCGCAGGGGCGTTGAACGGAAACTCCGAGACACCACTTAAAACCGTGCCATCACGGCGGATCATCTTATATCTGAAAAAGCTCATAAATTTATTCTGATATTAATTTTGGCTCGACCCCAAAACCCGAACCACCTCTGCCACCGTGGTGGTTCCGTTGGCCAATTTCCTCGCTGCGGTATCAAACATATCTTCAAACCCCTGCTGTTTGGCAATATCCCGAATAACCTCGAGACGATCGCCCTGTGCCACCGCTGTGGTTAATGCCTGGTTCACCCGCAAAATTTCATAGATAGGTACCCTGCCGTGGTAGCCGGTACCCAGGCAACTGTCACAGCCAGCGCCCCGCCACAGGGTGTCTATGGGATGCCCACGCAAAAATTGCAATTCATCATGATCGGGATGATAGGATTCTTTACAGTTTTCACATATTTGTCGCACCAGTCGTTGGCTAACCACGCCAACCAGTGAATCAGCGAGCATAGCCGGTGGCACCCCTAAAGATTGTAGACGGGGGATGGACCCAAACACATCGTTGGTATGCAATGTCGACAGCACCAGATGGCCGGTCTCTGCGGCGGTAACTGCGGTTTGGGCGGTCTCCGAATCTCGGATTTCACCGACCAGAATAATATCCGGGTCGTGTCGCAGAAAATGGCGAATAGCGCTGGCAAAGGTATAGCCGGCTTTTTCATTGACTTCGGTCTGACGGATCAGCGGCACCTTGTATTCAATGGGGTTCTCTACGGTGAGTACATTTTTGCCCAGCAAATCCTGGCCACGAACGCCGGCGAACAGGGTGGTGGTTTTCCCCGATCCTGTGGGCCCGGTGAGTAAAATGATGCCGTGGGGCTGATCGAACATGTTCATCATTTTGGAGACGTCGGACTCGAAAAATCCAAGTTCCTGAAAATGACGTGGCCCGATGCTCCTGGGCAGAATTCGTAAAACCACGTTCTCGCCATTGGGTGAAACCGTGGTCGAAACTCGAATGTCATAATCGTTGTCCAGGATTCTAGTGGTAAAACCACCGTCCTGGGGAAGTCGCTGTTCGGCGATATCCATATTTGCACGTATTTTGATGGTGGAAATTATTCGGCGTAAATTTGACACCAGGGAAAACATCGGCCGCAAAATGCCGTCCACCCGAAACACGATATTTACCGACTGCTCCATGAGTCGAATATGAATATCAGTAGCTCGATATTTCACTGCCAGTCGAAACATGTTGGTCAAAAGAGAATCCAGGGTGCGGACCTGGTCATCATCGATGGACAGATCAACAATTTCACGGTGCAACAAATCCTCCACTGGGTTATCGAGGAAATAATAAAAGTGCTGGACCGCGGTTTTAATTTTTGTAGTTTCACCCTGGGCGATGACCGGCGTGAGACCGCTGTGTCTGGCTGCGACCTGGGATAAATTATCAAGATCGCTGTTAGCCGTTACCAAATGAATACTGCCGTTATCGACCCGCAGTGGCAGGAAACTATGGGTTACGCATAAATTCAGGGTGAACAACCGCAAGGCTTCATCCTCGGGCTGCAGACGACTCACATCCAGATATTCGAGATCTTCTTTTTCCGCTATTGCAGTTGCCACATCATACTGGCTTACAAACCCGCATCTAACCAAAATTTCGCCGATGGGCTCCCGGGTTATTTTCTGTTCCTGGCGGGCGTACTCTATATGGTCGTCACGAATAAGTCCGCGATCACGGAGTAGCTCACCAAGCCCTTGCTTTGGCTCAGGATTTTTCTTTACCAGTTTGATTGAATCCCGGGTCATAAGGCGTTTGCTCTTTTCCCAAGATCAGCACTGATCACAGATATCTTGCGTTCCAGTAAAAACAGGGTTTGGGTATCCGGACGCCCGGTTGCCGGCAGCTCGACTGAAGTTTGAAATCTGCGTACCGCATTGGTGGTTACCGGACCCACAAGGCCATCAATTTCACCATCGAAGAATCCAGCTTGACGCAATGCACCCTGTAAGGTCACAACCTCGGTGTCGCGGTAAAAATAATAAAAGTGTTTTGGTGTCCAGAGTTCGGGTCGCCAAAATAGCAGGTATCTGGTTGCCTCTGCGCCTGATTCTGGCACTTCCAGAATAGGAAGCTTTATACCTTCGGGGGTCGCTGAAAGCTCAACCAGTCGCAGTTGGGTAATCAGGGCAATTTCTTCAGCTATGCCATCGGTCCAGCCTCCAGTAAGGGCGCTTTCAAATTCGGTGGCAAACTGGACAAGATTGTATTCCTGCAAAAAGGGTTCGATTTCATGCAGATATTTTGTATCAGGAACTAGATTTTCGGACGGAGGTGGTGTTGCCACCAATGTTTCTTTCAACGAACCTTGGATTGATTGCATACCAAATGTGATCTCTCCATCCATAGCCTCAAACCGAGAATCCTGGGCAATTCTGGTTTCCTGTTCATTGTCTGAACTTGTAACATTAACGGGTGATTCAAATTCCTGGTTAACTATGGGTGGATTTGAAGCGGGTACATCCATATCCGCCCCAGCAACAATTTGCACATCACTCTGAATTTTCACAACAGGTTCGGTGGTAGATTCTCCCGCTTGATTATTATTAACCTGGTTATCATTAGGCTTTAATGCCAATCCGGTTCTGCCAACCCTGATTTTTGGGTCGGTTGCTGGGCTGGTCTGATGATTAACCGACATGGGGCTGTAATCCACTAATCTTGAAAAATCGATTTTGATTACCATTGGGTTTAGTATTAACAGACCAAGCACTACCAAAAGGCAAACCAGGACCAGAGATTGGGCAATCAACTTGCCAGTAGATCTGGGAGAAAATATCGGCGACCTATGGACATCGCGAGACGCCTCCGCGAGTAGGCCTCGGGTTATTTTGTTGCTACCGTAGGCTATGCAGGCGTACAGACACCGATCCATTAAATAGTTTATTTGTCGCGGGTTTCCTTTGCTCAATTTCTGCAGCAGACGGAACGCAGCCGAAGTCAGCGGTAAGCGCCCCTGCCCTCCGGCGTGTGCCAATTTAAACTGGACATATTGTTTTGTTTCCAACAGTGAGTATGGCTTTACAAGATGCTTCAGGGTAATCCGGCTAGCGAGCTGTCGCAGTTCATGCCGATTCAGCTTGGTATCGAGCTCGGGCTGGCCAATCAACAAAATTTGCACCAGTTTTTCACTGCCCGTTTCTAGATTCGAAATCTGGCGTACCAGTTCAAGGCTTTCAATGGATAGTTGCTGAGCGTCGTCGATTATGATCGCACAGTTAATGCCTTTAGCTAGATTGTTTAATAAAAACAGGTTTAATGCCGACATCTGGGACTGTAGGTCGTCTCTCTGGGCAGTGACTCCGAAGTCTTTGTTAATTTCGTTGAGGAGTTCCGCGCCCTGGTGAAAAGTATTGAATACCAATGCAGTCTGAACATCTCGATCTTCAAGCTCGGATAACAGTCGTCGGCTGATTGTCGTTTTGCCCAGCCCAACCTCTCCGGTAATCACCATAAAACCCTTGCGGCTTTCAATCACGTGTAAAATTTCAGCAACAATGGTTTCATTGCGTGGTGAGAGAAAAAACCCATTGGCATCCGGCACTACAGGAAACGGATTCCGATTCAATCCAAAATTTCGTAAATAAGGCTGTATCCTGGGATTACCGATGGCTGGCACTTCCGCAACACCTTTTCCAATAATTTCCTCTACGTTGGCCGGCATGTCATCAATTATAATTTCGAAACTAATTATCTATTGGGATTCTTTTTCAACGGCTCGGTAACGACTGCAACAATGCAACAACGCGCTCATCTTCGGGGTGGGCGATCACGAGATTTTCCAGCCGACGACGGGCCTGATCGACGCGCCCTGTGCTGCTTTCAGCCACAGCCATATTCAATCCCGCATTAACATCATTTTCATCCCTGGCCAGCACGCGCTGCAACAACGATTCAACCTCATCGAATTTACCATTGGCCAGTGCCACATATGCGCGCATATTCAAAACATGGCTGCTATCAACACCAAGCTCGTTTTCCATGTTTTGTATAACCTCGGAAACAGCTGTTTGATCGTTGTTTTGTACCGCGCGGATGAGCTCAGCGGTAAGCAATGAAATCTGAATACCCTTTTCACGAGCTTTGGTTTGCTGATTCTGTTTGTATTCAAGTTTTTCCGCAGTAAGCGGTTCGGTTTCATATTTGGTTTCCGCGGTAACCCGATTATTCGACGGTTGCACGATCTGGACCTCAGTCATGTCCTCAACAATCTCCGACGCTTCAGGCGATTCAGCTTGCGCCTTGACGAAATCTTCTGTTTGTTCGCCTGCTTGTTCGATTGGCTGATCTACTTTGACCTGGGGTTCATTTTCCAATATTTTTTCTTCGATAGCATCTGCTTCGATGGCAATTTCTGCCGAGACATCGTCGCCCAGGTTTTCTACAGAATCATCTGAAGCCGTCAAAATCTGATTAATCAGGGCATCATCAGCGGGTGCCTCGACTTCCTCGTTTATGGATTCAATTGAAGCGATTTTTACTTCTGAAACAACGTCCACTTCGGGGCCCGCTTCAATCTGCTCTTCCTGAGCCGGGGTATCTACAACAAGGTCTGACTGTTGCGGCACATCGGCTGGGGTATTGTCTTGGGTTGAGGTTGTGATTCCATCATTGCTGGCAAGGCTAACCGTTTCATTTGCCGGCTGTTCATTTACTTGGGGTTCATTTACTTGCTGGTTTTTCGATGAACCCTGGCCTTCCAGCCACTGGATATTCGCTAGTGCGGACATTCCCTTTGATGGGATATCATAATGAAAGCCAAGGCCTAATGTTCCCAGTCCCAATAATCCCGCAAAAATCCACCAAACAACCAGCGACCGAGTAGCACGTTGTTCTATTTCACCCTGGGGCTGAATTGTCGACGCTGGATTCGAGGCATTTTCGTTTTCGCTTCCCAGCGTGCGCAGGGCTTTGAAAATCAAACTCATATAATTGTAGCTTTCAATACCACAACAAGTTCGCGAACACGGTTGTTGTTTTGCTTCTTTTTGAACAAATATCCAAGTAGCGGAATTCTGCCGAAACCAGGGACTTGTTCCTCTATATCAGCACCGGCCTGATCAATCAGTCCACCCAAAATCACAACGTCTCCGTCCTGCATTTTAAGCAAAGTCGAAATTTCTTTTAATGCCACTCTCGGCAGGGTGATCGCAGTATTACCAATAGTCACCAAATTCAGACTCGCGGGATCCACATTGCTTTGAATTGGATGTATGCTCAGTGAAATCGAGCCGCCGTCAGCAATAAAGGGAACAACCCCCAGCACCAGACCATCAAATACCGAACTGGTCTGTAAATTCTGGGTAACTGTGGTACCGACTCCTGAAAGGGCTACACTGCCCGACTGGGCGATGTAGCTGGTACTGGTGCCCACACTCATAATTGCAGGTTGGCCGTGTTTACTGCGAATGGTCGGATTGGAAAGCACGGTGACGTCACCAAAGCCTTGTAATAGCGTGATCGTGGCTGCGAATTCGCTGGCAATATAGGAAACAGATCCGAAGCTTTGCCCCAGGGCGGATAAGACCTGCCCGGGAATTGTCAGGCTACGACCAACGTGTTCATTTTCTCCGGTTGGAAATGTGGTTTCTACACCACCAATTTGAGAGCCGGTTGGACCAAACGCAGTCGCAACTTCGTGATTCAAATGGGCCCAGTCGATACCATATTGAAAATCATCGCTGAGTGCGACCTCCATAATTTGCGCTTCAATGACAATCTGTCGACCCAGTACTTCCTTATAACGATTCACCAGTTTAGCAACCGTCTCCATAACCGATGGCTTGGCCTGGACATACAATGTACCGGTCATCCTGTTCAGGGAATAAAGCGGTGTGTCGCTCTGCTTTGCCGTACTGACCTGGGATAGTGCGCCCACCTCAGCCACCGAGCCGGCACCGGATACGCCGTTGAATGCCGCATTATCCGACCGACCTACCAGAATATCGAGCATCTCGGTGAGTTGTTCATAGGGATTGATCTCGGTTCTTGATGAGCCTTCAACCTTGAATTCTCCGGTCAACGCACTGGAGCCAATACTGGTGTCCCCGGTATTGCTCAGGCCGTTAACCCCGGTTGACCCAAGTACATCGCCACCAGCAGAGAATCGCGTGGTTTGCTCCATTTCAAGGAAATCCATGTGAAAAATACGTTCTTCAAGGGGTTTCACCACCAGAACATTGTCCTTAACCTTTCCTGCCAGATCTGCCAGCCGCATTACCTGCTTGAGTACTGTCGATGCTGAAACATCGGTGAAATGCACACTTATATTGTGGGGAGACTGGACCAATGTGGGATGAATAAGCAGATTCACGCCAGCCTGATCGGTCAACGCCTGGAGGACGAACTGGATGTCGCCGTTATCCACATTCAGGGTGACTTTGACATCAGCCAATGGATCATACTCCGGCACCACCGGCTCTAATGCAGGGGCTTTGCTTGTTTCTTCAAGGTTTTCACGCAGCGCCTCCTGCAGAGCCAAAAACACCTTGGATCTCTCAGTGATCTGATTGGTCGCCTGATCCAGGGCCGGGACTTTGAGGTCACGGCTCGGGGTTGTGGTACAACCAGCGAGAAAAATTAGAATGGCAAGGGGTGTTATCACTGTTTTAATCAACATCTTATAATTCTCCCAATAAGGATGATGGTATCGCCGCTGGCGAATCGTATACACATATTTTTGCCGGAACCTGCAAATTTCCGGTGGGCAACCCATGTTGCCGCGAAATCTTTTTAACTATTGTCATTGAATACTGGCCTCCGTCGTCGTCTGGTAATTATCTGCCCGGTAAATGGGAATCCAGCGCGAGCCTTCCTCAGATTCGATTCGAACCGCGTCATCAGAAATTTCTGCCAGGTTCTCGCCATATGGCAACAATGCGCCCAGGCGATAAAATTTTCTGTCAACTACCGCATAACGGTGGTTACCGGAGATATATGTCATTGCTACCTGATAGATCTGCTCCTCGGGTTCCACCGGTTCCGGCGTCTCGGCGGTTTCCACCACCGCAACTTTGGCCGGACGCTGGCCCAACATCGCATATTTGAACTCTGAATCCCCGCCAATGACACCCGTACCAATAGCCACTTCCGGTTTAACCAGATTTGGCAGGGTGGGTTCAACCAGATCCATGCGTTCTACCGCACCGGTATCAACCAGTAATCGTTCATAAGAATAGCCGTCCAATGCCGTACCCAATGCCAGGGGACGAACCTGATTCCAGCTGACCCAGAAAACCTGAGCTGCAATAGCTAATAGAGCCATCGCTGCAAAAGCCATTCCGACTAAACCAACTTGTTTATTTTTCATTTCAGGCTCCGTTCGAGTCGAACCAGAAAATAGAAGTTGTTAACATCGGTTTTTAATTCACTGTTAACCAGGGTATAGCCTCTTTGACGCAGAGCGGACAAAAATATGTTGAATGTGGCCACGCCGTCATCGTCCTCGGGCTTTTCCGACTGACCAACCAGAGTAAGTTCAATATGGGATTTGTCATCGGGGTAATTGACAGCAATTTCATCGAAAGTCAGCTTGTTCGATACCGACGCTGACAGTTCCGCCAACAGGTTCTGTATCGATGGTGATATCTGGGCCCGACCCAGAGTATTGGCTAATTCCAGTGGTTTCTCATAGGCCGCCTTTAAAACAGCCGGTCCGGGCTCGGGTAAAGTCAGAGAACCCTGGATAATTGCAGACTCAACCATAAAATTGCGCGCCTGATCCTTCCAGTAGAGCGTTGCCGCGGCGGCTCCCAATGAGATGACAATCATCGCAGCCGCAGCCCAGGGCATTAACTGCTGAGCGCGATAGCCGTACTTTTGACCCGGGGTTGAAATCGAATCAGTGGCGGACAATTTTTTCAGCAAGGTCGGCACAGAACTGTAGAAATTTTTGCCCTGATGGATCAACTTTTTAAACTTCGGCTGGACCATGGTTACATCGAGGTCGCTGGAAATTTTCCGCATCCATGCGGTGTCTTTGGGTTGTTCCACCAACCAGTAATGACTGTGTAGTTTGTTGATCCGGATATTATTTTCATGTTCAATGCCACGCAATCCGTTGGTGATATTTTCGATCAGTTTCGATTTATCCTCTCCGGAACGATGCCAGGATGCCCGGAACGCGCCATAGGTTCGATGATTGTCGCCAACCAGAATATCGACGTGTCGGTCGTGTACCAGCAGGATCGCCGCTGACTTTCGCGTACGAAGATCGCCCAATCCGCGGGCCAGTAAACCATGTAAGGGAAAAACCAGTTGGTGAGATTCGTCGTCCACTGCCGCCGAGGCATATTTCGCGTATAGCGCCGCCGGAACGGCGACATAATAGGCCTCGGTTGCGCGGGAGCCTCGTCGGTGTTTCCGCAAGATCAGTACCCGACCACCACCCACCAGTGCACCCTTCTCGCGCAACCTTTTCTCAATGACCGCGTCCACATAACGCATCGGCGAATCCACGGTAATGACGTCGGGGGCTGCACCCTCAAAATCGCTGATAATCCATTTATCCCCATCTACCGGGTCAGTTTCCCCCAGTATAACCAGCTTATTTCCTTTGAGCTGATAACGATGATCGTCCAGCTCGAGGATAAATTGGTTCATGGTATTTGTCATTTGACCCGCACCAGATAATCCCCGGTTAGACTCACAAGCACCTGGTCATTCTTGATGCTGGCACGTCCGCGTCGAAACGGATTTGCGGTTTCACCTCCACCTGGAGACAGAATTTTCAGCTTGTTGGGCAGAAAATAATAATTTTCACCGCCACCGGCCTCGGCAACAAACTGATCCAGTTCGTCGAATGAGATTGACCTGTCCTTAATGTCCACATGGTGTTTATTCCAGGCTTCCTCCACTACCCCGGCGGCCTGGGTGCTTTTGATGAACTGTTCTACCCGGGCAGTGAAAATGGCATATTGATCGACCTGGGCGCCATATTCCTTAACCTGGCGCTGTTGCCGTTTCAGGTCCTGATAACGAATTGACTCTGCCCTGTATTCGGTATACGCCGCCACACTGAAATACACCGTAACCGGCGTTGCAATAGCTGCCAGGGTCAGGATCAATAAATTGAACAGGTTTTTCACCGTCAGAATGCCCTTTACTGATTCATCTTGTAGTGGGCGGTGACCAGCACGATTTCGTCTTCGTCCCGGTTTTCCCCAATCTCGTCAGAGGTTGGCCTTTTGCCGTCTTTGCCATAAGTATTATTTGCCGTCCATTCATGGCCCGGTTCACCAGTACTGCCTATGGTGTTTGGTCGCGTATTCTGCTGACGAAAAACCCCTTCCCGAGCATCCACCTTGCCGTCGATTTGTTCATCCAGCATGCGGGCCAGATCCGGAGTGAGACCACGGATTACCATCATGTTGCCGGAACCACTGGTGGTTTTAGCCGGATTCCACTGAAAACAAACTTGTATTTCCTGGGGATTGCCATTGGTGTCGAGATAGACATATCGGTCTTCCCGGCCTTCTGCACGGGCCGGGGGCATCTCGATACCATGACGATCCATCAGGGTGAATAAATCCTGATCCACCCGCCGACCATTAAAGTGCCGACTAACCGCTAAACGTCGATCACCCACACCCACGGTGTCTGGTGGATATCCCTGGCCGTGGCAAATTTTCCCCGGCATGCCAAAAATGCCGAGGCCCGGAATACCGGGACTTTTGCCATTGGAAGGATAATCCAGCAATGCACCACCGACCATGTATCGCGGTTCGGTTTGTTCGTCGCCAATTACCACACCATTACGCATGTAATATTGGTTATAACCTTCCGCCCACTGGTTGATGAACTTCTGCTTTATCTTCAGATACTCTGCAGTACGCTGAAGATTGCTGCCAATGGTTACCGCGCTGGCGATCAGTCCAATGATAACCAGAACAAATGTCAGTTCGAACAGGGTAAAACCCTGTTGTCTCTGACTGAATGCCGAGCTTTTCATAAATTTAGCCCTCTATTATTAGTTTGATGTCATATCTTGTAAACACGATGAAACTTTCGTTTCATTCGCGATAAACCTACTTCGATGGAACATTACTGATTCATCTTGTAGTGCGCAGTCACCACAGCAACCTGGTCTTCGTCAAAATTTCTACCGGCAAGGGCACCAAAACGATTGGTATTGTCCGAACTCCACACCACCCCGGGTACGCCAGGTGTACCGTTAGCAACACCTTGTTGTCGGAACATGCCTTCCCGGGCGTCGGGCTTGCCGTCGATCATCTCATCCAGGTGCCGGGCCAGGTCCGGGGTCAGCCCGATTAAGACCATCTGATTTCCAGAGTTTTCGCCAACGGTAGTACCTGCGATGGGCGGATTCCATTGAAAGCACACTGCCAATTCCTGGGGGTTACCGTTAGTATCTAAATACACGTAACGATCTTCCCGGCCCTCAGCACGGGCTGGGGGCATACGAATCCCCGCCATATCAAACAGGTCGTGTAAATCGGGGCCTCCTACTGTACGGCCGGCATCAGTTGGAGTACCGCCTGTAGGATGGTTTTGGCAAATTCGCCCTGGTAGCGGGGAAATAACGTTGTATTCCGCGGTACCGAGATCGAGAAAATTAAGAAGTACTCCAGGCGTTTCATTGGCATTTACCGCAAGGGTCGGTGACACTTCGCTGTCGCCCAGGACCACGCCATACTTCTCATAAAACTCGTTATAAGCCGCAGCCCATTGATCAACAAATTTCTGCTTGACCTTTTTGTATTCGGCGTTGCGCTGCAGGTCTTTGCCGATAGATATAGCACCTAATATTAAACCGATGATGACCAGCACCACCGACATCTCAAGCAGTGTAAAACCGCCCTGTTTGGAACGTTTATAACTTTTTGGCATTTTCATTTCCTCTCACTCTCTAAAGTTCAAAGTTTTGCCGAAGGCCCTAAAGCACCGTCGACGGTTAAAAATTTTTCTATATGGCCCATATTCTATTGGTCCATACGATAATACGCGGTCACAACTGCAACCTGGTCTTCATCAAGATTTGTGCCAGTGGTAAATGCGAATCGGTTGGTATTATCAGAATCCCAGACAAGGCTGACCGTGCCGCCACCTGGGGTAATAATCTGTCGAAACAGCCCGAAACGTGCATCAGCCCGGCTGTCGATGGTGCTATCAATATTGCGTGCCAGATCTGGGGTCAAGCCAAATAACACCATAGTGTTTCGGTTATTCAGGGAAATATCTGTGGAATCCGGCCAGGCTACATTTTGAAAACACACCTGAATTTCCTGGGGATTGCCATTGCTGTCCAAATAAGCGTATCTGGCTTCTCTACCCTCTGCACGACCTGGAGGCATTTCGATTCCAACCGCATCCATTAAAGCGAAAAGTGTTCCCGCGGTCTGACTGTTGTCGCCACCCAACTCATCGCATAGAAGCGTTGTACCCTGATTAACTTGCAATGTTGGAGCGATATCGCTGTCGCCCACCACGACTCCAGTGCGGGCGAAATATTCGTTATAGGCCACAGCCCAGCCCTGGACAAATTTGGAATAAATTTTTTGTTGCTCGGCGTTGCGCTGCAAGTCCTTGCCGATGGATATGGCGCCGAGAATTAAGCCGATAATAACCAGCACAATGGCAAGTTCTAATATGGTAAAGCCCCGCTGGCTGCAGGCCAAAGGAATCCGCCCTCGGTGAATACTGGGAGGTGTGTTATCGATCCAGCACTCATGTCCGCTGGTGGACGATCTACATTTCATACCCATGGATTGGTACGCAATGATAATTAAATGGTCTTTAGATCGTGCCTGTTTGGTGGGCCTGTACACGCTGCCCGGGTGATTAAAAACCGCTGATATTTATGATCAGAATTTAGCGGCCTGGCTGCTAGAGGCTCTAATTTTTTATACATATTGTCTCACACGCTTAAATTTTGTTTTGTTCTTCTTGTTGTTTTTTCTACTTTTTATTATTTGTTATTCCCCAAAATTATGCAAACTTTGCTTTACAACATACTTAGCGTTGAAAGCTGCTCCCCTGCAAACTGCAGGTTACCATGGTTATTTATCGCTATCAATCAAAACATTACAGACTGGTTAGGTTTCTAAACCAATATAATCGTTAATAACCAGATGTTTGACCACGCTTCTATATGAAATTTATTACAACGCGATTCAAATCAATGGGTTGGTTATAGAATGGCCCTTGAGAAATTTCTGAAGAAATTCCTGATAGCTAGAAATGGGATAACTGTGATAGGTTGGGGTTGTATTTACCAGCATAGCCCGCATCCAAATACATAGACTGAAACACTTTCTGAGTCTCCGACCCAATTTAATAAACAAAAATTTAACTCCCTGTGAACCGAAGATTAAAACCTATTTTTGAAAAGGTAAAATCCATGCCTGCCCTGCCAAGACAAATTCTCGGTGTACTGCTGTTGGTCGGAGGCGTGTTTGGGATACTGCCTGTTCTGGGGTTCTGGATGATCCCCTTGGGGCTGTTAATTCTTTCTGTAGATTTTCAATGGGCGAGACGGGGTTATTTGTCGATTCATTCATGGATTCGGAGATGGCGCTACCGGCACCGCGCCAAAAAACAGGCGGATCCCAGAGTATAATCTAACTTAACCGTTATTTTTTTCCGCTCTTAGCTTAACCAGGGACATACCCTTTAACAGATTCAGGGCTTCACGCAACTGATAATCTTTTTTAAGCCGTTCCGAATGGGTTGTTTCTTTTTCGCCATCCTCAATAATTTCGCCGTCGCCATTTTCCAGATGCCCCGCAAGATCAGCTTCACTGACCCTTTCGCGGTCTCGTATTGAGGTTAAATCTGCCTGTTCGGTTATCACATCGGGAATAATGCCTTTTGCCTGGATAGAACGATCCGACGGTGTATAGTATCGCGCGGTGGTTAATTTCAGTGCACCACCATTGTTCATGGGTATCACCGTCTGCACTGAGCCTTTACCGAATGTACGGGTTCCCATAATTATTCCACGTTGATGATCCTGCAGTGCCCCCGCCACAATCTCGGAAGCTGAAGCTGACCCGCCATTTACCAGGACTACCAGGGGCGCATCGTTGATCACATCATCGGGGCGAGCACTGAAACTTTGTCCGGATGAGTCGGTTCGTCCCCGAGTTGATACAATTTCGCCTTCACCCAGAAACATATCGCTGACCTCAACTGCACCGGATAAAACCCCGCCGGGATTATTTCTAAGATCAAGAACCAGACCTTTTAGCGGGCCTTCTTCGCTGTCCTGCATGGATTTGATTTTGGTTCTCAGACTTTGGGCGGTGCCACTTTGAAAACTCGACAACCTGACATAACCAAATCCATTTTCGAGGACTTCACCCCGCACACTGGTGACCTTTATTATTGATCGCACCAGAGTAACATCTATAGGCTCGACTAATCCCTGACGGGCAATGGTCAGCACGATTTCGGTGCCCGGATCCCCACGCATTCGGTCAACCGCATCCTTTAGCGACATACCATGAACCGGCACGCCATCAATCATCAGAATCAGGTCTCCGGGCTGAATTCCGGCATCGTATGCTGGTGTCCCGTCAATGGGCGTAACCACCTTGATAAGTCCGTCTTCTGTAGTCACTTCGATGCCCAAACCACCAAACTTCCCGTCAGTGGAAATTTTTATATCTTCAAAATCTTCTGGTTCCAAAAAAGCCGAATGGGGGTCGAGTCCCGCCAGCATACCCTGAATCGCATCCCTTAGAAGCGTTGCGTCGTCCACAGCATCAACATACTCGCTTTTGATCTTGCCGAAGACTTCGGAAAACATCTGCAAATCTTCCAGGGGCAAGGGCTCCAGCGCAGGATCTTCCTCGGTCTGGCCATTCACTGTCGCGCTGCTCCCTAGGATCAACACTGCGATCAAATGCAGTAGCAATTTATTTTTCATATTCAAAACCATTTTGTATTCTTGCCGTCTGAAAAAATTTTAACCAAAATCATTCAACCTCGCCCCCCGCTATATCACGATTATCATGATCATCACGGTTGTCACGATTATCACAAGTGACACCATTTTAGCGGATCGTCCGGCGTACCATTATGTCTAATTTCAAAGTAAAGACCAGGGCTGACCAATCCGCCGGTTGACCCCGCCAGGGCGATAACCTGGTTAGTTCCAACAGTACTCCCCAGTTCTACATGTAACTGTTGATTATGTCCATATAAACTCATATATCCATCACCATGATCCAGCACCAACAGCTGCCCATAACCCCGGAACCAGTCAGAATAAATCACCTGACCATCATATATTGCAGATACTGGCTGGCCTTCCCGCACATTGAACATTAACCCTTCCCATACCAGCCCGCTATCCGCTTTTATTTGGCCATAACGATTTTTGATTTTAGCTGCTGTGGGCATAGGCAAACGACCCTGATTATTGCGAAATGCGCCCGCAACAAGTTGTACAATTGTGCTACTACTTTGATACTCGTCCTGAGATTCGCTCGCCTGGGATTGTTGTTTGTTTCGTTGTAAATTTGCCAGCAACAACTTTAATTCTGCTTCTCTTTCCTGATAAAGTGATACCTTCGACTCGTCAGCAGACAATTTCTGCTGAACCAGAGCCAGTTGTTGCTGGCGCGCTTTTTCGGCCTGTTCAAGGGCAAGTCTGTTTTTGTTTAAATCCGCAATAACCCCATCGATTTCGTTCTGCTGGATTTCTATTTCAGTTTTTGTTGCAATTAGATCCGCCCGAGTTGTCCGCATTTGCTCGATCTGCTGGCGCCGGCTATCGACAATATAACGATAGGTAGAAAGTGTCCGTGATATGTCAGACGGCACATTTTGATTCAATACCATTTTTAAACTGTCTTGCTGACTCATCAGGTAACTCATTCGTACCAATTGATTGATGTTTTTGCGTGCCTCAACACTGGCAATGTCGAGATTATTCAATTTGTTTTTTAAGCCAGCTTTTGTAGTATAAAGTGATTCCAGTTGATTTTGGTGGCTGCGTTGCGCCATTGCCTGCTCGGCAAGCTGGCGTTCCATTTCTTCGAGATCTGAAACCAGGGTATCTTGCTTTTGCCGGTTTCCCTGCATCTGGGCTTTGAGAGTCAGTATTTTTTCCTTCAGCAGTTCTAGTTCTGCTTCAGACCGAATCTGGTTGGCTGATATTGCCATGCTCGCCACAAACATGAACATGAACATAAACATGCAAAGCGACCAGACCATAATGCCTGAAAAGTTATACTGATCGCTGGGAGTTGAAAAATTCAAATATTGAAATTGAGTTTGGATTTAGGAACCTCTAATTAGACACGAATAGTCAATTTGTACAGGATGATATTCAGCCCGTTGGTCGGAAATATTCACCACATATATTAGTGTATAATCCGCGTTTTTTATAGTGTAGCAACCTACCCGCCGTCACCTTATTTCCGCTGAAATCACTGGCTACAACAACACATACGTAACAACCCATTGTTGCAGAGATTCCAGGGGAGATTCTAGGGTAGAATCCCCTAAATTTTACTATCTGGTTTAAAAATGTATATCGAATTTATGACTGAGTACTGGTATTTGTTTGCCACACTCTTCGTTATTGTACTAATGTTAAGCATCGATCCGGCGAAGCAAGGCGCAGGCGGAGCAAAATCCGTCTCACCCAACCAGTTACCGCAATTACAGTCCCGGGAAAATGCCGTAATAATAGACATCAATGAAAAGGATCGGTTTAAGGCTGGGCATATATCCCAATCGGTCAACCTGCCATTCAGTAAACTTTCTGACTCGCTGACTAAGTTAAAAAAATATCAGAATAAACCCCTGGTGCTGGTTTGTGATACTGGCGCCAACTCCAAAAAAGCGGTATCCATTCTGAAGAAAAACGACGTATCGGATATTTACCTTCTTACCGGCGGACTCGCTGCATGGAAAAAAGAAAATCTCCCCCTGGAAAAGAGCTAATTTTTAGCTTCCAACCAATAATCTAACAACGCAAAAAAGCCATGGCAAAAAGTGACAAAAATTCTGAAGCGGCGTCCGAAACACCCGTTGCAACTGAAGCGGCGCCCGCTGACTCAAAGGCAACAGCCCGATTTGAAACCATAAAGATTTATCTTAAAGACGCATCATTTGAAACCCCAGCCGCGCCTGCTATTTTTACTCAGAAAGATTTAAAATATGACTATGGAATAAAAGTAGAAATTGGCGCCACTGCCCTTGACGATGCCCAGGGCTTGCACGATATTGCTTTGAAACTGGAGGTTACTGCCAAGCATCAGGACACCACACTCTACATAGCTGAAGTCCAGCAAGCGGGGATTTTTCAGGTCCAGCACCCCGATGCCGATACACGTCAGATCGTAATGGAAGTGACCTGCCCTAATATTTTATTGCCATTCGCTCGAGAGGCATTAAATAATCTAATCACCAAAGGCGGCTTCATTGCATTCATGGTTGCACCGGTGAATTTTGAAGGGTTGTTCCAATCGAAAAAAGAAAAAGCCGAGAAGGCAAACTAGGCCAAAAATATTCCTCTGAATTTAAAGGCAAAAAGATGACAACGGATCACGTCTCAGTCATCGGTGCAGGTTCCTGGGGAACGGCCCTGGCTATTTTGCTTTGCCAGAATATGAGCAAAGTTTCTCTTTGGGGAAGGAATCGTCAGGCCATGGAAGCGATGGTAGAACAACGACAAAATTCTTTATATCTGCCCGATATCATATTTCCTGACAATCTGGAAATATGTTCTGATTTCGATGACATTATTAATGACAGCCTGTGCTTTGTCGTGGTTGTGCCCAGCCATGCCTTTAGACAAACTCTGGAGGACCTCAGAGATTTGTTAATCAAAGCGAGCAAATCCGTAGAAAATGTTACGCTGATCTGGGGAACCAAAGGTTTTGACACCCATAGCGGAAATTTACTGAGCGAAGTTGCTGTTGATGTTCTCGGACCCAACCCACGTCACGGCGTTGTTTCCGGCCCCAGTTTCGCTAAAGAAACCGCAAGCGCCATGCCCACTGCATTGACCTTGGCCTGCCCATCAAAACAGGAAGCACAGTCAATGGCAAATTGGTTTCGCACCCCAACAACTCGGGTTTATTTCAGCGACGATCCTGTTGGTGTACAACTGGGTGGTGCAATTAAAAATGTTATGGCCATAGCCGCGGGTATAAGCGACGGACTGAATTACGGCGCCAATGCTCGAGCGGCGCTCATTACCAGAGGCTTGTCAGAATTAACCCGGCTGGGTCTTGCCCTTGGCGGTAAGCCCGAAACTTTTGGTGGTTTAACTGGCGTGGGCGATCTTATTCTCACCTGTACAGACAACCAGTCTCGTAATCGACGGTTTGGCCTGGGCCTGGGTCAAGGGAAAACCAGGGATCAGGTAAGCGAAGAGATTGGCCAGGAAATTGAAGGCATAAACACCGCCAGGGAGTTGTTTAATATCAGCCAAAAAATGGGTGTAGACATGCCAATTACTGAGCAAGTATATAAAATCATTCATCAAGGCAGCGAGCCCGCAGCCGCAGTAACTTCTCTGCTACAAAGAAATCCGAAATCTGAATCGGAATAAATTCTCGCGCTTCTTTCAAAAGTTATTCATAAACTATTAATGATATCGATTGGGATCAGAAATTTGTTACTATGACTAGGTTAATTGTAGAGATGGGGAATACACATGATCATCGAGGCATTTTCGGAAAATAAGATCGTCCAGGGTCTTTCAGATAAGAAAATCAAGAAGCTGTTTAATGCGGGGGAAGTGGTCCACTTTAGTGCGGGCGCAACCATAATCAACGAAGGTCAAAGTGTTGATTCGCTATTTGTTTTACTGGCTGGGGAAGCTCTGGTCTTCCTTCCCGAGTCCGATGAACGACCAGCACAGATAGACCTGATTACAAAAAAAATGCACGATTGTTTTGGTGAGTACTCGTTTATCGATAGACAGCCGGCTTCTGCATCGATTAAAGCCCAGAGCGATTGCGCAGTGTATATGATTACCCACGATGCGTTACAGACTTATCTGGATAAGAAAAAGAAAGCAGGCTTTATCATTTTTCGAAATTTGCTCATCGTGCTGGTCGAGCGCCTACGCGCTGATAACGCCGAGCTGGATTTATTTAACTTGCAATAACTTGCTTTATAGATAGCGATAACCATTTGATTTTGGTTTGAACTATTGAGGAGCAACCCCCTTAAATAGGCTTATAACCGCGAGCTCCGCGGCTTGTTCAGCAGTTTGCTCACCCGTACTGATGGACCACCAGCCCATATAAATCAAACTATCAATTAACAATACGATCCAATTGGTAGAGATACCATTGTCAATGGATTTTTCTCTTTTGCCTTGCTCAATAACTTCGGCGAGTTGTTCAAGCTGTCGATTATAGATTGCCATAACCTCGGTATTATTTTCGCTGCAGACGTTCCAAAGGGAAATCAGGAAATGAAATCGATTAGCCAGCGGCATGATGGCGTGTAGTCCCTTGGTTAGTGATTCCATCGCGGTTAGATTCTGTACACGGATTGGTTCCAGAACTTGATCGGTGAGTTCAAGGGACTCCATTGCCAGAGCCAAAATCAGCTTTTCTCGTGTCTCAAAATGTCGATATAGAGTCGCTCTACCGATACCTGCATGGCTTGCGATGTCGCTCATAGTTGCGTGCGGATTACTTAAAAACAACGAAATAGTTGAATCTAACAATGCTCGGCGTGACCGACTAGCACGGGGGTCCTGTTTATTCATAAATACTTATGAAACACTATTGACTCATAGAATTGATATTACTATAATACAGTATTGTCTCATATCTTAAATTTACATTCCATAGGAAAATGAAGAATCCTTTTGAAAAACTATTGCTCCTGCTGGCAGGTTTGGCGTTGGCGATTTTTTTCCATCTAGGCCTATATCAAACGCCCCAGGGAATGGCAAACATTGACCAGATAATCACAGATCACTCTGGAAATAATCAAATTCTGATCGCTGACACAAAAATCGTCGGTATTGATATGCGAATTAATTATGCAGCCAATGATCGTGGGGCTGATCAGATAAACGAGCACTGGGAAGGGTTTTTCTCTGATTCATCTCTGCAAAGCATTGTTGACTGGTCCCAAACCCAAACCGTTATTGCTTATTACGATAAGTTTAGCGAGGACGGTACAAGTGGAAATTTGACAATAGGATTTACAGATGCAAACGTGGCTGATCCGAATTCCTATTCAACAGTGCAACTCGTTGCTGGAAATTATATTCACTATACCCTTGATCCCCCAACTGGTGAAACCGTTAGCACGGTCTGGAAGGAAATAATGAATCAAGCAAAATTCCCCATCGCGGTGATCGAAAGATACGCGTTGGACACCATGGGTGAATCCCAGGAAATTCAAATGCAGGTGCTATATCCATGATTCAAAAAATTATGACAAATATAAAATCTCTGAAGTGGGGTGCAATAATATCTTTAGGGGTTATTTACCTCTCAGTATTTACCGGCTGGTATTGGCTTTGGGGATTATTACTTTTGTATTGGGCTGCGTTCGACTTGATTTATGAACAATGCTGGTTAACCGAAACTATCGAAAAGCATCATAACCCCGTTCTTTACTATTTAATCGTTTTGACCTGGTTGACTCTCGGCTTCTATTTTCTAATTTCACCGTTCATTTACCTGTTGAGATAATTAACATGACAGACTTAATTAAGGCTTATCAAACCCTTGCCAGCGCACCATTAACAGACGCTCACTCGCTTCCGTTTGAGGTATACCACGATGAAGGCGTTTATCAACTTGAAGTAGAGAAAATTTTTCACAATGAGTGGATTTTTATTTGCGCTGAAAAACAATTATCAGAAATTGGTGATTACTGTGCGCTAGATTTAGCTGGTGAAGCCATTGTTGTATTACGCGGGAAAGACGGCGTGCTGCGCGGGTTGTCCAATAATTGCCGCCATCGTGGTACGCAGTTACTGGATAACGGATTCGGAAACATTTCGAAAACCATCACCTGCCCCTACCATGCCTGGGCCTATGATACTGAAGGCAGTTTCATTGGCGCGCCCTTTCCTGGAAATATCCGGTTAGAAAAATCTGAACATTGTCTGCCCAAATTTCAGCTAGACACCTGGATGGGCCTGGTATTTGTCAATCTGTCCAGCAACTCAGCACCAATATCAAATCAGTTTGACGGCATAGAAGATTTCGCCCGCATTTTTGAACCCGAGAAGTTTGATATTGCATTACCTGGAGAGGAGGAACACTGGGATACCAACTGGAAACTGGTCATGGAAAATGCCATGGAGAGTTACCATTTGTTTCAGGTACACAAAGATACATTGGAAGTCTATTCCCCCACCAAACAATCATACTATGTCGCAGGATCGGCCGATTGGACACTTACAGGGGGACAAATGCTGGACAAAGCAGGAGCTATTGCAAAATGGTTCCGAGGGGATTATCCAGATTCTTATAACCACTATTTGCTAATATCGCTGCCGCCCGCTTTCGTTGGAATTATGACCTACGATTCATTTGGCTGGATACATGTACTGCCAAAAGATAGCCAAACCAGTATCATACGTTCCGGTGCTATGGCAAGGCTTTCTTATGGATCAGAAGATAAACAAAGCCAGGATTTTACAGCGGCATTTTTCGCTGAAGACAAATGGATTTGTGAGCGCGTCCAAAAAGGAATGTACTCTAAACAAGGTCGAGGTGGAAAATTAGTAGAAATGGAACGGGTGGTGGTGGACTTTCATCAATACCTTGCATCGCGATTGTTCGGCGCTAAAACCGATAAATTTTACGACGATTCAAATTCTACGGTTTTTAACACCGGGGCGGGGTAAATATTTAACTTGTAAATCCATGTTGCCGCCAGGCCTCATAGACCACCACAGCCACACTATTCGACAGATTAAGACTCCGACTATTCTCCCGCATGGGAATAGTTAAGCGGTTTTGTGAATTTATTTCATCTCTCACATAATCCGGCAAACCACTGGTCTCCGAGCCAAACAAGAAGCAATCCCCTTTGGCGTATTCAAAATCGCTATAGGGTTGTTTGTTTTTCGTGGAAAAGGAAATTATCCGGCCCAAGAATGCTTGCTGAAAATGCCGCCAATCCGGCCAGGATTTCACCTCGCTGTACTGATGATAATCCAGCCCTGCCCTGCGCAGCTGTTTCTCATCCATACTGAATCCCAGTTTTCCAATCAGATTCAGTTCACATCCGGTATTGGCACACAACCGAATTATGTTTCCGGTATTGGGTGGAATTTCCGGCTCGTACAAAGCGATAGCAAACATTTGCTTGTTTGATCTCTTGATTGATCTAAAGTGGTTTAACCACGACCAGAATAATTATTCCTGCAAGAAGCACAACCGGTAATTCATTCATCCAGCGGTAAAACACGTGGCCTTTGGTGTTTGCATCATTGCGAAATGCGACCAGCGCGGTATAGCACCATACATGATGAGCGAGAAGCAAACCAACAAGCAAAAACTTAATGTTCAGCCAGGTTCCGGAAAACCCATAGCCCAATACCAGCCAAAGACCAAATACCACTGTCAGCACAGCGCTGGGGGTCATAATGCCAAAAAACAGCTTGTGCTCCATGATTTTAAATCGATCGATACTGATCTGATCTTCAGCCTGGGAATGATAAACAAACAATCTGGGTAGGTACAATATTCCGGCAACCCAACTCACCATGAAGAAGATATGAAATGATTTAATCCAGAGCATGCTCGTTTTCAGTAATTTTTAAACTGCAGGGATTCTATCAGGGATTTTTGGATCCTTCGTCGTACCTCCTCAGGATGACGGCTCTTTTATACCCAACAACCCACGGGTGCGGCTCGTTATTACCACACTTCCCGTCATTCCGGAATTCCGAAGGGATATCCGGAATCCACCTGTCCTGAGCATTTGCGAAGGATCCCATAACCGACCTATGGATCCTTCGTTGTACCTCCTCAGGATGACCGCGGGAGGAGTTTTGTATCCAGTCATCGTCGTTCTGGGCGAAGCGCGGCGTCCTGAACGTAGTGCGTCGTCCTGAACGTAGTGAAGGAAAGGAAAGAATTCAAATTTAGAATTGCAAAAAGTCTAATTTCGCCGGTAACGCAGTGCTAGGCGTACATCCCGTACATGCGCCGCTCCTGAGCGTCCAATAATTATTTACTACACAAAGTATTACAGTGCTCGGGATCGCTCATTCGCATGACCACCATGGACGGTGGAAATGCCGAAAATGCAGGAGCAATTTTCGGCCCCAAGAACGCGATCTACCTACATCCATGTAGGCAAAAAAAAGGCGCTCTAGTGGAGCGCCTAAAAGTGATAAACACCATTGGAGGATAAAACAAGTTACGCCGCTTGACGATATTCCGTAGAAAGGTCAGGACGGCCGGTTTTGTTAGAAACCAAATTAGTGAATGCGCCGCGGCTTTTAACCGTCTCACTGATATCTGAGCGATCGATGCCGATATCTCGAAGCATTCTGTCGGACAAGGCATTCAGTTGACGAACTGCCTTCTTGTGCTCGATATAGTCTTTGATTTGATCAAGTACACGGACCACAAAACCGCGTTGGAAAGAGCCATGTACCACATTTGATTTTTCGTTTAAATTTACGGTATTATTCATGATAGCCTCCTAGTTGACCAGTGTCATGATAATGGTTAATATTGCGAGAGCCCCGATATACGCGGCACCCACCTTGATAAAGATTTCATTTGCCATTTTGCTGTACTCTCAATAAGTTAGTGATTAAATTTAAATTAGCTATGTACTAGCTGATGGTGAGAATATAGGGCTAGAAAGCCTTGTACACAAACGAAATTTTTTCATACAATACATGAGTATTTACTCATGTATGAACAATAGTTAATAATAGCAATGGCAGTGCGATATCCCCCAATGGCAGCCCTGCGCGCGCTGGAAGCGGCGGCTCGGCATTTAAGCTATACCCGAGCAGCAGAAGAGCTATTCGTTACCCAGAGCGCCATTAGCCATCAGATCAAACACATAGAAGAGCTGTGGAGCATAAAACTGTTTGCCCGCCGTGGACGCAACCTGGTGCTCACCGATGCAGGGCACGCCCTGGTACCCGTGGTCAGGGACTTTATTCGCCGAATTACCTCTACCCTGGAGGAGATTAATGAGATCAATGAAACCCCGTCAGCCTTACGAGTAACCCTGCTTCAATCATTTGCGTTCAAATGGCTGGTACCCCGACTGGGTCATTTCAATCATGAGTTTCCAGATATCGATGTCTGGATATCAACTTCGGATGAGCTGGTAGACTTCGATTCGGAAAATGCCGATATTGGCATTCGGCTCGGATATGGCAACTGGAGCAATCTTTATGAGGAACCATTGCTCAAGGAATATGTTTTCCCTGTATGTAGCCCCCATTTTCTAGAAGAATATGGCAATCCGGAAAAACCAGAAGACTTACTCGAATTACCGCTGTTGCGTCGAAATGCAATTGATATCCTGCAACGCTGGCGTGACTGGTTTAAGGATGCCGGGGTGGTGGTTAAAAAAATGCCCAAGGGAACCCAGTTTCCTCAAACCAGTTTGGCCATACAGGCGGCAATTGATGATCAGGGTGTTGCCCTGGCCCGCAGCGCCCATGTTATTGATGATATCAAGGCCGGTCGACTGGTTCGGTTGTTTCCCGAGGTAAAAAGTAAATCAAACGTATCGTATTTTTTTGTATGCGTGCCTGGTCGCGAAACAGAACCACAAATATCTGCTTTCAAACTATGGCTAAAACGCGAGGCGGAAAAGTCTGAAGCGGAATTTGAAGAAATGCTGGGTTAGCTATTCTCCTGACTCCTGGCGAATAATTCAATGGCCTGTACAACGTCCTCACTAGCCAACCTGTTCAGACAAAGCCGAGAGCAATCCGATCGGTCACAAACATCGCAGCCTTCGACCCGAATTACCCGATCATGACGTCCCAATGGCCCAACTTTGTTTTCATCAGTAGGGCCGAATAGTGCGATAACCGGGGTATCCCTGGCACCCGCCAAATGCATTGGAAAACTGTCACCGGTAATCATCAGTTCCGCCCGACCAACCAGTTCAGCAAACTCCAGTAGCGAAATATTTCCCGCTAGATTATGAACCGATTTACGGCTTGATTGATTCAATCCGGCATTAATCAGTCCAGCCTGAATGTCCTCTTTTCGGTCCTGGGATCCGGTAATCACCAGACAATAGCTACCAGCCAAAGACTCACAAATCTCAATGTATTTGGTCAATGGCCAGTTTTTGGATTTCCACCTCGTATAAGGACTTAAGATCAAAATGGGTTTATTTTCCGGATTAATATCAGCTAACAATGAATCTACACTGCATTTTTCAGACTCGCTGGTATAAATTGCCATCGCCGAATCATCCACCGGTATTCCGGCGATGGCCAGAACTTCATCCATTTCCTTGATGGCATGGAGGGATTTATCTCTGAATCCTTTTAACCCCCACCAGTTTCCTTTGACAATTTTTTGATCCGCCCTGGCACCGTATAAGAACAATACCGTTTTTGCCAGGCCCTGTAAATCAATGGCCAGATCAAAATGTTGCTGACGCACTTCTCGCCACACTCGCGTCATTTCAGCAAACGCCCAGGCCGGCTTTTTATACCAGTTATTTTTGAATCCGTATCTATCTATCAGAATGAGCTGATCAACCATTGGGTTGTAACGGTAAATATCCGCAGAGGAGTTTGCCGTGAGTAAAACCAGTCGCGCGTCGGGGTAATGCTTTTTTATTGCACGAATATGCCCACTGGCGTGAAGAACATCGCCCAGAGACGTTTGTTTGATAATTAAAATATTCATGCCATAAACCGGGTAGTTTCTAATAACCTATTCGCTGGAATAGGGATTGGGCTTGCCATCAGGCCGAGTACGAAACCAGCGAAACGTCCATAAATATTGCTCTGGTGCGACCAGGATCAGTTTTTCCATGGCCTGGTTAATTGTCGTGGCATCTTTCACCTGATCTCCCGAGGGAAAGTTTACCAGCGGTGGGGATACCTCGGTATGGTAACGACCGCTATGGGGATCCAGTCTGGAAATGCAGGGAATCACCACGGCATTGGTTGCTTTCGAAACCCGGCTAACGATATTTAACGTCGATCTTTGTTGTCCAAAAAATGGTGCGAATACCGAATGTTTGCCGTCGCCAAAATCCTCATCTGGAATAAAGTAACAGACACGGCCCTGGCTGAGGCCTTCAATTATTCCGCGCAGACTTTCATCACGCATCAATACAATGGCGCGTTTGGATCGAGTACGAGCTCGGTGTAAAAACCAGGTTAACAAAGGATTTTTGTCCCGGTTCATCATCGAGATAACATCCACATCCGCCAACATGGAAGAAGAGCACATATCCAAAGTAGTGGTGTGAAAGGTCACCAGAATTCCTTTCTTAGTATCAGATAGTGCCTGAATATGTTCAAAACCCTTAACTTCAGAAAACTTTCTTATTCGATGTTTTGTTCCCATCATGATCAGACCCATGTCCACCAACCCACAACCGTAACAACGAAAATGTTCGACCACCATGTTCTGCTGCTCAACATCTGAAAGTTGCGGAAAACACAATCGAATATTAACTTCAGCAATATGCCGGCGCTTTGCGCTCTTAGTTCGGATTTTGTCCCCTACAAATCGACCCAGTCTCATGATCCAGGTTCTTGGCAACCACATTACTAGCCACAAAAATCCAAAACACAACCAGGTGCCCCAGAACGCTGGTTTCAGATACCCAATTCGAAATTTTTCCCTTGAAATTCTAGGGATTGGCTTGATGTTATTGTTTGCCGACATAAGCTAGTCTGGAGAATATTATTTTAGCGATATATCCAGGCTTTGGGGACCCAGGATTCCGGGATCATCATATCTCAGTTTAGGAATTGGCGATAGATTGGGTCGATATCGGCTAACCACTTAAGATCATCCCAATGGTCAATATCGCGCAATTCTGTACAAAAATCGGTTTCAAAACCCAATCGACGAAAGTTATCTAATACTTGTGACATTACACCTTTGCCACCCCAGTCCACATCATCAAACAGCGCATTATCAATTTCGCTTAAACCAAGAAGATAAAAGCCACCATCTTCCGCAGGCCCTATAACATTTTTTCCCGGGGATAACTGGTTGAAACAATGGATTAGGATTTCACTTGTAATTTGCGGCACATCACACCCCATCACTACAGCGCTGCCATGCTCACTGACGCCCTGATCAAGCACGTGGATCATCCGTTGCCCAAGATCGCCCTGGATTTGCACTTGTATTTCTATTTTATGGTTTGCCTTGATTTGACTAAACAGCTCGTGATCCGAATTCGGAGACACCACTAAAACACAATTTCCAGGCCAAGAATCAATCACTTTTTCAAGAGAATGCAATATCAACTGGGTGGCCAGTTCCGCGGACTGATTCTCAGTTAACTGTGGTTGCATCCGGGTTTTGACTTTTCCCGGAACCGGTGCTTTGGCAAAAAGATATAACGGAATCTGGGAGCTACCTTTCATGGTTATACATTTTTGCAAGGTTGCGCGGGTCCTTCCCAAGCCAGAATAAAAACCTGAGTTTCCACATCAACAACACCGTTGTTATCGGCCCCCGGTTTCGCCAACGTCTGGCGGAGGTTATGACCGGTGATTTGACTAATCCTGGTCTGGTCAATGCGTTCAGCTTTTTGCAGATGGCAATATCCTCCATCAATGCTATTTCCGGAAAACCGTCCATGCGATCAAAAAGCGAAGATTCCACGAACATGGCCTGATCCCCGGTAGCGATTCTTCGTAGCCGCGATCTCAAATTAATCATGAATTCGATAATTCGATATATCAATCCGTTTGATTCAAGAGACACGTCAAATCGTCCCCACGAGAATCCACTAGAAACGACTTCCAAAATTTTGCTACCGGCGTCGGGGGGTAATCGGGTATCACAATGCAGAAAAACCAGAATATCACCGGTCGCGTGGCTTGCTCCCAGATTCATCTGGATACCTCGACCTGCTGATTCACTGCCAACCAAAACAAACTTTTTTTCAACAAATTCGGCATCTAAAAGCTTTTGAGACAATTTCACCAGCACTGCCCGGGAGTCTTCCTGATTACTGGCGTCGACCAGGATGGTTTCATGAATACCCGCTAACTCGGCTATATGCTTGACCAGCCCAACTACATTATTGCCTTCGTTATAAAGTGGAACGACAATGGAAATCAATGGGCCCACAGGCGAATAGTTCGAATAAGTTTATTTTGCTCGTCGACTGGCAGCGATACGTAGCCGCAATGCATTCAGTTTTATAAAGCCTGTGGCATCAGATTGATCATAGGCTCCCGCATCCTCTTCGAAGGTCACGATTTTTTCATCGAACAGCGAATCGGTATCCGATTGCCGTCCCAGGATGTCTACGTTGCCTTTATAAAGCCGAAGTTTAACCTGGCCGTTAACCCATTCCTGGGAAGCGTCGATCATTTGCTGCATCATTTGTCGTTCGGGACTAAACCAGAAGCCGTTGTATATCAGTTTTGCATAACGCGGCATCAGCTCGTCTTTGAGGTGAGCGACTTCCCGATCCAGGGTCAGTGATTCCATGGCTCGATGGGCTTTAAGCATAATTGTGCCACCGGGGGTTTCATAACATCCACGGTTTTTCATACCCACAAACCGGTTTTCTACAATATCCGCACGACCAATGCCGTGAGCTGACCCGACTTTATTCAGCGCCATGACCACCTCTGCCGGGGACATGGTTTTTCCATTAATAGAACTGATATCACCCTGAGTGAATCCCAGCAGTAACTCTTCAGGATCATCCGGGGCATCCATGGGAGATACCGTCCATCCCCAGGCTTCATCTGCCGGGGTCTGCCAGGGGTCTTCAAGCTCAGCGCCTTCATGGGAAATGTGCAACAGATTTGTGTCGATTGAATAGGGAGAACCGCCATCTTTCTTTTTTTCAACGGCGATACCATGCTGCTCAGCATAGGCCATTAACTTTACCCTGGAGGTCAGATTCCATTCCCGCCACGGGGCGATGATTTTGATATCCGGATTTAATGCGTAAGCAGAAAGTTCGAAACGGATCTGGTCATTGCCCTTGCCCGTTGCGCCGTGGGATATGGCATCAGCATTAGTTTTGGCGGCGACTTCAACCAGATATTTTGCAATTAATGGACGCGCAATGGAGGTGCCGAGTAAATATTCACCTTCGTAAATCGCATTTGCCCTGAACATGGGAAACACAAAGTCTCGGGCAAATTCCTCTTTTAAATCTTCAATAAATATTTCCTTGATGCCATATTTCTCAGCTTTCTTGCGTGCAGGTTCTAATTCTTCACCCTGGCCGATATCTGCAGTAAAAGTGACCACTTCGCAGTTGTATTCGTCCTGTAACCATTTCATGATAATCGACGTATCCAGCCCGCCGGAATAGGCCAATACCGCCTTGTTTATTTTTGACATCGTAAAGTTAAGGTTTTCAATAGGAAAGCGTTCAATTATATCATTGGAAATTTGACGCCGCTTTAGTAAACTACCTTTCCAATGAGCGCCCGCATTTGGGCGCTTTTTTATTTAGTCACTTTAACCGGATTAATTGATATGACTGCACGGCATTTTTTAAGCTTGATGGATTTAACTCCCGATGAGTTACGCCAGGTCATTACCCGGGCCATGAAATTGAAAGCGGAACTCAAAGCTGGAAAGCTGTCGACGTTGCTGCAAAATCAAAGCGCGGTTATGGTCTTCGAAAAAGCATCAACCCGTACCCGGGTTTCATTCGAAACCGGTATCGCCCAGTTTGGTGGCAATTCCATTTTTCTCGCACCTTCGGATTCTCATATGAGTCGCGGCGAGCCTATTGAAGATACAGCGAGAGTTCTGTCACGCATGGCAAAACTGATCATTATGCGAACCGGCGCTCACGAACGAGTGGAAAAGATGGCGGCATTTGCGTCTATTCCGGTTATCAACGGCCTTTCAGATTTTAATCACCCCTGTCAATTGCTTGCTGATGTCCAGGCTTTTTGTGAACACCGCGGCGATATTTTCGGCAAGAAAATTGCCTGGATTGGCGATGGTAATAATGTTTGTCATTCGTGGATGAATGCGGCTCGTCAACTTGAATTTGAGTTACACATTGCAACCCCCAAAGACCAGCAACCCAATCCCGGATTAATAAGGGATTGTGCAAAATTTATCGTGCTCACCGAGGATCCACGGGCCGCTGTTGAAGATGCGGCTCTTGTAGTTACAGACACCTGGTCCGGTATGGGCTTTGAAAAAGAGAAAAAGGAACGGGAGAGAATATTTGAAGGCTATTGTGTGGATAGCGCATTGATGAAACTTGCTGCTAGTGATGCATTATTTATGCATTGCCTGCCGGCATACCGCGGCAGCGAAGTCACTGCGGATGTTATTGACGGCCCCCAGAGCATAGTCTGGGATGAAGCGGAAAACCGGTTACACGCCCAAAAGGCACTTATGGAATTTTTGCTGGCTAACAGCTAATTCGAATTACTGGACGACGTATTTAAGCATCAATAATATATAAGCGTAGCCTAGAACTGCAGCTAAAAAATTCCAGTGGCCATTGTTGCTTAACATGATTTCGTTATTGTAAAACCAGAAGTCTTTATCCATTCGTTTTGTGCCTGGCATAAATCGATTAACATCCCTAAGATAATCTCGATAGGGTTCACCAAATATTTCTTCAAGAACGGGTTCTTCCCGTTTTACCCGATTGACCATGTAAAACCAGTAGAAACCGGTAAACAATACCATTGCCAGAATGTTTCCTGTTGCAACCACGAATCCGAGCATCAGAAAGTACCGGCCAAGGTACATCGGATTTCGGCATAGCTGGTAGGGTCCTCGAATGGTCAGAACTTTTTCTTTTTCAATACAGGCAAAACACCAAACCTGGATAACCTCGCCGATTAATGAAACGGCAATTCCGATGATCAGGTATTTCTGATCAATCCACCACGGCCAAATCGCAATAAAAGCCAGGGCGATGGGAAATCTCAGTTTCAGCAAAAAACGGCGTAACCCCGGATTGTTAAACAGTTTGTGAACCGGGTCTGTAATTGACGAACTCATAGTTAAAATAAATCAGTAATTAAAGTGCTGATGTCTGATAAAGCGGTTTAAGAAGATCAATGCGGGTGAATGTTTGATTCACCAAAATATAGCGTGAGATTATAGCGGCATATCGGTCAATTTGTTTGCTGGTGATATATGCGGCTTTCTTGCCCGCCAATGATTTCATACAGCTAACCCGTTCGCGGCCAGTAGAAAAACAACTTCAGTGCACCACGTTTGATCGGATTTTTTGTTTGCCTAATCTTGCGATAACTCCCACGATACTGCAGAAAGGTATTCCAATGATCAACCAACGATTTGTCCTGCCCGCAATAGGCCAGATAAAAATCCAGCAGGTGGGGGAGCGGGATGTTCAAGCGCTCGAGATCCTGAATTCGAAAATTGATATCTAGTTTATCCTCAGGGATTTGTCTAACCCGGTTAATGTCCAGGATTACAAAGCGACTACTCAGATTCACACTATTGCCGTCCCAGGAATTCGGAATCAGGATGTTGGCGCCGGACATATCTCGGTGCACCAGGCCCCGATCGTGAATTTCGCGGATATATTTCCCACATGCTTCAACAAGGATTTTCAGCGCTATTTTATCGTCACCGATCTCAATCATGCCATTCTGGTCGGGCCGGGAATTCAACAATTCACGCGGCCTTAAACAATCATGAATAGTTTCAACCGCAATCAGGCCCTGACTGTTTAACTCTTGTTTTGGAAACGCCAGTAACACAGGTTGAGGCGTGTTAATTTTATTCCGGCTCAATAGCCATGCATTATTCCAGTGCCGAGTAGCCCGGGGAAGTCCAAAACGTAATCGTAAGGCATTGAATGCGGTGCTCGCCTGATAGCTTTTCAGCACAACAGTCTGATCAGAATCAACCCCAGAATACGGCCATCGCACTTCTGCAAGTTTGTTGCGTTTATTTTTATGCCAGATAACAATATTTTCCTGATCGAACAAGGATTCCAGATTATTTAATTTGCTTTCCTTCCCTTGACCACAATATTCGTTTTTTACCCAGCCGACCCAATTCTGGTTTTCAAAAATCCGATATTGGTCTGACCAGGGATCGGGTATTGTGGGTAAATTAATCATAGAGCGAGCTTAATAAAAAATTCTTGGTTGTAGCACGTCGATTCACCAAGGCGGTGGGATTTTATCGGAATATACAACCATGGGATAATGGCACGTATTAACCGCATTGGTAAAGGATCAACCAGCCATTACTTTTCAGAATAAATCCATTATGCTTAGAGACTACTCCAAAGCCAAGTTTGCCATAACCATTTTTCAGACCAATTTATCAGACTAATTGATGAAAATATTGATTTTATATTACAGTCGACACGGTTCGATTTCTAACCTGGCCAAATTGGTCAGCGAAGGGGTGGAAAGTGTTGGGGCCTGCGAAGCGGTTCTTCGAACGGTGCCACCGGTTTCGACGGTTTGTGAATCCGTCGAAAGCGATATTCCTGAAAATGGTGATACATATGCAAGCATCGAAGACCTGGAAAATTGTCATGGCCTGATTCTTGGAAGCCCTACCCGCTTTGGAACTATTGCATCACCGTTAAAATATTTCTTCGACCAGACTGCACCCCAATGGTTAAGTGGCACACTGAAAGACAAACCCGCGGGGGTGTTCACTTCATCTTCGAGCATGCATGGTGGTCAGGAAAGTACCCTGTTATCGATGATGCTTCCGCTGATACATCATGGCATGGTTATGGTGGGTATTCCATTCAGCAATACACCCGTGGGAAACACATCATCCGGCGGCACCCCCTATGGCGCCAGTCATGTAGCGGGTGCGGACAACAACAACCCGATCACAAAGGAAGAAGCGTCCATGGCAAAGACCCTTGGTCGCAGGGTAGCCAATTGTGCGGTTAATCTTTCGGGAAACCCGCTTTAACGATCACTGAATCAGTGATTTTACAAAAGGGATGGTAATTTTTCGTTGACTTTGAAGGGATTCGCTGTCGAGTTTATCGAGCAGGGCAAATAGTGATTTTGAATCCCGGCTGTAGTGGGACATTATAAACTCGATCACATTGTCTTCCAGGTTGATTCCACGCTGGTGTGCGGTCAATTTCAATGCCTCGCGTTTCTCATCATCGTTCAATGGTTGAAGATTAAAAACACCACCGCTTGATAATCTCGACACCAGGTCTTTAAGTTGTAATCCAATATTGGCCAGAGGTGATGTGCCGCTGACAACAATGGCACCACCCCCACCTATGATCTTTTCGTACAGGGCCAGCAATTGTGTTTGGGCGTCTTCGCGATCTACCGTTGCCTGCAAATCATCGATGCAAACCAATGATCGAGGGTTTGCTTGATTGAGTAATTTCATCGACTCATCAGGCCCATCACGCTGATTCAATGACAGGTACAGATTAGGAATACCCGATTTCCTGGCGGTGACACAGCAGGTATCCAGTAAATGCGATTTACCGCTGCCCGGCTCTCCCCATAGGTACAAAGTGCGTTTGGCGCGTTGACGGTTAATTAGTAATTTGATTTCTTCGATCAGTAGTTTGTTCTGACCGCTGAAAAATCGTTCAAGTCCGGCATCATCCATTCCAAGGGGAATGACGGTTTGTCGATTCATTGATTTACTGATTGATTGTCTGCCCGATCAGCCGCGGGCTCAGCTCTGTGGTCGCTGGTGCTTTCAAATTCTGGGCGAATACCCCATAACCAGACATATTGCATGCCACTAACAACGGTGGTTATTAACACCCCAAAAATCAGTACATCTACCACGAATGGTATTTGCAAAATTAACGCTTTTTCCAGCAGCACTAAAACCATAAGGGAAATTTGAACAAAAGTATTGATCTTGCTGCTATAGGTCGGGCGCATAGGTATTTTCTTACCCATCATCACCAGAACCAGATAACCAACCACGATAACCAGATCCCGGAACATGACCACAACCAGCAGCCAGAAAGGGATGTCATTTAGAATGGCCAGCATGATATAAGCACTGCCAATCAACAACTTGTCTGCCAGGGGATCAAGCACCGCACCCAGGTTGGAAACACAATCGAAACGCTTGGCGATAAAGCCGTCGAGCCCATCGGTTATGCCTGCAGCCAAAAACAGAATAAGCGCCAGCTCATAATTTCGGTCGTGTAACAGAAGAACCAATATAGGGCAGGCGGCGATTCGCGCCAGGGTAAGCAAGTTGGGAATTTGTGACAGCAAATTATTTTCCGGGGTTAAACCTTTTCAGTTTCGTGTTTAAAAAGCAAAGTGAGCAATGCCCTCACTCTGTTTTAAATGTTTAGCAATTGTACGATCCTTTTGTAACTGGGTCATCTTCTAAAAATAATAAATTCCAGGTCAAAAACTGAGGAACCTCTGAACAAGTCATGACCGATCAAATTGAGTTCAAAATAATCAATATCTACGTTAAAATATCTCGGAATAGCCCTGCTATTGCTACAATTTTTTGCCTTGATCTTGATCATTTTGATTCCCACCTTGATTCGCCCAGACTTGTTCAGAGGTTCCCTAGCCCATTTTGCATAGATTGCACAATATTCAGCTGCCGATCAGGCATAATCCCCTACAATTTTCACGCCCGATTAAACCATAAACGTTATTGTTATTCAGAAAAATGACCAGTCAGTCGAGTTCCAATAAACCCATGAGTTACAGTCAGGCCGGCGTCGATATCGATGCTGGAAATTTGTTAATTGAGCGAATTAAACCGGCGGTTAAAAAAACCTTTCGACCCGGTGTTCTCCACGGCCTTGGTGGGTTTGGAGCTCTGTTTGAGTTACCCGTGGAAAAGTACAACAATCCAGTGCTGGTCTCGGGTACCGATGGTGTCGGCACCAAACTAAAACTCGCCTCAATGTTAAATCAGCATGACACCATTGGTATAGATCTGGTGGCGATGTGTGTAAATGATATTGTAGTCTGCGGAGCCGAGCCGCTTTATTTTCTGGATTATTTTGCTACTGGAAAGCTGGATGTTGACCAGGCGGAGCAAGTTATTGGCGGTATCGCCCAGGGTTGTAGCCTGGCGGGTTGCGCCCTAACCGGCGGCGAAACTGCTGAAATGCCGGGCATGTATGATGTCGGCGATTATGATCTTGCGGGCTTTGCCGTAGGCATTGTGGAAAAAAGCGACATGATTTCAATTGATCGTGTAAAACCGGGTGATATTGTGCTTGGCCTGGCATCCTCGGGCCTCCACTCAAACGGCTATTCCCTGGTGCGCAAAATTATCGAGATGGTGAACGCTGATCTGGATCAGAAATTTGCAGACACCACCCTCGGACATGCCATGCTTGCGCCGACTAAAATCTATGTGAAATCCATTCTCCAACTGATTAAACAAACTCGGGTTTCAGCCATATCTCATATAACCGGCGGTGGTATTCTGGAAAATATTCCCAGAGTTTTGCCCCTGGGTTTAGCCGCGGAACTTTCAGAATCTGCCTGGGAAATGCCAGAACTGTTTCGGTGGCTAAAACAAAACGGTAACCTTGAACAAAGCGAAATGTTGCGGACATTTAATTGCGGCATAGGCATGGTAGTTGTGGTTGATTCCGCGGATGTTGATGAAGCCGTAGACAGTTTGGAAAATTCTGGAGAGACCGTATACACCCTGGGTGAAATTGTTAAATCTGACAGTTCGGAAGTCATATTTAGAAACTGAGCCATACGATCTGAGCAAGAGTTGTTATGGGAGAACGAAAATTTAATTTGGTTGTGCTTGCGTCCGGTGGCGGAACAAATCTTCAATCGATCATCGATAGCATTGCCTCTGAAACCCTCGACGCCAGAATATCCGGAGTAATAAGCGATGTTGAGAATGCTTATGCACTGCAACGCGCCGATCAAGCCGAAATCTTGAGTCTTGTAATCATTCCTGAATCCTATGTTTCCAAGTTTGATTACGAAGATGTGCTGGCTCAGACCATCGCCAAATTTGTTCCAGATTTAATTGTTCTTGCAGGATTCATGCGCATATTGAGCCCTGATTTCGTGTCACAATTTCACGGACAAATTGTGAACATTCATCCTTCATTGTTGCCCAAATACAAAGGGTTGAATACCCATCAAAGGGTCATCGATGCTGGAGATAAAGTTCACGGTGCAACGGTACATTTCGTCACTGCCGAGCTGGATGATGGCCCGATAATTAACCAGGCTGAGGTAGACGTGGATTCGTCAGACGATGCGAACAGCCTGCAACAAAAAGTATTAACGCAGGAACACGTTATCTATCCCAAAGCAATCCAGATGATTGCTGAGGGGAAAATTTCATTTGACAATTCACCCAACCGATCATGAAAAAAATCCCACTCCCTCTGGTATCAAAATTTATCATAGCCTTCGTCGTCCCGGTTTTGCTCCTTACCTGGTCGATTTCCCATGGGTTGGAACTGGATAGCCAAACCCTTCGTTATTCCGTGAAATATGCTAATCACAATGCTGGCGAAATTGAAATCATCATCGACAGGCAAGACAACCAAATCAAAACCACCGCAATTAGCCATCTGAGCGCATTGGCCAGTATGTTTCTGAGTGGATTGACATCCGAAACATGGTTTAATGTGGATGGCAAAAATGTTCGAGTCGTTCGTGGTCATGATCTTGATCACAAAAGCGGCAAAATCAAGCGAAGCTTCATCATTGATCAGAGTCAGAATCAACTTTTGTTTGACCCCGGCGAATCCAAAATAATTGATTCAAGCGAAGTTTTTGAAGCCGCCAGCTTTCCGGTTATATTGATGGGCAGTAAAATTAGATCCCTGGAAGGAAAAATTATTCGCGAGGTCAGCGCGAAGAGAGACAGACCCTATGTTTACCTGGCGCCTGAAAAGGAAAACCTGGAAATGCATGGAAAAACCTATGATACCTGGAAGGTAACCCGTCATCAGGTGGGCGACACCTCGCGCCAGGTAACGCTTTGGCTGGATCGCGACAATCAGAATGTGCCAATTAAAATTGTGACAACGCGAAAGGAAAAAGACACGGTAATGACGTTGCTACCTGATACTTAGGACATAATGATCTTGGCAATGTATATTGTGCGTGCCACGCGGTCTTGAATTTGGCCCAGGTGTGACATCATAATTACCTGACTTTTCAAAAAATAATATTCCTTAAGCCCCATGGTTGCTGCACTCACTATCTCAAATTTACAAAAAACCTATAGCAATGGTCATGTTGCATTAAAAGGGATCAACCTGACCGTTGAACAGGGTGATTTTTTTGCATTGTTGGGAAAAAATGGTGCCGGAAAATCCACCGCAATCGGAATCATTTCATCGTTGGTCAACAAGACTGCGGGCTCGGTGCAGATATTTGACGCTGACATCGATTCAGATTTTGCTAAAGCCAAATCCTATATCGGCGTTGTGCCACAGGAACTCAACGTCAGTATTTTCGAAAATCCCGCACAAATTGTAACGAACCAGGCGGGCTATTACGGCATCGGACGAAAAGTTGCCAAAGAGCGTGCCGATCACTACCTTAACCAACTTGGGCTATGGGAAAAGAAAGATGGGCCCGTGCGAGAACTGTCTGGGGGTATGAAACGCCGACTGATGATTGCGCGAGCCCTGGTCAATGAACCCCGCTTACTGATACTCGATGAGCCCACTGCGGGGGTGGACATAGAGATAAGACGGTCGATGTGGGAATTTCTTACCGAAATCAATGAAAGTGGAACAACCATTATTCTCACCACCCACTATCTCGAAGAGGCTGAGAATCTGTGTCGAAACATTGCCATTATTGAACGCGGCGATCTAGTGGAAAACACCAGCATGAAAAATCTACTCGCCCAACTTCAACAGGAAACCTATGTGCTTGATTTGAGCAGACCGTTGAAACGACTGCCCGATGAGATGGTTCAATCTGAGAATCATAACTGGATTCTGAAGAATGAATTGACTCTAGAAGTTACGGTGCCGAAGTCAAAAGGGATTAACTTGTTTTTCGAAGCCCTTAGCAAGAATAATATCTCGGTACAAAGCATGCGCAACAAAACCAATCGACTGGAACAGCTATTCCTGGAAATGACCAACTATACGCCCAAACCCCAGAATTCCCCTGACTCACAGGGGGGTGCAAAATGAACTGGAGTCAGCAATGGGTTGCATTCATTACCATAGTGCGCAAGGAAGTCACCCGGTTTATGCGAATCTGGCAACAGGCCGTGCTGCCGCCGGTGATCACCACCAGCCTGTATTTTGTGATATTTGGAAATTTGATTGGGCCACGGATTGGAGAAATGGGTGGACACCCCTACATGGATTTTATCGTCCCCGGGTTGATATTGATGTCGGTGATAACCAATTCCTACGCCAATGTTTCGTCCTCATTTTTCAGTGCAAAATTTCAACGATCCATTGAGGAAATTCAGGTATCACCCACCCCAAACAGTATTATATTACTCGGCTATACCGCCGGCGGCGTTGCACGCGGACTGCTTGTCGGGTCGGTGGTTACAATCGTGTCACTGTTTTTCAGCAAATTATCGGTGCACAATTTACTGGTTATGGTCAGTATCATTTCATTGACCGCGGTATTGTTTTCCCTGGCCGGTTTTCTCAATGGGGTATTTGCAAAAAAGTTTGACGACGTCACCATTATTCCGAATTTTGTATTAACCCCGCTGACGTATCTTGGCGGAATTTTTTATTCCATAAAGTTGCTGCCGGACTTCTGGCAAAGCGTGTCTCACGCCAACCCGATTCTTTATATGATTAATGCCTTTCGCTATGGCTTCCTGGGGGTCACAGATATCGATCTTACATTTTCCTTCGGAATCATTCTGGTTTTTATTGTTGTGCTGTTCGTTGTTAATTTAAAGCTGCTCAACTCGGGATACGGCATTCGGCAGTAGAGTCTGGGGGGTTTTAAAAAATTTTAAACTTCACGCCATAGACACCAGAACCCGTCGGTCACCGGTATAGGGTTTTCTTCCATGCATGGTCAGTACATTATCTATAACCATAATGTCACCTCGCTGCCACGGAAATGCTCGTTCACAATTTCGCGAAACCTCCCGAATGTGGTTCAGATCTTCCACATCAATTATTTCGCCATCGCCATAACAAACGTGATTACCTAAGGTTTCAGTTCCCGCCGTATCTGAATGCACTTGATCGGCCTGCTCCTGATCGACTTGCTCCTGATCAACTTGCTCGGATCCAGAAACAGAATCTTTGACGCTGACCATATTACGATGCCATTGATCGGCTTGATTGTGCCAGCATTTTTCTCCGGTAACTTCATGAATGCGAACCGCCGGTTTTGTTGCAGCGGTGCGAACACCAAGATCGGTCCATTGAAATTCCATCTGAGAATTTGCCAAATATTGTTCCGCACGATTTTTATCATCGGTTTCGAATGTTTCCTGCCAGGATTTTCCTGCCCCCGGCATGCCTTCGGCATCCCATAAATGCTGAAGATAGGTTACGCCTTTATTTTCAAACTGGTCTCGCACTTCGGGATCCAGTTTGGCATAAATTTCTCGACCATCGGCAATGTGGGTTTCACCGCCAGTCTTCGAGGGAATCAGGCAACAAAAAAATACCCTCTGGGGACACCAGCCCGCGTAGGACAATTCATTGTGTAATAAAACTTCCAGATTTGCCGGGTATTCTGTCGAGGTATATACCTTGTCTAAAACATCGCTACGCGGTGAATCACCACCGGTATAGTTGCGCAAATCCGGACTAATTGCCGCACTGGCTACTCGAAAATCTTCCGCGCTATGCACTGCAAACCCGCGAATCATAATCACCCCCGCCTGATGCAGGTATTTATCGATGATATGCCGATTATTTGACGTCCATTCCTTCAGTTGGGTCAACGTTGCATTGGCTGGATTTTCTGGAGAAATCAGCCAGGGCATTTTCTGGTCTGGGAACATCGGTTCAATTTTCATAGCCCGGGAATCCTGATTGAGTATTCAGCCCGTTAAAATACTATTCATTGATCAGCATTGCCAGTTCTTTTGCCACCTGCTGCAGACGGGGAATATACTAGCGCGCATTTTTCAGCGACATGCGCACAACCGGCGCATGAAATGCAAGCGCGAAATAGAATCGATCTTGTTATTCCTTGATCGGTACCGCAACCGCAATCATGCCATGGGCAAATTCGATCTAGGGAGCCTATGAACAAGTCTGGGCGAATCAAGTTGCCACTTAAAATGGAACTGGGCAAAATGATCAAGATCAAGGCAAAAAATAGTAGCAATAGCAGGGCCCATGCAATCACTTGGGCGAGATTTTTTAACGCAGATATTGCCACGCGATAAATTGGGTTTGGTCTCAAATTGATCGGTCACGACTTGCTCAGAGGTTCCCTAGGTATAATGAGACAGTTTTTCCATTACAAGGGAACAGGCTCAACTGCTGTAATTTTATGGAATCTCAGTGGGGCGTAATCTAATCATTGTCCATGAAATTTCTTCAATCCGAATACGAATTTATAGTTATTGGCGCAGGTTCTGCGGGATGTGTCCTCGCCAACCGATTGAGTGAAAACCCGGCCAACCGTGTTTTATTCCTTGAGGCTGGAAAAAAGGATACCGACCCCTGGATCCACATCCCGGTTGGTTATTTTAAAACCATGCACAACCCCAAAATGGATTGGTGTTATGTCACCGATCCTGACCCGGGCATAAACCACCGGCAAATCAAATGGCCGCGAGGCAAAGTGCTGGGTGGTTCCAGCTCATTGAATGGATTGCTCTATATCCGTGGCCAGGCCCAGGATTACGATGACTGGGAAAGCGCAGGCAATCCGGGCTGGTCCTTCAAAGATGTTTTACCCTATTTCATAAAATCCGAAGACCAGCAGCGCGGACCAGATCCAATGCATGGCGTGGGTGGGCCCCAAAAAGTTTCCGATATCGACCTGCGCCGCAAGATTACCGATCGCTTCATCGAAGCATCCCAACAGGCCGGAATTCCGCCGAATAATGACTTTAACGGCCCCGAGCAGGAAGGGGTTGGCTATTTTCAGCTTACTACCCATAAAGGACGTCGTTGGAGTACCGCCCGGGGTTATTTGAAACCGGTGAGGAACCGGCCCAATTTGACTGTGGTTACCAATGCCCATGTAGGCAAACTAATTTCCCAGGGCAACCGGATTACTGCTGTGGGGTTTTCCATTGGAAACAAGCCTTATGAAGCACAGTGCCTTAAAGAAACTGTGCTCAGCGCGGGTGCCATCGGCTCTCCGCAAATTCTGCAGTTGTCTGGAATCGGGCCTGCCGATGTCTGCCAGAACAGCGCAGTTCCAATAACCCATGTCCTGCCCGGGGTTGGCCAAAATCTCCAGGATCATTTGCAGATTCGCGGGATTTACAAAACATCCCAAGCCACGCTGAACGATGAATTAAATAACCCCTTTCGGAAACTGCTAATTGGGCTGGAGTATCTGGCATTTCGAAGCGGGCCCATGACCATAGCCGCAAGCCAGGTCGCAATCTTTACTCGATCTCATGAATCCGTTCAACGCCCGGATATTCAATTTCATTTTCAACCGCTAAGCACAGACAGCCCTGGGGAAGGCATCCATCCATTCTCGGCATTTACATCTTCAGTCTGCCAGCTCCGCCCAACCAGTACAGGCAGTATAAATATTCGAACTTCGAACCCACTGGATCACCCATCGATTCAACCCAGTTACTTATCCACCGATTTGGATTGTGAGGTTGCAGTTAATGCCATGAAAGTTTCTCGTCGCATTGCATCCATGCCGGCGTTAAAAGACTGCATTTTGAGTGAATATGACCCCGGAACCGATGTCCAGACCGATGAGCAATTGCTCGACCATGCCCGCAATACCGCCACAACCATTTACCATCCAAGCTGCACCTGTAAAATGGGACCGGCCTCTGATCCCATGGCTGTGGTGAATCACGAATTGAAAGTGCATGGCCTCAAGGGATTAAGAATTGCTGATGCATCGATCATGCCCAATTTGACATCGGGCAATACCAATGCACCGAGCATTATGATCGGCGAGAAATGCGCTGATATGATCTTGCGCCAATGGAAGTAAGCAAGTGGCAGTAGAATTGGACAGAGTATGTCGAGAAACCTGAATTTTCATGCAGCCAGCGTGGACCAACTACGTCAGCGGGCAAAGTCACGGATACCCGGCTTTGCCTATGAATACCTGTCCGGTGGCTGCATCACCGATTGTTCATTGAAGCGCAACCGTGTGGACCTGGATGCAATTTTCCTTCAGCCTCAATATCTCCGGCCAAAGGCAAAGCTCACCACCGAGGTTGAGTTATTTGGTCAAAAGTACAGTGTTCCCTTTGGTATCGCACCCATTGGGCTTGGCGGTTTAATCTGGCCTCGTGGGGCGGAGTATCTGGCAAGCGCTGCGAAACAGTCCAATCTGCCTTTTGTCCTCAGCACCGTGGCGTCTACCTCCATCGAAACCGCCGCGAAATACGCCGAAGAGAATTTCTGGTTTCAGCTCTACCCTCCACCAGATGAAAAGGTCCGAGATAATTTGATCCAGCGAGCGGATGATGTGGGCTGTAAAAATCTGGTGGTAACTATCGATGTTCCGGTTCTGGGGCGCCGTCCACGGGATATTCGCAATGGCCTGTCGATGCCCCCTTCGCTGACCACAAAAAATATATTTCAAACCGTGGTTAGGCCTCGGTGGGCGCTGGCGTCACTGATTACCGGCATTCCCCAGTTCGAGGTGTTAAAACCCTATATGGAAGAAAACGTTAAATTGAAAAGCGCAGCTAATTATGTGCGTAGTACCTATAAAGAACCGGTGGATGAGAATCTGCTGGGCAAGGTTCGGGATCGATGGCCTCATAATCTGATCGTAAAAGGCATTCTCAATCTGGATGATGCCCATAGAGCCATTAGCGCCGGCGCTGACGGGCTGATCATCTCCAACCACGGCGGTCGCCAACTCGACGCCGCACGATCTACGATATCTGTAACCCGTGAAATCAGCGAGGGGGTGGGCGACAAAGCCATTGTCATGGCTGACAGCGGCGTGGAATCCGGTGTGGACATTGCCCGATTTCTTGCACAAGGTGCGCGCATGGTTTTCGCTGGCCGAGCATTTATGTATGGCGTCGCTGGGCTGGGCGCTCCGGGTGCCGCCCACACTATCAAGATACTTGCCGAGGAACTGACTCAGACTATGGGACAGTTGGGATGCGAAAACCCCGCCCGATTGCGAGAGCATTTACCCTGAATCGTACCAACATACCGTCATCCTGAATCGCGCAGCGATGAAGGATCCACCTGTCCTGAGCCTTTGCGAAGGATCAATAGATCTGCGATGAGTCGGTGTATAGACTGGATTCTTCGCTTCGCTCAGAATGACGGCGCCTAGGTATTTCATCTTGCTGTCATCCTGAGGAGGAACGACGAAGGATCCACCTGTCCTGAGCCTTTGCGAAGGATCCACCTGACTTTCAGGACGACACTGTTCGCTCAGTATGACGAGTTGGGGCATAATTACGGCAATGGGCCGATGACTCATTTGTTACTATTTTGATTATTAAATTTGGAATTTATTGATGTCTGTAAACTATTTAAAGAAAGCGAGTAAAAACCCGACCACTGGCCAGGACGATACCAATGAACTGGTGCGTAATATGCTCGAGGAAATCGAGTCGGTTGGCGAGCAAAGTGTTCGCGACTACGCCAAGAAACTGGATGACTGGAACGGCGAGATTATTGTCAGCCAGGCAGAAATTGACGCTGCCATCGAATCGCTGCCGGGGCAAACCAAAGCGGATATTCAGTTTTCTCACGCCCGGGTCAAGGCTTTTGCTGAAGCCCAGCTTGCCAGCATGGGAGAATTTGAAACCGAATTATCTCCTGGCCTGTTTGCCGGCCAGAAACTGATTCCGGTTAATACCGCGGGTTGTTACATCCCCGGTGGACGATATGCCCACATCGCTTCAGCAATCATGAGTGTAACCACGGCCAAGGTCGCTGGGGTCAAACAGGTTGTCGCCTGTTCTCCGACCCATGGTGATCGTGGTGTCCACCCTGCCATACTGTATGCAGCAAATCTGGCGGGCGCTGATACCGTATTGAATCTAGGCGGTGTTCAGGGTGTTGCTGCTCTGGCATTTGGGCTGTTTACCGGTCATCCTGCGGACATGCTGGTTGGGCCGGGAAATCGATTCGTCGCTGAAGCCAAACGAATTCTTTTTGGTCGAGTTGGTATCGACATGTTTGCCGGACCCACCGAAGTATTAATCATCGCCGATGAAAATGCGGACGCAGGTATTATCGCCTGTGATCTGGCTAGTCAGGCTGAACATGGTCTGGATTCTCCGGCGTGGTTAATCAGCACCTCGGAGCCGTTAGCGAAGCAAGTTATGGAACTAATGCCCAGATATATCGAGCGACTGGCCGAACCTAATCAATCAACTGCAGAGACGGCGTGGCGTGATTACGGCGAAGTGGTTGTAGTAGACAGCAATGAAGAAGCGGTTCGAGTCAGCGATGAATACGCCTGTGAGCATCTCGAGGTTCAGTGCGAAAACCTGGACTGGTGGCTGGAAAACTTAAGTAATTACGGTTCATTGTTTTTAGGCGAAGAAACCACGGTTGCCTACGGCGACAAATGCTCGGGAACCAACCACATTCTGCCCACCAAAGGTGCCGCCCGGTATACCGGCGGATTGAGTGTCAGCAAATTCATAAAGGTATTGACCTATCAAAGAATGACTCAGGAAGCCAACCGTGATGTCGGTGCTGTAACTGCACGGATATCCCGCTCTGAAGGCATGGAAGGTCATGCCCGAAGCGGCGACGATCGCCTGTATAAGTATTTCCCCGGGGAAGAATTTGATCTCGGCATTGAGCAGAATGTTTAAGCTGTGAGTCCGGCGTCTCAACTAAAGGACCTGCTCAATGACCAATTTGGACTGAAGGGCACGGTTTTTGTCGTAACCGGCGCGAGCTCGGGTATTGGTCGAGCCATGAGCGGATTTCTGGCCGACGCGGGAGCGTCTATTGTTGCGGTAGCCCGGCGACAGGATGCGCTAATTGAACTGGAGAAAGCCATTATAGACAATGGCGGCAATGCCAAAGTTGTTTGTGCGGACTTAGGTCAGCGAGAAGAAATTCCCGAAATAGCCCAGCAGTGCCTAGGATGTTTTGGCCGGGTGGATGGGGTAATTAATGCTGCAGGAATCAATCTTCGCCAACCCGTTGAAGAAATCACTCTGGAGAGTTGGGATTCCACACTAAATCTAAACCTGTCCGTACCCTTTTTCTTTAGCCGAGAATTTATCCCGGGCATGGAAGAAAATGGTTTTGGACGAATCATCAATATCGCCTCATTGCAGTCCACCCGGGCATTTCCCGATGGGCTGGCATATGGCGCATCCAAAGGCGGGGTTTGTCAGCTTACCCGGGCCATGGCGGAAACCTGGTCGAAACACGGCATCACTTGCAATGCCATCGCCCCCGGATTTTTTTCAACAGAACTCACCGCCCCGATATTTGCCAACAACGATTCAGCGAAAAAGATGGCCAATCAGACCGCTATTGGCCGGAACGGCGAGATGGCTGATTTATTTGGCATTACCGTGTTTTTTGCATCCCAAGCTTCATCCTACATTACCGGTCAAACCCTACATGTTGATGGTGGCTTTACCGCCAAATAATTTTGATTAAATTTTAACCCTGAAAGCTCTCGTCTACACCCCCAGCCAGGAAATGACCTTTGTCGGCTGTTACACCTACTCACCACTGGGATTCTGGAAAAGCTCCACAGTGGCACCCTGGGTTCTCTGGACTGGCATGAAACCCGTCCTCTGGTAAATGGGTCAGAAGCATTTGCAGGCATTCTCGCCAGCCAATGCGCTGCACTTAAAGCAGTTTTACAAATTTAGATCAAGCGCGAAACACACTTAAGATTTTGCGTTTAATTGGAGAGAGCAACCAATACCTGAAAAAGAATGGCCTAAGATATTGCAGATAGACCAGGACCTTAAGAAAAACTGAATCAGATTTACGATGAGCCAGCAAATCAACCATCTGATCTATGGTGGTATTGAATATGACATCTGGCGCATACCATTTCTCCCATTCTTGGCGCGCCCTGTCCCCAAACTGTTTAGCAATAGGCTCTTTTCCCAGCAGCAATTGCGGTATCGAATCAATATCCTTTTCCGCGACAAATAATGCAAACGAATCCCATTCCGGCCCAATAGGCCGCGACCAATCATCGGAAACAATTACCGGCACCCTACCTGCACGCATAGTTTCAAACAAACGCCAACTCGACGGACTACCACCTTTAGGACAAAGAATAAATTTACTGTTTGCCATGACGTCTCGATATAACATTCCTCGTTCACTATTTTCGCCGTCAACCCCATCATCCTGCCGCCGATCATCTTTGGAGGTGTCACGAATATATGCGCGCTCATCTTCCAATGAACAAATCTTTTTGCGCATTGGATTTGTCTGGGAACTTCCGGTAAACGAATAAAGGAACTTGGCGTCGTCGATAGATTCCTTTATGTCCATGGACGAATTCTCCGCAACCCGAAGATAATATCCACTGGCAAATGATTTACACCGATCAAAAACCCAGTTCCGTTCCAGCGACACGTACAGACCTGGAAGCAATGGAATTATTTTATCGCTACTGACAAATGCAACACATTTCTTTTTGTGCGCTTTATATATTTCGGAGTCCGTTATATCTTTATAATTTTGGCTGGATGAACCGACAAACACAATAATGTCAGCTGCCTTTGGATCGGCGCATATTCTATGATGTTTTAATTTATCAAGTTCAGCAAATTGAGCGAACCGGTTAAAATCACGCCTGGAAAAGGCTGCTTCTTTTTCGTCAGCTTCACATGCCAGATTCACTTTAGCCATAGTAAATTACTTAAACGTTATCTATAAATCAGGAAACCGATTATAATTTTTGAAAATCGTCAAAACTAGATCGTGTCATATAGTTAAAATGTAGCCATTGAGGTAGATCACAGTATACTTGCACATAAAAGTTTTGGGTGTTTAAGAAATTCTACTACAATCCATTGGGCGTATTCACAATTGAATTACAAAGACAGGTCGTTATACGCGTTAATGCTCTAAGCCAATCCACTGAATATTGAAATCGGTAATTTGAATCACCAAAGTCTTTCCTTCGTAGTATGCACATATAATGGCGCATCGCGTCTCAAGCCCACCCTAAATGCCCTTGCGAACGTTTCGCTATCACCTGGTCAATCTGCAGAAGTTATAATTGTCGACAATGCATCAACTGACAATTCAGGAGTTATTGCGTCTACACTTTGGAGCCGGTCCGATGTTCCACTTAACGTTGTAAGTGAACCCAAACAAGGCCTGATGCACGCCCGTATTGCGGGAGCAGTTCAATCGAGTTATGAAATAATCAGCTTCATAGATGACGATAACTGGGTATCACCAGACTGGGTACAGAGTGCACTTGAAGTGTTCAATTCAAATTCCGAGATCGGGGTCTGCGGTACCCTGGCCACCCCGGAGTTCGAAGGCACTGAACCAAAATGGTGGGTTCCTTATCACAGGTCGTTTGCATGTGGGGAACAGGCACGAAAAAGAGGGGTACTACCAGGTCGCCGGAATAACTTCTATGGTAGTGGTATCACTTTCAGAAAAACTGCCTGGGAAGCAGCAATGGCCATGGGACCAATTGTTCTGGTTGGTCGAAGAGGAAATCAATTATTGAGTGGTGAGGAAACAGAAGTTTGTTATCGACTTTGTCTGCTGAACTGGAAATTTTTCTATGAACCAAAATTAAAATTGATACACTGGATGTCTGAATCCCGAATGACTGATAATTATCTGACTCGAATGATGAGCGGCAACGGCTATTCTGGCCCGGTTCACTTCATATACGTTGAGGCTATTGAAAATCAGGGCAAAAAGAGAGGACTGACCGCCCGACTAAAATTAACGGTTCCAGTTCATATAGTGGTTAGAATAAGATACTGCATCAAGGCTTTGTGGAAATCACTTTTTTTCTGGAATGGCCGGGCGCTGGACAACAGATTGTCCAGGGGCCGATCGTGGGCAGCGTTAAAAGAAATTGTGTTACATCCAAATTCATTCATTGAAGCGCGGAAACTAATCTCGAATTTTAAACCATGATTCTTCTCGGAAGCGAAGCCCTGGTTTTTCAAAGCCGAACCAATCAGATAATTTAGTTTCCAATAAAACCAATGCACAAAGTTATCCAGGACATACAAAAATCAGGGGAAGTTGTTGGTCAAAGTGGCCGGATTCATAAACTACACTCGCAAATTGGTGAGCAGGAAGGGTTGTTCTTGTATAACATCATTAAAGATGACCCGGATGTACAAAAAACACTGGAAGTGGGCTGTGCCTATGGAATGTCATCGATGCATATCTGCCACGCCATGCGTGGACGGAGTGAGGCTTCCCACACCATTCTTGATCCATACCAAAACACGCAATGGGATGGAGCAGGTCTGTGTAATCTGACAAAAATGGAAATTGAATTTTTTGAGCATTTTGAAACCAAATCTGAAATCTATTTGCCAGGAATACTTGAGGAAAAACGGGGGCAGTTCGATCTGATATTTATCGATGGCTATCATACCTTTGACCAAACTATAGTCGAGTGCTTTTATGCTACCCAATTACTAAGAACGGGAGGCTATTTGGTACTAGATGATACGGCCATGCCCGCTGTTAAACGCGCGACTGACTTCATCAAAAATTATCCTTGCTATATGGTCTTCAGCACTGTGGGTCGCCCGGCTTCACGTAGTAGCGCAAAGAAACTGTTTAGATTATTAGTCTCTGTTATTCCTGATAGAATATGGTCAAGCCTTCTCGCCCGCCCGGTATATCGAAGAATATTTGATGACCAATGGACAACCATGGTCGCGCTAAAAAAAATATCTAAAGATGAAAGACCCTGGGATTGGCACGATGATAAGTTCTGATAATTCCACCCACTTATTTGGCGACTGCTTTAGTAATGAATAAAGACAAGACCGATATAACAGATATCACATTTTCATTCGGCGAGAACTGGAAAGACTACAGCTCGACAATCACTGACGAAGTAGTTCAGCTGGCTAAAACCGATCTGGATGACTCGCTTGGATTGAATTTCATTGAAAGCAAAACGGTAATCGACATTGGTTCTAGCCTATTATCTCTTAGTTTTCATTAAGATTGATATCCCGAATGATATTAGTGGCAATAGGTGATTTAGTTTGAGGCCAATCAATACTTCAAAGACCAATCATTCCCAATGGTCAAGGCGATATTTCTATTAACTATGGATAAGATCACGCCCACAAGGTTTGAGAAAAATGTAACGCTGTATGTTTATTGTGATGGCGGGTTTGCAAATCGATATAACTCACTTATATCTGGTCTTACAATCGCGGAATGTTGCGGCTGTATTCCTATCGTGGTGTGGCCAAAAAATAATTGGTGCGGTGCTGGTTTCCACGAATGTTTTGAAAATCAACGATTGTCGGTAGAGGAAAGAGTTTTGCCGACGTTCGAAGAAAACTTGCATGATTTTTCCTATGTTTTGCATGTGAATCAACTAAACTGGGATATAAATTTTACCTCTCCGAGTCATTTTAAATCTACCCGCCATTTTTCATCTTTTATAAAACATAGTGGAAAAAACAAGATTTTATTCTATACTAATTCTATTTGCGCGTTTTTGAAAAAATCGGACTTATTCAATACTATTTTTAAACTCAGGTTCCGCGCAGAATATCATAGCCAAGTTGAAAAGTTTTTGTCTGCCAACAACCTCGGGCAATTCACTGGATTGCACCTGCGTGGCACAGATTTTACCAACAAACCAAACATTCAATATTATTGTGAAATGGTTAGCACTACACCGAATAAAAATTACTTCATCTGTTCTGACGAAGCATCATACGAAAATGCATTTAAGCATCTTCCAAATGCTTACGTTTTTCCAAAAAACTGTTATGTAGAAAAACTTAACTTAACACGCGACTGGAACTTTGAAATTACAGACGACTTAGGCAGAATCTTTAACTATAACGTAAACAGAAGTGCCGTTAGCGTTCAGCAGGCACTCATTGATTTACTATTACTGTCTCATGCAGATTCAATAATTCAGCCATGTAAGAGCACATTTTCTACAACAGCCAAGAATTTGAAATCTGCCTATTCCTATAAAACCAACGCGCTATACAGATTGGGAGTTCATGTTGGATTTCCATTTAAATCCTAACTGAAGCAATGGAAATTTTACACCAAACAATAATGCGCATAAAGAACCGGAAAAATCCGTGGGCAAAGACGTCAAATTTTTCTGGGGATGTGAAGATTTATTATGACAATCTAACTGAGCATTTAAAAAAATTCAAATCAAAAGCATTTGTTGAAACGGGCACGTATATTGGGAATGGGATTGCCTGTGCATTGGAAGTCGGATTTGATGCTTGTTATAGTGTGGAAATACACAGGCACCAATATCGGCAGGCGGTAAAAAGATTCCGAAATCACGAGAATGTTTATTTATACCATGGAGATTCTTCGATTCACCTAAAATTTATTATTGACCAACTTAATGTTCAAGCAACGTTTTGGCTGGATGCACATAAAAGCTATGTGTATGGGAAAAAACTTGCTAAGAATTGCCCTACATTGGACGAATTATCGTTGATCAATTCTAATCCAATTAAAAATCATTTTATTTTAATAGATGACCTTGACGCATTTGAAAATAGTAGCCACGATGGGATTAGCATATCAAATCTGGAGTCGGCGGTACTTGAAATTAATCCGAACTACCAGTTTATTCGTCTAGATGCGGTAAAACAAAATAATATACTTGGTTGCTATGTTGATATCTGATGAAATTTAAATCTAGTGTTGGACAAGATTACTTTTGAATTAAGCATGTCCGTCAATCTTACAATTCAAATCGATTGAGGCGACTATTTTAATTAAGGAAATAAAACTGATTAACCAAACAAATACTATGTTTTCATTTGGCTAGAACTGGATAGACTGCAGCTCGACGGTGCATTTATATGGAATCATATCAATATCCATTCAAGCGCTGAACAAATGCTATTGGATCAATTAAGGGCCGATTTCGATCGGATGGAAAATTGAGCCACCATAGTTTGAACGAAGACCTATAAACACAAAAACTTTGTTGAAATTGATCCCCAGAAAAATTTGAATATTACCAGAAATAAATTTAAACGAGTAAAGTAAGGATACAGACATTTTTTAACGATCGGCTTGTTGCGACCTTTTGTGGAATTTTGATTTAACAGCTTCTCCCGGATATCAATTTGTTTGAGGAAAAACGTAAAAATTAAATTTCAATAAATGTTTATCTGAGAAGAATTAAGATAGTTCTAGAGTTGGACCGGGATCAGCCGTGATGTTATTTTTCATTAAAAAGCCCCCGCCAGAAGCTAGGGCGATTACGCTTTCGGTTTTATCTAACATGTATTCTTCGCATGCCTTGGTTGCCCCTGGACAAAGGCTACTTCCATAATCATCGCACAGGATAATTCCGCCATCAATCATTCGAGGATAGAAGAACCTCAAACAGTCAATTGTAGGCTGATACAAGTCGACATCAATATGCACAAAACAGAATTTATTTTCTGCGACCTCCATGAAACGATCCGGAATCCAACCTTTGTATGTATAAACAATTGATTTATATTCTGCGAAGGTTTCGAGCACGTAATTTTCCGCGCATGAAAGATCTCCTCTAGTCCAGTGATTACCATCTTCTAGCCCTGGTTCAGAAATTCCTTCAAAACTGTCAAACAAGTGGCATTTTTTTTCTTGTAAATTCAGTCTTTTAATTGATTCGCATAGCAGAAGCGAACTTGCTCCTGTATATACCCCACATTCTGCGATATCTCCTGGAAGATGTGCACAAAGACGAAATAGTTGTGCGAGACTCCATTTACGATGAGCATTCAGACCCCGCTTTTCATCATACTGGCCTATAAACTCCCAGAAGTTTTTTTGTTTGAACCAGTCAAGTTGTGGCCAGTGGAATTTGTATCCTGGGTATATATCTTTAGCGACAACTAGTAATATTTCAAATTTATCTAATCCTTGCCTTCGAAGGCTCGCTTTAAGAAGATTTAGTAAAGTTTTGATTTTAAGATTTCGAAATTTGCGAGAAATTGTTCTAAAAATGTTTTTAAAGGTTGGAGAAGTCATGATGTATTGTATAATTTGGTAAAATTTAAAACTTCGAATGTATAAATTTTCGCAGGGACCGCTTCCAAATCAATCGTCCCTATTCTAATTTCATGATGGAGGAAATCACTCCATGTGGAGATAGTGGAAAAGCATTTTATCAAACCATAGGTATTTTGGCTCTTTGCGTGACAACTGCAAATAATATTGGCCACATATTGTTTATGAAATAATTGCGGCCAATATAATTTAAGACTAGACAATAAATTTCAACATTAGTAGTTTCCTTGATCAAATAACATCAAGCTTTTAGTTCCGAGTCTTACCTTTCTTTCTATAAATACGTTGTTACCCAATTGTATCAAGATTTTCGCTAGCTAAATTTTATATCCTAGCAATCATTTGAATGAAGCTCATTTAAATTGGAATTTGGTCAGCTCATATACTTCCATAAGTAAATTACCTAATCCAGTTAAATATACTTTCTGCTTAAGGAGTTCAATATTTTCGATCGCAGACTTATACTCAAAAACATATCTACAAAATCACTTAGAATCGCCTCACAATGTGTGGAATTGTTGGATTTATTGCTGAAGTAACCGAACCAGAAGCCAATACATGGCTTCGAGCTTGCGTGCGGTCGATCAAGCATCGCGGCCCAGATGGTGTTGGTTCAGATTTTCGGCATAGCGTGGGACTCGGTCACGCCCGCCTGGCCATCATCGACCCCAAAGGGGGCGTTCAGCCCATGTTTTCAGATGATCGAAAATTTTCGATTACTTATAACGGTGAAGTTTATAATTTTAACGAACTCAGAACTGAGCTTGAAAAAATTGGTCACCGCTTTCGGACCCGATCAGACACCGAAGTAGTCCTGGCGGCTTATCAACAATGGGGTGCTGACTGTGTAAAAAAACTTCGTGGAATGTTTGCATTTGCCATTGCAGATTATGACAAACGTAAACTCTTTGTTGCCCGGGATCAACTCGGTATAAAACCGTTGGTTTATACCATCGTCGGTAATCGGTTCGCGTTTGCATCTGAAATTAATGCGTTGAAAACCCTTCCCTGGGTGAAACAGATATTGGAGCCAGACCCCCAGGGCTTATTTTTCTGCCTGCGCTTCGGTTATTCAACTGCACCTCATTCTGCATATAAGCAGATACACAAACTCCCCCCAGGTCACTACATGGAAGTCAGCTTCGACTCTCCGAATTGCACACCGAAACAATATTGGAATCTCGAATTCCACCCGGACCATAGCAAGTCATTGTCCCAGTGGAATGAGATCATCGATAACGAAATCCGAAATTCTGTTAAAGCCCACCTTGTTTCCGATGTACCTTTTGGTGCTTTTTTATCTGGTGGATTGGATTCGACCCTGGTAGTAAATTACATGTCTGAACTAATGAACGAGCCAGTCAAAACTTTTACCATTGGTTTTACTCAGGATGAATATGACGAACGACAATATGCCCTAACCGCATCGGATACCCTTGGGACAAAACACTATGAAGAAGTAGTAACGGGTTCATCGATGAATCTGCTACCAGAGCTTGTAAAACACTATGGCGAACCTTTCGGCGACAGCTCTGCTGTTCCAACATGGCATGTTTCAAAGCTCGCCCGTGAACATGTGCCTATGGTACTAACAGGCGATGGTGGAGATGAATTCTTTGGCGGATATAACACCTATATGAATTGGCTCAATCATCTGCACCCAAACCGAGCGGCATGGAAAACACTGTTGCGTCCAATTTTCGAAAAACTGCACCCTGGGCGTTTTCGACCCGATTCCGTCGTACGCGCTGAAACTCTGGATCGTTGGCTCAAGCATGTCAACTTTACATCTCAAGAACAAATGAAAAAACTGTGGAGACCGGAGCTTCTCAATTTTGCACAAAGCGAGCCGGACATTGCCATAGAAGCATTTGAAAAGACCCGGGGCCTGGATGCCAGCACCCGTTCTCGCAATGTAGATATCCACACTTATTTGCCAGGCTCAATACTTACTAAAGTTGATATCGCCGCCATGATGCATGGTCTTGAGACCCGGACTCCTCTTACCGATGTTCGCATTGCCGAGTTAGCCGCGACCATTCCGCCTGAGTTCTTATTTAAGAAGTCCATAGTGGATGAAGAAACCAGCTTTGAAGGCAAGATACCAATTAAGAATTTACTTTCAGACAAATTTAGTGACAAATTTGTCCATCGTAAAAAACAGGGGTTTAGTGTCCCAGTTAATCAATGGTTATTTGAGGGCCGAAGTCTACAAGAAACCGAAGGCAGGCTTAAAGATAACTCTTCACCGATTTACGACTGGTTGCGACCGACTATGGTTTCCGAAATCGTTGACAAAAAACAGGGAAATAGCACCTGGAATCTCCTGGTATTCGACGAATGGCTACGGCAAAATGATGGCTAGACCAGATAGAGTTGCGCTGGTTGTGTCCGAGTACCTGACCGACAATTTCAGCGGTGGACTTGCAATCTATACTTACCGCATTGCCCAGGGTCTGAAAGAAGCTGGCGTTTCGGTGGAAGTTTTTTTCCCCGGAAAAACCTCAGAAACATTCTTTCACGATGGGGTTTTGGTTCATCGAATCGATTGGCGATCAGGCCTGATAATTCGAGCAATACGAAAAATTGTACATTTACTTCGATCCAAAACCCTGGATAACATACAAAACATCGTATTGAGGGGTCTGTTGCTACGTAAATCACTTATACGCCAACACAAGCAAACTCCTTTTGCCATTATTCAGTACACCCACCTGGAAGGCCTGGGTGTATGGCGACTGAAAGTTCCAACCGTGATTAGATTGTCTAGTTATTTTGATCTTTGGGCTTCTAACGGTCAGCTAAAGGCAGGTGTATTCGGAAACTATCTGGAAGACAAAGGTCTGCGCAATGCAGATGGCGTGTTTGGCCCAGGTCGTTACGTTGCTGAATTTGTCGGTAAAAAGCTCAATATTGAAACCCGTGTAATAGAATCACCATTTATACCGCAGCGCATTGATGAAGATGCTGTGATATTCAATCAGCATCTTCGGGGTATACGATATGGACTGTATTATGGTGCATTCGTAGAATACAAAGGGGTTTATGTCCTCACAGAGGCGGTCGATGCGTTTCTGGAGGATCATCAGGATTATAACTTTGTCTGGGTCGGACCAAATCGCCCAGGCTATTCAAAGAATGGTAAAGCAGTATCTGAGTATATTCTGAACAAGCTGAGCCATCACAAAGATCGGGTAATTTATTTCAAAGCTCAGGAACACTCAAAGCTTTTCCCGATAATAAGCGGAGCCCAGTTTGTAGCCATGCCTTCCCTGGCTGAAAACTTTTCAAATGCAAGTATTGAAACAATGTCTTTGGGTCAAATTCTTATTGGCACAAATGGCCGCACCTTTGAGCAGCTGATTCAACACGGTATCAATGGGTATTTGTGCGAACCGGACGATGTGGCTTCGTTACTTTCATCGATGAAACTCGCTGCCACTCTTACACCACAGGAAAGAACTGAAATGGGTGAACTCGCCAGAGAACGGGTATTGGGTTTAAATCCTGAAATCATCGTATCTCAGTTGCTCGATTTTTATAGTGAAATAATTTCTAAAAATAGAGAGAAGGTTCAGGTTTGAACGGCAGGCCCAGAAAAGTGGCGCTGGTTGTGCCGGAATATGTTACGGAACGACACACTGGCGGTTTGGCAAATTACACTTATCGGGTTGCAACAGGATTGCAATCATTCGGAATCACTGCAGAAATTTTCTTTCCCGGCAATATCGACGAGGTGTTTTTACACGATGGAATTACAGTCCATCGGGTTAGCTGGGGAACCGGATTGTTACGCAGAATTATTCGAAAACTGGTTTATCTTACCCGCTCGGAATCATTGAACCGAATTTTAGCCATTGTTCTAAAGAATCGTGCGCTGCGTTGTGCTCTGAAAATGCGGCATCTAGTCAGTCAGTTTGATATTGTCCAGTACAGCCACCTCGAAGGCACAGGTTTCTGGCGAATTAATTTGCCAACGGTTATCAGGCTTTCGTCCTACCCAGACTTATGGTTACCCCACGGCTATCAAAATACCTCGTCTATTGAGCGTTATCTGGAAGACAAGGCATTAATTCGTGCTGATGGCGTGTTTGGCCCAGGACGCTATGTTGCTGAATACGTCGGCAAAAAACTCGGAATTAAAACCGAAGTTATTGAATCGCCGTTTATCCCTTCCGAAGAATTGGATGATGCAAACCTGTTTGATCAGCATTTGTCCGGTAAAAAGTATGCTTTATACTTTGGGGCACTTGCCGAGTACAAAGGGGTATACATTTTGGCCGACGCCGTCGACCAGTTTCTGCTCAACTATCCTGGGCATCACTTCGTTTGGGTTGGGACAAATCGTGGTCGACCAAAAAACGGTCTGTACCCTTTACAGAATATTAAAAATCGACTGCAACGCCATGGCGACAGGGTAATATATTTTGATGCTCTAAAACATGCTCAACTATTCCCAATTGTAAAAGGAGCTGAATTTGTCACGACACCTTCATTGGCAGAAAATTTTTCCAACACAAGCATCGAAGCGATGTCACTTGGGAAAGTCCTTATCGGTACAAACGGGCGCAGCTTCGAACAACTGATTAAAGATGGATACAATGGTCTATTATGCGAACCCGGAGATGTGGCATCGTTGCTGACTACAATGCAAAAAGCTGCAGATCTTTCTACAACCGAAAGAATAGAAATGGGCGACCGAGCAAAGGAAAGAGTGTTAGGATTAAATCCGGATAAAATCGTGTCACAGTTGATTGACTACTACTCGAACATAATAGCTACTACTAGCGACAAACTAGCGTAAGTTTAATTAATTAAATACATGGGTTATTCTGCAAAAACACTAGATTGGGTATCAAATAGAGTTAATTCGCATTATAAAGGCGCATTAAATATTTCGATGCTCGAACTCGGCGACCAAGTTATAGATGACCCAACCATCAAAGAGCAAACGGGGCGGGATTACTTTAGAAATAAATCTTACAAATTTCTTTCTTTCGATCTAAATGGTAAGCACGGCGCGAAGAAAGTGAATCTCGGCTTAGTAAATAATAAACTGGCCTGGAAAAACGCATTTGATGTTGTCACCAATATGGGAACAATTGAGCATGTAGAGCCTAGAGATGCGCAATTCAACAGTTTCCTGAATGTTCACAGCTGGGTTAAGCCAGGTGGCTTAATGTTTCACTCCATGCCCTATACGGGTAATTTATCTCGAGATAGCAGATGGAGCACGCATTGCAGATATTATTATAGTAAAGAATTTTTCCAAAATATCGCAAAAGAAAACGATTACGAAATAATTGATTGTTTTATCGATATTGAATTAATTCATGTTTGCATGACAAAAAATACGAATAATTTATTTTCTAGCAATAAAAATCTACTCCTGTCTTATTTGCATGTTGACTCCTCACGAGGGACAACAATCTATCAAGGAATAAATGATGGGCAATCAAAAAACTTATTACTTATTATTATTCGTAAGTTATTGGATTCAACTCGACCGACAAGGGAAAAAATCGGATTAGACAAATCCATTATTACGCGAATTAAAAAATTTTCGGAGCATTAATTACTTTCCTGATATTTTAAAAAATTTTTCGCTGTAGGCGATATATCAACCTATAACAACCCATTCTCTTTCAAAACAAACCCCAGCTCTGAAATCCGTTCCTGGGCATTCATTTCCAGCAAAACCTGTCTGCTGTCTGCCGTTAAAGGCAACAATTCTGCGGTCTGGAAACTGATCCAGCTGAGGTCGTCCCAGTTTTCATTGGACCGATCACGGTAGGGTTTAAACTCTTCCTTATTCAGTGACTGCTTCAAGAATTCGATGACCGGCTTGTGTTTGGATAGCAATTCTTGTTCTACTGGATTTTCCTGCTCGGCAATGCTTTCTACATGACCGATGATTAACTGATCGGATTGAACGCTATGACTGGTAACGCGAAATTTATTCAGGCCAACACAGCCCAATCCGAGCATGCCGTCATCGAGTTGATCGAAGTCTAAAATTTTTGCCAGCGTGCCGACTTCGTGAAAAGACGCCGCTACGCCGCTTTCCTTACCCTGTTCGATCAATACCACACCGAAGGGTTTGTCTTTTTTCATCCGCTCACTCACCATGGACAAGTATCGCGGTTCAAAAATTCTCAAACTTAGCTCGCCCCGAGGAAACAATACGGTATTGAGCGGAAATAACGGAATCTCTTCGGTCATATATTTTTATTGCAAATCTAGTCCGGTTTATACCTAAAAGCTTCGCCCAAATTGCGATAACATGGCTGCCCAGGATTCGCTGTCGGCTTTAGCGTTGTAACCTACCGGGATACCGTACTTTTTGCCGTTCTCATCAGCCTCCTTGCTGGTGAAACCATGTTCTGCCCCTTCATGAACAATGACTTCGTATTGGGCCTTGGCTTCGTCCATTTCTTTTTCGAACGCAGCAACATCGTCCATGGAAACCATAGCATCATCACCGCCGTGACAGACCAGCACATTGGCACGCACTTCCCCTTGAGCGGGTTTGTGGAAAGATCCAAGTGCACCGTGAAAACTGGTCGCAGCCTTTAGTGGCATGCCGATTCGGGCCATGTGCAATGCCATGGCGCCGCCGAAACAATAGCCTATGGCCGCAGTTTTACCAGCATCGACCTGAGACTGGGCCAACAACGCATCATAACCGGCTTTCAATCTATCGGTACCCACTTCCATATCGCCAAGAACCGCATTCATAGCCTCCCCCGCCTGGTCGGGGGTTTCCGCTTCCATGCCATTGCCGTACATGTCGATTGCCAGGGCACAATAACCCTGTGACGCTAGCATGTCCGCTCGCTCTCGAATATATTGATTCAGACCCCACCATTCGTGAATTACGATAATCCCTGGTCGAGGATCTTCAAGGTCGCTATCCCAGGCCAGGTAACCGACATGGGATGTATTTTTACTTTGGTATGCAATTGTTTGATTGGCTAGTATCATTTTCTACTCCCATATTTTTTAATGTAATGTCTTTCAAGGTGATCTCTAATTCAATAACTATTTGTTAATTTCCGCAACAAGCTGTTGAATGGTTTTCTGATCAGCGGTCTTCAACAATTGCGCAACTTTGGATTCGAGTTTGGTGATGTCGGTTAATCTGATTTCACGTTTTACTTCCTGCAAAGTTCCAGGGTCCATACTAAAATCCCGCAACCCCAGGCCCAGCAGTACGCGGGTAAATTTTGTATTGCCTGCCATTTCACCACACATGGAAACAGGAATATTGGCGGATTTACCCGCATCAATGGTTGCTTTAATTAAACGTAAAATTGATGGGTGTAATGGATCGTACAAATAATTCACCTCATCATCAATTCGATCGATAGCCAGGGTATATTGAATCAGGTCATTGGTTCCAATAGACAGAAAATCCAGTTTGTCTGCAAATAGATCAGCTGAAATCGCTGCAGCGGGCACTTCCACCATACCACCCACCGGAATGTCGGATTCAAAATCATATCCCTGGTCGGTTAGCTCCTGCTTGACCTCTTTGAGCAGGGTAAACACTTGATCCAGTTCATCGGTATTTGAAATCATCGGAATCATCAATTTCAATTCACCGTGAACCGAAGCCCGATAGATTGCCCGCAGTTGTGGCTTGAACAAACTGATATCATGTAGACATAAGCGGATGGCCCGAAGCCCAAGGGCCGGGTTGGTAATCATTGAATCACTCACCCGACCACCATCAACCTGTTTATCAGCCCCAAGATCCAGAGTCCGGAAAGTCACTGGAGATTTTGTTTGCTGGAGCACCTGGCTGTAAATTTCATATTGCTCTTCTTCATCGGGCAGGTCTTTGCGGTTCATAAACAGAAACTCGGTTCTATATAGCCCGACCCCTGCAGCGTTCTGGGATTCGCTTTCGGAAATTTCTTCAGGAAGCTCAATATTTGAGTTCAACGAAATCTCAACACCGTCCAGGGTGGCCGCCGTCGCGGTAAGCAGAGAGTCCATTTCCTGGGTACTGCGAATTATTTTCTCCCGACGCTTGCCATAGGCCTCGAGGGCGGCTTCATCGGGGTTGACCAGAACCACCCCGCGCTTGCCGTCGATAATCAACAGGTCGCCGGTACGCAGATATCGAATACCACCATGTAATCCAACGATTGCAGGGATTTTCATGCTGCGGGCGATAATCGCGGTATGGGAAATCGGTCCGCCCAGGTTGGTAATGAATGCGCTAATTCGATGCTTTTTTAATTCGATAGTATCCGCTGGGGTCAGGTCATTAGCAACGATCACTTCACCATCAAACTTGCCCACGGGCTGATCTGAAAGATCACCATGCTCATCCAGCAACTCCCCCTGAATGCGATTTATCACCTGGGCCACATCCGCAGATTTGGCGCTCAGATAGGGGTCGTCAATTTCACTGAAAATTTTATCCAAACTCATGGCATGCTGCTGCAACGCCGCTTCAGCATTTATTTTTTGCGCACCGATGATGTCAATGGGATCCTGGCTGAGCGTGGGATCCTGGAGCATCAGCAGGTGTGCCCCTAAAATAGCGCCGATTTCTCCTGCACCCTCACTTGGCAATTGTTCTTTTATAGTCTGGAGCGTTGCACTTGCATTGGCGATGGCCTGTTGCAGTCGTTTAATTTCTCCGTCGATCTGGCTGGAGTCGATTTCATATTCTGGAATCTCCTGACCGGGTCTTCGAATAATACGCGCAGTGCCGATGGCAATCCCTGCTCCAACGCCATTGCCGTGAAGGGTAAACACTAAGTCCCCCTACTCCCCTTCACCAAAACAGTCTTCGAATAATTCAGCAATGCCCGTAGCCGCCTGCTCTGCATCTTCGCCATCAGCGATCAGTTTCAATTCCATGCCCTGGGCCGCGGCAAGCATCAGCACGCCCATAATACTTTTGGCATCCACATTCTTGTCACCATTATGTAATTTTATTGCGCTCTTGAAACCCGCGCTTAGTTTGACCAGTTTCGCTGCAGCCCGGGCATGCAGTCCCAGCTTATTCACAACCTTAATTTGTTTTTCTACAATCACTTGTCTAGCTCTCTATGTCTGATTTGAACTTTAATCTGTTTTTCCGAAAACAGCTTCACAAGCTGTTCACTTATATATACCGAACGATGCTGACCGCCGGTGCAACCAATGGCAACGGTTATATAGCTTCGATTTTCATTAGCAAATCCGGGCAACCATTTGCCAAGAAAATTAAATATTTCCATGGTCATTTCCTGAACATCAGATTTGGTCTCGAGAAATGCCTGGACTGGCGGATCAAGACCGGTCAGAGGCGCAAGCTCCGGCTGCCAGTATGGGTTGGGTAGACATCGCACATCAAAAACAAAATCCGCTTCCCTTGGGGTGCCATTTTTGAATCCAAATGATTCAATCAGAAACAATGGCGCAGAGGACAATCCTGCCCCAGCAAAATCCCGAATCAGTCCTCTCAATTCGTGGGGTGTGGTCTCCGTTGTATCGATCACTTTTTCCGCTCGTGCATGCAATGGCTGCAGGAGCTCGCGCTCCTGTCGAATACCTTCGATCAATGGTGTGTTGGTATTGGTCAGCGGATGTTTCCTTCGCGTTTCGCCATAACGCCGAACCAGTTTTTGTTCCTCTGATTCGAGATACAGGATTCGGTAGTGAAACCCTTTGCTTTCCAACTCTCCGAGTACCGCATCGAGCTCGGACATAAATTGCTTATTCCTGGAATCAATGCTCACCGCAGCCCCTGGAAACACGCCCGGATCAGACTGATCAAATGTTTTTGGCAGTTTTTCAGTAAAATCGATTAACAGGGTTGCCGGCAGATTGTCGATGCAAAAATAGCCAATATCCTCCAGTGATTGCAGGGCAACACTTTTACCCGAACCCGAGAGCCCGCTTATGATAATCATATCCATCGCCGTCCCGGCTTCACTAATCATTGGGCTTTCCTGAATTCGCCATGGCATTATTGTGCCTGGCAATAAATTCGGAGCTGCTGTCAATTCCGGACATGCGCAACAAATGATCACGAACCGCCGCTTCAACTAGCACCGACAAGTTTCGGCCGGGGGCTACCAACATGGTCAGGCAAGGCACCTTTATGTCCAGCATTTCCCAATCGCGCAAACTCGGTGCCAGGCGGTCCACTTTCTGAATTTCTGAATTACTGGCGTCAATTAAATCGATGACCAACTGCAATTTATAGGAACTCAGTACCGAAGCCGGGCCAAACATTTTCAGAATGTTAATGATGCCCAGCCCACGAATCTCGATATAACCGCGCAGGGCTTCCGGGCATTCACCGATCAACTCACTTTGCTCGCCCCGATAAATTTCAACCGCGTCATCTGCAACCAGCTGGTGACCGCGCTGCACCAGGTCCATAGCCACTTCACTTTTACCAACGCCACTTGCCCCGATTATTAATACACCCACATTCATTACTGCCAGAAATACGCCGTGTTGCATGCCGCGTAGCGCCACAACTTTTGGTAAATGAGACTGCAGATAATCCAGCGCGTAGTTCGAGTCCAGCTGGGCCTTAACCAGCGCAATAGAATTTTTATTGCACACTGATATCATCGCCGGGCTAGGATTACAGCTTTTACATAATATGATTAACCCAACCTGCTCACCGCTAAATGCCGGACATGCCAATAGGGATTGTTCGGATTGGGAATAAACCCATTCCAGTTCATTATTGGTAATTAAACTGATAGACGTCGATCGCAGGGGGTTTAAATAGCCGAACAGTTTGATGGTGTGGTGGTGACCGCGAATGACTTTATCCGAGTCGCAAATCCATTCCACATTTTCGAGCCCGGCCAGAACCTGGTGGGCGGTAAATTCATCGGCCTGCAATTCCTCTGCGTTCATGAGGTATATTAAATCACAGAAAACAGGTTATAAAGCTCCGTTGTTGAATTAGATTGTTGGACTTCATGGACAAAGCTTTGGTCGCTAAATTTTGTTGCCAGCCTGGCAAGTAAATCCAGATGGAGCGCGTTGGCTTCGGTCGGCACCAGCAGACATACCGCAATCCAAACCGGATTACCATCCGGGGCGTCATAATCAATGGGGGTTTCCAGTTTAGCGATAGCGATCACTGGCTCTTTCAGGCTATCGATGCGACCATGGGGTAGTGCGATACCTTTGCCAAGGGCTGTACTACCCAGTCTTTCGCGGTTGTGCAGGGTTTCAAATATTTCCGCAGAAGAGGGCACTTCCCCAACAATTTCCGGATCACAGATGACTGCGTTGTTGGTAATTAACTGGGAGAATTGTTCGAGCAAACGTTTTCGACTGGTTACCGCCATATCTACAACAACCAGATTAGGTTGCAGGCAGTCGAGGCAGTTTAAGGCGTGTTTAGGCGCCCCGTCATCTGCACGGGACACCTCGGAAACGGGTTCAGTCATCCGGGAATTTGTTTTATTGAATCTTCATTGCGGTGATGGTTGGTAAGCTTTTCTTTGTGCTTAATGACCTGTCTATCCAGCTTGTGAACCATGGCATCTATAGCAGAATACATGTCCTCTGCGGCACTGGAAGCGTGGATCATAGCACCTTTTGTATTTACAGTGGCCTCTGCAATATGCCTTGTTTTCTCAACGTGAAGCACAACATTTGTGTTGGTAACATGATCGAAATGGCGGGTTATTTTTTCAACTTTATCTGACACATGACTATGTAATGAATCGGTGATTTCCATATGTTGTCCACTAATTGAGATTTGCATAAAACGTTCTCCTGTTAATTATTTATAAAATACATCGTGTGTTTTTATAATGGGTTAAAGAATATAAAATGAAAATTTTAAGGTTGTTTCACCTCCTGAAATTTAGCTAGGGAACCTCTGAATAAGTCTGGGCGAATCAAGTTGCCATGTAAATTGGCGCTGGGCAAAATGATCAAGATCTAGGCAAAAAATCGTAGCAATAGCAGGGCCCATGCAATCACTTGGGCGAGATTTTTTAACGACGATATTGCCCCGCGATATATGGGGTTTGGACTCAAGTTGATCGGTCATGCCTTGTTCAGAGGTTCCCTAAGTTTAGATTGACTTTCGTTTTGATGAAGATGGAATATTTAATAGTTCACGATATTTGGCTACTGTTCGTCGTGCCACTTTATATTCAAGGGTTTCCAGTTGAAGACATATTTTCTCATCACTAACCGGTTTCTTTGGTGATTCATTCTGAATAATGCGTTTGATTTCCGACTGAATAGCCGTTGACGAAACTGACTCTCCCTTTGCATTATCTATTTGTGATGAAAAAAAGTATTTGAGTTCGAATATCCCCTGGGGTGCAGACAGGTATTTCCCTGATGTGGCTCTCGACACCGTAGACTCATGGATACCCAGGGGCTGTGAAATATCCGCCAGGGTTAGTGGTCGCATTTTTTCCGACCCGACATTAAAAAAATCCTGTTGTCGTTCTGTAATTTCTCTTGCAACGGAAAGAATCGTTTTATGTCTTTTTTCTATATTGCTTAGTAACCACTTAGCATTTTGTAACTGTTCTTTCATAGAACCAAAATCACTGCTCGCTCCCTTGCTGATCAGTTTTTGGTAGTCATCGTTAATAACCAACTCGGGCACGGCCTTGGGATTAAGGACTGCAAACCATGTTTTGTCTTTTTTCTCCACTAGAATTTCCGGGACGATATAGTTTATTGCCGCACCACCTACATTTAGGCCGGGGTGGGGATTGAGGTTTTGAATCAATCTCACTGCATTTCCCAACTCCTCCTCAGACACATCCAGGGCTTTACGTAATTTTGAATATTCCTTGTTGGCCAAACCGGAAAGATGATGCTCTACCAGTTTACAGGCGGTGTAAAAACCGGGGGTGTCGGTGTTTTTGGCCCGTAATTGCAGCAATAAACATTCCTTGGGGTTTCGTGCCGCTACACCAGTAGGTTCGAGTTTCTGCAAGATAGCGAGCACCTGTTCAATGTCCTGCATCGGTACTGGTTCGCGTTCTCCCAGGGTTTTTTCTATCTCTTCCAGGGAAACATCGAGATATCCAGCGTCGTTAATATTCTGAATTATATGATGGGCTATACGCCGATGAGCCTCGTCCGAAAACAAGAATATTGCCTGGGAACCCAGTGCCTCCCGCAAAGTCACCGGTTCTTCCGGAATGACATATTGTGAATTAGATTCTTCATAGCTTTGCGTGCCCGGCCGATTTATTCTGCGTTGATCTATGGGGGCATAATTCTGTGGGTCATCCCAGGTGGGTTGATCGGGATCCGGAATCTTGTCAAACTGAAGTTGCGCCATATTGTCCGGATCGCCTTGTGTCGTGCTCTCCAAATCACTTCGCTCAGCCTCCATGGATTTATCTTCCGTTGGCTCAACCTCGATCCCCAGCTCCTCGCGCATTTCCAGTAAGGGATTAACTTCATGGGCAAGTTGTAACTCTTCGCTTAGCTCACTTGTTGACATCTGCAGTAATCTGATCCCCTGCTGCATATGGGGCGTCAGTGTCAATTTTTGACCTTGCCTTAAATCAAGTGATTGCTTCATAACATGGATAGTTTACGCCAATGTGAAGTATGTTTTATTACCCTTAAGTGTACTCCAATCACCAAATTAAAAAATCCATGCTATAATTTTTGGCTTTGCTGGCTGAGAACTGAGAATCTTTCAGGAACTTTGACAATAATCGGCCCCAATCGGCAATAATCAGCGGTGATCGGTTGAGCCCCCGCTAATTTCTCTAACTAAATTCCCCAGATAAACAGACGGGTCACATTCTAAAATCATGGCCCAGATAAACATCTCGGGCACGTTTATCTTTCATGATGCTTTTCGGTGACCCCGAAATCAGTACCTCCCCCTGGTGCAAAATATAGGCTCGATCACATATCCCCAAAGTCTCCCTGACATTGTGGTCGGTAATTAACACCCCTATTCCTCTTTCTTTAAGCACACCAATAATGTGTTGAATATCCCTTACCGCGATAGGATCAACCCCTGCGAATGGCTCGTCAAGGAGTATAAACGCCGGTTCCAGGGCCAGTGCCCGGGCGATTTCAACTCGGCGTTGCTCTCCACCGGACAGCTGTATGGTTTGCTTGTCCTTAAGATTAAAAATTCCAAATTCCTTCATCAGTTTATTGCTGATCTTGAGTTGTGTGGTCTTAGGATGTTTTCCCGCGGCTTCGAGTACCGCCAGAATATTTTGCTCAGTGGTCAATTTACGAAATACCGAATGCTCCTGGGGCAGGTAGCCGATCCCCTTGCGTGCACGTAAATGCATGGGTAGCGAGGTAATATCTTCACCATCCAGGCTGATGATGCCTTCATCGCTACGCACCAGCCCGATCACCATATTAAAACAGGTGGTTTTACCTGCGCCGTTTGCACCAAGCAAACCAACGATTTCGTTGTTTGCCACGCCAAGATCCACACCATTGACAATAGTTGAGTTCTTATAGCTTTTCACCAACCCTTTGGCGGTTAAACTTTTCATAAAAACTTAAGACTTGGGAGCCTCTGATTAAAACTGGGCAGATCAAGTTGTGATTCAAAATGATCAAGATCAAGGCGCGAAACGCACACAATAGCACGGCTATTGGGAAGTTTTGCAACGCAGAAATTGATAATTTTAAACTCAAATTGACTGTTCATGTTTTAATCAGAGGCTCCCTAATTTTTAATATGGCAAATAGCAGTTGGGAACGCCCTATTCTGAGGTTTGGTCAGTTGACTCATCTGACCCTTCCTCTTGCCCTGCTTCCATTTCAGCCTCAGGGTCTTCGCCGCCTTCCGCTTCTACTGGCTCTGCTTCCTCGGCCACTTCGGGCTCTGGTTTTTTTCTCGGCTGGATAACCAGGCTCGGACGAGAATCATCCGTAGACTCTTCGCCCGTAGCCGAATCCCCTGAGGTTTCAGATCCAGAGGATTCGCTGCCTGAGGTCTGGGAAGACTGAGAGCCCCCACCTTTAACCCTGACTTTTTCGGTTACCAGATCGTAGGTGATGGTTCTACCGGTGATTGTGGTATCGCCCTGAATTACCTTGGCCTGACTTTGCAAAGTAACAATTTCTTTGATCTGGTCCATGGTAATTTCTTGAGCAAAACCAAACACATCTTCTTCTTGCCCTTCTGGTCGCTGTTTAAATTTTCCTGGATTACCAATACAAATACCCTTGTCTAGCTCACTATTATCATTTAGATAGGTGGTCAATTCGTCACAATCCAGGCGGATTGATCCCTGTCGAAAAACCACGTCCCCACGATAGATACGTACGCCAGTGTTGAAATCCATCTCAAAATCATCAGCATCGAGTGTTGCGGGCTGTTCAGAATCACTGTCGAGCGCATTTGCCGTCTGACACAATACCAGCAAAATACCCACTACAACCAATCTGTAAATCATTACACTCAACCTCGATTTTCTTTAAGATGAATTATCATTTTTTCGGAAGTCGCAACACCCCCTACATTACCAGACTGACTTTGTATCACACGAACGTTCCCTGTCAATAACACCGTGCTACGATTATCATAAAGCCAGCCGGATTCGGCGTAGATATGTCGGGGCGTACCCGACAGGTCGTATTGAATTATATGGGGATTGTCCAGCAAAGCCCTGTCACCTACAGGATAGTGAACCATGCGGTCGCCTATCACCTGATATCTTTGTCCATCTTTTCCCATGCCCGTGGAGACGAAATTTTCAGCATAATAGTCAGGATCGTTTTTCTCCGCCTCGCTGATTTCGCCGGTGTGTTCTTCCAGTAAACCAAACTGCAACCAAACAGACAAAATTACAAATACAATAAATATTCCGATCAGGGCAAGATTTTCTTTAATACTCACAAACTAAAATTCCGTTGAAGGGGATTAGATGACGCCAACTCTGAGTAAATCGTGGGTATTTAATGCCCCCACGACTCGATGATCATCGTCTACTACAAACAATGAGTTTATCGCATGGGGTCCATGCTGGGCAAAGTCCCGCATTATTTTAACTATTTCTTCCGCGAGGGTATCGGGCTTAATGGTAAACGGGTCCGCGACCATAACTTCGCTGGCATTGCTTTTGTAAATATCGGTCTCCTTTTCCAGCGCACGGCGCAAGTCGCCGTCGGTAAACATACCCAGTAACTTCTTGTCTTTATCAACAATTCCGACCATGCCCAATGATTTAGTGGACATTTCCAGGAGCATTTTGTCCATGGTTACATTTTTCTCTACCAGCGGAAGCGCATCGCCAGAATGCATCAGATCTTGCGCGAATAACAATAACCGCTTTCCCAACACACCACCTGGGTGGGTTCTTGCAAAATCCTGGACTGAGAATCCACGCATGCGCTGTACCGTTACCGCCAGGGCATCACCCATGACCAGTGTTGCTGTGGTGCTCGCTGTGGGCGCCAGATTATGCGGGCAAGCCTCTTTATCGACGCTGACATTTATGGTGGCCTGTGACAATTTTGCCAGGGTTGATTCCGGTTTTCCGGTCAGAGCAATCATGCCCACTCCAATACGTTTGACGATGGGGATAATTGAAATAATTTCCGATGTTTCTCCGGAATTAGAGATTGCAATGACAATATCATGGGTGGTTATCATGCCCACATCGCCATGACTGGCTTCCCCAGGGTGCAGAAAAAATGCGGGGGTGCCGGTACTGGCCAGGGTAGATGCGATTTTACCGCCGATGTGACCGGATTTGCCCATGCCTATGACCACTACCCGGCCCTCACACTTCATAATCATGTCACAGGCGAGATCGAAATTGTCGTCCAGGCGGTCTAACAGCGCGGCAACGGCATCTGCTTCAATCTGGATAACAGTTTGAGCATGGTGGACGGGAGATAGGGTGGTTTTTGACTGTGACATTTTTAATTCTTGTTTACGCGGCGAGTATAGCAAATTGAACTCAGCTTGAGCCCGGGGAAATTATTTCCATTTGGTAATCTTCATCATGAGCATTAAATCGCCTGTTAGTCGTGAGAAGTATTATGGATATTAAGATTTCCATCTTCGGTGTAAAATTTAGTCAATATTAATCCAACTACGCCGGTCCGGCTTTTAACTATGGAATTATTTAACCTGGAAAACCTGTTCACTCTGATGATGTTGACCTTGCTCCAAGCGGTGCTCGGATTCGACAATTTACTCTATATCTCTCTTGAATCGAAAAGGGTGGACCCCGCCAAGCAGGCCAGTCTGAGGCGGTGGGGTATTGGTCTGGCTGTGATGTTGAGAATAGTGCTATTGTTCGTTGTGCTCAAATTGCTTGCGCTTTTTCAGGACATTTTGTTTTCCATATCCTTGGTTAACATTATTGAGGCAAAGTTCAATCTACACAGCATCATCGTATTGTTCGGCGGAATTTTTATTATCTATACCGCGATCAAGGAAATAATGCATATGCTGATCATGGAAGATCTGGGGGCTGGGGGAAAGCCGAAAAGCAGCTTTGGAAAACAATTGTTCCTCATTGTAATCATGAATGTGGTGTTCTCCTTTGATTCCATTCTGAGCGCCATGGCGTTGACCAATGTCTTCTGGGTCATGGCTGTGGCAATCGTTATTGGCGGCGTGCTGATGATCTGGCTGTCCGATCGGGTTGCAGCGTTTCTGGAGAAGAACCGAATGTATGAAGTTGTCGGCCTGTTTATATTATTTGTGGTTGGAATCATGCTATTGACCGAAGGCGGGCATCTGGCCCACCTGACCCTGTTCAACAACGCCATTGTGCCCATGAGCAAAACAACTTTCTATTTCGTCATTGTGGTTGTGGTGCTGGTAGACCTTGTACAAACTCGATACGCCACCAATTTAATCAAACAAAACAATTTATCTCAGGGAGCCTGAATACCATGACCGAATTACCCGAAATTGAAGATAGCGTTAAAACCGAAATTGAAGCCGCGCTATTCCGAAAAATGATCTCTCATTTTCAGAAGCATCCCGATGTGCAAAATATTGACTTAATGAACCTCGCTTATTTCTGCCGCAATTGTTTTTCTAAATGGTATGTGAGCGCCGCCAATGAGCGTGGGATTGAGCTGGACTATGATCAGGCCCGTGAAATCGTATATGGCATGCCTTTCGGCGAATATAAATCAAACCATCAGACAAAAGCCTCAGATCAACAGCTCGAACAGTTTCAACAAAATCAGCACTTGGCAACTGATTAGCGCGCAGCGCTAATCAGTTGTCCTGAACGAATGTAATGAGCAAGGACCCATGACAAATTCTGCGAATTGCAAATCCGTCGTCCTGAGCGAGTGCAACGAGGAAGGATCCATGACAAATTCTGCGCAGCGCTAATCGGTTTTTTGGAAGCTGGTGCTCTTTTAAAAATTACCGCCGACTATGTTGATGGACGGTGTCGATTAAGGTTTTAACCCGTTCGGGATCGATGGTGGGATGAATGCCATGACCGAGGTTAAACACATGCCCCTCACCTTCTCCAAAATCATCCAGAACCCGTTTAGCTTCGGTGGCAACTTTCTGGGAAGAGGCATACAAAACCGTCGGGTCGAGATTTCCCTGCAATGCCACTTTCTCCCCCACTCGAGCCTTGGCATCAGCCAGGGTAACCGTCCAGTCCAGTCCGATGGCATCACAGCCACTCGCCGCTATTTTTTCCAGCCAGTGGCCACCGCCTTTTGTAAACAGGGTTACCGGAATCTCTGCGGTTTCCGAATCAGACTTTAATGCATCAACAATCCTGGACATGTACTGCAGTGAAAAATTGTCATAGTCCGGCGTCGCCAGCACCCCGCCCCAGGTATCGAATACCATCAGCGCCTGGGCACCGGCTTTGACCTGACCTTTTAAATAACCAATGATTGCCTGGCAATTTTTTTCAAGCAATTGATGGGCAAGCCTGGGTTCATCGTGCATCAGCGTTTTTACAAATTTGAATTCCCTGCTGCCACCGCCTTCCACCATGTAGGTGGCCAGGGTCCATGGACTTCCGCTAAAACCAATTAGCGGTACCTTGTTTGCCAGTTCCTTCCGGGTCAATGCGATTGCCTTAAAAACATAGTCCAACTGACCTTCTATGTCAATTTCCGGTAATTTCTCAATATCAGCGCGGGCTCGCAAAGGACGTTCAAATTGGGGGCCGATACCTTCATTTAATGACAACCCCAATCCCATAGCATCGGGAATGGTCAGAATATCCGAAAAAATAATTGCGGCATCCAGGTCAAACCGTCGCAGGGGTTGCAAAGTCACTTCACAGGCGAGTTCCGGGGTCTTGCATAGGGTTAGAAAGTCTCCGGCCTCGACCCGGGTTTCCCGGTATTCGGGCAAATAGCGACCAGCCTGGCGCATAATCCATATTGGCGTACAGTCTACGGGTTGGCGACGTAGTGCACGCAACAAACGGTCATTCATAGTTCTAGAAAAATTTGAAAAAAATGGATGCCGGATAATACCGGATTATTTAATCGGATTGGCCACTTTTGAGTTTCGGTGCCAAATATGGGTATTATTTGTCAACTAATTCGGGAGTTCGCTGAATCCCTGCAAATATCGATCAACCGCCTGGGCGCACTGGCGTCCTTCTTGAATCGCCCATACCACCAGAGATTGACCGCGACGCATATCTCCCGCTGAAAACACGCTTTCAATATTGGTCTGGTAGGCCTTTTCTCCTGTTGTGTCAGCATTTACATTGCCCCGGTTATCTAGTTCAATGCCCATGTTTTCCAGCAAACCCTGATAAACAGGATGCACAAATCCCATGGCCAATAACACCAAATCGGCTTTCAATTCAAATTTAGAGCCCTTAATTTCACGCATCTGCCATTGCCCATCCACCTGGTCCCAGGCTACCTTTATGCACTGCAATGCAATTACGTTTCCATTACCATCGTCAACACAAGACTGGGTTTTCACATCCCATATTCTATTACAGCCTTCTTCCTGGGAAGACGAGGTTCTCAATTTGTGAGGCCAGTTAGGCCAGGTTAATGCCTTGTTTTCTTTTTCCGGGGGCTCAGACAGGATTTCTATCTGGGTAATTGATTTTGCCTGCTGGCGTATAGATGTACCGATACAATCAGAACCCGTATCTCCACCACCGATGACCACCACGTGTTTGTTCTTTGTGGAAATGAATTCAGCATCGTCTACAATTATGCCCTGAACCCGACGGGTATTGGTCTTAAGAAAATCCATTGCAAAATGAATTCCATTCAAATCTCTACCCATAGCCTCAAGATCCCTGGGGTGTTCAGCCCCGCCTGTGAGGACGGTGGCATCAAACGTGTCATATAAAAATGAAACCGGGATATCCACACCAATATGAGTGCCCGAATGAAATTTCACCCCTTCGGCTTTCATCTGCGCCATCCGTCGGTCGATAATATGTTTTTCCAGCTTAAAGTCCGGAATACCGTATCGAAGCAAGCCGCCGCTTCGATCCTGTTTTTCATATAGTGATACCGAATGCCCCGCCCGGGCCAGCTGCTGGGCACAGGCCAGACCCGATGGCCCCGATCCAACCACCGCAACATATTTTCCGGTGCGATGTTTTGGAATCTGGGGTTGAATCCAGCCTTCTGACCAGGCGCGTTCAACGATACTAAGTTCAATTGTCTTAATGGTTACCGGATTGTCTTCTATGTTTAGTGTGCAGGCGGCCTCGCAAGGTGCCGGGCAAATTCGGCCAGTGAATTCGGGGAAGTTGTTTGTTGAATGCAAGACCTCGCTGGCCAGCTTCCAGTCTCCGCTATAAACCAGATCGTTCCAGTCGGGAATGATATTGTTTACGGGACAGCCCGTCTGGCAATAGGGGATACCACAGTCCATACACCGCGCACCCTGGTCCTGCAATTCCTGATCTCCCAGGGCAATAACGAACTCCTTAAAGTGTTTGACTCTGTACTCGACGGGTTCATAGCGCCTGTCCCGACCGGGAATTTCCATGAACCCGGTAGGCTTACCCATGCTGGGCCTCCATAATTTCAAATTCGGGGTCAGAAATTATATTCTCATTCGCATTGTCAGAACTCTGTTCGGAAGCTAGTAGCGCATCGCGATATTCATGGGGCATGACCTTCACAAACTTAGGAAGGTAATCATTCCAGTTTTTGAGGATTTCATCAGCTATAGTACTGCCGGTCAAATTCTTGTGGTTTTCAATATGCCCCTTCAATCTGGCCTCGTCTGCCTCCAACATGTTGTCCACATTTTCGTCTATTTCATCAACATCAACTCTTTTGAGCCCAACCATTTGTTGATTGCAACGCAAGGCAAACTGGTTATCCTCATCCAGAACATAAGCCAGACCCCCGGACATTCCAGCAGCAAAATTTCTGCCCGTGGCGCCCAGACAAATTACAATGCCACCGGTCATATATTCACATCCATGATCACCCAGACCCTCAACCACTGCAATAGCTCCTGAGTTACGCACGCAAAATCTTTCCCCGGCCACGCCATTGAAATACACTTCGCCGCAGATGGCGCCATATAACACGGTGTTGCCCACAATAATGTTTTCTCTTTGGGCGCCAATTCCACTGTTTTTTGGTGGGTGGATGATCAGTTTCCCCCCTGACAGTCCTTTGCCGACGTAATCATTGGCTTCGCCTTCGAGATTGATGGTAATGCCATTAGCCAGCCATGCACCAAGGGATTGGCCGGCGGTGCCTTTGGCATTGATACAAATGGTGTCATCGGGCAACCCACTATGGCCGTACTTTTTCACCAAAGCACCAGAGAGCATGGTTCCGAACGCACGATTTACGTTTCTGATTTGAGTATCTATCTTCACCGGTTTTTTCTTTTCCAGTGCGGATTTCGCCTCGGCAATTATTTTTCGATCCAGAACTTCGCTTATGCCATGATCCTGAGTCTCACAATTATAAATTGGCCATTGTTCACCGCTGGTCGATACCGCAATGGGCTTGGCCAACACCCGGGAATAATCCAGCCCCCTGGCTTTCCAGTGACTAATTGCGCCGGTCATTTTCAGGCGATCCATCTGCCCTATCATTTCGTTAACCGTGGCAAATCCAAGTTTTGCCATGATTTCCCTAAGCTCCTGGGCGACAAAGAAAAAATAATTAATTACGTGCTCGGCCTGACCGGTAAATTTCTCGCGCAATACCGGATTCTGGGTCGCTATTCCCACCGGACAGGTATTCAAATGACATTTGCGCATCATCAGGCAGCCTTGGACGATTAGCGGTGCGGTAGCAAAACCAAACTCATCGGCACCGAGCAAAAGACCGATGGCCACATCCCGTCCGGTACGAACGCCACCATCCACTTGCACGGCGATACGTCCACGCAGATTATTCATCACCAGGGTCTGGTGGGTTTCAGCCAGACCGATCTCCCAGGGTGATCCGGCATGTTTTATTGAAGTCAACGGACTTGCTCCGGTTCCCCCTTCGTAACCGGAAATCGTCACATGATCGGCGTGGGCTTTTGAGACCCCTGCTGCGACGGTACCAACCCCTACTTCAGAAACCAGTTTTACCGAGATCCGGGCTTCGGGATTCACATTTTTGAGATCGAAAATCAGCTGGGCCAAATCCTCAATTGAATAAATATCGTGATGTGGCGGTGGCGATATTAGCCCAACTCCTGGAGTTGAGTGTCGAACCGCAGCAATTTGCTCGCTGACTTTGTGACCCGGCAATTGTCCGCCTTCACCTGGTTTTGCACCCTGCGCCATCTTTATTTGAATGTCGTCTGCGCTTGCCAGGTAATCTGCTGTAGCACCGAAACGGCCGGATGCAATTTGCTTGATTGCTGATCGCTTTGGATTTTTGGAACCATCAGCAAGGGGCCGATAGCGTTGTTCTTCTTCGCCGCCCTCACCTGTGTTGGACTTGCCTCCAATTTGATTCATGGCAACAGCCAGGGTGGAATGGGCTTCGGGCGAAATCGAACCAAAAGACATTGCCCCGGTTGAAAATCGTTTTACGATTTCTGCCGCGGGTTCCACGGATTCAATATCGATAGCTGTATCAGCCCAGTCAAATTCAATTAGTCCGCGTAAGTTGAACAACGTTTTGTCCTGTTGATCTATCAGCTCGGAAAATTCTGCAAAGGTTTTCGGATTGTTACCGCGGGTTGCATGTTGAAGTTTTGATATGGACTCCGGATTCCAGATATGGGCTTCTCCCCTGACCCGATAAGCATACTCACCGCCAGCATCGAGCTGGGTTCGGTATAGCGGGTGATCACCATAGGCATGGTGATGCCAGATCAGAATATCCCTCGCCACCTGATCAAGTCCTATACCTTCGATATTGGTACTGGTGCCTTTGAAATACTGATTGATAAATTGTGTCGACAACCCCACGGCATCAAAGATTTGTGCGCCGCAGTAGGACTGAAATGTGGAAATCCCCATTTTTGACATGACCTTTTTCAGGCCCTTATTTATCGCTTTTATATAACGAACTTGAGCTTCTTCAAAATCGATGTTTGGTTTTTGGTGTCGATTCAATTTATCGAGCAATGAATTCACGCTATCGAATGCGACATAGGGATTTATCGCTTCTGCGCCATAACCGGCTAGGGTGGCGAAGTGATGTACTTCCAGACAGGCGCCGGTCTCGATCACCAATCCAGACTCGGTTCGCAATCCTTTCTTTATCAGGTGATGGTGGACCGCTGATGTGGCCAACAGCGCAGGAATAGCGATGTTATCCGCATCCATTCTTCGATCGGATAAAATCAGAATATTAAACCCTTTTTGCAGCACAGCCTGCTCCGCTTTTTCGCATAACAATGCTATGGCTTCGCTCAAACCCTGCTCACCCTCTACCAGGGGGTAACACAGATTGAGGGTCTTGGTGCGAAAAGCGCCATTGGTATGGTCTTCAATCTGGCGTATCCGTTCCAGCTGATTGTTGGTCAGAAGTGGCTGGGGAACGGTCAGGCGCATTTCCTGATCTTGATCCGCGAGGTTCTTTTTCACCCCAGCCAGGCTCTGCCCAAAAAGGTTGGGTCGTGGCCCAATCAGGGACAAAAGCGACATCACCAATTCCTCCCGGATTGGGTCGATGGGTGGATTGGTGACCTGGGCGAAATTTTGTTTGAAGTAGTGGGAAAGATGTTTAGGCCGATTCGAAAGCACTGCTGGCGCCACATCAGTACCCATAGAACCCAAGGCTTCCTCACCGGTTTGAATCATGGGATAGAGTAAAAATTTCAAATCTTCCTGGGTGTATCCAAATGCTTGCTGGGATTTCAATAAAGACTCGGAATCTGGCGACATAGCGCCGACGGCGATGCGCAATGAACCCAGTTCAATTTGGGTTTTATCGAGCCATTTCTGATAGTCATTAAGCGAGGCCAGCTGATTTTTCAATTCATCGTCTTCGACAATCCGTCCCTGCTCAAGATCGATTAAAAACATTTTCCCAGGTTGTAACCGCCACTTCTTTTTTATATCTTGTTCGGGAATATCCAGCACCCCCATCTCCGAAGCCATAACCACCATGTTTTCTTTGGTGATCAGATAACGCGCTGGTCTTAAACCGTTTCTGTCCAGGGTTGCGCCAATTTGTTTTCCATCGGTAAAGGCCACCGCCGCGGGACCATCCCAGGGCTCCATTAATGCCGCATGATATTCGTAAAAAGCCCGGCGCTTGGAATCCATTAACTCATTTCCCGACCAGGCTTCAGGAATCAGCATCATCATGGCGTGGGCCAGCGAATAACCACCGGCCACCAAAAGCTCGAGGGCATTATCGAATGCCGCTGAATCGGATTGACCTTCGGGGATTACCGGCCATACCTTATCCAGGTCATCTCCCAGAACTTCCGAAAACATGGTGCTCTTACGCGCAGCCATCCAGTTCACATTCCCGCGCAAAGTATTGATCTCGCCATTGTGGGCAATCATTCTGAATGGATGAGCAAGATCCCATGTGGGAAAAGTATTGGTTGAAAATCGCTGGTGGACCAGGGCCAGGGCAGACTCCAGATTTTGATCGAGCAAATCAGGATAATATTCACCTACCTGGTTAGCCAACAACATGCCTTTATAGTTAATTAATCGTGATGACAGGGAGGTGATATAAAAGTCGGATTTGCCTTCGATATCAGATTGCTCAATTCTCCTTTCGACTTGTTTGTGGATCACAAACAGTTTTCTTTCAAACTCATCCTGGTTTGTAATTTTTGCATTTCGACCAACAACAATCTGCCAAATGTCCGGTTCTGTAGGTAAAACACTGACCCCTAAATTGGCATTGTTTACGGGTACTTTTCGCCAGCCGAGTACATCTTGTCCCTCATCGAGAATATATCTTTCCACCACTCCCTTTGCTTCTGCCTGACCCGCCCGGGTTTTGGGCATAAACACCATGCCCACGGCATAGTGTCCGACTTCGGGAAGGTCCACGGATAAAACAGTGCGAAAGAACAAATCAGGCAGCTGCAGCAGGATGCCAGCACCATCTCCGGCATTGGGGTCCGCACCAACCGCACCTCTATGGGCAAGGTTTTTTAATATTTCCAAACCTTTTTCAATTATCTGGTGATTTTTGCTACCATCTATATTTACAACAAACCCGACACCACAAGCATCGTGCTCGTTTTCCGGGTTGTATAATCCATTATTGTTTGACGCTGCAGGTATCAAATGAGGCTCCCGATAAAATATGTAAAAATCCAGATAGAAAAACCCGCTACCTGTTAGGGTCAAGCGAGTCTATTAATTATTTTAAATTGAGTTTTTGCTGAATATTGATTATTAAACGAATTAATGATATCCAGCCACAATATAGTCTAAGATTATATTAATACGTCTGAAACGACAATAATTTATCCATAATAGACGCTTATGTTTGGGATAATCCTTAGGATGGTTGCGAATCCTGGATGGATGCATTCCATGCCATGTCCAACTAACCTGCAGCCCGATTAACCCGTCGCGAAATGCACCAATGTCCTTTGCAATGCATTTTGATCATATTCACCGGTTAGGGTAGCTTTGCCTATGGCTTTCAACAGAACCAGCTTTGGGACACCATCCACAACCTTTTTATCCACTTGCATCAATGCGTATAACTCATCCGCTGAAAATTCATCGGACGGACTAACTGGGAGTTCTGCTCGGGACAATAAATTGGTGATTTTGTTTAAATCATCTTCGCCAATCCATCCAGATTGCCAGGACATGTGTGCTGCCATCACCATACCCAATGCAACTGCTTCACCGTGTAACCATTTGCCGTAACCCGTTGCGGTTTCTATGGCATGACCGAAGGTATGGCCGAGATTCAACAGCGCTCGAATTCCGCCTTCCCTCTCGTCAAGCTCTACAATTTTTGCCTTATTTAAACAGGACTGCTCGATGACAAAACTCAAACTTACGGTATCCTTTTTCATAACCAAATCCAGATTATCTTCCAGCCACTGAAAAAATGTCAGGTCGTTAATAATTCCATATTTTATTACTTCAGCCAGACCCGAAGAAAATTGCCGTGGGTCCAGGGAATTCAATGTTGAAATATCGGCTACAACTTTCCGTGGTTGGTAGAATGCGCCAATCATATTTTTACCCCTTGGATGATTTACTGCAGTTTTGCCGCCTACAGATGAATCGACCTGGGATAACAATGTGGTTGGGATTTGAATGAAAGGAATTCCACGTTGATAACACGCCGCCACAAAACCCGCCAGATCACCTATGACGCCGCCACCCAATGCAATTATCGTCGCACTACGGTCCAGCGGGATTTCGAGCATACGATCAAAAATTGTTTCAGCGGTTTGTAAACTTTTTGTATTTTCTCCATCAGGCAAAATTATTTCGTAACTCTTTTTGTTACCCAAACTGTTCTTGACCTTTTCCAGATAAAGTGGCGCTACAATTTCATTGGTGATGATAAGAACCTGATTGCTATGGATCCACGGTAATAATTCCTGATCAGAATCGAGCAGATCCACGCCGATACAAATATCGTAGCTGCGCGTTCCCAGGTTTATGCTAACGGTTTTCAAGATTGGCTTACTTTGGCTCAACTGACTCGTGTTTAACTGGATTACTACTGGTTTTTGAATTATTCCGAATTATTCTGGAAATTTTGTGGGCGGTTTTGTTTGCTGAACTGCCGCTCACATCAACAATTGTATCCGCTTCCTGGGCATAAATCGGGTCTCGTTCTTCCAGCAGTTTGGCAATGGTTGCTTTTGGGTCGGTCGTTTGCAACAGCGGGCGGGTGTGACAATCTTTAAGTCTTTTCCACAGGATGTCCAATGAAGCGCGCAAATAAATAACCTGCCCATATTTTCGCATCACTTGCCTGTTTTTGGGCATTAAAACAATACCCCCACCGGTGGAAATTACGGCATCGGGCTGTTTGCTGATTTCTACCAGCAGTTTTGATTCTCTTTCCCTGAAACCCGATTCACCTTCGATCTCAAAGATGTGGCTGATAGAAACCCCGGTACGTTGCTCGAGGAGCTGATCAGTATCGATAAAATCCAGGTGTAGCAAATTCGCCAGGTTTCGACCTACAGTGGTCTTCCCGGCGCCCATTAAACCAATGAGATAGACATGTCCTCGCAAATGATTGCCACATTAACGTTGATGAGCAATCAATACTATTGCACAGCTAGCGCAGGATCAATGATTCTTGGGGTCAGAAAGACCAATAATTCTGATCGATTATTCCGTGATGTTTTTTTCCGGAACAAAACACCGATAAATGGCAGGTCTCCAAGTATCGGTACCTTGGACACGCTTTGGGTTTCTTCCTGGGTGTAAATACCACCAATGACTACGGTCTCACCATTTTCCAGCAATGCCTGAGTGTCAATGCGTTTGGTGTTAACTGTATCAACATTAGCTGCTACAAACGAATCATTGGTTATTTCCACATCAAGAATAACTTTGTCATCCGGTGTGATTTGAGGCAATACAGTCAGGCTCAATACCGCTCTTTGTCCAGTGGACGCTGATGTTCCGAATGCGGATCCGAATGTTGTCAGACGTTCCTGGCCCTGCTCGATACTTGCTGAGCGTTTGTCAGTTGTTAATATTTTTGGATTTGCCAGAATTTTTCCTCTTCCCTCGGCTTCCAGGGCAGATAGTTCAAGATCGAGAAGATGTAAAAATCCTGAGCCCAACTTAGCTAGGGTAAATGCGTATTGCCCAGCGGAATCATCACCAATTGCCCCTGCTGGTAAATTAATACTCAGGGCATCGTCATTGACTTCGGTTACGCCCTCGGTTCTTACCCGATTGGTATTTTCTATGGAGCCACTTCCAAACACATCTCCGATATTTGATCCAGATGACCCGGGGAAACGTGCCCTGTTGGGTAACTCGGGTAAAGCCAAGCCGTGCACCTATGTTTTTACTGAAGTCATCATTCGCTTCCACAATCCGGGTTTCGATTTGTACCTGTCTGACTGGGATGTCCAGTCGCGCAATTACCGCTTTTACTTCGTTTATTTTACTGGCGGTATCCTGGATCAAAATCGAATTTGTTCGCACATCAACAGTTACGCTACCTCGGGACGAGAGCAGGGAGTTTTCTTCCGTTTTAATTTCGTTAACCGAAACACTGCCAAAAACCGAACGGGATATATCCGTCTCGACAGCTTTGACGGATTTTAAAATAGTCGCAAGATCCTCTACTTTGGCGTAGCTGACACGAATCAATTCACTGACCAGGGGTTCAAGTTCGCCCACTTCCTGTTGGGCTTCCAGAGCCTGTTTTTCTTTTGCGGTAATTTCTTCAGCTGGCGCAACCCAAACAACATTACCTTTTTGGCGCATCGCCAGCCCCTTGGTCTGCATAATTACGTCCAGCGCTTGGTCCCAGGGCACGTCTTTTAGGCGCAGGGACAGGTTGCCGGTAATGGCATCGCTGGTGACAAAGTTCAGTCCGGTGAAATCTGCAATTACCTGGAGCGCCGCACGTACGCTGATGCGTTGAAAATTCAAGGATAGGCGTTCACCGCTATATCCAAATTCATCAGTATTCTCTGCCTCTATCTCAGCGCTGGTCAGTGGCGAAATATCCAGGACCAGAGTTGAGCCAGACTGCACCGAGGACTGTTTAAATCTGTCACTGGCGCTAACCACCAGTTTGGTGTCTTTTCCATCTGCGTAGGTATCAATGTAGGTTACCGGGGTTGCAAAATCGATGACATCCAGACGTTGTTCCAGTTCGCTCGGCAAAGAGGTATCGGAAAATATAGCAACAATTTCCGAACCGACCTCCTGCAAATCCACGGCCACTTCACTATCTGACAATTTCAGAATGACCCGGCCACCGCCATTTGGTGTGCGACGAAAATCTACACTGATAATACTGTGTTTACTTGGTTTTTTATCTACCTGGATTTGTTGTGTCAGGGTTTCGGTTTGAGTGGTAGTAGACGATGACACCGATGTGGCATTTGTTCCAATAGTCAGCACGAAACCGGCATCTACCCGGGTTAAACTGTAATCCACTGGGTCGAGCAAATTCAGTATCAATCGCATTCTATTGTCATCTTCTGCGATAACAATGTTATCTACTGACGACAAACCAACGGGATATATATTTTTTCCCGAATTGTTTTTAATCCCAAAAAAATCAAATGCAATTCTGGGCGGATTTACTGTTTTAAAAACTGCAGGCTCTTTCCCGGCCCCAGAAATTGCCAGGTCAATTTGAACTCGATCCCCACTAATTCGCGAATGTCGAATATTGGTCAAACCACCACCCGTAGTACTTTCGCTAGGGGTAATAGTGGCGGTACTTTTAGCTACGGGAGAAAGCGTGACCTCGAATCCTTCATTGGTCGGATTAATATTGGCTCGACCGGACTGAGTCAATAAAAACTGGATTTTTGTGTTCTCGCCGTCCGCACTAACCGATGAGCTGCGCACTATCCCTTTTGGCGGTAGCTGATTAATTTCACTACCTATTTCGGTCAGCTTTAACGTCAGCTCAATGATACTTCCATTTCCAGATTCACTAATAATGTATCCAGGGTGGTCATCGAGTTTCAGAATCAAAGACTGGTCTTTGCTGTCGCCTTCGGTTTCAACCCAGGTCATTTGATCTAGCTGAGAAGCAATAGCCGCGTGCATTGCGCTACCCATGGTAACGATTGCCGCGGACAGTGCTAGCATCAATATTTTTGCTGCAGAATTAGTCATTGGCCCACTTTTTTTATTCAACAAACATCAAATCACGCCGTGTTTACAATACTTCGCACTAATTCGGCGCGCCCACTCTATATTTATATCAAGTTATTATATTCTTATTTAGATATTATACGCAAATTAATGATTAATCTACTAAAATTAGATTAACATCCTTCTTTTCCCATTTTCCAACGGGATTTCTGACCAACTCAGCAACCCGCATTTTAGTCCCTTCAATATCAATAACCTCGCCGTAATGGATCCCCATATAGTTGCCCATTGTAACGCGATGCACGGTCTGGTCCGGAGCGTTAATTATTGCCCAATCTATGCCATTTTGGGCCATAACCCCGACCAGCTTCAACGCGTCAATAGGATAGGCCTCCAGGGGTTCTTTTCGTCGAGTTAAATCAGGCCCCGCTTCTCCCCCGCCGGTGTCTTCATTTTTAGCGGTCTGGATGCGTAAATTAGCCTTGTTAAACGGATCTACTTCGTTTGATGCGGTGTAAATAAATATCGGCGTTGGGCGTAATGGTGGCAGTGGTTCAACAACCGGGATATGGTCTTTAAACGCATTTTCAGTGAATTCTACTAGATCCGCAGTCCCACTGTTTTGATTGCAGCCAACCAGGCCAGCCAAAATTATTGTCAACACGATATTTCGAATCATCCTTCTACCCTGACTTTTTCTTCAATGGCCCGTTCGCTTTCTTCCAGATATTGGTAAGTAAATAAATCGGCTTTCATTGTTAGTTCTTTGGAATTCGTTTCAGCAGCTCCACGATTTATTTTCATATTTCCCAGGGTAACGATTCTGGGTAGTGCGGCAAGGTCGCTAATGAACTCAGCTAATTGGTGAAATTTACCAGTGACAATGATTGAAATTGGCAGCGTAATATAAAATTCCTGGGTTCTTGGGTTCGATGGCTTAAACTGGGAAAACTTCAAACCCCGAGCCAACCCAGCCTGGGAAATATCAATTAAAAGCGCAGGCACCTCAGTTTTATCCGGCAACTGTTTTAATACCACGCCAAATCGATCTTGTATTTCAAGCATTTGATCTTTATAGGCCGGTAAATTGACTACCAGCTCCTTCTTTGTCAGAAAAGATTCCCTGAGTTGGCGTTCATTTTTCTCGAGCTTTGCCAAATTGATTCGTTCAGGCTCAATAAAATATTTGTAACCACCATACAATAGTCCACCAGAAACTAGAACCACAATAGCCCAGCGGAACCAGATTGGCCAGGTTGACAGGTCGGCGATATCAACATCCTGAATTTCTGAAAAATCAATCATGGCTATCCATCAATGTCAGAATTGTTGTCACTTGAATTTGATTTTTTCTCTGAAAGTTTCAAATCAAACTGACTTAAACGTACACCCTGGGCTGGCGTGATGTTTATGACTTCCAGGTCCGGGTTGGTAAACCAATTCGATGAGTCGTATTTATCCATCAAGTTAGATACCCTGGCATTAGACTGCGCCGTACCCGAAAACCCGAAACTTCCACTTTTCTTTTCCATGCTGTCGAAATAAACACCATCTGGTAATTTTCGTACGATGTCGTCAAAGAAATGCACCACTCTTGTACGTTGTCGTTGTAAATTTTGAATGACTTCCATTCGTGCAATAAGGTTGTCTTTTTGGGATCTCAATTTCCTGATTTCCAAAATTTTTTCATCTAATTTTGAAATTTCTGATTGCAGATATTTATTGCGCTGATTTTGATTGCCAATCAAAACCTGATAATAACTATAGGTCGCGAATACCAGAACCGCACAAAGGGCCCAGATCAAAACTGCGGTTACCATCATTTCACGATCACGGGCAATCCGTAATTCTTCTCGCCAGGGCAGTAAATTTATACCGTTCATTCCAGTCCTCGCAAAGCCAACCCGCTGGCAATGGCCAGAGAGGGGATATCTTTTCGAAACTTGTCTTTGTCTATTTTCGAACCTATCCGCGTTGACGCAAATGGATTTAATACCACGGTAGGAACCTCAACTCGTTTTTCAATAATTTTGTCTACATTGCCAATTTGTGCACATCCGCCGGTTATCATCAATTCATCAATATGATTATGGGTGCTCGACGAATAAAAAAACTGTAGCGATCGCAGAATCTCCTGAACAAGTACTTTTACAAATGGCTTTAATACCTCAACCTTAAAGCTTTCAGGTAAATCGCTTTTCCTCAATGCCATCATGGCTTCGTCATGGGGCATTCCGTATTTCTGGTTTATGCTGTCGATTAACTGTCGCCCACCAAAAGGTGTTTCACGGTTATAGATAACCAAATTGTTATGAAATACCATGAATCTGCTCGCATTTGAGCCAAAGTCCAACAGCGCACTGGTTCGCTTGGCACCAGCACCTACTAGGCCCTGGTTAACCAGACCGTGTATACGGCTGAGAGTAAAAGTATCCACGTCTACTACAGCGGGTTCTAACTCCGCTTCATCCAGGACTGCCACCAGATCTTCAACCACATTTTTCCGACAAACTACAATTTGAACATCATCCTCTCCGGGTGATTTTTCGGATTTGCCCATGTGGATGTAGTCGATGTTTACTTCATCAAGGGCATAAGGAACAATCCTATCAGCCTCGATCTCCACAAGTGACTCTAACTCGTCTTCACTCATGTCTGCTTGAACCGAAACGATTTTCGAAATCACATTGTTGGCGTTAACGCAAATTGCGGCTCTTTTTGCTTTCGACCCGGACCGTCTTAAAGCAGCTTGCAAAGAATTTGCAACCTGCTCCACATCTTTAATCTTGTGATCGATTATCAGGCCCGGTGTGAGCGGCTCAAAAGCATAACGATCCACGACCAAAGATCTACCCGATTTGGAAATTTCAATGGCCTTAATGGATGTGGTGCCGATATCCACACCAATAACCTTGCCGCGATTTTTTGAATTAAATAGCAATACTGTCCCCCAAGGATTTAGCTAAAAATTTGACTTCGTTATTTTTTATAACAGTACAGTGATCCACCAATAGTTTCAAGATTGATTTTAGCCAATAGAATTCGCAATCTACGTAACAACCCTAACCTATTAAGGCTATAATAACCCCTAAATCAGTAATTTTGATAGTTTTTTCACTAAGTTGCCCCGGTTTCCCCTATTAGTTGTCCACATTTTCCTCAATTTAGCATCAATTAAATGCGAATTCTGCTGAAAATAATTTTAAAACTGCTATCTGTAGGGTTTGTTCTTGCAGTCACAATGGCGGTGGGACTTGCGCTATATGCCTCAACATTATTGCCAAACCTTCCCACTGTAGAGGAAATCAGACAAATCCCGCTGAATATACCGTTACGTATTTATAGCTCAGACCAGAAGTTGATTGCTGAATACGGCAATGAACGACGAATTCCTGTTACCCTTGATCAAACCCCACCGCTGCTGGTTGATGCCATTTTAGCAACAGAGGATGATCGCTTTTATCATCATACCGGTGTTGATTTTCCCGGTTTATTGCGAGCCACCATTAGTAATTTTATGAGTAGATCGCGGGGCCAGGGCGCCAGTACCATCACCATGCAGGTCGCACGAAATTTCTTTTTGAATCCTGAAAAAACCTATACCCGAAAACTAAAAGAAATTCTGTTGGCGTTCAATATGGAACGCGCGCTTACCAAAGACGAAATTCTTGAGTTGTATCTAAACAAGATATTTCTGGGTCACCGATCATATGGGTTTGCTGCGGCGGCCCAGGTGTACTATGGCGAAGATTTATTGAATTTGAGTGTGCCGGAAATTGCCATGCTGGCCGGTCTCCCCAAAGCGCCGTCCAGGGATAATCCGATATCTAACCCCGAACGCGCTGTCGAAAGGAGAGCTTATGTTTTAAAGCGCCTGCACGAATTGGGAAGAATCGATGATTTGAGTTATGAAACTGCGCTCAACGCATCGGTAACAGCCCAGCGGCACATAGCCGATGTTGATATACGGGCACCCTTTATATCTGAAATGGCCCGTCAATTAATGTATGAGCGTTTTGGGGACGAAGTATATCAACGGGGCTACAATGTGACGGTAACTATAAACAGTGAATATCAGGCAAAAGCGAATCAGGCGTTAAGAAGCGGGCTGCTCAACTACGATCAACGTCATGGCTATAGATCTCCTTTGGGGCATGTGGCACTCGGAGAATTCGCTGATGAAAATGACAATTTGGGTTTGATCGAGGAATTAAAAAGCCTGCCTGCAAGTAAAAATATTGTTCCTGCAATAGTAACTGGTATGGAAGCGCAGTCGTTTACGGCTTTAAACCAGCGCGGCTATTCCCTGTCGGTTAGCTGGGAAAATATTAAATGGGCACGAAAATATATTGAACCAAATCAACAGGGGCCAGAACTATCCACGGTCTCGGATGTGTTAAATGTTGGAGATATCGTTCATGTACAGGCGCTCGGAGAGGATCAGTGGAAATTAGTACAGATTCCTGAAGTGTCTGGCGCCCTGGTCAGCCTCGATTCTCACACTGGCGCCATTCTAGCTCTAACCGGCGGATTTGATTACTATTTGAGTAAGTTTAATCGCGCAACCCAGGCGGAGAGACAACCCGGTTCGAATATAAAACCCTTTATTTATTCAGCCGCATTGGAACACGGCTTTACCCCAGGCAGCCTGGTTAGCGCAGCCCCAATTGTTATAGAGGATGACCTTGAGGGAATTTGGCGTCCACAAAATTATAGTAAAAAGTTTTTTGGCCCCACTCGATTGCGCCGGGCGATTAGTTTATCGTTGAATCTGGTATCAGTGAGACTGCTCAGGGCGATAGGTATTGATAATACAGTAGATCATTTTGAGAAGTTCGGCTTTGATCCCGAACGGTTACCACGAAACCTGTCTCTGGCCCTTGGCAGCACGACGGTAACGCCTTTAAACCTGGCTTCCAGCTTTGCGGTTTTTTCTAGTGGCGGAAAACGAGTGACACCCTATTTGATCGAAAAAATTAGCGATGCTGAAGGTAATGAAGTTGAATTACCGCCGGTGTGTGAAACCAACTGTGAAGAGTTACCGGAACAGGGTGGGATTGGAAATCTGGATGAAAATCAATTAACACCGGAACTCGAAGAGGACGCCGAAAACATTGAATTGGCGGCTGAGAACTTGGATGAAGCCATGGTATCGGAGCATGAATCGGATCAGATGATATCGCCCCAGAACGCATTTTTAATGCAAAGCTTGCTCAAACAGGTTGTCCTGTCTGGTACAGGCAGAAGGGCCCTGGCATTAAATCGATTTGATCTTGCTGGCAAAACCGGGACTACAAATAATTTTCGCGATGCCTGGTTTTCGGGTTTCAATCCAGATGTCACCACCACCGTTTATGTAGGATTCGACGAGCCCTCTCATCTTGGTAAACGGGAATCTGGCGCCACAGCGGCGCTGCCAATTTGGGTAGATTTCATGGGTCGGGTTTTGCAGGATTATCAGGAACAACCACAGTCTGTTCCCGAGAATATTACCACTCGATTTATTAACAAGGAAAGCGGGAAGGTCACATCCCCGAATGATCCTGATGGGTACTCCGAGTATTATCTTGTTGGCACCGAACCAAATAACCGTGTAGAAACAATTTCTACCCAGGAAGGGTCAGGTGGGAATCAGTCCGCATCTGAATCCTTATTTTAATCTTTCAATATTTTCTGAACCGGCCAGGACCTGACAATGGGCCTAACCATGGGGCAGAAGCGCGAGCCTGAACCACAGGTCTTATCCACAGACCTGACTACCTATACAAACCCGCTCGAGTATTCTCGCTCAGGCAAACTCTCTCAGGCAAGCTCGCTCGGGCAAACTCACCCTTGTAAACTGACTTAGGCCTGGATCGAAATCACCTGTTTCATTTTTTCCATGGCTCGCTTCTCAATCTGGCGAATTCGTTCTGCAGATATGCCGTACTCCTCAGCAAGGTCGTGTAACGTCGGTTTTTCATCACTCAACCAACGACGGCTGACAATATCTTTACTTCTTTCGTCGAGTTCGGTTAAAGCCAGCGCCAGTTGTTCATTGCGTTCACTTTCTTGCTGATCCTTGCTGATTAAGTGTTCAGGCTCATAACGGCTATCGCTTAAATGCTGCGATGGTGCGAGGTAGGCATCCTCATCGTCACGCTCAACCACCGGGTCAAACGCGATATCTGAACCGCTTAATCGCGACTCCATCTCTCGCACAGTCTTGGTTTCAACATCCAGATCACTGGCCAACTGATTTACTTCTTCATCGCTCATCCAGCCCAGTTTCTTGCGAGATTTTCTGAGATTAAAAAATAGTTTTCGCTGTGCTTTTGTTGTTGCAACCTTGACCATACGCCAGTTACGCAAAACGTAGTCAAATATTTCAGCGCGAATCCAGTGCACTGCAAATGAAACCAGTCGAACGTCCCTTGCCGGATCAAACCGTTTTACCGCTTTCATTAATCCGATACTGCCTTCCTGAATCAAATCGGTAAGAGGCAGACCGTAGCCCATAAATCCTCGGGCTACCTTGACCACATAGCGTAAATGGGACATGACCAATTCTCGAGCTGCCTCCAGATCATCTTCATTTCGATAGCGTAGCGCCAGCTCCCGCTCTCTTTCCGCAGTCAGAATGGGTGCTGCATTAACAGCACGCATATAGCTAGTCAGATTTTCGCTGCTTGATAAGTCTATTGCGATTGGTAAACTTTGGGTCATTGTTATAAATCTCCCGTTAATATTTTGGTTAATTTTAGCACTCGACGACTTAGAGTGCTAATAATTTAATAGGTTCGACTCCAGATTGCATTATATTTTGCGATATTCATAGATTTTTCACCGGTATTACAGATATTTTCCAGAATTTAGCCACTTTTAACCGATTTTATAGGTTATTCAATCCACTGGCGAATACAATTTTCAGCGTCCTGACTCAGTAAATCCCGACTTTTATCGGGATTTATCGGATTAAAAACCTTTATTTTCGCAAACATTTTCTCTCCGCATACGGACCGCCAAATACTCTGCATGAAACTGGTTTCACCGAGAAACGCTAGCCTCACTACCTGCCCACCATTTTCGTTCACATACTTCAGTCCAACCGGCTGTACCGGCACACCACAGTCTTTGGCGGATTGAAACAATCTGGGCTGAAACCGATAAACGCTGCTCCCGTCCGTAGTTTTGCCTTCAGGAAAAACCAGAACGGACTGTTGTTGTTCCAGGACATTTGATATTTCTTTGACTGCAGCATTAGCACCCTTGCCTCGTTGAATAAATATCGTACCGACATTTTTAATCATTAAACCCAAAACAGGCCATTTAGAAATTTCGCTTTTCGCAAGAAAGACAACGGGCAACCTGGAACCAATAATAGAAATATCCAGCCAGGAAATATGATTGCTCACGTAAAAACACACCGAATCGGATACTTCTCCTTCAATCTGGCAGTTGACACCAACTATGCTCACAACACCTTTATGCCAGAATTGCACCAGCCGCAATTGCATCCTTCTGGATATTATGACCGATACGACTCCGATTAATAAACCCCCGACCACCATGGGAATCAACAACGACAACCTGATTAGTCCAACAAATTTATACACTTTATATTTGTTAAGTTCTGGAAAATTTGCCGCGCTGGCAGATGATCTATGCTTCAACAACCTAAATCAAACAACCGCCGATAACTAACGATTATAAAATATATCTGGACAGGTCCTGATCGTCCGCCAGATCTTTGAGGTAACTGTCAACATATTCCACGTCCACAGTAACCGACTGGCCAGACTTGTCTGCAGCTTCGTAAGAAATCGTCTCGAGCAGTTTTTCCATTACCGTATGCAATCTTCGGGCACCAATATTTTCCGTTTGTTCGTTCACCTGCCATGCAACATCAGCCAGTCTTTTTATTCCATCCGATGTGAACTGCAAATCTACCCCTTCGGTATTTAGTAAGGCCTGGTACTGTTCTGTAAGGGATGCGTCTGGCTCAGTCAGAATGCGCACAAAATCTTCACTGTTCAACGCTTTCAATTCGACTCTAATTGGGAGACGTCCCTGTAATTCGGGAATCAGGTCTGAAGGTTTTGCTAATTGAAATGCGCCGGATGCAATAAATAGAATATGGTCAGTTTTTACCATACCGTATTTTGTAGAAATCGTGGAACCTTCAACCAACGGCAACAGATCACGCTGCACCCCTTCTCTTGAAACGTCTGCACCACTATGGCCCTGAGCAGATCGGCCGACAATTTTGTCGATTTCATCAAGAAACACAATCCCATTTTGCTCAACATTTTCAAGTGCGAGCATTTTTATTTCTTCTTCGTTAACCAATTTTGCGGCTTCTTCTTCAGTCAGCAATCTTAATGCTTCTGTAACTTTCACCTTACGCTGATTTTTTTTCTGGGTTCCCATATTCTGGAACATACCCTGGAGCTGGTTTGTCATTTCTTCCATTCCCGGTGGTGCCATAATTTCTACACCAATGGAAGGGCTGCTGACTTCGATATCAATGTCCTTGTCATCCAGTTTTCCTTCGCGAAGCATCTTACGAAATTTTTGCCGCGCAGCGCCATCATCATCAACCGGCTCTCCCCGGGCTGGGGGCAACATGATGTCGAGGACGCGATCTTCAGCAGCATCCTCGGCGTGGGTTTTTACCTGTTCCACAGCCTGTTCCCGGGTCATTTTTAGCGACATGTCTACAAGGTCGCGAATAATCGAATCCACTTCCCGGCCAACATAACCGACCTCGGTAAATTTTGTTGCTTCAACTTTGATGAACGGGGCATTTGCAAGCCTGGCCAGACGCCGGGCGATTTCTGTTTTACCGACCCCGGTGGGCCCGATCATTAAGATATTTTTAGGCGTGATTTCAACCCTCAACTCCGGGTCAATCTGCATTCTTCTCCAGCGGTTGCGCAACGCGATGGCGACAGATCGCTTAGCATCCTTCTGGCCGATAATATGCTTGTCGAGCTCTTCGACAATTTCCCTTGGCGTCATTTCAGTCATGGGTCATTTCAGTCATGCGTCATCTAAATAAATATTTTCAAGTTTGGATAAACTGAGGCTGGGTACTGGCTTATAATAATCAAGCCCTCAATATTCAAGACTTTCAATGGTCAATTGATCGTTTGTATAAATACATATTTGTCCGGCGATGCCCAGACTTTTTTCAACAATGTCTTTGGCGCCGAGTTCGGTGTTATTGACCAGAGCGAGGGCAGCGGATTTGGCAAATTCACCCCCGGACCCAATGGCCATCACACCAAATTCTGGCTCAATAACGTCGCCATTTCCAGAAATGATCAACGACGCCTCCTTATCAGCCACCGCCAGCAATGCTTCGAGCCGGCGCAGCATTCGATCTGTTCGCCAGTCCTTGGCTAATTCAACGGCTGCCCGGACCAGCTGACCCTGATGTTTTTCCAATTTGCTCTCGAATCTTTCAAACAGGGTAAATGCATCAGCGGTTCCTCCTGCAAATCCGGCTAGCACTTGGTCATGATATAGCCGGCGTACTTTACGTGCATTGCCTTTCATCATGGTATTGCCAATGGAAACCTGGCCATCACCGCCGATCACGACCTGGTTTTTTGTTCGCACCGACAATATGGTAGTGCCGCGGAATTGTTTCATAATTTTAGATTCGGATTAAACCTGAGAGAAAAACTGCATGATAAAGGATAAAGGATAAAGCGTATTCTGGTCTGTAACTTATTCCCAGGTATTAAAAGAGAGAATTAACACATGTGGCCTAACCCGTGAAATTCAACCCGCCTTATCCTACTGGCATTATTAGCATTAACTTCTGTTCTGATCATCGATTCTGACATCTGCAACCAATGCTGAAACTTCCACAGTCTGATTTATTTCTTTACCAGTTTCAGGTGAGAGGGCCCGGCCCCCTTTGAATCTGGCTTAGGCGGTTCAGATTCAGGGTTATCTGAGGGTCCGTTGGGTGGTGCTATACCACCATTATCGTCCTGAAATACAATTCCCTGACCATTTTCCCGGGCGTAAATTGCCAGTACCGCTATCACCGGTACGGTCATCTCACATTCTTTACCTGCGAATCTGGCGGAACACCACACGTTATCATTACCCAAATCGAGCCCAACCACAGCTTTAGGATGAATGTTTAATATTATCTGATTGTCCTTAATATATTGTCTCGGCACATCAACGTCTTTTTGGTCGGTGTCCACCAAAATTTGTGGCGTAAATCCATTGTCCAGCGCCCAGTCGTATATCGCCCTGATCAGATAAGGTTTGGTCGAGATTGAAGACTCCGTGCCATCGCCACTAATTCCCGAAGTAGTCATTTATTCACTCCTAACGGAGTTCAAGTTCCTGCTCGCTGAGACTGATGTTAAATGCGGGCCGTTTAAATAATGAGTCACCATATTCAATCAACGAAGTTGCCTGCTTGGGCAGTTCAATTCCCAACCAGGGTAATCGCCACAGTAACGGCGCCAAATAGGCATCCACCAGGGTATATTCTGCGCCTAGAAAATAAGGCTGATTTACGAATATGGGTGATAGCGCAACCAGTCCATCGTGTAAACTTTTCTTTAGCTCCTGGGAAGGTGTTGGTGTAGTTGATTCACCCAAGGCACTAATCGGTTGCAGCCAGTCCCGAGTCAGTCGAGAAACAATTAGCCTGGTTTTGGCTCGGGTAATAGGATCAACCGGCATCAATGGCGGATGTGGAAACCGCTCATCCAGGTATTCAACAATTACCCCCATGTTGTACAGCGCAACATCCCGATCCACCAGAGTCGGGGTTTCACCGTAAGGGTTAAATTCCCCTATTTTTGCAGGATCATCATTGGCGGTAACATATTCCACACTGCAATCAACATCCTTTTCGAGCAATACCAGGCGACAGCAATGGCTGAAAATATCCAGCTGCCCCGACAGCAGTCTCATCGCGGGGCGTCTGTCCGACGCAGACAGAACCGCTTTCAAAACCACAGCTGGCAATACAATATGCGCAAACTAGTGCACGTCCCGCCAGTATTCTTTTTTCAGCATAAATGCCAGCGTACCCAAAAGCCCCAGAAATAACATCGTCCACATACCATATTTGATTCGCACCATGCGAGCGGGCTCACCCATGTAATACAGAAAATTGGTCAGATCACCCATAGCATGATCAAACTCTTCTGTACTCATTTTTCCAGGCTTAACCAGTTCAAAACTTTTGAACACCTGGTGCTCAAAACCGTTATCATCGCTTTCGATTTCAAATATAGCCTTCTGGGTCCCCTGTAATTCGTACATCACATGGGGCATGGCAACATTCTCAAATACGGTGTTGTTCCAGCCACTCTCGGTGCTGTCATCCAAATAAAATGATCGCAGATAGGTATACAACCAATCAGCATCCCGTAATTTACCAATCAGGGACAAATCCGGAGGCGCAACACCGAACCACTCTTCTGCCGCATCTTTAGACATTGTCGTGGTCATTGGATCACCAATCTTTGCGCCATTCATGATCATATTGTCTTCGACCAGGTCCTCGGGTATTTCCAGATCCGCTGCCATGCGGTTATAACGCATATAATTTGCGCTGTGGCATGACAAACAATAGTTGACAAAAAGTTTGGCGCCGTTTTGCAGAGAAACTTTATCAGCAAGAGATACTTCTACACTGTCCAGCGCACTACCACCATGGCCCCCGGAAGCAAAAGCTGATATTGGGCCGAGGACAAGGGCAGGGGCCAGGGCAATAACCAGAATTAACTTATTCATGATCATCCCCTCCTCCAATTCTCTCGGGCTCTGGTTTGGTTTTATCCATTTTGCTATAGATCGGCATCAACAGGAAAAACGCAAAATAGATCACCGTAAAAATCTGTGCCAGGGTAGTCAATAAACCTTCCGGCGGCTGGGTACCAAGATAACCCAGCACTACAAATGAAATTACAAATACGGTTAACCAGGACTTGAATATCCAACCTTTGTATCGGATTGACTTGACCGGGCTTTTGTCCAGCCAAGGCAGGAAGAAAAACACAGCGATGGATCCAAACATGGCCAGAACACCCCACACTTGGGTGCCCGCAAAACTTGGAACCGCACGCAAGATTGCGTAATAAGGAGTGAAATACCAGACCGGTGCAATATGGTCGGGTGTTTTTAACGGATTGGCCGGCTCATAGTTGGGCTGTTCGATAAAGTATCCACCCATCTCAGGGAAGAAAAACACAATGGCAAAGAAAATCGCCATGAATACAACAGTACCCATGATGTCCTTGACCGTGTAATAAGGATGAAATGGAATGGTGTCTTTAGGCGCGTCGGCACTCCATTTATTTCCCTTAGGGCCTTTTTTGACTTCCACACCATCCGGGTTATTTGATCCTACTTTGTGTAATGCAACAATATGCAGAAACACCAGACCCACCAGAATAAACGGCACCAGATAATGGAATGCATAGAATCGATTCAGGGTGATGTCTGAAATAACATAGTCTCCCCGAATCCATTCTGACAAGACGCCGCCAACCAGAGGCAAGGTTTCAAATAAATTGACAATAACCTGGGCACCCCAAAATGACATTTGTCCCCAGGGTAACAGGTAGCCAAAAAATGCCGTGGCCATCATGGCAAGGAATATCACCATGCCGAAAATCCACACCAGTTCACGGGGATTACGATAAGAACCGTAAAGCAGCCCGCGGAACATATGAAGATAAATCACCACAAAAAACAACGAAGCACCAGTGGAGTGCATGTAGCGGACAAACCAGCCGCCCCATACATCGCGCATAATATATTCCACCGAAGCGAATGCGAGCTCAGCATCGGGTTTATAATTCATCGCCAAAAGTACGCCGGTAACAATTTGAAGCACCAGCACCATAAGCGCAAGGCTGCCGAAAAAATACCAGAAATTGAAATTTTTCGGCGCATAGTATTCGCTTATATGTTCTTTCCAAACTTTGGTCGCCGGAAATCTATCGTCCAGCCAGGTCATAAAACTCATCAGCTCACTTCTCCATCTTCACCAATTAAAAGAACGCTATCAGAAAGGTATTGATGAGGCGGAACCACGAGGTTGGATGGCGCCGGAACGCTCTTATAGACACGCCCGGCCAGGTCGAATCTCGAGCCATGGCATGCGCACAAAAACCCACCATGCTCCAGGTCAGCGCTGACTTCGGGGCGATACTTCGGCGAGCAACCCAGGTGAGTACAAATACCCACAAGCACCAAAATATCTTCTTTTATGGATCGAAACTGATTCTGGGCATATTCGGGCTGCTGATTAGTTTCAGAATCCGGGTCGAGCAAAATTTCGCCCAGGCCTGGCAGCATTTCGAGCATTTCAGATGAACGCTTGATAATCCATACCGGTTTGCCACGCCATTCAACGGTAAGTTGTTGACCTGGTTCGAGTTTGCTGATGTCTACCTCTACCGGTGCGCCAGCTGCCTTGGCTTTTTCACTGGGCAGCATACTACCCGCAAAAGGAACCGCCATACCCGCTGCACCAGCGAGACCCACACTTGTCGTTGCAATGGTCAGCAATCGACGTCGTTTGTGATCCACATGATCGTCAGTCATGTTCTAACCTCTAAAAAATGGGAAATTAATTCGAAATATTCTAGAAAACTTCAATGCGATTCTGTCTAGTACAAAATTTGGCTTTATTGATTATTTCCAGACGCTTGAAAACCGCGAATTATACCAGATCACTTAAAATTGGGTGGCAAATTATCAATAATTCCCCTTGCAACAACTTTCTACCAGCCGCCAATCCAGGATTTATGCTTAAGGAGCCTCTGATTAAAACTGGGCAGATCAAGTTGCCACATAAAATAGCACTGGGTAAAATAATCAAGTTCAAGGCACGAAACGCACACAATAGCACGGCTATTGCGAAGTTTTGCAACGCAGAACTTGCCACGTGATATATTGGGTTTAAACTCAAATTGACTGTTCATGTTTTAATCAGAGGCTCCTTACATTGGTGATCCTGGAAAAACCTGAATTTCATCCAAAAATACCATGAAAATTGAACATAAGGTCGCAGTGGTCACTGGCGCAACCGGCGGAATTGGCCTTGCCACCGCCAAAATGCTGGCAGACAATTATATCAAGGGCCTGGCAATAGTTGATCTGTCGCCACGCTGCGAAGAAGTAGCGAAAGAAATCAATGGGCAATCGGACAAGAGGATTGCCATTCCTTTTCAGGGCGATGTCACATCAGTGGAATTTCGAAAATCAGTTTTCAAATCCATGGCGGATCAGTTTGGGCCTGTGCAGATCTGTATCCCTGCGGCAGGAATTATCTCTGATGCCCTGGCGGTGAAATTAAATAAGGAAACCGCACAGGTTGAGCTTTACCCGGAATCAGAATTTAACAGAACTTTGCAGGTCAATCTGGTTCATCCAACCTATTGGGCAATGGAAACCATTGCCGCCATCGCTCAACACCGCCATGAAAATGGTCTGAAAAAGTGGCAATCCAATGAAGATATACAGGGCTCAATCGTATTGATTGGCTCGGTATCGTCCAGGGGCAACCGCGGACAGGTCGCTTATGCCGCAGTCAAGTCCGGATTAATCGGTGTCAGTGCAACCCTAAATCTTGAAGGTCTGTTTCACGGGGTACAATCCAAAATTATTCATCCCGGGTTTGTTGATACTCAAATGGTTGATGCCATCGATGCTGATTATTTTGAGAATAACCTGAAGCCATTAATTGGTCTTGGCCGGAAAATTCAACCGGATGAAATTGCCAGTATCATCCGCTCCATGATCGAAAATCCGGTTATGAGTGGACAAATCTGGGCCGATGCCAGCATGGCACCTTTTAGTTAAACTTTTGTTCGGAGAATAAAATTGAAGCAACCCCTACTCGACCCCAGCGACCTGGAAGATCAAATTAATCAACTTAATCTAGATCTTGATACGCCCTGGGCAATTGAAGATAAATCTATACACAAAACCTTCGTTTTCAAAAATTTTATCCAGGCTTTTGGCTTTATGAGCAAGGTCGCAATTCTGGCAGAAAAAATGAACCACCATCCAGAATGGAGCAATGTTTATAAGACCGTGGATATTGTTCTAACTACCCACAGCGCCGGCGGACTGACCTCATTGGATTTTGACCTTGCTCAGAAAATCGAGCAGGTGGTGGTCTGATATACCCTTGCTGAATATTTCTGTGTATTGAACGATCTCACGCCCAAGGCGCTGGATGCCATAACACTGGATGAAAGTCTAAAACGCTACCTTGACGGCGGTGCGGCTTTGGTTACCGCCAGCAAACGTCTGACCCGGGAACTGCGGCAGCAATACAATCAGTCCCAGTTAGACGCCGGATTGTCAGCCTGGGAAAGCCCAACAATTTTACCCTTTGATGCCTGGATCGCAGAAATTCGTCACCAGTTAACGGAACACGCCTCTACAGATTCGAATAGGAATGAAAATTTTCCGCTGGTGCTCAACGACCTGCAAAGCAGATCAGTGTGGAGCCAGGTCATCCGCAAAGATATCCGGGACAATGAAAAACTAACCGAACCGCTCTGGAATATCGAATCAACAGTGAACACCGCAGTGGATGCCTGGCGCATCTGCTGCCAGTGGGATATCAGTATTGATGCCTGCGGCAAATCATATCTTGCTGACCACAGAAGTTTTGCTAAATGGGCTAATAACTACCAACAGACTTGCACCAGCAATAACTGGATCGACCCGTATCAACTAACCGATACCATAACCCAGCAAATTAAGCCCCTTGAAAATTTTGAATTACCCGATGTGGTATTTCTGGGGTTTGATAGTTTCAACCAACCCCAAAGTCGTCTTATCCAATGCCTCACAAACAATCGGGTAACAGTTACTCAGTATCAACTCGAAAAGCGCCCTGCCGCCCAGGTCGATTATCTGCAATACCAGGATGAAGCGTCCCAGTGGCGCTGCGCAGCGAATTGGGCCAGAGAAAAACTTGAAAAAAATCCACAGGCGAGACTGGGTATTGTGGCACCCGATCTGAGATCGTCGCGCTCAATGATTGATCAGACATTTTCTGAACAACTCAGTCCCGACTATTTAAATGACCCTGGATCCGTAGCGCCCAGACCATTCCATATTTCTCTCGGCAAAAGCCTGGGTTCGTTCCCGGTGGTCAAAAGCGGATTAATTTTATTATCAGCTTACACGGCACGACCACTACCTTATTCTACGATTAGCAATATCATTGCCTCGCCCTTCATTGCTGGCGCAACCAGTGAAGCCAATGCCAGGTTCAATCTCGAAAACTGGTGTCGAGACAAGTTGCCCTACCAACTTAGTCTTGGCGATCTGCACACCACACTGAGCCAATGGGAATCCGTTCCCGAAGCCCCTCAATTCTTTAAAATACTTGATGGAATACAGGGCTCACTGGTCTCGGTAGATAAAAATCAATCCCATGGTTTCCAGGTCGAGGGATTCCTGGACTGGCTGAAACTATTTGGGTGGCCCGGGGAACAAGGTCTCAATAGCGAAGAATATCAGGCCGCTGAAAACTTTAAAGCCGAGATTTATGCGCTGGGTAGCCTCGATCTGGTCGGAGATAACCGTTCCAAAGCTGAAACCTATTCCATACTCGCCAGGCATGTACTAGACCAGCCTTTTGAAACAGAGTCTGCAGAAGTAAATATTGACGTGCTGGGACTGTTTGAGGCTGCAGGACTGGAGTTTGATGCCATCTGGTTTGGTAATTTGAACGAACAAGACTGGCCACTAACTTTACACCGAAATCCCCTGATACCTGCCAGGCTCCAGCAGCAGTCAGATTATTATAGAGCGTCTATAGACTCCAATTCCCAGTATGCCCGTGAGCAGTTAAATCGCCTTGCCTGCCAATGTGATGAAATTGTATTCAGCCGACCCTGTTTTGATAAAGATGTTGAATTACATCCCAGCCCGTTGTTTGTGTCCCCAGGTGAATTTCAGGGCAAAATTGAATCCGCGCCATCAACCCTGTTTGAATTTTATCAAAGCCATAAACCGGAACTCGAAATAATTACCGACGAGCAGGGTTTGCCATTAACCGACATATCTGTAAGGGGTGGCACCTCGCTGATTGAAAATCAATCCGCCTGTCCTTTTCGCGCCTATGCTATTCATCGATTGGGCGGGCGAGATTCCGACCCAAACCAACCCGGCCTGGATGCCCGGGACCGTGGTTCCCTGGTACATGGACTGCTTGAATCTATTTGGGCAGAGCTCGAATCATCTGAAAATCTTCGGGACTTGCCTGAAGAACAACTGAAAACAATGCTGGTTGAAAAAATAAGGTTTCGCAGTAAGAAGTTTTTCTATAAAAGCGGTGTCGGAAATGCATTTTTTGAAGTCCAGCAAAAATGGCTTGAACAATTGCTGTTGGAATGGCTGGATGTTGAGAAAAACAGGGCTCAGAACTTCAAAGTCGTCTCTCTGGAAAAGCAGCAACAATTGTCCATCGGTGATTTAACCCTGAATTTTAAAATCGACCGAATCGATCAGCTTGCAGATGGGACCTTAAGTTTAACCGACTATAAAACCGGCAAAGCCCATTCCATTTCCTATTGGCTGGGGGATAGACCCCAAAGCCCGCAATTACCATTATACGCCCTTGCTGAGCATTCCACTCATGGAAAAGATTCTGAATCTGGCATTTCTGCCCTGGTATTTGGCCAGGTCCGCCTGGGGGAATCTGAATTTACCGGGGTTACTGCAAATCAGGACTTTATGGCTGAGGACTATCCGGGAAAACAGGTGCCAAAACTGGAAAAAGCCCGTCTGGAAGATAGCCTTAAAAGCTGGCCAGAATTGCTCAACTACTGGAGCAATCAATTAACTGCACTGGCCCAGGACTTCGCTTCGGGCAAGGCCATGGTTTCACCGAGAAGTGTTGATGTCTGCGAGCATTGTGAGCTACACGGATTCTGCCGGATAAACCAGGGCATTAATAAGTCATGAACAACCCATTAGCGGATCATCCTCAGCGCCTGGAAGCACTCCATCCTGAGCGCTCGTTTATTGTTCAGGCGCCGGCGGGATCGGGGAAAACTGGGCTACTGGTGAGACGATTTCTGGTGCTGCTTGGGGGGATAAATAATCCGGAAGAAATTCTAGCCATTACCTTTACCCGAAAAGCCACTGCGGAAATGCGCAGTCGAATTTTGCTGGCATTGTCTGGCGCTATGGATGCCAAAATTGCAGAAAAACTAGAGCCAGACCTGCTGGAACTTGCAAAAACTGCGCTGGCAAGAGATCAAAAACTGCAATGGCAGATTCTTGAGAATCCGGGTCGACTAAAAATTCAGACAATCGACTCGCTATGCCATGAGCTGGTGAGAAACATGCCCTGGTCAGCACGCTTCGGTGCGGCCCCCGGGGTGTTGGAAGACAAAGCCGCCAATGGATTGTATCTAGAGGCTGCGAAACGCACCCTGGATCATCTGGAACACAATCGCGCCACATCATCCCATTGCGCAAATTTGTTTTTGCTGGTTAATGCCGATTTCCATAAAGCCCAGAGACTGCTCGCTATTATGCTGAAAAAACGCGATCACTGGATGCGTGGCTTGCACGCTCGTTCCAGATCGGAGTTTGAACAAATGTGGTGCCAGGTCACCGATAAAGAGCTGGAAATAATATCCGACAGAATTCCCGAAAACATGAAAGCCAACATGGTTGAACTTGCAAACTATGCTGGAGAAAATCTTGTAGAAGACAACCCGAACCATGCCCTGTGTCAATGCATTGACATGGATCATTTTCCCACGGCCGAAGCCAGCTTTCTGCCCCAGTGGCGAGGGCTTGCCGCATTGTTGTTAACCGAACAACATACACTGCGCAAGCAGGTAAACGTCAAACAGGGTTTCCCCAAAGAAGATAAACAACGAAAACTTAATATCAAAAACGTTCTCGACAAATTTGCACAATTACCCGAACTTGTCGCCGGCCTGTGTCGGATTCCTTTGCTTGCTGATGGTCATTTCTCCGACAAACAATGGCAGGCACTGAAATCATTATTACATCTATTGCCCATTGCTGCTGCGGAACTGAGATTATTATTTAAGGAAAATAATCAAGCAGACTACATTGAAATAACCCAACGCTCAGAACTGGCTTTGGGGCCCGATGATGCGCCTAGCGATCTGGCGCTTTCCATGGATCACCAGATAAATCACATACTAATGGATGAGGTCCAGGACACCTCGAGAGCACAGATTGAATTGCTGACGAAACTTACCCGTGGCTGGCAGGGCGATGATGGTAGAACACTTTTTTTTGTCGGTGATCCGATGCAATCGATTTATCGCTTTCGCGAAGCAGACGTAGCCAACTTTTTATACATTCAAAATAATGGTATTGGCGACATCCGACCCGAGCCCCTGGTTCTGAATAGTAATTTTCGGTCGGACCCCCAGCTGGTGAACTGGTTCAATACAATATTTCCACAGGTGTTTCCCACTGAAAACAATGCCCTCCACGCTGCGGTTAGTTATTCCCCGTCTGCCGCCATTCGCTCGCAAAAATCCGGGGATGGTGTTCAGATACATGGACGCCTGGCTGATGACGATTCAAATGAATTTGATTCGATATGCGATGAAATTCAGACCGAACTTAATTCAAGTTCAGATTCAACCATCGGAATTCTGGGGCGTAGTCGAAGTCATTTAACTGGAATTGCTGAAAGACTTCGCAATCAAAAGATTCCATTTCAGGCCATAGAGCTCGAATCCCTGGCCAATCGATCAGCTATCCAGGATCTTGTTTCATTAACCCGAGGATTAATCCAGCCCAGCGATAGGGTGGCGTGGTTATCGATTCTTCGCGCGCCCTGGTGTGGTCTCAAATTAGCAGACATCACCCTGTTGGCCGCAAATGATTTTTCCTCTTCAATTTTGGAACTTGCCAGGGATAAATCAATCGTTGATTCCATAAGTGTGGATGGCAGGCAGCGGCTCAATAATCTTATCACTCAAATTGAACTTCCCCTGGCGCAACGAGGTCGTGTATCTCTTAGACACAATGTACAGTCAGCATGGCTGAATTTAAGCGGCCCATCCTGCATCGATTACGAGGATCTGGCGGATTGCGAATCTTATCTGAATTTACTTGAATGGCTTGAACAAGAATATCCGCAAATTACCAAACAACTACTGAATGACACGGTACTGAGTTTGTGGTCGAACAGCCACACCCATTCCCGGGTCCAACTGCTGACCATCCATAAATCCAAGGGGCTGGAATTTGACCTGGTTTTTCTGCCCCAGCTGCATCGAAGGTCCGGCCGGCCCGAACAGCTGTTGCTGCAATGGGCACGCCTGCCCGAACAATTGCTGGTAGCCCCGTTAGCCCATAGTGATGAAAAAGCGGATGGCTTCAACAACTATCTTAAGAATATCGAAAAACTACGGCAGGATAACGAAAACCGAAGATTGCTGTACGTTGCCTGCACGCGAGCAAGGCAAAAATTGCATATTCACTACAATGTGGCAGTTGATAAAAATGGTGAGATAAGGCCCCCAATCTCTGGATCGCTTTTGCATTTGCTATGGCCCGGACTGAAAGATGAAATTTATCAAAATTTGGAATCGCCAAAAACCACAACCCCTCCAGATGAAAATTCAGAGCTCGCCACATTCATGCGTTTGCCCGGAGACTGGCGTCCGCTGCCAATTCCAAAAGGGTTGCAATCCAGTCACGCCATCAACCTGGCGCAACCGCAACAACCCGACCCAATAGAATTTTCCTGGGCAGGAGAAACCGCCCGTATTGCAGGAATTGCCATACACAAAATACTACAACGAATCCACGGCAAGGACTGGTCTGCGTGGAAAATTGAAGACGACAGCGAATTAATCGCAAGCTGCAAACCGGTATTAATCGAAAATGGCCTGAGTCGTGAAAATCTCGGCGGTGCTGTTACAATAATCGAGGATGCAATTTCAAATATTAAACAAGATTCAAAGGCAGACTGGATATTTTCCAGCGATCACCAGGAGGTGAGGTGCGAGTGGTCGTTAACCGGGCTGGTTGACGGCTCGCTATCGAATATAATCATAGATCGCAGCTTTATCGATCAATCCGGTATTCGATGGATTATCGATTTTAAATCCAGTCGGCATGAAGGCAGCGATATCAACTGGTTTCTCGATAATGAAAAAACCCGATATCAAAATCAAATGAATGGTTATGCGAAGATTCTCGGGCAGCTTGAACAAAACAAAATTAAGTTGGGTCTGTATTTTCCGTTGCTCAAGGGCTGGTGTGAATGGTCCGCATAATTTTGACAGGATCGTTTGTGCTTACCCAATAATTCTTTTCCTCTATACATCGGTTAAGTGAACATGCAAAATCTAGATTTTTTGAAACTAAGGAACCTCTGAACAAGTCTGGGCGAATCAAGTTGGGAATAAATATGATCAAGATCAAGGCAAAATATTGGTGCAATCACAGGGCCCATACAACCACTTGGGCGAGATTTTTTAACCGAGGGAGCCTCTAATTAAAACTGGGCAGATCAAGTTGCCACAAAAATTGGGGCTGGGTAAAATGATCAAGTTCAAGGCGCAAAATGCGTGCCCTAGTCAAATAAGCTTGGGCACGGCTATTGCGAAGTTTTGTAACGCAGAAATTGCCACGTGATATATTGGGTTTAAACTCAAATTGACTGTTCATGTTTTAATCAGAGGTTCCCTAGATATTGCCACGCAATATATTGGGTTTGGACTCAATTTGATCGGTCATGTCTTGTTCAGAGGTTCCCTAACCTAATCCATGTCGACAACTATCAAAATACCAAAGCAAGCAGATGTCGTTGTCATCGGCGGTGGAATCATCGGCTGCAGTACTGCGTATTACCTTGCCAAGAAAGGCGTCAATGTGGCACTTTGTGAAAAAGGCGAAATTGCCGGAGAGCAGTCCAGTCGGAACTGGGGCTTCATTCGAAAACAGGGGCGGCATCCGTCGGAAATTCCATTGATGATTCATTCTCTGGATTTGTGGCATAAATTTGTCGATGAAATTAATCAGGATATCGGTTTTCACGTTGGTGGAACAATATATCTGTCTGAAACCAAATCCCGTTATCGGAGTAATCTTGCCTGGCTGGAGCATGCCAAATCATTTGCGCTGGACAGCCAGTTTCTGACCCTGGATCAACTGCAGTCGCTGATTCCGGATATTTCAGGTCAGACCCGGGGGGCGCTTTATACCCCCAGCGATGCTCGAGCGGAACCCGACCTTGCCACCCGGGCGATTGCAAAAGCCGCTGAGTCTCACGGGGCTGTGATACTTGATCAGTGCGCGGTGCGTGGAATTGATATCGAAGCGGGACGAGTTGCGGGTGTTGTGACCGAGCATGGCAAAATTAAAACATCTTCGGCGGTGTGCGCCGGAGGCGCCTGGTCCGGGTATTTTTGCAGACATCTGGACTTATTGTTTCCTCACCTGAAAGTGATCAGCTCGGTAATGGCGACGGAACCTGCAGAATTGATCACCCAGCAATCGGTATGGAGTAGTGGTCTTGGCATACGCCGTCGTATTGATGGCGGCTACACTGTTGCCTATGGCGGAAGTTCAAGTTGTGACATCACTCTGGATTTTTTACGCTTCGGTAAAGACTTCCTGCCCACATACATACATTCTAAAGAAGTGGTGAAACTAAAATTCAGCAAGCGACTGTTTACTGAATTTTCCTGGCCTTCAACCTGGTCGTTTGACGATATAACACCGTTTGAAAAAGAGCGCATGCTCGATCCCGATCCCGATCTGAAACTACTTGGCAAAGCCTATAAATTGCTGGGCGAAACCTTCCCGATTCTCAAAGATATTGGCATCAAAAAACGTTGGGCTGGAATGCTTGATGTAACCCCGGACGAATTGCCCATAATCTCGACGGTGGATCGGGTTCCAGGACTCATCATCTCTACCGGTTACAGCGGACATGGTTTTGGTATAGGAATAGGTGCGGGAAATGTAACCGCAGACCTGGCAATTGGCAATAACCCTGCTGTGGATTTATCCGCTTTTGATGTAACCCGATTATTAAAATGACATCGATCCTGCTTAAAATGCCTTAAATTATTTGAATGCAACACCACAATTTTTGAATAGAGTTAGATAGTCTCGTACAAATTTGCATATTCATTTTTTTATGGATACCCTCGACTCTCCAAGAAACAAAACCCGCTTTACAACGGTTTTGCATGCCAAAAACCCGAGGGGGGTATAACATGTCAATCGATAATTGTGAATGCTCCAATATCAAATCCTGCTCGGATAATCCAACATCAATCTGAAAAAATTTGTCGAAAACAGGTAACTGTATTGTTTTGTGACATCGTTGGGTATACGTCTCGATCGACTTCAATGGACCCGGAAGATTTGGCAGACGAAGTTCGAGTATTCCAGACATTATGTACCCATGTTGCCGATAAATATCACGGTCACGTTTCAAACTATCTGGGCGATGGCATTCTGGTTTTATTTGGGCACCCCCATTCAAACGAGTTTGACGCTGTTCACGCGGTCCACGCCGGGCTCGCAATGATAAAAGAGGTGGAGCAGAATAATAATTCTTTTAACTGGCGCAACAAACAACCTATTTATATTCGGATTGGCATAGCGACCAGTTTGGTCGTTGTCGGTGAACGCGCCGGCGAACAAAGAAATCAGGATGAGTTGATATTTGGCGAAGCACCGAACCTGGCATCACGCCTACAGGGTATTGCAGAACAAAATACGGTGGTAACGTCGCTGCGCACCCGGCGTCTGGTAGGAAGTAAGTTTATATTCCGGGAACTGGGAGAACAGAAACTAAAAGGGTTCGCCCATCCGGTCCCGGCCTGGCAACTTCTCCAACAAAGTGCTTTTCAAAACCGACATATAACCCCCCTAAAACGCGTCACAACACAATTCGTAAGTCGAAAGCAAGAATTGTTATTTTTGAGCGATTGTTTTAAAAGATCTGTTGAGGGCGAGTCGGTTGCGGTTCATATTGTAGGTGAACCTGGTATCGGTAAATCGAGACTGCTTCGGGTGTTTGAAAAGACCCTCAAAGAACAATCGATTTATCGAATTAGAATTGGTTGCTCACCGTTTTATGAAAGCACGCCGCTGCGGCCGGTTATTGATGAATTAAATCGCTGGATTCAAATCAACTTCGATGATCACATCGCTATCAAAAAATCTAAAATTCAACGCGCTCTCAATGAATTGCGATTACACGATACGGATTCAATGGCGCTACTGAGTGAACTGTTAGCAGTAAACCCCATAAAAGAAACTTTGCAATCCGAACTCAGTGCGGAAGTCACACATTTTCGAACCATGAATCTGTTAACCCAAATAATTGTTAGACTTTGTGATTCACGTCCGGTGTTGCTTGTAGTTGAAGATTTACACTGGTCGGACCCAACCACACTGGAACTCCTGAATAATCTGATTATCAATTCCCGTTTAAAAAGGATACTTTTAATTCTTACTTCCCGCGCGGGATTTCAATCACAATGGTGTCAATCTGATTCAGTGATTAATCTGGACTTGCACGGTCTGGATCAGCAAGGTTCAACGGGTTTGGTCAGATCGGTATTTGGCTCCGACACTTTGCCACAAAGCATAGAACACAGCATCATCAAAAAAAGCGACGGCATCCCCTTGTATCTTGAAGAATGCAGCTGGCATATTTTAAATCAGATTCGTGAAAATAACGGTATCGCACCAGTTACCGATGACCTGGTGATTCCCGACACCCTTCAGGACTCTTTGAACGCTCGCCTGGATTCTTTGGGCAGCGCAAAACAACTGGCTCAGCTAGCGTCAGCATTCGGTGCATTTTTTACTTATTCGATGATTGAAAAGATTGCTGACATCAATGGTATTGATGCCGACAACAACATGGATATTTTACTTCAGGCCGGAATGCTCAACACCGTGTTTAACAAACAGGAGGACAGGTACACATTTAAACACACCATGTTTCAGGACGCCGCCTACATGTCATTGTTGAAACGAACTCGGCAGCGTTATCACAAACAGATTGCAGAACTTTTTATTTCGGTCTACCCGGAAATTCAAAAAGACCAACCAGAACTCATTGCATACCACTATAGCCGAACCGAGCATCTTGACACTGCTGTAGATTACTGGATCAAGGCAGGCAAATCCGCCATATCAAAATCTGCAATCAGCGAAGCGTTGGAGCATCTAGATCGAGGCATCCGGCTATTAAAAGATTTGCCCCATAAAGATTTTCCCCATGGCGAAATAAACAAAGGGCGCGAACTTGAAATGATGCTGAGTTTTGCGGTGTGTCTGACTCTTCGATCGGGTTATTACGGTGATCAGGTTACTCAAATTTATAAACACTGTATTGCCCTTGCAAATGATATTGGCAATGCTGAACAACAATGGTCAGCACTTTATGGTTTCTGGCGATGCCTGATTTGCCAGGCCGAATTTGAACTCTCAATACAAATTTCCGTAAAACTAAAGAGTTTGTGCAAGGTACTCGATGATCGAAAATTGTATATGACTTCCCTCGGCATCCAGGCGATGACCCGCATGGTTGACGGAAAATTTAATTCCGCAGAGAAGTACTACAGCAGATCAGTTAAACTGTATGATTTAACCGAAGACAAAAATATTGGAATTCGATTTGGCCAGGACCCCTTTGTAACCATCCAGGGCCTTGGCGCAATTAATCGACTAATTACTAATAAAATTTTTCAATCAAAACTGGAAATCGAAACATCGGTTGCGGTATCGAGAAGTATCGGCCACCCATATACCATCGCTGAAACTCTGCGCCTTGCGGCGATGTATGAGCAGATCTCCCGGAATATGATTTCGTTACGCAAGTTTGCACGGGAAGCTATCGAGCTCAGTGAACAATTTGGATTCGAAGGGCTATTGGCTGCGAGTAATATTTTTTTCGCATTCAGTAATGTTGTGGTTTATCGCGATTTTCGATCAATTGAAACCATCCGGGTAAATCTAGATCGCTACAAGGAAAAATACGGGCTATTACTGTATCCCTATTTTCAGGGGTTATTGGCGGAGTCCTATTTATACCTGGAACAATACAAGCAGGCATTTGCCGAATCGAATCACGTTCTAACCCTTATTGATAACTATAGTGAACGCTGGGGCAGCGTGCCGATGATGTTAATAAGAATTGAATCCGCCGCCCGGGGAAAGCTTGCAGAGCGCGTGGTAATTTTAAACTGGTATGACGAGGCGGAGGTTTTGGCGAAAAAACAACAAGCTGAATTGTTTGTTCAAAGGATTGTGCTATCGAGATCTGAATTCGAACACAAAGCTTCAAAGCTGTTTAGTAGCCAGCTCACCTGTTCTCGAAACTTGTCCCGCAATAGCATGATCCGATCCACTGACAATCAACACCTGCCATCGGTTAGCCGATACATTATTAATTCAAGCCAGTAGTTTTTTAATTCAGGAAGCCAACTCCATATCAAATGCTGCGGCGAGCAATTCCTGGGTATAAGAGTGCTTCGGGTTGGAAAAAATTGATTCAGCCTTTCCTTGCTCTACAACATCTCCCGATCGCATCACCATTAGTTCATCTGCGATAGCTCGCACCACACTCAAATCATGGGAAATAAAAACATAAGCCAGGCCGTGTTCACGCTGGATTCGATTGAGTAATTCCAGCACCTGAACCTGCACCGTTCGATCCAACGCCGACGTAGGCTCATCAAGAAAAAGCACTCGTGGTTCAAGAATTAGTGCCCGAGCAATAGCGATACGCTGGCGTTGTCCGCCGGAAAATTCATGAGGATAGCGAAATCGTACTTCTGGATCGATTTCAACTTCGTTGAGAAATTTAATCACCTTTTCATCTCGCTCCCGGGCGTCATTGACCAGCTTATGGGCATCCAGACCCTCACTGATGATTTCTCCAACAGTCAGCCTAGGAGACAATGATCCGTACGGATCCTGGAACACTATTTGTATAGATCGACGTACCTCGGGCATCGACAATCCACCGCTTACACCAAGGGGTTTACCATCGAGTAAAATTTCACCTGTAGATTCCACCAGCTTTAATAACGCCAGCGCCAGGGTAGTTTTTCCGGAGCCGGATTCGCCAACCACTCCCAGAGTATGGCCGGGATAAAGTTTTAGCGAGGCATCATTCACCGCCTTGACGTGATCCACGGTTCGTTTCAGCAATCCTTTCTTGATCGGAAACCAGACCCTTAGATTATCCACGGTTAGCACCTCATTTTCGCTCGGCTGTGGTGGCTGGCGCAGCGGTGGCTCAGCGGATAGTAATGCTTTGGTATAATCTTCCCTGGGTAACTGAAAAATCTGTTTGGTAACTCCACGCTCCACTACCTCCCCATCTTTCATCACCAATACCCGATCTGCCACCTTTTTGACCATGTTCAGGTCATGGGTGATCAGCAATATTCCCAAATCCTCCGCAACCTGCAATTCTTTTAGCAGACTGAGAATTTTCGCCTGAACGGTGACGTCCAATGCCGTAGTGGGTTCATCCGCCAGCAGTACGTCGGGGCGGTTTGCCAACGCCATGGCAATCATCACCCGTTGTTTCTGGCCGCCGGACAGCTGATGTGGATACGCACCTAACCTCGATTCCGGATTGTGAATCCCGACTCGATCGAGCAGGCTTATAATTTTCTTCCGCGCGGCTTCGCCAGTAATTCCCTGGTGCAGAGCCAGGGATTCGCCGATTTGTTTTTCGATACCATGCAACGGATTCAAGGCTGTCATCGGTTCCTGAAAAATCATGGAAATATCATTGCCACGAATACGTTGCAATGTTGCAATGTCGGCGCCGACCATTTCTTCATCATGATAGGTTACCGATCCCCGAGGATGAAACGCATAGGGATATGGCAATAACTGTAAAATCGATAACGCGGTCAGGGACTTGCCCGAACCGGATTCTCCTACCAGTGCCACGGTCTCGCCGGCGTGTAATTCCAGATCGACGTCCTTGACCACATCGGTGACAATATTTTGGCCCTTTTCCATGCGCTGAAAACTCACCGCCAGGTCCTGGACTTTGAGAATTGGATTACTCATATTGGATTATCCTGGCAGGTCATCAAAAAATTATTCATCGAAACAGCTTGCGCGGATCGAATGCATCGCGAACGCCCTCGCCGATAAAAATCAATAGTGACAGCATCATGCCAATAATCACAAAACCACTAATACCTAACCATGGCGCCTGGAGATTGGCTTTGCCCTGGGCCAGCAGCTCACCCAGAGATGGCGAGCCCGGCGGCAATCCAAAGCCAAGAAAATCCAACGAGGTTAAGACGGTAACCGATCCCGCCAGGGTAAAAGGCATAAAGGTAATGGTGGCAACCAATGCATTGGGTAGTACATGACGCAGGATGATTCGGGTATCGCCTACTCCCAATGCTCGAGCTGCACGAACGTATTCAAACTTTCGCGTCTTTAAAAATTCAGCACGCACGACGCCCACAAAACCCATCCATGAAAACAATAACAATATCCCAAGCAACAGCCAGAAACTGGGTTCGACAACACTGGCGAGAATGATCAGAATATAGAGTGTAGGCATACTGCTCCACACCTCCATGAATCGTTGCAACAACAAGTCAAGCCAGCCACCGAAGTATCCCTGAATGGCCCCAGCGCCAACCCCAATCACGGCGCTGATAATGGTAAGGATAAAACCAAACAACACCGAGATTCGAAACCCATAAATTATTCGTGCCACCACATCCCGGGCCTGATCATCGGTGCCGAGGATATGTTCATCTCCCGGGGGCGCCGGTGCGGGGTGATCCATGTCCCAGTCCACGGTGGTGTGATGAAATTTAATTAGCGGCCATATCGCAAAGCCATTTTCATTGATATGTTGCTTTAACCATGGATCTCGATACGCTGCCTGGGTTGGAAATTCACCATCAAAATCGGTTTCCTTGTAATCCACAAATGCCGGCCAATAGGCGTCACCATCGTAATAAATAAAAAATGGTTTGTCATTGGCAACCAGCTCGGCAAACAGAGAGACCACGAACATAATCAAAAAGATCCAAAGCGCCCATACGCTGCGCCGGTTTGCCTTGAACAAGTCCCAGCGTCGCTGGCCGATGGGCCCCAGGGATAGCAATTTAGCTGGGGAAATATCCGGATGGGATTTTGTGTTGTCCTGGCTCATGATTCGCTGGTATCAAAATCAATTCTTGGATCAATCCAGGTATACATCAAATCTGAAATAATCCCCAGGACCAGTCCAAGCAACGTGAAAAACCAGAGGGAGCCAAACATCACGGGATAATCCCGTTGCAATGCCGCCTCAAATCCGAGCAAACCGAGACCATCAAGTGAAAAAATTATTTCAATTAACATGGCTCCGGTAAACAGGATGCTGACCACCGCGGCGGGAAATCCGGCAATGACAATCAGCATGGCGTTTCTAAAAACATGGCCGTACATGACTTTTCGTTCGCTCAGCCCTTTGGCTCGGGCGGTTAGCACATATTGCTGGCTGATCTGGTCGAGAAAGGAATTTTTGGTCAGCATAGCCAGGGATGCGAACCCACTGATAGTTAATGCAATTAATGGCAGGGTTAAATGCCAGAAATAATCGGCGATTTTCGCCGGCCACGACAGCGTCTCCCAGTTATCGGAAACCAGTCCGCGCAATGGAAACCAGTCAAAATAAACCCCGCCGGAAAACACCACCAGTAGCAAAACTGCAAATAAAAAGCCGGGAATGGCGACACCAATAGTGAGCAATATGCTCGAGCCAATATCGAATCGGCTGCCGTCGCGAACCGCCTTGGCTATCCCTAAGGGAATGCTGATCAAGTAAACCAGCAATGTGGACCACAGCCCTAATGAAATCGAAACCGGCATCTTTTCTAAAACCAGATCGACGACGGCGCGGTCGCGGAAGAAACTTTCACCAAAATCAAATCTGAGATAGTTTCCAATCATATCGAAGAATCGCTGGTGAACGGGTTTATCAAAGCCAAAGCGTTTTTCCAATTCGGCGATGAACTCGGGATCCAGCCCCTGGGCGCCGCGGTACTGACTGGTGCCGCCAGCTGAGCTGCTGGTATTAATCACATTTTCTGATGTGTCCCGGGTCACCCGCTCGGTGGCGTCCACGCCTTCGCCGGTTATGTTGGCGATGGCCTGTTCCACCGGCCCGCCGGGGGCAAACTGAATCACAACAAAATTGAAAAGCATGATCAATAACAAGGTGGGAATGATCAGCAAAAGCCGTTTAATAATATACGTGCCCATTATGCTTTTCCCTGACTAACTTTAGACTTCATGGATTTTCTTATAGCTATTCCACCAACTATAAAAATTAATACCAACAAGGCCAGTTTCCATCCTCGCGGCCTGTTGTTATCGGCGTCGCTCAGGTTCGAAACCTCACTTTGATCTCCAGTACCTCGTTGAGTTATCTCACCGTCTGCCCGGGCCTGCGCCAGTCGCGCCGCTTTGGCGTCGTCCAACCACCACCTGGAAATGTTTACCCCATTGCGCAACGGTATATCCGGTCGTGCAAATTTATTCCACCACAATATTCTGTCCGCAGGCAAATGCCAGTTGGGCACGATGAAATGCTGCCATAACAACACCCTATCCAAGGCCCGGGTTACGGTAATCAATTCTTCCCGAGTTTGAGCCACAATAATTTTATCAATCAGTTCTTCGATCACCGGATGGCAAATTCCCGCGGTATTGCGACTGCTCGAGCGTTCTGCTGCAGCGCAACTCCAGTACTCCCGTTGCTCGTTACCTGGAGTTTCACTTTGACCCCAGCCACCGACCACCATGTCAAAATCGAATGCCCGCAGGCGGTTAATATATTGCCCGGTATCAACCACCCTGACCTGCATGTCAATTCCCAGGCGTTTTAAATTGCTGACATAGGGCAGAATCAGGCGTTCGAATGAACTGCTGTAAAGCAACATTTCCATGACCAATGGCTGGTTTTGCTGATTTTTAAGAACACCATCGTCGATGGCCCAACCCTCCGCGTCTTCGATCAAATCCAACGCTTTTAACAGATTTTCCCGGGACCAGCCGCTGCCATCAGTTTTTGGCGCGACATAGGGTTCGGTAAACACTTCTGGTGGCAACAAATCACGATACTGATCGAGCAAAGCGAGTTCATCACCCTTGGGAATACCGCTAGACGCCAGTTCAGAATTGCTGAAGTAACTTTCCGAGCGGGTGTACTGGTCATAGAAAATTTTCTGGTTGGTCCAGTTAAAGTCGAATGCCAGGGTAATAGCTTCGCGAATTTTTCTATCCTTGAATTTATCTCGACGTAAATTCATGACATAGGCCTGCATGCCCTGTGGCGCAGAATGTTTGACCTGTTCCCGAACTAGCCAACCCGATTCCACTGCAGGAATTTCAAATTCTGTAGCCCAGCTCTTTGCGGTGTTCTCAGCGTAATAGTCTATATCCCCCGCCTTCAATGCCAGACGGATGGGGATACGATCCCGGTAAAAATCGTATCGCAGTAATTCAAAATTATTGATCCCCCGATTCACAGGCAAGTGTCTACCCCAGTAATCGTCGACCAATTCCAGCTCATAATACCGGCCCGCATCAAAACGTTTCACTCGATAAGGGCCGCTGCCCAGAGGCGGGGTCAATGTGGTTTTAGTGATGTCATTCTCCAACCAATAGTGTTTGGGCAAAATTGGCAAATCGCCGATGATCAAAGGCAACTCTCGATTGCCAGTATTTTTGAATTCAAAGCGTACCGCATTTCCAGGGACAGTCTCGACCTTTACAACATCAGCATAATAAAATCGATAAGACGGCGTACCCTTTTCCATCAGGGTGTCAAATGACCACACCACATCCTCAGGGGTAATTGGCTCGCCGTCGTGCCAACTTGCGCCTGGGTCTAAATAGAACTTTATCCAGGATCTATCAACGGGATATTCTATTTCTTCGCAGATCAGGCAATACTTGGTAAATGCTTCGTCTCCAGACGACACCATCAGGGTTTCGATTGATCCTGGAGATACCGAGGAGCCTTTATCGATCCAGGGATTGAAACTGTCAAAGGTGCCTCGAGATCCCTGACGCACCGCACCACCTTTGGGGGCGTTGGGATTGACGTAATCAAAATATTTGAAACCCGCTGAATATTTTGGATTGCCATGCATTGCAATGGCATGGCTTCGAATAATTTCCAACTGAGCCGACTGGGCCAAACCCACTGCAGGTACTACCGCCACTATTATCAATAGGGCACAAACCAGTTGATGTTTCAAAAACGAATTATTCACTATTATTGTTTAAAGTTCCGGTTTGATGAGGATACTGTATCCCCAACAAATTTTGATAACCTATTTTGCACTTTATAACAATCTCCTAAAGTGCTGACTATTGCCAAATTAGCAAGCCTGTGGGATGGTCTGACCACAGAATCAGCACATCATTCCACAATGACCAAATCAACCACGCCCAATTCGGCGAACCCTAGGGAGTTTAATGCGGAGTTTAATGGGAAATTTAAATTCGCCCATTCGCTTCTGCACTGGTTTGAAATTCACGGTCGCAAAAACCTGCCCTGGCAACAAAATCCCGACCCTTATCGGGTCTGGGTTTCAGAAATCATGTTACAACAAACCCAGGTCGAAACCGTGATCCCATATTATCAAAATTTCATCGCGCGGTTCCCTTCGATTGCCAGCCTCGCAGCAGCGGAACAAGATGAAGTCATGACCCATTGGGCAGGGCTGGGTTATTATGCCCGGGCACGAAATATGCATCGCGCGGCACAACTTGTTCGCGACAATCATGATGGATGTTTTCCCGATACCATGGATGACGTTCTGGCATTACCCGGCATCGGTCGGTCAACCGCAGGGGCGATTCTGGCGTTTTCATTTAACATCCGTGAACCCATATTGGACGGCAATGTAAAACGGGTGCTGTGTCGGTTTTTCGCCGTAGAAGGCTTTCCCGGGAAAAAGCTGGTACAGGACCGATTATGGCAATATTCAGAGCAGTTGACGCCCCATGAAGATGTCGCAAAATATACCCAGGCAATAATGGATTTGGGCGCGACCCTGTGTATCCGACGACAGCCTAAATGTAATCAATGTCCGATGAATGCGGCATGCGCCGCCTATAAACAAGGTAATCCTGCGGACTACCCGGAATCAAAATCCAAAGTAAAGCGACCCCAACGCAAGTCAACCATGTTGTTACTGCGTAATCCAAAATCTCAGTTTTTGCTGATAAAGAGACCACCCACTGGAATCTGGGGCGGTCTTTGGGCATTGCCTGAAATTTCCGAAACAGCGGATGATATTGTGGGCTGGTGCGAGGAACAGTATGGGATAAAGACTTCTAACCCAAAAAAGCTGAAAAATATCAAACACGGCTTCACTCATTTTGAGCTCCATATTCAACCCGTTGAATGCCCGGTCATCGGCCAGCACGACAGAGTCATGGACGACGATAACTATATTTGGTACAACCCATTTTCAGATGCTGCCATTGCCCTGCCCGCGGCAGTGAGTAAAATCTTCAAACAGTTGGTATAACGGGCATAGGCGATAGAGCTGATATATTAGAGTTAAATTGATACAACTAAGATAATCGAGCCCAATAAAATATGAGTAAATTATGAGTCGGATGATTAAGTGTGCAAAACTGGGTATGGAAGCAGAAGGCCTGGATAATCCAACCTGGCCCGGGGAACTGGGACAAAGGATATTCAATGAAATTTCCAAATCGGCATGGCATGACTGGCTGGGTCAACAAACCATCCTTATCAATGAATACAAACTCAGCCCATTGGATCCGGAGCACAAGAAATATCTGGCCAGCCAAATGGAAGCCTACCTTTTTGGTGATGGCATTGTTCTACCCGACGCCTGGAAACAACAACAAAGTTAAGTTTTGACAAATTACTGCTGGCAGAAATTTGACATCGCAAACGATAAGTTCTTACTATTGCCGTTCAATCTATTCGCTGGTCCGCACCGATGAAGCCAAAAGCTGCCTCATACTATAAACAAAATCGCCTAAAGCAATTACGCGCGTTTTGTTATACCGCTAAATCCGGCAGTATATCCCGGGCGGCAGAACAGCTTTATCTGAGTCAGCCATCGGTATCCTTACAGATTCAGGCCCTGGAGCGTGAGTTGAATACCATGTTGTTCGAGCGTCGCGGGCCAAAAATCAATTTGACCTCTGATGGTGAAGCGCTGCTTGAAATTGCATTGCCCATGGTTGAAGGCATGGATTCATTAAGAGACACCTTTGCTGAACGCAGTGGTGATTTAAACAGCGGTTATCTGAATATCGCCGCCGGGGAATCCACCATTCTCAATATACTGCCCGAATACCTGAAACAATTTGCTACTCAATATCCAGGGGTAAAAATTCGATTACATAATGTCACCGGTGCTGACGGCATGGCCATGCTCAGGGCTGATGAAGCTGATTTTGCTGTGGGGTCGATGCTTGAGATGCCCGATGATTTAAGCTATTTCCCAGTGTTTGATTTTAACCCAACCCTGATTATGCCACTGGATCACCCTCTGGCAGGACAGGATAAGGTCACCCTGGAAGAAATCGCAAAATACGACCTGATTCTGCCACCACGATATCTCAGCACCTGGGGTGTGGTGAAATCAGTTTTCCAACAACACAACATTCATCACAAAGTTGCACTTGAGGCTGGCGGGTGGGCGGTTATAAAGAAGTACGTTGAAATGGGTTTGGGAATTTCCATCGTAACCGACATTTGCCTGAACGAAAAAGATAATCTGGCAACCATCCCGGTTACCGAGTATTTTCCCACGCGCAGTTACGGCATCGTTACCCGACGCGGAAAATTTATTTCTGCCCAGGCCAAGCGTTTCATCGAAATGCTGTCGCCGGAATTCTTCCATCGCACAGGTTCGGGTACTGGCAATGAACGACTCAAAGCGGTTAAGTGAGCAGCGACGTGAGCGGTCGAGTGATATTGTTTTAATACTGGTACAGGATTGTAAAAAATGGACGCTAATGTCGAGCGCTGGTTTCCCCATGTGACCGTAGCCTCTGTGGTCATGGGAGACGGAAAATATTTAATGGTCAGGGAATGCAACCAGGGCAGCAGTGTGATTAATCAGCCAGCAGGTCATGTTGAAAAGGGAGAAACCCTGATCGATGCCGTTGTTCGCGAAACCCTGGAAGAAACCGGATGGCATTTTGAACCAAAATTCATCAGCGGAATCTATCAATTTCTTGCTGGCAACGGTGAAACCTATATTCGGTTTTCATTTTGTGGGGAGCTGCTTTCTCACCAGGAAGAATGTGAGCTTGACCCGGCCATCGAAGAAGTTTTATGGCTTAGCCGACAAGAAATAGAAGCCAATGTAGGTGTCCTGCGCAGTGACGCTGTACTGATTTCCATTACCGATTTCGAAAAAGGAAATCGTCTGCCTCTGGATAGCGTACAACAGTTACAACCGTTACAATAAACGCCATGAAATCATTATTGCTCCACATCACGTTAACGATGCTTGGCTCGATGCTTGGAATGACATCCGGCATAACCTGGGCTGGGAAAGAACAGAATGTGGAGGCCCCCTCTTTTGTAACTCTGGATGCCATTCCGGTATGTTATGACTTTGCGTGCAAGCACAGTTCTGTGGTCAGCCTGCCGCCTCATGAATGGCAAGAAGTTGCTGGCTGGTTCAATCCTGTCGCAGAAACACCCGCTCTGGAACGTCAACAAATTAAAAGCGCCATTGGCTGGATGGAAGTATTAATTGGCAGGTATACTCCAACCCACAAAGACATCGCCTTCGACTGGCCTGAAGACATCGATGATGTGGAAGGCCTGTTCCCTGGCCAACAGGATTGCATCGATGAAGCGGTGAATACCACAACCTATCTGCGATTGCTTGAGTTGAATGACCTGTTAACCCATCACACCGTGATTGAACAGGCCTATCGAAGTGCTGTTTTCGACCAGCACTGGGCTGGCCAAATAAAAGTTAAATCCACTGGGGAGCGCTTTGTTGTTGATTCGTGGTTCCAGCCCAATGGTTACGTGCCGGTCATCCAGGCTAGTAAAGATTGGGAAGATATCAGCCCACTCACCGCTGTGGTAGATGATTCCAGAGGACAGGAGGATAAACCTAAAAAACGATCTTTCTGGAGTCGGGTGTTTCGAACGAACTAGGGAACCTCTGTACAAGTCATGACCGATCAACTTGAGTCCAAACCCAATATTTCGCGTGGCAATATCGTCGTTAAAAAATCTCGCCCAAGTGATTGTATGGGTCCTGCTATTGCACCAAATTTTTGCCTTGATCTTGGTCATTTTGCCCAGTATCATTTTAAGTGGCAACTTGATTCGCCCAGACTGGTTCAGAAGTCCCCCAAATCGTTTTTTCTGCCGGGGGAAATATTGTAATTGTGAATAACGTTATTGTTGGCATGTCAGGAGGGGTGGACTCTTCAGTAGCAGCCGCCAAACTGATTGAAGAGGGTCATAAGGTCACTGGCCTGTTTATGAAAAACTGGGAGGAGGATGATGACGAAGATTACTGCTCGGCAGCTGAAGACCTGGCAGACGCAGAAGAAGTTTGCAAGTTGCTGGAAATTGAACTTAAGACTATTAACTTTTCTCATGAATACTGGAACCGGGTGTTCCAGTTGTTTCTCGATGAATACCGAAACGGCCGAACACCCAACCCCGATGTGGTCTGCAATAAGGAAATTAAATTCAAGGAGTTCCTGAATTGGGCCATGGACCTCGGTGCCGACTATATCGCAACGGGCCACTACGCCAGACTTGACAAACAGAACCGCTATCATCTGCTGCGAAAAGGACTAGACCAATCCAAGGATCAAAGTTACTTTTTACACACCCTTGATCAGGATGCCCTGCGCTATGCCAGCTTTCCCATTGGTGAAATGGAAAAAGATCAGGTTCGAGAAGTAGCAAAAAATCTGTCACTACCTATCCACGATAAAAAGGATAGCACCGGGATATGTTTCATTGGAGAGCGTCGGTTCAGTGATTTCCTCAGCCGATTTTTACCCTCTCAACCTGGTCCGGTAAAAACACTGGAAGGTGAAACCATTGGAGAGCATAAGGGTTCCTACCTTTACACCATCGGTCAACGCCAGGGTCTTGGAATCGGAGGAGACGGTGAAGCCTGGTATGTAACCGAAAAAGATGTCAAAAGAAATATTGTTTACGCGGTACAGGGTCACGATCATCCGTCACTGATGAAAAAAGTTGTGCTGGCGGAAGATATGCACTGGATTACCGGGCTTCCACCGATTTTGCCGGAAAACTGCAAGGCTAAAACCCGCTACCGCCAGGACGAACAGAATTGTATCATCTCCATGATCGGCATCAACTATACCCGGATCGAATTCGACTATCCGCAGTGGGCAATTACCCCTGGGCAATCTATTGTGTTCTACAATGATGATATCTGTATTGGTGGCGGAACGATAAAAACTGCACTGGATGCCTGATCCGGAGTAAGCGGTCCCGGCTAGCTATAGTAGATTTTCTGGGCAAGCTCTGGCACATCTTCCGGCCCGGCGCTTGTACATTTTCCGGGCAATCCCGGAGGCGGGTTCCTGTGATAAAATTGGGGTTTAATACACTTTATTAATTATCACCCGTGCCCGATCAGACCCTCGCGCTAAGCCCATTAACAGCGCTTTCCCCCCTTGACGGTCGATATCAAAGCAAAACCGCTGACTTACGCCAGTATTTTAGTGAATATGGATTGATACGCGCGCGGATTCGGATTGAGGTCGAATGGGTAATTCATCTTTCAAATCAAAAAGAAATTAAGGAAATCCCGGCATTTTCCGATCAAACTACTGATTTCCTGAGATCGCTAGTTACCGATTTTGATGTGGACCAGGCTCAGATGGTTAAAACCATCGAGAGCACCACCAATCACGATGTAAAAGCCGTAGAGTATTACCTCAAGGAAAAAATTTCCAGCCACAAAGAACTCGAATCGATAACCGAATTTATCCATTTTGCATGTACATCAGAAGATATCAATAATTTGTCCCATGGGTTAATACTCAAAGGCGCCCGGGACGAAGTATTGATTCCGGCCATCCGCAGATTGATTGACAAGGTCAATCACCTGGCTAAAAGCTATGCGGATCAACCCATGCTGGCACGAACCCATGGCCAGCCAGCCAGTCCAACAACCGTGGGAAAAGAATTAGCCAATTTTTCCCACCGGCTGCAATACGGCTTATCACATTTACGTGATCAAAAACTGTTTGGCAAAATTAATGGTGCGGTGGGCAATTTTAACGCCCATTTATCCGCCTATCCAGAAATCAACTGGCCCGCTCTAGCTCGAAATTTTGTTGAAAACTTGGGATTGAGCTATCAACCCATGACCACACAGATCGAGCCCCACGACTATATTGCCGAGTTCTGTCATTGCCTGAGTCGTCTGAACACGGTTTTAATCGATTTCGACCGAGATATCTGGGGCTATATTTCCATCGGTTACTTCAAACAAAAAGTTACTAAAGGCGAAGTGGGTTCGAGCACCATGCCTCATAAAGTAAACCCCATTGATTTTGAAAACTCTGAAGGCAATCTGGGCCTGGCCAATGCCATGCTTTGTCATCTTGCGGAAAAACTGCCCATCAGTCGCTGGCAACGGGACCTGACGGATTCCACCGTATTGCGAAACCTTGGGGTTGGAGTGGGTTATACACTGATTGCCATAGAATCTACGCTGAAGGGTCTGGAAAAACTCGAGCTAAACACCCAGGCCCTGAATGACGATTTGGATAACAACTGGGAAGTGCTCGCCGAGCCCATTCAAACGGTAATGCGTCGCTATGGTGTGCCCGAACCCTATGAAAAGCTAAAAACCCTGACTCGGGGCAAAGCGGGCATAAATAAATCATCGCTACACGAATTTATCACCGCCCTTGAAATTCCCGACCAGGCGAAATCACAATTGCTCGAGCTGACGCCAAGCAGCTACATCGGCAACGCGGCACAAGCCGCCATCAATAAATTTGACTACAAGTAGAACCCGCGTTGATTGAAGCGATTCGACTGTCAAAAATTATGGCAGAGCGGGGAATCTGTTCCCGGCGTGAGGCAGACCGCTTTATCGAAGCGGGACTGGTTTACGTCGATGGAAAAGTGGTGGATACCCTGGGTAGCCGAATCCTACCTTCCCAGGAAGTTGTTCTGGATCAACGCGCAAAGAATGCCCAATTTCAACTCGCCACTGTACTGATCAACAAGCCTCGGGGATATGTCTCCGGCCTTCCGGAAAAACAATACCAGTCCGCAGTCATGCTGATTGAGCAACAGAATCGACAAAATCGCAATGAGAACGCACCGAACCGAAGGGGTCTGGCGCCAGCAGGACGACTCGATATCGACTCTACAGGGTTGATTGTTTTCACCCAGGATGGCCGCATTGCCAAACAACTGATTGGGCCGAAAAATACCACCGAAAAAGAGTATCTGGTTTCCGTCCACGGTGAAATCACCGAACAAAAACTTGAGAAACTCCGTCATGGTTTATCACTCGACAACAAACCATTGCGTCCGGCGAAAATTGAAAGACTAAAAGGTTCACAATTGCGCTTCACTCTCAATGAAGGCCGAAAACGACAAATTCGACGGATGTGCGAGCAAGTGGATTTAACCGTCCAACGTCTGATTAGAGTTCGAGTCGGCAAGGTAAAACTCGGCAATCTCGAGGAAGGAAAATGGCGGTTATTACAACCCGGCGAAAGTTTTTAGCAGCGAAATATAAATGTATGGATTCTTAAGACCGCTGTTGTTCCGGCTCGATGCTGAAACCAGTCACGATCTTGTGCTTGGAACTCTCGGCCTGGTTTCAAAATCAAAAGTACTATCAACCCTTCTGGCAAAACTATCCGGAGCGAAACAACTTCATCAGCCAATAAGCGTCATGGGTATCGATTTTCCCAATCCCGTAGGCATGGCAGCAGGTCTGGACAAACAGGGTAAAGCCAGTAACGCCCTGCATGCCATGGGATTCGGCTGGATCGAGCTAGGCACGGTGACGCCACTACCCCAGCCAGGCAACCCGAAACCGCGGATGTTTCGACTGCCTGAATCCTCGGCGCTGATCAATCGCATGGGCTTTAACAGTGTGGGTTTGGATCAATTTAGCCAAAATCTGAAAACTTGTTCGCCAAAAATCATAAAAGGCATCAACATTGGCAAAAATGCTGCGACTCCAATAAACAAGTCTGTAGATGATTATATTGCGGGTTTGAGAGGGGTTTACGATTTTGCGGATTATGTTGCGATTAATATATCGTCTCCCAATACCCAGGACCTGCGCGAGTTACAAAACGACCAGGCCCTGAACCAGCTCCTTTCTGCCCTTGATAATGAGCGCCAGAAACTAGGGGATAGCTCAGGCACCTATGTGCCCCTGGTTTTAAAAATTGCCCCGGATATCGATCAGAACCAGATCGATGCCATAACCAAATTATTGCTTAAGTATAAGATTGACGGTGTAGCGGCAACCAATACCACGGTTTCCCGTAACGGGGTCGAAAACCATCCTGCCGCCGCCGAGGTTGGCGGACTCAGCGGTGTGCCATTACAAAAACCTGCCACAGCGGTGATTTCGTCGTTGTATAAAAATCTGCAAGATGAGATTCCGATCATTGGAATGGGTGGAATCAACGATGTAAATTCTGCCCGGGAGAAATTTGAAGCCGGGGCAAAATTGATTCAACTCTACACTGGATTCATCTATCGCGGCCCAAAATTAATAAAGGAAATTCTCCAGGGTATCGGTTAGTTACTCAAGATCCAGAGGCTTATAAATCCCTTCGGTCTCTGATAGTATAGATCAACGATTAACCAGATCGTGAGAATAGCCATGATAAAATTCACTCGTCAATTTTGTCTCCGCCCGTATATGGACTCCTGCTGTTAAACAAGTAAGATTTTGATCAGAGTTAAGACGCGACTGTATGTCTGAGTTTGGCTCTATGGATATAGGCCCGAGCTCCTTAAGTCAGGATCGCCCTGAGTTGTTTATTGGCAATACGTTTGCTGATGCCAACCAGGCTGCTTTTTCCACCACTGCTATATTTTATTAGCGTTAACTCCAGATAGGCTGTATACGCTCGACCATTTTTAAAAACCTGGCCAGAGCCCAATGATGGTTACAATAACATTGCACTGATCAGACCGACTTCCTCAAACTCGGTTATTTTGGTACAAACGACGTGTTCCTTAATCTGAACCTGGGATTAAATGGAGCCGGATTTAATTTCCGGCTCTATTTAGCGGACAATAATACAGGTTTTGTCCTGTTTGGATGATGATTAGAAGTTGTAGGATAACCCTATTGAAAAAACATCTACATCAAGGTCTTCAACTTCATACCGTTCGGCCTCACCGCGTACCGCCCATCGATTATCGAACGTGTACTCGATTCCAACACCATAAAAGGCGTCAGTGTCACTATTACTCCGCAGTTGCGCGCTGATCGGGCCAACGGTGTCAGCATCCCAATCGTGAACCCCGGCCTTGCCAAATAATGATACATGGGGAGATACCGGAATTATCCCGACTGCCGCAATACTCAGGCCATCGAGTTCAAGTTGACTACCGCGATCACTAATCTCACCAAAATCGTAGTAGCCGCCCTCAATTGCAAAGTAGCTATTAAGTTTGTATCCGCCGTATATTTTTCCGCCAGTATCGTCTTCGTCGATACCGCGTTCATCAACAAATGCCTGTGAGACACCACCACCCAGATACCAGTTGCCTTGGGCGTGAGACTGCATTGTGGTAGCCGCAGCAGTCAGTGCAACGACACTAATAAGTAATGTTTTAATTTTAGAAATTTTCATTTTCGAATCTCCTATGTGAATTCGTATAAAGTTCAGAATGTGATATTGGTGGTCAAAACCGCAATATCTACTTGTGGCACTTCGACGCAACGAGATCGAAAAAGGTTACAGGCTAGCGAAATTTGGTTCTGGAAAATTGATCTTAGACTCTGAAAATTCTTATGAGCTTTTTGAACCGTTCAAAATATTTGCGGTCGTAGTTGGTCAGAACCTGAACGAGTGAAAATAATAGCTGGAATCATAATGAGCAGAACTGAAAACCAACTTATCAACGGATTACGAAACAGTGATTCAGTCCGTTACGAGACCCTGGTAAGAAAATACGGTGGGCGGATGTTGTCCGTCGCAAGGCGATATCTTAAAAACGAAGCAGATGCCCAGGACTGTGTCCAGGATGCCTATATTCAGGCATTTCGTAATATTCACAAATTTGAGGGACGGTCTACTATAGAAACCTGGCTACATCGAATCGTTGTAAATACCGCGCTTATGAAAATTCGGTCACAAAAACGACGTCGGGAGGCGTTTATTGAAGATATTCCGTCTCTATTCGATAAAAATGGGATGCGTATAGAAACAGAGAATGAAATTTCGTTGTCAGCCGAAACTTTGCTTGAGAATAAGATGACTCGAGCGTTGATACGCCAACAAATCGATGAATTACCGAAAACCTCGCGCAACCTAATTCTTCTTCGTGACATCGAAGGGTATAGTACTCAGGAGACGGCTGCTTTGTTGGGAATTTCAACGAGCGCCACCAAAACGGGTTTGCATCGTGCGCGTGAAGCGTTAAAATTGAAATTAGAAGACGTTATGAAAGAGGAAGGTTGATGAGTGTTTTCAAGAATTCAGTGAGAATAATGAGGGGATTCGCGATGCGCATGATTCCTGGGTTGGCGACATGTGAAGAATTGGAAAAATTTGTTGTTGAATATGTCGATGGGTCTCTGCCGGAAAAGCAGCGACGGATTTTTGAGCACCATCTTGGATTGTGTGTTGCTTGTGGAAAATATATACAGGACTACCAAAAAGTAATTAGATTAGGCCGAGCCGCTTTTGAAGATACTGAACATGATTGCGAAGCTATGCCTGAATCGTTAGTTAAAGCGATACTCACGGCACGTACTGAGGCTGAATAAATACTAGAAAATGTATGTTAGGCCGACTTTATCGAGGGAAGAACAGATGAACAAGCAGTGTACCCGGTCAGATCGTGATTATTGAATTTTCAGCTTTGGGCAAAAACATGGGCTCTGGGATAGCTTTGAGTATTTGCCTGCTGCTCATTCCATTTTCTGGGCCCATATCTGGCCCACTATTTGCCCCAGCATCCGCCAATGAGCTTTTTCCTGAAATTGTTCCCGATCCGGCTTATACCCCAGAGGAGGTTGTGGGCATTCAAATGCGCGCTCTGGGTCAAAACGACAAGCCATTCGAAAATGCAGGTATCGAACTTACGTTTCGATTTGCTTCACCGAATAACCAGCGCAACACCGGACCGCTGGCCCGCTTTGAGGTACTTTTTGAGAATCTCGCTTACAAACCCATGCTCAGTTACGCCAGCATGGAAATAGGCGAAAGTATGATAGTCAATGGCTCAGCCATGGTGCCCGTCCTGCTCGATGACATGCATGGGAAGAAAGTAGGTTATATGTTTACCCTGAGCCAGCAAATTGACCCCCCCTATGAAAATTGCTGGATGACAGATAGGGTCGTGCGGGTCCAGTTACCCAATAATAGTTCGTCCATATTGTAGGCGTCCACTGACTGTTAAACTTTCCAGGTGTTACATCAGAAAATTGTATTTGCCAAGTTGATGCGTCCGAAGCGATAATTGGCGCCATCTGAAATGCCCGGCGGTAAAAGCCTTGTTATAGGTTAATCAAGGCCGTCCATCGAACTGCGCACTACTGACTTATACGTATAACTTACACGGTTAAGAGGAAATATAAATGAATGCTCCACTAGACAACGCTGCACTTCTGAAAAAGGATCATGCGCACATGATTCACCCCCTACATCATACCGCGGGCCATGCCAACGGACGGGTATGGGTCAAGGCAGAAGGCTCCCATTTGTATGATGCAGATGGAAATAAATTCATCGATGGCCTGTCCTGTCTGTGGAATGTTAGTGCTGGCCATGGTCGTCAGACTCTGGCTGATGCGGCGCATAAACAGATGACAGACATGGCATTTTGTTCGAGCTATGCCGGCGGCTCCAATCGCCCTGCCATAGAACTTGCTGAACGACTTTCTAAAATTGCATATTCAAATATGCAGAATTTTTATTTTACTTCCGGCGGTGGCGAAGCCACTGACAGTAATTTCAAACTGGCGCGATATTACTGGAAGGCCAAAGGCAGGCCTGAGAAAACCAAGGTTATCGCCCGTGACTGGGCTTACCATGGTGTCACCTTCGCGGCCATGTGTGCAACGGGAATTAAAAGTTATTGGCCGATGTTTGAGCCCCGTATTCCAGGCTTCAGCCACATCCCAGCCCCTGACCCTTATCACTATCCCATGCCCGAAGACGGCTCATCCCAGGGTATCGCCGCAGCCAATGAACTGGAGAAAGAAATTCTTAAGCAGGGTCCAGAAACCGTTGCCATGTTTATCGCGGAACCCGTACAGGGTGCTGGTGGTGTAATCGTACCCCAGGATGATTATTTCAAGCGCATTCGTGAAATCTGCGATCAATACGAAGTCCTGCTGGTATCCGATGAAGTCATAACCGGCTTCGGCAGGACGGGCAAGATGTTCGGCTTGCAACATTACGGCGTTGAACCCGATCTAATGCAATTTGCCAAATCCATTACATCGGGCTCGATTCCACTGGGTGGCATTGGTATCAGCGATGAAATTGCTGAAACCATCACCTCGAGCAAGTCACCGTGGATGCACGCTTACACTTATAGTGGACACCCAACAACCTGTGCCGTGGCGCTGGCAACCCTGGATATTATTGAGGGTGAGGACCTGCCTGGTCAGGCTGCGAGCAAGGGTGAAGCGATGTTACAGAAACTTCACGACGCTCTGGATGGCCATCCTCATGTTGGCAATATTCGCGGCAAAGGCATGATGCACGGCATCGAGCTAGTCAAGGACAAATCTACCAAAGAGTGGTTTGAAGCTGATTTTGGCCTTGGTGGAAAACTGACCAACGCCATGTTGGATCGTGGTTTGTATACCCGGGTCAGGAGCGAAGTCATCTGCAATGCACCACCGTTGACCACCGACGAAGCTACCATCGACGAAATGGTTGGGATTTATAAAGATGCCATTGTCGAGGTGCTTGGAAGTTAATATTTAAAGCATCTATAAAACTAAAAAAGGACTTAAAAGAGGGCCTAAAAGAGAGCTAGGGCCCTCTTTTTGTTTGGCCGCTTAGGCGTCCTGCTCGAATGCCGCTATGGCTTCTTCCAGGTCTTTATATTCTTCGCAGTTATCGCAGTATTTTGAAAGCTTTTTCAAATGGTATTTGGCTTTTTTCAGTTCGTCCAAAGTAAGATAGAGCTCGCCAATGTATTCGTGAGCACCCAAATGTTTTTTATCGAGTTTCAATGCTTTTTTGTAAGATTTTAAAGATTCATCCAGCATGCCAACCTTTCGCTGACTGTATCCCAGATAATTCCAGGCGTCGGCATTTTTGGATTCATCTTCTATAAATTCATTCAAGGCAACAATGGCATCTGGGTAGTTTTCCTGTTCCACCATACTGGCAATTTCCGCGGGCACGGCACGGGCAGGTTCGCTACTACCACCACTAGAATTGGCGTTTGCCTGAAGTGAAAATATAATCAGGGATGTAAGCCCAAGGAAACGTAGTACCGATTTTTTGAAATTTGTCATGGTCTTCTCCTGGTTTTAAGGCTCGAGTTTAATTTATATCCATAAGGTTATACCGCCGAATTACGCTTTTGTTCCATCGCCGTATCAAACTTCACCTTATTAATCACAAATCTTTCATGGGTGCCCTGGGATATCAATTCAATGTCATCGAAGCCTTCGACATTAAATTTTAGTCGCCGACCGTCTACCTCAATTAGCTCTACCTTAGCTGTTACCGTAAAACCAGCAGGGGTTGCTGCCAGGTGACTGAAATTTACCTGGGTACCCACGCTTTGTTCTTCAGGCCAGTCCAGGTGAGGAATCACTGCTTTTAAACAGGCCCATTCGAGAAACCCGACCATAAAACCCGTTGCAAACACTTCGGGCATAAGCAAAAATTCTGGTGCTTCGGGGTATAGCGCCGGAACCATTTTATTTTCGGTGAGCTCAAACGAATGCTCAAACTTGACGCCGGGTTTTAAAGAATCTTTCATTTATTTTTGTCTTCGTCTGCCAGCAATGACATGGCGGCACCATTACCCACGGTTATGTTATCCAGTTCAAACGGGTTCACCCCTTCCAGACAACCCACATTAAATCCATACTCATTGGGATTACTACGGCGCTGGTGGTGGGTATAGATACCGCAGGTTTTACAAAAGTAGTGTTTGGCAACCTTGGTATTCCACTGATACAAACCAAGGTTTTCCTCGCCACGGGTCACGGTTAACGCTGTCAGGGACGCCAAAGCCATAATTGCACCCTTGCGTCGACACAGGGAACAATTACATCGGCGTAAATTTTCCAGCCCATTTGGTAAATCTATACTGAGTTCCACAGCACCGCAGTGACAGGTGGCCTTTTTAATTTCACTCATTTGCTCGCTCCAGGTCTAATTTTATTGCATCAATATACAACAACCAAAATTTTTCGACCGAACTTTATCTGCTCAGTAAACCAAACTCAAATTAATTCTGCTTCAATATAACTCTCACTGATTTCAATATTTTTTCGCCTACGTTCCAGATCTGAATCAATTTGAACTTCCACAGCTTCGATGACTTTTATATATTCCGCCGGAAAGTGATTTTCTTTTGCACCCAGCAACACAAACGCCTTATACCAGTCATAGGGTTTGATCTCGCAGTCGAGACGGCTCGGGTAGTAGGTGAATGCCTCTATAATTGTATCTGCGGTTTTGATTTCTACCCGGCGGTCGATATAACCAAAGCCCGAGCCTTCAATCTTATCGAGTATGGGTTTCTCTATCCTGTCCATTTCGTATAACGCGCCAATCACCATCTCATCACTATCTACGGACTCAATACCACATTTGCCTGATCCATCACCGCCGGGTTTGTTAAAGCTAAGACGGTGGTTTGATAAAACACCGACACCGATATTTTTTATCGACAGTGCACGCGCATGTAACCTGGCAAAAAGCAGGTTGGATCCATATGCGAAATAAATTACTTTTTCGTTGTCAGGCATTTATAGCGTTTTTCCTGAATTCAAAAATAATCGTAAAGACCCTTTGCGCACTGTCTTGCAAGCGCCAGGAATTCGGGGGAATTCGAACCAGCCTGCATTCCCACTGTTTTATTTATATCAATTAAAACAATTTTGTTATTGTTAATACAATAATCAATTTTTCCAAAATCAAGTTTCTTTTCCTTCCTGATATGGATAATTTCAGGGTGAGGATCGATTGGCTCCCTTGAAATTTCTGTTTCACCAGTGACAACGGCGTGCCTAGAGCAAGCTTTTATCCCTTGATGGACGTTACCAAAGAATTTATAAAAATTGACGTAATAATGTCCATTAATTCTTTCTGGGAGGAATTTTTCAACTATAAAATATGGATTGCTGATGAACTTTTCCGGCACACTCGTGATCTGATCATAGACACGGTAATCGCTGTGATTTACAAACGTATCAAATTTGACCCCTATTCGGTGCAGTGCTTTTATTGTCACTAAACTAGCGGTATTTAACGTTGCTACTTTCTCCGGCCAACCGGCAAAGTTCAAATTCGTTTTTACAATAACTTGCCCCTTGTAGTTGTCTTCAAGCTTTACCAAATTTTGGCTGAAACTTCTCTTTGAAATATCCGTAATTGATCCATTAATTACAACAGGATAACGATGGGCGAATTCAACATACTTTGCTGGGACGATCGATAGATCGACGTGTAATATGCAGATATCTGCAGGAACAAAAATACGCGTACCAAAAAGGAACTGCACCTTATGCCCTTCTCGCTTCCAGCACTCAGCCATGAAATGAACAGCATAATTCTTAACCACAAAATGCTTAGTGTTTTCGTGAAATAGAACCACGATTGACTTTTTATACAATTTTCTATGCAGAATTTACAAAATTGAAGCGTAGGGATATATTTTACTCTACAGCAACCTAGCCTATGCCGCGTTCTAATCAATGACTGCGTAGATCGGTTGAACTTGCAGTATACAAGAGACACTGTCAGTTTTGGTAGAAACCAGAAATTTTGAATTGTCGTATCAAATCCAGGTTTTTACAATCCATCAAGATTCCAGGCTTAATAGGGTATTGCTACACTCATCGCAAACTCCTTAAATTCACTATATCGACTAACAAGTATTCGCACATACGGCCTCATTTCTTCTTCGGACAAAACACCACTTGCTCACTTTGGAATAATTTCATGCGGAAAATCGCTGGCGTAGGAGCCGATCATGCCCACCTTTGTTCTCAGTGCTCTGTCTATTGTTTACCCGGTCCGATAAATAGGCCAATTATGGCTACAAGGCTATAATGAAGAAATGACCAATACAAGAAATTACTTTGCCTACGGATCCAATATGAACCAGGGTGTGTTTTCCGAGCGGCGCGGTATAAACCCTCAATTCATCGCGCCTGCGAAAGTCACTGGATGGCAATTGGCAATGGAGCATCCCGGAGTGCCCATTATTGAACCCGTGTTCGCCACAATCAAGGAACAAAAAAACGCGGTGGTCCATGGCGTGCTCTACAAGCTCATAGATAGTGACTTTGAACGCCTGAATAATTCTGAGGGAGCAGCATACCGGTTGGTATGGGTTAACAACATTGAGTGTGAGGGTAGAATGTTCCGGGGGTGTACATTTGTCAGCCCGGAATCCTGTACCGGAAGGAAGCCCTCCAGGCGATATATGCAAATTTTAATTCAAGGCGCAAAACAAAATAATTTGCCGAAAAGTTATATAGCGGATTTGGAAAATATCAAAGCCATACATTTGCCGCTTGTTTCTTCGCTTGTAGACTTACTGGCTAAAATGGCACTGAAATACACGGCATCAGGGCGACGTCTGAATCTGATATTCGTCAAATTCGGCGCATCATCCAAAAATACTGACCAGGGATCAGACTAGTGAGACTTACAGCGGATATCGATAATAGTCCGTTACCACAGGCAAACAACACAAGATAGTATGAATGCTCCTGTAATTTTGAAAGCTACCGGTGTATCTCGCGCCTTCCAGGAAGGGCAAAACCAGCGCAAGGTATTAACAAACGTTAATTTTGAACTTAAAAAGGGAGAACGAATTGCCTTGCTGGGTCGGAGTGGTAGTGGAAAATCAACTTTACTGAATCTATTGGCGGGGGTCGACCTTCCGGATGCGGGTAAAATTGCTATTGATTCCAATAGCCTGACCGAACTCACCGAAAACCAACGGACTCTCTTTCGAAGACAGCATATCGGATTTATTTATCAATTATTTAATTTGATCCCCACGCTAACCGTAGTCGAAAATATTTCTCTGCCCCTTGAGCTAAACAGGGTGCCAAGAACGGAGATAGGTCATCGGTCAAATGTAATGTTGAATGCCATTGGATTGGGTGATCGCGGAAACACCTATCCCGACCAATTATCTGGAGGGGAGCAGCAGCGAGTAGCAATCGCCCGTGGAATGATCCACAACCCATTATTGGTGCTGGCAGATGAACCAACCGGCAATCTGGATGCTGATTCCGGACGGCAAGTAATGAAATTATTAGACAACCTGGCAAACCAAAATCAGCAATCACTAATTGTCGTCACCCATAGTATGGAAATTGCGAGGTCGGCAGAACGGGTACTAGAGCTGAAGGATGGTGTAGTGACAGATGCCCAGGATGATCTGGAACAGTAATGGATCGATTGTCACTGGCGATATTTCGGCATCTCGTTCGCCACCGATGGCAGACTCTTTTTGCCGTTCTGGGTGTTGTCTTGGGTGTAACTGTAGTCGTCGCCGTTGACCTTGCCAACCAAAGCGCTCGTCGAGCATTTGATCTCTCCATGGAACAGGTTAGCGGGAAAACAAGCCATCAGCTTATAGGTGGACCAAATGGAATAGCGGAGGGTTTTTATACCGAACTTAAGCTTACCCATGGCTACAAAAAATCGGCGCCCATCGTAGAAGGCGATGTGCAGTTTAAGGATGAAAATTTTACATTGCTCGGACTTGATATTTTTGCTGAAAAACCTTTCCGGTCCATTGCTTCTGCCACTGACCAAAACTGGTTAGACGAGTTGGTAACCCAGACAGACGCAGTGCTTGTTTCTGCCGCTAGCGCGAATCGATTGAACATTGCAGTTGGAGATCCAGTTAATATTAAAGTTGCGGGAGTTCCAAAGAATGTGGAAGTGATTGGAATATTCGGTGAGGCCAGCGAAAAAGCACTGGATGGAATGTTGGTAGCGGATATCGCGACTGCCCAGGAATTATTGGGGAGGACAGGACTGCTTGACCGAATCGACCTCATTCTCGAAGATAACGATGAAGCGCAGCTTTCGGATCTGCTGCCATCCGGAATACGACTGGTTCGCCCCCAGCAAAGGAATCGGAACCTGGGGGATCTAAGCAATTCTTTTCAGACCAATCTTGTTGCCATGAGTTTGCTCGCTTTATTGGTGGGCGGCTTCCTGATCTACAACGCCATAAGCTTTTCGGTTCTCCAGCGTCGCTCATTGATTGGTGTCTTACGCATGGTTGGAGTGACGAAAATTCAGGTATTTATCCGGATAATTATTGAGGCGTTGATCATCGGCATGGTGGGAACCCTGATAGGCGTTGCTGGTGGTATCTTGCTGGGCCATGGGTTAGTCAGGCTGGTTGTTCGTACCATTAACGACCTTTATTTCAATCTGAATCTCTCTCAACTGATGCTCTCGCCTGGCATGCTGTTGAAGGGAATACTACTGGGACTGGTGGTAACATTAATTGCTGCAATAGTCCCTGCGCTTGAAGCTTCAAGGTCTCGACCGTATGCCGCTGCAAGACGATCAGTATTGGAGCAAAGTACTTTCCGCGCTGTACCCTGGCTGGCATTGGCTGGCATTGGGAGCATATTTTTCGGTATATTGATTGTTCGCTATTCGAGTAGTGCACTTGTACCGGGGTTTGCCGGATTGTTTTTTATTATTGCTGGTTACTGTTTGATGGTGCCCTGGATGGCGCTGGGAATGACACATCTGATTTCGCCACTGCTTGCCAGACTCTTTGGAATTGTTGGCTATTTCTCTGCAAGGGGGATAAGCGCCAGTTTAAGTCGGACCGGCCTTGCTATGGCTGCGTTAACTTTGGCTATTGCTGCCACAATAGGCATGGGGGTCATGGTAGACAGTTTTCGTAACACCGTATCCAGCTGGCTTGCAGTTTCGATGAAAGGAGATATTTATTTATCTATTCCACAACGCTCTTCTCGCCGAACCGGGACTCCACTGCCTGGGGCATTGCTTGATCAACTGGGAGATATGGATGAAATTGACAGTATCAGCAGCGGACGCTTGGTTAAGGTCGAGGCAAGATCTGGTTCGATCAACCTGTTGGCACTGGAAGTATCCGAGGGCGGAAAGCTCAACTTTGTCTTTAAAGGCAAAAATTTGCCCGATTTATGGCCAGGATTTCAACGTGGTGAGTATGTATTTATTTCCGAGCCTTATGCGTTCCACAATCATACCGGGCCGGGTGAGACAATTTATCTTTTAACCGAGGAAGGTGAAAAGCCATTCACAATCGCTGGCGTGTTTACTGACTACGGTTCTGACAGCGGTCTTGCAGTAATCGATCGAAAATACTATGCACAGTTGTGGAGAGACAATAATATTTCTTCTGTTGGTATTTATCTGAAAGAGAATGAATCTGTAGATAGTGTGATCAAACTGTTAAATACGTCGGCGGCAAAAATAGATAGTCGAATCAGAGTGCGTTCCAATGGTGAAATTCGGCAGCATACGCTGGCGATATTTGATCGTACATTCACAATTACTCGAGTACTGAGGTTATTGGTCACGTTAGTGGCTTTTATTGGAATTCTTTGCGCTTTGATGTCGATTCAGTTCGAACGGGCAAAGGAACATGCTGTTCTTCGCGCAAGCGGAATGACCCGCAGAGAACTTATGATCCAGGTTACATTGCAAACCGGGCTGATGGGTGTCATGGCCGGGCTACTTGCATTGCCTCTGGGGTTGATAATTTCCGAAATGCTTATCCATGTTATCAATCTACGATCTTTTGGATGGACCATGCAAAGCATATGGGTACCGCAGATATACATCGAATCATTGTTGCTGGCAGTGTTCGCTGCCTTACTGGCAGGAATCTACCCCGGGTATCGCATGGCAAAAGAATCCCCCGCGACAGCTTTGAGAGAGGAATAGCTTTTGAGGGCTAAAATACTACATTGCCTATGCGGAGCATTAATGCTTTCTGCGGTTGCCTGTTCCACCGAAAATCTCGAGAGCGATCCCGCGATTTCGCTGGAGTCTGCCCTGGGTGGGGAAGCGGATTTGGGATTTCTACGTGCGCTTGAACATAGAGAGTTTAGATTCCCTGAAGATCATAGCGCCCACAATGGTTACCGCAATGAGTGGTGGTACATCACCGGTAACCTGGAAACTTCTCAGGGACGTGCATTCGGCTACCAGATAACATTTTTCCGCATCGCCCTGACTTCCGATACTGAAAAAAAACGTCAGTCTCGATGGGCCACGAATCATATTTGGATGGCTCACGTCGCATTGACTGATCCCGAAGGCAGGCAACATATATCCCAGGAAAAACTGGCTCGAGAGGCGATGGAACTGGCCGGTGTTCGCCAGGACCCGTTTAAAATTTGGGTGGGCGACTGGCAGCTGCAGAGTCCAAACACATCATTTCCATGGCAGCTTAAAGTGGATGGAGAGAATTTTGAACTGGAATTGAATGTTGATGCGCTAACCAGCCCGGTATTGCAAGGTGACCGGGGGCTGAGTCAAAAAAGCAGTAATCCTGGAAACGCGTCTTATTATTATTCTATCACTCGATTAACAACCCGGGGAACAATCAAAATAGGTGCTGAACTATTTGCTGTAACTGGACTTTCCTGGTTGGACCGGGAATGGAGCACTAGCGCTCTTGGAGAGAGTCAGGTTGGTTGGGACTGGTTTTCCCTGCAACTGGATGAGGGTACAGATCTTATGTTCTACAACCTGAGAAACCGGGAGGGTAAAAGTGACCCAAATAGCGCTGGAATAATTTTGACAGCAAATGGCCGCCAGATTTTGCTGGACCATACTAACCTGGAATTAGCGCCAATACGCTGGTGGGTAAATTCGAAGGGTGTGAAATATCCTGTAGCCTGGGAACTCCATATAAAACCGCAGAAAAGAAAATTGGTCGTTGCATCGGTTATAAACAACCAGGAAATGGACTTGAGCGTGAAATATTGGGAAGGTATGGTTACTGTAACTGAGAACAACATGGAAATTGGAAAGGGATACCTGGAATTGACAGGGTATTGAAATTTTAGCGCCTATGATTTTATTCCATCAGTTGTTCCAAGTACTACAAAGACATTGTTATCATTTAGCTTCCCCATTTATTCTCCGCAGTGAAAGACGGCCTCTATATTGTAACCATCGGGGTCGAATACGAAGGTTGCGTAATAGTTTTTGTGAAAGTGGGGACGAAAACCAGGTGCACCGTTATCCCGTCCACCTGCAGCTAGAGCTGCATCATAAAATGCAACAACTTGCGCTGAGGTTTGCGCACGAAAAGCAATATGATTCCTTGGGAAGAACGGGCTGCCACTGGTTATCCAGAAGTCCCCGCCAGGATCATCCCCTTTCTTGAGTTCGGCCGAGCCAAATCCAATACCATCGTCTAACTCCAGGCGGACTACATATCCTAAAGTGGCAAGAACCGACTCGTAAAATTTCTTGCTTAGAGCAAGGTCTTCGACATTAATTCCTGTGTGATCGATCATCGAAAGCCTCTGACTCCAGGATCTTTTGTGATTTCGCTTTTAAAAGAAGGCTTGAAGGCCAGTCTGAGCCCTACCCAAAATCAACGCATGAACGTCGTGGGTGCCTTCATAAGTATTAACCGACTCCAGATTACACATATGCCGAATCACATGATATTCATCTGATACGCCATTTCCGCCATGAATGTCCCGCGCCATTCTTGCGATATCGAGGGCTTTTCCACAATTGTTGCGTTTAATAAGAGAAATGTTTTCCACCGGACAACAATCATCATCCATCATCCGCCCCGTCCGAAGACAGGCTTGCAATCCAAGAGTAATTTCGGTTTGCATGTCTACCAGCTTTTTCTGGATTAACTGGGTTTGAGCCAATGGCCGACCGAACTGCTTTCGATCCATTGCATAGTTTCGTGCCGCATGCCAACAGAATTCTGCCGCACCCATAACACCCCAGGCAATTCCGAATCTTGCCTTGTTTAAACAACCAAAGGGACCTTTTAACCCTTCAACCCCGGACAAGATATTTTCCTCGGGCACAAATACGTCTTTCATTACGATTTCGCCGGTGACCGATGCACGCAAGCTCATTTTTCCTTCAATTTTTGGGGTGCTAAAACCGGCCATCCCCCTTTCCAGAATAAAACCGCGGATCACGTCATCCAGTTTTGCCCAGACAATGGCGATATCGGCAATAGGCGCATTACTGATCCACATCTTGCTGCCATTCAGCAAGTATCCGTCATCAACCTTTTTGGCCCGGCTTTTCATTCCACCTGGATCGGAGCCATGATCTGGCTCTGTAAGACCAAAACAACCAATCAATTCCCCAGTGGCAAGCTTAGGCAGGAATTTCTGTTTTTGATTTTCATCGCCATAGGCGAAAATCGGATGCATGACCAGGGCTGACTGCACGCTCATTGCCGAGCGATAACCGCTGTCTACTCGTTCCACCTCCCTTGCAATCAATCCATTGCTGACGTGATTCAGCCCTGCACCACCGTATTGCTCCGGTAGCGTGCTGCCCAGCATACCCAGTTCACCAAACTGACGCATAATTTCCGGGTCAAATTTTTCATGTCGATTTGCCTCGACAATTCCGGGCATTAATGTGCCGTCACAAAATTCCCGCATACTGTCGCGGACCATTCTTTCTTCCTCGCTTAACTGGGAATCGAAATCGAATGGGTCTTGCCATTGAAAAGGATGAGTTGCCATAATTATTCTCTTAACGAAATTCTAAAATTGTTCTAATCTTTCTTCGGTTTGCTGATTATTGCACTCAACAACAGAAAGCCCCCTACAGCAGACAACACCCAGCCAGCCAGGGGCATGGTATCGAGTTGCCCTGGATCGGGTAATATCAATAATGATGTAACTGCCAGTCCGGTTCCGATAATCAATTTGACAGTGCGTTTGTGCTGATGGGCCATCTGGTTTTTTAAAGCGTCAATTTTGTCGTCCTGGGTGCGGATAATCAACTCATCATTTTTTAATCGATACATTAACTGGTGAGCCAACCCCGGAAGTTCCGGCGCCAGGGTAAACAAGTTTGGTAATTCGCGTTTTATAGTTCGATACGCCGCCTTGGGCCCTATTTGTTCGCTCATCCATTTTTCCAGAAATGGTTTCGCGGTTTCCCACAGGTCGAGCTCGGGATAAAGCTGTCGACCAAGGCCTTCGATGTTCAAAAGGGTCTTTTGTAGCAAAACCAGCTGGGGCTGGACCGGCATATTAAATCTTCTGGCAATACGGAAAAGATCAATAAGAAATGTGCCAAAAGAGATTTCGCTAATGGGTCTGGCAAATATCGGTTCGCATACAGTACGAATGGCGCCTTCAAAATCTTCCGCCTTTGTGGTTGGCGGCACCCACCCCGCACGAATGTGGGCGTCTGCCACCCGATGATAATCGCGATTAAAAAAGGCCAGCAAATTTTCAGCGAGATAGCGTTTGTCCGCGGTGCTCAAAGTCCCCATGATGCCAAAATCAACCGCACGGTACTGGCCGTTTTCAGCCACAAAGATATTGCCCGGATGCATGTCAGCATGAAAAAATCCATCCCGAAATGCCTGGGTGAAAAATATCTCTACTCCGGCGTGGGCGAGTTTTTTCATGTCTATTTCGGCTTCTTTTAATTTTTCGATATCACGAATGGGAATGCCGTAAATACGTTCCATTACCAGTACATTGCGCCGGGTGTGTTCCCAATAGACTGCGGGAACATAAATCAGATCCGAGTTTTCGAAATTGATTTTCAACTGACTGGCATTGGCGCCTTCGCGCATCATATCCAGTTCGTCGTGGATGGTTTTGTCGTAATCAGAAATAATTTCTTTTGGCTTCAGCCGTTTTCCCTGGGACCAGTATTTATCAGCAAGATCAGCCAGCAGATGAAGCAATTTCAGATCACGCTGAATAATCGGCTCAATATCTGGTCGCAACACCTTGACGACAACTTCGCTGCCATCGTGCAGTTGGGCGTAGTGCACCTGGGCTACGGAGGCTGAGGCGGTAGAATTCTCATCAAAAGATTTAAAATGTTTGGCCAACTCATCGCCGTAAGCGGATTCAATAATTTTGACTGCCTGTTCTCCAGGAAACGGTGGTACCTTGTCCTGCAGGGCGGTAAGAGACTGGGCAATATCTTGTGGCAATAAGTCCGGCCGTGTCGAGAGAATCTGTCCAAATTTCACAAATACCGGTCCGAGTTCTTCCAATGCCATTCGGATTCGTTCACCTCGGGGTAGATCACGATGACGACGTACCGGAATGAGTTTGAATAGGAACGCGTAAGGTCGGAATAAATGTAATGCCGAAACAAACTCATCCAGTCCATGCCGGGTTAATACCCGGGCGATTCTTAACAAATGGAAAAAGTTTCGGCTCAAGGTTTAAGTTTTTAGTTTTTGCTTGATTCGATCAAGTCGCTGTTCCAGTCTGTCTACGTCGGCGCGTAGATCGCCCAGGGATTCTCGAAATTGTTCCATACGCAGGTCCGTCACCAGCACTTTCTTTTCTTCCTTGAGATAATCTCCCAGGTTTTCCTGTGATAGCTCAATAGATTCTTTGGCCCATTCGCCAAAACCGCGGGCGAGATTACCGACTTTGTGCGCGGGGGTATCACCGATGTATTGGGACAATAATTCTTCCAGATCGATATCCAGCTGGGACAATATTTTTTGAAAGGCCTGGCCAGTCTCCACATCGCCCTTCATTTGGATTTCACCATCGGATAAAACGCCGCTTCCCACGCCCCCAATCCCAAGCTGGGCAAAGGCCGTCAGACTACCTGACAACGTCACATCCGCATCACTCGTACAACTGGTGTTCACCTCCATACCCTCTTTGGTCGGGGTCATGTAGAGGGTAATCGGTGGCGCTGTCAATTCTATACACAACACCTTACCTTGAAGAGCGATGAGTTTTTGTTTGCCGTCGGGATCAAGATCCAGAAGCAGCTTCGAACCGCGATTGAGGAAATCAATAATAGCGCTCATGTCAGATCCGGGTGACTTGTTTAGAACTTGTATCCGATATGCAGCGCGACAATACCGCCGCTTAAATTGTGATACTTAACCTCATCACAACCCGCGATTAGCATCATTTGCTTCAATGTCTCCTGGTCCGGATGTTTGCGAATGGACTCCACCAGATATTGATAGCTGTGCTCGTCATTTGCGATCAACTTGCCAATTTTTGGAATGGCGTTAAACGAATAAAAATCATAGATCTTTTTCAGAGTCGGTGTCACTGGTTTGGAAAATTCCAGCACCAAAATTCTGCCACCGGGTTTGAGCACCCGATACATAGACTCGAGAGCGCGTTCCTTTCGGGTCACATTGCGTAAACCAAATGAAATTGAAACGCAGTCAAACCGATCACTTTCAAATTCCAGGGTTTCAGCATCAGCCACCGCATATTCGATATTGCCAACCAGCCCAGCGTCCACCATTTTTATTTTTCCCTGTTCCAGCATATCCGCATTGATATCGGTAAGAACCACTTTCCCGGTTTTTCCAACCTGGGAAGCAAAATGTCGGGCAAGGTCACCACTACCACCTGCTACGTCCAGCACCTGGCCTCCTGGTCTCAGGCCACTCTGGGATGCTGCAAAGCGCTTCCATAATCGATGGGCACCGAATGACATGGCGTCATTCATAATGTCGTACTTCGATGCAACAGAACTAAAAACCGCGCTAACCAGCCCAGCCTTGTCTTCAGCGTCTACGTCACGGAAGCCAAAATGTGCCTTTTCGGAATCACCTGAATTTTGTTCAGTGTGTTCATTTTTAGTCGGCCGCGCACCCATGTTTACTCGATAGTAAATAGATTAAGGATAAATCTAGGAATCCAGCCTGTCCGGGCTGACTCGTTTATGGCCAGCTTCCTCAAGACGACTTAGATAGCGCTGCCAGTTCTCTTCAAAAAGTTCACCCAATTGATACAAGGTTTCCCAGGAAAAAATACCGGTATCGTGACCGTCATCAAATTTGGGTTTAATCGCATAATTTCCTACAGGCTCGATGGCATCGATATTGACGTTTTCTTTTCCAAGCTGTAACACATCCTGACCGGGGCCATGGCCCTGTACTTCGGCGGATGGAGAGTGCACGCGAAGATATTCACAACTTAAATCAAAGGTCCTGTCATCAAAAGACACGGTCAATATTCTGGTACGCCGATTGAGGTTTATTTCTGTTGGAACGTGCCTGCTCATTATTGTGGACTCATTGTTGGAAGTGGTTTGGTGTAGAAATCGATCAATTGAACGGACTTATATTCTACGCGAATATTGCCAGTTTACCGCCCATAGAATTACATTTTTGGGTTAGTTAACCCAGCCACCTGGCGATTTGTTCTGAATAATAAGTCAAAACGCCGTTGCACCCCGCTCGCTTAAAACCGGCCATGGCTTCTAAAACCACTTGTTCTTCATCGATCCAGCCATTTTCTGCTGCAGCTTTAAACATCGCATATTCTCCGCTCACCTGATATGCGAATGTTGGCATGCCAAATTCCTGCTTTACCCGCCATATAATATCGAGATAAGGCATTCCGGGCTTAATCATAATCATGTCTGCGCCCTCAGCGATATCCATTGCAACTTCCCGCAATGCCTCGTCGCCATTTGCCGGGTCCATCTGATAGCTAACCTTGTTTCCACCGGCGAGATTCTCGGCGCTGCCCACAGCATCTCTGAAAGGTGCGTAATAACTCGATGCATACTTCGCCGCATAAGACAGAATTCGGGTATTGGTAAAACCTTCTTGCTCAAGGGCTTGTCGTATTGCCCCAATTCGGCCATCCATCATATCCGAGGGTGCAACCACATCCGCGCCAGCAGCAGCATGTGACAGCGCCTGTTTGGTCAATGCGTCCACGGTTTGATCATTGACCACGTATCCGGTTTCATCGATCAATCCATCCTGACCATGACTTGTATATGGATCCAGCGCAACATCGGTTATGACACCAATTTCGGGCACTTCGCTTTTGATCGCGGCTATTGTCCGTTGTACCAGGCCGTCCTTGCTCCACGCGGATTCCGCGGATTCTGATTTGGCATCGGCTGGCGTAACCGGAAACAGAACCACAGCAGGAATTCCAAGAGCATGATAGTCCTTGCATTTTTTAACCAGAATATCCGTGGACATTCGCAGAATCCCGGGCATCGAAGGTACTACCTCGGTTTCCGACTTACCTTCGATGACAAAAACCGGCTGTATCAGGTCTGCGGTGGTTAACACCGATTCACGCATCAGGCGACGACTAAACTCATCCTTGCGCATTCGCCTTGGACGAGCGAGTGGATAATTTCCCTGTTGTGGATGGTTATGTGGATGGTTAACCAATTAAATTCGCCTGCAAAGACAAACTACTTTGTCTTTTTAGCCGCCTTCTTTTTACTTGCAGTTTTTTTGCCCGCAATCTTTTTGGTCGTCTTTGAATGTGTTTTCTTCGTTGAAGTTTTCTTTGCTGTGGGTTTCTTTGCTGCGGTTTTCTTCGCTGCGGGTTTCTTCGCAACATTTTTGGAAGCCGTTTTTTTGGCTGGGGCCTTTTTTACGGCTGTCTTCTTCGCCCCTGGTTTTTTGGGTGGGACTTTTTTGGATGGGGCTTTTTTGGCAGTTGCCTTTCTTACCAGGGCTTTTTTAGCTGACGCTTTTTTGCCCCCCTTTTTCGACGTTACCTTTTTGGCAGGTGTTGCCTTCGATCTAGTTGAAGATGCTTTTTTCTTTTTGGGCTTTGATTTTTTCGGCGGTTCATCCAGTTCAATTCGGTTGATCTGACCCCCCGCAATTACCGTAGAATCTGTTTCGCCATTGGTTTGCGCCGCCATTTCGATGGTTTTAACCTCCAGTGGCCGAATTTCCAGGTCCACAAGACCACATAGCTTCTCGTGAATCTCCTCAACATTTCCCATTCCGGACATGGTTCGAAGCTTATGCTGAGCACGATAATAGGTGATCAGTGGTGCAGTTTCTTCGTTATACACTTTGATACGCACCCCTGCAGTTTTTGCAGTATCGTCCACCCTTGACGAAAGTACTTCGCCACACTTATCACACTGATTTTTGACTTTGGGGGGCGAAAAGTATTTGTTAAAAATTGAACCGCACTTTTCGCAGCCCTGCCTGCCAACAATTCGTTTAACCAGGTCGTCGCTGTCAACATCAATATTAATTGCAATTTGCAGGGACTTGCCGAGCATTCCGAGCAGGGTATCCAGTGACTGGGCCTGAGGAATATTACGTGGATAACCGTCAATCAGGAATCCGCGTTTTGTGTCTTTTTTACGCAGTCGGTCATCAAGCAACTTAAGCACCTCTGCATCGTCAACGAGTTTTCCCGCGGCCATGGCCTCTTTTGCCTCGTTACTTAATCCTTTGTCATTTTTAATTGCATCCCGCAACAGATCTCCGGTAGAAATCTGGGGAACTCGATAACGTTCTGATAACAATTTTGCCTGGGTTCCTTTGCCGGAACCAGGTCCACCTATAATAGCTACTCGCATGTCGACATCTCTTAATTAATGCGTTTGAACGGAGAAATTTGGGCGACCGAGACTACTCGTTGTTGGCATCAAGGTCAACTACCTGAACCCCAATAATTTGGAGCCGAATCTTGCCGAATCCAGAAAAACGCCATTAATCCAGATATTTTGGCCAATTTTGGCGTTTATCTCCGCTGGCCAGAAACCACGGATTCAAGATATTGGGTTTGTTGTACTGGAGTCGATCACCTTTCAGGTCGGTAACCTGGCCACCCGCGACATCGAGCACACAATGGGCCGCAGCGGTGTCCCATTCTGAAGTTGGGCCCAATCTGGGATAAATATCCGCTGAACCTTCCGCCACCAGACAAATCTTCAGCGAGCTGCCCATACTTGCGATTTCCACAGAACCCACCTCATTCTCGAGATTCTGTCGATATTTATTCACTTCTGGCCCGGAATGAGAACGACTCGCAACCATAATCACTTTTTCGGTGGAAAAGTCCTTTACCCTGATTTCGGTAACACCACCATTATCTTCCCCCTTGAATGCCCCGACCTCCCTTGCAGCATAGTGACTCACCCCTATAACTGGCGTATGCACGACGCCTAGCACGGGTTCGCCGTGGTCAATCAAGGCGATGTTTACGGTAAACTCACCATTGCGTTTTACAAATTCCTTGGTTCCATCCAGTGGATCTACCAGCCAGAATTTGGTCCATTGCATACGCTGCTCGAAAACCTCTGGGCTGGATTCTTCGGATAACACCGGAATAGCCGAGTTCAGCTCCTGGAGTTGGCTTTGAATCAATTCATGAGCTCTTCGATCGGCTATGGTTAACGGCGAACCGTCATCTTTGATATCGACCTCAAATTCATTTTCATATACATCCAGAATTTCCTTACCGGCATCAACGGCAATTCCCAGGACTTGATCAAGCAGGTTTTTCATTTTCTATATTTGGAAGATTGGTTTTGTGTAGTATGGAATTTCTTAAACTCTTCTGCTTTTCGAAAAACCGGATTCAGAATTTTTAACGGGAGGATTATACGTTAACGGCTCGGTTATGGTTTAGTATTAAAATCCCACCAGGCAATTTTGCGAATCTGGTTAAAACTTCAAAGTACGACTATGGCGCCCCAATTATCTCCTGTAGATATTTATCAAAATAAAATTTCATTGGGGGAATTGAGCCCGGATGGATCACAACGCCAGGCGGTTGCTCATCTCAATTCTCTGTACGAACAAATCATATCAGGCGCCTCAAATAAAAAATGGCATCACCGATTGCTTGGGTCTAAAGACCAGAGTTTGATCGGACTATATTTGTGGGGCGGTGTTGGAACCGGAAAAACCGTGCTTATGGATCTATTTTTCCAATCTCTTCCCGCGGGCCTGGGAAGCCGAATTCATTTCCATCGATTTATGCAGATGGTTCATGATAAAAATAAACTAATCAAGAATAAACAGGACCCCTTACGCATCATTGCCAGCTCATTTGCAGAAAATGCGAAAGTCCTGTGCCTGGACGAGTTTACCGTTTCTGATATCACTGACGCCATGATTCTGTCCCGATTACTCGACCAGTTGTTCAAACTGGATGTGGTTTTAGTTACCACTTCAAACACCCAGATCGAAAACCTTTATCCGAATGGATTACAGCGGGGGAAATTTATGCCGGCCATTGAATTACTCAAGAAACACACCCAGGCGATTAATATCGACGCTGGTACAGATTATCGCATGGCCTTTTTGAAAAGTGATAAAATTTTCCATTCTCCCCTGGATTTAACTTCGCAACAATCATTGACCAACTGCTTCAGGCAACTTTCAGGCAACACCGATTTTACCCAGACGTCTGTATTGATTAATGATCGGGAAATTGATGCTGTGGCGGTGGGATCGGGAATCGTCTGGTTTGAATTCGCATCGCTGTGCCAGACTAATCGGTCAAACATGGACTATATAGAAATCGCCCGACAGTTTCACACCGTTATACTTTCCAACATTCCCCAGCTCGACCATTCCATGGACGATTCAGCCAGACGGCTAATTGAACTTGTGGACGAGCTTTATGATCGCAATGTAAATCTGATAGTGTCTGCGGAAGTGGCCCCCGAAGATTTGTACAAAGGCAAAAGGCTGGTGGAACCGTTTAAACGTACAACGAGCCGTTTAACCGAAATGAGCGCCGGAGAATATCTAGGTAAACCCCATCTGCCCTGATTACCCGTAGCGAGTTTTGGTATTAAACAAACTTTGGCCCGATGACCCATGATACCAATGAATATCGTCTGCCCCGAGTTACAGGGGTTACAGTATGTACTATATAAGATGGGAATACGATAACAGAGCCTTGTTGTCTCATTTTTTCACCCATGACTTGATCTTCAATGACAACACCATAGGTATCTTTGAACATCAAATCACCACCGTCGTAATCATTGGAATCGCTTAAGTTGACAGATACCGACAATTTCCTACTCTGCCCCTGCCATTCTTCTGGGGATTCCTTCCCAAACGGCTGATCGAATTCGTCTTTGTGCCAGTCATAGTTACCACCAATATCATACTGTCCAAATTGAACACCTTGGGAAATGCTCAGTTTATATTCCCATACTTGATCGTTGGCCAACTGAGCGTAGTGCATGGTCAAGCCGCTGATCCAATGATCATTACCCCAAAAGGAAATATCTGTATTGCGAATAATTTTGTCGGTATATTCTTTCCCGTGATCTGGGTGAAGTTTCGCCTCTTCGAATGGTTGTATCTGACCCTCAGAAATGATTAATTCACACAATTGCGCGGGAAGTGCGCTGTCCCACAGCTTTAATGCAGTATGTCTACTCATACTTTAAAACTACCTGGGCTGTTAAGATGCCAATGGTCAAATCAAATTTTGAACCAATGTTCCCGTGACCGAGTGACCTAGTGACCTAGTGACCCAGTGACCCAGTAACATTGAGCGCCCCGGCTTTATTTAGTCACCTCGATATATCTAAGATTAGGGTGCAGGAGGAGGAGGTGGTGGTGGTGGTGCCGATGGTGCAGTATTTTGACCATGGCTTGGCAATACGGCAGATTCGATAATAGGCTTTGTCCAATATTGAACTGCGCCAACAACCCCCACACCCAATAGTATTCTCTTGACATGACTTCGTCTGGAATCGGCATCGTTAACATTTTTTGGGTAGGTGTCTGTTTTTTGTTGCGTATTTGGTTGGCTTTTGATTTTCATAATCTATACCCAGTGTCTTTTGTAGTAGTTTTACCGTTTAGAACTATAAAAGAAAAGAATAGAAAATAACAGGAAAATACTATTGTTTTATGTGATCAATATTAAATGGTTTGAGATCCGGCGCCAAATATTGAAAGAAATGTGATTTTGCAGAGCCGAGATATTGGCCAACAAAGCCGCGTCTCATTTCTCTTTGATATTTTATGTGCAACAACGTCGTAATATGTTCTGGGCTGGGTATCTGCACCAACCTTTTTGATACAAAAATATTGTTTATGTGTTGATACTGTAAATTTGCGCTGTTTAATCCACCCAGGCATAACATTGAAACAAGCGCCATTCGCAGCGTAATTGACGTTTGTATTCTCAAAACCAGAACGACACCAATTTGGAACACAAACAATGCTGGCATAGATGATCGCATCACCAGATCGTTGTAAATACCATATTTGAAAAATGGCAATACGCATAAAACCAAAATTGCCACATACAACATTTTTGTTTCTTTTTCGAATTCGCTAAACCCATTACTGGCTTTTCGAATAATCAGAATCAACACACTGGCGAGGGCGAGAAACTCAAAGATTATAAAAACAATATATTCATAAAAAAACTTGCTAATGGAAAGTCGATTTAAAAGAAACTCAAAAGATCCTGGGAGAACTTCCTGCCCAGTTATCATGTAGTAATCAGGGAGTTGGTAGGTCAGGAACCGAGAGAGGTAGTATAGGAAAATAACCAATCCGAGCACCAATCCAATCAGATTAACGACCGAGAGTTGTGATTCAATTTCAAACGAAAACCCGGATCGATGGAGATAAAGAATAAATAATGGAATCAGCCCAACTACAGCGAATGGTGACCAAAGTGAGACGATTAGGATCAGAAAAAGTATCGGCAGCGTCCTATTGTCTCCCAGGTAGCTGTCAATCAATATGGCGGTCGCCAACCAGGCCCCCAAAGCCTGATGGGGGACATAAAAAAGGACTGATGCGTCGTTATTATATAGCCAATAATTGGACCACCATTGCAATCGAAATTCGGTTATAACGGTGTACCATTCGAGATCTGGCTTGATAAAAAACCCGCCGATCAAATCCATGCCTGAAAAGAAAATCAATACAAGGGCCGCGAATATCGTTTTACCTCTAGAGAAAACGACTAACCAAAGCAAGGTTAAAACAGTGCCAATCCAGGTTGTCAGAAACAAAACGCAATTTGCAGACGTCCATCCCAAAAATTTTCCGACCAGCGCGGCGGGCAGATAAAACGCGATGTAATAAACAAGCGCCACCACGTCTCCTTCGGTTTGATATGTTAGCGGCCAGGCCTGGTGGACCAAGTCAAGAAATATAGCGTTGTGTTTGACCCAGTCCCAGGTTTGCGAACCAACTCCCCCAACCCCTGAAATTAAAACTGGAATTGACACCAAAAGAATACTGGCGCCGAGATTCAAAACCGATACGTTTAAATGTTGTTTGTCTTGCTCATGAATAAAGCCATTGTTGCGCAATAGCTTATACAGTCCGAACAAAAAGATTACAGTTGCGGGCCAGGCTATAAAGAATTTCAACCACCCAGTCAAAAATATCACTATAGGGATTGATAGAAAAATTATGCTTGCAATTTTTACCCAATTCCGTAGTTTCGAAATCGAAATTTCTAACGTTAATATAGAGTGACTTGTTCGGCGAATACCGTTCATTATCTATTTCCTAGCGCGCTGCAAATCAGACCGAAGCCCCAGCAACTGTGGAATTAACACCAAACATTTTTTTGCCAGAGACGGCATTCCTAGTCCTGAGGTACCGCCTGTTCGTTTTCGAAACCCAATTTCCACCCAATTAATGTGATTGCGGTTATGCAAATCCAGGGCAACAAAAAGGTTTGTTAAATCAGCTTGCTTCGGAATACTATCAAGGGTGGTTTGTAATTTCCTGGTTTGAATGAGCCGGTAGGGTACGTTGGCATCCGGGATGTATACGCCCGAACATATTTTGATCACAACAGCGAGCAAACGTGAAATAAATATTCGAATCACACTGTCTTCTCGATTACAGCGAGTTCCAAATATCGCAATATTGTTATTTCTCTGCCGCCATAATTTTTCGAAATATCGAGGGTCACACTGACCATCAGAATCGATTTGAAAAACATATTGGAATTTCCTATCGATGGCCATCTGGTAACCGACGATGCAGGTTTGTCCATGTCCTGTGTTTGACTTGTCATGGAATGTAACTTCGTCATTCGACTGCGCCAGTTTGCTGATGATTTCCAGGGAAGGGTCTGTGGAGCCATCATTGATCAAACACAGCTCAAATCCAATGTTCAATACCCGAAATTGCGCCAACCATTCACTAACAACATTGTTTAAAGAGGCCGCTTCATTGAAAACTGGCAGGATCACAAGTAGTGCAGGTTTGGGGTTATTCAATTTAATTTTGGCGCCTGATTTGTAATTATTATTAGTGAATTTTGTTCCGTTATGTGTTCAACCAATTTGTTGTGCGGAAATCGCCGTTGCAACTCAGATATTGGCGTGCCAGAAATTATATAGCCTATTTCATTGTCAAGGAATTCAACGGGTCCTTGTTCTCGCCATTCCTGATCAGTTTCAAATCTAAAATTATTTGGGTACAATGCTCCGCCTTTGAAAGGTCCATGCTCGTACAAATATCGAATAACAGGAATGTCATATCTCGTCACAAAAATTTTTCCTGGGGGTTTCTTGATTATTTGATATTGATCTATTTGTTTACTCAAATCAGTCCAGGGAGAGCTGCTCGACTGGGAGTAGGTCATAGCTTGAATGGTATTAGCGCCACAAAACACAAGTCCAGCGATTACAGCGATGATTCGAATTTTTTGGTTGTAGTATTTTGATCGTTCTGGATACGCCCGTTCATAAGCCTGCCAAATCATCCTCACTTCACCAAGCAATGCAATAACCCCGATCATAGAGACTGCCAATAAATAGGCATTCCACCTTGTATCAATATCCCAGGGGTATACGCCAACAAATGATGCAAAAATCGTAATTACCTGAACTGTCAAAACGAATATAAAAAGCCAGGAATTGGTATAACCAAATCTCAAATCAGCGTGTCTAGCTAATAAGAGTCGGTACACAGGCCCCTGGACAAATAGATAATAAAAAATCGACAGTGAAATGGGTAATGCTGTAACCGAAAAAATATTTTTGGCTATTAATGCCACCATATTTTCATTGCTCGCCAACACAGAGGCTTGGGTGTAGTCTGGAACTGAAATACGAAAATAGTTGGTGTTGGTCATTTCTGGCCAAATTTGGCTTCGCAGCACATACCAAAAAATAATCCCACCAACGATAAAAATTGGCGCAGAAAAAATTGCCAGGTTTTTACCATATTTTACTATTTCACCCTTAGTACTTTTTGGTACGCCATACAGCAATGTGCAAAATATGGCCGAAATAGTAAAAACATAACTATAACGTGCTGTCATAAAAAATGCGCATAGGGTGCCTAAGAGCAGGAACCAGGCTCGTGAATTTGCTTTAATTGTGTAGGCAAGAAAAACTACGGCACATGCGACACCCGCCATCTCCATGGCATAGGCTCGATTCTCCATGCCAAAATATAGAACACCAGGGTATGCGAGGGGTAGTGAAAGACCCACTATTGTCATTAGCCAGGATTTGGAAATTTTCCAGCAAAGGGCTCCCATGCAAAGCTGTAAAATTAAAAAAAACAAAAACGGCAAACTGCGAACCCACTCAATATTCGTGCCCCATTTAGTCCATAGATGTTGCAGCGTGGAAAACCCACCTGGATCAAGATTCTGTTCTCGGTTAAATTTTAGAACTGCCACGATTCCCTGGGGTACCGCCCCTGGCTCCGCATAATGACTTAGACCCTGGGATATCCAAAATTGTGCGGTTTCATCCCACCATAATCCAAGATAACCAAGATTATGCTGGGCATACATCCACACCCCATAAAAAGTAAGAAATAATGCAACTATTGAAAAGAACTTTTCGAATCTATCCATTCTTCAGGTTTTAAATTCTGGGTTGGGTTTGAGGAATGTGAAAATGCATGGTCGAAGCACAATTAATTTTCGCAACCTGTTAGGTTTCAGAACCAATTAGTGTTAACGAGCAGAGCGGGATATTCCCATGACTTTAACAATTTTATTAAAAAATATTTCAATTTCGGACTTTTAGCACATCCAATTTGCAAATTATGGTTTAAATTTCAACCAACCAATACCTTTTGTAAATATCCGTTTCGTTAGCTGCGATGGTATTGAATTCGAGTTTGTTACAAAATTTTTTTAGCAAGGAACTATAAGGAGTATAACTATGGACACAATTCACCAAAAAACACAGCATGGTCTAAAGGCGTTTCAATTGATTCAATTTACCTTGTTGGCAATTACCATCACACTATTCTCATCTACAGCGATGGCCGAAAAAGTGAATCTCAACCAGGCCAATGCAGAAACCCTGCAGTACATTCCGGGAATTGGGCCAGGAAAGTCTGCTGATATCATTACACTTCGCGACCAAACTGGGGGATTCAAAAATATTGATGAATTACTCGATGTGCCCGGCATTGGCGAGAAAACCCTTGAAGACATTAAGAAATATGGAACCCTGGAAGGTGGTGTATCTGAACTCACCGAGGAAATGCAGGAAAATCCGCCGGGCAAAAGTGCATCAACTTCAGATTCAGGTTAGATGCAGGCAGGTTAGATGGAGGCGGTGAAATGGAGGCAGGCGTGGTAGAGGAAAACGGCTAATCTGAAATTTAGAAATTCTAGTGAAGGGGCCAGTCAAGGGGCCAGCGAAGGAGGCCAGGTTTGCAGGAAACTATAAAAAATTTTACAGGGGAACAGAGCATTACTAATGATGGTTATTCATCAGGATTTTGTTCCTACAATGGTTTCCTGCAAACTGCGGTGTTTTATATTCGAAACAACCTCTGTCTATAAGGACAGATGTTTTAGTGGACTAGCTGGATCCACGCCGTCCATAAATACTTTACCTCGTTCCTTGTGAGCCACCTGATAAACCAGCCCCAGCCAGTTGTTTACAATGGCCTTCCCCGTATCGGTCCAGGTAACGTCTACCAGTTTGGTTAATTCTTCTTCAGGAAAGGGACGCAGATTTTCGAAATTACCAGCGCAGGCAATAGCATCAGCCTTATACTGATCAACCAGAATTTTCGCTTGATCTAAAAAATAGTTCTCTGGAATATATGGAAACTCTGTGTGAACCCCACTAATAAAGCGAGTGACTTCGCGCTTGAATTCTTTTAGGAGGCTAACCGCGTCGTATTCCGGGTGACCCTGAAAGAACACAAATCTTAAGCCGTCTGGGCTGACCCCCAAATGCAAATCGGATTGTTTACTTTGTGCCAGGACCACAAGACCCGCCTGTCTAAACTGCTCTGAATTCACCTCATAAACATGGGAATGGGGTGCGTCAAACCTGCTGTCTATATTGGCAATGAGTGGATGTATCTCCGAGGTGATTCTGTTTGAATAGACTCCCCATCTTTTACGTGGAAGTGGGTAGCGTTCAATACCCCACAATTGCTGGACGATGGCATGGGTTGCAAGACACGAACACATTACCGAACATACATTGTCTTTTGCCCAATCCACGACTTGCTCTAGTGGTTGCCAAAATGGCTCTTCGGTAATTTCTGTTTTAACCGGATTGGCACCAGACAATATTAGCGCGTCCAAGCCCAATTTTTTAAGTTCGTCGAAGTTTGTGTAGTATTTTTCGATGTGAGCCTGAGCTTTGGCATCACGGGGTATTTCAGGGAAAGAAAATAAATGCACATAAAACTGCGCAATCCGATTACAGGACCCAACCAATCTTAAGAATTGTCTTTCAGTGGCCTCGAGTGCTGCATCGGGCATCATATTCAAAAAACCGATATGCAGCTCTCGAATATCCTGACCCTGAGCTCTATGGGGTTGCAGGACTTCCTGCCCTTCCTGTCTGAGCCGGGTAAAGCTGGGTAAGTCTGTATTTGCTACCAGAGGCATTGTTTTTTTTCCGAATTATAACTAGATCAAAACTTTAACTATAACCGTAGAAGTTAACCGGTCAGCGCCATACTGTCACAAACCAAATCAATAATATCCGCTTCGTCTCGCAACTGGTATATTTTCCCAGGATCGACAACATGACCATATTGCTCGGTTAGTCTTTCATACTGAGGTTTGCGATGATTGAGTAATTTTGGAAAAACCCATTGCACAAATTCATCTGGCACAATTTCATTGGAAGACTTCAGGTTATTCTCTTCCAGATATCTGGCCAGGTGTTGGTCGAGAAACTTTTCTTCATAAAACAGTGGTTTCGGATTTTTCTTTGCCCGTTCAATTAATGTTTTTTCCATTTCATCTCCCGCCTGCAAATACAGCACAACTGTATGAGTTGAAAGATAATTCCAGCACTCTTCATCGCTCAGACTACATATGCTACCGCCAGCGTCATTAATAAAGTGCGGGTAGTTATAGATATTCCGGGATTTTTCCATAAATTGTTCTACATCACCCATGGCACTTACTTCAGAGGCCCGAAATAAAAGTTGCCTGCGCTTGAACTCATCCACGGTCAGTCCGCCCAATTCCGGATTACCAATTTTTCCGAGAAAACATGAGATGGGGTGCAAGTGGTCGATAGCAATGTTATTTCGAATATAGATTGAATCGCTTCGCAACAAATTCGCAATGAATTCATTCTCCATGGCTCTGGACTTAATCTCATCCAGCATGGGTTCATCCATATACTTGGTGCCGATCCGATAGTCACCCGAGTAATGAAACCAGGATTTCATTGGCAGTTTCGCGGATAAATTGGATTTGCCCACACCGGACATTCCCAGCAGGGTAATTGCCTTGTTGGGCCACTGTCGAAACTGATCAGCGGTCATTTTCATCGCCTGAATCCGAATATTATAAAGGTCGCGATTTTACAGGAAGACCGCGAACAAAATCACGCCAAGTATCATTCGATAGATTACGAAGACTAGCAGACTGTGCCTTGCCAAATAGCGTAGAAAATAATGGATGCACAGTATTGCAACCAAAGTAGAGACTGCGGTTGCGAAAAACAATATATTCCACTGCACAGGTGCGCCTTGAACAATTAATCCCCGACCCTGCCAGACCCCAGCGAGAATGATTACCGGAATGGCCATGAGGAAAGAATATCGTGCAGCCGCTTCGCGGGTAAATCCCATAGCAAGCCCAGCGGAGATCGTCACCCCAGATCTCGAGGTCCCTGGAATCAGCGCCAGCACCTGGGCAGCGCCAATAAACAAAACGTCTTTCCAGGTTATGGATTCTATTTTTCTTTGTTTTGTACCGCTCTTGTCAGCATACCCCAGGATAATTCCAAAGACGATTGTAGCCGTAGCGATTGCCAGAGGGTCGCGCAAATTATCAATGATAAATTGCTCGAACAAATATCCCGCAACACCAACCAGCACAGCAGCAAATGCAATGGCCCATGCCAGCTTGCTATGCACGGTAACCGGCCCCCCTGCCAATGAGCGTAGCCAGTCAGCAATAATCAGGGTAATATCTTTGTGAAAATAGATTAAAACTGCAATCAATGTACCAACATGGACAGCAACATCGAATGCCAGCCCCTGATCCTGCCAGCCAAAAATTGATGGCATCAATGCAAGATGCCCGGAACTGGATATGGGTAAAAATTCGGTAATGCCCTGAATCACCGATAGCCAGAATGCCTGAATGAAATCCACTATAGTCTTCCCATATGATTTTGCATATTAAATCCTGTCAACGATAACGAATAACTTTTTCCCAATGCCATTACTTTAAAAATTTCCCCCATTTCGTGTGGCAATGTTAGATTTTTAACTTCCTGGGACAATTCAATTCCGCGCCTTGAAGTTGCCGCATTCTTTTGTTCAAGCTCAAGACTCTCAAGTAATCCCAGAGAAAGCAAAAAAGCACCCTGATTACAATAACCTAAAATATCCATGCCCGCCTCGCTTCCGGCCTGTGCAATGCCGCTAAAATTAACATGGGCGGTAATATCCTGAATCCCTGGATAAAAGAAAGGATCGTGGTGGGCCGTATGCTGGTAATGACACATTATAGTTCCCTGGGTCCTGTCCCAATGGTAAAACTCAGGAGCTGGAAAACCATAGTCTATTAAAATTGCAACGCCCTGGTTCAATTTATCACCCACGGTTCTGGTCCACGCTTCCGCGTAATTGCCAATTTCGCTTTGGTAACCCCTGGGAAGCGAGTCTAGCGCCACCCGTTTTCCCAGTTGATGTGCAATATTAATCGATCCGTTCTTCCAGGTTAGCTTATGGTCTTCTATCCCCACGCCGATTTCATAAACCTGCGTGGCATGGTTAACATGGAATCGCATTACTGGCATGGCATCGAGAACTTCATTGGCAATAATAATTCCGGTTATGCCTTGTTCCGGGAGAGCATCTACCCAGTAAACTTTCTCAATAATTTCAGGAAGGCAAGTTTCAAGTTTTTGCTTTTGTAGTTGTTTAAGATCTGGGCTGGTTTCAATAATCAAATATTGATCAGGCAAACTATTAACCGAATCCAGATAGGTCAAAATATCATGACTCATGTCCCCGGTTCCTGCACCAAATTCGACAATAGTTGTAGGCTGCTGTCCATGAAGATTACCAACAATTTCTGCGCATTGTTTTCCAATGCAACGCGCAAACAGGTCCCCTAATAGTGGAGCGGTGATAAAGTCACCATCGCGTCCAAACTTTGTTGCACCGGCACTGTAGTATCCCAGCTTAGGCGCATACAACGCCAAATCCATAAAGCTTTCAAATCCTAACCAGCCACCCTGGTTTTCGATTTCATCACCAATTAATGCAGATAATCTGGCGGAATGTTCAATTTGTACCTGGTCAGGTTGGTTGGGAACAACCATAGTGGTTATTATTTAGATTGATTTGCTACGCATTGTTGGTAATTTTTGGGAAACCGTTTTGTAGCTGTAGATGGATTGTCAACGAATCTTCAGACATCGAGAGTAACCTAGTACAATCTAGCGATCAATAAATTCAGATTTATAAATTTTGTATTGTACGAAATGAATGACGATAGCGAAAAAGTGGTATTGGTAACCGGCGGTTCGAGACGAATTGGCCGGTGCACCGCTCAATTTTTACATCAGCGCGGCATGCGCGTCATTATTCACTACAATGCTAGCGCTTCAGATGCACAACATCTTCAATCCGAGCTATGTGAAATCCGGCCAGATTCAGCAACATTACTTCAGGGCGATCTGCAAGATATCGCCGGCGTAAAAATTCTGATTCGACAATGCGTTCATGAACTTGGTCGACTGGATGGGTTAGTTAATAATGCATCAAAATTTTTTCCTACGCCAATTGCATCCGCAAATGAAACCCATTGGGATGATTTAATCAACACCAATTTGAAAGCACCTTATTTCCTTGCCCAGGCAGCGGCGCCCTACCTAAAAAAACACAACGGCGCCATTGTCAATATTACCGATATTTATGCTGACAGGCCGTTGCAAAATCATGCCATTTATTCTGCATCCAAAGCGGGATTAGTATCTCTTACAAAATCCCTTGCTCGTGAACTTGGACCGGAAATACGTGTCAATGCAGTGGCACCTGGGGCAATTCTCTGGCCTGAAAATGACAATGACGAAATTTCACATCAACGCATGATCTCCCGAACGCCGCTAAAAAGAGCGGGGGAGCCCATGGATATTGCAAAAACCATCTACTTTTTACTCTCCAGTTCAGACTATATTACCGGCCAGGTTATTAACGTTGATGGTGGGCGCACAGTTACAGGATGATTGTGTTTCGATTATTATAACCATTATTTTTATAACCATTGATGTAATCTAATAATGATTAACCGTTTGTTCGCTCTCATTGGGTTTTTGATATGTACGTCACTGATTGGTGCTGCACTTTATTTTCAGTATATGGATAATCTTGAGCCCTGCCCACTTTGCATATTCCAACGAGTGGCTTTTATTTTACTGGGGGTGATCTTTTTGGCTTACTTCTTACACAACCCCAGGGGTTTTGGCAGGCGAATATATGGCTTTGTTGGTCTGGTAGCCGGCGCTCTAGGCATTAGCATTGCCGGCCGACATGTATGGTTACAGAATTTGCCCGCTGATCAGGTTCCGGAATGCGGTCCAGGTCTGGATTACATGCTCGATGTTTTTCCCATGGGAAAAGTCCTTGAAAAGGTTTTCAAGGGTTCCGGTGAATGCGCAGAAGTATCGTGGACATTTTTGAGTATTTCCATGCCAGGCTGGAGTCTGATCTGGTTTGTAGTTTTGACCCTGATCACAATTAAACTGTTGTTCGGGAAAAAGTAAACCCCAAGTAAAGATTGCCTGCCCATGACTGCTTTCATCTCTTTGGTTAAAAAAATTCGCAAATGCACAATATGTGAATCTTCCCTGCCTCTGGGCGCGAACCCGGTATTCCAGGCCGCACCTACCGCCAGAATATTGATTGCTGGTCAGGCCCCAGGGATACGGGTGCATGAGTCCGGAATACCGTTCAATGACCCAAGTGGCGATCGATTGCGTCAGTGGATGAATATCGACAAAGATACGTTTTACGACGAACAACAAGTTGCAATCGTCCCCATGGGATTTTGCTACCCGGGTACCGGTAAAAGCGGTGACCTTCCACCTCGCCCCGAATGTGCGCAGACCTGGCATCAATCCTTGCTTGCCGAATTATCCGAAATTTCTCTGATCCTGTGCATTGGGCAGTACGCCCACCAGTATCATCTCGGCACCACGAAAAAAGCAACCCTGACCGAAACTGTTAAAAACTGGAAAAGCTATGGTCCTGGGATTATTCCACTTCCCCACCCAAGCCCAAGAAACAACATTTGGCTGAAGAAAAATCCATGGTTCGAAAAAGATGTCATTCCCGAATTGCAAAACTCGATAGAACAACTTCTTTCCGCTTAGATTGAGTGGTTAACCAATTAACAACTCGGATTAGTTGCCAGCAATTCAACCAGAATTAAAATTCACATACCATTTATTGGTTTAGAATGCGGCAACAATTTTTAATTCACCATCCATGTTGCAACAGTCATCTAAAGCTGAAGTTGTTGTCGCTCTTTCTGCAGCCACCTGGGGTTTATTCTGGATTCCGCTACGCTTTCTAGAACGGCAGGGACTTGATCCAACATGGATAACCCTGTCCCAATTTTTAGCACCCATAATTTGTCTATTACCCTTTGCCATTTATAGGGTAATCAATCATCAATCAATTGGATTGAGTCAAGTCCTCACTGGATTGCTGATTGGCAGTGCATTTGCACTCTATTGCTATAGCTTGCTGCTCACCGACGTAGTTCGAGCACTAATCCTGTTTTACATTATGCCCGCATGGGGCACGATCATCGAAGTTGCATTCATGGGTCGTTCGTTTACCCGATGGCGAGTGCTGGCCTTGATTCTCAGCATATCCGGTTTGTTAGTAATCGTCGCGGTGGATGCTTCGTTGTCATTCTCGTCAGCATTGAATTTCAATTCCGGCGATATAATGGCATTATTCTCCGGAATTGTATTTACCATCGGTGCCACCCGTGTGCGCCTGGCGCCGGAGGTTTCGGTGTTTGAACAAATTTTTTCATTTTTCTTTTTTGGTGGAATGATAGCGATAATATTTTTGTTGCTGCAAAGTGACATTGCCTCCACCCTGCCCGATTCCAGTGTCATTATTTCTGTAGTACCCTGGCTATTGTTACTCGCCCCCCTGTATTTGATTCCGGTGATGTGGGGGCTTTACTGGGGATCACGCTTTGTGGATCCGGGCAGGCTCGGTTTGTTATTACAACTTGAAGTAGTGGTGGGTATATTTAGCGCTGCTCTACTTGCAGGTGAGGTGTTTGGCTGGCGCGAGGCAATCGGTACAGCGCTTGTGATTAGCGCCGGAATAGTAGAAGTTTTTGCCAATAAAAATACAGCGCTCGAAACTGCCTAAACATGACTTTTCATAAACAGACACAAAGTCTGTTTATGCAAAACGAATTAGAGGGCATTGATTTGAATTAAAAACCAATGGCGCCCGGTTGGGCATGAAATCCGTCGGCGTGATCTAACTTTTAACCGCAATGCTAAACAGTGGTAAATATCGGCCGGGAATGCTACCCGATTCACGTTGACCACACTTTACGCCACCCATTGCGAGATAAAATTTCTCAGCATTCGGGTCTCCCTGAATCAGTAAGTTTTTTCCTTCAGAAACCTTAACCCAATCCAGTGCGTGTTGGATTAATCTTCTGCCAATACTTTTGCCAATAAACTCTGGCTTCACGTATAACGCATCAAGCTCAAAGTCTTGGGGTGAAATTTGTTCCAGGGCATAAAAGCCGACGATCAATCGATCCAATAAAGCGACTACATACTGAACGTTTGGGTTTTCTATATCTTCCCTTGTGACTGTTAGCTCGGATTTACACTGAGCCAAAAATTCATCAGGGTATCCCCAATACCCTTTGGACTGGAGGGCAAGCTCGCTAATTGCCTCAGCGCAGTCTGGGTTGGCGGGTTGTATTGAAACTTCATCTCGCATTTTATCGATAATACTTTTATATCTAGGGAGCCTCTGATTAAAACTGGGCAGATCAAGTTGTGATTAAAATGATCAAGTTCAAGGCGCGAAACGCACACAATAGCACGGCTATTGCGAAGTTTTGCAACGCAGAAATTGATTATTTTGAACTCAAATTGACTGCTCATGTTTTAATCAGAGGTTCCCTAGCCAAACTAACTAATGTTTTCTTCCCCAAGCATGCCAACCTGCTCCTCGGCACGGACAATACAATCCGCATGCTGGTCGCCAGTTGCGCCGTATCCACCCCAGGGCTTGAACCCCATCAGGTTTTTCGCATCCGGTTTCAGACGGGAAACCACATCTTCGCGCATTCCATAAGTAAAGTTCAGCATTTGTCTGAACTGGGGCGCACAATAATAGGTGGTGATGCCATAACGCGACCCATCGCTGGTATTGATATCTGCTGCATGCCAGGTGCGTCCCTCAAATATCACGACGCTACCCGCCTTTCCAGTTGCGTTTATAGTTTGATATTCGCCGAAAGGCTCTGGATTGATCCCGCTTAAATGACTACCTGGGACAATTCGTGTGCCGCCATTCTCTGCAGAAAAGTCACTCACCATCCACAAGGCATTGCACACCACGGGCGGTGCAATAGGTGTGGTGGATACATTGGGTTGTCCTTTTTTAACATCGCTCCGATTCATGTCCCCACAGCGTTGATAAGGCTGATCTGGCAATCGCGATTCCGGTAACCACCACTGATCTTTATGAAGCCCCATCTGACTGTTTCCAGGACGGGTAATGGTGGCGGAAAAATCAGACAACAAAAAATCAGGGCCAAGTACGTGTTTAACAATTTCATGAACCAAGGGTTGTTCAAATAATTGCTGAAAGATTTCACCCTTGTTTATCAACATATAAACCCACTGGTTTTTATCATCTTCGGATTGAACCTGATCCAGATTACTGACCCCAAGCTCCAGTTCTGCGTTGGCCTGGGAGTCGATGCGTTGATGTAATTTTTCCATCTGCTGCGGTGCAACCAAATCCCTTAGGATGCAATAACCATTTTGATCCATTTCCTGTTTCAGGTCTTCCAGGTTATTTGTTTGTGTGTCTGACATTATCTGCTCCGGGAATACATTTCGTTATCTGTAGTTTTGCATAACCACTGGTTGGGGGTTTACGTTTCAAATCGCCAAAATTATAACAGGCTCCGTTTTAGACAATTTCGAAGTGGGCGTTGCGGGGTTTCAATCCACAAATCGACGTTATATCCTGGGGGCATGCGGACAAACAAATCACCAGATTCATCTCCGCACGAAATTCAATGAAGTCGCCTTTTTTTGAAACCGGCGGATTTGGCCTGATCACGCCATGGGATTCTACTGGGGTGTTTTGCCACAGATTAAATGGCGAAGGCAATTGGGTGGGCTTCATGCCAATTTCAACCATGGCCTCCCAGAAGTTATCGGTGCAGTTTCGGTGATAGGTTTTACACCCCAGATCTTGATATCGATAACGATCACAGGCCGCAAGCAAAGTGTCGTGAGTGCCGTCAGCGGTGTCTTCGAGTATTTTTAGAATTGGTCGCCGTCGGTTGGTAATCATTACATCGCCCTTCTTCGGCCGATATCGCTCCAGTGAAACCCGACAATGTTCCATGGACATAAATTCGGTCATGTTGTCTGCGTTGATCGCCCAGCAGTCCACCACCTGAGTGCCATGGGTATTGATCACTCTGATTCTCTGCCGCTTTTTAAGAAAAACCGCCTTGGCATGCCTTGCCGGTATGGTAAATTTTTTAGATTTCGAAATTGTTGTCATAGATTAGCTTTTTAACGAAATTGCATTTAATTTGTTTGAGTGCGCTTACGACCATATAAAAATTTTTAAATCAGGGTTCCACAATAACCTTGCACTGGGTTGTAGGCTTGCGCAAGCGTTCAAATTCCTGCGGCAGACCATCAAGATCTACTACATCAGTAATCATCCCCTGGGCAGCAATCTTTTCCTGGTCGAGCATATCTACCGTGTATTGAAAATCATGTTTGCCGTAGCCAAATACAAACTGGACTAAAAGTTCTTTGTAAAGCGCTATCACGGGCTTAATAAAATCTGATGTAGAGCATACCCCGACCACCACAAGCCGTTTCTCCGGACCACTAATGTCGATGCACTGCTGAATCATCCCTGGGCCACCCGCCGCTTCATATACTATATCTGGGTGATTTCCTGTAATTAATCTGTAACGGCGACTCAGATCCGGTTCAGTGGTGACGTTGATAACATCTGTTGCACCAAACCCTTTGGATAGATTCAAACGATTTTCCAGTTTATCTGCAACCACAATGTTCCTGGCACCGAAAAATCGGCACCACTGGCTGATGGCAAGGCCAATCGGTCCTGCACCAACAATCAGAACATTATCACCTTTAGCCATGTTTGATTTGTTAACCGCGCGAAGAGCCACAGATATCGGCTCAACCAACGCGCCCTCTCGCATACTGACGCTATCCGGCAAACCCACTGTTTCATAGCCACCGACCTGCACATATTCAGCGTATGCCCCTGGCAGTTCACTGAATCCCAATGGACGATGCAGTTCGCAATGCAGGCTGGTATCGCGCTTACAGTATTCACATTCACCACAAGCAATTCTTGGCACCACACAAACTCGATCCCCGGTTTTCCATTGGCCTTTCAATTGGCTGCCGACTTCATGCACTTCTCCTGAAAATTCATGGCCAAGGATTGTCCCCGATTTTATCGGCGTTCCGGTGTTTGGCCTTGTGCAATCCAGATCGGACCCACAAATCCCACATGCCCCCACTTTTACAACCAGTCTCGCTGGATCGGGGGTGGGATCGGAAACCTCTCTTATCGCCAGATTCTTACCAGCCTGTTCAAATACTGCAGCTCTCACTTTATGTTCTCGATTAAAGTTTGACTATTCTACCTGTTTAATCTTTAATGCGAATACATTCAATGATGACTTAAGATTCGACCAGCATACAGCCCATGTCCAATAATACGCCAAGAAGCCATAAGGATTAAAATGCCAGGAAAAGACAGTACCTTAGATGTTTTGATTATCTCGGAAGAGTACACCAAGTTTGAGGATCAGTGTTTCAACGATCTTCATGACCAGGTAAGGAATGACCTTCGTTTGTTTACAGGCTCAGTAAAATCAGAACTCGAGGCGCGATATAATCTCAAGGACTTCATGATCCCCTTTCCTGGAAGTGCATCAGGCCCGAATGGCTCACCGAACGACCCAACGAAGGAAGAGTATATCGTATCCACACCCCACAGACCTTCACTGGCCCTGGTAGATCTGGCAACGGTTATAAAAGCTTCAGGATACAGCGTGTGTCTGATAGACAATTTCATTGTCATACCCTGGCGTTGGCAACAAATCGAGGACATCATTGAAAATCATGCCCCTCGATTAATCGGGATTTCAACAACCTTTTTATTTGGATATGAATCGGTGTCAAATCTGGTCGAGTCAATAAGAGATCTTGCCCCGGAATCCAAAATTGTACTCGGCGGTATGACCTCCAGAGCCATAGAGCAACTTCATAGCTGTGCTGATTTCACCGTTTTTGGCGAAGGTGAAGAGCCCATTTTAGGAATTCTCGAAGTTCTCGATGGCAAACGCCATCCATCCGAAGTTGAGAACATCGCCTATCTGGATGACGACGGTTCCATGCAATATTCTACGGGGGGAAGAAAATCTGCATTGGTCGGTGAACTCGGCGTGCCATTTAAAGCGCGGCCTGAAGCAAAAATCCCCATTCCAGATTGGACCCTCTATGGTCGTAATCTTGAGAGCGTATTGAGCATTGAGTTTTCCAGAGGTTGTAAATATAACTGTTTTTATTGCGCCTACGATCGGGGAAAAGTGACCCGCGATCTCGATGATATCAAAACCGAACTTCTAAGAAATGCAGATCTGGGCATTACCAAGTATCGAACCGCAGATTCTAATTTCACCGATGGGCCGCCGAGGAACAAACGCTACCCATATGATATTTGTCAGTTAAAAATTGATCTTGATCTGGGCCTGGATTGGTCCTGTTATTCCAGGGTTGACGATCTCGATGATGAATTGGCAGGATTGATGAAAGCAGCGGGTTGTTTTGCTTTATTTTTTGGCGTGGAATCTGGAGATGATTCAATATTAAAGTTGATGCGTAAAGGCCATAACGTTGCAGATGCCTATAAAGGCATAGAAGTTGCCAAGCGTCACGGACTGTTTGTACACGCCAATTTTGTCGTCGGCTATCCTGGAGAAACCCGAGAAACCTATCAAAATACACTGGAATTTATTGAGCGCTCGCGGCCTGACAGCGTAACCTTCGGACATTTCTATATGTCACCAAGATCACCCGTGTATGGCAAACGAATGGCAGATTTTGATATCCAGGGTCAGGGAATGCACTGGAGCCACAAAACCATGAATTCAGAAACTGCGGGTGAACTATTGCAGGAGGGTATCGCGCATCTCACCAAATTGGGCATCCCCATCGCCAACGAACTTGAGTTTCCAGTAATGATGTCAGTAGGGCTCACTGTAAACGAAATCAAAGAAGTGGTTAAAGGCAGAAGCATGCGCCACAAATACGGCTACAAGGCGATGCCACCATCCAATACCATATTGCCCTGGCTTGATCGTATGGCCGCTGAGGTATCCAAAGACCATATCGCAATGAAGAACTGCGGTTTCTAATTATTACAGATTTCTAAAACTTCCCCAATTCGGGTGGCAACCACCTCAGCAACGGGAGAAGCCAGCATTGATAATGTATCGCCGGACACTGTAATTTGTGAAAACTGTGAAGTGGTAAATTTCGACCACACCGCAAATACATCCCGTGTGTTCAAACCAGAATGAATAACTGTAATGGGTATGTCCACTGGCGGGCAACTATAGGTAACCCCAGCAAAATTATGGGTGTCTCGCGCCCGCCTGATTTTTGATGCCATTTCGAAGGGCAGACTAACCAACTTCTCTTCCATACTGGCGTCCATGACTCTGACCGCTTCGAGAAAAAATTCTACGTGCTCCAGATTTTTTTTCTCAGCATCCGAATTTGCATTCTCTTTTAATGCCGCCAAAGGTTGAATACCCGTAGGTGGGATTGTGTCCAGCATAATCAGCATCGCTATTTCATCTCCTTTTACCTGGAGCTTTCGCGCAAGATCCAGCGCCACCAGCCCGCCCAGACAAAATCCACCGAGCACATAGGGCCCAGTTGGCTGAATTTGTTTAATTTCCTGGAGTAGCTGGGCTGCAATATCTTCCACACGATGTTGTGGATCAACATCATTGCGAATGCCATCGTATAAACAGGAATAGACCGGCCTGGGAGAAGGGATCAAATTGGCCAGAATGTATAGCGAAACAGGGGTTGCAGCTGCAGCGGGGAAGCAAAATAACGGCGGGAAATCCGTGGACTCCCCCGCGAAAAGCGGTAGTAAATGGGGGGTTGATTGAGTCAATTGAATACGCCTTTTGAATACGCCTTAGTTGCGTGCCAAATTTATGGCGTCTACCAAACCTGATATGGTCGGACGATCGAGCAGCATATCCATCGGAATGTTGACCTTGAATTCGCTGTTGACCACAGTCTGAATTTGCATGATGGAAAGGGAGTCGCCCCCCAGTTCAAAGAAATTATCATCCAGACCGATTGGGGAAATTCCCAGGAATTTTCCCCAACTATTGGCCAACTTTTCTTCATCTTCGGTAACCGGCGCACGATAAGGAGTTGCAATTTCCGGCCTCGATTTTCCCAAAATCCCTGATGATTTTTGTATTCGATACGCTATTTCATCAAACTTAAAACTGGACGCCAGGAAATTTCCAGGAACATCTATACTGGAAAATATTTGTCGAAATGCCTCTTTTCCAAAATCTGGGGTTATGCCCTTGCCAAATTTTTCTTCGAATTGAAACAATGTGGACGCATTGTAGGCTGGACTATCTGGAGTCACTTTCAACTCACACATCTTAAACACAATTTTCCCAATGTGGTCAGCTCTGGACATTCTCTGGAATCCCGCTGACACACGATCCACAGGCACTACCGTAGTTGGAACCGCTTCCAGAGAGCCATTGTTGAGTCTTTGCATAACCCAGTCAAATAACTCTGTGAACAGGTCATGGTGTTGTTTTTGGACAATGGCCAGGTCTACGGAAAAATAGCTGATATTCTTACGAAACGGAGATAATCCAAGGGGTGTGTTGGCGTAGATATCACGTTTGCCAATTTCTACGAATCTACCCAAAGGTTTCAATATATCCAAACCAGCGTCGATTGAATTTCCGACCAGGGAATTGAGCACGATATCAACCCCTTCTCCCGCGGTAATTTCCATGATCTCATTTGCAAAATCAGTGGAGCGGGAATCCATAATATGCTCAATCCCAAGCCCTTCGAGGTATTCTCGTTTCTCTGGCCGACCAGCGGTAGCGAATATTTCCGCACCCTTGAGCCTGGCAATCTGTATCGCTGCCAGTCCCACACCGCCAGTTGCGGCATGTATGAGAATTCGTTCTCCCTCCTGAATTTTGGCCAACTCATTGAGGGCATAATGAGCGGTCAAAAAAACCGTTGGGATTCCAGCAGCCAGTTCAAAGCTCATATTAATTGGTATGTTCCGCACCAACCGCGCTTCGACGTTAACATGGCTAGCGAGAGCAGGCCGGGCCAATGCGAGTACGGGATCACCGATATTAAAATTGTTAACCTTTTCTCCCAGGGCTGTGATTACCCCACTACATTCGACACCCAATTGAATTTCTCCAGGCTCGATGTTTCCGAACTGACCCATGGCGGCGAGAACATCACGAAAATTTAGACCCGCGCCTGCTACTTTTATCTGGATTTCATCTGCGCCCGGTGCTGGCAAATCTAATGCGTTAACTTCCAGCGCCTCCAAATCTCCAGGACGACTTGTGGAAATACAAAAGGGTCCGCTCTTGTCATTTATTGTTGACGAAATTCCAGCGTTGTCCGCTTCAATCACAGACTTACTGCTGTCGATTTCCCGTTTTATATAACCCCGGATATCAATAGCAACCTGGCCATCTGGATCGGCATACTGAATATCAAAGGTTCGCGTATTTCCAGTTAAACTGGAATCACCAATCACCACGCAACTGCGTTCCAGTGGTCGATAAACTTTTATACTTTCGAATGCATAAGGAACAGAATGGCGAAAAAATCGGTTTGCGGACTGGGTCAGGCCCTGATCAAACAAGGCTGGATGCAATCCAAACTTGGTTACATCACCTGAAATCTTTTTGGGCAGAGAAAGATGGGTCCAGGTTGCGCCTTTATTCTCCTTGGACGAATTAACACATTTCCAGTGATCACCAAAAAACCAGTCTTTAGACTTTACCGTCCAAATAGAATGATCCCATTGTTTTGCCAAATTTGAATGCGATTCGACGTCAATAAATTCTGGTTCATCTTCAACCAACAGACTCGCAGTACAACTCGCATGAATCCCCCACTCTTTCGCCTGCGTATCATATGATTCAAATCTCAATTGAATATCATCTTCGAGTTTTTCGATGACAACCCGAAATCGAGTTTCGGGCAGGCCAATGTAAAATGCTTTGACAATAACAAGATTGGACAGTACTACCTGTTTTTGGCCACAAAACGCTGAGTAGGCGATATAGAGGCATTCAATAATTGTGGTGCCTGACATCAAACACCTGTCATCGATTCGATGCTCGGCGATGGTCCAGTGTTGATCAGGATCCAGCTGACCTTGATAAACACCATTGCCATTTTCGAGTATTTGGCAAGATGATAGTAATGGGTGGTTAACGGGCGTAGCTTTCGAAGAGTCCGTGGACAATGCCGCTACTTCTTTCTCATTTTGTGATCCAAACTCCACCCCAGCTGTGCGCGCGGCCAGCCCGATTTCTAACCACGAACCCCAACCGATAGCAGAATTGAGACCAGAGCAGGTGCTCCTACGCCGGGAGGCCAATGCATCGAGCACCGCATTGGCAGAACTGTAATCTACTTGGCCGGTTTTCGGGTGGACTGATGAGACAGAAGAAAAGTGAATGAAAAAATCGAGTGGCTGTTGGTCAAATATCTTTTCCAAATTGAATGCACCCATTACCTTACCCGAAAAAACTTCATTTGCGGCTTCTCTGGATTTCCCCAGAACGGGCCCATCGTCGGTAGTTCCAGCAGCGTGTAAAACACCATTAATGGTGCCAAACTTTTTCACTGCCTTATTCAACCCAGTTGTCAAAGCTTTCAAATTGGCTATATCAACTTCTAGCACGAGTATTTCAGCGCCCAAGGATTCAAGTTCCACTAGCTGCTTAATCCCCCGGGCGAGACGGTTGTTTTCCTGGGATATTGCCTGCCAATCTTTCTTTGGCGGCATTTTTTGTCGCGTTGTAACAATCAATCGGGCATGACACCACTGGTAGATCGCTTTTGCAAACAGTGGGCCTAGACCGCCCAAACCCCCTGTAATCAAAACCGTTCCGCCATTTCGCAAGTTTGCTCGACTAATTGCCATTTCGGGTTGTTCCATCAATTGTTCTCGAAACACCCCCTGGGGCCGCAAAATAGCCAGGCTTTCTGAATCGGATTCTGACTGAAGCCTGGTGGCCTGGTCGACAATACCTTCTACCAACCACTGGGGAATCTGCTCGGGCTCAAAATCAGGCACGTCTAATCCACGGACCCACGCCCCTGGGATTTCTGTGGAAATCAAACGACACGGCCCGATGATGGACGACTTTTCCGCATAGGCTGGTCCTGCTTCATCATCCAGGGCCAACATCCCATCGGTTACAGCAAGAATATCCAGTGACCCCGCCATTGAATAATCATGGGCACCCTGGGCAAATGCCAGCAAACTATAAAAGCCCATTTCACAACTGTGCTGAAAACTCGTTGCATCATTGTGTGCCCCGGCTGACCCTGAGATCGTCCACAGATGCAAAATTCGCGGTGCTAGCTCTGGATTTGCACTACCAACAGACTCAAACAGACTTCTCGCATCATCACGGTTGGCTGGCCTGATGGTGTAGTTGCGGTTATCAATTTGGCTAAACTTTTTTGACGTTGTAACCGTGATTACGAGCTGTTTCAATTTTTCCAAATATTGAACAATAGCCGCTCCAAGACCACAGCCATCCATAAGTACAATCCACGGCCGCTTATCGGAGATTACAGGTTGATCCGCTGAATCAGACGTTTCCTCCAACTTCCATCCGCGACGATATAGGTGGAGGGCTCTCTGGGGCCCCGCATCGGGGTGATTGATCCAGAAACGTTGGCGCTGAAATGGGTATGTTGGTAATGTAATTTTTCGTTGGATCCGCCCCTGCTCAAACAAACCCCAGTCTATATTTACGCCGTAACACCATACCTGGCTCAGCGCGCGATAGATTCGGTGTTGCTCGCTAAATTTCTCCTCAACAGAACCACCAACCATTGATGGGGTAACGCTGGCATTGCGGTCGTGGAAACGGGTCATATCAGACAGTGTGCTGCCCGGACCAAGCTCAAGAAAAATTTGCTTATGGTGGGATAATAACCAGGCCATGCCCTGGGAAAAATTTACCCGGTGGCGAACCAGACCCACCCAATACGCTGGGTCTTTGGCCTGGCGTGGGGTAATCGGTGTTCCTGTAACATTGGATATGATAGGTATTTTTGGATTGTTGTACACCAGGGTTGCCGCTACTTTGCTAAATTCTTCCAGTGCGGGTTCCATCATCCGAGAGTGGAACGCATGGGAGGTGTCCAGCAATCGACAGCCAATGCCCTGGGCAGAGATATCGCCCTCAAACGTTGTTATGGCTTCTGAGGGGCCAGAAACCACGGTCAGGTTCGGGGCATTAATCGCGGCAATATCCAGGGTTTCTGGAAGCCGGGCTTCTACCTCGTTGATGGGTAAAAATATCGCAATCATGGATCCCAAATCACATTGCTGCATCAACCTGGCTCGGGCGGCGACCAGTCGCGCGCCATCTTCGATGCTCATCACTTCTGCTACGCAACCAGCAACCAGCTCACCAATAGAATGGCCTAGCAGATAATCTGGCTCTAGCCCCCAGCTGCAAAATAATTTGGCCAGCGAAATTTCCAGGGTGAACAGCGCTGGCTGAGCGTTTACTGTTTGGTGTATTTGCTCACGCCGTGATTTATGTTTCTTCGAATGCTGGTCGCACAATAAAGTACGAACATCATATTCCAGTTCGGGTAATAGTAATTCTGCGCACTGGTCGACAGATTCGCGAAATACCGCTTCACTTTCATATAACTGACCCCCCATGCCCGCATATTGGGCGCCCTGTCCAGGAAACAGGAAAACCGTGGGATAGGTTCCCCGATCACTCTGGCCTACAACTTTTTCAAACTGGTTTGCCAGGTCTCCATTAACACGGGGATCATAGATCAGACAGGCCGAGTGACTAAGTCGTTTACGTTGTCTAAGGCTGTGAGCAATATTTTCCAGGGACTGGTCTGGATTGGATTGGATATAGGCATGGATGTTTTCAAGCTGGTGGTTCAAAATTTCAGGGGACAATCCTGATAATGGAATTATTGTCGGTAATGCCTTGGTGGTTTTTGGTTCGGCGGGTGCTGTGTATTCTTCAACGATTGCATGAACATTGGACCCACCAAAGCCAAATGCTGAAATCCCTGCCCTGCGCGGATGGGATCCCTGGTCCCAGGGCAGGGTTTCGGTGTTTATATAAAACGGGCTGTTCTGAAAATCGATCATCGGATTGGGATGCTCAAAATTCGCTGCGGGGGGAAGTGTTTTTTTGCTAACCGCCAAACAGGCTTTGATGAAGCTGACCACTCCCGCGGCATTGCGTAAATGACCCACATTGGATTTAACCGAACCGATAGCACAGAAATTCTTACGATCGGTATCAACCTGAAACACATCGGTCAATGAAGATACCTCGGTTGGATCGCCGAGCAATGTGGCTGTGCCATGGGCCTCCATATATCCAATTGTATCCGCATTGATGCCCGCATCATCCAGCGCGCCTTTAATGGCCAATTTCTGGCCGCTGGAACTGGGGGCAATAAAACTTTCCTTTCCTGGCGGGTTGCCATCATTGGATGTGGCCGATCCCACCAATACAGCATGAATCTGATTCCCTGCGGCAATGGCCGTCTCCAGAGGTCGTAGTACTACAACTCCCGCGCCGCTACCAAAAATGGTGCCGTCTGCCCGTGCGTCAAATGCGTGGATCCTGCCCCCAGATGACAACATGCCTTCCAGTCCACCAAGATAGGCTGGAAAATTGGGCAGCAGCACCGCCCCGCCACCCGCGATAGCAACCTCGCAGGCACCGCTGCGCAAGCTATCCGCAGCAAGATGAATGGCGAGCAAAGATGTTGCGCAGGCCGCTTCCACTGCAAAACTCGGTCCGGTCAGATTTAGCTTATACGAAGCCCGGGCTGCGGCAAATTCCGTTTCCGAGCCCAACCGAACCTGAGTCGCCAGGGAGGGGTCGCTGGCATAGTTGAGATGTTTAAGATTGGTCCGTCGGTAGTCTCCCTCAACCCCTGAGAATATCCCTGTCACCGGCCCATCGGGCCCGGTTCGAATGGCGGCCCGCTCCAAACCCTCAACTACACATTCCAGAAACAGGCGATGCACTGGGTCTATGCGTTCGCACTCATAGGGCGACATTTCGAAATAATCATTGTCGAAGTAGTCGATATCCGTAAGCGTGGGTTTAGCACAAACCAGCAACGGATTGCTGACAACATCTTCAGGGACCCCCTTGAACCGAAGTTGGTCCCGTGTTGTTCGGGTCAGGGTGTCTCTACCCACCAACAAGTTTTGCCAAAACCGTTCTGGGGTAGAGGCCCCAGGCACTCGCAGCGCCATTCCAATCACGGCTATGGGGTGATTTCCAGTTTGTTGTTTGGATTTCATGGGCTACGGAATTATTCTGGCTTAATGCTCTTGTAACTTAACAACGAGGCTTTTTCTCACAATTTCAATTGACCATCAATAAAAATTTTTAGTTAGGCCTTAACCCGCACCATGTGAATCAGCTATTCTGAACTCTAGATACTATGGCGCTCGATCCAATCGAGTCGGTTCGCAGTAATGACATTATCACAATTTAGAAGGTTACAATCCAACTATTTAAACCCTGCTGATCATTAATGGTCCAAACCACCGCTAAAAATCCTTATAGTCGAAATTCCGGAATCGACATCGCTGCGGTCTCCAAAACCATTCGCAATATCTGGAGTCCGCTGCTTAAAATGGAACAAGTTCCCATGGATGGTAATTTTATTCTCATGGGCGGAGATTCCCTTGCCGTGGTAATTATGCTGGAGCAGGTTTTCGATAATTTTGGGGTTGTCGTCACTATCGAAGAGTTTCTTGAAGACCCCACCACTGCGGGCACCATCGCGGTAATAGTGGAGAAACTGGCAGAGCAGGCTATAACCCAGCACCCAAACCAAGATCAGGGCAGCTCCGAGCAGGCTGGGAAAGCCAATCTAAAGTCCCCGGGTAAATTTAAAACTACCAAGGATGATGCCCAAAACCGTTATATCGCTGCCCAGATTTTGCCTGGGGTACGGCGTAGGAGCGGATCAAATTCAAAATGCCTGGTGCAACTGCGAGAAGGGGGCAGTGAATCACCCTTGTTTCTGGTACATCCAGCAGGTGGAACAACCCAATGTTACTTCCCCCTGGTCCGCAGCTTGCCTGATAATTTTCCAGTCTATGGATTACAGTCTCCCAATCTGCGGCCCGAGGCAAACATTTTGACCACCGTGGAAGACATGTGTGAGATTTATGTAAAGGAGATTACCGACGTCCAACCTGAAGGCCCCTATCGTATTGCAGGCTGGTCTGCTGGAGGGGTGTTTACCTTGGAAATAGCCCAACAACTCGTTCGAATGGGCCATGAAATTGAACACGCAGGAATAATCGATACCCCCTTTAATTTCCCGATACTAGCCAGCAAAGTATCTGGAAACCGCATGCTCTGTGCTGTACTGGAAAATATAAGAAAATCAGGATCCAAAAATTTGTTTTCTGGGTTCAAATACGCCAAACGGACCGGAAATATAGCTTTGAGACGCTACGCTGATAAAGGTTATGATGACCCCGAAACTAGAGAAAAGCAATTTGAGGCCGTCATCGAAAAATACCAGGGCAAGAAAAAACGCCCGGTTATGGCTAATCAGATCATCAGCCTGGCGGTTCGAAATTATCGCCCCCAAATCTATCCAGGCCGTCTTACCTACTACCGTAGCGAAGTGCTTCGTAAAACATTGCAAAATCTAGGCCCATGGGACTTAAACTGGAGTTTGATTGCTGAACAGGGCGTAGAAACAGTGGAATTGCCCGGAAATCATGCATCGATAATATTTCCACCGTGGGTGAATCAGCTGGGCCAAGCTATGGGCCACGCTCTGGATTAGGCCCTGGTTCGCTTCCCACGTAGCTTAAACAACAAAAATCGGGCAAATTTTTGATTTTGCTTCGGTTGACCCGAGAGGATATTGTTGATATACAATAGCGCTACCCGAATTATACAGGAGAGGGAATTGTGAACTCAGAAGAAACAAAAAAAGAGTTAGTCCAAAAAAGTCCATCCAGACGGCGGTTGATAAAAACCCTGGCCCTGGGTAGCGCTTATACAGGCACCCAAATTCTACCTAACCAATGGGCGAAACCCGTGGTAAATTCGGTAATGACCCCCGCCCATGCGGCGACGTCGGGCTGCAGCATTGTCAGTTGCTCTGGAGGGTGGATTTTGTATGATGATGAACCCGATGCTTTTCAGGATATATTTTTGTTCACCGTTGTGGAATTACCCAATTGTGAAGACCGCGTGGACCCCGGTGATATAACCTGCACCATGACTGTGGGCGGGACTCCAATTCCTGAAGAGTCCGGACAGGTAGAGGAATGTTTTTATATTTGCCTGTTTTATTTGAATACGGAGATTGACGTATTGGATGATTTCGTAACCGGCTCCGTGGAAATTGAAGCCAGCTTCGGGAGCGGATTTCGATGCACCGCTGAAGGCAGTAGTGTTGTGGTCTCTGAGGATGTCGAAATAGGCGATGGTGCTGAAATCTGCTTGTTTCCAGACGACTTATAAATCTAAAGCCGCTACTGTATCGTTAATTCTGACTAAGATTTCCTGCCGCCCCAGGCTCTGCTAGTTTCAGGGATCTTCTATCCAATATGTAATATATATTTCCAGCCGCGGCCAGTTAGCGGTTACATAAATTCGTATGGCCCGGCATGCCAGCCTTCCTTACCGATGTAATATTTCCAGCGTGAAATTAAAATCCCTATATTCATAATCCACCAGGGTAATTGTATATCCTTGCGGGCAAATTCACTGGAATAGGATTTCCACATTTTTGGACTGACGAAGGCATTGATTGAAATAGAATCGTTTGTTAAGGCTTTGGCGGTATGGTATGCCCCCGACGGAATGGCCACGGCGTCCCCAGGCGAAAGTACTATTTCATAATAGGGGACTTCGTTCAACCATCGATGTTTCTTTAGATTTTTATGGCAAAACAGATTGAGAGGATCCGCCAATAAAACATATTTGAGTTTGCTTATTTTATTACTCACCTCAGCCGGAAATACAGTGAGTTTCTTTTTACCCTGTAATTGCAGCAGTACATTGTCGAAGGGGTCGTAATGTAAACCGCTCCCTGTGGAGGTTCCCACCCACAGAAAAGACATAATTTGGCCGAAATGTCGATGAAACGAATACGACGTCAATTTTCTTTTACGCAGTCGTCTACAGTTGACCACACCGTACAAGCTCCTTTTGGTCTCATAATCAACCGCCGCAGTATCACCTTTGATTTCTTTCAAGCCAAGAACAATATCCCCCAGGGATATCTGACTACGCATGCCTAAGGCGAAAAGTTCATGGGTATTCACCGGCACCTCGGGATGTTCGGCTCTGAGGCTATCCAAATCCCAGTTAAATGGTTCAGGCCTAAATATTAACCTGCCGTCTAAGTGTCCAGGTTCACCCGCTTTGTAGTTGGCCAATATCTCGGCTATGGAATCAAGATGGGGAAAGTCCAGCCTGTTTGCATCATGACTACTCATGATCTGATCTGTTCCAGGTTCTGCCAAATCTCCTCGACTCTTTTTTTAATAATCAGCCCTTCCTGCCAACGATCACTTAGCTCATAACCATCCTCGCCGGTAATGGCATAAGGCGGTGGACCGAGTTCGCAGAGGAAATTCAAAACCCCATCTTCAGGGTTGCGCTCCCGCCAGTATCCCATTCCCTGTTCCCACCACTGGGCATATATCATTTCCCAGTACTGATGCTGGGCGAAGCCCAGGGGCACCTGGATCTGCTCCCGGGAACTGACTCGCCCCTGGAATGATGCGGATCGTTTTAATATTCTATCAATTAATTGCCCAGACAATTCATCCACTGGCTCGGGAAATTCCCTGGCAACGACGATGTGGGATAAATCCGCCACCATCTCCAACTCTGGAATCAAATCCATAAGATTTAGGGTGAACACTACATCATTGGTCAGGGTATAACGGTGGGTTTCCAGATAAACTGGAATATCTGCCTTTTCTCCCATTTCCAGCCAGCCTCGAACCCGACTTTCCGCTTCGACCGCAGTCCAGGGAAAGTAACGTGCATTGATGGCGATATAGCGGGTATCAAAATCTTTTGATAAATCCACCACCCTTTGCAGATCTTCCAGGGTGGTGGGAAAAGCTATAAGAGCACAACCCAGATTATATTTTTCCATTAATGGGATGTATGCTTTAGCGTCGTCCACATCGCTCCAGGCAAAATCGATTCCCACGCCATCATATCCAGCCTCGGCAATCATTTCGAATTTTTCTTCTGTGGACCAGCTAAAGCCATCGGGTCGGCGTAATTCCATGGACCAAATCGATTGAAATATTTCGAGTTTTTGGGTCATATTATATTCTCTAGAATCGACCCTTAGCTAAGTACAAGATTTGCCACGCGCTGGTGAAACCATTTGGCCAGCTGATCGTGACGGTCATTAAAAATTCCTTTTGATGCTGCATCGCCCTGGCGGCCTGCCTGAAGGTTTTTAATTACTTCAGAATCCTGGTCGTTGATCCTGTAAATCACATTTGCTAATTGCTGGCGGGACAATTTGTATTGCCCGGTCATCGCCCCATCGTCGACTACATACAATGCCAGTTTTTCTTCCACGCCACCCACCCCCCTGGGAAACAGCAACATGGACCAGAGGTAATTGCCTTCCATTACCAGGCAGGTATTGGGGAAAATAAATAGCAGATCCTGGCGCATTTGATTAGCGTTATCCATTCCAGGCCAGCCCGGCAGGGGCATTTCTGATTTGCTTTTGTCGCTTCCTGCGGTGGGGTGGGTGAAACCCATAATATCTGGGGAGAGCTGAATGTTCTCCACCTCGAGACCAAGGGAGGCTTCCATAGAACTACCAATTTCTGGATGTATCCAGGGCAGGTGATAATTATCGAGAAAATTCTCTGCGGCCAGTTTCCAGTTCCCCTGCACAGAATATTCCCTTTCACTGAATCGCCGCAGCAATGTTGCCGGGCGTTGATCCCCCCAACGCCCTTGTATGCCACTGATAAATTGCTCGAAGGGTTGGGCTATACCAGACAGATTGATAAAAATTATGTCGTACCAAACTGAAAATCTTATAGATATTAAACCCATGTTCGCTTTTTGTTCCGCATTCGGTTTGGAATTTTTTGTGCCATCCCAAAATGGCGCTTTGACAAATTGCCCGTCCAGGGCATAACTCCATGAATGGTATGGGCAGGTTAATAACTTTTTCTTGATACAGGGTTTGTTCAGCAACAAGTGTCCTCGATGACGGCAGACATTGGCAAATACGTGAAGCTGATCATCCTTGTCTCGGGTAACAAGCAAGGATTGACCTAATATGTCAATTGGAGACGCCTGCTCTTTGTCAGCAAATTCCGAGGCAAAACCGATTGCCATCCAGCTGTTTTTGTAAAGTTGCGTCAACTCGAATTCATGGTATTGGGCATTGGTATAAGCGGCAGCAGGCAATGCCGTTAAACCAGACGCAACCTCTCCCAGGTTTTTTTCACTTGGGTTTTCGGGATCGAACTTATTCGTCATATTCAAATTTAATTTGCAGCTGAATTAGTTTTTTAAATATCAAATCAATAAGTATAATTGAAAGTTTAACCACATCCATTGATATTATTTTTGGTCACATGTCAGAATCTAAGTTCACAATTGCCCCCATGTGCCGAAGCGAAGTTGATATCGCTATTCACTGGGCGGGTGTTGAAGGCTGGAATCCTGGCAACAATGATGCTGAGTGCTATTACCAAGCGGACCCTAAGGGCTTTTTAATCGGCAAACTTAATGGTGAGCCCATCTCCACCATATCAGTGATCAAATATGGCGAGACCTTTGGGTTCCTCGGGTTTTATATTGTCAAACCCGAGTTTCGTGGTCAGGGCTATGGAATGCAAATCTGGAATGCAGGATTGGATTATCTAGGTAACCGAAATATCGGTCTGGATGGTGTTTCAGACCAACAAAAAAATTATATGAAGTCGGGATTCAAACTTGCCTATGGCAATATTCGCTATCAGGGAACAGGAGGCGGGGCTGTGCGTCGAGACAAGGTTGTTGTGCCGCTGTCTACACTTCCCATTGAAACTCTGCATAAATATGAACAGGATCTTTTTCCCGAAACCAGACGAAAATTTGTTGAATCCTGGGTTACCCAGACTGGATGCCATGCCCTGGGATATGTGCGCAATGGTTCGCTATTGGGCTATGGTGTTATTCGCCCCTGTCTAACTGGATACAAAATTGGACCGCTTTATGGGGATACCCCGAAAATTGGCGAAGTGCTTTATTTGGCCCTGATGTCCAAAGCGACCTCCCAACCTGTTTTTCTGGATATTCCTGAGGTCAACAAACATGCCATTTCGCTGGCAAAGCGTTACAACATGGAAGTGGTATTCGAAACCGCGCGAATGTATACCCTAGAGTCACCCTATTTACCTATGGCCAAAATTTTTGGCGTGACCTCTTTTGAGATTGGTTGAAATAGAAAATTCAGCTAGCAAATTTATTTTGGCCGATCGCCCTCAACAATCAAACGATGCATGACTCTTCGGTGACCGTGATAGTCATTGAGTGCGTAATGCTGGGCGCAGCGATTGTCCCATACCGCCAGGGTGTTCAACTCCCAACCCAGACGAAAGCTGTATTCGGGACGGGCGGCCAGATCGTATAAATAATTTAACATCGGCATACTTTCTTCCCGAGTCATGCCCTCAAAACACAGGGTATGAATGGTATTAACGTATAGTGCTTTTTTACCCGTTTCATCGTGAGTACGAATCACAGGATGAATAGCCTGTTGGGTTTCCTTGTCACTATTTTTGCTCTTTACCCCGTGATACAAATCTTCGTTTCTGGAAAAGACGCTAGCAGACCCAATCGCATTGAGGCTTGCCAATACGGTTTTCATTCCCTCGGAAAGCTCATCGTAGGCGGCATACATGTCAGAGAAAAGGGTGTCGCCGCCCCGGGGGGGAACCTGCCTGGCCAACAGTATGGTTGCCTTGGGCGGCCGCTCAAGAAAGGTTGAATCTGAATGCCAATAGCTGCCAAAGCTTTCAGTTTCATCTTCGGTTTTAACGATTTCGGTGATTAACGGATATCCGTCAATGCCGTCTGCAAACATGTAATCCTTGAGTTCGCCGAAACAATTTCCAAAATCTATATACTGCTTGTGGCTTAAATCCTGATCACGAAAGAATATAATTTGATAGTCGAGGAGTACCTGATTAACCTGTTCAAATTCTTTCGCGGGTAATTTTTTGGTTAAGTCCACACCACGAATTTCGGCGCCCATAGCGGCGGATTGAGGAATGATCTGCATAGTCTTAGTGCAAATAAAGCGTTTGAATAATTACTCTGGTTATTCTAGTCAATTTTATAAGGCAAACAAGTTCAAATCACCCGCTCACCTGTTATTTCCAATAAATATCCAACTTCGGTCCCGTCCTCGTCAATGTGGGCACGATGAAACAATTGCCAGATTAATAATAGTACAATGATAAATCCTAGGCTAATGGTAATTTTTCTCATAGCCTCTATTCTACCCATTTTCTGCAAACTGAAATAAGCCTCTGGACAACCCCGCGTATCATGACTACCCTTTAGGTTTGAAGCTAAAATAAGAAAATCTAGATCAAATGCAATGCAATAACTGCCAAACCGAAAACCGTGAAGGTGTGAAGTTCTGCGAATCCTGTGGTGGCAACCTGGAAACACCTTGTCCAGCCTGCAACACCCTCGGCCCACCGGATCGAAAGTTTTGCGGTGAGTGCGGAACGGCTATTGCTATACAAGCCACCACACCAGCCCACCCCCCCACAGAACCGGCTATTTCGGGCTCCCCCGAACGACGCCACCTGACGGTGATGTTCTGTGATCTGGTCGGGTCCACAGACATGGCCACGCGATTTGATGCGGAAGACGTTAGCGACGTCATTCGCCTGTTCAATGAAGCAGCGGAAGAAGTAATTCGAAAATATGACGGCTATATCGCACGCCATGTGGGTGATGGCATGCTTTGTTACTTTGGCTATCCCCGCGCCCTGGAAGACAGTGCGGAACGCAGCGTGCTGGCCGGTCTTGACCTGATCGAATCCGTTAGCAAATTAAAACCCGCGGTGGAGGTGACATTACAGACCCGGGTTGGTATTGCTTCGGGGGAAGTCATTGCAGGTGAAACCGTTCTTGGGGATGCTCACACCGAAACCTTGGCAATCGGTAGCACTCCCAATCTCGCTGCGCGACTCCAGTCTCTTGCCGACCCGAATACAGTTTATGTTGCTGACAGCACGCGCAGACTCATCCGCATGGGCATCGAATGGAAAGATCATGGCAATCAGGAGGTAAAAGGATACAGCCAGGCCCAGTCGGTGTGGCAGGCCATTGGGCGATCTACCTCTACCCCTCTGGATAACGAAACCGGTTCGCGATTTCCAGGTAATGCCATTGTGGGTCGTGATCGCGAGTTACAACAAATTTTCGATGGATACGAGAATGCCAAAGCCGGAAACGCCCAGATTGTCCAGCTGATCGGTGAAGCTGGGATTGGAAAATCTGCGCTGGTTTATGCCATGCGACAGCGATTGAGAAGCGAAGAGCATTTCGAAACGGTTTTGCATTGTTCCAATTTAGCTACAGACACACCCCTTTTTCCGATTAAACAGGGGCTGGAAGCCCTTGCAAAAATTCGCCCATCGGATGCAGCAAAAGAAAAATCCGCAAGCCTGGTTAACCTTTTTGTCGATTCCCCGGCAATGGATCCATTGTCCATTGCCTGCGTCGGACAATTGGTCGGGATTACTATAAATGGGGAAATTGACAAATCCAGTCTGACAACCCGTCAACAAAATGCCCGGGCACTGGATGCTCTGTTAGCCTGGATCGACGAAGTCGCGGCCAAACAAACCCTGGTATTGATTATTGAAGATGTTCACTGGATTGATCCTTCAACCCTGGAATGGTTGAGCGGTTTGATTGAAACCCGAACCCAGGGCAGATTGCTGTTATTGATAACCAGTCGCCCTGAATTCCGCACACCATGGGATATTGCTGCCAATGTGGACGTTGTAAATGTTAAGCGATTGAGCGCGTCGTCTTGTGCTGAAATAATCAATAATATTGTAGGGGAAAATGTACTACCTCCAAAACTGCTTGAGTCTTTACTCGACAAAACCGAAGGCATTCCACTATTTGTTGAAGAACTGACAAACACCCTGCTTGATGCTGTAGCCAACGCTGCAGACAACATGGAATCAACCATCGCCGCACTTAATGTTCCCAACTCGCTGCGTGATTCGCTAATGGCCAGACTTGATCGCACACCGGAAATTCGAGATGTCATTCAAATTGCATCGGTGGTGGGCAGGGAATTTAGCGCGCCATTGTTGTGTTCAATAACTTCACGCCCGCTGGAAGAAGTTAACCCAGGGCTAAAGCAAATGGAAGAAGCAGGCGTATTAAGACAACGCAATACTCAGACCGATCCGACCTGGATTTTCAAGCACGCCTTGCTGCGTGACGCCGCCTATGAAAGCATCCTGCGTTCCCGTCGCAAGGAACTGCACAGCAAAGTTGCGGATGCACTAACCAATCAGGATACGGTTTTAATCGACAATCGCGCTGAAGTTTTGGCAACCCATTTGGGGTCAGCTGGAAGATCCCAGGAGGCTATTACGCAATGGAAACTGGCAGCAGATAAAGCAGCGGAGAACTGGTCGAATATTGAGGCCGCGCGTCACTTACACCAGGCTGTTGAACTGCTGATGAGTGAGTCCGAGAGCGAAGACCGCCGCAAGCAGGAGCTGGAACTACGCTACGAGCTTGGAAATATTGAGCGCGCCGCTTTTGGTACCGGATCAGCCCAGGCCTTTGAAACCTTGCAACGAACGGCGGCATTGTGGCGGGAAACCGACAATATAGAGACCATCCTTAAAGTTCGTGATGGAGAATTTAACGCCTATTTCGGCGCGGCTCGGTTGAAGGAGTGTAAGCCATCAGCCATTGATTTGCTCAAAATTGGAGAACAGCATCAGGACAAAGCATGTATCATCGCCGGTCACCAATGCTGTGGTATGCAATGTTTCGCCGTTGGCGACATGGACAAAGCAAAGCACCATCTCGAAGCGGCTTTAAGCCATGGCCTGGATTGGCCATCCGAGGTTTTGGATGTTCAGTATCCTAGCGTCTGCCAGGCATACCTATCCTGGACCTTGCATATGATGGGTGATTCCGAACGCGCTTTACAAGTCAGTGAAGAGTCTATAGATTATTCCGAAAACGGCCCGGCCTATAGCCACGCACTTTCCCTGGCCAATGCCTGTTATCTGCATCAGCTCCGGGGTGACCCTGCTCGGGTTCGGCAAATCGCTGAGCGCACCTTGGCATTTGTAGCTGACAAGGATCTGGTATTGTGGAGAGACATTTCCGATTTCTTTTTGCGCTGGGCTATCTGCACGGAAGACCCAACCGTTGAGACGGTAACACGATTTTGTGACGCCCTGGATCTGTGGGCGGAAGACGAAATCGAAACACCTTATTTTAAAGCTATTGCTGGAGAAGCCTGCATTCGCGCCGGCATGAACGAACAAGGTGTCACTTTACTCAACCAGTCAGAAGATTTAATGCAGCATACCGGTGAACTTTGGTATTACCACGAACTAAAGGCCATGCAAAAACGCCTGGGAGTTTAGTTTTCAAACATTTTGGATTTCGCCAAAAATACTAATTCCCCGATTGGCAAAAATTTCCAACAAGACTTCGCTGTGGACGCTTCCATAAATATTATCATCCGCGTGCAAGATTGCCCGTGCACCTCTTCGAAAGTTGGTGTGGGTGCTGAGTTCAAAGTGGGAATCGATAATAATTTTATCTGCAATCTCCCGACCCAGTGCCATGCGAATATCCCATAGTGTTGCTGACCAGATTTCTCCGTTATGATGACTGTCACCCTCTTCGTTGAAATCCTCGAAGGTATAGGGTTCATCCATCCGACGCAAACAAGGCGGAAACTTTACTGCCCGACGGTCGTCTTCAGATCGGCTTATATTTTCATTCTTTTCGATACCAATTACGACTCCATCCCAACTCATAACTGTGGGTTTCCAGGCATCGGGTTTTTGATCATAGAAAAAGCTTGCAGCGAAATAATCACTGAACCCCTCGCCCATGGCCGCGGCCTGGGGAGTAAATCCAAAACCGTTGCAAATAAAATCCTGAAGAGCGTGTCCAAATTCATGTAATAAGGTTTCAGCATCTTCGAGTTCACTGACCTGGCCGGTTCCAAAATAGAGTTGCTGAGTAATAGGTTCGTAAAATGCGTCATCTTCATGGGAATGATAAACATTGACGACCAGCTGCATGGCTTTCCCACGCGGAACTTCCAATCTGCGTAGTTTTCCGGTCGATGTCAGCTCTTTGATTGTGCCTGCGGTCTGAAATATATACCGCCTGTCCTTGTATCCAATTTTTTCCAGCCATTGGATAGCAGCGTCGACATAATAGTAGGCCATCACTTCCTCAAATCCCTGATCCCCGGAAAATCGCATAAACCGATAAGTTGGATTGCGAAACTCTGACCCCTTGAGATCATCTTTTCTCGGCTTGGTGACTTCGCCGATGACCCGATTGCCGCTGGTCACTCGTACGTCCACTCGTTTGCCATTGAGTTGGCCTTTTCCCCGTGGGTTAAGATCGGGAATCCGAACCACGCGGTAGGCGCTAAAAGAGGGTGCTTTGGTTTTGGTCTTGACCATTGAATGGTAAACAGTTTTGCCATCAAGGACGTCTGATCTAGTTTCGATCTCGAGCAAATCGTCATGACTTCCCGTTGAAACAATGGGATTAGGCGAAAATACTAATCCGACCCCATCAGCCCAGTTTTCACGGCTGCGTCGAGACCTTCGTCTTGGTTTAGACTTTGGCGTAGTTTTGGGTTTTGGTTTTGATTTGGCAGCAGGTGCGGCTAACAAAATGCCGTAAATATAGTCCAGCATTTTTGGCCGGGTAAGATCATCCCTGAAAAACAATGTCCAGGTTTCTTTCGGCTTGGTACAGTGGACGCGTACCCGCCAGCACGGCCGTATCACCCCCCAATTTAAAAACCACTGTTTGATACAGCTATGCACGTAAATTGTGCTTGGCGGAATTTTATGTCCAGATTTTTTCCTTAATTTAGTCCGCTTTTTTGACAATTCCTGGATCGCTACCTTCTTGATTTCGGTTTTACTGCGCCTGAACATATCCTTTTTTGGCATTTCGTTTTCCGGGACGGCCCGACATTTACACAAATAGACACGACCGAAATTATCAATGTGTACTGTTACAAAACCTTTGTGTACAGCATAACCACGATAGAATTGTCGAAATATGACATGGCTTGCACCCAGACCTGTCAAAACTTTTGGTGTTCTGCTGAGACCCTCGAGCCTGGGGTTTAATCCAAGGCGCTCTGCATTGGCTTTAAGAAATCGCCGGGCGATGGTTTTAGGTGAGTCGTGTGAAGGCGGCGTACGAAAACCCCACCACTCCTTTGGGGTGCCATAATATTCTCCGGTTTCACTGAACAGTAAAGGCGGTTTCATATTATCAAGATGTTCGATGAATGCCATAATCTTATCCTCTGTTATTTTTGATGTGTCTGTTAGACATTAATTATTTCCAATCGCTTACAAAATTGAATAAAAGTTTCTTTAGAAAAATTGGGCTGAATCTGTTTTCCCAACAGCTGCTTTCTTTGTGAATTGGAATACTGTTTAGTCCAGGACTGTGTAGCATAACCGAGGAAATCATAACCCCAGTTGTGTTGCGTGTTTTCGCTGGCATTGGATAGTCGATTTATCTTATTGATAAATTTGTTTAACACCTCAGGATATAAACCGTCGGCGTAGCCTGTGGCTTCAACTACTTGCCAGTTTGGTTTATGCAATACCCACTTAGACAGCGTTCGCAAAAAATTGGGTAAAGACAGATAAAAACTGCCCACACCAAGGTATGGCTCAAGGGTAATGACTTTATGGGTAAGATGCCCAGGCATAAATAACGTCTGACCATTTTCAACCGTAAACCAGCAAGCGGACTTTAGCGACAACCAGGATTTAAAATCGAATTTACAGGCCGTGAATACATCAACTCTCTCCAGATCCTCTACTCCTGCTGCTAAACCTTCGTTGGTATCCCAGGCCAACCAGAGTTTCTTGCCAACGAAACAGTGGTTGCTACCATCTGAATCATCTGAATGGGAATCCGAGCATCCACCGACGGTGCTCATTACAATGGTCATCATTTCCTGTTGTGCGATTTCATCATTCAACCCAGGATACAAATTAAACTGACTCAATCGCGCCGGATTAATCACCTGATCAATTTTTGATTCGCGAAAATGAAAATCCGTGACATTAAAAATGCCGCGGCCAGACTTCCATTTTTTTACCAGCTCTTGAACTGAAAAATACTTTTCGGTTTTTAATCGACCTGTTTTAGCGCGGATTTTCTTTTTAAGCCTGGATTTCAATAACCCATTCAATACAACCTGAGCATGATCGTTATTTTTACGAAGCGCTGGCGTACGAAGTGGTGAAGGGAAATTCTCAAAGACAGATATTTTTCCATCAGCCATGTTTCTAAATAGAACCTCGCGATCATAGGTGATGGGTGAAATCATTTTGCGCGGCAATCGCGACAAGAATTGTTTTGCAGGTTTGAGAGTTGGGTCAAACTCGGCGGCCTGAGCAAATAGTTGTTGAATTTGTGCTTTATCCATCTTCATCAAAATCATTATTATTAAGTATAACTCACCAAGGGCAATTTCTCTTTTTCAGTTGTTATTGTTTCTGGCAAAAAATCTGTTATGCATATTACAATAGTATTTACTCTCGCAGAGAAGGTATTATCCAAAGCAATTGGAATAGAGTAACAATATCTTAGAAAATGTCAAAATCTACAACCCAAAGATTGTGTGATACTGAAGCTACCACCGGCATACTGGACTATCTTGCAGACTCGGTAAAATCTTCGCTGTACCGAAACGGCGAGGTGTATACACGGCGGGATCGGGACGGTAGCGACCACGGTTCTGAAGGCGCGGTTATGTCGGAGCAGTGCGTCACTATTAGCAATGCTCGCGATGATGCACATAATTGCCATTTTACAATTGACGCCAATGGCTTCGAATTACTAACTCAGCCTTTATCAAATCCCGACCTGAATTTCTACGATCATCAACAGGTTGTCAATTTTTATTATCCCGAGTGCGCTGAAATCATTCGTCAGGCGTCCGGTGCAAACACGGTGTTTGCCTTTGACCATAACATCCGTTCGGTTGCGGGTAAAAAAACCAACCTGCGGATTGCTGGCGGTCAGCAGGTTCAGGCTCCCATCCACACCGTACATGGGGACTATACCCTGACCAGCGCATCCCAACGCCTTCGCGATCTCACCCAACCACCTGGGGTCAACGACACCTTGGGTTCCATTCTTGGTGATAAAGAATCTTTGCTTGATCCCAAATTAGTGGAACATATTCTAAGTAACAATATTCGCTTTGGATTTTTGAACCTGTGGCGCAACATTGCTTTTGAGCCCGTAGGGGCAGATCCTTTGGCGCTTTGCGATGGTCAGACAGTCAGCCCCAAGGAGCTGGTAGTTTTTGAGGTTCGCTATCACGATCGAATCGGCGAAAATTATTTTGCCAAGTTTTCGACCAATCACCAATGGTACTACTACCCTGAGGTGATTCGTGACGAAGCAATATTAATCAAACAATGGGATTCTTATGGCGGGCTTGCCCGATCAAACGGACTGAGGGCAGACTCCGATGGGGAAAACAAATGCTGCACATTCAGCTATCATAGCTCTTTCACCGACCCGGCAACCCCCGACAATGCGCCGGACAGGCAAAGCATTGAAGTTCGATGCGTGGTTTTATATAGTTGATTTGTAAATCGTAGGATTGAATTATGCCCACACAAAACACCCGACCCAAGGGCGCCAAAAAACTAAAAGGCGATGAGGACTTCAGTGGCCTGAAACAAGCCACTGATTCGTTACACGCCAGTTGGTATTACGATGAACAATGGTATACCAAAGAGCTGGATTCAATTTTCTATGAAAACTGGTTGTATGTTTGTCATGCCAGTACCTTGATCGAATCCAGATCGTATCGTAGTTTTAACATTGGCAGTCAAAGCATCATATTGGTTAGGGGTGAAAATGGTGAATTACATGGATTTCATAACACCTGTCGCCATCGTGGGTCGCAATTGTGTAAAGAAACCCAGGGTAAATTTGCCAGCAAACTGATTGTCTGCCCCTATCACCAATGGGCATACAGTTTTGACGGGCAGTTGCAAAAAACCACATCCCACGCCGAAGCCGCTAATTTTGACAAAGCCGACTATCCCCTGTTTCCGGTCCATGTGGAACAATGGCGTGGTGGAATTTTTGTAAACCTGTCTGAAAACCCGAAAGATCTCAAACAGGGATTTGCCCGGGGTGCTGACCGAATCGAAAACTGGCCCATGGAAAAATTAGTTGTTGGCCATCGTTGGCAAAAGACCATGCAATGCAATTGGAAGGTTTTCTGGGAAAACTTCAATGAATGTTTGCATTGCCCTAACATCCATCCTGACCTCAGCCAGTTGGTTCCGATTTACGGACGACGGCTCACCCACTATCTCGACGAACCCTACTGGACCGAGCACCAGGGAGACACCGATCCGAAATATGCCGGGGGCTTAAGAGCTGACGCTGAGACCTGGTCGACAAATGGCCAGGCTCTCTCACAAAAATTTCCCGATTTAACCGATGAAGAAATACAACGGGGTCAAAGCTATTTTGTCAGCCTGCCCTCGGTATTTATCGCGGCCCATGTAGACTATATGCGCTCTGTACGAATTCTGCCCATCGGGCCGGAGCAGACAGAAATAGAAGTGGAATGGTTGTTTTTACCCGAGGCGCTGGAGGATAAAAATTTTGGCCTGGAAAATATTACTGAATTTGCAATACAAGTCATGCAGGAAGATGCCCATGCTTCACAGATCAACCAAGCAGGAATCCGTTCAAGGAAATTCGAATACGGCGTGTTAATGCCCGAAGAACATTATGTCAAACAGTTCCAGGACTGGGTAAAGTCTCAAATGAAAAACCATATTTCGTGAGCTGCGTAAAAATTTAATCTGCCTCAATCTGGCCCCTTACCTGGATTCACCCAGATACTTTATCCACTGAATTAATATTCAATATCTTGCTCGGGTTGTTGATTAACAGATTATTGTCTTTGAAAATTTTCCACACCCCTGGAATCTCGAATAGCGGTCCATGAACCTGTTCTTCAGCAGAGGTATCAGGACGATCATTAATTTCAACAATCACAGGGCTCTTCTGAGTGAATGCGATATCCAGGCCAAGAATTCGTGAGTAAGGCAGTTTTTCTTGAGTTTCAATGCTCAAATCTATCACCTCTTTCCAAATTGGCAATTTAAACCCGTCAAACTTCGCACCAGTATCCGGATGGGCGTAGTAGTGGGTATTGTCTAAATCTACGCCATTCCCTACTAACATTCCTGTATCTTTGTTAATTTTAACGGTCACTCCACCAAGACTATTGTTATCGATGTATGCTTCGCCAATTCCAGATTTAAATGTGCCAAGAACCACCATGGCCTGTTTGTCGCGATTGAGTACTGTTAATACCCTAACAGTATTAACCGACCCAGGATAAATTCGATTCAGTACTTTGTGTTGATCAATGTAGTTTTGTAGCAGATATGGTTGATCTATTTTAAGCTCATTTAGGTCATACCTGTTTTTGCCATCGCGAACAAAAACTTTTTGAGCTTCCATGTATACAAGTTTTATTCCTTTGCCACCACCGCTCGCAACTGGTTTTAAAATTAACTTTGCGTTTTCTGACTGATTCAAATACTGGGTTATTATTTTTTGACTTCCAGCATTTTGATCAATGCATGCATAGCTTTCAACATGGGGAAGATTAAGCCCACGACACAATTTTTCACATATATCCTTGTTGTCAAACAAAACGCTAAATTCTGGTCTGGAAAATTCAATTTCCATCTGCCGTCTTTGGTAGGCGTCATAAATCGAGCCGTAATACCAGGCCCATTTATTCCTCGGGACTTCCCACAACTTGCATAAAGCATAGTTATCTGGAAAGTATTTCAGGACAAAGAATATGTATAAATAATCCTGTGCAACCCGCCATTTACTAACCGGGCATTTTTTCCAATCATTAAGAAATATAAAGCAATAAGGCAATGCCAAAAAGCGGAAGAAGCGCCTGCAATAGGGGGTTAGCCGGACGCCCAGGGATTCAATAAATCTACAAAAAGCCTGATAAAGTTTTATCAATTGACATCAACCAGCTATTAAATTTACGCTGCCTCCCTGGAATTTTGGCTATTGGTTAATTTAAGGTTAGGCTTTACAGTTTATTCAGTTCAGCTAGAAAACTAACCGGGTAGTGGCTGTTGAAACCATTCCAGCTTTCTACAAATCCGGGGCTTTTAAAATTATCTCGAACTGCTTCGAGATAAGCCTCCCAGACTTCTTGGGTATGAGGTTTCGTCGATACTGAACGTGGGCACTGTAAACCAGAGACATGACCGCAGCGACTATTCTTTCAAACTGGAATTTTTCATTGTCGTCGAGAGATTCAAGGCCTTTGCAACCACTGCGATAAAGTGCCGCATTGTCAGCAAGCAATGCAAAAACATCTTTCTCAAGGGTCATTAAAGACTGTTCTGTAGCGCCTTCGATGGCACGGGCATTGTGCCTGAGCTCAACAATCAAAAACACGATGGATATAATTACCCCAAGGGCACTAACGGTGGATGAAATTGCTTCTACGGCTTCCCAGTTAATCATTTTTATTCGGTGGTTTTATTTGTATTCTAAATTTGCCGATTAAATTTAAATGGGCTTAGCTGATTATTCTCTGCCGCAGCATAGATCGGGAATATAGATACAAACCCAGGGCGACCAAAAAAATGACCAGGGTAAATACAATTGAAAAGGTATCGCCTATGACTTCCATGCCATTGGACAACACATAATTTTGAAAACTGGTGATCAGCATTGCCACCAGCGACGCCAGAAACAACCATACCGCAATCCGATGACGTAACAATAAGAATATTGAGCCGATCACACCACCCCAAACCGCAATGGCCCAGGACGCCTCAACCCAAACTGGAAATCCATAAAAAAATTCAAGCTGATCGGGAGTGAACGCCACCATATAATTTTCATTTCTGGTCTGGGTCATGACATAGTCCATTGCCCCCATGGCGCTCCACAATAGACCAACAGTGCCAACAACCCATAAATGCCATGGTGTATCAGCTGGATTATTCAATTTTGGGTCGGTCATTGCATCTAAAAATTTCGTGACAAAGAGTTTTTGCAAATCCAGAATAAGGATTTTACCCGGCACATTCAGGCAAATGGTATCACAGTGGGGGTTAGCCTTGCCCGAATCTCAGGAATAAATCCCGTCAGACAAATAGGCTTTTTTGTTTCTGTTGCCGCAAAATAATCGACATCACTGTCAATTCGAAGAAAAGCTAATGCTGAGCTTTACTACCGTACTTCTCGTAATTTTCAGACGCTTTATTCTGGACCTGGAGCAGGACTTCTTTGGAAAGCTCTTTGGCGCAGACATCTTTTGCCTCTTTGGCCTTGTCGTTGCCCCCTGCCGTGGCGACGCTATACCACATATAAGAGGTTTCATAATTTTGGCGAACGACCTGCCCCGCGGCATAGATTACCCCAAGGTTATATTGAGCGTCGGTGTCGCCTGTTTCCGCCGCCTGAAGAAACCAGGTCAGCGCTGCTTGATGGTCCTTCTTGACACCTCTTCCGCTTGCATACATATACCCCAGTTTGTTTTGCGCTTTGGCATAACCCTGTTTGGCTGCACGCAAGTACCATGCCACCGCTTCCATATCATCCTGCTCAACTCCTCGGCCGTGTTGATATCTGAAACCGTGGTTATATTGAGCATCCGGATGCCCTTGTTCTGCGGCCTTTTTGTTCCAGTCCCTGGATAGATTATCGTCTTGTACCAAGCCCTGACCGGTACCGTACATCGCCCCAAGGTCGAATTGCGCTTTTGGGTTGCCCCGCTCAGCCGCTTTTAACGCCCATTGTGCCGCCTGTTCATCACTCTGGGTAACCCCTCTACCACGGCGATACATTGTCGCAAGCTTGTATTGTGCGGAAACATCCCCCGAATCCGCAGCCTCTAGAAGCCGTGCTAGTGGTAACTGATCATTTTGTCTCATTGTCTAATACCCCCAACCTGCTATGGTACTTTCCCCTAGAATAAACTGCAATGACTCATTCCGGTCTGTTTGTGGCATTTTTGGCACATGCTAACCAACGCCCCCGTGCTACCAAACCCATTGCGGCACTTTTTGACCCAATATTTGTTCATAAGATTCCACCAGCTAGATTGCCGGGTGAGATACTAGCACCCGTTCTAATGTTTGGATGACACTGTCCATTGCGAATCTGAATTAGTTGGGGGACAGCGTTTTAGACTAAATGACAATTGTTGGCTAAATGAATTAAGAGCGTTAGCCATTTTACTTTGCTACATTTTTCGTTTAAATTGCCTGAAATCAGAATTCTCTGATTTAGCACGTTATTTAATTTTCGGTTAATAAAATTCACCGGGCACCCCCAGGAAACAATAATGATAAAAGTTAAAAGGAGCCGAAGGGCTGTGCTCCGAAATGGTTCTATCGCCAGCGTACTTTCCCAGATACCCCTCCTTTGGGCAAAACCTGTGGTCCAATCTGTCATACTGCCTGCTCATGCAGATACCACCGACTCACGAATGGCTACGGCTACAAGTGGTTTTTCCACCGGCGCTGCTTTGGTGTTCGATAATGATAATGCAATATTGCCACAAAATCCCCTGCCCACGCCTTCGCCATCGCCGTTAAGCGTTTTCATTCCCGCTATCGCCAGCATAGGTAGTTATCTCGAACAACAATTGACAGCAACCACGGTTTGCTCTCTCGATCGTATTGACCTTTCGTTTTTTATTGACGACCAGACCGACAACAGCAATATTAGCTGCGCTCAAGGACAGACGCACACTTTCGATGTCATCATTAACGGCACTACGGTAGGGGGACTATCCTTTAGCACGCCATCAACTGGGCCTGCCGTGCCGCCCACGCCGCCAAGATCTGAAGTTATTAATGTTAGCCAAAGTATTTCCTTTGCGCCATTGCCTGGAACGGGTGGTTCAAATGATGATTATTTAATCCGAGTCCAGGCAACATCTTCTGTATGCAATGCCATGGGCAATGGTGGAAATTACAGGTTCATCGATTCACCGAGCGGAACTGTGGATTTATTTGGCGAAACTGTCTGCCTCTAGTAATTTCGGGAAAGCTGTATGAGATTTCAAATCCAGGATTTCAAGGCCATACCGAGCCATGAAGTCCTGAAATTCTAATTGAATTCCCCTTAGAACTTTCAGTCTTTCACCATCGCCTCAGCATACCAGCAGGCGAAGTTGGCAACATTGGGTTCCAGAGTAGAAAATCGGCCCTGGGCCGCATAGGGGGACTCGATGCCGGTTTGCTGTTTCTCCAGGGCAGGAATATCTTCGGCTATGGCAAGGTCAAAACGGTTGTAGTAATCCTCTGCAATGGCATCGAAATTATCAAGCCTGGTAGAGCTTGCCGGAAAGCAGATAGTTTGGATGGCGCGGGTTCGATTGCCGCTAATGGGAAATACATGATACATCCATATACAATCAACACTCGCCGCAAAGGTCATATTGGGAAAAACCCAGGTGTATCGAGTGCCATTTCTCTCCACATTGTTCAGGGTTTTTATTACCGGCAGCATCGCCGAAGTTCCCTGCTGATCTTCCAGTAATGCGGGATTACCCGTGGTTCGGCCAAACTGGCTGATGTACTCGCCAATGACTGGGTCCACGGGATCGGGCTCCGGATACAGTCTAGCGATAGACTTTGGGTGGACATAGGGCAGATGATAATATTCATTAAAAACTTCGATGAATAACTTCCAGTTACATTCCACCTCGAAACTGCGTTGCCGACCTGTGACCAGATCGTCGAATGCCCATCCACTGTGCAAATCCGAAAAATCTCCCAGCCAGTCTTGCAAAGTGGGTGGATCGTCTTGCAAATTTAAAAACACAAACCCGTCCTGGATCCCCACGGTGAACTGTTTTAGCTTGAAATCTTTTTCTGAAAAATTGACAGCAGTTTCCATTCTCGGCGCAGAAATAACCTGTCCGTTGGCGTCATAACTCCATCCATGAAATGGACAGACCATGGCCTTACAGTTACCCTTGCCGGACATAATCTCACTGGATCTGTGGAGGCAGGTATTGGACATCGCGCGTAATTCGCCCTGCTTGTCCCTGATGATCACCACCGGGATTTTACCGATATTCAGCGCCTGGTAGTCGCCTGGGTTTTGCCATTGATCGGCGCGGCCGATGCAAAACCAGCTTTTTGAAAACAAGTGGTCCATTTCCTCTGCCAGCCATCTCTCATCGTGGTAGCAGGCTGGAGGCAGGCTTAACGAAGAAGTTATGGGATGCCTGACCCCACCCAGGGCCGCTTTGATGGAATCAATTGAAAAATCTACTGACATTCGCTTCTCTTGCTCTCTTTTAGGCTCTCTTTTAGGCTCTCTTTTTGGCTTTACTTCTTTTAGTAACGCTAAATGTTATGACTGATATAAAATAGTAACAATACTATACCCAGAAATGTCGTGGCGATCATTACCATTCCCCGAATGGACCATGGCATCAACAAATCATAAGACTGTTTCCTGGCGAAAGGTGTCAACAAACTGGCGACACCCGCTGTGCCGCGGAAAAATGAAATGCGAACCTTTTGGGCAGCACTAAAACAAATGTTATAAATCCCAGGCCAGACTTTACGATACAGCCATTCGCCATCGATATTAGTGGATTTCAGCTCGGCGGGATAGATGTTTTTCAGTTGCAACCAGATAAAAGCCAGGGCTGAGAAGAACAACAACTGAACCTGCTCAACCACATGGGGCAGATCGAAAGGTACATAGTCCACAGCAAAGGGCAAGTGGCTATATAACAAATATGGATAACAGCCAATGAAAATACAAAGTACTGCGCTGATGCTCATGGCAATCAGCATGTGCCGTGGGGCTTCTTTAGGGCGCAAGCCGGAGTCGTGAGCGAAGAAAGCAAAATAGGGAATTTTTATGCCGGCGTGATGGAATACCCCGGCGGAAGCAAATAACATGGCAAACCAGACAATTTCATGATGCTCGAGTAACAGCGCTGCCATGACCATGGACTTGCTGACAAATCCGCTGAACAACGGAAATGCGGAAATTGAGGCCGCGCCGACAATACACAAACCCGTGGTTCTGGGCATGGATCTAAACAAACCGCCGAGATTGGAGCCGCGCATTTCCCCTGTTCGATACAACACCGCACCCATGGACATCATCAACAGGCCTTTGAATATCACATCGTTGAACGCATGGGCTACCGCGCCGTTGACCGCTAGCTCAGTTCCGATGCCGATGCCGCAAACCATGAATCCTATCTGGTTAATCATGCTATAGCCCAGCACCCGTCTCAGGTCATTTTCGATTACCGCATAAAAGATCGGAAAGCAGGCCATGACCGCGCCGATATATACCAATGCGTCCAGTCCGGTGAAAGTTCGGGCCAAAGCGTATACCGCAATTTTTGTGGTGAAGGCGCTGAGAAACACCGTGCCACTCGCCGTGGCTTCGGGGTAAGCATCGGTGAGCCAGTTATGTAGCATGGGGAACGCTGCTTTGATTCCAAATGCGATAAGAAAGAACCAGGCGCCGGGGTGATCCAGATCCAACGGGCCAATGGCAATACTTCCGGTCTGATACAACATCACCAGGGTTCCGGTGAGCAACAACACCCCGGATAATATCTGGAATACCAGATAACGAATGGCCGCTTTAATCGCCCGGGGCGTGCCCCGTGCGGTGATGAAAAATACCGATGTTAACGCCAGGCATTCCCAAAACACGAACAGTGTGAGAAAGTCCCCCGCGAATACGACCCCAAGAGCGCTACCGGGATATAACAGTGACATCGCCTGCTGGGGCCGATCTTTGACGTGCCAGGCATAAATTACCGCGATGATGGCTGCAATGTGAAATAACACGCCAAAAATAAAGCTCAGTCGGTCTACGGTAAACAAAACCAGAGTCAGGTCGTGCACATCGATTTGCCAAGTCACCGATTGATCCAGAGTGAGCAGATTGACTAAGCCCAGGACGGGCACAATCAACAAGACCATTTTGCGCAGACGCTCGGGCACCGCCATGGCGATGACCGCACCGATAAAGAAAATCAGAAATGGGGCATTAGTCATAATAATCCTCATCTCGCATAATCACTCGGCGCATGGCTTTTGCCACCAACACCAGGATAACGCAGGCGATAAATCCGTAAGCGCTATGGAATCCAAAAATGTTCCACCAGTGATCACCATGCTTGTGAATCACCATATCGAGCAAGGCAATGCCTGCGCACAATACGAAAAATATTTTCAGCCCGCGCTGCAGTTTGGGCGACAATGACTTCAATCCTTTAATCATGGGTTTATTTCATTCACAATATTCACCAGATCACCGGCATAAAAGAAAAGAGCCAGGCTGATCATTGCGGTCAAAACCAGTGGAAATACCATGCCCGCCCGATTTTCCAGCAATGGTTTTTCCTCTTCACTCCCATCATCGGCCTGTAGGAAAAATGCCCGAAAAGGAATGGCACTAAGATAATAAATATTGAGCAAAGAGCTCAACATCAACACCACCAGCAAGCCCAGCATCCCCGCATCCAGGGTTCCCAGCGCAATATACCATTTGCTCCACAACCCGCCCGCCGGAGGTAATCCGGCAATGGACAAAGAGGCGATTAAAAATGCGGCGAAGGTCCAGGGCATTTGCCGGCCGAGGCCATTCATTTCAGAGACTTTGCCTTTGCCGGCAAATACCATGATTGCACCGGCGCAAAAGAAAAGAGTGATTTTCCCAAAAGCGTGCATGGTGATATGAATACCGCCGCCGATCAGCGCCATTTCATTAGCCAGCAGCGCGGCCAGCACAATATAAGACAGCTGACTCACCGTGGAGTAAGCCAGTCGGGCCTTGATGTCGTCCTGTTTCATGGCAATGGCTGACGCCAGCAATATGGTCACAGCGGGAATCCATAAAATGATGTCTCGATACTCTATGGATAATAGGGCGTCGAATCCAAATGTATATACGCTAATCTTTAGTATGGTGAATACGCCGGCTTTTACCACCGCCACGGCATGGAGCAATGCGCTCACCGGCGCAGGGGCAACCATGGCATTGGGTAACCAGCGGTGAAAAGGCATGACCGCCGCCTTGCCCACACCGAAAAGGAATAACAGAAGTAAAACCGTTGTCAGGGCTGGCGACACTTCGGACAAGACTCCTCCGGAAACAAATGACAAACCGTCGCCATAATTGCCAACCAGAACAATGGCCAGTAAAAACAACATCAATGAGGTGGTTAACAACACCCCAAGATAAATCCGCCCAGCGGCAACGGCTTTTGGGGTTCGACTATGGGTCACCAGGGGCCAGGTGGAAAAAGTTAGAATCTCATAGAACAAAAACAAGGTGAACAGATTTTCCGCAAAGGCGATGCCCATAGCGCTGCCAATGGCCACACAAAACAGGGCATGAAATCGGGTCTGGTGCTGATCGTCTCCGGCAATTAAATAGGCGCTGGCATAGGCAGAAGTAATGGGCCATAACGTGCCCGCTGTAAGCGCAAAAATGAGTCCTAGAGGCTCAACATGAAATGCGATTTGTAGGCCAGGCAGGGTTTCAAATAGAACCTGGGTCGCGGTGTAATCCGAACGGTTGACAAAAATCGAAACCAGTAGCGCCAGATTGATTAATCCGGTAACCAGCAATGTGTCATTTCGAACACATTGATTTTTCCGCGTCACCAACACCAGCAGCGCGCCGACAAAAGGAAAAAGTATGGTTAGTCCAATAGAAAACATGGTGTGTTAATTTAATTCGGCCCGTACAGACTGGCGGCTGCCAGCTGTGCGAGCTCGATTGTCAAAGAAGCGTTAAGTCCGAACCACAACGCCAGGCCGGTCATTATGACTAGGGGGAACCATTCAACAAATTCCACTGGTGCGCTTGGGGCGTCAAGATCGATGTCTGCAGGTTTTGCCCACAGGGTTTCCACAATCCGCCAGACATAGGCTGCGCTGGCCAGGGAGCCGGCGAGTATGGGGATGGCCAGCCACCACCAGCCCTTATCAATCACCGCCGTTACCAGAACCCATTTACTGACAAATCCCACCGTGCCAGGAATGCCGATTAAACCGAGCCCGCCGAACAACATGGTGTAACTGGCAAATCGGTGATGGTGGGCGACGCTGCCGAGATGTTTGATTCTCGCCGTCCCGGTGCGGGCAATAATAATTCCCACTGCCATAAATATTGCGGCTTTAATAATTGAATGGTTAAACACATGGAGTAATCCAGCGGCGACCCCTGCACTGGAACCCAGTCCAATTCCCATAACGATATAGGATATCTGGGCCACGCTGGACCATGCAAACATACGTTTCAAATTGGATTCTCGCAATGCAATCAGCGGCGCAAGCAACATCCCGGCTATGGCACAAATGATCAGAATGATATCCAGCGGCATTTCCGAAAAACTGAAATCTCCGCCAAACAGGCTGTGCAAGAATCGCAGCATCACATACAAACCCACCTTGGTTGCGGTACCCGACAATAGTACGGTAACCGAATTTGGGGCAAAGCTATAAGCGTTGGGCAGCCAGTCGTGTAGCGGAAAAATTGCGCTTTTAATCCCTATGCCGATAACAAAAAATGACAACGCCATGACGATGGTGCGGTCGGCACCACGCTCAGCTATGATTCTGGAAAGATCGGTGATATTCAGCGTTCCGGTTTGCATGTATAACAGGCCAATGGAAAGCAGAATAAATGTTGCCCCAACTGCACCGAGCACCAGATAGCGAAACGATGCCAGCAATGATTTTGGATCGCGTCCGCAGCTGATTAACAAATAGGTTGATAGTGAACTAATTTCCAGAAACACAAAAACATTGAATGCATCATTGGTAACCACCATGCCATTCAACCCGGCAATGCACAGCAACCACGCCGTATAAAAAACATGACGCACCGAGAGGTTAATGTTTGAGTCGGTGCGACCCAGACAGAAAATTGCCGCCAGCAGATGAACCAGATTTATGGTGACCAGAATAAATGCGGTTAATGAATCGACACGGTATTCGATGCCCCAGGGCGCCGCCCAGCCACCCATTGTATAATTCAGAATATTGCCATCATATACACTGGCCAGCAGCATTATGCTAATCACCAGCATCACCACGGCGGTAATGACCATTAATCCCTGGGAAACAATGCGATTGCGAAAAACCAGGGACAACGGCGCAATCAACAATGGAATGACTACCTGCAAAGCAGGCAAGTGTTCCCTGAACATTGAACCCATTAAGTCCATGGCATTCACGGAATATCCTCGGGTTCTATATGAGGCTTGTCCGCAATTTCATCCTCATTTACGGAATCGTAAGCCCGCCGAATTCGGGCGACCAATGCTAGCCCCACCGCTGTAGTGGCGACACCGACAACGATTGCGGTGAGGATTAATACGTGGGGTAATGGATTGCTGTAGATCGAGACCGCGGCATCCAGGATGGGTGCGCTGCCCCCCCTGACCTTGCCCATAGTTATAAATAAAAGAAAAACCGCTGATTGAAAAATGCCCAGGCCAATCAGTTTTTTAATCATATTTTGGCTATCGATTACGATAACAAGCCCCACCACCAGCAGGGCCACCGCTATCCAGTAGTTTAATAATCCTGGTAATTGTTCCAACATACTGGCCTATCTCATCCCTGATCGTTATTGAAACTGATATAAAACGAAACCATGGTGAACGCCACGGTTATTCCGACGCCTAGCTCAATCAGCAGAATGCCCAGATGCTGTCCCGCGGTTTGGGTTGATGCGAGTACCGAATAATTCAAAAATTCACCTCCCATAAACAATCCAGCCAGTCCAACGCAACCATAAAGCAATACCCCAATGGCCATTCCCATGGTCACCCATTTTTCGCTGATCACAGTTTTAAGACTTTCTGATCCAGCGAGCAGACCAAATGTAATCAGGCCGGCACCAAAAATAACCCCGGCCTGGAATCCACCCCCGGGACCATAGTCGCCATGGAACTGGACATACAGTGCAAATAAAATTACCAGGGGAATGATGCGCAACAATACGAATCTCAAAATTGGATTATTGATCAGTTGATTTGGATTATTCTCGCCATTTCTGGAAACGCCGTCGCCTGGCCCGGCGAGTAATAATAAAACCGCTATTCCCGCAGTGAAAATCACCACAACTTCTCCAAGGGTGTCGTAACCGCGGTAGCTGGCTAATACCGAGGTCACCACATTGGGTATGCCAACTTCATCAGCAGACTGGCCGAGAAAACGAGGCGCAAGGTGATGATGAATAGCCGCCTCGGGATCGCCATAGATTGGCATGTCCAGAGTGCCCAGTATCAGCAATCCGCCGACCAAAAGACCCATAACAATTGACATTGCAGACGGCCACCTGGGTTTTTGATTCGACTCGTCTTTTGCCTTGATCACCGCCAGAATCAGAATGGTTGAAATGCCTGCGCCCACCGCCGCTTCGGTAAATGCCACGTCTACCGCATCGAGGACCACAAACAAAGTACACATGATCAGACTGTATATGGCAGACAGTATGGTCACCGTAAGCGGGCTTTGACTGCGCATCATCAGCAAGGCTGTTGAGACCAGCATCCCGAGCATGGCGATATCAACAATACTATTAATCATGAGACGTTTTTCATTTCAATCCATCCCGTCCGCAATGGATTGTTCCTGTTGGGGTTTGTGAGAGATCCCGGATTTCACGGCTGACTTTGACAAAGCGTGGGTTACTACTGGAGAAAGCAGAAAAATCAAAATTCCAATCATTAAAATTTTGGCAGTGGTGACCAGCGAGCCAGCCAATAAAATTAGTCCAAACAAAGTCAGTCCAGCGCCCAGAGTATCGATAACCCCAGCGCTGTGCAGTCGACAGAAAAAATCCGGCAGCCGAAACAAACCCACAGCACCAATCAAAACCGTCGCTGCTCCTAAAACTAAAAATCCACCGCCAATAAATTCAATCATCTGTCGCTTCTCGTTGGCGAGAAAAATAATTAACCAGCGCAATGGTGCCAAGGTAATTGATCAACGCGTAAAGTAATGCGATATCAATAAATTCGGGGTGTCCTGTGGCAAACAGATAAACCGCAATGAGTAGAATTGTTTTTGTGCCAAATGTATTGGCCGCCAGGATGCGATCAAACCAGGTTGGGCCAATGCCGGCGCGTAACAGAGAACAGAATAGGGCAACAAGTAGCAGTCCCAGCGCTAACAGATATAATATTGTCATGGTCACTACACTAGTCGCTGATGTGTAAATCCCGAATTTTGTTTTTCATGACATCATCCATTAGTCCCACTTTCGATTTTTCAAGTAATCCATGAACTTCAATTTCATCATCGTACAACCGGACACTTACGGTCCCCGGCGTTCGGGTAATGGAATTGGCATAAATGACCCGTCCCATTTCATCAAGCCCAGTGGTATTGACTTTGAAAAACTGCGGCGCGATTTTCCCGGGGTTGAATATGGCAGCGATGACATCCAGATTTGTTTTTACTATTTCATACATCAGCCAGAATGTGTATTTAATCTGGTTTAGCGGATGAAATCTTATGGTTGTGGTTTGGGCCTGGCCAACGATCTTGCGATAAAACCCATAGCTAATCAGGCATGACACTACACCAAGGGTGAGCAATAACCCGCTATAGTGTCCCGATAACAGGGTCCAGATTATGCCAAGGCCAATTAACACGAGAAAATGGTGGGGAGTTACCATCAGGCTTTAGACTTTCCGGTTTGGTCAACCTGCATTTCTTCCATGTCCATATATCGGTTGCCAATTCTGTGATGGGGTCGACCACTACTGGCTGCACCAATTGCAATGACAATTTCATCTGGGCCTGGAGCATCCGGGATATGAAATTCCAGGGTGAGATAATGTGATCGTTGACCTTCATCGTCTTTGTGCATCATGGGAATGGTTATGGCCGTTCCTGCGCCAGCGCGTTTGTTGGTGAAACTCAAAAACGCCTTGCCCTCTACCGCAACCCGATACTGATTACCGAACCGAAGGGTATGGATCATCCCGGAGCCATGTTCAACTTCACCGTTGACACCCACCACCGCGGCTTTTCCATAGGCTTCAACCACATTGGCACCACCAATAGTCGCCAGTAAAGCCGGCACCAGCTTTTCACCCAGCGGTGGCGCCAGGGCTAGAATATCCGTGCGCAGGTCTTCTACAAAACCTTTGCCTGCCCAGGGGTTTTGAATCACCGCGGCAACGCCGGCCATCACCCAGGGCCGCTCGGTCTCTTTACCCCCCTCTATCAAGGTTTCATCTACGTAGCGAACAAATTTTCTGATTTTCAAAGACATGATATAAATATTTTTGGATGATTAAATCGATTAGCGACTCTAGCCAATGTATCTGGCCATTGTATCTGGCCCATGGATCAGGCACATGGATCGGGCAAACTGCGCTATTTTCCCATAGATTCAGGCTGTGAAATATAAAAATGCGGGCTAATGGATTTTTTTGCTAAGGAACCCCTGAACTATTTAGCATGGATCAAGGATATGCATTGAATTTCGGCATGACGACATTACAGTTTTAAATTAGTAACGAGTGGCTCACCCCTTTCGTCATTCCCGACCTCCCCCTTCCGTCATCCCCGACTCGATCGGGGATCCATAGCAAATCTATAAAGCGCTATCCAATAATATTATGGTCCGGGCCATAAGGAAATCCGGTGATGTTATTGCTGCCTTGTTCGGTAACCACCAGAATATCATGTTCACGATAACCCCCCGCTCCAGGCAATCCTTCGGGCAACATGATCATGGGTTCCATGGACACAACCATGTTGGGCTCGAGTATGGTATCGATATCTTCTCGTAGCTCCAGACCAGCCTCGCGACCATAATAATGACACAGCACCCCAAATGAATGGCCATACCCAAAGGTGCGATATTTCAGTAAATCATGCTCCGCATAAATTTCATTCAATCCATTGGCAATGTCACAACATTTCGCCCCGGGTTTTATCATTTCTTTGCCAGCGTCGTGAACCTCGCAGTTCACTTCCCATAGTCTGAGATGCTCATCGCTGGCTGACTGACAAAACAATGTTCGTTCCAGTGCGACATAATATCCCGCCACCATGGGGAAACAGTTTAAGCTGAGAATATCACCGTTTTCAATTTTTCTGGTTGTCACTGGATTATGGGCGCCGTCGGTGTTGATACCAGACTGAAACCAGGTCCAGGTGTCGAGCAATTCAACATCGGGCCATGATTTGGCAATTTCCCGCACCATTGTCTGGGTAGAATGTAATGCAACTTCATGCTCAGGAACATCGACTCCAATTGCCTCGGCACAAGCAGCTCCACCGAGATCAGCGATGGCAGTCATTTTTGTTATATGGGCGATTTCTTCATCAGATTTAATCATACGTATCGGCATGGCCACTGATGCAATGTCAACGAATCTAGACTTGGGTAATGCGGTTTTGAGCCTTTCCTGGTTTTGAATGTTGATATGATCAAACTCCACACCAATTGTTTTGCCATCTCCAACCAGTTTTTGTACCGCTCGAAAATAATTACCCCGCTGCCAATCGGTAAATATAATATTTTCGCCATAAGTTCTGCGACACGGCTGACCGCCATCGATATTGGCTGAAATTGTAGTCTGCTTGTTATGGTCAACCACCAGGCCATAAGGCCGGCCAAAAGCACAATACAAAAAGTCGGCGTAGTAATTAATGTTGTGATAAGACGTAAACAGCGCAACATCGATATTATTTTCGGACATCGCCTTTCTTAGCTTGGCCAGGCGATTTTCCATTTCTTCGCTTGTGAATGTCGGATGGGGTTTTTCACCATTGGGTATGGTAATTAAATCGGGCAGGCTCATGTTTTTTAAGTTCGGAATTATTTGGAGATGATAAAACTTAAGGAATGTAATCGTTATGCAAAAATTATCAAGCGCCAAATACGACCTCGACACATTTCTGGTCTACATCGACGTCCAGGTGATTGCAACAAATCCAAAAAACACCAGATAAACCGACGCGGTCAGCAGAATGACCATGCGGAGGGTCGTTAGGGATCGAACACTAGTAACAAAGCGGTTTTCATAGCACCACAAAAATATTGAACCGCCGATAAACAGTATCAATTCAATCAGGCCCACAATATTTCCATAGTATTTGGGATTCCAGTATGAAATCGGACTGTTAAACCGAAAATCGGAAAATGGAAAGAAATGTCGATGCCCATCATCGTGATGTACAGGAAAATCCAGCAAGCAATGGATGATCATGCTGGCGAACAACAAAATCCAGGCGGGCCGCTTTATATATACCGCGACAACCAGGCCCAAGCCGATCAGGGGCAATGAGTTGACGGTGTCAAAAACCCCTTGCCAGAATGGAAGAAAATAGTGCTCACTCCAGATTACCGTTTCAGGAACGCCTTTTAACTTTTCGTAAACGTAAAACACAAACATCAGCAGATCGGGCAATACTGCGCCAACGGCAATTGCGACAGCGTATTTAGCCGCATTCCCTCGCCCCAGTAATGCAAGGCTGAATATAACGTGGGCTGGTGTGTTCATAAATTATTAGTTTAGCCAGAAGAATTTGAATACGGTAAAATCCCATTGTCCCGGATTTCGCTTCCCGGGTGGGAAGATTTGTTTTCAGACCAGAATCATCCCATTAGATTCAGTTTTCGAGAATTAATCAATTGTTAATCTATTAGCATGACCAGATCGGTTATAAGTCTGTGCAAAGACAATATGGATAAAGCAATAATGCGATTATCTGAATTTTTCAACTGAATATTGGAAATTGGAACTAGTTCGTGAGTAAACCAGTCAAAGATTTAGCCATCACGGCAGTTGTGCCGGTTCACAATGAAGAGGGCAACGTTGCATCCCTTGCCAGGGAAATTAAGGCTGTGAGCGTAGCGTGCAATATCAAAGCGATGATATTTGTAGATGATCATAGTAACGACGGCACCTTGAAAGTTTTGTCTGATCTAAAAGGTGAAATTAAATCTCTGCGAATAGTGCATCACAAAAATCAATGCGGTCAGTCTGCTGCAGTTTTTAGCGGTATTAAAGCTGCTGATACAGCCTGGGTGGTAACTATGGACGGTGATGGACAGAATAATCCCTGTGACATTCCCCAAATGGTCGCGGCACTGAAGAATGCAGATTCTGAAAATGTTCGACTGGTAAACGGGAATCGCAACAAAAAGAACAACCGAAAAGACACTTTTGTAAAACGCTATTCATCGAAAATTGCCAACGCGGTAAGGTCCAGGATGCTTAAGGATAATATCCCCGATTCCGGTTGTGGACTGAAACTAATGCACAGGGAAACCTTTTTGTCCTTGCCCTACTTTGCCAATATGCACCGATTTATCCCGGCGTTATTCATCAGAACGGGATCGCAAATTATTTCTGTAGATGTTTCTCATCGAAACCGCGCCAGCGGTCAGTCTCACTACGGACTGTTCAACCGTTTATGGATCGGCATCATCGACTTGCTTGGTGTTACCTGGCTGATGAACAAGGGCTACCGAGCAATTTCGGAGGAAGTGGATCCACACTGATCCAGTCCATATTTCATTGGAAAAAATTTTTGCCGACAACAGTGCGCTGAAAGAATATTTCGTTCTCGGGTTAATTTGTATTGGTGCTTTTTGTCTTTATGTATTCAATAATAATTTCCCAATTTTCTTTCATTCTGACGAACCCAAAAAACTGTCCTATGTTTTATTGGGGACGCAGGATTTCAAACATCCCATTTTATTGCTGCAATTAGGGCGAATCGCCAATCTGTTTTTTCGAGAAACCGACCAGCAAACACTGATCACAATCTGTCGGACCATATCTGCATTGGCCGGAATCGCAATGGTTGTGGCGAGTTATTTTTTTGCTCGAATACTGCTCGATAATAAATACCGTTGGTATGTGGCCCTGTTGATAGCTGTATCACCCATACTTGTGGTCCATGCCCACTACTACAAAGAAGACATGGTTTTTACCGCCGCAACCTTGTTTTCTCTTTTCTTTTATCTGCAATACATACAATCCAGATCACGGATGCATTTTATAGGTCTCTGTGTTGCAACTGCATTTGCTTTATCGACTCAGTATAAGGGCGTCTTATTGATACCTTTGTATCTTTTGTTTCCGTTGCTCGACAGCCGATTCGAAAAACATCAATTGTATAAGGGGCTGTTTGGGATGCTGGGGATTGCCATGGCCATTTCTCTGGTAATTAATTACCCGGCGATAATTGACCCCGAACAATTTATATGGGGTATTACCAAGGAAACCGAGCACATCTCCTATGGCCACACTTTAAGAATTTATCCTTTAGCCCACTACTTTTCATTCCACCTAGTAAACAGCCTCTATCCAGGTCTAACCCTGCCCATACTTGTACTGGGTTTGTCAGGATTGGTGTTGTCTATGTTCAGGTGGCGCGCCATTTCTACCGGGCTTCGCTTATTAATAGTTTATGTTCTGTTCTTTTATTTTGTCCACGAAGCAACGCCAATGAAACCCGCCCCGGGGTTTATGCGCTACATGATTCCTATTACCCCGGTTTTAATCCTGTATTCCGTCTACGCTTTTATTGAGATTAAGAAATTAATCTACGGAAATCTGAGCTTAAAAGCATCTGGCCTTGTTACCATCATTTTATTGGCTGCATTAATTGTTACACCACTGTATAAAAGCATAATGCTGGTCCAAAACTTCAATTATCAGGACACCCGATCCCAGGCCATGCGCTGGCTCGCTGAAAAGGAAGAAAAGGTCTACTACGGCAAACACACCATGTTACCCAGCAAGAAAAGCGGTCGAATTTACAAAATTGATGACAAAAAATTACACGACATGCGATCTGGAGGATATCGCTACGCCGTTGCCAGCAGCTTCGGATATGATATTTATTACCAAGGCGCCGAAATGGACGGACAGATAAAACGGATTAAAAAATACAAAAATATTTTTGATGGTATTTTCGAGACATACCCCTATGTTGAATTCAGGCCAAATTATCAGAGTTTCGCGTTTTCCAATCCAGTAATCAGAATTCTTGATCTGGCTGAAAATCCGCACGATTTATAGACAATGACGGGCGACAAGACAGAAAAATCAACCACCTGGCATTATCTGAAAGCGATCATTATGCTTGCCAGCATTTTTATAGTCTGGTGGTTTCTTAGCCAGTCCGAGCTTGGCGATAACATCAGAAATTACGATTGGGTCGAGCTGGAAATTAAAAAACTTGGGCTTTACGGCCCTTTACTGTTTATTTGCCTTGGGGGAATCAGTACGGTGTTTGGCGTCCCCCGCCTATTGGTAAGTGCGGTGGCGGGATTTGCATTCAGTATTTTATCGGCACTAATAATTGCGCTACTAAGCACACTACTGGGATGCATGATCAGTTTTTACTATGCACGGATAATGGGTAGGACGATTATTCGAAACAACCTGTCTTTGCGCATGAAGAACTTTGAAAAAATTTTAATCGAACACGATTTTTTGGCGAGCATCGGTATCCGGGCATTGCCTATCAGCAATAATTCTATTGTTAACCTTTTGGCAGGGGTTACCGGGGTACGTCCATTGCATTATTTCGCGGGGTCTGCCATTGGTTATCTACCACTGACCATTGTCTTCGTGCTGGTTGGAAGCGGGATTCAACACGATTTATCTGGAAGAATTCTGCTTAGTATTGCGCTCTATTTATTTATCGTAATCCCATTGGGTTACTTCGTTCAAAAGAAATTACGTCTCGCCCAGAATACCAGCGAAAACTGAACTGAACTGAACCGAACTGAACCAGCAACCCCTGAATGTTTGCATCACTAGACATCCTGATTCACCTGGCAAATATCCTGTATCTCATCGCATTCATGGTGCGGGATATTCTGTGGTTGCGAATAATGACCGTCGCGGCGTCGTGTTTTTTATTACCCTATTTTTATTTTCAGCCGACTCCGCTGCTGGCACCGATGTACTGGAATCTGGCGTTCACCGCTTTGAATCTCTACTGGATTGTGCGTCTATTCCTGGAACGTCGGCCAGTCAAACTTTCCGATCAAGAACAGCAATTGTGTGAGTTGGCCTTTCACACCATGAAACCCCGAGAAATGTTAAAGATTTTAAAACTGGGAACTTGGAGGTCAGTAGATACCGACACTTGCCTGGTAAACAAACGCACTGCCCTGGACGAGTTAATGCTGATTTATAAAGGTAAAGCCTGTGTGATGATCGATGGCAAGTCGGTGACCGAATTGCAGCCGGGGCAATTTATTGGTGGCATCAGCTATGTGACCGAAGAAATATCGACCGTTGACGTGGTGTCTCTTGAACCCACCCAATATTTCGTATGGCCCAAGACAAAATTAAAATCGTTCCTCAAACAAAACCCCGAACTTCACGCCGCATTGCAGTCTACCCTCGCTATCGACTTCACCAAATGGCTACATCAAACCTGGAAGCGCAGTTAATAAATACAGGGTAAAAACTGCATTGAAGAAATCTGCAGGACAGTAAGCTTAGTTCCAGACGCCGGATGGGCAAACTTTACCGGTCACCTTATTCTGGGAATTGATAATTGGAGGTTCAAAATGAAGGTTCAGTTGCTGGTAACAACTTGAATCTATAGCGCCGAGTTTTTTTAATACGGCGCCCAGGGCGACTTCGCTACCGCGACTGGAGCCATCATCTATTTTTAGCGCAACCCCCAGTTTAAGTTCAGGTATCACGGCGATATATACCGCCTCGGCGCCGGTCTTTACTATAACCCTCCCCTGGGTCGCCTTTATCACTTCGCTACAACAACAACCCATTCCGGCGATCATGTCAGGATGGTCCTGTATCGCAGAAATGATATTTTTCATGGCTTGCCCCCGTGCACCACCCACTTGCCCCGTGTTTGCAAATAATGCACAGCCATAGGCCAGACGCTCCATGGGCATATAGATCGCGGGCAGACCACAACCATCTCGCTCCCACACCAGGTTTTTTACATCGATCTCTACCAATTCGGACAACGTCTGCATCCAGGCCTGCTGGGTTGGGTGCTGGTGCTCGCTATATCCACGCGTATCCATACCTAGCTGTTGAGCCAGGGTTAGCATTCCGGTATGTTTGCCCGAGCAGTTGTGATGCGCTCTCCCTGGTGGTTGCTTATTTTCAATCAGCTGATGTTTAGCTGAATCATTTCCCGGATAGACGGCGCCGCATTCCAGATCATCTACATCAAGATCTAGCCGCCTCAGCCAGTTTTTCACGGTTTCGGTATGTTCACTTTCAGCATTGTGGGATGCGCAGGCCAGGGCGAGTTCTTTATCAGACAGTCCATACTTTTCCGCAGCACCGGACTCCACCAATGGAATGGCCTGAAATAGTTTCAGCGAAGAACGTGGATAAATATCTCGGTCTACATCGCCAATTGAAAAAACCGTCTCCCCAAGATCATTGACGGCGATGACACTACCCCTGTGCACCGACTCAACCACGTTGTTTCTGTGGACTTCAACCAGGATTGGATTGTCTTTCATTCCAGGTTTTTTACCATTAACGTCGCACTTCCGGGGCAAAGCCCTGAAAATTGTCTCGACTCCGCGATGGGTCGAGGTGCTACGGACCGCTCGAGTTCTTCGTAGCCAAATTTTTGCTGAAACAATTGAGCTTTATCCAGCGTCAACAAATAGGTCTCACTATAATTTGAATTTGTCGCCCGTTGATGGAGCTCATTAATCAGAATTCGTGATAACCCCTTTCCCCTGTAGGATTCGCTGATCACCACAGATCGAAGTAATAAAAATTCACCACAGTTTTCCAGTCCGGCTATGCCAACAAGCTCGGAATTTTCTTCTATTCCAATTAGTGAAAACCAGTTGGCAAGACCAACATCTTCATGAGGAAGTCCTTCGTCCTTTAGAAACTGTACGATTTGTGGGTGATAACTGGTGTCGAGATCGATAGTCATCGATTATTGCGTTTGAAATGATTAGCAAGTATAAAACAACATCGATTCCAGTTTAAATATTTCTATCCCATTAACCATGCGCACTTCACAGCTACTTCTCGCCACCCTCAAAGAAACCCCGGCTGACGCCGAAATCATCTCCCATCAATTGATGTTACGCGCCGGCCTGATTCGGCGGGTTGCGGCGGGCATTTACAACTGGCTTCCCATGGGTATGCGGGTTTTGCACAAGGTAGAGAAAATTATTCGTGAGGAAATGGACCGTTCCGGTGCCCAGGAAGTATTGCTGCCTGGAGTTCAACCCGCCGAGTTATGGCAGGAATCAGGACGCTGGGAACAATACGGCCCAGAATTACTGCGCTTGAAAGACCGACACGATCGTGATTTTTGTCTCGGCCCCACTCACGAAGAGGTGATCACAACCCTGGTTAAAAATGAGGTACGTAGCTATCGTCAGTTACCCCTGAATTTTTATCAAATCCAGACCAAATTTCGGGACGAAATTCGCCCAAGATTCGGAGTGATGCGGGGGCGCGAATTTATCATGAAAGACGCCTATTCATTTCATACCAGTCAGGAATCCCTTCAGGAAACCTATGATGTGATGTACCAGACCTATAGCGCTATCTTTGATCGATTGGGGTTAGGTTATCGTTCCGTTACCGCTGATGGTGGCAGCATAGGCGGACACACCTCCCACGAATTCCACGTGCTAGCAGATTCGGGGGAAGATACCATCGCCTTTTCCAGCGAAAGTGGATACGCAGCCAATATTGATCTCGCCCAGGCCCTTCCACCTACCGAGAAGCGCGCCGCGCCCACCCAGGAAATGGTTCTCGAAGATACTCCGGAAATCAAAACCATCGCGGCCCTGGTAGAAAAACACGGACTACCCATCGAAAAGACCATCAAGACCCTGGTTGTTCACGCCTCCGAGCAATGCGAAAGCGAATTGATCGCATTACTGGTTCGCGGCGACCACACTCTCAATCCAATTAAAGCCGAAAAACTGGATCAGGTTGCCTCGCCCCTGAAAATGGCGGAAGAATCGGTAATACGAAAAGCCATTGGCGCTGGCCCGGGTTCTCTGGGCCCGGTTAATCTACCGATTCCATTTATTGCTGACCTGAGTGTTGCCCAAATGTCTGATTTTGGCGCTGGCGCAAATATAGAAGCCAAGCACTATTTTGGAATTAACTGGGATCGGGACGTTGAGTTGCACAACAGTACGGATATCCGTAATGTACTCGAGGGCGACCCAAGCCCGGACGGTAAAGGGCTAATCACCATAGCTCGAGGCATTGAAGTCGGGCATATTTTTCAGCTCGGCACCAAGTATAGTGAAGCGATTAACGCAACTGTCCTTGATGAAGATGGGAAAGCAGTGGAAATGGCCATGGGCTGTTATGGCATTGGGGTAACTCGGGTCATTGCTGCAGCAATCGAACAGAAACACGATGACAAGGGAATTATCTGGCCTGATTCCATTGCACCATTTGACGTTGCTATCGTGCCAATTGGAATGAAAAAATCAGAGCGGGTCAAAGCGGCTGCGCTGGAATTATATGATCAGTTGAGAAAGGCTGATTTTGAGGTCTTACTAGACGATAGAAACGAGCGACCAGGGGTTATGTTTGCTGATATGGAATTAATTGGAATTCCTCATCGTATTGTACTGGGTGAACGCAGCCTCGAAAAAGGAATGGTGGAATACGTCCATCGAACAAGGGGTGATGAAAAAGACTTACCTTTAGAAACCATTGTTGCAGAACTATCCAGACTAAAAAGTCAATAAAATCGTCAAAAGTTATATTACAAAAAATTTATTTTATATTATTCAAAGGTGCTACACTCGCATTCAGATACTGGATTAGAGTTTGTATTTACTGTTTAGTATTGTTCGCAGACAGCTTTGTGAGGAAGCTGACGTAATTTTATAGTCACCTCGGTGGCTCATTTTTTTGAAGTAAGAGGTTAGTTAGTATGTCAGGTGAATTGGTCAATGGAACTGTTAAATGGTTCAACGATGCCAAGGGTTTTGGTTTTATCGAGCGAGAAGGAGAGGCGGATGTGTTCGTCCATTATCGCGCCATAGTTGGAAGTGGTCGTAAAACACTTCACGACGGTCAGCAAGTTACATTTGAAATTACTGACGGCGAAAAAGGCCCTCAGGCGGAAAACGTAACACCGCTATAAGTTTCGGACAATCATTCTTTTTTGAACGAATGATTGTTGTTGTTTGAAATTTACCTGCATGTCCCCAAGTCGGGGGATGTGGGTAAAAAGCACCTGATGTTACCCAAGTAGTCTGGGTGTGGACTAGTTTGGGGTGTAGTTGTGCTCCCAAACCAATTTACTACGCGCTAGTCTGGCCGATGTCCTAACCACTGGTCAAATCGACGGCGAATCACATTTCCTGGCCAAACCCTGAAATTACTCAGGCGATAGACAGCCCATTGGTTACCCTCGCATCCGGTTTGATCAGAATGACACCATCGTCGGTAACGACCCCCAGAATCAGGACTTCTGACTTTATGCCAGCAACACGTAGCGCTGGAAAGTTTGTAACCGCAGTAATTTGTTGCCCCACCAGTGTATCAGGCTGATAATGATCGGTAATTTGTGCTGAGGTGGTTTTAATGCCCAATTCCTGGCCGAAATCAATTTCCATGACATAAGCAGGCTTTCTCGCCTTGTCATTAAGGCGCGCGGAAATTACAGTACCAACATTAATTGATACTTTCATAAAATCCGCTATTTCAATTGTGCCTGACTTTTGTTCTGACATTTGTTTTTCTCACTATTAGTTGCGCCACGAAGGTAATTGACCGTAAATGAATAAATAGTAACTGGAGCTGCCATGCTAATTGATCTGACTAAACTCAGTAAACCAGATGTTTATTTCACCATGACACAAACCGTGTTACCTCGACCCATTGCCTGGGTACTGACCCGAAATGAAAATGAAAGTTTTAATCTCGCTCCATTTTCCTATTTTAATGCAGTTTGTACGGATCCCCCTCTTTTAATGTTCTCCGTCGGACTGCAAGACGACGGCAGCGCAAAGGATACATTAAGGAATTTAAAACGCGAATCCCAGCTTGTGATTCACATTGCAAGCTGCTCCCAGCTTGACGATCTGAATCAAAGTTCCGCTACATTGCCGGCGGGAGAATCGGAAGTAACGTTTGGGAACCTGGAGACTGTACCAGTTGACGGCCACGAAATGCCAAGATTGGCCGAGTGCAAAGTTGCCTATCTGTGTCGCCTGCACAAAATACAGGAAATTGGGAACAATCTTCAATCTCTGGTCTTTGCCGAAATAGACAACATTTACGTAGAAGATGACTGTATAGAAATCAATGACAAAGGTCGACTCACAATAAATGCTGATGTCATTCAACCATTATCCCGACTGGGGGCAAACCAGTATTCCACATTCGGTGAAGTAATCACCGTAAAACGTCCGGCCTAAAATTCCCAGCTACAAAAGGCTAGAGAGAAAAGTTAGTTCTGCAGTATCGCGTTTATTGATGACAACATGCTTTCAGCTCCTCGATAATCCATTGAAATTCGATGGGGCACACTTTCGTTGATCAACATCAGGCTTGGGAATCCCTGAATACCAAGCTGTCTTGAAAAATCAATTTCATCGAGGAGTTGCTGCTGTACTGCTGCAGAATTCAATGCTTCGCAAAACAGTTCAGCATCCAGTCCAAGGGTCTTTGCTAAACCAATAAGGGTTGAATCATCAGAAGGATTTTTGGCGTCAAGATAGTATGCTTTCTGAATGGCGCTGGTCATATCTGTATCAAATTGTTGCCCCTGCATTCGCGCTGCGATAACCCCTCGACACGCAGGATACGTTGAACGCCTTGGTGTGCACGCCGTCCAGAAATCGAAGTTAAACTTCGTCCCGGGGATGGTTGTCTGTATTTTGTTCCAGGTGTCCTGCAAATACACTTTCATATCTTCTGGCATGAGTTCTTCAGAGTCTGGCGCGAGTCCACCCAGCAGTCGGGTTAGCTCTACATTTGCTGGCAATTGATCTATCAACTGATTTATTGCCGGCTGGAATCCCCAACACCAGCTACACATGGGATCATGAACATAGATCAGAGTGTGCTCTGATTGAAGATTATTGCTAATAATTCCCTACCTCCATCACCTGCCGCCTGCGATATCAATAAAACTGCCTGTGCAATAAGAAGACTGCTCTGACAATAACCAAAGGATAGCATCAGCAACCTCTTCGGGTTTTCCTGGGCGGTTTAGGGGAATATTATTTCGAACCCGTTCCATCCGATCAGGTTCTCCACCTTTTGCATGGATGCCAGTTTCTATAAACCCGGGGCGAACGGCATTTACTCGGATCCCTTCGCAAGCCACTTCATTGGCGAGACCGATAGTCAATGTATCCAGGGCACCTTTGGATGCAGCATAGTCCACGTACTCTCCCGCTGAGCCCAATCGCGAAGCTGCGGAGGAAACATTTACAATTGCACCGCCAGCGCCGCCGCGGGCACTGGACATGTATTTTATCGCCTCTCTTGCACATAAAAAACTGCCCGAGATATTCACCGAAAACATCCGGTTTAGCCTTGCCCCATCCATATCAATAACCCGCATCTGTTTTTCCATGATTGCGGCATTGTTAACCAGCCCGCCAATTGGCCCTAACTCGGTATTGGTAAATTCAAATAGCTGGACTACCGCGGATTCGTCCGAGATATCCGCGCAAAAGCTTTTTGCAATACCCTCGTTTTTTCTGATTTGATCAACAATGTTTTCCGCAGCGTCCAGGTCGCTACGATAGTTAACCAATACACGCCAGCCCTGACGGGCTGCCAGAACCGCCGTGGCTGCGCCGATCCCCGAGCTTGCTCCAGTTATTATTAATGCTTTACCTGGCAATATAATTTTCCTGAATCCATGGGCCTCGCAAGAAACTTTTAGAAGAGTTCATATTAAATTCATTGATCACTGGTAAGGTTCATAGTCTATACATTTCAATGATTGAATAATACCGGGCAAATTGGCCCAAATATTTCAGGACTTATCATGAAAAATCGAAATTGCTTTTTATCCGCTCTAGTCCTACTAACTGGTCTGTTTTGGCTGTCACCTACCATGGCCGCATCCGAAGAAGAAAGTCTGCTCGACGAAGCCGTTTCAGCAATCGAGGCTGGGGTGGAAGTTGTTACCGAAAAATCTTCCGAGGCCTGGGAGGCGACTAAAGACGGCACCAGTGCAGCAGTAGAGTACACCACTGAAAAAGGCGCAGAGGCTTATGAAGCAAGTAAAACCAGCGTGGAAAAAGGCGCAGAATATGTCGGTGAAAAATCATCTGAAGCCTGGGATGCAACCAAGCAAGGCGCAAGTACTGCCGCAGATGTAACCGCGGAAACTGCATCAAAAGGATGGGATGCCACCAAAGAAGCCGGGTCTGAGGTTGCGGAATATAGTCAGGAAAAATACCAGCAGGTTAGCGAGTCTTTAAACTCAGAAAACGACGAAACCGCTATCGTCGAAGATAAAAGTATTCATCAGGATTCGGATTAGTTAATTTACTGGGTCGATTTTCTGGCGATCACATAACTGGTAGTGGGGATTTCGTAAGAATCCTTTGTTCCTGATTTTATATCCGAATCCAGAATTTCGAAGTCCCGGAAGATTGAATCAAGCTCCCCGGGCTCAACCACAAAATCTGGATTGAACCGCGGATTTTGGATAAGAAAATAGGTATTAAACGTTTTGTAAAATATAATACCTCCAGGTTGCACGGCATTAGTTAAATTTTCAAACAACGATCTTTGTAAATAACGGACCACACAAATTAGATCAAATGCATCCACTGGTAACACGATAGATTCGAGGTCACAAACCAAAGGAAATATTTTCAGGTTATGGGCCTTTGCCGATGCCTGACATTTTTCTATGGCAAGATACGCACCATCGCAGGGAATAACCTGAAACCCCAGGCTGGCCAGATATAGCGCATTGGCGCCGGTACCACAGGCCAGGTCCAGTGCCAGACTCTGGTCCCTGTCATGACGAGTGCCCGCTTGTCGTCGCGTGTTCAGAATTTGCTTAATATATTGTCGATTTTTTACCAGTTCGGGCTCACCGACTGGGCTGACTAGACTCGCTTCGTGGGATTTGTTCGTATATTTTCTGTTCCATTTAGCGATATCTGGATTAGCTGTTCGCGTCAAAAGGCTGGACCTCCACCAACTCTCCGGCTTTGGCCCCGGTAGAGTCGTCGGCCAGGATAATGAAACAATTGGCCTGACTCATGGAGCTTAAAATCCCGGAACCCTGTTCACCTGTGGAAGTTACTACTGTGTCACCATTTTCACCAATAGATAACACCCCGCGTTGATATTCCATTCTCCCGGGTTTTTTTCTTAAATTATCGATCAGCCTGACGCGCAACTTCATTGGCACGTCAAACTTTTCCCCCGATAATTGTTTTATTGCGGATTTTACAAAAATTTTAAACGTAACCATCACTGATACCGGGTTTCCAGGCAACCCAAAAAACAGACTGTTTTTAAGCTTGCCAAATGACAGCGGTCGACCAGGCTTGACGGCCACTTTCCAGAAACTAACCTGACCCAATTCCGACAGGGTTTGCTTAATATAGTCCGCATCGCCAACCGACGCACCCGCAGTGGTAATAATCATATCCGCAGCCAGACTTGCAGATTTGAACGTTTCCGCGATTTGTATCGGATCATCTTTAACAATACCCAGATCAATTTGCTCAACGCCCAGATCACTGAGCATAGCGTTTAAGGTATAACGGTTGGAATCATAAACCTCACCTTTCTCCAGTGGCATGCCGATGGAACGAAGCTCATCACCATTGGAAAAATAGGCAATGCGGGGTCGACGAAACACATTCACCTCGCCAATACCCAGTGATGCAATCACCCCCAAATGAGAGGCCCTGAGCCGAAGGTGGGCCGGAATTGCCACCTCCCCGGCCTTCAAATCCTCACCAGCATAACGCACATTTGCACCTTTCTTCGCGCCAATATGTTTTGCTGATGGAATAAAAACTTTATCACTTTCTACGGAAACATTTTCCTGAATCACAACACTATCGGTGCCATCTGGCATTACCGCCCCGGTCATGATTCGTACACACTGGCCACTTCCAATAACTCCTGAAAACGCTTTGCCGGCAAATGATGCGCCCACCAATTCAAACTCTCTAGTTTGATCTGCCAGTAAATCGTCGGTACAAATGGCATAGCCATCCATGGCTGAGTTAGTATGGTTTGGCACATTTTCCGGACTGACAATGTTCTCCGACGTCACCCTGCCCATTGCTGATGTCAATGGGATCGACTCCGTATCAGTGACTGGACTAACAACCTCGGCAATATGGGTAATGGCCTGAGTCACAGTAATGGAATTTGGGTCAAAGTCACATGAAAAAGCGGCTTGATCTTCATTCACTGTTTTCATTGTGTTGATTCTCGAGGGTCTGTAATCAGCGTCACCAATGTCCTATATTTTCTCTCGATTCCACTCACCCGATCTTCCACCGCTTTTCTGAACCAGTTTTACATCGGTAATTTCCATTCCCCTGTCCACTGCCTTACACATGTCATAAATTGTTAAAAGCGAAACCTGCACAGCGGTTAGCGCTTCCATCTCAACCCCGGTACGCTCGGTAGTCTGGGTAGTTGCCTGGCATTTTACCGCGTTGTTCGCGGAATCTATTTCCAGGTCGATAATAACTTTGGTCAGCATAAGCGGGTGGCACAATGGAATTAGATCAGCGGTTTTTTTCGCAGCCATTATTCCGGCCAGTCTTGCAATACCCAAAACATCGCCCTTTTTGTGACTTCCGCTTTCGATCATGCTCAGGGTTTCACCGCTCATTTTGATCAGGCCCTCGGCAACCGCTTTTCTTAAGCTAACTTCCTTTTCACTCACATCCACCATATGGGCTTCACCCCTGTCATTGAAGTGAGTTAGTCCAGAATTTTTGTTCATTGAATTTTCATTTACCTGGGGTTTATATTAGTGATATTGTAGTGTGGCTGGTCATACATTGAAACAAGCCCTATTGTGAACCAGTACTATTCCATTGACAACGACAAGACCATTACTTAAGCGGACGAACCTGAAATTTAGTTAAAACCTATCGATGCACGGCGACTCAATACTATTTTCCATATTTCTAATTTTCAGTGGTGCCGCGCTGATGGCCACCATTGCGCTCTACATGCGCCAGGCCATGTTGATTGCCTATCTTGCCCTGGGTGCTATTTTGGGTCCCTGGGGTTTTGCGCTGGTTACCGATGCTGATTTGATCCAGGACATAGCCAGGATAGGTATTATTTTTCTACTATTTTTGCTCGGGCTAAATCTGTCACCGCAAAAACTTTTTCAGTTACTGCGGGAAACCACCCTGATTACCCTGTTTTGTACTTTAATATTTGGCGGCATCGCAGGTGGAATTGCCTGGGTCTATGGACTAAACAGTTCAGAAATAGTGATTGTCGGCGTTGCCGCTTCTTTTTCCAGCACCATCATTGGATTAAAACTACTTCCCACCACGGTACTGCATCACCGGCATACCGGGGAAGTCATTATCAGTGTTTTGTTATTACAGGATTTAATCGCCATTGTCGCTATGCTGGTGATTCAGGGATATGGCCAAGGTGAACTACCCCTGACAGATATGTTGCTGTTAATTCTGGCATTACCTGCACTTATCCTGATTGCCTGGGCAGGCAATCGCTTTGTTCTACTTAAACTTTTTCTGAAGTTCGACCGAATTCAGGAATACGTTTTTCTATTAACCATCGGCTGGTGTCTCGGAATCGCCCAACTTGCAGAATTCATGGGCCTGTCATACGAAATAGGCGCTTTCGCTGCGGGTGTTGCGATCGCCTCGAGCCCCATAGCCTTACATATTGCTGAGAGTTTTAAACCGCTACGAGACTTTTTCCTGGTTATGTTTTTCTTTGGTCTCGGCGCAGGTTTCGACATTTCTGCTGCGGCCGAGGTAATTGTGCCTGCGGCGTTGATTGCAATTTCGTTGCTCATTCTTAAACCTATTGTTTTTCGATTTCTCCTGGTCAAGCAATCCGAATCAAATCGACTGGCCTGGGAAACCGGTGTGCGGCTTGGGCAACTGAGTGAATTTTCTTTGCTTGTTGTTTTCGTTGCCCGACAAAATGGAATGATTGGAGTTGAAACATTCTATATGGTTCAGCTCGCAACGATTATCACATTCATTGTTTCCGCCTATGTAATTGTTGCTAAGTTTCCGACCCCTATTGCGCTGAGTGACGAATTGCGACGAGACTAGGTCGGCCGATTAGATCGAGTGGATCCTTCATCGCTGCGCGATTCAGGATGACGGTAAGAGTACATCCTGTACATGCGCCGCTCCTGCGCGTGATCACCATGGACGGTGGAAATGTCGAAAATGCAGGAGCATTTTTCGACCCCAAGTCCGCGGCTACGACCGCCAGGGAAGGCGGGAGTGCAGACAATGCAGGAGCAATTGTCTGCCCGTACATCCTGTACATGCGCCGCTCCTGCGCATCCCTGCGCCCGCGGCATACCGTACATCCTGTACATAAAAAAGGGTCGCAAAAGCGACCCTGATTTATTGTAAATTTATTGCCTTAGTGTACTGAAACATCTATCTCTCGACTCACCGATTTCTCAGCCTTAGGTAAACTTACCCGCAACACGCCATCAGAATATTTTGCAGAGATTTTTGAATCATCTACTGCGTTTCCCAATTTCATCGATCGCAAATATTTACCGACCAATCGTTCAGATTTGATCACTTTATCGTCTTCCCCGGATACATTTTCCTGGGTAGAGTCAGCAGAAATCGTAAGTACATTATCTTTTACCGATACAGACAAATCTTCTTTTATAACCCCTGGAAGATCTGCGCGTACTTCGTACCCTTCGTTTGTTTCAATAATATCCATCGCCGGTACGATTGATTTTTCAATGGAACCCCCTTGTCGATTTACCGGATAGAAAGAAGAATTAAACCTGTTGTTTAACTCATCAATATCACCCAATAAACTCCAGCCTCGATTAGGCCATCTAGTTAAAGCATTCATAATGTTTCCTCTTCTCAAAGAAATAATTGACTTAGCCTTTTAATGGGGACAACGAAACAAAATTCAATATTATTTTTGAATTTTATTTATCTGTTGTTATACGAGCTGAACTAAATCTGAAACAAAGATTCCAGTTTGGTATTTAAGGCCTGTAGTGTTTGACCGTTTTCTGAATTAACTACAACCACCGCAAGCCCAAGATTTTCGTAAGCCCAGGATTTTTCTATGTCCAGAGTAATGGTATTGATTGAGTCACCTGGGGACAGTTGTAATGGTGCGCTCCAGTGTCGGACTACATAGTTGTGGACTAACGTCCGCCCTGAATTTTCACCGCCCTTTATTTCCCGGATGATATTATTTTCGTAGACCGCGATGAATGCGGAAACGTTGGACAAATCCGTGGTGTTACAGAACGCCATATCGACCTGAATCTGATCTGAAACTTCTGCACGTAGATTCAATGCAATGCTGACACTAGCCTTGTTCAAATTTAGCTGCTTGATGTTTTCTATTATCGTCGAGCCACCACGTACTTCTTTCCCTGCGACAACGAGTTCGGGGGTATAGATTGAACCCTGGTTATTAATATCTCCGATTCTTCGTTGTCGTTGGGCATATTCCGATTTTGAAAAAGGATCTTCCCAACCCAACCAGTTCCAGTAATCCACATGAAAGGCTAGTGGTACTGCACGAAACCCTGGATTTATAGTCTCGCCGAGTTTGGTCAAAAAATCATCTGCCCTTGGACAACTGCTACAACCTTCAGAAGTATATAACTCTATTACAGGGGTCAATAATTCACCGCTGGAAATCGAAATACTACTCTTGCTCTCCAGATTGCCTGAATACGCAACATTTAAAATACCCAACGAAATTAGGGTTACACCTATGGCCGCTGCTATGTGCGTTGCTGGCTTCACTGAAACCCTCAAGAGGTCAATCAATATTAATTAAAATGCGAAGCAAACTGTTGGTAGCCCGCGTCCCCTAGCTCTTCTTTGGGAATAAATTTCATCGACGCCGAATTCATACAATAACGCAACCCGGTTGGGGCCGGTCCGTCTTTGAATAAATGACCGAGATGGGAGTCCGCGTTTGCACTTCGTACTTCGGTTCGCGGAAACAATAATTTAAAGTCTGTCTTTTCTACGATATTATCCGGCACCAATGGCTGTGAGAAACTGGGCCATCCTGTGCCAGAATCATATTTATCTTTAGAAGAGAATAACGGCTCGCCGCTAACAATATCCACATAAATACCATCGCGTTTTTCATCGTGGTATTCATTTTGAAACGGTCTTTCAGTCCCGTCTCTTTGGGTAACTTCGTATTGAATGTCCGTCAGCTGTTCTTTTAGCTCCGCTTCGGAAGGCCTGGTATTTTCTGTTTTTGAAACAGGTGTTGATTCTGACATAACCTGATTACTCCTGGTATTCGTTTGATTTGCGCCACCATTACTAAAATTTAAGGTACTAAACCCTATACCCAGAACCAATATAAGTCCGACTATAGAAATTACAATTCTCATATCATTTTACCTGGTTTAATCTAAGTAACCTCTGAACCTCTAGAGGTTTACCTGCTTTTGGTTTTTGAATTCCTTATGACAACAATTACCAGCTTTAAGTTCATTTGAGTTCCCATATTACGCCGGTTCGTTTGTGTCGAGAAAAGGTTCGAGTCCAGCGATATCATCGAATACGTTGTCACTGTATTTTGATAATTCTTCCCTGTCGTGGGCCCCTGTAAGCACGCCCACAGAATAAGCTGCCCCTGAATTTTTGCCCATATTTAAATCTTTTGGACTGTCACCCACCATAATCATCTGGTCAGGGGATATTCCGCATCGATCACAAAACCCATGGACCATTCCCGGTTCGGGTTTAACGCCAAATCCGCTGTCGGCACCGCAGACAAAATCAAATAAATCGGTAATTTCCAGTTGCGCCAACATGCCATAGGCATTGCTCTCATAATCCATTGTGGCAACGCCGAGCAGCATGCCACGTTGTTTCAGGCCGTTTAAAAATCCAGGCAAGTCATCCAGCGCTGGGACGTAGCTACTGGCAGCGTGGCCAAAAATTGACTTGATGTGGGCCAATTGTTCGCCATGAATTGGCTGGCCAATTTGTTCTTCCCAGAACTCAAATATTTGTGCATTGCTGCCCGATGCCAGCAATGAATCTGTAATCCAGGTCTGGCTTTCAGGAATATAGCCGCCCTCGCGCATTAACTGGTCTCCAAGATCGGGCTGCCCCATACTGTCCGCCAGGTATTGGGTGACCTGAAAATAGGGCTCCAGCCAGGTTGCATTGAAGTCCAGCAATGTGCCGTCTTTATCAAATAATATGCCTTTAATCATTGGGTTTTATTCATCGGATTGACTATTGAAAATTCTCACCGAAGGTACCCAGCAATAACCATCCGGGTCAAGGATAAAACACTCTCTCAGACCGTGAGGCTTGTCCGCACTGCCCTGTAATACTGTAAAACCACCGGTCAGGGCTTTTTGTTCCGCTTCATCTGGATCAACCTCATACAGCCTTAGCTCGACGCCAGCACCGCGCAAACCCAGTTCTGGCAAAACCGATAATAGCGGATGAGATGAATAGGTGTGATCGGCGTGGAGTTGGTACATACGCTGGCGAAAACACACAATGGCATAATCTTCTGACTTACGTTGGCAGTCAAATTTGAAGACATTTTCAAGGAATTCTACTGTCCTGGCCACATTTGAAACCAGTAAATTGATACCAAAGTCATCCAGCAGATGGCCCACCTGCTCGGCGCTTGCTTCATCAAGATTTGTCATAATGTCGTCGTTATGGCTGATTTTTGTCTTAAAGGCCGGACTATACCCCTAAAACCCGCGGATTTACTGGATTTATTGTGTATTGACACTTACTTCCACATAATTAAGAATGCAGTGTTGTTTATGGAATTAAACCTATTCGCAACAACGGTGTATCGCGGACATTTAAATAAAATAATTAATGAAGGCGGATCTGGAATTGAGTTACTTCGAAGAACAATTAAATTGTGATGATGCGACAAAAGAACTGCAACAGCTGATTGCCAGTATTTCTGGCTGGCTGAGTTCAAATGGGTTTCACAATAATAAAGTTCAGGAACGATTTGAAAGCATCGAAACAATGCTTGGTGAAAAACAACGCCATGTGTTGTTTCTGGCTGAATTCTCTCGTGGAAAAACGGAACTCATAAATTCAACGATCTTCGGCTCAATGGGGCGCCGGTTTTTGCCATCAACACCGGGACGTACGACGCGATGTACCACCGTACTCCAGTACGATCCAGAAGAACTTCCATCGATTAAATTGCTGCCAACTCTGGGTCCCGTTGAAGTACAACGCCAACCCATTTCCCTGCTTCAACAGAATCCGGAGCATTGGCATCGAACTCTGTTCGCGCCAAGCGATGAAGAAAGCGTTATAAAATCCCTGAAACAAATAGCCGAAGTTGAACTGGTAACGCCCGATATTGCAAAAGAGCTCGGTTTTATCAAATCCATCGGTAACGATACCCTGGCCAAGATAGACATTATCGACGGCAAAATCGCAATTCCCAAATACCGTCACGCCATTGTCAACTTCCCCCATCCTTTACTTAAACAAGGTTTATCTATAATCGATACCCCGGGTTTGAATGCCCTCGGCATCGAGCCCGAGTTGACGTTGCGTTCGCTGGAGATGGCTCACGCCATTGTATTTGTATTGTCCATGGATACGGGTATAACCCGGTCAGAACTCGAAGCCTGGAACGAACATGTAAAAAATGGACCCACTGAAAACATCATGGTGGTTATTAATAAAATCGACACCCTGTGGGACCAACTCAATTCTCAAACTGAGATTGATTTTCAGATCAAAAAACAGGTGGCGGAAGTCGCAAGAATTCTGAATATTCCATCAAGTCGTATATTTCCGGTTTCTGCACAAAAATCTTTGCTTGCACGAAAAGAAAATGATTATTCATTGACCAACGCCTCTGGCATCAATCTATACGAGCAGGCCCTGGCCGACACAATAAATCTGACCAACCGGAGATCCATCGTCAATCGTTGCAGGGCTGAAATAGTGTCAATCCTCGATGTGGTTCTAAGAGTTGTTGGCCAGCGTTTTGATGCCACAAAAGCTCAAATTGCCAATATTGAGAAACAGAAAAAAAGCCAGAGTAAAGCCTCTGATGACAATATTCAAAAGGTAAGAAAAGAAAGGGTTCAGCTGGAGGAAGTCGCCCAAGAGCTGAGTTTGTTTCGAGTTAACATGAAAATCGATTATGAAAATTTTATAAAAAGACTTGATCTTTATGCCCTCGATAAATTGATCGCAAGATACCGATTCGAGATCAGTAACCAGCTCACCACAACTGGATTGCAGCGGGAAATGAACGATTTTCAGTCGCAGTCGGTTGAAAAATTTACCGATGCCCTGAATCAAATTTCCATTCTCGAATCGAAATTAGTCAACTTGTATAAAAAGGTTGAGGGCATCATGGAAACCAAGGGCCTTAAACCAAGACCTATTCACCCTACGGTTTATATGGATGCACTTAAGGTGCTGAACGATAAGCATGACAAATATGCTAAAGGTATTACGCTGGTAATGACCGAACAAAATGCATTAAGCGATCGCTATCATGCATCGGTGATGGTGAAAATTCGAAAATTGTATTTGCAAACCCGGGATGAGTTTGAATTGTGGTGTCGGACGGTTCTGGTTCCCCTTGAGCTGGAATTAAAAGAAAAAGGCTCTCAACTTAAAAAAAGACTATTAAGCCTTGAGCGTGTACGCACCTCGGGGCCTGGGTTGAAAGACGAAATAAGGGTGTTACAGTCCAGGCTGGAAGGTCACGATCAAAGGAAAAAAACCATAAAACATTTTGTCCGCCGACTGGATGAACTGGCTGAGGATGACAAGCCAGGCATCAACAATGTAATCGATCTGCGAAGTCGGTCTCTGGCAGGCTAGTTTCTATATTCGTTCGCTTTTTTTACCCTGCTGATAGCTGCCAATCTGTGTTTTTGAACGGATTTTTTGATGGCTTTCCCGATGTTCTCTTGATCACTGCAACTCGCCTTAACCTCCGCTGCAATCATTCCGCCATCAACCCCAAGTGCCGCAATGTGGTATTTCTGCAATAACTGCATTTGCTCGTCGCTGGCTTTTTCATGGCCCATCCGTCCACGTTTATCTGCGAGACAACACAAGCAAAATTTCTCGATCAAATCGGGGTTTCTGAATCCGTCGAAGTTTTCCAGAAGTTTTAACACCGTAGCTGGTTTCAACTGATGAATGCGATGGCAATGCAAATGAAACTCACAAACCTTAAGTGCAAAAGCGCGAAATCCTGAGGGAACACCGAGTCGTTGACAAAGTTGTGTGATCGGTTTTAGTCCGCGCTTCTCGTGACCCCTGTGCGCTGGCAGCTCAGGTTCCGGGGTCAGTCCTTTGCCCAGGTCGTGAACCAGAGTAGCAAATATCAACATGGGCTCATTGCTTAAACAGGTTATGGCATCAATTGACATCAAAATGTGCACACCGGTATCAATTTCGGGATGGTATTTTTCGCTTTGTGGTATCCCGAACAAAACATCGAGTTCAGGCAGAATCGCTTTGAGTGCGCCACAATTTCTTAGCTCTTTAAAAAACACAGAACAATGCGTTTCCCCAAAACTCGAAACCATTTCCTGCCACACACGCTCCGGAACCAGAGCATCCACTTCACCATTGGCAACCAGTTCCTTCATCATGCATTTGGTTTCATCCGCAATAAAAAAATCGATTACAGCGAATCGTGCAGCAAATCGGGCGGTTCTCAAAACTCTCACCGGATCTTCTTTAAATGCCGGAGATACGTGTCGTAATATTTTATTATTCAGATCGTTTCTACCGCCATAAGGATCAATTAGTTTTCCATTTGCATCCTCGGCCATTGCGTTGATGGTTAAATCCCGGCGTTTAAGATCTTCCTCCAGAGTGGTTTCCGCAGAGCTGTTAAATTCAAAGCCGTGATAACCTTGTGCGGTTTTTCTTTCTGATCGCGCCAGGGCATATTCCTCACCACTTTCGGGGTGCAAAAACACTGGAAAGTCCTTGCCGACTGGTTTGAAACCAAGACCCGTCATATCATCCGGAGTAGACCCAACCACAACCCAGTCTCTATCCTTGACTTCTATACCCAAAAGCTGGTCACGAACGGCGCCTCCCACTAAATATGTTTTAAGGTTTTGTGCTGGATCGGCCATTTTTATGTAATATGCGTTGCAGTGTTATTAACTATCCAATTATGTCATTCATAAGATTATTTTTGTTATCCATTATCGCTTTGCTGCCGGCATGCAGCCAGCTGTCATACTACGCCCAGGCTGCAAAGGGGCAGTGGGAAATCGTCAGCAAACGACAGGATATTCAACACCTGTTATCGGATTCAACCCTTGGACCAGAGCTAAAAACCAAACTAGAACTGGTTGAGAAAATAAGGGACTTTGCAGTGTCCGAGCTGGGCTTACCTGACAATAAAACTTTTCGCAGCTTCACCGATCTTGAACGACAGTATGTTGTGTGGAATGTAATCGCCACACCAACTTATGACATTACCCCCAAAACCTGGTGTTTCCCCGTCGCCGGTTGTGTTGCCTACAAAGGGTTTTTTTCTGAAACATCCGCAACCGAGTTGAACGACACTTTAATTTCCCAGGGATATGACACCTATACCTATGGAGTATCCGCGTACTCGACCCTGGGCTGGTTTTCAGACCCTGTTCTTAATACCTTTATTAACTATAACGAAATTTCACTGGCTGGTTTGATATTTCATGAGCTTGCTCACCAGGTTATGTACCTCAAAGACGACTCGGCTTTCAACGAAGGGTTTGCAACTGCAGTGGAAATTGCTGGAGTGGAGAAATGGATATCCCAAAACCACAATGAAGAAAAATTTAACGACTACGCTAAACAACGCGAAGATAACAACCAGATTACCGAAATGGTGCTTGGGTTCCGAAACCAGCTAGTCAACTTGTATGCTGAATCTGCAGAATCCGATCTGGCGAAATCAAAATCAAAATTATTCCAGATCATGAAAACCAAATATGAACGCCTTCAGGATGCCGGCCGCGGGACACGGTTTTATGACTGGTGGTTTGGCCTTGATCTGAACAATGCGCATTTGTCTGCGATTTCCACATACCATCGGCTGGTACCGGCATATTTGGCAGTGATGTCGCAATCCGAATCTATGAACGACTTTTTTAATACCATCGAAACGCAGGGGAAGCTTCCAAAGTCAAAAAGAGATAAATGGCTGGAAGAAGTTTTGAATACAACTATGTCTAATTGACAACAAGACCAAACCAAGTTCTCAACTGCCTCTGGTTGCGCTCGCCATACTCTAAGTTTTTTCTGGCTCCGCTGGCCCGATGTGGACCTCGCCTCTTTTTACTGCCAAACGAATTTGTTTCTCCCTTTCCGCGAAACGCTGCTTATCATAATCAGAACTCTGGTCATAACACGCCGGGCAACTTACCCCAGCCTGGTATTTTACGTCGGCCTTGTCGGTCTCGCTAATCGGCATTCTGCATGCATGACACTGATCATAACTTCCCTTTTTAAGATTACTGTCCACGGTAACCCTGTCGTCAAACACAAAACACTCGCCCTGCCATCTTGATTCATTGCCTGGCACATGCTCAAGATATTTCAAAATCCCGCCTTTGAGGTGATAAACCTCACTAAAACCATTTTGCTTTAAATAAGCTGTGGATTTTTCACAACGTATCCCACCGGTACAGTACATTGCAATTTTTTTATGCCTATTTGAGTCAAGATTTTTGTTTGCAAACTCCGGGAACTGACGAAAATTTGTGGTATGGGGATTAACAGAATTAGCAAATTTTCCGACATTTATTTCGTATTCATTTCTGGTGTCAATGACCAAAACCTCAGGATCATCGAGCAGATCATTCCAGTCTTTGGGATCAACATAGGTCCCTGCGGATTGTCCAGGATCAATGCCCTCAACTCCCATAGATACAATTTCCTTTTTTAGTTTTACTTTGGCCCGCTTGAACGGTGGTTTAGTTGTGTAGGAGATTTTGGTGTCAATTGCCGACAAACCGTCAAACTGTTCCAACCAGCACACAAATTCTTCAACACTGGTTTCCGCGCCGGCTATGGTGCCATTTATGCCTTCCCTGGCCAAAAGAATGGTTCCTTTTATACCAAGCTCCCTCAGTTTTTCTGAAACAGGTTGACGCAAAGCGACATAGTTTGTCAGGGTTGTAAACTTGTACAACGCACAAACTTTGATTCTTGAGTTGTTGTCTGTCATCGAGCTCTCTGGAACGTAAATCCAGCGCAAAAAAACCAATTATACCGGTTAAATTATTTTGCTCAATCCTGTAGTTGAATGTTAATCAACCTATTTGCTAATTTCTTATTATTCGTTCTGGTCGAAATCGGCTTCTTGAAAATATGATTAGCCCACTACTGACAATGAGCACCCCACCGATTACCGAGGTGAGGGGTGGTATTTCGTTCCAGAACAGATATCCCGCAATGGCCGCAAATCCCAGGATTGAATATTCAACCGGGGCGAGCATACTGGCTTCAGCATAGCGAAAAGCGATAGCGTAAAAATACTGCTGGACACCGGCAACCAGGCCGATACTGATCAGCAAGACCAAATCGGCAATACTATCTATGCTTACCCACCCGGCTAACAACACCCAAAAGCCGAAAATCAGCATGCCGGAAGCGTTGTAGATAATGCTGGTTGTCGTCACACTTTCTGTGTCACTCAGCAATCTTACCCATATTGAAACGATGGCCGCGCTTATTGCAGCGGCTATAGCGATCAAACTTCCTATTCCAAATAGGGCGGTTCCCGGCTGAACGATAATGATTGCGCCTGTAAAACCAATCAGTACCGCACCCCATCTTCGCACGCCGATTTTTTCAGCGAGCATAGGAATAGCAAATATAGTGACAAAAATAGGTGATGCGTAGGCAAGCATGGTTGCCTCAGCCATGGGTATTAAGGTTAATGCAAAAAAGAACAAACTGAGGCTGGCTACCCCAGCAATGGTCCTTATTGCATGGTCTTTGTATCTGCGTGTTTTCATCGATGAAAGTCCCATGCGCCATGCCATAAAAATGAACAGGGGAATTACTGCGAAGGTGAATCGAAAAAACAGAATCTGCCCAACAGGGTATTTATCCCCCAGCAGTTTTACCAGTGATGTAATCAATACCATTAGCAATAAGTTGCCAACATAAAACCCAATAGCCAGCAGTGGTACGTCCTGGCGTTTATCTAGTGTCATTATCAATCCTGGGCATCCCGGAGACTATTGTAGTCGTACAAGTCTATTGTTCTTAACCCAATTTGAATAGCCCCAAACTTCTACTCTAGATTAATTAATCAAGCTCAATCTGGACCTGATAATGCAATCCCGCCTATACTAATCCTATTTCATAATATCAACTATCATGTTTAATCAGACGCAAATCGACGACTTTCACAGAGCAGGTTTTATCATTGAACGCAAACTGGGTTCGCCGGAAGTTTGTCGGGCAATGCTGGATATTGCTAATGCCTCGATTCAGCCTCCATTGGCACCAGTTGAATTTGAAACCGACGTTCAATACCCCGGGTCTCCTGCTGATCGTCTGTCACCGGGTGGGGACACGCCGCGGAGACTATTGCACGCTTACACTCGGGATGTGGTTTTTCGAAATTGGGCAACCTCATCATTGATTACGGACCGGGTCGGGCAGCTGCTCGATGCTGAATCTATTGCATTGTCTCAAAATCATCATAACTGCATTATGACCAAACACCCTGGATTCAGCAGCGCAACGCTTTGGCATCACGATATTCGGTTCTGGTTGTTTGATCAACCCGATTTAATTAGTGTCTGGCTTGCTCTAGGTAACGAGCATGCTAATAACGGCGGGATGCAACTGATTCCGGGAACCCACCTCGAAGAACTGGATCGGGGTCGCTACGACGCGGCATTTTTTCTGCGTCAGGATTTACCCGAGAACCAGGTTCTGATAGATAGCGCCGTTTCAGCCGAATTGTCTCAGGGAGACGTATTGTTTTTTCACAGTGGTACGTTTCATGCCGCAGGCCAAAACAGTACCGATGAAATTAAAACTTCTGTGGTTTTCACCTATCACGATGAAAAAAATCAACCGCTGGCTGGAACCCGGTCAGCGAGCTATCCTGACATACTCTGTTAATCGCCCCACATTATTTACAGCACGTTATTTACACCGTCCATATTGGCGCATTATCTCCACTAATTGTTGATGGTTGATTGCACGGCATATCTTGCCGGATGGACGAAGGGATGTCATATCTTCTGCAGCTATCATTGCATTCAGGACGGATTCCTCAATTGATTCGATTGCAGCGAGATAAATTTCGTCCAGCTTTTCATCAGCCAGACAATCAAACTTAATTCGTGAATCCGCTAACCTGATCAATGATCTGGAATTTGCAGTAGTGAATGCCAAGAATATATCACCAGAATTGTTGCCCCCCGGAGTGCCTCCCCGGCCGATTCCGATTGCAGCCCGGCGGGCTATTCTCTCCAACTGCCCCGGAAGCAACGGTAAGTCAGTTCCTACCACTGCGATGATTGAACCCTGCTCACTTTCCTCAAGAATTCGTCCTTCGGTTATGTGTTTACCTACGGGAACACCCAGAGGTGTGAACCACGGTCGAATCCCGTGGTTGGCCTGTACCAGCGCACCAATAACAAAAGATTCACCGTCAACATTAACCTGCCGGGATGCGCTTCCGGTGCCTCCTTTGAATTCATAACAGATCATCCCTGTGCCACCACCCACATTACCTTCACAAACTGGATTGTGAGATGCGGAGTTTAGCGCCTCGAGCGCGTCCGAAGCGGTAATGTGCTGACCATTAATATCATTGAGTATGCCATCGTAGGTTTCTGCCACAATGGGCATCGCCCAGAGGTGTTTGTTCTGCCACTGTTCTGCGTAGCGCTCAATCATCCATTGGGTGGCGGCATGATGAACCATGCCCACGGAATGGGTGTTGGTAATACAAATCGGACCAACAAAATTTCCGGCGTCACGCACCCAGTGTGATCCGGTCATTTCTCCATTGCCATTGAGCGCATACATGCCTGCCCAAACTCGATGAGGATCGGTTCGATTCCCCGTGGGCAGAATTGCGGTGACTCCGGTCCGGATCGGTCCTTTGCCCTGCAGCAATTTGCCTTCACCCTCGATTCGGGTTTTCATGCCAACAAAAACACCTGGAACATCTACCAGGGAATTTGTCGTGCCAGTAACACCAGAAAAATCCAGACCCAGATCTCTTGCCTTAACCTTGGCCCTGCTTTTAGTCTTGGACCTTGTTTTAGTATTTTTGTCTGATTCGGTCATTGAAATTTCAACACGTATTTATTAATTGTAAATTCTGGTGTTTTCTAAAAATACATATAGAGTCCATTTGCACGCTCCCTAATTATCATCAAGTATGCAGCTGTGTGATTTCTTCGAGTAACCCCCGAGGTTTTATTAACGTCGATTAACTTAACCTGGTTATCAACAACACAGTAGTCCAGCTTTCCAAAATCAATACCTATCTCATTTCGAATATCAATGATCTGGGGATGAGGCTCAATATCCTCCCTTTTTACTTCACAAGCATCAGTAACAACTCGTTGGTGCGAAAAAACTTTTACACATTGATAAGCATCGCCGAAAAACTTCAAAAAGTTTACGCAATATAAATCTTCACACATTTCTTCGAAATACTTCTCAACCACGAGATCACGATTGTTGAAAACCTCATCGGGTACCGCATCAATGTTATGGTAATACTTATAGTCATACTGAGTGGAGAACTCATTAGTTTTAAACCCAAATTTTCGAGCAACTTTCTCAGCCAAATTTGGGATGGCCCCATAAGCATATACTTTTTCTGGCCAACCAGCATAATTAAGATCGGATTTCACCAGCACTGGGCCTTGATATAAGCTATCCCTGTTGACCAAGTTTTGGCTGATTACCGACTTTCGAATGTCCCTGATCTTGCCGTTTAATGCCAGGGGATAGCGATTGGCATAATCGATGTATTTCTCTGGAACCACAGATAAATCCACGTGAACAATACAAATATCAGCAGGTACGTAGGTTTTTGTTCCAAACACAAACTCAACAGTATGCCCATCCTGTTGCCATATTTGGGCAAGATAATGAACCATGTATCTACGCAGTCGATACCGACTGGTATTTTCATGGAGCAGAACAACTATTTTCCGATTTTTCGCCATAATCAAATCAACTTGGGTTGAGTGCACCTCTGAATGACACCAATTTGGGTAACGAACGTCTGCCGGATTTTTTCATACTTCTGTAAATCACGATGAAATTCTCTTCTCAACTAATCATTAGGAAAAAGTTCACCACGGAGTTGCCCGGGATCCTTTGCAACATATTTTTCGAATAACTTGCCATAGCAATCGAGCGTTGCACTTAAGTCTGTATTTTTGGCATTTTCGATACCATTATTAATCGCAGGCTCAATAAACACCGTATAGTCCAGAATCGATTTTTTAAGTACAAAAACCGGTAATATTGGGGCGTTTGTTATAGCCGCTAGTCGAAATGGGCCCATTGATATTTTAATCTCTCTACCAAAAACCGAAAGAACTATTGGTCTAGCTGTATCACTACCCACAGTAATGGATATTACTTTTTTGTCTTGTAACAATCGGCGAAGATACCTCATGGCGCCAGCATATTTATTTATATCCAGTTTAACCCGTTCTTCCAGATACCGGTCTTCAATGCGGGTTTTAATTTTATTCAGATACTTTCTACCAAATTTTGTTTCTGAATAGCCATGGGATGGATGGCTCAGGTGGCTCACTTTATATCCGTGCTGAAATAGAGCCATTTTTGCAATAAGGTTGCTATATGCAAATGGCGTAACCAGTAATATCACGCCTTTGTTTTCGTTCAACGAATTTTCTAAATGATCCACTCCGATCAAATTTATTTCTGGCTTCCATTTTTTTAACAGATGCTGGTCAACGGTTAGCAACCTTGTTTCAAAATAGACCGAAACAAAGTCCCGATGGGAATATATTTGCTTAGTTTCACCTGGTATTTTGTTACCAATGTAGTTTGCTGCACCCGTTAGTTTTTCCATGCGCGGCTTCTGAATATGTTTACCAACCATTGAAAGCGCATTACAAATTGTTGGCCATTTTGAAACCGACGTTACTATGGAAATTACACCTAACATAAATAATATTAGAATTTCTCGGATGTCCTTAAAGATTTTCACGTTATTAGTAAAGCTAGGCTAATAATTTAAGGTTACTATTTATTTAGACCGTGGTGCTGAAATAGACCCCTGGTTAATATAGTCACATATAGCCATCACGTTTTTTGAAATTAATGGCTGTTGTGAATGTTTTTACTATACCAGTATTCCATATTAATCCAGTTCCACAAGGTCGCGCCCGATCGTTTATCTTGTCCAGATTTTATCCTTTGGATTCTTTTTTGAATTCTTCGAGGATCAAATATTCCATCCGCAACACAGGTACCATCCATAAGCTGCTGGGAAATTTGACTGAGATCTGAATCGCGTTGCATCCACTGGACTACTGGAGATTGAAATCCGAGTTTGATCCGCCTGTCTCGCACTTTTGTCGGTAACCGATCCTTAAAAGCTCTGCGCAATAAATGTTTAGTATAACCACCACCAATTTTTTCAGTGAAGGCCAAAGATAAACAAAATTCCACTACACGGTGATCGAGAAATGGCGAACGTGATTCAAGAGTATGGGCCATACTTATAGCATCAAATCCGCGCAATATTTCAGGGAGCCCACGTTTGGAAAATTCATACCATGTCGCGTTATTGAATGCACTATTGTACGGGCGCTCAACATTTCTACAGGCCCAGCCCGCCATATGTTCGGACAGGTCGGTATAGCCATATTGCTTTTTGAATGAATCCGCCATAATGCGGTTGCTCCGCGGCCTGTCTATCCCCCATCGAAATAATAATGGTGTGATTATGGATTTGATAGCCTGGAATTTACTGCTTGACTGCGATTCCGCCAGTTGCAAAAATTCACCCATGACGCCTGGCTTCATACTCCGAAAATTTCGAATTAGATCAATAAAATACGGGGCTATAAACGTTTCATAGCCGCCAAACAATTCATCGGATCCATCCCCGGTCAGAACAACTTTCTGGGATTTAGCTGTTTCCTCGGCCAAATGCCACATTGCATACCGCCCACGCATGGGAGTAGGTGCATCGTGATAATGAACAATTTGGCGAATCTTTTCGAACATTCCCACGTCATTCGGGGTCACCCACTGCATGTGATATTTTTCCGGTTGATCAGCCACCGCCGCTGCGTAGGCGCTTTCGTCGTATTCCCAATTGTCGTAGCGCAAGGAATAACATTCCAGAGGCTGATCAACCAACTCGCTCATAATTCGCGTAATCACGCTGGAATCGAGCCCGCCGCTTAACCACACCGCCATGGGCGTATCGCTACGCAGGCGAATCCGCGTCGCATCAAACATCAACCAGCGAAACTCTTCTTCTACGTCATCGTGGTTTCGTTCTGTGCCCGGCGAAAAATCCCAATACTGATTATGTTCAAATTTTTCCCGATTTACTTTAATCAATTCCCCGGGCAGCATAGATTTAATGTTTTCGAAAAACGTTATATCCCCTGAATCGGTTTCGCCGGTATTCAAATAACCATACATCTGGGAATAATTCGGTTGCCGTTCTTCTGCGAAGCCCTGGACGATGGCTTTTATTTCTGAAGCGAATGCCAGACGATTTCCACGTATGGAATAAAACAGGGGTTTGATTCCAAAGCGGTCCCGACACAGCACAAGCTCTCGGTCATGAGCGTCCCATATCGCTATTGCCCACATACCGTTGAATTTGTTAAAACAGCTATCACCCCAAATTACGTATGAAGCAAGTGCGACTTCAGTATCTGTTGCTGTGTGAAATTGATAACCTGCTGTTTCAAGATCTTTACGTAATTCGATGTAGTTGTGAATTTCACCATTGAAATTAATATGATATCTTTTATCAGCAGACACCATGGGCTGCTGGCCAGCATCTGACAAATCTATGATGCTCATGCGCAGGTGGGCAAGACCCAGATCTCCATCGATATAGGTTCCTGAACCATCACGCCCGCGGTGGACCATGGTGGATATCATTTGTTGCAGAGTTGATTCAACAACCGGTTGCCCATCCCTATTCCAAATCCCTGCTATTGCGCACATCTGATTGAATTTACTTTAATTTTTAAAATAGTTGACGCCCATCCGTCCACAAGCTTCAACTGTATAACCGTTTACTTTGATTATTTATAAGCAAGTCGTGCTCTTTGAACGCAGCCCAAACTTCTCGATCACCAAGAAGCGGCCCATGTACTGATTCAAAGGCGACCATGTCAGGAAAAATATTAATCTCCACAACCATCGGCCCTGATTCCGATATCCCAATATCGAGTCCCATAAATTTTGCAAAGGATAATTTTGTCTGGGTTTCAATAGCAAGATATTTCACGTCCTGCCATTTGGGCAGCTGAAATCCTTCGAACTTTATGCCGCTATCCGGGTGAGCGGTGTAGCTTTGCAATTTGTTATCGTAGCCGTTGTCCGCCAGTATTCCAGATTTCATATCGATTGCAACATACATTCCGCCCTGACTCATGTTATCAACATAAGCACCCGACATGCCAAATTTCAAACAAGCACCAACACATAAAACCTGGTTGTCTCTTTTCAATAACGTTAAAAATCTTACTGTATTTAAACAATACTCATTTATTTGATTTAACGATTCATGTTGGGTAACAAACTCCTCGACCAACCAACGGCCTTTAAGATCTAAATCACCAAGGTCAAGCTCATCACTACCGTCTCTTACCCTCAATTTATTACTTTCACTAAATAAAATTTTAATGCCATTACCACCACTGCCATTGACCGGTTTAATAATGTATTTTTTATCTGGTTGATTTAATACCGACTCGGTAATTTTTGAAATGTAATCTTCTTCACCATAGGTACAACATACCTGAGTTGTCCGCGAAATATTACAAGATGCCAGAATGTGCCCTGAGATCTCCTTATTGTTTAAAGCAGATCCATAATCATCGCCCACCATATTTTTTATAAAAGCCGCTTTTTGGTAAGCATCATAAATGGATCCGTAATAGTAAACCCATTCACTTCGCGGTTTCTCCCAGAGTCTGCATAATGAATAATTATCAGGGAAGTATTTCAACACAAAAAATATATAAACAAAATCCCCTGCCACCTGCCATCGACTGGCTGTACATATGGACCAGTCCACCATAGCGAAATAACAATAAGGCAATGCAATCAGTCGCTGTATTCTGCGCAAATATGGAATTCCAAATTTACCTATGCGCTTTAACTGGCCGAGGATTTTGAAATAAAACGCGATTCCTTTAAGCACTGAAACTTAACTCTGAACTTTGATAATCAGGTTGATCACGAACCAGCGATTGGGAAACATCCCAGGTTTTACTGATTTCTCCTTTGAAGCACTATTTATCACTGAAATCCGGGCTGTTTTTTAAACTATAGTCGCGCTCAACTTTACAGATTCGCGTTTTGTAATCTGCATACCATTTCTGATGCCCCAGAGTCTGGGCTATTTGGTGTTCCATATTTTTTTTCCATCCCAGAATCGATGCTTCGTCTTTCCAGTATGATATCGCAATACCCAGGCCGTCCCGTACCGACTCAAACCCCAGATATCCTGGTTGCTTCGCAGCCAAAGATTCCATTTTCGCTGCCATCTCTACATAACCTGCGAGATCGTCGGTCTGGATGTTGGTAAAAATTACAGCATAGTATGGTGGTTCAGGGGTGTTGGCAATCATGAGATAAATGGTTGTTATTCGATATTGATTACAGCGCAACCGTCCAGGCCACCCGCTTCGATGGCCGCGTGGGCTTTGGCAGTATCAATTAGTGGCCAGGTGCCAGCGATTCGATGATCGAGCTGATTTTTTTCAAGGGCACGATGAATATCAATTTGCGCTTTTTGTTTGGCTGAATCAGGCATGTTATAGACCAGGATCATGTTAATTGTAATATTTTTGAACATCAGTGGATAAAACGGGATTATCGGTTCCGCCGCCTGGGATGATGAATAAGTTGCGATACTCCCACAGTTTTTCAACACTTTCGCACTGACCTCAGCGTTGACGCCAAATTCAACATCAATAATATGATCCACTCCCTGCCCTTCTGTAAAGTCATCAATCTCTGCGACCAGATCAACTGATCTGTAATTTAGTACTTTGTCCGCGCCTGCTTTTGTTGCCGCGTCGCAACGTCCCTCACTTCCCGCGGTTGCAATAACCGTTGCCCCAGCTGATTTAGCAAATTGCGTCGCGTAATATCCAACCCGTCCAGATGCCCCAGTTACCAATATGATTTTACCAGCAACATCGCCGTGGATGAATACCGCTCTGTGGGCCGTCATAATCGGTATGCCGATGCAGGCGCCTATTTCATATGAGGTATTCTCTGGCAAATTCGGGGCTATGTTGGATGGCAGCGAAACATACTCCGCAGCGGTGCCCATATGCCGACCAAACTGCGCCTGGTAAACCCAGACCCGCTTACCGATTCGATTTTTGTTTACGCCATTACCTACGGCCTCGATTATTCCGGCACCATCGCTGTGGGGTATGATAAACCCATCATCGAATTCTGCGGGCTGCGCCCCAGATCTTTTTTTGACATCTGACGGATTGACAGCTGAAGCATGGAGTCGAATAAGCACTTCACCATCACCAACGGCGGGGCTGTCTTTTTCGCCGTGGATTAAAACGGTTTCAGCTTCACCGGACTGTTCATACCATATCGCCTTCATTGTCATATTAAATTTTATTCTTCTGATTTCTGATTTCGTAGCTTATTAAAACGATCGATACTGGATTGTGGCCACAAATCATACAATTTATAAAATCCCTCGAATTGCGGTTTCTGATCAGTAATCTCAATCCAGTTTTGTTTGCTCTGAGTAAATATGTGGGCCATGGGTTCAACACAACGGGTGTCATCCAATGTGCCCGCCCGCACCATGAGATCGTCTACGGGTGACGCGTGATATTTGCTCCACACATCGCTTCCGCATTTTGAGCAGGAAAAAATTTCATGATCCTCGCCACTCCCGCCAGGAACTCGAACGGAAATGGGCGCCTGGTTTAGATTTGAAACCATGGCGGCCTCGATCCACAGGTTGATTACAAAGGCACCGCCAGAAATGCATTGACAATCCGTACAATAGCACGCCTGGACATACATCGGGTTGTCTTCGAGACGATATCGAACAGCACCGCACAAACAACCACCCTGACTGCCTTTTAAGTTCATCAATTCATTTTGTTTTACGTTATACCGCGCAATAACCACCGTCAACTACCAGGCAGTGGCCGCTAACAAAGCGCGATGCATCGGAGCATAAAAATATAACCGGTCCGACAAAATCATCTGGCTCTCCTCGTCGTTGTAATGGCGTCATCTTTTTTATTTCCGCTTCGAGCTCGGGCGTTGTTGTGACTTCGTAGCGGCCACTCATTGAGTTGGTGGTATAGCCAGGATTCACCGCATTCACCCGAATATTATATTGACCCCACTCCATGGCCAGTTGTCGGCAAAGCTGATCGACGCCGCCCTTTGAGGCACCATAAGCGCTCAAGCCATCAAAACCAACCAGACTGCCATTTGATGAAATCATCACCACAGCTCCGCCGGATTTTTGTTTTATCATCTGCCTGCCCACCGCCTGGGCACAGAAAAAACAGCCGCTGAGATTGGTGCTGATGACTTCATTCCATGCGGCTTCACTGAGGTCTTCCGGCGCGGCAACAGATACCACTCCATGATTAATCACCATGCTATGGATATGACCGAAACGTTCTACGGTATGGCTGATTAATGTCTCACAAGAAGCCTTGTCCGTAGCATCAAATGTCAGTGAAATGGCATTACCACCAGAAGAATTAATTTCATTTTCTGTATCCTGTAATTTGGATTGAGTTCGGCCTGCGATGACCACATTAGCCCCAGCCGATGCCAGACCCTGGGCCATCGCTTTTCCCAAACCGTATCCACCGCCGGTTACGATGACTGTCTGGTTATTTAAGTCAAATTGTGCGAGGCCATTAGATTTATTGGATGCCATTTTCGGTTATGATTTCGTGGGATATTATGAATGTGCTAATTTAGCATTAATCGCGTTTTGCGGTCTAACCTTAAGATGCTGTGAAAACATAACTTATTGTTCAACATTTTTGTATCCGATACCATGCACAACATGCACCGCCGTTATTTTCATGTCATTCTAAAACGGATTTTTTGTAAAAATCCTGCCACCGCCCAAATACCTAGAAAAATTCGTGGCCTCTTAGCTTTGCTGTGGCGGCCCCTGCTTTTTCGGGTTCCCTTTATAGCCGTCACCGGCAGTTGTGGAAAAACAACCACTGTAGAACTGATTGACAGAATGCTCAATGGTGGAAACGCTACGCGCAGACATATTCGCGAGTACAATGGCCTTGGTGCCACGTATAAAAACCTGCTTCGAACCTGGCCATGGCAGAAATTTGTAGTGCTGGAAGTGTCCGGTGGTGCCCCTGGAAAGATCAGACAACAGATGGCGTTGATCAGGCCAAAAACTGGCATCGTGACCATTATCGGTTCTGATCACTATCGCGCCTTTGGATCCGCCGAAGCCATCGCAGAAGAAAAAACTGATGCGGTGCGCCCCTTGCCAGAAAATGGAACTGCGATTCTAAATGTCGATGATCCAATGGTCCGTGCCATGGCATCACAAACAAATGCGAAGATAGTTAAGGTGGGCCGCGCTGAAGATGCGAACTTGCAACTTTGTGACGTTCAGTCAGCCTGGCCCGGTCGGCTATCATTTACTGTGACCTGGGAAGATCAAAGGATCCCTGTGCGCACCCAGCTGGTTGGAGAATTCTGGACTACATCAATATTATGCGCATTGGCTTGCGCTCTGGATCGCGGCATTTCCATAAGCGCCGCAGTAAAAGTAATTGAATCCTTCGAACCGATCTATTCCAGGTGTTCACCTCATTTCATTGATGGCGGGCCAACATTTATTCTGGACACAGCAAAAGCACCCAGTAAGACTATACATACTGCGGTTGAGATACTGGTCAACGCCCAGGCGCCGAGAAAAACTCTGGTTATGGGTAATATTTCTGACTATAGTGGGTCCGGCAGCCCCAAATACAGGAATCTTGCCCGACTGGCCCTGTCCAATGGCATCCGGGTAATCGGCGTCGGAAAAAATTCTGGCACTATTCTAAAACTAAGACCCGAATTTCCAGATGGCATTATCCACCATTTTAGCTCCAGTATGGAGGCCCATGATTTTCTAACTACTGATGTCATTCCTAATGAGCTGATTCTTTTGAAATCCGCAGCGAGTGGTCGAATAGAACGCATAGTCCTTAACTGGAAAGTGAAGGAAAAACGATGCTGGGCCGAAGACTGTGGCCTGACCTATTGTCATTCCTGCGAATTCAAATACAGTGGCCCACCATCATAGTTGTATTCGGGTAAGCAGAGAATAGGGAACCTCTGATTAAAACATGACCAGTCAATTTGAGTTCAAACCCAATATATCACGTGGCAATTTCTGCGTTGCAATACTTCCCAATAGCCGTGCTATTGGGTGCGTTTCGCGCCTTGAACTTGATCACTTTACCCAGTGCTATTTTATGTGGCGACTTGTTCTGCCCAGTTTTAATCAGAGGCTCCCTAGAATTATCTGTATCTAATGGTGGTTATACAAAAAACTGATTTGTCACCGCCAATATACAATTCCACTTCGTCGTCCACCTGTTTTTTCAACATCGCCCGGGCCATGGGTGAATCAACGCTGATATAGCCTTTACTCGAGTCGCTGTCAATTTCGTCGCCACCGACAATACGATATTCCACTTCTTCACCGTTTTCTTTTTCCAGGGTCACCCAGGCGCTAAAAAATACTTTGCTTTCATCCGCAACTTCGCTGACCACGGTGAGATCGGGCAGGCGTTTTTGTAAATATCGAATTCGTCGATCAATTTCACGCAGCTGTTTCTTGCGATAGATATATTCTGCATTCTCCGAGCGATCCCCTTCCGCTGCCGCTGCGGACAACGCTTTGGTCACCTCCGCCCGATGCTTCCAGATTGCTTTTTCTTCCAGTTGTAGAGTGGCAAAGCCTTCAGCGGTAATGTATGGCGTTGACACTGCTTGAGGAGGACGGTATCTGGACATCAAACGATTAGCTCATTGTGCTGTTGCAAGGCCCACATCTGGGAATACAAACCATCGTCGCCAACCAGTTGTTCATGGGTTCCGCGTTCGACAATTTCGCCTTTGTCCAGAACTATAATTTCATCTGCATTAGTTACCGTTGATAGCCGATGAGCTATCACCAAAGTTGTATTGTTCACAGAAACATTTTCCAGAGCTTTCTGGATTGCCTTTTCCGATCGGCTATCCAGAGAAGAAGTGGCTTCATCGAATACCAGGATTTGCGCACCTTTGATTGCAACCCGAGCAATGGCCACCCGCTGTTTTTCTCCACCCGAAAGCTTGAGACCGCGTTCACCAACCAGGATGTCATAACCCTGGGGATGTTGGCTTATAAATTCGTGGATCTGGGCAATTTTTGCCGCAGCCACAATCTCATCCTCGGTCACACCATCGCGACCATAGGCAATGTTATATCCAACGCTATCATTAAATAAAACCGTGTCCTGGGGAACCACTCCCATAACTTTTCGCAAACTATCCAAGGTCAGATTTTTTATGTTCTGATTATCTATAAATATTTCGCCGGAATCGGGATCGTAGAATCGCAATAGCAATCTGGACAAGGTTGATTTCCCCCCACCCGACGGGCCAACTACAGCCAGCATGCCACCGCCGGGAATGGTAAAGCTGATGTCATTTAAGATGGGATTGTCGTTTGCATAGCCGAAATTGATATTCTCGAATCGTACCTCGCCTTTACTGATTTCCAGATCTTTTGCATTGTCGTCCTCCACAATGGTTGACTGCTCATCCATCAGGTCGAACAGTTTTTCCATATCAACCATAGAATGATTCAGGTCACGATAAACCGAACCAAGAAAGTTGAGGGGGATATATAGCTGAATCAAAAACGCATTAATCATCACAAAGTCACCTAATGACAATGATTTATCTACAACGCCATTAGCGGCAAGTATCATCAACACGGTCAGGCCAATCACAATAATTAACCCCTGACCAGCATTCAGATAAGACAGAGACAGGTTGCTTTTCAGAGAAGCCTGAACCCATCCCTTAAGTGACTGATCGTAGCGCGCCAATTCTTTGGTCTCGTTTCCAAATACTTTTACGGTTTCATAGTTGAGCAAAGAATCGATTGCACGGGTATTGGCGGCTGAATCCGACTCGTTCATCTGAATACGAAACTGGATCCGCCATCGGGTGATGGCAATGGTGAAAATACTGTAGACAATAATCATCAACACAGTGATTAAAACAAATCGAATGTCGAGTTGTTGCCACAGAATCAGCAGCACCATAATAATTTCGATGACCACGGGAATGACATTAAACACAATTATTCGCAGATAATTGGTAATTGCCATGTTGCCCCGCTCCATGTCTCGGGATAGCCCGCCAGTTTTTCGATCGAGATGAAAATTTAAGGACAGGTTATGCAAATGTTGGAATACCACCATGGAAATATGGTGAATGATTTCTACACCGGCCCGGGAGAACAATACGTTTCGTAGTTCATTAAACAAAATCGTGCTAAAACGCAGCACACCATAAGCAATCAGCAACCCCATTGGGATAACCAGAGCCAAACTTTGGCCTTCGCCAAAATGGTCTACAATATTTTTCAAAGCGATTGGAACGGTGACGTTAGCCACCCGCGCAAGCACAAGACAAACCAGTGCCAAGCCAATGCGATATCGATATTTCCACAGATAGGGGAACAGGCGACTTGCAATTCGCCAATCGCCTTTTTTATCCGTAGTTAGCAGCATTCGCGGTGACATGGTTTAGATTTGATCAATAGTAAATGCTTTCCTAAGGAACCTCTGAACAAGTCATGACCGATCAACTTGAGTCCAAACCCAATTGATCGCGTGGCAATATCTACGTTAAAAAATCTCGCCCAAGTGATTGTATGAGCCGTGCTATTGCACCAATTTTTTGCCTTGATCTTGATCATTTTGATCCCCAACTTGGTTCGCCCAGACTAGTTCAGAGGTTCCTTAACTGCAGAAATTGTTGAGGAAGCTGTTGTGGTTTGTGAAAAATGAATTATCGCTATTGATAATAACAACACTTGGGGATAAATTGGTATGAAACAACCCGCCCCTAATAGATGCCAATGAAACCCTACCTACAAGACGACCCTCAAAAAGATCTAGATGAGTTACCGCCACTACAGGAGACCGAAGGTTATGTGATTGTGGATGGAAAACCCAGGGTGTCTATGAGACTGGATTCGGGATCAGTATATTCAAAACATCGCCTAGGCATCTGGCAGTGCACCCCTGGTACATTCAGCTGTACCGAAAAAGGCGATGAACTTCAAACTATTATTTCGGGAAAACTAACCTTGATTAGCGAAGACGGTCAGCGACAGGGCTTTGGCCCGGGCGATAGCATCTATACAACAAAGGGACAACACCTGACCTGGAAAATTACTGAGACGGTTCAAAAAGTATTTTTTACCCACGATTCAAACGGCGTGGATTAATACCATTTTTTATTCCATATCCTTTATATCAAATTCATCGCAATCGAGGGATGCGGGGAAGTGTTGGCGAAATTCGTTAAGCGCGTCCATGGATAAAGTCGCGCTGGAACTTTCGAGCCGCTCCTTGCAATCTTGTATTGGTTTTCCCAGATAATCCAGGATCACGCTGCCGCCCAAGTACTCATCCCCCAGGGGATTGTTACCCAGCCGGTTCACACCGATCAGATAAACCTGGTTTTCGATGGCCCGGGCCGGCAATAAAGAATCCCAGGCGAACTGCCGTGCATTGGGCCAGTTGGCCACATAGATTCCGATATCGTAGTCATCATTATTTCGACTCCACACCGGGAAGCGCAGGTCATAGCATATGAACAAGCCCAGCCGCCAACCGTTGAGCTCGACCACAATGCGTTTATTTCCGGATTCAAAATTGTGATGCTCACCACCGAAACGAAACAAATGCCGCTTGTCGTACCAGGTTAACTCACCATCGGGGGTTGCCCATATCATGCGATTAACAAATTGCTCACCCACCTTCATAATCAGACTGCCGGTAATAACCGCATTGAGCTCAGCGGCGTTTTCAGACATCCACGCCACGGTTTCGCCATCCATGGTTTCAAACTTTTCCCAGGGTTCCATGTAAAACCCAGTGCTAAACATTTCAGGCAATACAATCAGATCGGTATCAGCCTTGGCATTAGCAATAGCCTCGAAATGATTTTGATAGCGCCGACGATTATCTGCCGGATTCTGCCAGCTGATTTCGTCCTGGATCAGGGTGACGTTTAAATCTTGCATAAAATATCAGTTGCCTGTTTTAGGGTTTCATCCTGCTTGGCAAAACAGAATCGAATAATTTTTGTGTCCGGTGGATTTTGATAGAAAGGTGTAAGGGGAATCACCGCTACGCCTTTTTCTTTTGTCAGCCAGTTGGCAAACTCGGTATCGGTCTTATCCGAGATTTCACCGTAGTCGGCGAGCTGGAAATAAGTACCTTTGGATGGCAATAGCTTAAACCTGGACGGTTCGAGCAGGGACGTAAAAAAATCTCTTTTCTCTTGATAAAATTTCCCCAGACCCAGGTAACTCTCGGGACTTAGTTCGAGAAAATCAGCTATGGCCCACTGCATGGGTGTTGGCGTGGTAAAGACATTAAACTGGTGAATTTTTCGAAATTCAACGGTGAGTTCTGGTAGAGCAATGCAATAACCAATCTTCCAGCCGGTGACGTGATAAGTTTTTCCAAATGAAAATACCGAAAGAGATTTTTGTCTGAGTTCCGGGTGGATTAAAACACTGGCATGGGTTTCACCGTCAAAAATGATATGTTCGTAAACTTCATCACTTAATACATAACAATCTCGGCTACGAATTGCCTCCGCCAGTTTATCCAGGTCAGCGGATTTTAAAATGCTGCTCGATGGGTTGTGGGGAGAATTGATAATAATTAATCGGGTTTTGTTATTAATTTTTTGACTCAAGGCTTCCCAGTCAATTTCATAGTTTGGCAACAGCATGGGAATGTGTATGGTCTTTCCCCCAGACAGCGAGATCGCCGGTTCATAAGAGTCATAGGCTGGATCAAATACAATCGCTTCGTCTCCAGGATGGATTATCGCCTGGATGGCGCAGAACAGCGCTTCGGTTGCCCCACTGGTAATGGTGATCTCGGATTCGCTGTCAATATCGAGATTGTTGAGGTTTTTCAATTTGTGCGCGATGCCCTGACGCAATTCAGGAATACCGATCATGGGCGGGTACTGGTTTTTACCATTGCGCAAATGGCTGTTAACCAGATCGAGTAGTTTTTCGTCGGGCTCAAAATCTGGAAACCCCTGAGACAAATTAATGGCGTTGTGGTCCGCGGCCATTTTGGACATCACGGTAAATATGGTTGTGCCAACGTCGGGCAACTTGCTGCTAAGGGTTGGTGTCATAGCTGGGTATTGATGAGTGAAATTAGATCTAGAAATAATTATTTCGCAATTGTAATCCCAATACCATAGAAAAATCATAGCCAAATTAAAAACAACGGTATGGGATTGGCGTTTCCTTGTGTAAAATCCGGGCATGAAAATTATCACCTGGAATGTTAACGGAATCCGCGCTGTGGAACGCAAGGGCGAGATTCAACAATTTTTGACTGATCACAAACCCGATGTTTTTATGATTCAGGAAATTAAGGGCACATCGGATCAGTTCAGCGAGTTTCTAACCGCCCACGAGGATTATCAGCAGTACTATAGCAGCGCAGAAAAGAAAGGCTATGCTGGAACTTCACTTTGGGTCCGAAATCCGGTGTTCGAGACCTTTGGTGATGTTAAATTCAAAACCGTGGTACCAAAGGCACCCAATGCCGATGAGGGTAGGATTTCTCATTTAAGTTTCAAAATCAAAAAACAACAATGGGACATGCTGTCAATTTATTTCCCCAATGGCGGAAAAAGTGACCAGGCCTGGGTGGAAAAACTGGTGTTTTATGATCGGGTCCATGATTTCATGAACAAGCTACGCAAAGCCGGCAGCATTGTGCTGGTCGGCGGCGATATGAATGTGGCCCATACTGAAATTGATATCGCGCGACCTAAAGCCAACGATGGAAAAATTGGCTTCCACCCCAAAGAGCGCGCGTGGATGGATCGGCTCATTACGGATGGCTGGGCTGACGTCTGGCGTGATCGCAATCCAGGGTTAACCGATGTCTATTCATGGTGGCATATGATCAGCAAGGGCCGGGAGCGAAATGTGGGTTGGCGTATCGACTATTTTTTGCTCGATAAAACCCATATGGATCAGGTGGCCGAAGTTGAATACCTTGATCAGCAAATGGGTTCGGACCACTGCCCAATGTTGATCAGTATGTCCTGAGCTAATCTAACAAGCTTTCATTATATTTATACCGATTATACAAAATGAATATGAACTGGAATTACCCCACCACTATACGGGTTGGCGTTGGTCGTATTATCGAGATCGCAGAGGTCTGCAAACAATACAATATAAAGTCCCCGCTGTTGGTGACCGACCCTGGGGTCGCCGCATTGCCGATGGTGAGCGGAATTGTGGATCGCTGCAAAGCGGCAGGATTGGGTATTGCGGTTTTTTCCGAGGTGAAACCCAATCCAACGGCAAGCAATGTGGAAGCCGGAATTATTGCTTATAAATCGGGTAACCACGACGGCATCATCGCCTTGGGCGGCGGTAGTGGACTGGATGCTGGCAAGGCCATTGCGGTATCCGTTGATCAAAAATGCAGCATATGGGACCTGGAAGACATTGGTGACAACTGGTTAAATGCCGATGGCGACAAAATTCCTCCCATCATCGCCGTGCCAACCACCGCAGGCACCGGATCCGAAGTTGGCCGCGCTTCGGTTATCGTCAACGAAGAACAACATCGCAAGGTTATTATATTTCATCCGGCCATGTCTCCCGATTGCGTGATCCTCGATCCCGAACTGACCGTGGGCCTACCCGCACAACTTACTGCAGCCACCGGCATGGATGCACTGTCCCACAGCCTGGAAGCATTTTGTTCGCCACTGTTTCACCCCATGGCGGAAGGCATTGCCATCGAGGGCATTCGTTTGGTCAAGGAATACCTGCCTCGAGCAGTAGCTGATGGCAGCGATATTGAATCCCGAACCCAGATGCTGGTGTCGTCTTCCATGGGTGCAACCGCATTCCAGCGCGGCCTCGGTGCGATGCATGCTTTGGCCCATCCTCTGGGCGCGGTTTATGATGCGCATCATGGCACCTTGAACGCAGTGTTAATGCCCTACGTTCTTGTTGCAAATCGGAGTGTAATAGAAGAACCGATCACCCGACTGGGTCGATATCTCAATCTAGGCAGCGGGTTCGATCCATTTCTGGAATGGGTTCTTGATTTACGCAAAAGTATTAATATCCCGAACACCTTAGCAGACATTGGCATCGATGATAAACGGCTGGACGAAATTGGTGCTATGGCGGTTGAAGATCCTTCAGCAGGAACCAATCCGGTTCAGTTTGATGCGGCTCAGTATAGCGAAATTGCAGCCAATGCAGTGACCGGAAAACTGTAATTTAAAAATGAGCCCAAAAAAATGAACTAGGGCCTGGGTTGGCTGTTTGGGCATTCGCCATTATAACGACGCGCACCATACAGCAAATACAATAAGGCCAGTGGGGCACAAATCCAGTAAACCGGACTCAGCACCAGCTCACTGTTGTTTATCTCCATAACGCTGAAGCCCAGGGCGCCGAACATGATAATGATCCCAAACTGGGTGTAGTAACTTTTGAGCACGAGATAATCGTGGGAACGCGTCATTTTGGCGATGTCATAAAATCGTTTGTTCATCGCCAATCTGAAAAACGAAGTGCTGAATGTGATCACCACCAGTAGCAGGTATAGCAGTTCCAGGGACATGTTTTCATCGGTGATCCCACGCAATGCCCAGGAAGCGGCATACATAGTTACTGCCAGGATATAAACCCGTTTTCGACCCAGTCTGTCTATGATGTTTTTTAACAGATAAAACAGGATTCCAAAAATCACCGCCAGGGAAAGCACCATCAAACCCAAAGTGGTGAAACTTTCGTGGGCCAGCATAAACAGGGTAATCACCCAGAAAAAACTTTCCGCAAATAAAAACAGACCGTCGATCAGAAAAATTGTTCGCGAATGTTCATTGTCCTTGAATGCCAGAATGTCCTTCAGTTTAAGGCTGGCGTGCTGAGATAGGGTTTTGGGATAGAGCAATTTTGTCCGGGTTACAATAAAAAACCCAACCAGTGCGATGACCACCGATGCCCATACCAGGTAAATAAAATTTGTCCATTCGAGCAACGCCCCGCCAATCAGAATGCCAATCTGCAACAATACCCCAACAAATATCTGGAAATTGCCGTATTTTTTGCCCGAGGTGGCAACATCGATGAGATCAAAAAACAATGCGCGCTGGGTGGTCCAGTAGAAGCAGTTGTAAATACCATAGGTAACACCGAGTGCAAGCAATATGGGTTTGCTCATTTCCAGAACGTGGACGTTATACAGCAGCAATATTTCGAGTGCCAGCGAGATTCCTATGAGCACCGTGAGATTGACCATGAATCTGATTCGATCCCATACCCATAAACCGCCACAAAACCCGAGTCCCGCCAAAGCGATAAACAAAGATATATCGCCTATTCCAAATTGCTGTTTCCACAAATAGACAGGGATGTAGAATGGAAAAATGCCAATCAGAAGGGAATGCAATCCCAGATACTGGTAAAAGTTTTGACTATTTGGCGGCATTAGAAAATATCTTTATCAGATATATCGAGCTCATCCAGTTCCGCCAACGCGTCACTGAAATCCTCGGTCCTGCCATAACGCGGGTAATAATGCATTTTCATATAGGGTCTCGAATTAACCTCGATAAATATACATTTTTGTTTTGTGTAATCGGTTTCGATGCCTTTTTCGAATATCACATCGATTCCAAGTACATTCGCACTGAACATTTTTACCACGTCTATGAACAGTGTTTTGTTTATTTTCGGAATGGTGGATTGGTCGATGGTTTCAATTGCGCCTCCTGGGGCTAGCGCTACGCGGTGGAAAATTTCTACTTTCTGATCTTTATCGGCAACGCTATCCAGGGTTAGATGTTGCTTTTTTAGATGCTTGATCGCCGCATCGCTTTTGGCTATGGGGAAAATGGTCGGGTGCAAATTCATTTCCCTGCGGATGTTATTTTCGATATCGATCAGTGTGGAAATATTGTCAACGCCATTTCCAATAATAAATGGTGGATAGCGCCGTATAACCGAAACCAGCCCATGGTCTGTGGTCAATACTCGATAGTTTGAACCTTTGAGATATTGTTCGATGACGGTTGTTGGCCACCAGACTTTGGCCCAGAAAATGGCCCGATACAATTCTGAAAAACTGTTTATGGGAAAATAACTTCCTCGGGAATAACCACTGACATTGGGTTTAATCACCACTGGAAAACCATGCTGTTTCGCGAATCGATGAGCCTGCCATGGCCAGAAAAAAATTAATCCCTGGGCGTGGGGCACATTATATTTTGCAAAAATAGCGCGGCCCTGTTCCTTTGAACGACAGCCTTTTCTTACCGCAAGGGAATTATAATTACTGCATCCATGCATGTATTTTTCACTGATCCAGGCGTAGATCAGGGTTTTTAACCGCCTCATAACTTTGCTCTAATGTAGTTCAGGAAAGAATTTTCGCGGTTATATAACATAATTTTTGTGAAAACCGGTTTTTCTGTCAAACTTTTGTCGCGATATTTTGTAATTTTCGCCAGGCATAACATGTAATGTCGTATGAATTTCCATAACTGGGCGTTATTGTATTTCTGATCGAGCAGGTTAATTGGCATGGGTGCAAACATATTGATTTCAATAACATGAAAATTTCCTTCCAGCATTTCAGCGATAGAATCGGCGCGGAGGCTAAGCCTTGATATGTTGAACCGACCAATTTGACAGGTCAGTTGCCATAAAGTTTGTTTTTCCTGGTCGCTTAATTGCTCGGTGATCTCGCGATAAGTTGTGTTGACGTTATAAACACTGTTTACTGGATTAGTTTCACTTTCATTGATTGCCTCGGTTACCGTAAAAACAGCATGATTGTTTTTGTTTTCGTGGCTCAGAATGGAAAATACCTCAAACTCTCTTTTTTCCGATGCCCCCTGTTGGATCAGATAACGGGTACGGGCCTGAAATACTTTTTTCCTTATTTCCTTTAACTCGTCTGCATTGTCCGCTCGATAAATTCCACTGGCGTTCTGACCCCATTCGGGCTTTACAAATACAGGATACTGATCTGGAAAATACCCGGCCTCATCGTATCGTTGGGACAGCCGCCATTTTTCAGGTATCAACTGGTCGATGTCCTTTTTCGAGAATATCCCTTCATTTGCACTAAAGAATTCGGAGTTTAGCTGGAAATATTTACACGGCTTTGTCCGGATTCTTATGCAGTTGAGAATATAGGTAATCACCTCGAGCTCGGTGATTTTCATAGGCCACTATCCATTGCTACCGCCTGGCAAAAGTAGCCAGTAACAAGATTTCTGATGCGTTAAAAAGTGGCTAGTCCTGAATTTTCGAATTGATTACAAACATGATTACGCCGCAAATCAATATGGAAACCGCTGCATAGAACAGGGATCCGCCGTCGGATACGCCCTGATGCAAAACCTCGACCCCCAGCGGCGTCGCCAGATGAAAGAATGCAGCGCCCGCCATGACTCCAGCCGCCATCAGGCCGCCGAGTTTATGTAATTGGGCGCGCACACCCTGATTTCCACTGCCACCGACCTTTGAAATAACCCATACCAATGCCGGGGCCAACAATACCAATGAGGTCAACAGCTCAAAGCTACCGACCACATAAGCACCATAGGCGGAAAATAACGAACCCAGGCCAGTGTTTATGGTGTCGGAAATCCACTGCCCAATAGTGCCAAAGATGTGCTGGGTATCGGGATGGTTGGTAAATTTATAGGGAATAGAAAACAGGAATACTTTGCACATCCAAAGCGCCATGATCCAGCTGACAATTGCAACGAGGTTCTTTTTCATAGAATTTAATATTTATCAGGTTATAGATATTATGAAAGCTTTACAAAGACAACGGCGAGGTTGGTAAGTTTCAACCACAATACCATTACCGCTATGGTTCATTTCTGGTGGCTGACTTCTGCTTAACTTCCTTAAAATTTAGTTTGGTTTATTTAATCTTTTAGTTTACGGGTCACACTGTCAATTTTGTCCTGAATCGACTGGGCACGATCGGTGCGGGTTCCCAGTCTGATGGTTGTGCCGATTCGCGGCGCGCCCATTTCATGGACCTTCTCATGGCAGCGTTTTATTGCTGACATCACATCATCCCATTCGCCTTCCACATTTGTGCCATAGGCATGCAACTGGTAATCCAGCCCCGCAGCCTCGAACACTTCCTGGCATGCAACCACATATTCTGAAACCGACACGCCAACTCCCATGGGCACAATACAAACATCTGCTAATGCTCTCAAATCATTCTCCTCATAAAATTAAAATAAACCCAGGTTATGCCAGGCTTCCCCTTTGACAAGATACGGCAGTTCACCATTATCCTTAAACCAGGAATCGATTATGTAGTGGTGACCATTTCGTGTTTCAACAATCTGGGCGGCCCAGTGTTGCCGCAAAAATGATTTTCGGTACGCCCGATCGCGGACAATATGAAACTTAAACAGGCCCTCGCGCTCCATCATCTTTAGATAAGTTGTGCTGTTTATGGACTCATCGATACAATCCATCTGTCCAGGCTTTCCTGCAAGCTCGGAATTATTAATTGGCCAGTTTTTACCTACATCACGATAGGTCGGTGTATAGGTTCCCACAATTTCTTCAATGGTCGCAACCGCCTCAAGCATTTTTTGTCGCTCTTCCCAGGCATCGGCGTTATCCTCGAACAATACTGTGACCTTATTCCAGTCTTCTGTATTGAATTGTACTTTTGAGGTGGTTTTACACGAGAAGTCATAGCAGACTTTAATGGCGCCAGGCACATCGGCCCCAGGCGCATTGTTAATGGCCACATCGGTTATCTGCACATCCGCATTTTGTGCATTGGCTTTGCCTAGAATCAGCATAGATGCCACTGCGATGATAATCAAATTGGTTTTCAATTTTTTACCTTAAACTTTCTAGGCAGATGTTTATGGGCTGTTCGTAGGGCCTTTCATTTTATTTGTTGGATTTTATTTGATTATTACAAAATTAGCTAAGGAACCTCTGAATATCATACTATTGCAGGAAGATGAATGACAATTACATTTTATGAATAAAATCCCGATGAATTCTCTACAAACTCTACATAATATCTAATGGATAGCCCACTTCAAATGGCGATTATCTTCGTTCTGGTCATTTTGGTATTACTGATTCTGAAATCCCAGAAATTGAAAGAACAGGCCAATTCCATTGCCAAGCGCTATTGCCAGCAAAATAATTTGCAGTTCCTCGATGGCACCGTGGCTTTTCGCGGCCTGCACTATGTAAAATGGCCCATTACCCTGGTTTTCAGATATGGATTTGAGTATTCTGATAACAGTGTAGACCGATATTCAGGAACCATATCGTTTATTGGTAATCAACTACAGCAGCTGTTTGTGGCGCCGGAACATCTGAAAAATAGTGATTGAACTGAAGTTTCAATCAATTATATTGTCGAGAGAAATAAATGAAACCAGTCAAAACCTTTTTAAAATTCGTCCTGCTCACAATTGTATTTAGCCAGATTAATACGGTATTTGCAGAAGAGCCCATAAGCAAGGATAAAAAAACCCATGTGTTCATTGATGGATATGACACCGTGGCCTACCATGACCCCCAATCGCTTTCCGAACATAAGGCACATAAAGGCTCTGAAGATCTGACCGTAGAATGGAAAGGGGCGATCTTTCGATTCGCTAGCGCTGAAAATCACGAAGCATTCCTCACTGACCCCGAGCGATATTCCCCGGCCTACAACGGCCATTGTGCCAATGCCCTTAGTCTGGGCGAAGGTTTATACAAAACCGACGGCACCCACTGGGAAATTTATAACGATCAGCTGTACTTGTTTTACAAGGACCGGGGTCGATTACGCTGGAATGATGGCAACTGGGAAAGCTACAAAGTTGATGCGGACAAGGCCTGGCTGGAAATACTTGCAGAACAATAGTCTCAGGAAATTTGATAGTCAGTTCAGCCGGGGCTCTCAACCTGGGCTCTCAACTTATGCCCTCAATTAATGTTTAGGGGCTGAATATCAAAAACTGATATTTCATTAAGAGATCCCAGGCGCATCAACGGCCCCCATGTACCGGTGCCCGACGACACATACAAGCGGGAATCCCCCTGATGATACATGCCGCTGATACGTGAAAACTGCTGTTTGACCAACAGATTGAATGGGAATATCTGACCATTATGAGTATGCCCGGATAGCATCAGTTCGATACCGTGCTCCATTGCTGACTCCCAGCCCATGGGTCGGTGGTATAACAGGACGTTGAATTTTTCAAGGTCGAGTTTAATTTTTGGTAACTCGCGACTAACCTGATTCTTGTCATCGGCGTCATCGATGCCGATAAAGTTCAGTTCAGCATTAGTTGATGTCTGCTGGCGCAAGGTCTGCATGCCAAGTCGACGGGCAATATCCAGTATTTTTGGCAGATCCGCGTATCGTTCATGGTTGCCAATGACAAACAGGGTTTTCGCATCCAGTCGACCCAACGATTCCAGAGCGTCATATCCCACCGCGCTGCTATCGATCAGATCCCCCGTCACGACCACGAAATCTGGAGACAGTTGATTTAACTTGTCGACAATTCTGGTCATGTATCCGCCCTGCCGTGAGCCAATGTGGATATCACTAATCTGGGCGATGCGATAATGATTTTTTACTTTTGTAGTTCTTATTTCGAATTTTTTAATTGCAATAACATGGGACAGTAAAACTGCAATTACAATACAGGCCGCCGTGGACAAAATAGCCAGCCGGGCCAGCATCGCGTCTGGTGTCGATACCACAATTCGGATAATCTCCACAGCCAGGGTAACGCTGGCAAGCACAAAACTGATCCCCATCCAGTGCACCACAACATAACGGATTTTCATATTCGGGCCGCTGAAGGAATGACGCATTACCGCGATACTCAACCCCCAGACAACCAGGGCATAAACCAGCCAGTCTAGGTCGCCCCCTGAAAACCATTGACCCAGACGTTGGATCGGATAAGCGAAGACAAACAGACAGGCGATGGGAAATATGACACTAAACCAGCTTCGGGTCCGGGGTGTACGGGTTGCCATGTATTTGCGCGCTTAAAGGTTAAATTGAATAATAATCCAGAACAGCAATCCGACATTGGTCCAGACCACAGCCATCGCAGGTTAATCTAAGTCGGTCGATTTGAAACGGTCCGAATTCTGTATGACAACAAAATTCCTTTCTTTATCAAAAATTTTTATTGTTTGGTATTTGCGAACAAGGCTTTGATCTGGGGTTGCAGAAACCACGCACCAATAAACCCAAACCAGAAACCCATAAACGGTGGATAATATTCCACTACGGAAGCCTCCTGCTTTTCACGCAAGGTTGTGAATTGTTTTGCGGTAAACCATAGGCAATATACAATGGCGATTAATGCGGCAAAATGCACAAAGATCAGCCACTGGGGCGGTTGCTGAATCTCGCCTTGGCTCAGCGGCACCAGAAACCACAATACAAATACCGGCAAATAAAAAAATGGAAGCAGGCTGGCCAACTGAAAATACAACAAAGGCATCTGATTTTCCTCTGGTAGTTCACGATTGGCTGAACTGCCTACGCTATGTACCCATCCAATGGAAACCATTAAAAAGTAAAAAACCAGGAATCCCCATTCAACAGGGTTATGCCCAAATTGGGTAAACTTATAAACCAGATAGGGTGTCACCATAAGCAGGCTCAGTTGCCACGCATCGGCATTTAAAAAATATTTTTTGATCATTTTCATAAATTAGTTTTGTTGTATTAAATGTAGACCAAGTGTCGCCATAAAACCACTTTAAAACAGCAGAACAGGTTACTGTTTAATCGGTTTTAGGGAGCCTCTGAACAAGTCTGGGCGAATCAAGTTGCCACTTAAAATGGTACTGGGCAAAATGATCAAGATCAAGGCAAAAAATCGGTACAATAGCAGAGCCCATACAATCACTTGGGCAAGATTTTTTAACGTAGATATTGCCACGGGTAAATTAGGTTTGGACTCAAATTGATCGGTCATGACTTGTTTAGAGGTTCCTTAGGCTTATAATCGCGCCCAGATTAATTATGCCCGAGGATAGTGCGCTGAAACAAACACCCAAACTCCGCAAAACCAAAGTTATTGCAACTATTGGTCCTGCCTGTGATTCTGTTGAAACACTAAAAGAAATGATTAATGCCGGGATGAATGTCGCTCGGCTAAATATGTCCCACGGTGATGCAGAGTCTCACAGACAAACTCTGGTCAGAATCCGCCAGGCATCGGATGAGCTGGATAAAACCGTGGCCATTATGGTTGATACCAAGGGCCGGGAAATCAGAACCGGAAGGCTGGAAAGCGAAAATGTTGTGCTGGTAAGACATCAGGCCTTTAGTCTTTATTGCGACGACCGGGTGGGTAATGAGAATGGGGTTTCGGTTAGCTATCAAAATCTGCATGCCCACGCCACGGCCGGGGACCGTATTATGGTGGATGATGGTCAAATAGAATTAATCGTTACCGAGGTAAAAGATTCGATCATCCATTGCGTCGTTGAATGTGGTGGGGTGCTGCGAAATTCCAAAGGCGTTAACCTGCCGGACAACAAGACCGCGTTTAATGATATCCCTTCAGACAATGCCAAAGAGCTGGATTTTGCCACTGCCAATGATGTGCAATATATTGCCGCTTCATTCATTCGCAACGCCAGCGAGGTGGTTGATCTACGCAATGAACTCAAGAGTCGCGGCGCCGACATTCCGATAATTGCAAAAATTGAGAACCGCGAAGGGGTTGATAATTTAAACAGTATCATTACCGCCGCAAATGGCATTATGGTTGCCCGCGGAGACCTTGGGGTCGAACTGGAAATGGGTGAGGGCCCGACCATCCAGAAACAGATTATTCGCGCCACCGTATCCCAGGGCAAGCCGGTTATTACCGCCACCCAGATGCTCGATTCAATGGAGCGTAACCCGCGTCCCACTCGGGCAGAAGTCAGCGACGTTGCCAATGCCATTTTTGACGGTACTTCGGCAGTTATGCTCTCGGGTGAAACCGCTATGGGGCGCAGGCCGGTAGAAGCGGTGCTGACTATGGTTCGTCTGGCTCGAGAAGCGGAGGCAGGATTAAGTCGATATGGTTACCTTCAACAAATCGAGCCCAATCCTTCAAATGAGGTCACCGAAGCGGTTGCCCAGGCGTCTATCACCATGGCCAATCACCTCAATGCCGCTGCAATTATTGCCCTGACTGAAACCGGATTCACATCGAGACTGATTTCCAAATACCGGCCCGACTGCCCTATTCTGGCGATAACTACTTCCAAAGCGGTGGTTACCCGGCTGGCCATGAACTGGGGGGTTTTGCCGATCCACTATGACGGCGATGGTACCGATGATGAGAAAATAGAATTTGCAACCAATCGGGCGAAACAGTTAGGGTACGTGAAAGACAATGATCTGATAATCATGACCGCCGGCAGCTCTCGTCAGGCCGGCAGCACGGATCTAATTCGGGTGTTAACCGTCTCTTAGGAACGCTTTCGAAACAGCCTCAGAGAACAAAGTCCCAGCATACAAACTAAAAGTGGCACCCAGACTCGTATCACCTCAGCCTTAAAAATTAGCATACCCCAGGAATTGAAAAAGTACTTTGCGCTGACAGGTGAAACAGGTAAAGGACGCCATGGGAAAAAGTATCGCTCATGGTTAAATGGCCACGCTGCACCAACTCCGAGCCCACCATACGTCAGTGCATCGAGCACTGCATGGGAAATCATCGCAAGACTAAGGAATAAAAAAGTACTTATTCGTGGGACTTTGAACCAGGTATGAACTTGAGCTGCAAACAAAGCACATACCAATGCAAAAATTATTGAGTGGGTAAATCCGCGATGGCCAAATGGGGAATAGTACGAAACCCCAAAATTAAACCCAATCACATCCACATCGGGAAGGATCGAAAACAGACAGCCAACTGCGATCAATTTTGCTGAAACTACCCTGGAGCCCAAACCCACCCGCATACCTACACCGATGGCCAGGGGTACCACGGGGTGGGTAAATATGGTCGACATTAAATCGGCACGTTCGATGAATTCACAAAAATCAGATCATCGATAATTCTAGTTAACCAGGTCATATTTTCAGCGTCTCTGTTTAATATCAGATAGACATTTCTGGAAAACTCGGGGGCGTCCGCAACCCGATGAAACTTGCCATCGTGGAGTTCTTTTTCGATCAGCCGCTTCGGCAAATATCCCGAACCGCCTTTGTTGATTAAATAGTCTTTCGCCCAGATAGCGGATCCAAAGGTCATTGTTGTTGTGTCACTGTCAGCATATGCCGCTGCATGGCTTTTGCGAAATTCTTCTCCGGCATCAACATAAACGTATTTAGGATCCCATCTTACGCGCTCTCTTGGTTGGGTCGACACCAGCACCAAAGGTTCACTTTTTACTGAAATTTCCTTGCCACCACCGCGATGGGATGGTGAATAACACAATGCCGCATCGATAAGCCCGCTGGCCAGCCATCGGTCCAAATCAGATTGATCTCCCGCCCAGGCGGATACGGCGATATTTTCATGGGAGTCCCGCACCCAATTGAAAAATGTCTCACCGAGGTTTGGCCATAAATCCGGATGGCAGCCCAGATTAAAAATCGCCTCGATTTCTGAGGGTAATGCGGTTTCCTGTTTTGCCTGTCCCCAGACATCAACCATGAGCTGGGCATATCGCTCGAATCGAAATCCCGCAGAGGTTAATTCTGCGCCGGATTTTCTTCTATGAAACAAGGTCTGGCCCATTTCCTGCTCCAGAGCATTTAATCGAGCGGTAACCGTGGACTGGGTGACATTCAGATGTTCTGCCGCCCGGTTCAGATGGCCAGTATCCACTATAGCCAGAAATGTGTTAAGCGCAGATAAATTCATTTGGCAATTAGATAATTCGATATTTTTGCATTTAATGCTCAAAATAATTCGTTTGTCAACATTATCTGATTGATGCAAAATCTCTCCATTACGAAAATCTCCAAATAAACAACCATGTTATTCAATATTCAGCTGTCATCGTTCTACCCCGATAAAAACTATGGCGGCGATCGCATCTATGCGGACATGCTCGACCAGGCCATTCTGGCAGATCGGCTTGGCTTCGATGGGGTATCCATAACCGAACATCATTTGATCAATATCCTGATGATGCCGGCGCCATTGCAGTTTGCGGTGCAGCTGGCCAACAAGACTAAAAACCTGAAAATCATGACCAGCGTCCTGGTCTTGCCCATCCACGATATGCGCACCTATGCCGGGCAACTGGTTGCCACAGATATTTTCACCGAAGGTCGAATGATGTTTGGAATCGGTCGAGGCGCTTATGCCTTTGAAATGGAACACCTCGGCGTACCTATGGATCAGAGTCGGGAAAAGTTTGACGAATCCCTGGACGTGTTGCTCGCCCTGCTCACCGAAGAGGAAGTTTCCTGGGATGGCAAATATTATAAATTCGATCCGCTGACCATTATGCCTCGTCCGGTATATCAGCCCGAGCGACGAATCATGATGGGGGTGCTGGTGCCCGAAGCGATTTATCACTGTACCAAGCGCGGGTTTCATATTCAGACCACGCCGTTGTCCGGTGATAGCAAACACATGTTTGATCAGATAAACGCCTTTAAGCGCGGTAAGGAGGAACTGGGTAACCAGGGCGATTGTCTGACTCTCTCCCTGTCGCGGGTAGGCTATCTGGCTAAGAATGCCAAAGATCAAAAAGAAAAAATCGCCCTATCCCATCACTACTATGGCATGTTTGACAATGTTTTTACGGGTGATGGTATTGTTGAAAACGGCATGATCAAACCCTTGCCCAGGAAAATGTCTATTGAAGAAACCGCTGAGAATCTGACTATTTGTACGGCATCGGAAATGATCGACAAGTTGAGTGTCTATGCCGAAGCAGGGGTGGACCGATTAATTATGAATATTAATTTTGGCGCCAGCCAGAGCGAGACCATGGAATCCATCCAACATTTTGCGGAAGAAGTAAAACCCCATTTCGATCAGTATCGAATTCAACCGAAATCAACCAAAACCGCATAGCCCAATTCAAAATAGTTCTTGCAGATAAAATATGAGCGCTATCGATGTTAGCTACAAAGTAGAAGGCACCGGGCCGGCGTTGTTTATGGTCCATGGCATCGGCGCAAGAAAAACCACATGGGATCCGTTAATCGAAGCGCTAGAAAATGACTTCACATGTATCAGTTATGACTTGCGTGGTCATGGTGAAAGCCCGATCACTCCAACCCCTTTTGGTCTCGATGAGCTGGTGGAAGACCTGGAAGCTTTAAGAGCCAAACTCGATATCGAAAAAATTCACATTATCGGCCATTCTCTGGGCGGCATGATCGGACCGGCCTATGCCCGGGCCCACCCTCATCGAATACTCAGCGTTGGCTTGTTGAGCACCGCCGCTGGTCGCAGCGATGAAGACAAAACCAAGCTCAAGGCCGTTGGTGATGCCATGAATAGCAAAGGCGTGATGCCCATCATTAAGACCCTGGTGGAGCGTTGGTATACCGATGAATTCATTGCGGCACGGCCTGACCTGATAGAAATGAGAATCCAACAGGTGGAAGATACTCCGAGCGCGGTGTTCCTCAATGTGTTTTCGATTTATGCCAATACCGAAATGGCACCATGGCTTCATGAGATTACCTGCCCCTGTCTGGTTCTTACTGGTGAGCTCGATGGTGGATGTAACCCCAGGTTAAATCTATTCATCCATGAGCTGCTGCCAGATTCCCAGCTAATTATCCTCGACGGGCTCAAACATTCTGTCCTGGTGGAAGCCCCCGAACGGGTAATACCCCATGTCCGGTCATTTTTGTTAAATCAGGTCAATAAAGATTAAATAACAAAAATTTAAAAATAGGTTTTCCACAAATAGCTGACTAACATCGATACCGACATGACAACGATTACCGGACGAATTACTTTCGCGCCGCGGTGAATCACCACCAGGGAACCAAGATAAGCACCGATCATCGTGCCAACCACCATAATCCCCCCCACCAACCACATTATTTTTCCACTAATAATAAATACACTCAGGGCGGCGAGATTGCTGGCAAAGTTCAGCACCTTGGCATTGGCGGTGGCGTTTATCAGATTTTTGCCTGCCAGGGCGACACCACTTAAACAATAAAATGAGCCCGCTCCGGGTCCGATGGCGCCGTCGTAAAAACCAATGGTAGGTGCGACCACAGCATCAAAGGTACCGTCGCTAATTTTCTGAGGCTTTTCATAGGTTCCCGGATTTGGCGCAAATAAAAAGTATAAGGCGATTGTGCCGAGTACCAGGGGAATAATTATTCGAACCACATCTGCATGAACAAACTGGATGGAAATGGCTCCGATAATGGCGCCAATTAATGCAGCTATAAATGGCCTTTTTATCTGCGTAAATGAAACCATGTTATTTTTGTGCATAGTCCCGGCGGAGACCAATGTGCCAAAACTACCCTGGAGTTTGTTAGTGGCAATGGCCTGGATGGGTGGGACCTGGGCCAACAACAACGCAGGAATAACAATCAAGCCACCGCCCCCGGCCAGGGTGTCGAGAAATCCTGCGACCAGAGAAACCACGACCAGAAACAACAGAACATCAAATTGCAGAAAAGGCTCGATATCTACCCCAGCCTTTTCATATCACATTCCCGCATCGGGAATAACCTGAGCAACTCCTGTCCCTGGATAAACCCTTTTAATTCGTTTACATCGTATTCGGGGGAATGCATATTTTTATACCCCCCCCGCGGTGAATGCTGGAAACTGCGATCTGGCCCTTTCACATCGAGATAAAATTGTAACCAGTACATGATGGCTTTTCGGGATCGCCATCTTTTAACACAAAATCCATAGCCATCATCCCAGGCCGCATTAAATTCATCTATATACTGATTGTGCTTCCAAATAAACGCGTCCTTTTTCGGGTAGGTATGATTCGAGAAATAATCAAATGGCGATTCTTTAACAACGGCATAGGCGGTAAATGCCACCATAACCGTTGTTACCGCCAAACTTGTACCTGTTTTCGCCCGGCCGCGCAGTGCGGAAATGATGTCATTTAGACAATAGGCTGTGCAAAAGGCAAAAAACGGCATGGTGGTCGTTAGATATTTCGGGTGCAGGGGTTGCACTGCCAAAAGCGGATCGATTTTCAAGGGTACAAATGTCAGCACAAAACAATAAGACATCCCTAAGGCAAATACGCCCAGAGACAGGGTATCCATATTCCGGGTCTTGCGCGTTAACAGAAGAATCAGAAAATAGCCGATACTGATCGCAGACAGAACCTGATTGATGGTTGGGATTCGCAGCCAGCGCTCGAGGATGAAATCCAGGATGGGATAGCTGCCGTAAACCGCTTTTTTATTCATCGATACCAGATGATGTCCCGAAGCAAGGTATTCGACTCGCCCAAAGGTGAGCTCATCGGAAACCGCATTGAACATCAATGTCTCACCAAACAACATCACCAGCAAGGCCGCGCCATAAACAATGCAAGCTTTAAAACTACCGCGAAAATACAACAGCAAAAATAGTCCTGGATAGAAGAAGACATAGGTCTCCTTGGCACCATAGGCGAGAAAAGCAAATACTGCTGACAACAACAGCAGGCTAATTTTTTCCCGCTCAAGGTAACGAGACAATGCCCACAACGAAACCGTGATATAGAAGATGCCAAATACAAAAGGCTGGGGCTGGTTTGAAGCACGATGGAACATCGGCTCATAAAACAGCAACACCGCAAGGGCTGCCAGGGCGGCACCATGAAATGGTTTGCGAATGGCAAACAGCATTAGCATGGAAAAAATACCACAGTACAACAGCAGGGGTAAGATAGTGTAATTGCTTACCTTGAACCCGCCAACATTGATCAATGCGGCCAGTGGAAAATTAATTCCCCAGCGGGCGGAGTGATGGCGCTCCCGCACCAGTTCACCAAAATCATATTGCTCCCCAATAATTTGTGAGCTTTTCCATTTTCTAACTGCATCGCCATCCAGCTCCGGAGCAACGGTATAAATACTTCGCGCAAAGAAAACCACAACAAAACAAATCAGTATGACGGTTGCTCTGGAAGTAGTGCTATGAAAACCCATGTAAAAATAAGATTGGCTAGTTGTTGAATGGCAATTTTCTGTTTGCTTTATTGCCTAATTTAGCTTTAAAAGCAAGAGCCATTATTAATCTGCATGATTTATGCCACCTGATTCAAAATTTGGGCACAGAATGTCAATCCGACCTAATGAAAAATGTTGTGGCGTTGGAAATCACTCTGGTTCAGCAATGCTAAAAAGTAAGTTTAAGTACAGTTAGCAGCTGTAACTACGAGCTGCAGTTAATTTCAACACGACGATTGTGCCCACGGCCCGCTTCATCATCATTACTGGCAATGGGATCAGACTCTCCTTTACCCAATGCCGTTATGCGACTATTTGAAATACCTAAATTAATTAGTGCATTAACTACCGCCTGAGCCCGTTGCTCGGACAACCCGCGATTGTATTGTTCAGAACCTTCGCTCGAGGTATGGCCTTCGATAACTATGGAAGCTTCGGGGGATTGCTGGAGCCCCGAATATAACTGATCAATCACCTGGCTCGATTCGGGTTGAATCACTGCGGAGTCAAAATCAAAATTTATGCCATGAACAATGGATCCACAGCCCAGTACGACTTCGCTAGGCTCGGAGCAGTCGGTTTGGGTTCCCTCCGGAGCAATGTCCCCGAAATAGACCTTAAACGGTGCACCATTAGTAGAGCGCAAGCCACGCAAAAGTCCATCCTCTGTAACACTGAGCACAAACAAAGACAGCACGTCGGTGTTTCTATCTACCCCAGTGGCCTTCATTATGTTGCCACTCACCGAGCCGCTTAGATCACCCGTGCGGTCATAACAGCCTGTAACCAGGGAATCCGTCTGGGATGTTTCCAGCAATACGCCGCGACCCTTCCATATGCCAGTGAATCCATTATTCATGGGAACGGGTTCCTGGGCCCCGTGACCGACAATTTCACTGAATTCATAAAATGTCTTGTCGACCTCGATGTTTATTCCACCGCTTAACCTGATGTTGATCCATTTAACTCCGGTTTCTATGTTGGCATCAAAAGTTGTTGTTTGATTTTTTTCCGAGTGGGTTTCAAGTTTGTGTTCAGCCAACTTAACAAAACCAGAATTGACCCCTTCTGCTGAGCCATACACTTCTACCAGGGATACAAAGGTCTGATATGGACTGGGCGTTTCCAGAATATTTGGCACGGAAAACCTGGAAAACGTCGTAGTCGCAGGAAGTTCATAGTGCAAGACGGTAAATGTTTCGGGTGTCCCCGGTTTTGGGGTGAGCACAAATCCGCCGGTATTGCCATCGATTGCCTTGATTGCATGTTCGTAGTTGGATTTTAACTGAGCACCATCTCCAGAGACCCCAAGGGGCAATGCACCATTGACAAACGATAGGTAATCGATCATCGAATGGATAGTTTCAGGGTTTTCCTGGGCCGATGTGGATGTCCCAGCCCCCAGCCCAAATACCAATAGTGCCGCGCACACGATGTTTGATTTTTTCATTTTACAATTTTGACTAAAGTGAATTATGAATTTCCAATTACACCGTTGGTTTGTAAAACAACCGCCTGATCTAGGCAAGGAATGATAACACGATAGAATGTTATGACGTGGGAACCAAATTATTCGAGCAATTCCACGACATCCAAGAATTGTTAATTTTGATGGTATATAAATGGGGTGACACTGAATCACGATTCGGTACGGGCTCAAACCTGATGCAAACCGAATCGATCAGGCGTGAGCTTTGGCAGCTACTGCAGAAGCTTGGTGCGCATTCTATGCACGACATTCCTTGTGGAGATTTTTATTGGACGTCAATTCCAGGACACCCATGAATTGAATTCACTCGCTCAGTAGTACTATCCGTACTAGACATTCTCTAAATTACAATTTTATGATTTACCGTTGAGAATAAGTAATTCTGTTATTTTACATCGTTGGCGTTATTTCCATTTTGGTTGCTTAAAAATTGTTTGGCGGTATTGCATGAATTTCAATTCAGAAGCGGCCTTTACAAAAAACAGTTATATTGCAAATTAATCCATTACAGGCTATTCGAAAATATTCTGCGAAGTACGCGGAACTCAAAAATTTTAGAGGTTCAACCCCTGAGGAAGTTTTTACACATATTTATAGAATAAATAAATGGGGAGACACTGAATCACGATCCGGTACGGGCTCAAATTTGGTGCAAACCGAAACACTCAGGCGCGAACTTCCACAACTACTGCAGAAGCTCGGTGCAAATTCCATGCTCGACATTCCTTGCGGAGATTTTTATTGGATGTCGAAAGTTGATCTTCCTTTATCGAAGTATATCGGCGCGGATATCGTCAATGATCTTATTGTTCGCAATCAAAAAAAGTACGCAAACCAACAGCGCGAATTCGGCAAGCTTGATCTGATTAGCGAAAAATTACCGTTGGTCGATGTTGTATTTTGTCGAGACTGTTTAGTCCACTTAAGCTACCAACACATTCATTGTGCAATTCGGAATATCAAGCTTAGTGGATCACGGTATTTGCTAACTACGCATTTCCCTCAATACAGAGCAAACAAAGACATTGTGACTGGAAAACACCGTTCTCTCAATTTAATGCAAAGCCCTTTTACCTGGCCAAAACCATTGTTGAGCATTACTGAATACGATGCTGGTAGAGATGGAAATAAATGCCTGGGGTTATGGGAAATTAACAATATATCAGCATCTGGGGACAGTATACTTATTAAGATTCGGTAGTCATTTGATCGGAATACCCTGACTAGGCTCGATACTGGAATATTTGAAGTTCTGTAGAAACAAGCCATTTGTTGTATATTACGCCCATCAAAGGCGTTAATAGAATGCGCTGATCTCTGATATTAAGTATATCTGCAAATCTTCGATTATTCCCTTAAGTTAAATGAAAATAGCTGTACTCCTGCCCTGCTTTAACGAAAGCAAAACTATCGCAGCCACCGTTGCCGGTTTCAGGGAAGCGTTGCCCGATGGAGAAATTGTCGTATGTGACAACGCATCATCCGATGACACCGCAGGCATCGCATCAGCAGCGGGGGCCAAGGTCATTCATGAAACCCGGCCGGGCAAAGGTGAAGCCATGCGACGACTGTTCGCCGAGGTTGATGCGGATGTTTATGTCATGGCTGACGGCGACTCCACTTATAATGCGGCCGACGCCCCAAACATGATCCAACATTTAGTTGATAAGGACCTGGACATGGTCATCGGCAATCGACTGGATTCCAGTGGCAGTAATTTATTTCGCAGCGGCCACAAGCTGGGCAACAAACTGTTTTCATTCACCGCCAAGACGATTTTTTCTGCTGAGGTCGGGGATTTGCTCTCGGGTTATCGGGTCATGTCCCGACGCTTTGTAAAATGTTTTCCCGCTGAGTCCCGGGGGTTTGAAATCGAAACCGAGCTGACCATTCACGCCCTGGAGTGCCGTCTGCCCATATCTGAAGTTAAGACCACTTACTTTTCCAGACCCGAAGGCTCGGAGAGCAAGCTGTCTACATTTTTTGACGGCCTGCGAATATTGAGAATGATGGCATCCCTGTTTCGTGACGTGCGTCCGATGCAATTTTTTGGGTTGATCGCATTAATCACCGGCCTGGTTTGCATCGCACTATTTATACCCATCTTCCAGACTTTCACCGCCACCGGCGCGGTACCTCAATATCCAACCCTGATTGTGGTAACCGGATTGCTGGTTCTGGCATTTGTTTTTGTTACCTGCGGAATTGTTCTGGATCGGGTGTCTGCATCCCGGCGCTACCAGCATCGCCTGAATTACCTGCGCTATAGCGGCCCCGCGGCGACCGCGGCGACCGCGGCGGATTCCTGACCGATAGGGGCTGGTCTGAAAAGGCCTGAAAGGCCCGAAAAGATATGACTACTCGGATTCCCGTTGTAAATGCACCGTCCGGGTTGGGAAGGCGCATTGGGCATTATTCTGATCAATTATTTCCAAAACCCGGAGCAATACTTCTTGCTTGATTTGGTGGTATTCGGCCCAGGCCTGGGTTTTGGTGAAACAGTAAATGAACAAATCCAGAGATGATGCGCTAAAGGTATCAAAGTTCACCATATTGGTTTGCTGCTGATCGATGGCGTCATGATTTTTCAGGTACTCCGTAATCTGATCGACAATTTTCGCCATGGCATTGGCATCTTCGTAGCGGATGCCGATGGTTTCATAAATTCTGCGATTGGCCATTCGCGACGGGTTTTCTATGGAAATGGTGGCAAACGCCGAATTGGGGACATACAGCGGTCTGCTATCGAAGGTTTCGATCTTGGTTACACGCCAGCCAATTTTCATCACCGTACCTTCTATTTCTCTATCAGGGGACCGAATCCAGTCGCCTTCGGAAAACGGCCGGTCGAGATAAACAAACAATCCACCAAAAAAGTTTGAAAGCAAATCTTTTGCGGCAAAACCGATGGCTATACCGCCAACGCCGCCGAATGTCAGCACGCCTGCGATACTGAACCCTAAGGTTTGCATGGCGACCAGGCAGGCGATAACAACGGCAATCAGTCTAAGCAACTTGCCCACCGCATCTACTGCAGTTCGATCTACAGACTGCCCCCGGGATACTTTAGCCGTAACCAATCGAGTTTGGGCCTGGGTAACAAAACGCACCACAAACCAGGTTATGGCAACAATCACCCCTAGGTCGCCTGCGGTATTCACTGTTTTAATGAACAAGGTGTCAGCGTAATGCTGAGTCATGTTGAACGCCATTCTGATACCGATGATCCACAACAAAACCATTAGGGGCGCATCGAGGGCATAGACAAAAGCGTCATCCCACGGTATGGCGGTTTTTTCAACTCGCGTTTTCAATCTGGCCAGAATCACCTTGCCAATGATGCTGGCGACCAGGGTAACCAGCAATACAATAATGAAGTTGACCTGCCCAGGGCCAAGTCCAAGGGGGGCAATCATTTCGTAAATTTTATTTAACATAGTTATGGCTTAATCGTTATGTCTTAATCTATAACCTGCACGGCTCTTGGGAAGTTGGTCAGGCAGGTTACGCCGCTTTCGGTTACCGTGGTGGTTTCACTCATTTCCATTCCCCAGTCATCCATCCACATGCCGAGCATAACGTGGATGGTCATATTCTTCTCGAGGATGGTGGCCTCGTTTTCGCGCAGGCTTATGGTATGTTCTCCCCAGTCCGGTGAGTATCCGACGCCGATGCCATAGCCGATGCGGCTTTCTTTGACCAGACCATATCGATCGAGCACATCTTGCCAGGCGCGGTGGACATCTCCGGCGGGGACACCAGGGCGAATAGTGTCGAGCACCGCATTCAGTCCCTCTTCAACCGCCTTTGCAGTATCGAATAATACCTGGGGTCCTTTGCCCAGTTGCACCGTGCGTGCAAGCCCGGCGTTATAGCGTTTTCGCGTACCACCCAGTTCCAGGGCCACGGTTTGGCCGTCTTCAAAAGCTTCATCGGTCCACATCGGATGGGCTGTTGCTGCGGCTTCACCCGCCATAATCAGCGGCGACAATGCAGTCAAGTCTCCACCAAACTCGTCATTGCCACCAATCTGGGCGGCAACAATTTTTGACATTAAAGCACACTGGCGCACCCCCGGCACAATATTTTCATATGCCACCGCCATCGCCAATTCCGCTAGTTTTGATGCCTGGGTCATGAAAATAATTTCAGCATCACTTTTAACCGCCCGACACCAGTTTACCAACAGATCCACATCCACCCACTCGGATTTGGACAGACCTCGCTGGAGACAGGCCAGAGACTTAGGCGAAAAAAAGTAAGTGTCACTTTCATAGCCCATTCGCTTTCCGTCCATGCCCAGATCACATAAGGTTCTCGCTACCTCTTCCATGGGATGCACGCCATGGCGCTGAACAAAATCTTCCCCATAGGGCCTGATGCTATCGGTGCCAAGATAAGTTGTTAAGGTCACCGCCCCCGCATCCATTTTTCGACCCAGCCAGACCGGTTCAAAATCATGGCCGACCAGCATCACCTGGGGCACATAAAAAGACCAGGCATCAAATCCAGTCAACCAGTTCATATTGGCGGGATCGCCTATGACCATGGCATCAAGATTTCGCTGGGCCATACTGGTGCGTACCTTGTCCAGTCTTTGTTGATATTCATCTTTGGAAAAAGGCGGTGGCATACTAACTCCCTAAATTATTTTTCTAAATGATATCTCAAATTATCTCAGATTTCGATGTTATCGATTATCGGGTCGGGACAATATTCCCGCCGGCGACAACTGCGACAGTGTTCCCCCAGATAGAGGGTGTCGACCCAGTTGATAATCTTTGACAGCGATTCGGGATCATCGAACAAAAACCCGGCCTCGAAGTTTCGCTTGTCTTCGTGTTTGCTACCCATACCCGCGCCAGTGAGGTTGGCGGAGCCCACAAAAGCAATTCGGCTGTCAACGATAATCGCTTTGGTGTGCACCCTGGGACACAGTATTCTCTCGAACAAATCATTGTTAATCAGCTCATCGAAACGGTCGAAGTCTTCGCGGAATCGCGGACCGGGTTCTTTGGCATGGATCAATCTTACCGAAACGCCTCTACTAACCAGTGATGCCAGTAATTGCAGAAAGGGGATGAAATCTCCCTGGTCCTCAACGTACATATCCTTGATATCCGCAGTGACTATCCATAGATGATCTCGCGCTCTGGGGATTTGCTGTTGAATGACCTCGGTATAAATTTCCCGGTTTATCAGCAGCTGATACATCAGATCGTTTGGCTCTGAGAAATAATTTTATCCGAGACTATTTTAATTAATCCTGTTGTGTCGCCCAGTCTGCATACCCGCCGTCCAGGCTATAGGCATTTTCAAACCCCTGGGTATTGAAATAATCTGCAGCGCCTTTGCTCATGTTGCCGTGATAACAGCAGACAATGAGTGGTCGCTGTTGATCGCTTTCATCAATAAATCCCTGGGCATTGGAATTATCAACGTGAATTGCGCTTTCGATGTGCCCGGACTCAAATGACGCCTGGTCGCGGATATCGATGACGATGGCGTTTTCACTGGAAATCAGCGCTTTTGCCTGTTCAATATTTATAGTTTCAAATGCCATGGTCGTGTTGGTCTATTGACTGGTTTTATTTCGAATCGGTTGTTGTGTAACAAAGACGTATAATACCAGTTTCATAACGCAATTAGACGGGGTTGTATGCCCACAACATCTGCCACTGGGTAATTGACTGCACTTATTCGCTGTACTATATTTTGCCCGACAAAATTGTTCTGCACTCGAGATATTTGCCCATGCCCAAGTCCAAACCCAAGCCCAAGCACCTTTCCCAGGATCAGATTAATCAATATCACCAGGATGGTTACTGCTCCCCAATAGATGTGATGTCTGAAGACGAAGCGTTGAATCTGGCAGAAAAACTAAAACAGGCTGAGGAGAAGTATCCCGAGGCCCTTGAAGGAAAAAATCGAAATAATGCCCACCTTGTTTTTACTTTCATGGACCAAATCGCATTTAACCAAGCCATACTGGACATTGTCGAGGATTTAATCGGGCCCAATATTCTGGCCTGGGGCTCAGTTTTATTTGTAAAGGAACCCCAAAGCCAAGCCTATGTCAGTTGGCACCAGGACGCCACCTATATGGGTCTCGAGCCCCAGAACTTTGTAACCCCATGGTTAGCACTCAGCCCGAGCAACGAGCAGAGCGGGTGTATGAGTGTCATCCCTGGTAGTCATAAATCTGAAATACAGCAACATCAAGATACTTTCGAAGGCAATAATATCCTTACCCGTGGTCAGAATATTATTGATGTTGATGAGTCCAAAGCAAAAAACCTGATTCTCCGACCCGGCCAGGCTTCCTGCCATCATGCCCGGTTGATTCATGGATCACGACCCAATAAAAGCAATCACCGACGAATCGGGGTGGCATTACAAGCTTACATTTCTCCAGAGTTACGTCAGGTCAAAGGGGAAAGTTTCGCCATTCTGGCCAGAGGTGAAGACAAATATAATCACCATCAACTCATGAGTCGCCCAGCGTCAGATGTATCGCCGGAAGACGTAGCCCAGCGTCAACGGGTCAACGCTGAATGGTCAAAGATTCTTTATAGTGGCGCGGAGAAATCCGGCACCTATTAACGCTATACAATGTCGTCGTTTTTTTAGCCTTTCAATAGGAATTCCTTTGTCTGATACCTTGCCTGAAATCACAGCGTTTCTGGAAAAAGCGGATTGCCCTTTTGAAGTATGGGATTGTGATCCGGATATGGCAGATACTGCGGTATTTTGTGAACATTATGGTGTCTCCCCCGAAAATTCTGCAAATACCATTCTAATAAAGTCTAAAACCGGGGAAGCGAAATTCGCCGTCTGTGTTTTGCTGGCTGTTCACCGACTGGATGTCAATCACACTGTACGAAAGAAACTGGGGGTGAGAAAAGTATCTTTTGCATCTGCTACGGAAACCCGTGATTTGACCGAAATGGAAATAGGCGGCGTCACCCCCATTGCGCTCCCTGAAAAATTGCCCGTCTGGATTGATTCCAACGTTATGCAGTGCGACTACATTATTCTCGGTGGAGGCAATCGGACATCAAAACTTAAAGTTCATCCGCAGATTTTGACTTTACTACCCAATGTAGAAGTTATCACCGATCTGGCAAAATAATAATCTCGAATATAAAACCAATCTCGCAATCAGATAATCATTTTATTCGGTAGCACTTTTTGCAAAATTAGCCAACGCATTGGTAACCTTTTGTACTACTTCTTCACATCCGGAAATATTGTGTCGCTCAACCAGATAAGCAGGGTCATTGTAGCTTAGCCACACCTTTCCAGACTCATCTTCCCAGATTAATGCTTTCTGTGGCAAATCCAGAGCTACCGTCTGGGCACATTGCATCAGCGGTGCGCCGACTTTCGGATTACCAAAAATAATCAACTCCGTGGGCCTAAGATTTACCCCTACGCTTTGCGCACCCTTTCCATGGTTGATACGGTTAAAAATTTTCATGCCTTTTTCTTGCAAAATTGCTTCAAGTCGATCAGCGGTGGTATTCACATCATAGACGCTTTGAACACTGGACACCCCTTGATCTGCGTTACCTGCTGTACTGAAAAAAAGAATGAATATCGAAACTATTAAAAACCTGGTTTTCATGTTATTCCCCTATATTAAGTTATCAAATTATAAGACCAATTCCATATAAATCGCCCCCGGATCGGGATTAAATCGGTAAGCTTCGATTTCTTTGAACCCGAAACTTTTATACAAACCTTGGGCTGCATTCATACTTACTAAAGTGTCCAGTCTCATGGATGTATAGCCAAGATCTTTTGCCTGTCGTATCAATTCAAAGCACAATGCTTTGCCAACACCCTTATTATTATGCTGTGGGTAGACATACAACCGCTTCATTTCACAAATATCATCACCCAATTTTCGAAGACCAACTCCGCCCGCGAGTTCACCTTCCACATGGCATAATAAAAACATTCCCTCGGGCGGGCCGTACATTTTATCGAAGGTAGTAAACTCGCTATCAATATCCTGAAAACCAAGATCAAGATCCAGCCAGTCAATATATGCCCGAGTAATCTCCATGGCTGAGGAAAAGTCTTCACTGGATGCACAGGGTGTTATTTTAATCATTGAGTTTATGGGTTTCTATTATTGACTCTGCTTGATGAAATGTCATGGTCATGTGAAATCACATACGTTGACAGTACCTTGGATTATCATAGACGCAATAACAACAGTTATGAAGAGACAACACTAATTTTAATCGATAAAATTTTGTCGTATTCAAATAGGGTTATCCCTTCGCAACTTGCCAGCAAGGCCTAGAGAAGGTAGTCTCGAATTTGTGCTTGACTACCCAGATTGCTAACGAATTTTGGGTCGACTGGTTCTATATCAAACAGATAAACTTAAGGAGCCAGCTTTATAAATACGACCAAGACTAAAGAATTGTCCAGTAACAACATACGTAAATATATATACCGCTTCATCGCCATTGAAATATCAAAAGTGAGCCGGTATTTTGATAAGGTAATACAGCTGGACAAATTATCATTCGATGATGGAATACTATTCGACCAGGTTTTGGCCGAGAAAAAACTAAGCGTTGACTTATCAGCTATCAAGCCTGACAACAGCGGTCAACGCCTACTCTATCTGCTAAATGGAAATTTTAATTACGAAACCGATATCCAGAAATTTCTGACCACCCTTAAAAGTCATCTGGGTCGATCAGATCGTATTGCCTGTGTTGTGTATAACAGTTATTTGAGATGGGTTTATCAACTTGCCAGTTTTTTAAATTTCAGACGTGGCCCATTGCCCGAGGTATTTATAACCAGTAATCATTTGCATACCCTGGCCAATATTTCTGGATTTGAAATCGTAAAAATCCGCCCTGCTTCCTACTTTCCATTCAAACTGTTGGGTATCGGCACACTAATTAATACCATACTGCCTTCGATTCCATTGCTACGCTGGCTTGGTTTCACCAGCCTGGTTGTTTTTCGCCCCGTAATCCCTACAACTCAAAAGCCAAAACTATCTATCGTCATTCCGGCGAGGAATGAACAGGGCAATATCGAAAATGCAATTACCAGACTTGAATCATTTTTAGAAGTTTATCCCGCCGAAATTATTTTTGTTGAAGGTCATTCCCAGGACGAAACCTGGAAAGAAATTTTGCGGGTGGTGGGCAAATACAGTGACAAACATGAAATTCGTGGCTTCCAGCAATCCGGAGTAGGCAAGGTAGATGCCGTGCGAAATGGTTTTTCAAACAGCACGGGCGAACTTTTGACAATTCTCGATGCGGATTTAACCATGCCACCCGAATTACTTCATCGTTTCTACGATGCCTGGATGGAAGGCAAAGGCGATTTTATCAATGGTAGCCGACTGGTTTACCCCATGGAAGACGACTCGATGCGGTTTTTAAATCGCCTGGGGAATATATTTTTTGCAAAAGCGCTCAGTTATTCTCTCGATACTTCATTAACCGATTCGCTGTGTGGAACAAAACTGCTGACGAAAAAGGACTATGAGAGATTTTTAATTTGGAGAAATGATTTTGGAGATATAGATCCATTTGGTGACTTCGAACTAATTTTTCCTGCTGCAACTATGGGTTTGGGGATCGTTGATATTCCAATCAAATACAGGAGTCGCACATATGGGTCTACCAATATTAATAGATTCAGACATGGTTTGACCTTGTTACGCATGACCCTAATAGCAATACTAAATATTAAATTTTGCCGCCAATATAAAAATATTTCGCGGCCACAGTAGCTTGTTGTTTAGTTGCTATCCACTTAAGAGTCTGGTGACCGATTACATTTGCGCACTGACAACACTTTATGGGTTCCATAATATTTAGAATAGACTTCCGCACCATATTCCTGATCTAACATCGAATCGGTTTCTCTTCTCAAGTTACCCATAAAATAATCACAGGTATTGGTTTTCTTTTTTACTAACTCGATTTTATTTTTGTATTCATCGTCCAACAACTCCCAATTAATTCTTATTGGTGGTAATGACTGGACCTTAACCCGGGCTTGATTGATTTTCGCAATGTGGATCAGTCCAGACTTATAGGTTAGTCCCCAATAATCAAGGGAAAATACATGGGGCACCTCTGGTCGCGATTTTGATTCGAGAATCTTGAGAGATGGAATGAAGTTTAAATACAGATTGTGATAAGGGTGGAGATGAACAATGGGCCACAATAACATACCTGCTGCAATCAGGTTTATTGCTTTCAGGTTTCTGAATCTTTCGGGCAACTGATGTAAAAAATAATTAACCCCATAAAGTCCAATTAAAACCAGTGCAGGATAAACAAAAAAGTGATGGCGCCATGAATTAAATAGCGTAGATCCGAGAATAACGGGCAACAATAATGGCACCCAGGCCCAGCCGAGAACAACATGCAAACGCCAGTTTTTGGCTAGTTCCGCCGGGTTTTTAAATAATTCAATGGCAATGTAGACGTGCCCAAGTCCCCATACGAACAGTATTGCCGGCGGTGTCGTAATCGCGATCCAGGAAAAGTTGTAGTGCCATGGTAATTGATGGGAACTCATCATTGTACCCCAGTACAATTCGGGCAATTTAAATGCAAGCCGAGACATTCCGTCCAATGCAAATAGAAAATTTCCCCAAGGATCCCCCCATAAAAACGGCCATAGCATAACGGTAAAAATTACCGAGGCTACTGCAAATATTACACAACGACTGAAGAATTCTGTAATGTTGTGCTTCTCGATCCGCCAGGTAAAAAACAAAGCGTAGAATCCAAAACCCACCAGCATGATTCCCGGTAATCTGGTGTCCATTGCAAGCGCACTAAAGAGTGCCGCTGGTAGTAACCATAATTTTTGCTTTGAGGTGTTGGCTTTAAAAATAAAATAGACCGCAATGGTACAAAATGACAAAAATGAAATATCAGAAGAGTTGTGGAAACTGTGATTGAAAATTCGCGGATGAAAAAGAAATAACAATATGCCAAGCACGCCAAGCGCACGCTTTTTGAACCATTCTAGACAGATCAGATAAAATGCGATGGCCGCGCAAAAGAATACGGTAAAAACCATGACATGTCGGAGCTTGTAGATTTTTCCCCGCTCCGTCTCGGGATTAAAATCAACAATCCGTTCAATTCCCTGATATAACATTTCGTGGGCGGTTCCGTGTTCCATTCCCCACACTGGATTCTTGATTCCATCCTGCTCAAAAAATTTTCCGATTTGATTAAAAGACTGTATTCCCAGTTTACGGTTATTTCTTTCGTCGAAGCTCCCCGGCGAATTCAATGCTAGCAGCACACCCACAGCATAGAACAAGACAAAAAATAGTATTAGCCATTTGTATTTACTAAAACGGCCAAAAATGGCAACGACTGATTTGATCACCGAAATGCAATGGACAGGAAATGATTGGATATTATAACCAAATCAGATTGCGGTTGACTTTCTTCCTCGCTGGCGTTGAAATTGAAGATCAATAGGGCTTCTAATGAAACTCCTGATTCACGTTCTTCCTTCGATTATATTTTTTTCGGTGCACCTGCTCCTCCAGGTCCTTGCACGATCGTTTTTAAACGAAAGCGGCGCCCATCCAGACGAGGCGGCTCACTACGTGTCAGGGATGATGGTCCGTGATTATATTGCCGCAATGGATTTATCTTCACCGATTCGTTTCGCTGAGAACTACTACATTCACTACCCTAAAATTGCAATCGGCCATTGGCCGCCGCTGTTTTACGTTTTGGAAGGCGTTTGGATGCTCATCTTTTCAGTATCTCGGGTATCGGTCCTATTGATGGTCGGTCTTATTGTGGCATTAATGGCGTCAACGGTATTTCAGGTGATGCGCCGTGAATTTGGAAATTTAATTGCGATCATAAGTGGACTGCTTGTTGTCGCGGCACCAATTGTGCAGTTATACAGCGGTATGATAATGCTCGAACCACTTGTCGCGGCATTAAGTCTCTGGGCAACATTATGTTTCGGGCGATATATCCATACCGAAAAAGTTGTCTGGTCCATCGGCTTTGGTATTTTTGCCTCGCTAGCGATCATGACGAAAGGCAACGGTTTGGCCCTTGCACTGATTCCGGGACTCGCGATCGTGCTGTGCGGCCGTTTTAATTTGATCAAGCGACTATCGACCTGGTGGCCACTGGCCATTGTCGCGGTGGTTTGTGGCCCGTGGTATTGGGTTACTTTACCGATGATCCAGAACGGCATGCGGGCGGCGTCTCTTTCGATCGGCTATACCCTCGAAGCAATACCCTTTTTTGCCTGGGAGTTGATTCAGATTGGCGGAATCGGCATTTCCATTGTTGTTGTCATCGGGCTCTATGCTCGATTGATTCGGCCCGCTTTTGATAAATCTGTTTCGGGGATATGGGCTGCCGCTGGCGCCCTGTTGTTGGGAACCTGGATATTTCATTGCCTGTCTCCAGCCGCACTCAATGAGCGTTACCTGGTCATGTCGGTTCCGGTGTTGGCAATGTTTTTTGGGGCCGGGTGCAGTGAATTGTGCCACAGCACTTACATTGCTCGATTTCCCTCGCAATTTCGAAAGCCTGTTGTAGTGGGTGCACTTGCATTGGTTTTCGCCTGGGAAACGTTCTCGATTCCGACGAAGGCGTGGAACGGGTTCGGTGCCGTCGCCGATGAACTTCTTTCAAACACAAATTTTGAAAACTCGGTGATGTTGATTTCGTCTGACTCGAGAGGGGAGGGGATGTTTGTCGCGGAAATCGCTGAACGGGATACGCGACCCTCTCGTATCGTCCTCCGCGGCAGTAAGGTCCTGGCGCGAAGCCGTTGGGGTGGTTCGGAATATGAATTGTTATACGATTCCACCGAAACGCTGATGACTTATCTCGATTCAGTACCAGTGGGAATTGTCATTGCTGACCGGTCCATGAAACCCAAACCGTATTTAGCGCATAACGGTTTGCTGCGGGAAACAATCAAGGCGTACTCCGGTCAGTGGGAGTTGTTGGGCGCATATTCAATAATACGAAAGGGTGTAGAAACCCCCGATGCGGTTGAGGTTTTTCGGCTCCGTGGTCACGAGTCCCAATCGGTGAACATACTCCATATTGATATGGAAGAAATGCTGGGGCGCGTGATCGAGAAACAGATCAACACCCCATAGCAGGTTCAGGAACTCGATTGGTCGTTCTGGTACCCTGACAACCTGTCGCCTTCGCTGATGATTTCCTCCAAAATAATGACTTCAATTGGATAACACGAAATTTAACCAAAATATTGCCAAAATATTGATTGAGTATTTTGTAATAAACCGTTACTTTAATGTTTGGTGATATCTGTTCGAGGTAATTGTTATGCAATGGGTTTTGTTGGTCGTAATTGTCGCTGCATTATTATTTCTTTCACGCTACTTCCCTAAAGTCGCGTTCAGCGTGTTGGGCACGCTGATTGCCGCAGTTCTTGTCATAATATTCATGACCACCGATCGAGGCCAGACCAAGCGCTTTAAATTGCCCATCGAAAATATAAAAATCGAAAATATTGTGGTCGAGCCCGCCTACGGTAACAGCTATCGCTTTAATGCAAGAATGATAAACACCGACGAGTCCATTGAACTCAAGGAATCCAGTATCAGCATCACTATGCTGGACTGCCCCATAGAATCGGATGATTCAAATTCTGACTGTCAAATTGTTGGGCAAAAGGAAGAACGCATTAACGTTAAAATTCCACCGGGCCAGGCCAGAGATATTTCACGAACCCTGTCATTTGGAACCACAACCCCCACAGGCACCTTGAGATGGCAACTGGTGGTTACTCAAACCCGAAGTTGATATTCGTCGATATCAACTAAAATGTTTTTAGCGACACTTGTTGTGCACCTGTTGGCGGTTGCTATCTGGGTTGGTGGGATGCTTGTTGGCTATATCGCCCTTCACCGTTTTCCCGGAACTATCGAGAATCCCCAGCGTCTGAGTAATTGGGCGGAGATATTGAAAAAGGCGATTCCCTGGGTTTGGATGAGTATAATCGCGCTGTTGCTAAGCGGATTTTATATGATTCACCTGGTCGGTGGACTTGATGCTATTGAAACTCAGGTCATTATCATGCTGGGGGCAAGCCTAGTGATGATTGGGGTTTTCAAATTTATGTGCGCCGCCCCGGTTAAACATCTATGTCGGGGCGTTGACGAGGAGAAACCGGCGGTGGCCGCTTTTGCCCTTGGAACCGTCGGTAAACTGATTGGGTTTAATTTGATTTTAGGAATAATGGTTATCACTACCACGGTTATTTTGACTGACAGAATTTGATTTAATGAATAAATTAATAACTCGTTCCTGGTTGATTTGGGCACTATTCCTTCTTCTGAGCGCTCCTGGGGTTGCCCAGGAAACTGGCGACAACAACCCTCCGTCTATAGATTTGCCGTTGTTCACTTTATTTGATATTGACGGCAATGAGGTTTCTCTTGAAAGTTACCGGGGGAAGGTTGTCATGCTTAATTTTTGGGCCACCTGGTGCGCCCCATGTGTTGAAGAATTGCCGACCATGCGCGCACTGAAAGAATCTTTATCTGATAAGCCTTTTGAAATTCTGGCTGTTAACATGGGGGAAACCAAAGAAGCTATAAAGCAATTTATAGAAAAAATTGGCATTGAATTTAATTTCCCCCTGTTGCTCGACCCAACAACATCCGTGGCAACGGATTACTCGGTTTCCGGACTTCCGGCGACGTTGTTAATTGATAAACAGGGGCAGTTTTCATTTGGCGGCGTAGGCCCTCGGGACTGGAATGATGATGACGCCAGAAACCAGATTTTACCTTTGCTGAACTAGGGAACCTCTGAACAAGCCTGGGCAACGACGACAACAATCCTGCTTCTGAACTGGATCTACAGGTGATATTGTAGGCGAGCGGTGCTATATTGATTCCAATGACGAAGTCTTTGTATGGAATTTTTGGCGGTACATTTGATCCGGTGCACAACGGCCACATTGAAACTGTAGCCGCGGTGTATAAAAAATGTGCTTTGGAGAAAATCCATTTTATCCCAACCGCTGTGCCACCACTCAAAGACCAGCCTGGCGCCAGTCCGGAGCAGCGACTGGAAATGGTCAGGCTCGCTGTTGCAAATCGACCGGGATTCGATGTTGATGATCGCGAACTTAAACGCCAAGGTACTTCTTACACATACGATACGGTAGAATCCCTGAAGTCTGAAAACCCATCGCGACGCTATTGCATGATTCTTGGGATTGATGCCATTTTAGGATTGGAAAAATGGTATCGCTGGCGGGACTTGCTCGAATCCATCCACTTCATTGTCATGGGTCGGCCAGGCTGGCAACTGCCCGAAGACTTGCCCGAGTGGTGGTCGCGCAATTTTGTAAAATCCTGTGAAACGTTGTACAAATTTGAGAGTGGGAAAATCTGCATTATTGAAGTAGCGCCCAATCCGTTGTCTGCTACCGAAATACGATATGGCCTGGGGAGAAATATTGACGTTAGTGCGATGATGCCAGATGCCGTTTGGGACTATATCTGTGCCAACAATTTGTATAACACCTAATCAATCTTATTAATTATAAATTTCAACCCTGTGAATGAACGACTAAAAAACCGTACCAAAGAATCAGAATCCATGTGTGACATCGTCGTCGCAGCACTGGATGATGCAAAAGGCATTGACATCAAAATTCTCGATATTCGCAATCTGACCGACTTCGCCGATTTCATGGTGGTGGCAACCGGAACTTCGGATCGCCATGTCAAAACCATAAGCGATCGGGTTCTTGAATTCATGCAAGAAAAAAACTGGCAACCCTATGGTCTTGAAGGCGAAGATACCCGGGACTGGGTTTTGGTGGATTTTATCGATGTGGTTGTGCACATCATGCGCGATAAAACCCGTAAACATTATGACCTCGAAAGTTTATGGGATGAGACGTTTATCGAGATAAACCAGAAAGGGGAAGGTGCAGACGAGGAACAAACCTCTGCTACCAGTATTGCTGATGGCACCGGTTAATCTAATTTGTTAGTCGGTGATCAATGCTTAAGATTTCTCTCATCGTTGTTGGCGATAAAATGCCAGCATGGGTTCAGCAAGGGTATAGCGAGTATGAAAAACGCATTCGCGGCCGAGTCAATTTAAAACTGATAGAGATTCCTGCAATAAAACGGGGGAAGAACGCTGATATTGCTCGAATCAGCGCTCAGGAAGAAAATAACATTTCCAGCGCCATACCAGAACATGCCCGAGTAATTGCCCTTGATCGAAACGGCCAGTCCTGGTCCACCATGGCATTGTCCAAAAATATGAACCGCTGGATAGATCATGGCGATTCGCTTGCCCTTGTGGTTGGCGGTCCTGAAGGCTTAAGTGAGGGGTTTTTGCAGCGCGCTGATGAATCCTGGTCACTTTCAGAATTAACTTATCCCCACCCGCTAGTAAGGATTATTCTGGCAGAGCAACTCTACCGTTGCTGTTCAATTCTTGAAGGCGCCCCCTACCATCGATGATTTCTGACCATCACACCAAACTGGTACTGGCTTCCGGTTCTCCCCGTAGAAAGCAGCTGCTGGCTCAGCTCGATATTGAGTTTGATGTTCTGGAGGCGGATATAGACGAGCAGGCCCATGAAAATGAGCATCCGGGGGATATGACTTTACGACTGGCCGAAACCAAGGCAAAACATGTTTATCAAAAATTGGGGGTTGGCCATCGTGTTTTGGGCGGCGATACCACCGTGGCATTGTGCAATTTAACCAAAGATGCCAACACCGAAAATTCGAAATTCTCTATCCTGGGAAAACCACGAAATAGGGTTGAAGCTTACAAAATGCTATCTCAGTTGTCGGGCAAAACCCATTTGGTGTTTTCCGCAGTGGCTCTGATGGATGCATCAGGTTGTCAAAGCAGAGTAAGCGAGACCCGGGTTATTTTCAGAAAATTGGATCCGTCGGAAATCAGCGCATATTGTGATAGCGAAGACCCCTATGACAAGGCAGGGGGATATGGCATTCAGGGTCTCGCCGGAAACTTTGTAACCGATTTACAGGGAAGTTACACCGGTGTCATCGGACTGCCGTTATGGCATGTTCATCAACTTCTGTTCGGGGTCAGTTAAAATACCGCCATGCATCAGGAAATCCTGATTAACATTACACCTCAGGAAACCCGGGTTGCCTGTGTTGAAAATGGCATGCTCCAGCAAATACAGATCGAGAGGGCCAAAACCAAAGGCATCGTCGGAAACATTTATCTGGGCATAGTGGTGCGAGTTTTGCCTGGTATGCAGGCCGCATTTATCGACATCGGTCTTGAGCGGACGGGTTTTCTCCACGCCGGGGATTTGATAGCGCGAACCGAGCAGAATAACGACCTCCAGCAATTCGACACCCAGACCAATATTGCTTCTGAGTTATCCGAAGGTCAGCGGTTACTGGTCCAGGTAGCCAAAGACCCGATGGGCAGTAAAGGCGCGCGGCTAACCGCGCAAATCAGTATCCCCGCGCTGAATCTGGTTTATCTGCCTAACCAACAATACATTGGGTTATCTCAGCGCATCCAGAACCCTGAGGTTCGAGAGCGTATGCATGAGTTGCTTAAACATAAAGTTGACAATGCCGGGGTTTCCGGGGGTTTTATTTTACGAACCGCCGGAGAATTTGCATCAGAAACTGAACTCGAATCCGACATCGCCTATTTGATTCGAATTTGGCAGCGAATCAAACGAAAACAAAAAGACGCTAATGCACCGTCCCTGATCCATCATGATTTGCCCCTGGCAATCAGGACCATTCGTGATCTGGTCTGGGAGAATATTGATAAGGTATTAATCGATTCCCGGGAAACTTTCGATCTGATTAAAGACTTTGTTGTTGAGCTCATTCCCGATGCTGAAAACCGAATAGAACATTATCCAGGGGCTCGACCCATCTTTGATCTGTACGGCGTAGAAGATGAAATAGAAAAGGCGCTACAAAAGAAAGTACCGCTTAAATCCGGGGGATATATGATATTTGATCAAACCGAAGCAATGTCTACAATCGACATTAACACCGGGAGCTTTGTTGGTAAAAGGAATCTCGAGGAAACCATTTTCAAGACAAATCTTGAGGCGGCAACAGCGCTGGCCAGACAGTTACGGGTACGAAATCTGGGCGGTATAATTATTGTGGACTTCATCGACATGGCATTAAAAGAGCACAGCGATCAGGTCATGCGTACACTACGGCGGGAACTGGAGCGGGATGGCAACAATGCCCTGGCAAATGAAATGACATCATTGGGCCTGGTTGAAATTACCCGCAAACGAACCAGTGAAAGCCTGGAAAGATTGTTGACGGAACCGTGTTCTGCCTGCGATGGTCGAGGCACGTTAAAAACTCCGGAAACAACCTGTTATGAAATTTTTCGGGAAATCCTTCGTTCTGCCCGGGAGTTCGATGCCAGGGAATATACGGTAGTTGCATCCCAGGTTGTGATCGATTTGCTATTCGAGGACGAGTCAACGGGTATTGCTGATCTTGAAGCGTTTATAAGTAAAAACATAAAACTTCAGGTTGAACCGAGTTATCAACAGGAAGAATACGATGTGGTTCTGATGTAGGTTTTTAAAAATAACTTATAATCGGTCAGCATCAGTCACAACAATAGTTAAATAATTTCTTCGAAAATGAAACCTTTTGTTTTTTCCCTTACTTTTTACCTCGTATTTTCCCTGGGCATAGCGCTTAATCTATTTGCCGCCCAACCGGCTTTTGCCATAAGCGAACATACCGAGGTTCTTAAAGACGATCAATGGCCGGAGTATGTAAATGGGACGAACATGATTGCCCTTCCCCAAATCAGCGAAATTTTGAAACGTTTTCGCGAAGATGAAAAAATAAGTATTGAAATTCGATACCCCGGCGGTGATCTCGGCAAACAACAGGCGGAATCTTTGTCGAACTGGTTCGTAACATTTGGGATACCGCAGAATTATATTGAATTGCTACCGGGCGCCGGTGGATTGGGGCAACTGGTTATTAACTTGATAGATCGCCGCTGATCTCCAGGCTTACAAAGTGACTACGGGTCGATACGCCCCTAGCCCAACAGGGCGGCTACATCTTGGAAATCTGCGTAGTGCATTGCTCGCCTGGTTGCATGTCCGACTCTGTAACGGACAATTCATTCTGCGCATGGATGACCTGGATACGCCAAGAAATGTGCCAGGGGCGCAGGCGCAGTTAATCGCGGATATGCAATGGCTCGGCCTCCATTGGGATCAGGGGCCCCACTTCCAGAGCCAGCGGCTGGAACATTATGACCAGGCATTTAATCAACTCAAATCGATGGATGCCCTATTTCCCTGCCAATGCTCGAGAAAAGATATTGCATTGGCGCTGAGCGCTCCCCACCAGGATCACCCTGCCGGGGTTTATCCCGGAACTTGTCGAAGCCTGGATCTCGACACTTTAAACAGCCCGGTGTCCTGGCGATTCAGGACAGAGGATTTAGTGATTGAATTTAAAGATTATGTATGCGGACACCAGTGCCAGGACCTGGAAAAAGCTGTGGGTGATTTTATAGTCAAACGAAAAGATGGGTTGTTTGCCTACCAGCTTGCCTCGGTGGTTGACGATCACCTCATGGGTGTAACCGATGTAATTCGCGGTGAGGACCTAATTGATTCAACCCCTCGCCAGATCGCCCTGGCACAGGCATTGAACTATGCACAGTCCCAATACTGGCATGTTCCTATGATGCGGGATCAAAGTGGCAACATCTTCTCCAAGCGAGATGGTTCAGACTCGTTAATTCAATGGCAAGAACAGTATGGTCACGGAATTGATGCTGCAACAAAGCTGATTGGCCTGTTTGCCTATTCTCTGGGCCTTATTGACAAAAATTCCGGCTTGAGCTGCGTTGAGCTGTTACAGGAATTGACCTTTGATGAATTTTGCAAAAAACTTCAGCGTGAGTACAATCCAGATAAATTCTAAAACGGCCAGTTCTCTAGCTCGAAAAAACCTTTTAAACCGTCAACCAGATATTGTTGATCTGCGACCCCCGCCAATTCTCGAATTGAATGCATGCCAAGCTGGGGTACGCCTATGTCGACGGTGCGCACACCGATTCGGGTTGCGGTAATCGGCCCAATGGTCGATCCGCAGCCCATGTCGGTACGAACCACAACCTGCTGGTATGGGACTTTGCTGGCTTCACAGGCCGCCCTGAACACCCCGGCGGTTTCACTGTTGGTGGCATAACGCTGGTTGCTGTTGGTTTTTATGACCGGTCCATTATTAATCAGCGGCTGGTGCATAGGCTCATGAACATCGACGAAATTTGGGTGAACCCCGTGAGCGTTATCCGCAGAAATCAGCATGGAATGACTTATTCCTCGTTGCATGTTTTCCTGATTGCCACAAATTCGGCATAACACCGAGTGCAAAAAAGAACCTTCCGCACCACTGGTGGAACCACTGCCCACCTCTTCATGATCATTGAGGACAATCATCTGATTGCACTTATTATTCGAGGTCAGTAACGCTTCGGTTGAAGCAAAACAGCTTAGTAAGTTGTCCAACCGGGCTGAAGCCAGAAACTCCTGATTCATTCCCACCAGCGCTGCCCTTTGGTGATCGTACAGGGATAGCTCATAGGCCATAATTTCCCTCGCCGATTTCGCTAACCCTTGTTGTTTGATCCAGCCCTGCAATATGGAATTAAAATCAGCATCGCCTTTGTCCGTGCGACACAACACCGCCGGCAAATGTTTCTGTTTGTTTATGCTACGGCTTTCATTTGCTTCACGATCGAGATGAATGGCCAGACTTGGAATGAATGCCACTGGCTGGTCGACATTGATCAATATGTTTTCAATAGCGCCTTTTTTATTTCGCACGGTTACCCGGCCGGCGATGGCCAGGTCGCGATCGAACCAGGGATTCAACAGGACACCACCATAGACTTCCACCCCCAGTTTGGCGTATCCGTTGTTCACCGTGACAGCATTGGGTTTGATCTTCAGGCAAGGGCTGTCAGTATGGGCCCCTACCAGCCTGAAACCATCTTTCTCTGGCGCTGCGCAAAGTTTAAATGCGATCAGGGACGAATCATTTCGGGTCAAATAATATTTGCCCTCGGCAAGACCACCCCATGAATCCTGTTCCCGCAATTGTGAATAACCCGCCAGATCAAGTAGGCCGGTTAGGTTTTGTACACAGTGATAGGGTGTGGGGGTCGCGTCGAGAAAATGACGCAGTCTGTTGATTAGCGTGTCCATCTTGATTGTAAGCAGTGAATTGTCAGGAATTGATGATACTAGCCCATTGAACAGCCATTGAACAGATTTTGTATTTGTTACTTATTGATGATGACACTATGCTGAATCAAAACCAGGCAATCAAAGTCGACAGTTTAACAATTCAGCTGCCAACAAGGTGCGACGTATTTGGCGTCGAGCTGGACCGCGGTTAGTTTTTCGCCCCACACACAACCGCTGTCGAGACTAATTATATTTTTGCGTTGCATATATCCCAATGACGACCAGTGACCAAAAACGATGCGCCACTTTTTGCATTTCATCATCGGATGTTTGTACCAGGGCATATACTTTTCATGCGCTTTCCCCGGCGGGCCCTTTATATCGAAATCGAGTCTGGCCCTGGAATCGCAATAACGCATTCGGGTTAGTGCATTGAGGATAAATCGACTCCGCTTCCAGCCGGTTAAGCTATCCTCCCATCGCCTGGGCGTATTTCCATACATATTGCGTAGCAACTCCCTGAAATCATCCCCGCGCAAAATCTTTTCTACCTCCTGAGCATTTTTTATCAGCTGCTTTCGACTCCAGCCAGGATACACCCCTGCATGGGTCATAATGACTTTCAATTTTTTATCCCAGTGAACCAGGGGCTGATTCCTTAGCCAATAGGTTAGCTCGTCAAGGTCGGGGGCTTTGCGTATCTGTTTAAATGTATCTCCAGCCCGGCTGCGGCGAATTTTTTTTGCCACCGCGAGAAAATGTAAATCATGGTTGCCAAGGACGGTTATTACACTTTGTCCCAGCTTTTTTACCAGCCGCAATGTCTCCAGTGATTTTGGTCCGCGGTTTACAAGGTCACCGGTCAACCAAAGCTGGTCTCTCGCCGGGTCAAATCCAATGTTTTCCAAAAGCTCCTCAAACGGCACCACACATCCCTGTATATCTCCAATTGCGTAAATCGCCACTGGATATCAGTCGTCTTCAAGCAACTGATCTATTAAATCATCTTCTGAACTCTCACCTTCCAGGTCTGTTGTTTTTCCATCCGCTATTAAATCCGCCCGAAGTTGCCGGTAGGCTTCCCTGAGGAATAAATATTTATCTGGTTGTACATCGAAAATCTCATCCGCCCCGAGCAGTAATGATCTCGCATCCACCAGACGTAGTCCGCCGGCGTAGTAGCTCTCCGGGTTATTCATTTGGGTTACCGCATCAAGATATACAAATTGCGGTATCAGCCCGGCGGTATCGCGTAAATTGCTTGGCCCGAGCAAGGGTAATACCAGATATGGCCCGGACGGGACACCCCATACTGCCAGGGTCTGGCCAAAATCCTCCCTATGCTTGGGCAGGTCCATTTCCGTGGCCACGTCAAATATTCCCAGCACCCCTATTGTGGAATTAATTATGAATCGGGTGGTGTCTCGTGCGGCGTGATGGAACTTGCCCTGGAGCAAATCATTTACAACGGTCATCGGTTCCCACAGATTGGAAAAGAAATTGTTAACTCCATTTCGTACCGGTTTGGGTATGATCCGTGAATAAGTTTTGGCAATTGGTTTGAGGATCAAGCGATCAGATTTCAAATTGAAATCAAGAACCGAGCGATTGAAATTTTCGTAGGGATCTTTATCCCCTGGTAGCGAACCCGTTGTAGCGCAGCCCGTTAAAAAACTCACTAACACAATGCATAGCATTACCCCGGATATCCGATTTTTTGTTTTCATGATTATTTCAGATAAATAACTTCGATTTTTTGGGTTGACATATATAGTAATATCGATATTCTAAGTTCTATAACTGATGCCTGCCTGAACTCAAAATTACATTTGTTTAAGGTTTATACCATACTGAAATATGACACAATGCCCATGTTTAGGTTCAACAGAATAATATCACGATCTGACTGGCCAGTGATGTGCGAGAGATGTGCGCGTGATTGGCAAGTTATGGACAAGTGATAGATTGGAATTGGAATAAAAGTGTTGTGTGGTGAGGAGGTCCTAGTCGGATTAGTTGTCTCGCTTCGAATTAAAATATAAAAGTTAAACTAACCCTGATTTTAAACTATTTTGCGTTTAAACTTCTTTCAGCTCTGCGAGCGAGTACGTTTATTGTCTATGGTAATCGGCTTGTTCCTACCTGTCATACTGTTTGCCAATAGTACAGTAATCGACCAATTTGAGATAATCGGAAACACCAAAACCCACCCTTCAACAATTCTTCAGGAACTGACTTTCTCCGAGGGTGACGAAGTTACCCCCGAAGACATAGAAGCTTCGACCCAGTCGATCAAGGACCTTGGGCTTTTCCAGGCAGTGGAAATTAATACCAATACCCTGGATGATGGCAGCGTAGTTGCAGAAATTACGGTAAAAGAGAAACGCTATAACTTTATTTTGCCAAAATTAAATCGCAACGGTGACGGCGATATCACCACTGGAATTGTCTGGCGGGCTGATAATTTATTTGGCCGAAATCAGCGCTCCAAATTTACAGTGGCATACCAGAAATTTGACGGTGCCGACGAGGAAGACGAAACTCAGGTGGCATGGGACTATTCCTATCCGCGGATAACCAATACGCCCTACTCTCTGGCATTTCGGGTTTCTCATGAAGATACCACACTGGAAGAAACCCTAAATGCCAAAACCGGAAAATATGAACGAACCCGGGATCAGTTTCGGCTGCTGGTTGGTCGATGGATACAAAGACAGGGTCCGAGTCAGGGGCTGGTAATCAGCGCCGGCCCTGTGTATGAAAAATACGATCATACTTTTCTTTCTGGAACCAGTGGACTACTACCCGACCTGACTGTCCTGGCGGCGCAGTTTGAAATCAATGGTTACTATGTTCATGATCATTTGCTCAGCAGATCGGGCCATCACTTCGGATACGAATTAACCTATTCAGACCCCGAACACACCGGTTCTGATATCGATTTCACCAAACATTTTTTGTTTTACCGGAAGTATATTCCTTTGCCCTATGACGACCATTCAAACCTAAATATTCAATTTAGACTGGGGTATATTTCGCGTTCGATTTTGGGGCCTCCAGAATTTAAGATTGGCGGCAGCTCAAACTTGCGCGGCTATGATCGGGATACGGTGGAAGGAAACAGTTTCTTTATTTTTAATGCGGAATGGTTGCATCCGGTTTTAAACCGGGAAACCCTGCGCAGTGCCGTTATTTTCGATGCCGGCAATGCCTGGGAGAACTCCAGTGATGCCCAATTATCTGATCTGAAATATGGGGTGGGATTTGGACTGCGCTGGAAAATCAAACGCTTTGTAAGAACCGATGTCAGACTGGATATTGCAAGAGGGTTATCCGATGGTGGGGAAACTAAAGCGTATCTGTCCACGCGCTCAACGTTCTAATGATTATTAAATGATTAATTTTGACAGGATTGTTGAAAATATATTTGTTGGCACCTGCCCGTATACCGCTATAGACGCTAAACGCTTGAAATCAGCAGGCGTAACCGCTGTGCTGAATATGCAAACTGACCAGGATTTCAAAGCGAATAAAATCGACTGGCTGTCCCTCGAACAGGCTTATCTACAACTTGATATCATCGCCTATCGATTTCCTATAGTTGATTTCGACGACGAGGACCTTTCCAAAAACCTGTTGCCCGCAACCAAAATTCTGGAAAACTTGATGATAAATAATCATTGCGCCTATGTTCATTGCAATGCTGGAATGCAAAGATCACCGTCTGTGGTAATCGGCTATTTGGCCTGGCGCAAGAAATTTGGGCTGGAGGCGGCATTAGAACTGGTGACCACAGCACGTAAATGCGATCCACCGGTTTGGGTGCTTGAATCCATAGAGACGTTAAACACTGGTTTTTCAGATTCCATTCCCACGGCTTGATACCGACCAAATATATGGATTTACCCGCTCTCCATGATGGCGTTATTATTTCCAGGTACAAACGCTTTCTCGCCGACGTAGAACTTATCGATGGCAAAACAGTTACTGCCCATTGTGCCAATACCGGGGCAATGACCGGTTGCTGGAAACCCGGCGCGCCGGTGCAACTGAGCGCCAGCGATAACCCGAAACGCAAACTCCCCTGGAGCCTGGAACGCGTGGATATGGGCGCAGGATGGATTGGGGTAAATACCAGCCGGGTAAACCAGTTTATTCGATATTTCATAGAAGCTGACCAGATCGAGAGCCTGACCGGGTACTGTGAAATTAAATCTGAGCCCGTCTATGAAGCGGCCGGTTATGCGAAGTCACGGCTTGATCTGCTGTTAAGCGGCCAGGGGCAACCTAACTGTTTTGTAGAAATCAAAAACGTCACAATGGTTGAGGATGATAAAATTCTTTTTCCCGATGCAGTTACTACCCGAGGCCTGAAGCATTTACAACTGCTCGAGCATGCGGTTAAAGCAGGTCATCGGGGAGTCATGTTATATGCTGTAAACCGACCAGAGGGCCAATCCTTCGGTATAGCCTCCCACATCGATCCAGACTATCACAAGGCCCTGGTTACTGCCGAGAAAAACGGTGTAGAAGTTATTGCATTTCGAATTGAACATACCGCTACCGGTGTTGAGGCCGGGGGTTTACTGCCAGTCATTCTGGATTGATTGACGTCGTCACTCCATTAAATCTTTTACCAATCCGGTATTGGCCTTTTGTCGGCGCAGCAACAATACAATGCCTCCCACCAACCCCTGGGCAAGCAACATCGCCAACCAGACCCAGGCAAATGCAATGGCTGATTCTTCGCTCACGCCATAAAGCGAAAACAGGAACACCAGAATGGCATCCCTAACCCCTATACCGTTAATCGAAACCGGTGCCAGCATAATCAGCGTTGCAATGGGAATTATAATAAACATCCCCTGCCATGGGATATCGATACTAAGGGCATGGGAGATGATCACAAAATGTAAAATCACATTCAACTGCACCCCAAACGAAACCAGGATTGCCTTAATCAATACATCGCCTCGACCACGATAAAGCGCAAGGCCTTCGGTAATTTTTCCGATGATCTTCTGTGGTAGGACCAGAATCTTTGATTCGAGATCTAAAAACCAGTGCAAGATTTTGCTGCCCGAGCCAAATACCATCCACATAACCATTAACATGGCCAGCAGAATTCCAATCAGGTAGAACACCAGGCCTGGAATCGCTTCGCGCACTTCTGCCGCCATGAGCGCTGCAACAATAGCGTAGACCACCAACGCCAACATGCCCAAAAATCGATCAATCAATATCACCAGCACCGCTTTGGTTTTGTTTCCGCCCAGTCGCCAGACGTCGTACATTCGATAGGCGTCGCCACCAATGGTTGATGGCAATAGATTGTTAAACAGCACTGCGATATTGATGGATTCGAGCAAATACGGGATACGGGCATTAATATTGTCTACCCGGAGCAACATTCTCCATCTAAATGCAATCAGGGTAAAACCAATATAGAACATCCCAAAGGCAAGTATGATGTAACCGGGTTTTGCATTACTCACCGTCTCCCAGATTTGTTGCAGGTCTGCGCCTTTGAGCAGCCAATACACCAGACCTACAGACAAAACAATTTTTGCCAGAACCAGTAGTCGGTTTCTATTTAGCATTAACGAGAATCCAGTTTGAAATATTGATTATTGACAGATGTGGGCTTAAGTTACCTGGTCACTCATTTCAAGATGAAGTCTTGATCCGGTATAAGGATTAGCATCCGCAACTTCTTCGTTGAGCTCAACCCCAAGTCCCGGTTCGGTGGGCGGGATAACATAACCGTCCTCCCATTGCATTGGTTTTTTCAGTATTTTCGAATGAAACCCCTCCCAGGTCTGAATACTTTCCAGAATTAAAAAGTTTGGCGTACACGTACTAATCTGAATGTTCGCCGCCCCCTCGATGGGACCGCAATATAAATGAGGTGCAATTTGCGCGTAGTAGGTTTCAGCCATGCCTGCAATTTTCTTGGCCTCGAGAATGCCGCCAACCCGACCCAGAGCCATTTGTAATATTGAGGCTGCCTGGTTCTCCAAAACCCGGGCAAATTCATATTTTGTTGTCAGCCGTTCGCCAGTCGCCACCGGAATGGTGGTTTGTCGTGCTACCCGGGCCATTTCTTTCACATTCTCTGGCGGGGTTGGCTCTTCGAACCAGAGCGGATCATAGGGTTCCAGTCGCCTGGCCAGTCGGATTGCACCTGCAGCTGTGAATTGTCCGTGGGTTCCAAATAACAAATCTGCACGGGTGCCCACGGCCTCTCTGATCCTTTTGACAAATTTTTCACTGCGATCCAGATCTTCCAGGGTGGGTTGATGACCATCAAAAATAGTATACGCGCCGGCGGGATCGAATTTCACCGCGGTAAACCCCTGTTCTACATATTCCAGGGCTCGCTCAGCGGCCAGGTCGGGATCCTCGTACACGCTGGTTTTATCGCCTTCTTTGGGGTAGATATAGGTATAACTCCGCAGTTTTTCATGGACCTTGCCGCCAAGCAATTGATATATGGGCTTATCCACATCCTTGCCAATAATGTCCCAGCAAGCCATTTCCAGTCCGCTTAAGACCGACATTAACGACACATCTGGTCGCAGGTTATAACCGCTGCCATAAACCTTGCGCCACAATGTTTCAATTTGATACGGGTCGGCATCAATAAAATACCGCTCGGCTACGTCTTCAATCATTTTTGCCACAACGTGGGGCCCAAATGTTGCGGTATAAACTTCGCCGATACCTTCAACGCCGGTGTCTGTGGTCAGCTTAACGAAAATAAAATATTGTCCGCCAAAATGTGGCGGTGGGTTGCCCACAACCCAGGTTTTTACATTGGTTATTTTCATGAATTTACAATTGAGACGAAATTTAGTAAGCCCTGGATCAGTCCGGTGGGTATATACAATCTATTATTGGTCAGCAATTATATCCGCAATTGATCAAATAAATTATGTTTTACAGATTTGAATATATCCCTTTGCTCCAGTCTCGGTAATCGCCTGAGACGTGATATTCCAACTTTAATTATCGACTGAAAACTTTATCTCCAACCTGATCAATCATAATTTTCGCTTTGGCGATGGTTAATTCCTTTGCTCCTTCTTTGCTGCCGGTGACGTCCGCACGAATAAAATGATGGGACCTGATCGAATCACCCTCGCCCTTTGTAATCATGGCCTCGGTGGTCCAGCCGTTACTGACGTTTTTTGGGGTGGGCTGAATCTTGAAGCCAGCGTATTCGATCGCTTCTTCTGGCTCTGGTTTTTTGCCATCACCCTTTGAAAAAATTGATTTAAGAAATTTCATTTTTGTATGCTGCTTTTCGATTTTAGATTTGTCACGCCTGTTTTTCCCGGGCCTATTCTTCCAGAGCCATCATTCTGTTATGGGCATGTAGAGCGGCAACCTTGTACGCTTCTGCCAGGGTCGGATAATTAAATGCATTCTCAAGAAAATAATCCAGGGTCCCACGCAGGGTCAGAACCGCCTGACCAATGTGAATCAACTCCGTTGCGCCTTCACCAACAATATGAACCCCAAGCAACCGTCGTGACTTTATTGAGAAAATCATTTTCATCAATCCCGATTGCAGCCCCATTACTTTACCCCGTGAAGTTTCTCGAAGTTGCATAATGCCAATTTCATAGGCAATTTTTCGCTTGATCACTTCTTCTTCTGACATACCAACACTGGACATCTCGGGAACGCCATAAATTCCATAGGGGAAAAACTCTGGGGATTTATGGACCTTTTCTCCCAGAGCGTCGAGCACCGCGATGCGTCCCTGTTCCAGGGAGGTTGATGCCAGGCTGGGAAAGCCAATCACATCGCCAACCGCATAGACGTGGGGGCAGATGGTTTGAAATTTTTCATTAACGGATAACCGCCCCCGATGATCCACCTCTATGCCCAGCTTATCCAGCCCGAGATTATCGGTAGCCCCAACCCGGCCAGCGGCAAATAAAACCATATCTGATCCGATGGCCCGATTACTATCCAGACGAACAATACACGAGCCATTTTTCCTGCATTCGATGCTTGTGACTTTCTGGCCAAATTGCAGACGCAAGCCGTCATCAATGACATCGTGCCGAAAATGCATCAGGATTTCCTGGTCCATAAAATCCAGCATAGTTGCCCGGGGTTCCACCAGGGTAACATTGATATCCAGGGTCTGGAAAATGGTTGCGTACTCAACGCCCACCACCCCGGCACCGATAACCGTAAGCGACCTGGGCAGTTTTTCCATACAGGTGACTTCGTCGCTGTCAATAACGGTTTTACCATTAAACGGTACATAATCCGGTCTGTAGGTTTTTGTGCCTACAGCGATAATAAACCGCTTGGCAGTGAGGGAAATCATGTCACCATTGGATGTGGCTACATCAACTACATTTTCACTGACAAATTGCGCGTGGCCCTGGATGATATTGACACCATTGCGTACCAGTTGATCCTGCTGAATATCCACTTCGCTCTGCAAAGTCAGATTTAATCGTTGCATCAAATCAGAAGCCTGAATGTCGGCTTTGACCCGATAAGCTCTGCCATAAAAACCGCGTTCTCGCCAACCGGTTAGATTCAATACGGTTTCCCTGAGGGTTTTGCTCGGAATGGTCCCGGTATGGACGCATACGCCGCCAACCTGGTTCATACCATCGATGATTACGGCATTCTTGCCCAATTTGGCCGCCTGGATCGCTGCGGTTTTCCCTGCAGGTCCACTACCAATTATGATTACATCAAATTCTTGCATAGATTTAGAGTTCTAAATTTATTTCGGTATAGCATGGAGTATTAAACAAATGCGATTTAACGCTGAACAATCCAGTGGCGCAATCACGATTTCGACTTTGTAGTATCAGTTTAATGTGTTTTTAGCGGAATACAACAACTAAACCACATTTTAGAGGTGGTCGAACAGCCATTTTAATGGGTATTTTCCCCAGCGTTTACCCAATTTAACCACGCAGCAGGCCCGGTTTTTGGGTCCTGATTATATCTTTCCAGAAAATATCGCCTTTTTCAAAAACCACGATTGAGTCATAAAAAAAGATACCGAGGGTGTTATTGGAAATATCGCTTTCTTCAATTTCACCTCGACTGTGTCTGGCATTAATCTGATCAATAAAGTCTTTGCTCCGATTGATAAATGTCTCGGGATTATTCACGCCTCCACCATAATCTTCCCAGTATGCACAATGCATGTCTTCAACCATATAAATGCCATTCTTGCCCATTTTGGGATACAGAAAATCGAATGTGGTATTAGCGTGTTCCATGACATGACTTCCATCATCAAGAACAATATCCGGAACACCAAATTCTTCGACTAACTCTGCTAGAAAACCCTCATCGCTCTGATCGCCGATACGCACAAAGATGCCCTGTTGTTCGAATTCTTTGCATTTGGGTTTTATGTCGATGCCCAAAATTTTTGCATAGGGTCCAAAATAGCGTTGCCACATTTGTAGCGACCCACCCCGGGAAACCCCTATTTCGAGGAACAACATGGACTTGTCCTTCCAGGGGGAAAAATGCCTTTCGTAAATTGGAAAATAATGAGACCATTTGTGGGAATAACGACCTTTGTTATTCATAAAATCAGCGAACAGGCTCATTTGAAATACACCGTCATATCATTTTGCGGGTTGACTAATATATCATCAGGCCCTGACTAAATTAACAAAATCATTAAAACTTAATTTCCATGACAGATAATCCTCATGACAACTAATCCCATCGGCGGTTTCAACGTTCTGGTTTTACCTGGTGACGGTATCGGCCCCGAGGTAATCGATGCAGCGGTAAAAGTACTCGAAACGTTGTGCAAGAAAAATGGAATTAGCCTCGATCTGGAATTCGATTTACTCGGTGGCGAGGCATTCGACAAATTTGGCACCTTTTGCCGGGATCAGACTGCCGCCGCCGCCGCGGACGCGGACGCGGTTTTGATCGGGGCGGTAGGTGGTCCCAAGTGGGATGACATGGTGATTGATGGCTCGGCTACTGACAAAGACGGTCTGATGCGATTGCGACAGGAACTGTCTGTTTTTGCAGGAATCCGACCTGCACGGAGTTATCCTTCACTGCTGGATCACACGCCGTATAAACCACAGCTGGTTGATGGTGCGGATATCCTGGTTCTCAGGGAAATGTGCGGTGGTTGTTTTTTCAGAGAACCGAGGGGAATTGTTGTTAACGAAGATGGCAGTCGCGACGGTTTTGACACCAACCTGTATTCCTCGGTTGAAATTGAACGATTTGCCAGAGTTGGGTTTGAGCTCGCCCGACGCCGCAAGAACAAGCTCATCTCTATCGATAAATCCAACGTGCTGGAAAGTAATGTGCTGTGGCGTGACTGCGTCAGTGAAATTGGAAAATTGGAATTCCCCGACGTGGAACTGGTCCATATGTATGCTGATAATGCACTTTACCAAATGGTTCGCGATCCAACATGTTTTGATGTGGTGTTGTCCGACAATCTGTTTGGTGACCTCGCCTCGGACCTGGCGGCTACGGTTTCGGGATCTTTGGGTATGTTGCCTTCGGGGTGTATCGCCGGATTGAACAATTCGGGTCAACCCAATCGACCCGGAATTTTTGAGCCGGTCCATGGCAGTGCACCGGACATCGCCGGCCAGGGAATAGCCAACCCCATTGGCGCAATTTTGAGTGTGGCCATGATGTTTGAATTTGCATTTGCCCGTGGCGACATCAGCGCTATTATCGAAGATGCGGTGTTGCAATGTCTGAATGACGGCGTGATAACCCCGGACCTGGGTGGCAGCGCCGGAACCATACAAGTCACAGATCGCATTATTCGGGTACTGTCCTGATCAAATTTTGCCCTGGACAGTAAACCTGGGCGGTAAATTGGATATTAAATGGATCCGCCCTGGGCTAAAATTTGATTCTATTATTAATTAACACCGAGACAATTTATGAATTGTGGCGAAGCGACGATTAATCTCCTCGAGGCCTATGGCGTTGACACCGTGTTTGGCATTCCCGGGGTCCATACCCTGGATTTTTGTCGCGGCCTGAACAACAGTAATATTAAACACGTCCAGGCCAGAAATGAACAGGGGGCGGGCTTTATGGCGGATGGTTACGCCAGGTCTTCGGGCAGACCCGGGGTAGCACTGGTTATTTCTGGTCCTGGGGTCACCAATGCACTGACTGCCGTCGGCCAGTCCTTTGCTGACAGTATTCCTGTTTTGCTTTTATCCAGTGATGCCGCCAGTAATACCCTGGGGAAAGGCTGGGGTTGCCTTCACGAGGTACCACGATTAACCGATGTTACCGAACCTCTCACTGCATTGAGTGCGACGGCCTATCGACCGGAAGATGTACCCGAGTTACTGGCTAAAGCGTTTTCGATTTTTTCTTCGGAAAGACCCCGGCCAGTACACATCGCCATTCCCATTGACGTTTTGGCCATGCCCGCGGAGGACAATTGGCAAGCGGTCAGGTTACCTCAACGTCCTGGGCCATCGATGGATATTTTGGCATTAGCCTGTGAGGCTCTGGAAAATGCAAAACGCCCACTAATTTGTATTGGCGGCGGTGCCGCTGCCGCATCAAAGCCATTGACCTCTATCGCCGAAAAACTCGGTGCCGCAGTTATTTGCAGCAATGCTGGCAAGGGAATTGTGTCCGACCAACATCCTTTAAGCCTGGGTGCAAGCACTGTCCGCCCCGAAGCCCAGGGGTATATGGAGAAAGCCGATGTCATTCTTGCCATAGGTACCGAGCTTTCTGAAACTGATAGTTTCATAGACAAACTGACGTTCAATGGAAAATTGATCCGGGTAGATATCGACCCGCGAAAGATTAACGATTTATATCTTGCAGATATTGGCATCGTCGCTGATGCAAACAGTACGGCAGAGGCTATTGACGGTGGGCTTAAAAGTCTTAAGCCTCGAAAATCCACCCCATCTGAGGTTGCCAGGATCCGCTCGGCCATCAATAACAATCTTAGTCACAGCGAACAACAGCATGTGTGCGCACTCAAATTATTACGTGAAAATTTGCCTGATGATGTCATTATGATGGGTGATATCTGTCAACTGGTCTATACCGGCGCATTTGGGTTTGATGCTTTGATCCCGAGACAGTGGCACTATCCTGCTGGGTTTTGCACCCTGGGTTGCGGCCTGCCCAATGCCATCGGCGCAAAACTGGCCCTGCAAGATCGACCGATTATTTGTTTTGCTGGCGACGGCGGTTTCATGTTTACCGTCCAGGAACTGGTCACTGCAGCAGAATTGAATCTGCCCATCCCCATATTGCTCTGGAACAATGGCGGTTTGAAACAAATTCAGGACGACATGAAAGCGCGGAATATTGATCTGGTTGGGGTGGAAGGCGTCAACCCGGATTTTATCCAGCTCGCACAATCCTGCGGTTGTCATGCCAAACGTTGTGACACAGCGGAAAACCTTCTGAAAACAATCGCTGATGCTTTTAGATCTGACCGCCCAACCCTTATCGAGGTCTGCGAAAACGACCCCTGGTTGGTAAATTAATTCCAGATGTTAAATCAGCAACAAAAAGATCACTTTCATCAACAGGGTTATGTTGTCGTTGAAGATTTTAATGATCATGAACGTATCGCCCAGGCACTAGCCCGGTTTGAGCCGCTGTTTGCTGGGGAGTTCGAAACCGGCCTGGAGCCCGATGAATGGAACTGGCGTCAGGGTGTCAGCCCCGAAGACCATACCCGACAAATCTGTAATGGCTGGAAATCTGATCGCGCCATTGCCCGACTGGTGCTCGATGAAAAGGTTGGCAAGGCCTGCGCGCAGTTGATGGACTGGCCAGGCGCCCGGATCAATCAAGACAACGTGATCTGGAAACCCCCTGGTGCAAAGCCACTTGGTTTCCACCAGGACGACTCTTATCAGGACTGGATCGAACCCACCGCCATGGTTACCTGCTGGATGGCCCTGGATACCACAAGTGCTGAAGGCGGCACTATCGAATACGTGCGCGGCTCAAATCATTGGCCAGTGGAGTACAACAAATTCCCATTCCATGCGCCGGAGGATTATCACCAGGGTCTGAAATTTGCCGCAGTACATCTGGGGGTAGTTGACTATAAAATCGATCGACTCGAAGTAAATCCAGGTGACGTGGTGTTTCATCACGGCCGGACATGGCATGGTTCTGGTGCAAACCTGACCAGCAAGCCGAGAAGGTCCGTGGTCGCCCATTGTATGTCCAGTGAAAGTCGATTCCATGCCAGCCGGGTTACGCCGATTTATAGCCGCTATAAAAAATTTGGCAGCACCGAAATGGATGAAAGCTATTTCCCGATTATTTATGCAAAAAACCAGTTACGTTCAGAATTCCTCAGCGCCTTTCTCGAGAGCTGAGTTGAACTGGGTTTGGTGACCCACCATTCGATGCAACAGGCCAGCGGATAAAAATTGAAATTGGTTAAATCTCGCCTGCCATTCCTTGAAAAAGCACTAGATTCGATCTAACCTTTTCAATAAGCAGACATTCACCAAATGCCTTTGAAAGGTCCGCTGATTACTGCGGACGCTTATACAATTGTGCTTAGTACAAATAAATCAGGGTAATAATTATGCTAATCCATCTATTTCAAGCTGCGCAATGTAGCTAGAAATTCGTCGCTTGAAATATTTTTACAAAGCAGAACTCCCCGACTCTAGGATGCTACTTGGATGATCGATAACCCAGCAGGTCCGCGCTGCTGTTTTCATGGTTATTGTATGATCTCATCACTTCTATAAACTTGCTAAAAGTGGAGCCCTTGTTTGCGATAAATACAACTGCGTGGATACAGATGTACAGATCAAGTACCGCGTCTTCCAACGGAGTTTTGCGTTTGTTGTTGCTGGGTTTGATCAGATTGGCAAACCTGATTCGGAGGTCGTACCGATCAAAGAACCATTCCTGTGCATTCCGATTGTCGGCGGCCAAATAAATCTTGTATTCGTCAGCGGAGTAGGAGTCAAGAATTTCAATCTGACCTTTGAATATCGACTCAATAATAGCAGTTCTTCTCTTTCCCTTCCTGCCCTCCTTGTCGGTTCGCCGTACATGAATCGCTATAAATTTCGCTGGATCAGACATCCTGATTTGCCGAAGAGCTCCCTGAACCCTTTGCTGAATCTCCGGCAACAGTTCCAAGTTGCTGTAAATCCAGTCCGAAGTATAAAGGGGTGTCTGATTTCCCTGGAACCAAGGGTGATACTTGTTGGTGTACACCATGGTCTGCCAATTTGTCTTCCGTTTTTGATGTTGAATGAACCACTTTCGCATTTCCTGGAAAGTTATGTCCTCAACAAAAGTACAGTTTGGGACTACCTTCCAGAATGAGGTGAATTTACCATTACAGGCGGGTTCTTTTGGCCAAAAGACGATGATTGGATTGGAGTGACCCTGATCGTCGCTGTTTCGAATCATATATACGTACGAGAAGATAACACGCAGTCTGTTGCAAAGACCGCCATAGGTACAGATGTAGTGGTGCTTCGTATCAAAGGGGAGATCAGAAGCGTGGTAAACATGTTTCATAATCGAGCAGCTTGGGTATTGTCGATAATCTGAAGTAAATGAAGAGATGGTAGTGTATTCATTGTGACCCAGCCACATGCCCGCTTCACGCCCTGAGGCGCTCGGTCAAGGGTTTATTGTATCAGGATAATGCACGAGCAAAGGAGATCCTCTTTTTTTTAATGCATTAAGATAAGTGGATTCATTATACGGTGTGTGGTTTTGCCAACATCGATACAGGATACGAATCCACTTAAACGCTAATGCCCGAACAGCCGCCTGGTAAGTCGCCCCTTTACCACGCTGTTGACGATAGTAAGCCCCAGCCCAGTATGATTTGTTAATGGTCTGCGCAGCCCATTCGACAAAGGTCTGTCGCAGGAAGGACGAACATTGCCAGCGCCAGTGTACCCAGTGTTTTTTGCCACTGCGCTCTGTAACCGGAGCAATGCCGGCATATCGCTGCAACTCACTCGCGCTGTTAAATCGATCCCGCTGCTCGCCAAAGGCCACAAGCAGTCTCGGGGCCAATGAAGGCCCGGCACCCGGGAGCGCATCGAATAAAGCATAGTCAGGATGCTGGGGAGCCAGTTCGGCAATGGCTTTGTCATACTGCTTAATCGCATTCAATGTAACACGCAGCATCTCCACCCATACGATGGCCTGTAGTCGATGCGGGCCGATGATACCCTCATCCAGGGTCAAGGGTGTTGCCGTCTTAATCGCTTCGACTCTATTGTCAAGGAGTTGACTGAATCGCATACTGTGTTGGTGGAAGAAAGTTGTCAGTGTTGTTCGACGGGCCCGTTTGACCTTAAGCAGGGTCGGCCAACGGGTAATGAAGTCACAAAAAAGCACCGTATCTATACGATCAAACCATTCAAGGGGTTGGGGATAGTATTGTTTGAGTGTATTACGCAACCGATTGGTGGTCCGGACCCGATCATTGACCAGGCGTCGGCGTTGTTCAACTAAAGACGCCAGGGCACGCATCTGCGCACTTTGTGGGTTGAGCGGTTTAAAACGTTCTGGGTGTTTGATGATCAGATCAAGGGCGAGTTCGGCGTCAGTGGGATCGTCCTTGGCACGACTGGGTGTAAATGCTTCTCGGTACCTGGCCAGGGTTGACGGATTAACCGGGAAGATCACAAAGCAATCGTGTTTCTGTAGGGCAGAGATGATCGGCCCCTTCGACAGTTCCACAGCAACCGCCATCGGCGCACCAAAACGTCTCATCAATGACTGGGCCCATTGATCAAGTTCATCGGGTTGATGGGGTATCTGATCGAACTCCCTGATTCCAGTCTTGCTGGACTGTATACACATATCGTGCTTCCTGTCTGCCCAATCGATACCGATGTAGGCAGTAAAATATTTTTGATCTCCGCTATTCATGAAATTCCTCCGCAGTGTTACATTATCAACAGGGATATGCGTGCTTGCGTTCTGCGAAAGCAATATAGATGAGCCGACACCGCGGCAGACCCTGAGTATTCGTTGACGAATGCAAGCGCACCTGCGGGCTCGAAACTAAAGCCGCAAACATCTTATGTTTGAGTATAGATATTCGTAGCCTGCAGGCGCATGTCCCGCTCTCTCTGACAGATACCTGTCAGATGTATGAAGTATTACAGAGAGGGGGACGGAATGTATAGGTGGAACTGTTCACGGCATTTTCGTAGCTTTTGGGTTTGGAGAAACCAGATACTCTGACATTGTCCCCAATCAAATCGATAACGCACTCGCAGGCAACGGGGTCAACGAAATCTTCCACCAGGTACATTTCCACATAGTTGCTCTGAATTCTCCATCGCTCGCATTGTTTTCCGGCTAACAGGGGGTATATCGTCTCCCTATCAATTTCCTCGCTGATCTCCAGGTCGATATCCGGGCGATAACACAGTATTTCAGATGCCCGATCATGATTGACCCCTTGATCAAGGAGCACACGGTAGATACCCTCCCTGGAATAGCCTTCGTTGAGTTTGTCCACGATCCATTGCGACCACTTCGGATCAATGCCATCAAGAGGGCTGTCACTGAGGTCCGGGTAGTCGAAGCCTTTAGCGTAGTTCTTTGGAAATGGAATTGAAGAACTGATAGTGCGAATATCACGCGCCTGGAAAAAAGTGTAGTCTGTTTCTCCATCCCCGAAGCTGAGACAGATTAACCGGTTACCAACCTTATCCGGGTACTTGTACGCATAATAGATTTGCTGCAGGATGGGGTTTTCGAATAAAGCCTCGAACTCCACGGCCTCCCTATCATCAAGTTCCAGGCGAATGGTAGTTGTATCGGGTATTCGTTTATTCATGACAATCGCTATCTTTTTGACATGCCTGTGCTTGATTTCAATGCAGATAAATTTTACATGAATGGCGCCAATTGCCACAGTATGTTATTCTAATCAGCCACAAAATCGGAGAGAATCGCATGAAATCCAAAGAAAAAACAAACAAGAATCAGGATGATAAGAAGGTTTCACGTCGCCAGGCCACGAAGAAACTCCTGGTAGGAGGCGGTATAGCCGGTGCAACCACATTGAACGCCAATCGCTGGGTTAAACCTGTGGTGGATTCTACAGTCTTACCGGCCCACGCCGGTGCATCAGGCAACGAAGAAATGGTCGAAGAAGCGAGCTAAGAAGAATAGGGAATCGGCGCTAGCCAGTTTAATTTCGGCCCCGAACTTAGCTCGCTTTTGTCGATAATAATTACAAAAAGTTATCGATATCGCAGTTTTTCGCTAGCAAAGCTGGCGTCTGCTTCACGCCCTGAGGCGCTCGGTCAAGGGTTTATTGTATCAGGATAATGCACGAGCAAAGGAGATCCTCTTTTTTTTAATGCATTAAGATAAGTAGATTCATTATACGGTGTGTGGTTTTGCCAGCATCGATACAGGATACGAATCCACTTAAACGCTAATGCCCGAACAGCCGCCTGGTAAGTCGCCCCTTTACCACGCTGTTGACGATAGTAAGCCCCAGCCCAGTATGATTTGTTAATGGTCTGCGCAGCCCATTCGACAAAGGTCTGTCGCAGGAAGGACGAACATTGCCAGCGCCAGTGTACCCAGTGTTTTTTGCCACTGCGCTCTGTAACCGGAGCAATGCCGGCATATCGCTGCAACTCACTCGCGCTGTTAAATCGATCCCGCTGCTCGCCAAAGGCCACAAGCAGTCTCGGGGCCAATGAAGGCCCGGCACCCGGGAGCGCATCGAATAAAGCATAGTCAGGATGCTGGGGAGCCAGTTCGGCAATGGCTTTGTCATACTGCTTAATCGCATTCAATGTAACACGCAGCATCTCCACCCATACGATGGCCTGTAGTCGATGCGGGCCGATGATACCCTCATCCAGGGTCAAGGGTGTTGCCGTCTTAATCGCTTCGACTCTATTGTCAAGGAGTTGACTGAATCGCATACTGTGTTGGTGGAAGAAAGTTGTCAGTGTTGTTCGACGGGCCCGTTTGACCTTAAGCAGGGTCGGCCAACGGGTAATGAAGTCACAAAAAAGCACCGTATCTATACGATCAAACCATTCAAGGGGTTGGGGATAGTATTGTTTGAGTGTATTACGCAACCGATTGGTGGTCCGGACCCGATCATTGACCAGGCGTCGGCGTTGTTCAACTAAAGACGCCAGGGCACGCATCTGCGCACTTTGTGGGTTGAGCGGTTTAAAACGTTCTGGGTGTTTGATGATCAGATCAAGGGCGAGTTCGGCGTCAGTGGGATCGTCCTTGGCACGACTGGGTGTAAATGCTTCTCGGTACCTGGCCAGGGTTGACGGATTAACCGGGAAGATCACAAAGCAATCGTGTTTCTGTAGGGCAGAGATGATCGGCCCCTTCGACAGTTCCACAGCAACCGCCATCGGCGCACCAAAACGTCTCATCAATGACTGGGCCCATTGATCAAGTTCATCGGGTTGATGGGGTATCTGATCGAACTCCCTGATTCCAGTCTTGCTGGACTGTATACACATATCGTGCTTCCTGTCTGCCCAATCGATACCGATGTAGGCAGTAAAATATTTTTGATCTCCGCTATTCATGAAATTCCTCCGCAGTGTTACATTATCAACAGGGATATGCGTGCTTGCGTTCTGCGAAAGCAATATAGATGAGCCGACACCGCGGCAGACCCTGAGTATTCGTTGACGAATGCAAGCGCACCTGCGGGCTCGAAACTAAAGCCGCAAACATCTTATGTTTGAGTATAGATATTCGTAGCCTGCAGGCGCATGTCCCGCTCTCTCTGACAGATACCTGTCAGATGTATGAAGTATTACAGAGAGGGGGACGGAAGGACTATATTGAGTACAGACTGTGTGAAAACTCGCACCTGTACTCAACCGAGAGGTGCATATTAATTTGTATGCCCAAATATTTCCACTAGAAGGTAGCTTTTCTTGTAGACGAAAAGCTTTGTTAAGCTTCAATCGCCTCAATAAGCGGTTTTACACCCAGGATATTGATCATTCGCGTGATATTGTAAGCCAATACATGCAACGACATTTCTGTGCTGACGTTCTTCAATCTTTGTGTCTTGAAATGCGCCATGCCCATCCACGATTTTATCGTCCCGAACGGATGTTCCACCATTTGTTTTCTCAGTTGCATCATGGCCAGGTTTTCGTTCATTCTCTGTTCGTGATCTTCAATCACTTTTCCGTGTTCCCAGCGGGTAACTCGTCGTTCTTTGCTCGTGGTGTATTTTGATTTAAGATGGCATGAACCGCAGTTCTTGCTCCAGTATCGATACATGAGCTTGTTACCTTCCGTGGTTTTAGTTTGTCTGGGTAATCGTTCGCCAGCAGGACATAGATATTCGTCATCTTCCTCCTTATAAATAAAGTCACGACGGTCATACAGACCGCGTTTACGATTACTCGATGTCAGCGATTTGGGAACGTAAGGCGTTATCCCTGCATCGACCGTATCCTTGATTTCTTCCATGGTGAAGTAACCTCGATCTGCGATCACTTCCAATTCTTCTATTCTCGTAGCCTGTTGGGCTTTGACAGACATCTTCGTTAACATTCGACGGTCACCCATGGCCATGGAGATATCATGAGCAACGATCAGATGATGTTGAGTATCCACCGCGATTTGAACGTTATAGCCCACACTGCCTGAGCTTCGGGCATTGGTCGACATCGCTCTGGCATCCGGATCGGTGAATGATATCTGCTTGTCAGGCGCAAGGCCAACGGCTTCCTCTATTGCTTTAACCTCCGCCATTTGACGTTTCAATGCGTCTAATTGTTTGTGGATGTGGCAGGTCTTGGCTTCGGGAACCACTCGATCTTGTCGATCCAGGCTTTCTAGTTGGGATAAGTAACGATCGATACTCTTATCGATGGCTTCAATGCGTCTTTTAACTTTGGCTTGGGTGTAATTACGGTCTCGATCGTTCACGGCACTATATCGGCTACCATCAATCGCAATCAGTGAATTTGCAAACACATTAAGCTGTTTGCACAACATCACAAACTGTCGACAACAGCCTTTGATACCTAGAGCGTTATCTTTACGGAAATCCGCAATCGTTTTAAAGTCCGGAGCTAATCGATTCAGCAACCACATCAATTCAAGGTTGCGATTCGATTCTCGTTCCAGTCTCCGACTCGATTGAACCTTATTAAGATAACCGTAAATATACAGCTTCAACATCAATGCGGGATGATAGGCGGGTCGCCCGTAGCGTGGGGATGAGCCGATGAAAATCCAAGTTCCACTAAATCCAATGCATCGACAAAAGCATCAATCACTCTAACGGAATTATCTTCCGTGATGTAATTTTCTATCCGTTCCGGGAACAATGTGGATTGTGCGCGGTGTAGACCCTCGATAAATCGACTCATAAATCAATCCAGTAGATTAACTGTATTGATTATAACTGTAAGGGCGTTTTCACACAGTCTGAGTAAATAGCAGAAGTCCTCCAGGAAGCCAGAAATGTCCGCTATAGAGCAGTACGGCTTCGACAACTACAGAATTGGTGTTATTTATTTCGTATTCCAAATATCACGATGGAGTTGCCACGTGTGGCCGTCTCATTTCCAGATTATAATATACTGGCCTTCTACATCCATGGTCCCACTTTCACCCAGTACGCATATAACTATGATCATGCGATTGTGGCACGTTGTTACCGGGGCAGTTTCGCACGCAAATATCGTTGGCGTTCTCGCTTAATGCATATATTGTGGAATACGTTTCAGGTGTATTGGTCTCTGAGTTCGGATCCTAATCAAACTTTGAGTACAAAACTTGTGGGGAATAATGAGGCATCGAAATTGGTAGAGTTTGACTATATCGTAGTAGGGGCCGGATCGGCGGGTGGGTTCCTCGCGTTGCGCCTTTCGGAAAATCCAGATAATCGGGTCTTGCTGCTAGAAGCTGGTTCGACCGACGCTCATTGGACAACTCGCATTCCAGCAGGATCAAGATACACTTATTCCGGTGGTCCAAAAAATTGGTGCTTCGAGACCGAACCTGAGCCATTCATGAACAATCGAGTGCTCTTTCAGCCACGTGGAAAAGTAGTTGGAGGTTCATCATCACTCAACGGTATGGTTTTTGTGAGAGGACATCCGAAGGATTTTACGACATGGGTTGAAGCCGGTGCGGAGGGATGGAGTTATGAAGACGTCCTTCCGCATTTCAAGGCCATTGAACGTTATCGGAATGGGGCTAATTTATATCGCGGTAGCTCCGGCCCAATTGCGGTACAGAAACTGACGGATAATCATCCTATCGAGAACGCATTCATTGAGGCCGGCATCCAGGCCGGTTATGCGTCTCCTGTCGACTACAATGGTGCTTCTCAAGAAGGCGTGTCAACCTTCGATGCAAACATCGATGAGGGTTGGCGCTCAGCAACAGCTCGCGAGTGTGTGCGACCAGCTACGAAACGGCCAAATGTAACCCTTCTGACTGATGCGCATGTTATGAAAGTAAATATCGAACATGGGCGTGCTGTTTCTGTGCAGTACCGCCATCAAAACGAAATTCACAGTGCCAGAGCTGTACGTGAAATCGTGATTTGCGCGGGTGCTTTTCAGTCACCGCAACTTCTAATGCTATCTGGAGTTGGACCAGCAGATCATTTGCGTCAACACGGGATAGATGTGATTGTTGATCTTCCAGGCGTAGGTGGAAACTTACAAGATCACATTGAATGCCATCTGAAGTTTCGTTGCCCACACAAGGGCATGACAAAAAACCACTTGATGAAGTATCACAGAATTCTGCTCGCAGGAATTCAGTGGTATCTGTTTAAATCTGGTCCGGCAGCAACAACCCACAGCAGGATCGGGGCCTTCTTCAAGAGCAGCAAGTCCGCGACGCATCCTGATATCCAGTTTCACTTCTGGCCCTACTTTCTGGATGGCTGGTCTCCACCCGCAGACAAGGATGGGTATTGTTTTGACGTTGGGCCGACCCAATCCGACAGTCGGGGTTGGGTAAAGCTGAGGTCGTCCAGCCCATTCGATCCACCGCGTATTCAACTCAATGCGTTATCCCAGGATAAGGATTTCTCAGATTTTAGGGCCGCCATCGATATTGCTCGTGATATTGCCGGACAAAAAGCATTTGATTTCTGCCGCGGTAGAGAGGTGATGCCGGGCCCAGATACTCAAACACCTGCTGATATTGATGCATATGTTCGACAGTATGCAAACAGTGCCTACCATCCTTGTGGTACAGCCAGAATGGGAACCGACGAAATGGCGGTTTGCGACCCGCAGGCACGGGTTCACGGGATAGAAGGCTTGAGGGTCTCGGATGCCTCGATCATGCCGCGAATAACAAACGGCAACATCAATGCCCCTTGTATGATGATTGGAGAGAAAGTTGCTCATATGATCGCAGAAACGTAGACGGCATAAATGAGTATACTGGCACAGCCCTCTCAGATTTCACAACGAAGGGTTGTTATTGAGAAAGCGGACGATTAGTGTTCCCGACAGAATAGCCGCTTATTGCCTATTCTGTTGAAAAACTCTAAGTAAAGAGCGAGACATGAGATAATCGTAGCTCCGATTTGAATCAGGGTATGATTGCTTATGATGGGTCAACAAACTGCGGGGCAGAATTAATTATTTTATGATTTCTGTTTAGAAGACCACGTCCCTCCAGATCATTTGCTAAGACAAATTGATCAAGTTCTAGATTTATCCAATCTGCGCCAACACCTCACTTTGTTTTATAGCAAAACAGGCCGTCCTTCTATTGATCCAGAAATTATGATTCGCATGCTGATCCTGGGATATTGCTATGGCATTCGATCAGACCGGCGTTTGTGCGAAGAAGTGCACTTGAATTTGGCCTATCGTTGGTTCTGCCGATTGGGCTTAGAAGATGAAGTGCCGAATCATTCGAGCTTTTCAAAGAATCGCCACGGACGATTCCGTGATAGCGACACGCTTCGTTATTTATTTGAAGAGGTTGTCCACCGATGCATGACGGATGGCCTGGTCCGAGGAGAAGGATTCGCTACCGATGCGAGCGTGATCAAGGCAGATGCAAACCGACAGAAAGGATTGCCTGCTGACGAAGCACTCAACCTATTTGATAGAGAATCTGGCTCTCGTTCAGTTCGAGAATATTTAGATGCCATTGATAGTGAGAATCAGCCTTATTCAACGCCCAAGAAAGTGTCGATAACTGACCCTCAAGCACGCTGGACGGCGGCCACAGGGGAACGCGCCTTCTTTGCTTACTCGACCAACTACCTGATTGATATCGAAAATAATATCATTGTTGACGTCGCCTAAAGCGCCTACTGTTGGTGAACCCACACCGTCTGTTCGAACGGCGGAGTTGGATAGCACACGAACGATGATTGATCGCGTTGAAGATCGATTTAATCTGAAACCGAAACGTCTAATCGGTGATACAGCCTATGGGACTGCATCGATGCTGGACTGGATGGTCAACGACAAAGACATTGAACCGCATGTCCCTGTATGGGAGAAATCCACCGATCAACCCAATCGATTCACTAACGCAGATTTTATCTGGGACAGTGACTCAGATTGTTATCACGGCCCAGGCGGGAAACAATTACTACCGCGCAGACGAAACTTTAAAAACCGACGGACGAACGTGACCAAAGCCAACACCATCATCTATCGCTCAAGTGAGGTCAATTGCAGAACCTGCCATCTTAAACAACAATGTTGCCCGAAAACGCCATTCAGAAAAAGAACCCGCAGTATTTATGAAGCCTCACGTGATGTCGCTAGTGCAATTGGAAACACACCTAAATATCAACAATCGAGAAAAGACAGAAAGAAAGTTGAAGTTCTATTTGCGCATCTTAAACGCATATTGAAACTGGATCGTTTAAGGCTGCGCGGATTAACCGGTACACGCGATGAGTTTTTGATGGCAGCCACCGTACAGAACCTAAGACGGCTGGCTAAATTGAAATACAAATCACCAGACTATGGGCTAGCTATGCCCGCATAAACTGAAAATGGACTAGAACAACTTAATACAAACAAATATTTAACAATCCACGCGCGCATAAGCGTGGAATCAAATCTTTCACCAACACTTTGCCTCAATTTGGCAATTAAAATCTAGCGAACTTGTACTGAGTTTTTCAACAGAATAGGCCCGTTGCGGACGTTTGATCAAACTACTTAATCTTAAACAGGCTTCCCGGAAGTTCCTCGATTCGGGGAAACCCGTCGTCAACATGAAACCAGTCCAATTCATTCTTCGCATAGATATGGTGGACGTTGTCGGTGACTTTAATCTTCGAAGGTTCGTCAAATACACCAAGTAGCAGAACATCTTTTTCCGGAGCGGCGGCTTCCCGAAACGCTATGGAACTGCCGCAATTTTCACAGAATGCCCGAAAAATCCCTGGAGAACTCTCGTAGGACTTTAACTGTCCGGCCCACTCAATGTCTGAAGCCCGATACATTAATCCAGTTGACAATGGCGATCCAGACATCTTTCTGCACAATGGGCAATGACAATGAGCAACCCACTGCGGTTGTTGATTTACTTGAAAGCGCACGGCACCACACATACATCCACCATTCAAATTTTTATCGTCATTAGTAGCAATATTTTTCATAAGTGAGTGGTTTGCATTATCATCCAAACGGCTGCTGGGAGTATGTTTCTGTCGGTTTGAAAAGTCAACGAATGGGTGCTATTTGCCCCAATCCGACATATTCAATCAACGGTACTGTTGTGCTAACCGCCGCATCCAAATTCCCAAACCATACATGGAGAACCCTCCAACGAATACGCGGCTTCATTCAGGCTGCACTGGCCTCCTGTTTCTGCGTCTAAAATGTCATTCGCATCATTTAAATTCATAGCTAAAACGACACTTTGTTGGGATGTTTGTAATGCACTGCAAGTGGTAGATTGTGGATGAAGAACTGCATTACTAATCAATCCATATGCTGGATTTATTATTCTATAACTATCTGCTCCATCAGTATAACAACCTGCTGGGCAAGTCAAAGTTGTACCGCCATGGGCTGGTAACACAACACTATTGACAACCGGTTTAGCCCAAGTCGCCGGTAACGTAACAGCTAACCCTTTTAACACATTACGTCTGGTTTTCTTGTTCATCTGATTTGCTCCAACCTAAATTGAGAAATGACCGTTCAGAGTACAGACTGTGTGAAAACTCAAAAACATTTTATGTGATTGGGTAGAAGATACACATTTCGCCTGTTATATCACTCATTAGGTGATTACTCATTAGGTAATTGCTTCCCACTATCCAGTCAAAATTACTAAAACAGGCATTTACTTTCCCACCGTCAAATTCAAAACCGAGTTTTCACACAGCCTGAGTATATAACAGCCCCCATTTTTTTACAGCGAATGGCTGCTATGGAGAATTCATGAAATGTTCAGAAGGGTTAGCTCTAATCCCAGTAAATATGCTTCAGTTCAGGATTCCGCGAGGCATGGCATATTCAGGATTGGATTGCTGTTGTTTCACCGTATTCCACATTTCTTTTAATGCGCCGAATACACCCCTGGTAGGTTGCGGACACTGATCAGCGATGATTTTATGTAATCGCGGCAGGGCATGAAAAGGCACATTGGAATACATGTGATGCTCAATGTGATAATTCATATTCCAGTATAAAAGTCGCAACAGCGGATTGATGTACATGGTGCGTGTCGTATGGCGATGATCTTTCATATCCTGTGCCATGCCGAGATGCTGGGTTGCCAGGATGACGCCGTGCATGGGTCCGCCAGCAACGCGAGGGAATAGTAGCATCAAAACCGGAATCCATGATTGTGTCATCAAAGACCAAACAACAATTGCCAGATAAATGACCAGGTAGGCCCGCGCTTCGATAATCGCCCGATTCATTTCGGATTCGGGCACACACTTTTTAATATCACAGTCGGGCATCCCCAGAGACATTAACAATGTCGTCCGAAAATAATAGAAAATACTTTTTACATCGAGTAGTTGTTTGAAAAAGAACCCCGACCAGGTCACTGGATTTTTTAACACAATTTCAACATCCTCTCCGTTAATTGCCGTCCGGGAGTGGTGATTGGCATGGGTGTAACGCAGTACGCAGGGTGATTGTTGAACCATCAACCCGATGACGAATAATACTGTTTCATTTAACAATCGATTACGAAATGGTGTTCCGTGACAGGCCTCGTGAACAACGCTGGTGGCGAAAATCCATATACTGCCGTAGAGCAAAAATGCGGGAACCATCCAATGGGTCCCGATAGCTTCATACGCCAGCCAGCCGGACAGTCCGACACATAGCAAAAAAGCACCCAGAAATATCAGACCATGCCAGTTGGTTCGACGACTTAACTGCTTGACGGTATTGCGATCTACATGGCATCTAAACCATGGATCTGTTTTATCGTTTATGGATTTACTCATAGCTATTCTTCCATCACCGGCGTTTAATGTAAATTTCTCTGTTTGGCCTATTCAGATTTTACTGGTTTTTGAAGCCCAATTCCCAGGATCCTTAGTTCTGATATCCGCTTGGGGCGAATCCATTTTCTTGCTAGAGTCAGCCGTAGGAAAATTTGTATAAAAAACGGTAGTGGATCACGAATGTCCCAGTACGCAAAAGCCCTTATGGATCGCCACCGTTTGAATAATCCAATCAACTCCCAACGCACCGAGTTTTGTTTTCGGTTCGTCCATAGCGAATGAATAAACGTATCGATCCAGACCCAGCAAATGCCTTGCGGGTACACAAAATCCCCGTATTTTTCCAGATAAATTCCAAGAGCAATTTGATAAATTGTATAGGGGATGTCCATTCCAATCGCTGCCGCCAATGTGGTTGACCGAATTACCCTGGGATCAAATTTTACAAAGGTGAGCGACCCATCTCTGGCATCTCTTCGAAATTCTACTGTTATGGCACCAATCCAGTCCAGCGCACCTACTAGTTTCTGGGCCAGGGCGATGGCTTCGGGGTCGTGAATGGTTTCGCAAAAGACATTTCCGCCGAGGTCGTAAGGATGCCTATAATCATCCACCTGGGAATAGGTTTGTAGTTTTAAGCGCCGCACACAATACGGCATACTGATCTCACCCTTTTGATCAACCACCATGCTGACACCAATACTCATATCGGTTTCGCCGGGTATTAGTTCCTGGATCGTCGGGTATTCTCCGGTACGCTGGACGATTTCCAGCATTCGATTTCGAAGTTCATCAGCATTGGCACCGCCGTAGGTGGTTTTTCGCTTCAACCGTGTATCCGCCGTGGCATCAGTCCAAATCTCGAGCTTTAAAACATATCGATACTGACTGAAATCCAGTTGTTCCAGCACCTGTTCAAGCTGATTTCGGTCTTTGGGCGCATAAATCATTGGCGTGGGGATGCCCACACTTTGCGCCATCTCGGATGATCTAACCCGATCCATTACCGGATGTAGCTGATCCCATGTTGGGCTGCATAATTGAAAACCGCTGGACAGACGTTGGTGATTTTTAGCAACAAAAATCAAATATTCATCATTAGTTGGAATGAGTACCCCGCCTTGTCCACGGTTGTATTCTTCCAGACGTTGAATCGCATCCCTTGAATCAGGATCGATATTTAGTCGTTTTTTCGCATAGCGCGATGAATAGGGCATCCCCGAAGAAGAAAATCGATGATCCACGCAGACAACGGCGATATTCTTTCTTGCCAGCGAACGAACACAGGCAATACCGCGGGGATGTTCCACACCCAATATAAAAGCAGGGAGAGTCGGTTTCATAATTTGCGGGATAAACAGGAAATTTTAAGACCGATGATTATGCCAGCAAACCCCAGCTAGTCTCCCTTGAGCATAGATTTTAAATCCGCAAACGGATTATGGGTGGCACTGGAACGCGCATCGGCATCTGAGTTCATCTCTCCCTGCGGTCCTTCAAGTTGTCGCTGATGCTCATTATCATGGCAATACAAACACAGCAGCTCCCAGTTACTGCCGTCTTTGGGATTGAAATCATGATCGTGGTTGCGGTGATGCACGGTTAACTCACGCAGGTTTTTGCCACTGAACTCCCGACCGCATCGCCCACAAACATGGGGATACAATTTTAGCGCTTTTTCTCGATAGCCTTGTTCTCGAGTCAGGCTGGCCCGTCGGGCCTCTGATAACACCTGATCTAATTTATCGTTTTCTGGTTTGGTCACGACAGCATATCCAAATATCAATTAATAGTTCCTATTTGACCCACTCTTAGCCAGAGAGCAGCTTTTTGATCTGGCCGCTACAGACGATCTTATGGTTCTTCATATAGTTTTCGTGGTTTTCTTCTACCTTACCCAGATCGTATACATAGTTCACCATAAAACCCAAAGATTGCTCGAGCCCCTTATCGGACTGATCCGCCAAGATATTCAACCGCTCGAGCTTTGCGCCATTTTTTAGATGGAATCGCGCCACTGGATCAATGGGTTCGTCCCGTGAGGTTTTTTGTTCAAGAAAGTATCGCGCAGTAAGTTGGGTCAGCTTCTGAATTTCCGGACTGGCAATAAATTCATCAGGATCTCGATCAAAGTTATCAATCAGGTCATCTATAGATCCTTCTTCTTCAGATTGCTCCACCAGCCATTTTCGAAGTCCTGGAGCTGGAGAAATAGTTGAAAACTTTTTCAGATCGGGGAATCGTTGCTTCAAACTGGTTGCCACCTGTTTAATCAAAAAATTTCCGAATGAAACGCCACCCAAGCCGATGTGGCAATTGGAGATGGAATAAAAAACAGCGCAGCTGGCTTCGTCGTCATCCAGTTGTTCGCGTTGGTCATCCAAAATCTCATTTATTCCTTGTGGGATTTTCTGGGTCAATGCAACTTCAACAAATACCAGAGGTTCATCCTCCATGGCCGGATGAAAAAATGCATAACAGTATCGATCTGCTGGCTCCAGTCGTCGTCGTAACTCATCCCAATCGCCAATCTCATGGACTGCTTCATAAGCAATGATTTTTTCGAGGATATGGGCAGAAGTGGTCCAGTCGATGGGCTGCATATTCAAAAAGCCACGATTAAACCAGGAACTAAATAGATGCCGAAAATCCGCATCCATCCGGCCAAGTTCCGGTAATTCACTAGTCAATCCCAGCAGGCTTTCTCGCATTTTTACCAGGCGACGTATTCCTCCCGGCGCCAGATTGAGACGGCGAAATAATTCCTGGCGCCGAGGCTCTGAAATTTTTGTTAGCGTCTTTAGATTCGCTGCGGATGGCGTGGCTTCATAATTCTCCACCGCGGTTTTCAATCCCGCCACATCGAGGTCGTAATCGACGTTCAGCATTTCAAAAAATTCAATCAAACCCGCTTTATCGAGTTTTTCAAATGCGCTGAGGATTCGATCTGCGATGAGCAAACTTGAGTACTCACCATCTGATGCCATCATCAACTGGCAGAGTGACGCCAGCGCATTGGGATCGTCACCAAACAAATGTTTACGGATGGATGACGGCGTCCAGCTGCTTTTTCGCAGCGTCGGCACAAGGTCCTGAAAAATATTTATCTTACTCAAAATAATTGCCTAAGAAATGTGTGGGTATACTAACAATGCTAATTCTATTAAATCGAAGTCACCGATTTAAGTTTGCGCGATATTAATTCAATTAGACCGTAATAAAGAATAATTGTTTCTGATGGATTAGATTGATCAAATTATTTTCTAGCCATCCATAAAGTCCTGAATTTTTTCCCGGACATTTTTCCAGGTCTGTGGAAAACGCATGGAGAATGCGGTTTTATCATCAATTAACATCGCATTGATCTGCTCAACGGTAAACCAATCAACTCTGCTGATTTCTTCTTCGGGGACAGAAATTTCAGAACAATAGTATGCGGCGAGAAAAACCTTTGACCAGGACCTGACCGCGATAGCGTCATCACCATGACTACTCCTGGATTCCGCAAAAGCCTTGCTGACTTCAATAAGTTCTGTATCTGGCAATCCCAGTTCTTCGCCCAGACCGCGCCTGGCTGAATCTTCGTAGTCCTCCCCTTCATCAACCCCTTCTCCTACGGACGCTGCCCAGGTATTGGGTGAGATATGAACCTTTGCAGAGCGCATCTGCAACAACACTTTCCGGTTTTCCCGGTCCACAACAAAGACTTCGGCGATTCGGCGAATCCAGCCATTTTCCAGGGCGTCGTGATAACGGACGTAACGTGAATTTTGGTCATTTTCATCAGCAACCGTGGTATTCGGATATTCGTGATCAGCTTTCATTTTACCGAGTTTACATTGATTAATCGGGGTACCCCAGAGAGAGCGCATTCATCGCTCAATTGAACCAAATTTATGTATATTTCTCCTATCCTGGAACCTGATTCCAATAAATTCAATAAATCTGGCCGTAATCACACTATTGTTCTCAACGATGTAGTATACAATTCCATTTATAACGTTGGGGAAATTCCCAGAATTTTGAATCTGTCAGTCAAAAACAGGTCGAAAATAGACGAAACTGAACTAACTACCACGATACACCAAACCATTCAGAAATGACCCATGAAAGAACATTTTTACTTCGATAACGCGGCCACATCATGGCCAAAACCGGAACCGGTTTACCAGTATATGGACAAGTTTTTTCGAGAATTTGGGGTAAACCCGGGTCGCGCTGGTCACGAACTGGCGGTAGAAGCGGAGCGCATGATTTCAGAAACCCGTCGTTTACTGGGCCAGTTTTTTAACTTTAGTGGCGACAGCAACCGCGTGGTATTTACCCAGAATGCATCTGACTCTCTTAATATTGCGCTGTTTGGTATATTAAATTCTGGCGACCATATTATCAGCACCCGGGTTGAGCATAACTCTGTGATTCGACCACTCAATCATTTGGAACGGGATCACGGCGTTGCCGTTACCCAGGTCGATCACGATGAACAAGGTTATGTGGACCCCGAAGACGTAAAAAAAGCCATACGAGCAGAAACTAAAATAATCGTGGTCAATCATGCGTCCAACGTTCTTGGTTCTATTCAAGACGTAAAAGCTATGGGTAAAATCGCCAGAGAAGCAGGGGTTACATTTGTTGTGGATACTTGTCAGAGCGCTGGCGTACTGCCTATTGATATGGATGATTGGTGTATCGACGTGCTGACATTTACCGGTCATAAGGGTTTGTTTGGCCCGACGGGAATTGGTGGAATGGTTGTCGGAGAAAACATCAATATTCGCGCAGCCCGAGTGGGTGGAACCGGTGTGGATTCTATCACCCCATTTCAACCGGATAGTTATCCTCATCATCTCGAAGCAGGGACATTGGGTCTTCCGGGGATTGCCGGGCTCAACGCAGCGCAAAAATGGTTTGCTGAACTCGGCAGGCAACAGATGAATGGCGAAGCAAAAGATACGTCCCACAAGGATGCCTGCTGGGCTGCGTTGAAATATATCGATGACAAAGAACAGGTCCATGTCAAACAACTGGCGGATGCTTTCAGAGCTATGGAAAATGTAAAAGTATATGGACCAGAAAATGGCGCACCGCGGGTGGCGACCTTATCCATGAATATCGGCGAACTGCCTGCTGATCAAATCGGTGTAATGCTGGATGCAGATTATGGGGTTTGTGTTCGTGCCGGTTTGCATTGCGCGCCCCTGGTTCATACCGATGCCAACACGGTACCTCAAAACGGGATGGTGCGATTTTCCCCTGGTTATTTCACCGATGACGAAGACATGGAACAGGCTTTACTTGGGGTTAAAGAACTGGCGGAGATGTGATTCCCGCTGATCCGGGAATGACAGCTTGAGCATTTGGGGCAATGAGGGGCTTTCTTCCTCCGTCATTCCGGAAGACCGCAGGTCTGTCCGGAATCCACAGGCATCGACGGCCCTTAACTTTTTTTGGGATGAAACCACCGCAAGGTGGAATGCAAACTGACCACAGAACCAACAATGGTTAGCGTTGGTGCCTGAACGTCGTTACTGGCGATGACATCGGGTAATTCATTGAGCGTGCTGACATAAATTTTTTGATCCAGGGTTGTGCCCTTTTCAATAACCGCTGCTTGGGTTGTGCCCGGGCAACCGTGCTCAACCAGTTTTTCACAAATGATCGGCAAGCCCTGCAATCCCATGTAAAAAACCAGAGTCTGATCCGGCGCTACCAGGTTCTCCCAATCCAGATTCACCGTTCCATTTTGCAATTGACCTGTAACAAATCGTACAGATTGCGCATGATCCCTGTGGGTCAAAGGTATGCCCGAATAACTGGCGCAGCCATTGGCCGCAGTTATCCCGGGTATAACCTGAAACGGAATTTTTTGCGCTGCCAGATTTTCAATTTCTTCTCCACCACGACCAAATATAAACGGATCACCGCCTTTTAGTCGCGCAACTCTTTTCCCCAGACTGGCATGGTGCACCAGCAATTCATTGATATCCTGCTGGGGAGTGGAATGGTTTGCACGTTGTTTGCCCACGTAAATCATTTCCTTGTCATCTGACAGTCGATCCAGAATCTGAGGAGAAACCAGCCGATCATAAATCACCACTTCGGCCTGTTGGAGCAAACGAAATGCACGCAGTGTTAACAGGTCCGGATCCCCCGGGCCCGCGCCGATGAGATAAACCTCTCCTTGCATCATAAAATTCTGGTGATCGTCCATGGCCAGATTTAACTGCGCTTCAGCATGATCCTTGTTACCGGACAAAGCACCTTCGGCAATAAATCCGTGCACCACCTTGTTCCAAAATGCTCGGCGATGTTTTGGGTTTGAAATTCTCTGCCTTACCTGATTTCGATACTTTCCAAAAAGCTCCGCAAGCTTGCCGTAACCATTGGGGATAAATGTATTAATCCTGTCCCGCAACAACATGGAAAATTCCGGAGACGCACTGCCACTGGAAATGGTAATCATCGCTGGATCCCTGTCCACTACCGTGGGGAAAACCACATCGCATGACCCGGCATCATCTGCCACATTGACAAGAATATTTTTCAGTTTGCAATCATCAGTAATTTTCTGATTCACTGCACGATCATCGGTTGCGGCGACAACCAAAGCATATTCCCATTGATTGTTCTTGGCGATGTCTGCGGATTTATAGTGCTTGTCGAGGACCGTACCGCCGCATTGGTCGACAAGAATATTTAGTTCATCATTGCATTGGGGCGCAACCACATCGATGATGCCACCTGCACTTAACACCCGCCTGGCCCGTCGCAATGCCACTTTTCCACCGCCCACAATCAGGCATCGCTTCCCCGAGAAATTATGCATTAAAGGCAGGTATTTCATTTTCATTACCTTGTGATTATTCTTGCGTGCGAAGTGAATTGAATCGATTCAGCGCTTCGCCGCCGGAGAGGGCCGTTCTTACCATCTCCGCGCCTTCGGCCAATGATGCTGACAATCCAGTATGATATAAACCGATGGCTGTGCCGTAGATCAGACTATCGCGCATGGGGCCAGGCTGATCTGCAAGGGCTTCGAGTCCGAGCTGCAAATTATGCTTCACCAGATTTTCCAAAATGACCGTGTTTCCAAAAGCTGTGTTCTCGATATCTATTTCAAACTGCTCCGGGATATCTACCGCCCTGCTTTTCTGATTAATGCCCAGCTCAGCGGGCGTCAGCTTGGTTAACAACATTTCTTCGTCGTTGCGCCAGCCAAAGTATCTAGAGACCTGACTCAAGGATGGAATACAACCGCCCTCAACCCCGCGAACAATCATTGCTGAATCGAAACCCGCATGCTTTGCCAGCACGGCATAAACCGGTGGATATGCTTTATGTACAAAGCCGGTTAAAAGATGGGTGTTGGATTCTCCACTCAGGGGTTTAAGCACCACTTCCAGGGTAGAAATACAACTGCGCTTAACCATAATATCCCGCAACTCCACCAGATTATTCAGCTTTGGAATATATTGACTCTGATCCACATAGCCCCAGCCGCTTTGTAAAGATTCCAGCCCGTGGGCCACACTATCTAAACTGCTATCGACGTCTACGCCTGCGGCATTGAGAATCATGTTTGCGGTGACGCCATATTTAGGGCCGACACTTTCAACGCCATGAATATATGTGGGCAGACCACAGGCCGCATACACTGCGGGTAAAAACGCAGTCGCCTGCAAGCCTCGCAGATAGCCATTAAATGGATCAGCAATGGCCAGAACCTGGGCACATCGGGTTGTTTGCTGATCCATGGATTTGATCAATGCATTGAGCACACCGATATTTTCCGCTTCGCTCTCTCGCTTCATGCGCAGGGCGATAAGAAATATGCCCGTGCGTACGTCGTCAATCTCTTTGTTGAGAATTATGGACATACCGTCTTCGGCCTGTTCCTCATCGAGAGACTTGCTAAGCTCCGGGCCCGTGGCAACCAGCTGGAGATACCTCCGCATTCGCGATTGTGGTGTGGAATCTTTTGTCATGGTTTAACTATCACCAAAATCAAAGCTCGGCTGCTTTGTCGTCGAACCCGGCTTTTCGATACCAGTGTTTTGCTTTTTCAATGTCCTTTTCCACTGCTCGACCTTCTTCATACATCATCGCCAACGTTGCCTGGGATCCCACCAGCCCCTGCTCTGCAGCCTGACTAAACCAGTACACTGCTTCTTCTCCATCCTGATCCACACATTCCCCTTCCATATACATAAAACCCAGACCATGCTGGGCCAGTTCAAGCCCCTGCTCCGCCGCTGCTTCCATATTTTCGAATGCCAACGCTTCATTGGCAACCAGGCCCAGCCCATTCTGATACATAATCGCCATACGATATTGCGCCTCGGCATTACCACCATCCGCAAACGGCGATAAAAACTTTAACGCCAGAGTAAAATGCTTGGCCTCAAATGCGTTTATGCCACTTCTTAAATTAACGTCTCGGTCTGTAATCATTGGGCGGTAATCATTGGGCATTAAACATTTGGGATTCAATTAATCTATGGTCGCACTAGTGGATTATAGCGCTGTGGGAGTCTAGAGGGTTTTTGTCGGTGTGCAAATAGGGATAATGGGGTATATAAAGTATACTTTTACCAGATAAATTCACCACACCGAGGGAACATCTGTCCCATACTCTTTATGACAGTCATCCGCATAAGAACATGTATCGTACCCCTGGCCTTTAAGAAACCGGCCGGTCAAAATTTAAACCTATCGAAAAAAAACCTAAAACTGGAATCTGAATTATGATTGATCTGTATACCTGGACCACCCCAAATGGACGAAAAATATCCATCATGCTGGAAGAAACCGGCATGCCTTACACCGCTCACGGAATTAATCTTGGCAACGATGAGCAATTCAGTGATGAATTCACCAAGATTAGTCCAAACAATAAAATTCCCGCCATCGTCGACAATGATAGCGGGCGGAGCATGATGGAGTCCGGCGCCATCCTTATTTATCTGGCAGAAAAATCTGGCCTGTTTTACCCCGAGAAAGACCGCTGGGAGATTCTGGAATGGTTAATGTTACAAATGGGCGGGTTTGGACCCATGCTCGGCCAGGCACACCAGTTTTTACACTATAATCCAGGCGTCAGCGAATACGCCGAGAAAAAATATGGCATGGAAGCCCAGCGTTTGTATACAGTATTAGACGATCATCTGGAAAATCACGAATATGTTGCCGGCGATTATTCTATCGCCGATATCGCTTTGTGGCCCTGGATTTCGAGATACGAATGGCAGAAAATCGACATGAATCAGTTCGAATATGTAAAGCGTTGGTATGGCGTAATCGCTGGACGACCCGCGGTACAAAAAGGCTATCATGTACCGAATTGGGTCAATGAAATCCCCATCCCGGAATAAATATCAGAACCAATCCACCATGATCAAATCAAGCAAGTCTCATCTGAATTCAGTAAATGAAAGTTATTTTGAACACCAGGGTGTTGCCTTTAGATACGCTATCAACTGCCTCATGGCCGCTGGCATGGCAATTGTCCATGGCCTGATTCCGGCGTGGTTTGAGACTGGCGCCAGTGATCTGGTAAAGAAAATGGCAGGCAATCGTAAAGTTGAATCATCGTAAATCGGGCCTGGTTTCTTCGGGTTCGAATAACGGCCATACTTGCCGAACAGGTTGTTTGTAAATATACTAAACCGCATCAACTATATTTAAAGCAGACGATATGAAAGTCCACGATAATTTTATGGATGAAAGTGATTTTCAAAAGCTGGCCTATTGCTTTTCTCCTGAAACCAGTACAACCCCACAAATGGCCGTCACCTGGACTTTGCATGGCATTGGTGATCGAGAGAAATATCCACAATTTGTCCACGATGTATATCATCAGGAGCAATTCCTGCCGTCTCCACTGGTACCGCTGCTTCATCCATTGCTTGCAAAGTTAAATGCGGCGAGCCTGTTTAGATGCAAGTTCAATGCAACGGCAAACGGAAAGGGCATGGATATACCCGAGGCATGGCATGAAGATTCGAGCTATAACAATTTAAAATCTGCGGTGTTCTATATCAACGAAAACAATGGTGGCACTGAATTTAAGGAAGGTGGCCTGGTTGAAAGCAAAGCCAATAGAGTTGTGATATTCGACTCCAGTCAGACCCATCGCGGTGTCGCCTGTACCGACCAGCCCTTTCGATACGTCGGTAATTTTATGTACTACGAAAGGTAGCTTAAATGATCATTCTAGATCATTTCACTTAATGATTTCATTATGGATTTTCAAGTCTGGCTCGCCTTCGCCGCAGCATCTACAGTACTCCTTCTCATACCTGGCCCCACCATTCTCCTGGTTCTAAGTTATGCGATTAGCCAGGGACGACCAGTTGCTCTGGCCACGGTAGCAGGTGTTGCGCTGGGTGATTTTGTTGCGATGAGTGCTTCCCTAGCTGGACTCGGTGCCATCGTGTTGACCTCTTCGACATTATTCACCGTATTGAAGCTGGTAGGCGCAGCTTATCTGATTTATCTGGGGGTTAAACTTTTATCAAATAATTCTGAACAAGGGCTAGGGGAGTTTGGCAAAGTTCCTGCTACCACGGGTCCCCGGGTTTTCGGTCACGCTGCAGCGGTAACAGCGATGAATCCAAAATCCATTGTTTTCTTCATCGCCTTTGTCCCTCAATTTATCAACACCGAAACTGCCCTTTTACCCCAATTCGCGATTTTGATTTCTACTTTTGTTGGCCTGGCTGCAATTAATTCACTTGCCTATGCACTATTGGCGGATCGCCTGCGCCAGAAAATTGCCCGGCCGGCTGTACTGACCACACTATCGCGCCTTGGTGGTGGCGCATTGATTGCCATGGGTATCGTCACTGCGGTCTACAGGCGATCAACCGCCTAAGTTTCTCTTTTAGTGAAACAAGGTGGAAGATAACAAATTTAATCGAGCCCCTCTTCCACCGCAATGACCGCGGCTTCTACTCTGGAATGCACGTCCAACTTTCTCAATATCGACTTCACATGCAACTTCACAGTGCCATCGGTAATTCCCAAGTTTCTTGCAATGACTTTGTTGCTCTGACCCTTGGTTATGTGCCGAATGACTTCAAACTCCCGAGTAGTGAGAATTTTTTCCAGTGTTCTCGGCGACGCAGCGTCTGCCATACCGCCTTTCTGCACAACCCGGGCAAGCAAATTGGCCAGATCCGGTGCAACAATTGTTTGGCCAGACAGGACGTCCTTTAATGCCTTTACCAGATCATCGGGATCCATATCTTTGAGCAAATAACCCTGGGCGCCAAACTGTAGCGACTGAATTAAATCCTTTTCTTCGTCGGATGTTGTCAGCATGATAACCGGGGTTTCGATTTTGCTTTGTCGAATCCATTTTAATACTTCCAGACCACTCATTTCGGGCATCCTTAAATCGAGCAAAATTATCTCAAAGGTATTGTTTTTTAAAATTGAAATCCCTTCACGGCCATCTCCCGCCGCAACTACTTCAATCTTTCGCCGCTCCAATAGACTCATTAACCCCGAACGAAACAGGGTATGGTCATCGATAATTAGAATTTTCATGATTCGTGTTGTTCCATCGGAAATGTCAGTTGCACTCGTGTGCCTTCCCCAGGAATGCTATCTATATTGAACGACCCGTTAGTTCGTGTTGCCCGTTCTGCCATGGTTTTAAGGCCAAAGTGATTTGCGCAATCGGCTGCTACTTTTTTCTGATCGAATCCAATGCCATCGTCCTCAACCAGCAAATGGATGGATTCAGATTCCTGATGGACCATCACCCGAACCATTGTTGCATCGGCGTGCTTGCGAATATTGGCCAATGCTTCTTGAACTATTCTCACCACCTGGGCGGTCACCAGCTGTGAACATTCAATATCGCTCAACCTGTTCTGAAATACCGCATTGATTGCAGTTTCAGCTTTGAATTTCAGGGTAATGTTTTCAAGTGCAGGAATCAGATCTTCCTCTTCCATTGGCCCACGAAATCGATTGATCAGTTCACGCAATTCCTTGTTTGCAATTTCGACGTTGTTTTCAACGGTCTCGAGCAATTCAAAAATTTCACATTCATCACCCCCCTGAATTGCATGATCGAGATTACGAATGTAGTAACGCACGCTGGCCAGGGTCTGGGCCAGGGAATCATGCAGTTCGTGGGCAAGATAGGTCCGCTCCTGGGCCCTGAATTGTGCCTGGGACAAATGATCTGGTTGCTCGTGTTCGGGTGTCATAGCAAAGGTTGTGAGTCAGCCCTGGAAATTGTTTTATTCGAACAGGGAATTATACTGCGGTTCGGACCTTCGCATTTAAATCAGCGCTGGCAATGCGTTGCACTCGGGTATTGCGTATAAAACGGGTAAATTTTTCCACCCAGTTTACCGGTCCAACGGACCGCAAGTGACAAAAGCTTGCCAGTACATTTTTGTAGATCAAGCCATCGTGTTGACCATCAAAGCCCCATCCCCGCTCAACTTCGTAGGCAAATTCGATGTTGTTATCAAGAACTTCGACCCTGGAATAATGAAACTCATGGGCATGGATTAATTGACTTGACTCCGACAATTCACCCCAAGGTGAACGACAGGTTTCTTTCAACCGCACATACCCACGGCCAACGGGCTTGTCTTCCATGGTAACCCTCAAGGGCAATGCTCCCACCATTTCAGCTTCGCCGCCATGCCAGGCAATGGATTGCCCCAGGTACATCAGTCCACCACATTCTGCATAGGTTGGACCACCATTTGATATGTAATCAAATATCGATTTACGCATGGACTGATTGCGTTCCAACTCAGTCATTTGCACTTCCGGGAAACCACCGCCGATAAACAAACCGTCGATATCATCGGGTAATTCAGGATCTTCCAACGAATCATAAAAAACAAGCTCTGCCCCTTGTTGACGGAATGCATTAAAGTCATCAACATAATAAAACCCAAATGCAGCGTCTCTGGGTATGCCAATTTTTATATCGGCCTTGGAATCGGTTTTGAACTTAGTTTTAAAATCGGTTTTGGGATCGGTTTTGGATTGTTTAATCGGAGATGAGAAAGTTGTGCTTTTCGAAGCATCTATTAATCGGCTAGAACTTAACCCTGTCAAAAACTCCAGATCAACGCTGGATTCAATGATATTTTTGATTGCTTCAATTTTTTTTTCACCGCCACACATTTCAGTATTTGGGGTTAACCCCAGATGTCTTTCGTCAATGCGTAATTGGTCATCTCTGGGGATAACGCCAATCACACTAACATCGGTATGGGATTCGATGTTGTCTCGTAGTTTTTGCTCATGTCGCGGACCAGCCACCCGATTAAGAATCACACCAGCCAAATTAATTCTTGAATCAAAATGCTGATAACCAAGAAGTAAAGGCGCTATGCCCCGGGTGGTGCCCTGGGTATCCAGCACAAGCACAACGGGCAGACCAAGCAGCGCTGCAAGTTCAGCATTGCTGTCGCTGCCGTCAATGGCTACGCCATCGTGCAAACCTTTGTTGCCCTCCACAATTCCAAAATCATTTTCAGCGCAACGATCTGTGAAGGTAGAAATTAGTTGTTCATGGCTCTGGGTATGGAAATCGAGATTGATGCAATCACGGCCCGATGCCTGGGTCAGCCACAACGGGTCGATGTAATCCGGACCTTTCTTGAAAGGCTGAATCGAAACCTGTCGAGCTCTAAGTACCGCACAAATCCCAATGGTCACAATAGTTTTACCCGACGACTTGTGAGCCGCCGAGAGATAAAAGCCGTTATGTCCTGATGTTTCCATAAATACAGATTCTTTGTGGTCGCTATGATTTGCTAGAGAACGATAACGCTTTGGGCAAAAAGGGTAATACTCGTAGTACCAGCAAGCTTATAAAAATAGCACTGGCGACGCCGGTTATGCCCAGGGATATTTCTGCGAGACTCGGAATGTAATCTACAATAACACCGTCGTAAAAGCTGCTGGATATTTGTTTGCCGGGAAACAGAATTAAAGGAAAGACTTGCCCGCCAATGATAACCACACACAACTGGGCGAATCCCCCCGTAACCACTAGAAAGCTGGCGACAACCAATCGATAGATTGTTAAAACCCCTGGAAAGTAAATCAGCATCAATGGCACACAACTGCCAATCACAACCTGCCCTGCCCACAATAGCGTGGTGTAAATTCCACCATTAAATAGAATAAATATTTCGTATTCCCGGGTTTCGATATTGATATATTTCATGCCATGTGTCGCTGCAGTCAATAACAACACAATGGATACAAACACGCCTATCAACCGACCTAGTCTTCGAAGGAAATCTGCATCCGCAAATGCACTTTGGTTTTGCCTTAGGGCAGCGAGATAAAGTACAAAAAACGCGGTACCAAAACTCAATGACATGGCAATGAACAAAGGCACCATCATCAGGGTATGGTATGCCTGCCTTGCAATAATGATGCCAAAAATTGCACCCGTTCCTGTGGTCAGAACAATTCGCCAGGCGAATGCAACAATGCCCGCGGTTTTGGAATATCGATTCATACGGGGTTCAAATAACATCCACAAATAGATAATGACCACCAGGATGAATCCAATATATAAAATAATATTCCAGGCAAATATGGACTTAAAGTTGTAATGGGTCATTGCAATAATCAATCGATCGGGTCGACCTAGATCCAGCACCAGAACTATTAACCCACCGATTAGTAACGCAATTGCAAGCAGCCCGGACAGCCGGGCCCAGACTTTGTATTCTGCTTTATCAAAAACCGAAGAAATCGATGCGACGTTCAAAACACCCGATGCAGTAACAATTAAAAATATTGCAAAGACATGGGGCAACCCCCATACCACCTGATTATTCATGCCGGTTACCCAATGACCTTCATGCTCCATATAACGCGCAAACATAAGGCCATTGATTATGAGCAAACCAAGGGCTGCCAGAATTACCCAGTAGAACCTGCAGTTACAATTCCAGATTGCGTAGTTCTCTCGCACCATCAGATAGATACGCTCAGGTTAGATGCCATGATAGCGAACCCCGGTATTGAGATTAAGATCAGATCGAATCTGGGTTGTAGATTTTTGTTTTAGTTGTTGTGCCAGTTCACTGTTTTCATCATTCATATCTCCAAATACAAGGGCATTGTGGCCATTTGAATCACAGGCTTCTACGCAGGCCGGGTTGCCGCCGCGGTCAATTCTCTGGGTGCAGAAGTTACAGGATTCCACCGTGCCTTTACCTCGCGGGGTAGTTGGCACCTGGTCGGTCAAATTTTCGTGGACAAAGGATCTTGCCTTGTACGGGCAGGCCAGCATGCAATACCGACAGCCAATGCAGGTGTGCTTATCCACCAGCACCACGCCATCTTCCCGTCGGAAAGAAGCGCCGGTGGGACAAACATCAACACAGGGTGCGGTCTCGCAATGCTGGCACATCACCGGCAATGAAAATTGCTTGCCGGTGGCCTTGTCGTTTACCGTGATTTCACGAATATATTGTGCATCGCTCTCGGGTCGCCCTGTACCATTGAGACCATGCTCAGTATTGCAGGCATCAATACAGTCAGTGCAGCCATCAGCGCATTTGTTTACATCTACCAGCATGCCCCAACGAACCAGTTGATCAGTACTGTTGCCTTCCGAGGCAGCTAAAGCCAGATCCACCAGCCTGATTCCCGGTGCGAGACTGAGCAAAGCTGCACCGCCAGCAGTAAGCGCTTGCCGTCGATTTATCGGTTTGTTAGTCATTGTCATGTCCAGTTATTTTGAGGCCATGGATTCCGGATAGGCCTTCGGCCTTCCGGAATGACGGTAGGGGAAACAGCAACCATTACGTCTTCCCAGGGTATTTGCAACGTATACCCGAGCAGAATGAGCATCCAGTCGATTTATCTGTTTGTTAGTCATTGCCAAATCCCGTTATTTCTTGACTGTGGATTCCGGATAGGCCTTCGGCCTTCCGGAATGACGGCAGGGGGAACAGTAACCCATTACGTCTTGCCGAAATATTTGCAACATAAATCCAGAATGACGGCAGAGCGATAATGGCAACCCATGCGGCTATTCGAAGACAAACATACGAGCCCCACAACCACTTGCGTCTTCCCGGAAGGTGCGTCGCACCTATCCGGGATCCATAATCATAAGCAATAGATTCAGTGTTGGGGAATAACAAAATTGGACGGATCAAGTTCATTTTCTGGTTTTCAGTTATTGGAAGCAGCCTGATGTCCCGGCGTGGTTGCATGACATTCAAAACAATCCATCTTCACCGCGGTATAGGCATGGCAGCTGTAACAAAACTGGCCTTCGGCATTTATCGGAATAAATTCACCAAAACCGTCTTTTTGGGTATGACATTCAAGACAACCTGTCAGAGCGAATCGCGTGTCCCGCTCACCCTGGTACACAGTTCTGTCGCGTTGGTGGAATAATAGGGTCATGTGATTTCGTCGCATTTCATCCAGTGGCGCGACGCAGCTCTCGCCTTTTATGGCCACAGGAATATTCACTGCTAACTCACTCTGCTGATCCGATGCCATGGCAGGAGAAAGGGCAAGAGAAAGGGCAAGAGAAACCAAACCGGCTCCTGCTGTTAAAAATAATATTGATCGTGTGTTGGTCATTATTAATCAAACTATCCCATGACATACACTGGCCGAATTATTTCCCCAGCCCCATATCTATGTATCCCGTAGGGCAAACATCAGCGCAGATATGACAGCCAATACATTTGTTGTAATCGGTATCAACGTATCGACCCATGGTAGATTTATCTTTCTTGACTCTGAACACTGCATCCTGAGGACAATAGATTACACAATTATCGCACTCAAAACACATCCCGCAACTCATACAGCGTTTGGCTTCCGCAACGGTTTCTTCTTCGCTCAAAACCAGATGACGCTCTTCGAAGTTACCCAACACCGCCTCGGAATCAGGAACTTTGGTACTTCGAATATTGCGTTTCTCATAGGGAAAATGTGCAAGGAATAATTTGTCCGAAGAAATTATTTCATTGGCCGAGCGGTCTTCAAAATTATGAATGGCAAATTCGGAACCGTCGGTGCCATGACATTGGGTGTTATCGTATTCCGTCGGCGCCAAACCTGATTCGTTGAGCTTGCTCAACAAGTTAAAGTGATGAACATCAACTTTGGGTCGCTTGTACTGGTCACTTCCACAAAGATAACTATGCACACTGGCAGCGGCGATGGACGCTTGCCCAATTGCAGTCGTGAGCAAATGGGGTCGAACGATATCCCCGGCAACAAAATGGCCATCGCGGTTGGGCACGCGAAAATAGGCGTCAGCATCAATAAACTGATATTCATTGCCAATTTCCTCGATGCCTTCCAGATCCCCTCCCTGACCAATTGCAGAAACAACCAGGTCAGCTTCGAGTTCAAATTCTGTCCCTTCCACAGGTTCTGGAACACCCTTTTCATTCACCTGGCATTCTGCCATTCTCAATCCAGTTGCCCGTCCACCATCATCCCGAAAAATTTCTACGGGCATAACCCCATTTAAAATTTTAACCCCTTCGGTTGTGGCGTCCTCGACTTCCATTTCTGTAGCAGTCATTTCCTTGCGCTTGAACAATGCGGTCAAGGTAACATTGGAACCTTCCCGAGCTGCGGTCATCGCCGAATCGTGAGCAGCATAACCACCGATGACTTTCTCTGGTCGATGATTGTCATTGATGCTTTCGATTTTTCCCAGTCGCCGTGCGACGGATACCACATCCACCGAGGTGTCACCGCCGCCGATGCAGATCACTTTATCCGCAGTGACTTTCATATCGCCCTTGTTAAACGACTCGAGGAAAGCCACCCCGGAAACGCAGTTGGGTGTGTCCTTCCAACCTTCCAATGGTAGTCCTCGACCAGTCTGGCAACCGATTGCCCAGATAATGGCATCATAGTCTTTCTCCAACTGATCGATAGCGATATCGCTACCCACCTTGGTGTTCAATTTAACCTCGATACCGCCCAGGGCAAGGATCCTCTGGATTTCGTGGTCGAGCACATCTCTTGGGGTTCGATAGCCAGGAATGCCGAATCGGAACATGCCGCCGAGCTCGGAATGCTTTTCGAAAATTGTAGAGCCATATCCACGCCGCCGAAGATGGTAGGCCGCGGACAGACCAGCAGGACCGCTGCCGATTATGGCAATATTTTTGTCATTTAGAGGAACCGGGGTTTCAAATTCAAAACCCTGATCAACTGCGGTATCGCCGATAAATTGCTCTACTGCGTTGATGCCAACAAAATCATCGACGTTGTTGCGATTGCATCCACTTTCGCATGGCGCCGGACAAACCCTTCCCATCATCGAGGGAAACGGGTTTGCATCGGTGGATCGCCGGAATGCATATTCCTGCCAACTCATACCCTCGGGAGACTTTTCTATTCCCCGAACAATCTGCAACCAGCCACGGACGTCTTCTCCAGATGGACAGCTTCCCTGGCAAGGTGGTGTACGATGCACATAGGTTGGGCATTTGTGGGAAGTGTCTTCATTGAAAATATTTTCCTGATAGTTTCCCCACTTAAAGGCACCCTCTTCATATTTGGTGAAAGTACGTTTTGGGTTATCGTCGGCGGTTGTTGTCATGATCAATTTAACGCTAATTAGTTTCGGAGACGCAATTGTTGGAAAATGTGATGACGGTCATCCCCGCGAAGCTTGTCCTCGGCCCCGATCGGGGGGCGGGGATCCATTTTTTCAGATGAGCTCTAATGTTCTCTCTCCATGATCAGGGCATCACCCACCAGCTGATGTACGCTGATGACCATATCCATGCTCATGCCATACATCGGCAATACCTTGGTGAACTGACTTTTACAGATCGCACAAATTGCCGCCATGTGGGTTACGCCATAGTCTTCGATAACATGCTGCAACGCCTGGGCCCGGGGCATGGCACCCTTGACCCGCAATTCGAGTAGATCATCGGTTAACAATCCACCGCCGCCGCCGCAACAAAATGTGTTTTCCTTGATGGTATCCGCAGCCATATCAACAAAATGATGGCTACAGGCTTTTATAATATCTCGCGGAATAGTGAACTGGCCGCCCGGAGTATTTCCCATTCGGGAGCCCCGGGACACATTGCATGAATCGTGAAAAGTGATCACCTTGTCATCGTGGACATCACGATCAAACTTCAATGCGCCGCGCTGTATCAGATCATGAGTCAACTCACAGATATGTTGTGGCACAGGGTAGTTTTGGTCGAGGAAATCAAACGGCCCAATCAAGGTATTCCAGAAACTGTAAGCAACCCGCCAGGCATGACCACACTCTCCAACCACAATTCGTTTCACCCCCAGTTCCAGAGCAGCGGTTCGAACCCGGCTCGCTACTTTTTGCATATGTTCGTAAGAGCCGGTGAACACGCCAAAATTGGCCGCTTCGGAGGCATAAGAACTTAAGGTCCAGCTAATACCTGCGCGATGGAAGACCTTGGCATAACCTATCAATCCATCAATATGAGGCTCGGCAAAAAAGTCGGCGCTGGGTACCACTAATAAAACTTCTGCACCTTTTTGGTCCACCGGAAATTTCACATCTATTCCGATTTCCTCTTCCACGTCTTCTTCAAGACCTTCCAGGGTATCCAGCAATGCGGGTTTTGGCAAACCGAGATTATTACCGATGGTATGAACTTTACCAATAATCTCATTACTGTATTTCTGCCCCACACCGATGTGATCCAGAATCTCACGGGCAGCCATGGTGATCTCCGCGGTATCAATGCCGATGGGGCAATAGCCCGAACAACGACGACATTCTGAGCATTGGTAAAAATATCGATACCAGTCGGCGATGACCTCTTCGGTTAAATCCACCGCACCCACCAATTTGGGAAAGTATTTTCCCGCAAAGGTAAAGTATCGACGATACACCGCCCGCAACAGATCTTGCCGTGCCACGGGCATGTTTTTTGGATCAGCGGTACCGAGGAAGTAATGACACTTGTCGGTGCAAGCGCCACACTTAATACAGGTATCCATGAACACCCGCAGTCCACGAAATTTCCCCAACAGATCTCCCATCTTGGCAATGGCTTTGTCATGCCAGTCTTCCACCAACTCTCCGGGATAACCCAATGGTTCCTGGTGTTCGGGTTTTGCCCTGAATGGCTGGCTATGTTGCATCGCGCCATTAATGATCACGGGAATCTGCGGAAATTCCGTCAGGGCTGGAATATCGAAACTAATTTTTGGTGGTTGCATATTCCTTACTCGCTCTTTTCCGATGCCGCCGCCCAGGCCGCCACATGACGTTGTTCCCTTGGGTTGTCAACCTGGTTTCTGCTCGGACTGAAAAAGATTCCAGGCCCGTGGAGTAGTTTGCTGATTGGGAATATAGTCATTAATATAATGACCAACCCCAGGTGAATTAATAACATTGGATCAGCCGGGAGCGGCTGCCACTGAAAATAGATTAGCCCGGAAATGAAACCTTTCAGGGCAATGATATCGCTGTGGAACACATACTTTATTAACAACCCACTGGAACCAATGCTGATAATCAGCAGTAACATTAAATAGTCCGACGGCGCAGATATATAGCGGATTCGATCTACCAGAAATCGGCGTCCGAGCAAACCGAGTAATCCAGCAACCATGACCCAGCCCATATAAACTCCGATGTCGTTTAATACCGTCACTATGGTCCAAACCGGTTCGGTGAAATAACGTAAATGGCGAAGCAGTACTATCACCAGGCCAAAATGAAACAGCCAGCCGAACAACCAACTCCACTTGCTACCCTTGAACAGACTCTCGAAGAAAACGATTTCCCGGAACAATCGCGCCGCCACTCCTGCCCTGGTGGTCGGTGCTGGCGTGGTGGGGATTTTCAGAGGCGCCGGTGTTCGGGCATACTGGATTATTTTTCGCGCCGTACCAATCACCAGAACCGCCGTAGCCAGATAAAACAAAATTCCGTAGATTATTGTTATTGCCGACATAATCTGACGGATTATCTGGTTATTTATGAATCACTTCTATTAATTAGGATTTTTGTGATATTGCAAGGCAAGTTCGCAAAAAGATAATTAATAAATTAGACGCAGCCGGTGGGTTTCGGTAAACCTGCATACTTACAAGCCTGCTTCGCAGGACCATAGGGAAACAGTTGATAAAGATATTTACTGTTACCTTTATCTTTTCCCAGCGTTTTACCAATGGACTTGGTCAGCACTCGAACTGCAGGGGCGATTTGATATTCTTCATAGTATTCACGAAGAAAATTAATTACTTCCCAATGGTTTTCATCGAGGTCACAGTCATCGAGTTGGGCCATGTATCCAGCAACTTCCGGATTCCATTCTGACAAATTTGCCAGATAGCCTTCTTCGTCTGTCTCGTAAGTACGACCGTCTAGTTCAATGGCCATGTTTAAATCTCCAGTTAAATATTAAATAAATTGATTGGGTGATGTCTTAGAGACGGATATGGGTTGACGAGTTTAAACTCTTCCTAGACCCCCGCCAATGATCGATATGATACTTGGTAAAAGGTAATCCAGTGCGTTCGAAAAATCGTGGCCAACCGATACGATCGATCCAGTCATTTATGCGTTCCCAGTCTTTTGCGTCTTCTTTATAGGTGCGCAGGATTTGTTTCACAATTGCGGTGGCTTCGGGCCATCGCGGTGGATTATTCGGAATACCTGCGGCAACCAGTTTCTGAAAACTGGGTTTTGATCGCGCATTGGAGTGGTTTCCACCAACCCAGATCGCCAGCTTGGTATGTTCCGGATCATTAATTTGCATAGGCGGACAGGGCGGATAACAGGCACCGCAACAAATACATTTTTTCTCATCCACTTCCAGAGTCGCCTTGCCATTGACCACTGCAGGGCGAATCGCCGCTACGGGGCAACGTGCAACCACCGATGGCCGCTCGCAAACGTTTGAAACCAGGTCGTGGTTTATTTTTGGTGGCTTGGTGTGCTGGATATTGATTGCGATATCTCCCTGCCCACCACAGTTAATCTGACAGCAGGATGTAGTCATGTGAACCCGATTGGGCATGTCGCAGTTTTTAAATTCGTCGATTAGTTCATCCATCATTGCCTTGACCACGCCCGAGGCATCGGTGCCTGGAATATCACAGTGCAGCCAGCCCTGGGTATGGGCGATCATGGCCAGGGAGTTTCCAGTACCGCCGACGACAAACCCTTCTTTTTCCAGGGCTTCAATCAGAGGTTTGACCTTCGCTTTATCAGCAACAAAAAATTCCATGTTCGACCTGATGGTAAAACGCACATGGCCATCGGCGTATTGATCGCCGATGTCGCACAATTTTCTCAAGGTATAAACATCAAGAATCCTCTGGGTGCCGGCTTTCACCGTCCAGATTTCATCACCACTTTTCGCCGCATGACGAAGTACGCCAGGCTGGGGGTGGTCATGCCATTCCCATTGACCGAAATTCTTTAGCATCACCGGATGCATATACTGAAAACCATCGGGACAACCCGATTCGATAGGTGTTCGCATTTGTTTTGCCATGGTTTTTCTCCCTATCCTGCCCGAACCTGAGCTTCGGCCTCAGCCACACGTTTTTCAGCCCGCTTCTCAAACCATTGTTTGGCTTCGTCGTCCCAACCATCGGTTCGCACATAAGAGCTTTCCCGAGGATGGGCGATCATATTTGGATCAACATCTACACCAATGCCTTCGAGAAAATTCACCAGGCCAATTCGTTCAATCATTTCACCGCAGCGCTCATGCTCCAGGCCGTTCTCCGCCCAAAAATCGATGGTCTCTTCTGCCAGTTCAACAATCCGCTCATAATCTTCTTCGGTGTCCATTTTCATGAAGGGCACAATCACAGTACCCATGAGGTCACCGATTTTTAGGGTGCGCTTGCCGCCAATCAAAACCGTAACCCCCTTATCATCCCCAGGACTCAATGCCTTGGGTACTACATTCAAGCAGTGCATACATTTCACACAATCTGAATTATTGATTTCCAGGGTGTCATCGTCTTTTAACGACAGCGCCGAAGTTGGGCAGCGGGTGATGATATTGTCGATAACATGTTGTCTTCCTTTTTTCTCAACATAGTTTTTCCATTCGGGTTGATTTACTTTTATGTCATCCTTCCAGGTTCCAATCACAGCAAAGTCGGCGCGCTCAATTGAGTTGGTGCAATCATTGGGGCAACCGGAAATCTTGAATTTAAATTTATAAGGCAATGCCGGCCGATGAACATCGTCGGTAAAATTATTCACCAGGGATCGATGAAGTTTGTGCTCGTTGGCGCAGGACTGCTCACATCGTGCCGAACCGACGCAAGACATGGCGGTCCTTACGCAGGGGCCAGCGCCGCCGAGGTCGAAACCATATTCGTTAATGTCATCGAAGAAATGCTGGGTATTTTCGGTAGACGAACCGATAAACATGATGTTGCCAGTTTGCCCATGAAACGTGACCAGTCCAGATCCCCACTTCTCCCAACTGTCAGCGAGCTGACGGAGGATATCTGTGGTGTAGTGATTGCCAGCGGGCGGCTGCACACGGACGGTATGAAATTCTTTGGATTTGGGAAATTGATCGCCCACTTCCGAAAACCGTGGAATGATGCCACTACCATAACCATACACACTTACCGTCCCACCCTTCCAGTACCCTTTTCGGGTTTCATAGGAATGCTCGAGCTGACCCAACAAATCATTGGCAACGCCTTTGACCCGATCGTCATCATGATCATTTCGCAGTTTTTTTATGCCTGAAACAAAGCTCGGCCAGGGTCCGGTTTCGAGTTCATCCAGCATAGGTGTATCATGGATGGAAACCTCGATGGGGTTGCCCGTGAGATTGCCTGTAGAATCTTTGGTTTTATCAGTCATGCATTGGTTCCTCGATACCGTGATCGACTTCGGTCAGGGCTAAAATTTGTTGATTTTATGTTGGCGCTATTTTAGGGGCATAGCGACTATTTCGAAACTGCCCCGTTGTACCCCGCATATATCCCCATAGAGATATGACCGATTTTCTAGTTTTCCCACCATAATGAATCATGTCCGTAAACCCTTTTTCCCTGATCGAAATTTCCGCATACCGGAAATGGCGCGATAACAAACTGAGTGCCTATCCCGCCCGGGTCGCAGATCTTATAACCCCCATCACCGACCCGAAAAATCTCAGCTCCAATGAAATTAAGTCCTTGCAGTATTCCTGCAGGATTGCCAATATTGCAATTTATCAGTGCAAAAAGACGATGAACCATCAGGACGTCCTGATTTTGGGCAAACAACTGGGGTTGACCCGTCTTTGCAAAAACATTTCAACCCAGACCGACGGTATTAGCGAGCTGAAAATTCGCGCTGACTCAACATCGTCGCGATACATTCCATTCAGCAATCAGCCTTTGAACTGGCATACCGATGGTTACTATCATGTGCCTGGTACAGAAATTCAGTCGTTCATTTTACATTGCGCAGATCCTGCAGCTCGGGGCGGCGAAAATAAAATTCTTGACCATGAATTGGCCTACCTGTTGCTCCGTGATCAAAGCCCTGATTTTATTGCCGCATTGTCCCAAACCGATGCCATGACCATTCCCGAAAACCGAACGGAAGAACAAAATAAAACCCGAATAGAAAGCAAGAGCATCCGCAGTTCAGTCACCGGCCCGGTATTTTCGGTTTCCCAGTCCGGGCATCTTCACATGAGATATACTTCTCGCTCGCGATCAATCCACTGGAAAGACGATCCGATCCTGGACGTTGCAAGAAATACACTGATAACCATACTGGAAGACAATCCATTTATCCTCGGTCATACACTGGAATCCGGTCAGGGACTCATTTGCAACAATGTATTACATTGCCGAAGCGGCTTTGAAGACAGTGCCAACCGTAGCAGGTTGATTTTTCGTGCCCGATATTTTGATCGTGTCGCAAACTGATTCCAAACATGACTACTCGAAACACAATTGATTTTGGTGCTGAGACCGGGGAAGACGCCCAGACCTCTATGGCAGCAATTGCGTACCAGCTCGATGTAATCGAAAATAAAATTGCGACCTGGGACCAAAATTATGAAACAGAATCTCAAAACCTCATCGATCTCAATAAACGAGCCGCATGGTTGTTACTGAATCTGAAGCAAACTGACAAAGCCTGGTTAAGGGCGCGACCTCTGTTTGATATTTATATTGAAACTCAGAATTGGCCTCTGGCCATAGAGATTTGCGAAATACTTTTCCAATGCGCCCAGACAAACAGTCTTCCGGCATTGGGTCAGGGGGTATGGCTTGCCGTGACCTTTCCAGTGGACCCGAAAATTACTGTGAACATGTTGCAATACGTCATTGATGAAACCGCAGATGATTCAGACGGTGCGGCGGTTGCTGCGGCAACAGCGGTATATGTTTATAACCTGCGTGAACATCTGACTGATAACAAGGATCTGTATGTTGACGCGATGCAAATGTTATCCAGCGTCGGGCGTCGACATTCTGATACTCACGCGCAATCAGATTTTGATAACTGGATTGCAAAACTGGAATTGATGGATCCTGAAAAGTTTTTGCCCCGGCTGCGCAATGTGATCGATGTGCTGGTCCAGGATGAATGGTGGTTTGATCGCGATGGACTACAAGCAACTTTGCCGAAGAATTAATTATGCAGTGGGAAGATTCAGAAAACCTGGCCATTCGAAAAATTCCTAACGATATTCAGGATTTATCCTTTCGTATAACAGCAAAAATGTTGCCTCTGGATCATGCCGAGAAATTGTCTGAAGCGATTCAAGAAAAACTGCCATGGATTCGGGAGCAGGAAAATGCTGGAATCCACCTGATTAATTACCCTGAATCCGGAAACGCCTGGAGCCGGGGCGATGATTCCCCAGACGAAAACTTTTTCGTATCCCGGCGCTCACGTTTGCGGTTACGATTGCCCAGACAACGAATTATCGATTCCCAGATTTTGTCAGGTCAGAATCTGGACATCAATGGCAACAAAGTTTCAGTTGGCGAGTCAACGGCTTTACCCTTGAGTCGTTCTACAACATTGTTTGCCCGTAAAATTATTTTTGATGTTGACGAAACCGAGGCCGCATTTGTACAACGACTTCTCGCTGAGATGGAAGCCATGGACATAATTCCCCCAAAACTACTTTGTGGAAAACATAAATATTTACAACTCCATGGTAAAAATATCTCCGTGTGCAGTGTCATGTTAGCAGATCTGGAGTTCGATGCGTCTATACGCCTGCAACAACGGGGTCTGGGACCGGGGCGCCTGTATGGATGTGGATTGTTTATTCCCCATAAAGGTATTTCGTCAACTAATCTGGAAGACTAGTTGATCTTGAGAAAATCTATACACTGGTCTAAATCGAAAAAATCCAGAATACGACGTCTGGACAAACTCATTCACTGTGCTGAATCAGTGGTTCCTTACCCTATTTTTCCACAAAAAACTTCTGCAAAACAAATTCCAGGCTCTCACGGGCATGTTGAGCAATTATCGACTTTTTGAGTTTGGATATTGACGAATGCTCATCGTGAAAAACGATTAAATCAGAATAAAGCGAAATACTGGTACCATTAATTCTACAATTCTCGGCTACGTAAAGCTCCTCGCAGAATAGAAACCCCATGTGATTAAAGTCCCCACCTTTTTCTCAATAAGCCGGTCTAAAAATAAGGAGGCTACCGTGTGCGGCATATATTGAAAATCCATTAGAATGTTTTTCACTCGATTTTAGTTTGCTTTGAACAATTTTCTTGATAGTCGAAATTACTGAATACAGACAAAGATTTACAGTAGAACTGTGCGCCCATAGCTTTAGTTTCATTTCATCGTGCGAGGGGCGCCGAAGCATAAATGGATTGCTTTTATATTTGCGAGGAAAGGCAATAATTTCTGGTGCTATCACCGCCAAATCTTCTGGAAAATCTATTGACGACAAAACCTTAAAAAATTCTCTTGAGAAAACAATATCAGGATTGGTCAATCCTAGAAAGTTGGCTTGATCTAGAAGATTAAATTGGTCAATGGCATAACGCAATGCACCGAAGTACCCGAGGTTTTCTGGGGGCGTAATTATTTCAATATCCAGGTTTTTTACACTTTCGACATTGACTTCATCAATCGACAGGTTTCGACTATTATCAACAATATAAAGTTTAAGTAATTTGGTATCAGGTAAATCAATAGATTGAACTAATTTGCAAATTTCCGATTTAGTATTGAAGTTTACACAAACGAAATGATAGACGTCGACAGCGTTGGTCGTTATATTTATTATTTCTTCACCTGCCATAATGTACTGAATATTCCGTAGCGAGCATGACAATTTTGGCAACTATTGAGTTGCCAAAAATCCATTTGCGAGTAATATTATGCCCAAATTATTGTTGCGTCAATTTATAGTAATTGATATCTGATTTCTGTAACAATTATCCATGTATTTGCCATTAACAATCTAGCGGTCCGAAAATCAAAGTTCAATTTATTCAAACGATGAGTGATCAACTAATACGTCAAACTATCCGATTCTGGAAGTTCGTATTCTCCGGTTACTGGGATAACTATCGGCGCTTATTGTTCATCAAACACTATTGGTCATATTTGAAATCTCAACCCATTCCATCAGATCGCACGCCGGAAGCCGCGGAATTAGCTGCAAATTTTTCTAATCAAAATCATTTTACTAAAGCATTTCTTCGAAGAATTGACTACGTTCAAAACACAAGTCCACCAAAGAGAGGGGCATGCCTAACCTATCGCCCCATTGGGAGAAGCTTACACCTATTGGGAGCGGACTAACAATTTTTATACAAAGTTTAAAGCCAGATTTTGCAATTGATGACTGATAACCCAAAAATTAAGCCTTATCCAAAGTTGGTGTGGAACTATTGCCTGGATTCAAGGTTTAGTCGCCGAATCCAGAATATTATCAGGTCAACCAGGTCGTGCAAACCTTATACGGAACTGAGAATCAAACATTGGACAGGAGTTTGTGATGCCTCGAACAAAAAGATCCTCGGTCTTGGAAATGATATTTATCAGATTGCGGTTGCTTTAATCGACGCAGAAAAGCGAGGCGCAACAAAACTTTCGTTGATTCAAGCTGATGAAAAAAGGCTCAAAAATTTTGGCGCCAAAGGAATCACAAACCTGTTTCCTTCTCTAACAAATGGTATTGCAATTAAGGGTGATCAGGTGCAACACTTTGATTATGCTGAAAGCATTTCCCAACACTGGCAAATGGCAGACTACGATTCTTTCCAATTGCGCCGAGTGCTTATCCGCTACTTAAAGAATTATCTCACAGAATATATAACGTTGGATGCTGATCAATTTTCAGAGACCCTAGTCGTTCATCTTAGAGGTGGAGATGCATTGACTGAAAAATCTCAAAAAGGTTGGCGCCCGTCTCCGTTGGAACAGAACTTTTACCGTGACGCAATTCATATCAGTGGGTTGAAAAACATTCACGTTGTTACTACCCCTCCCATAAATGGGGCAATGCATCCAATGGCGAAATTCCTAGAGAAAAAATTTGGCGCCACGATTCAACACGAAAGCATTTTAGGCGATTTTTCAGTTTTAGCTCGATGTCAGAACATCGTGCTAGATTATTCGACGTTCGGTTACACCGCAGCACTAATCAATGAAAACCTGAAAAATGTATTTATCGCTAGGTACAAGGATAAAAAGGGTAACCACATGTTGAGAAATATCAACAGTGATGTCGGTTTCACATTTCCGACGATTGATGGTGTAAATGTTTTTGTCTACGACTATCCAGGGTCGTTTGTTAAAAAGGGAATATGCTGACAAAAATCCCACGTTTGATTGAGAATCTATTTTGTCAGGTTTTTCTGTTTCGCATTGGTTAGTCAAACATAGTTTTCGAATCGAGAATTCTAATAATCTGACTGTGCTTGTTAGCTTTCGAATCGAACCAACGACGATGCCCAAATAACACGACTGAAATCCGTTTTTCTCATATAGCCCAGGGGGTGCTCGCAATAACTTGACGGGATAGCGAAAAAAGGCATAGTTCAGTTTCTACAATGACATGCAATTTGTTAGGTTTGATTAATTCCGGCATGAGTTAAATTTCGGGGATTACCAACCAACAACGCACTATAAATCTTAGTTGCGATATTCAAGATTACGATTCGATTTTTCGCTCAGCGATGTAATTCTTTTTTCTTGATCACCATATTTTTCGCGCAGTCGAGTTCTATTTTCTACTATTTGTTTTTTTCTTCCCTCTAAACCCCATGTGTGTGTACCACCGAAAAGGTTTGCTGATTTACAGGGTATGTCAACTAGACCAACTTTGTATCCGCCCATCCACGCTCGATAGCAGTACTCTGAATCAAAAAGAATTCCCGATTCCCCAACTGCAGAATAATTTGTATCAAAACTCCCTAGCTTCATATAAGCGCTCTTTCTAATAAAGTAAGGCCCGATGTTGACGTGGTCAACAAACATGAATGGAAATTTTGTGACTGGATCGATATAAGGTATCGGCCCATTACCACGCCCAACCGAGTCGTTCCATACTTGTTTATCTATTCCAATGTATCCCTCCCAACCGCCTAGCACAGCCAAATCGGGATAAATATCAAATAAAGCAATCGATTTATCCAGCCAGTCTCCACTTTTAGGAGGGCAGTCATCATCCTGAATGATGCAGATTATTTCGCCCCTTGCAAGATGAATCGCTCTATCCAAAATTCTGATTTCATGCAGGTCATTAGACCTGAGGAAAAAATCATTTCGGCCAGTCAGTCGCTTAATCCACTCCTGGGTTGTGCCATCTATTGAACCGTCATCGCAAACAATCAGCTCTTCCGCATTGGTTAAACGTAAGCGCTCTTCTAATAGCGGAATGTTTTTATCCTGGTTAAACGAATCGACTATCAAAGAGACTTTCGGCGAATGAACGTATTCTCTGCAGTCACTAATTGTCTTTTGTTTGCTGTAGAGCACTTTTTTAACTTTTTCCGCTTGTTTCGGATTCAATTTGAACCAAAGCCAGTCAGGTGTTCGAAACAAATCGGCCCGCAGCTCTTTGAAGATCACCAAAAATTTCTCCCATAACGTTTCAGGGTTTTCGCTATATGCTGTTCCCTTTATATATCGGTTTTTAATATATTTAAATATCAAAATTTAAGATTAGATTCGGTTATACATTCGTAAAACGAGGATTGTTAGTACTATTTTCCAAACGATTTAATGAGTTTTTCCCGGCTATCCTACGGGCAGGACTAGATACAGTCGTTGGACTGAACAAATTGAATTGAGCTTCTGATTTTCAGTAAAATTATGCATATCCACATTGGTATATCATTTTAAGAATAATCCCATGATACACTTAATGTTCACTTTCTTTAATCAAGAACAAAGAAACATGGGTGAGAAACAAAAACTTATTGCAGAAATGCTGGAGATGCAGCGAAAGTTTATTGAATACGATCGCAAGCATGGCATGAATCAAGAGGACTACTGGGTTGAAAATGAAGATCATCCCTTGAACAACTATCGTGAAAACTACGCTGCACTGGCATCAAAAGTTGTGGATCTCGCCCACACCGACAAGGGGTCTAAACGTTAGCTTGATGAAAACCCGGAATTCGGATCACTAATCTGCCCAAGTACCAACCCCGCCGGGCATAAGCAAAATTGCGCATCCGCGACAAATGGCGCAGCGGCAAATCCCGCTCACTGTCCGATAAAGCCACTGCACTGGCTTATATTATCTGGCAAATTGGACTGCACTACACCAAGAATCTCCACCAGGAAGAATTTGATTTCGAATCCGATGAGCAACGGATCTCGGTTATACAGGAATATTTAATTTTTCTATGCCACGTTTCTGATCGATTATCCTGCTCATATCTGAATGACCAACAAAGACAGATTTTTGTGACCGCCCTGGTGGATCAGACTACGGGACAGTACCAGAAAAATGTGGAAGCGGTTTTAGGATCCGGTGATTATCGAACTGGATTTATCACCCATACAAATTTGCGATTTGACCAGTATTCCAAAGGTAAATTTGATGACAACCAACCAGGGTACGCTGCTCGACGCTTACTGGGTAATGAGATTCAGAGAATAATGGGCATGTCTCAAACCAATAAGTGGTTGATTCAACAGGTTATTGACATTGACTCCCTTGATGCCGCGGAACAACTCAGTAAAAGTGCATTGAAACTGCTGGATGATACTGGAGAAGCCAGGGATTTAATCAAGAAGCCTTAAGCGTAGAACCTGGTCGGGTTAGCTGGGGTTTGGTTATCTTTACCGCAGTATTTACAGTAAATCACTTTTTGCCCAGGAAGTCGGGTCAAAGCCGCGGACTTTGCATTCATCCTGAGGACGGTGAACGACAATTGCTCTTTCTGAAGCTTTTCTAAATTCTCCCTTAAACAACCTAAACATTTTCCAGGTTATCAAGCCAGTACGGCAATTAAAAAACAGATCAATAACATATCCGCTTTTGTATAGCCCTTCCTCGGTCTGATACATAGCTGAAAAATCCAGCACTTCCCCACTCCAGCCCTCATAGGGATAATCATATCCGCCCTTGGTGCGATCAAAACTCCTGATATCCGCCACCAACCCAGCAATTATGCCGAGAAACAAGATAATTCCAAGAATAGCAAAAAAGGATTTAATCAAAATATTTGATTCCAGGTTAAGTTAAGAATTTATACTTACAGAAACTGGGTAACGTTTGGCACCAACATTACCACCAAATATACCCATAACGAAATTAAAATAGCCTTTCTTATTTTAGTTAGATGTTCTTCCTTGAGAAAGAACTTGTCTACTATGAGTAGCGCCATACCTAGGAAAAAATAAATCCAGACGAAAAAATTACCTTCATAGATCTTTGCACCATCTTTAAAATGCAAGTACAGCAACATTAATGGGGCTGCCATCATTGCTGACCATAATCCTACAAGAATCCACTTAATTCGATCCATTCCGGCCCAAAATAGAAATATCAACGCGATATTTACCAAAGTATGGTATCGCCATGCTGGAATCACTCTAAACGCATTATCGTCTATGAATACTTTAACCAAAACCTCAAACAATAAAATGGTGGTTCCTGCATATATTGTATAAAAAAGTACCCAGGAGAAAATAAATGACGACAGGATAGGCGCCCATTTTGACGAAGGAATTAGAAGAGTAAAGCCATAGCCGATAGCTGTGAGCCCACAAATAGCAATATGCGCGTCCGCAAAACCAAGTCTATCAAGAACTTTGACGGCAATAAAAATCAAAGAGCATCCGATCAATATCCTCCCTGGAACCATTAAATATGCGCTGTTCACATTATATTTAAATTGACGTTGGTTGAATGAAATACGATCAACTGAAATTACTAAGTGCCTATTTAATTAGGTCAGTTACCCTTGAACTTTTCTGCATTACCCATTTCCTTGTTGACGCCATCTTTGTATCCAGCCTCATAAGCAGCCGTCAGGCGTTGCTCTTCCCGCAGTGGATTTCCTAGGTAGCCGCCAATCCAGCCTTGGATATATTCCCGATCGACACCAAGTTTCTCAAGACTATCTATTATTTCGTAGTACATGCACCTTTACTCTAAGCTGTAAACAATTGCATTTACAGTAATAAATGGATTCACGCAATATACACGAAGTAGTACCCCGGTTCATTTAGATATTGAATTAGAGCATTGCATTCGAATCTCTATATATGGCCTCACAGTTCTAGAGCCCCATTTCCCTTGAAATTTACGCTATTGAAAGATAGAGTTGACGTCGAAACCCACCATTATAAATATAAGAATGTGATTTCAGATCATCAAAATCAATCCAAGCAGCCCAACAAGAAAAAATATGGAAAGCAGTGGGATGACTTTTATTCTAATGTCGAACAACGCCAGGGCCAGCACCCCTTATGGGAAGTGGAGGCGGAGGATGCGGCGAATCTGGACTACAACATTTTTGGGGCATATTTTGATCATAGCTTGCCCATTGTCGATTTTGGCTGTGGTACTGGCTGTCAAACTATATTTCTCGCAACGAAGTTTGATCAGGTTGTAGGGCTAGATGTATCTACAAAAGTCATTGAAGCGGCGCAACAGATTAATTCAGCATCTCAAGTACGATTTAAGACGATTGATGAGGAAAACCCAAAATACTTCCAGCAACTGCATCTTGAACTTGGCGATGCCAATATCTACATGCGCGGGGTTTTACATCAAATACTTGAAGACGATCTGGATAGCTTTATAAATGACCTAAGTGTTTTAGCCGGAGCAAAGGGCAGAATTTACTTCGTCGAAGTGGCAAACAATATACGGGATTATTTTACTACCGCACCTGATAATTTTTCTCAATTGCCCGGTATTATGAAACGTACTTTTCTAAGTCATTTACCTCCCCGCGGGTTGGAGCTGGATGATATTGAAAACCTTTTTCCCAAAGAACGCTTTAAAACATTAAAAACAGGTCAACTTGATTTGTATACCAATTTAAAATTCAAAAACGAAAATGCAATTTCCATCCCCGCTGTATTCGGGATTATTGAGGGATGCTGAAGATAGACCAGATATCCGCATTTGTAATTGCGGGTTACTCGGACTCAGCTAATTTTTGCCATAGTTCAATTTTGCAACTCCTGCAATTCAAAATCATACTTTTATGAGTAATACCTTTGAATGACATATTGAACATTTTTTCGTCATCGGACGATTTGGACAATGAAACCAGCATTGCCAACTCAAAAATTTCTATTGCCGAGTATTTGAGTGTACTAATACCCCTGGTTCTCTTCACCATTGCGGTAGAGCTTTTTCACATCGAAGAAGGACTGCAATTACCGAGATTGATGTGGATCGTTACTGCCGGATTTATCCAATACCCATGGCTGCCCTTTCATCTTCGGCTGCCCTATTTTTTTCTGCTCAACATTATTGCCCTGGTTGTACTATTTAGTTTTGGGCCGGGTTTGGGTGCCTTGGCAGTTGGATTATTACTGGTGATTGTGGCCACACTGCCGATCAAATATATATACCGCGTATTGCTCATATTAGTGATCAGCGGATGCCTGGCCACGTTCAAAAGTGGAATTATTGGTGGCAGCAGTTTATATCAAATGTCATCCATAGTTGGCGGGCTATTCATGTTTCGACTGATAATGTACATGTATGAAATACATCATGAGACCGCGGCAGTTTCATTTTGGAAACGAATTAGCTACTTCTTTTTATTGCCAAACCTGATTTTCTGGATCTTCCCCATCGTAGACTACCGGGCATTTATCCAAAAATTTTATACCCAAACCGCAGTAGAAAACTGTCGCAAGGGTTTGCAATGGATGTTCACAGGTTTAGTTCATCTACTGATCTATCGAGTTATTTATTATTATGGCCTGCCTTCTCCGAAAGAAATAACGGGCATCTACAGTTTATTGCAGTACCTGATTCTCTCCTATGCATTGATTATACGGTTGTCTGGCATATTTCATTTATCCGCTGGCATTATTTGCCTGTTTGGGTTTGATCTTCCTAGGACGTTCAACAATTATTTTCTGGCTTCCAGTTTCAGTGATCTATGGCATCGGGTGAATTCCTATTGGCGGGAATTTGTTATGAAAGTATTTTACTTTCCGATCTATTTTCGATTTAAGAAAAGGAACAGTGTTGCTGTGGCGATTACTGTTTTGCTGGTTTTTGCTGTTAACTGGTTTTTACACAGTTATCAATGGTTCTGGATCAGGGGGAGCTTCCTGGTAAAACACACAGACATTTTGTTCTGGGGAATCTGGGGCGTACTGCTGGCAATAAATTCAGTCATGCTGATGAACCGCAAAGCCCTCAAATCGATTTATCAATTCACTTTCTCGAGGGCGCTGACGAAAGCCCTAAAGATTTTGGGTATGTTCGCGTTCATGTGTGTCATGTGGTCTATATGGACCAGCCCCTCCATCGATGACTGGTTATTACTCTACGCCAGCGCAGGGATCGTAAGTGCTGGAGAAATTACCGTAATTCTGAGTGTACTTGTACTTGTACTATCAATTGGGGTATTTGTGCAGTACATACAATCCAGACAAAAAACAGTCGCTGTAAATCAGGGGAGCAGCACACGCACACGCATGATTTCCATAACAGTTACACTTGCCGGGCTATGTATCATTGGAAACCCCAGTGTAAGCGATCAAATTGGTAGGACACTGGCTATGGATGTGTCCCCGATTTTGAGCACCAAACTCAATACCTTTGATAGCGAACAATTACATAAAGGCTATTACGAAGATCTGATCGTCAGTAACAGCATCACATCGCGAATGTGGGAAGTTCAGGAAGAAAAGAAAAAGGACCAATCCAGTTTTCAAAATTCGTGGAATCTAAATCAAACCGGGGTAATAGTAGCCGTCGAAAGTCTCGTCGAAAAAACGCTTCTGCCAAATCAACAAATAGAATTCAAAGGCGCAACGTTTAGCACTAATGAGCACGGCATGCGGGATCGGTCATATACACAACTCAAACCAGACGACACATATCGAATTGTACTTTTAGGTGGGTCCGGTGAAATGGGCTCCGGGGTGAACGACGATGAAACTTTTGAAAATCTGATTGAAGACAAACTAAATAGCTTACCTCGTTGGAATAAACATCAAACCATTGAAATTTTAAATTTCTCACGTATATCTAATTTTGTTCCACACTTCGTAGGTATCGTTGACACAAAAATCGAAAAGTTTCAGCCCGATGCCATAATGTTGTTTTTGCATGACGTTGAAGAAATACAAAAAAGCCTAAATGCGCTTATTAGAATAATCAAAAAAGGATATGGAAAAGAATATCCAAAATTAACCCAACTCGCCACCGAATTGAATATAACCGCCGATTCAAATCTTAAACATGCGATTCGAGCCGCAAAACCTCGCGCTGAGGAATTGTTCATGTGGGGCCTTGAACATATAGAAAATTATTGCAAACAAAGAGGCATGCCTCTGGTTATAGTCGCTTTAGGGACACCCGGTGAAGGGAAACGACTTTCCGAACAACAGATCATGGATAAACTCAATATGTTAACCGATGCGGAATATACGGTATGGAATGCATATGATGTGTACGATAATTATGATGAATCAACATTGAAAGTTGCCCCTTGGGATTACCATCCAAACAATCAGGCCCATCAAATTGTTGCGGATAAACTTTTTTTGTTGATGCAACAAAATGAACATATATTCTCAAAGGACTAGGGTTTAACCAGTGCCGTCCATAGTGTTAGTATTTGCTCAGATTTTAAATGCTGTTTGTTAAAATCATTAAGCATATGCATACATCTTTAACTGAATTTAACAAGCTATCAGATATTTTAGCCAATATCGGCTGCTCACATCCTGATCACATTGCTCTCCTCGACCCCAAAGGACAAAGCCTAAGTTACCAACAACTCGAGACACAGTCGCTAGCATTGGCAACCTGGATGGAAAGTCAAAAGCTGGGGGATAAACCATTGATTGGTTTGTATATTCCAAAATCCATACAAAGCGTTGTTGCCATACTCGGCACTTTAACTTCAGGTTCTGCTTATGTACCGCTTGATGCGGCTGGTTCCATAAATCGAAACGCGCTAATACTTCAGGATTGTCAGGCCAAAGCGATATTGATCGACCCTTCCCTAGAACTTGATCTGACTTCGAAACTCGACTGTCAATTTGAATCAATTGCCGTTCCAGGTCATAACCTAAATTTACTGAAACTTGGTTGGAATAGTTCATCGAAAATTTTCACCGACCCTGACCTGGCTATGATTCTTTATACTTCTGGATCAACAGGCATGCCCAAGGGGGTGCAGATCAGCCATGATAATGCCTTGACTTTCATCAATTGGTGCAGACAAACTTTTGCAGTGACCAGCGATGATGTCTGCGCCTCAATCGCTCCCTTTCATTTTGATCTATCAATGTTTGATCTATACGTCAGTCTCGCACAGGGGGCGAGGATTTTGTTACTGGATCAAAAGTCCACCCAAAATCCATTGCTCCTTTCAAGTTATTTCGAAGATTTCTCAATATCTGTTTGCTATGCAACACCCACCTTGTTAAAACTGATGGTGGATTACGGCAAGTTGCACAAGTACAACCACAGTTCGATGAAATTGGTCTTGTTCGCAGGGGAGGTTTTTCCGATTCAGCCCTTAAAGGCAATTAAAGAAAACTGGCCGCAAGCCGCGTTTTTTAATCTTTACGGTCCGACTGAATCAAACGTCATCACCTGGCATCCGATCCCACAAAAAGTTGAAATAACCAGAACTCAACCCTATCCTATTGGCTATCCATGTGATCATGCACAATGTAAATTACTTGTCGATGAAAATATTGTGGATATCGTGGATGGCCTGGAAGGAGAATTGATCGTCAGCGGCCCTTCGGTTACCTCAGGATATCTCAACAACGATAAAAAGAGCCAACTATCGTTCTTGTATTCAGAAGATGGCGGTCGTTATTACAGGACTGGAGACTTTGTCAAAGTTGCAGATCAGGGTCGATTGGAATTTTCCATGCGAAAAGACAGAATGGTAAAGCGCCGGGGATATCGAATAGAATTAGCAGAAATCGAACGCGTACTGGCATTACACGACGACATCATTGAATCCGCTGTTAATACAAATACGAATGGCGATGAACAATCCATTGATGCTTATGTCTGCCAAAAAATAGACCGCCCTGCACTAGACAAAATTGAATTGAAACAATTTTGTTTGCAGCATTTACCATCGTACATTTTGCCGGATAAGTTCATATTTCTGAATGCACTACCAAAAACCAGCACTCACAAAATTGACTATCCGGCGCTAAAAAATAATTAATGGGGGAAATTTAATTTTGGAATTTTCACTTAGCGAGGCTCAAGATACTTTACAGGCGAGAATAATTGAATTTGCCCAGGCGAACTTAAATGAAAACCTGCCCCATCGTTATCGGCAGGGGATATTTGAACGCCCCCTGTGGGAATTGTGTGGCCACCAAGGGATCCCGGGATTGGTGGTCGCAGAGAACTATGGTGGCAAAGGGCTTGACGCGCTGTCTACGGTTGTTGCACTGGAAGGGTTGGGTTATGGATGTGAAGACGGCGGGTTGGGGTTTGCAATTACCGCACATATGATGGCCTGCGTAATACCCGTTTCAATACATGGCAGCAAAACCCAAAAAACAAAATTTCTCCCTGGGCTGTCCAATGGTGAACTGATTGCGACAAATGCTATAACAGAGCAGGAAAGTGGCTCCGATGTTTTTCAAATGAAAAGTCGAGCAAAACCACACAACAATGGCTATGTTCTTTCTGGTCAAAAAAGCTATTGTGCCAACGCCCCGGTAGCAGATATTTGTATTGCATATGCCCTTACTGATCCCGACAAAGGGTTTTTGGGCGGGGTCTCCTGTTTTTTACTGGAAAAAAACCAACATAAATTCGCTATCAATAGTGACATTGAAAAACTAGGTTTGCGTACATGCACTACCGGACAAATCAACCTCGATGGTATATCGGTAAGCGAAGAAGACATGATTGGTAAAACGGGCGGCGGCGGCATGATATTTTCGCAGTCCATGCTTTGGGAACGAATCTGCATGTCGGCTCTTCATGTCGGGACAATGACCCGGTTGCTTGAGCGATGCATCGGTTTTGCGAAAAACCGAAAATCTGGTGGTGTTGCGATTTCAACTTACCAGGCCGTATCTCACAAACTGGTTGATCTTCAGGTCAGACTCGAAGCAAGCAAATTACTGGTCTACCACACAGCATGGAAACTTGATCAGGGGCATAATGTTAATCGCGATGCGTCCATAGTAAAACTGTATGTAAGCGAGCAGTTCAAATCAATGACCACGGATTTGATGCAAATTTATGCCAGCACAGGCTATACCGTAGACAGCGAAATAGGCCGATGCGTTAACGATGCATTGGCCAGCACCATATACTCGGGAACCTCGGAAATTCAAAAAAATATTATTGCCAAGTGGATTGGGCTATGACAAATTCGCCGAAATTTTTGTTCGGTCCGATTATCTATACACTGGGCAGGGGAAGAATTTCGCAAACCTCCTGGATTGGCACGCCCAGCGAAGCAAGCAGTTCTGGAAAATCATGAGCACGATTGGTCATTTCAAGATGACCGAGGGTCAGTAAGTTCTCCTCGCGACTTTGTAGACGAATACCTTGCTTGATTTCCTTCATTAAGTGCTCGGGCAGGAATTTTTTGGGGTAGGACAAACCCTGCATAAATTGCAGACGCGTATTCAACTTGGTTGAAAAAATTTCGCGATAGAACTCTTTTCTGTTTGGGCGTTGCAAAGAATGCTCAACAGACCAGGCCGCCAAAAATGCGGCATGCATTGCCATGGTAACGCCGCCTGAAATAATAGGGTCAGCAAACGCAGCGGCATCCCCAATAATGTAACAATTTTCTACAGTCAACTTGTTAGGCAAATAAGCATAATCCCTGATAGACATTACTGGACTAATCAATTTACCCTTCTGAACCAGGGTAGATAAGATAGGTTGATTTTCAACAAGGTTGAGGAATCGCTCCTCAAGGGTATTGCCCCTGGCTTTGAATTCCCCAATTTCATCTGTGGGAACCATAGCCCCAACACTGACTTTGTTACGCTGCACTATGTGCCAAATCCAACCCCAGCCTCCAGTAGAAGTTATAAACGTTTTTGGTAAATTGGTGAATCGATGTTCAAAATCGGTGATTTCTCCATTGGAGTTTAAGTAGTCTGTCTTATCGTAATAGCTCCAAAATGCCTGAAACCTGAAGTTTGGATCAAATTCTCTAAAACCATATTGCTTGGCAACCAACGCTCGCTGTCCTGTAGCATCAATCAGATACCTGGCTGTAATTTCACCACTCGTTTCATTTTCATCATCCACATATTGAACAACCGTTGTGTCTGTTTTGATATCAACCTCGGTAACCAGCACCTCCTCGCAAACCGTTGCGCTGGATTCTCGACTATGATCAAGTAAAAGTTTATCGAAATCATCTCTTTCCACGTGTAAACCGGGCCTGGTGTACCCATAATCTTTGAACGACAATGTTCGCAGGACCCCATCCCAATGAACTACGCCACCGGATTTTCGGATAAACCCAGCTTGATTGATCTTATCCGATGCGCCAATGGCATCTGCATACTTCCAAAATTGGGGAATTACACTTTCTCCCACGGTATTGCGGGGAAACTGATTTTTTTCAAAAACCACAACATCAATTCCATTTTTGGCTAACAATGATGCTGCGGTGGATCCGGCAGGCCCACCTCCAATCACCAATACATCACATTTTTTCTGTATTTTGCTCATTCCAGTTAATACATCGTGCTTTGGGGTTGATTGGTTGTTTGTTAATTATAGTAGAATTCGCGATCAGAGTAATTTTGTTCTATTTAGCCTGTACCTGTATACTAATATTCAACAAACCAAAAATCCGATTTGTTAACGACAACCTAAGACAAATTTCTATCCGCGTTAGCCCATAAACGTGTGTCAGAAAAATCGCTCCCGACCACTTGATGTGTTAACAAACAATAAACCATGATCATTGACGAAAACAAAATTGAGGAGACTGTCCGTTCGTATATTCTGAAAGAATATGCCGAGGAAGGTGATGTTAACATTACTCGAGATACCCCTCTGCTAAGCAGTGGAGTTATCGATTCAATTTCCGTAATGCAACTTGTAGACTTTCTTGAAAAAACTTTCGACTTCGAGTTTTTGCCCCATGAAGTTTATCAAGACAACCTGGATACCATCGAGAAGATTGCGGCCTTTGTAAGTAATAAGACCAATTAGACGAGACCACGGAATCTATAATTTCAGTTTAGTCACACCGCTGCTAAAGCTGAAACTCTCAAATTTTAGGATAATTTAACTATGACATTAACAAGAAACATTGGTTTAGTTTGTTTTATACAGGGACTCTTGGTGTTCAGCCCTATTGCTATGCCCACCGATGAAGAGTATGACACTGAAAAGTACTACCTGCGGGATGATTTTCCCAACGCATTAATTCTGCGGGACAATGTAATTGCAGAAACAGAATGGCTCCATTCTCGAAGTCATGTGAACTGGGTAGTTGGAAAATATACTCACATAATGGAGGGCGAGGATTTTATTCTTGGTTTCTTTGTTAGTGAGAAGGCCTATGCCATTCCCTACTGGCAATTAAAAAATTACCATGTAGCCAACCTTGATATTGATGACGAGCCCATTTTGGTGGTTTTATGCGAAGCCTGTGTCAGCGCTGCTGCTTTTAATCCTGTGGTAGAGGGAACACGACTAAATTTTCAGGTGGGCGGGTTGTATAATGGCACTCACTTCCTCAAAGATAAAGAAACCGGCAGTTACTGGACATCCTTTTTAGGAAGAGGATTGTTAGGGGAGCATCAATCCAAAACACTTGAGCAAAGACTATTGTTCCAGGGCACCTGGCAGGACTGGTATGAACAATACCCCGATACCTTTGTGAGCCTTGGGCATGAAGATGAGCGAATAGGACATGGCCACAATCAAATTCCAGGTCGAAAACGAGTTGGGCGGGATTTCAGATACTCGTTGGAGGCGCCTATCGACAAAAGACTTAAAAAATCAACAGTTATTTTGGGGGTTGAAATTGGTAATACCTCGGTCGCTTATGAGTTAGATAAACTAGATGAGGTTGGAACAGTAATTAATACGAAAATTGCTGATCAGGATGTCGTAATATTAAAAAAACCAAATTCCATGCTGAGTGCCGTTTTCTCGCCAGAACTGGATGGGCGTACCTTGAGTTTCAAACTGACGGAAGATAATTCCATAGTCGACGAGGGAACCAATAGCAGCTGGTCCCTCGATGGTGAAGCGGTCTCCGGCCCGTTCAAGGGTAAAAAACTGACTTTTATCCCCTCAAATATTGAAGAGTGGTATGTCTGGGCAGCCTATCATCCGAAAACCGAGATTCGGATTCAATAGTTATAAGAGCAACTGGTGCAACGCGAATTCAAAGATTCGTGCAAACTTTTGGTGCTGCGAAATTCAACTTTCCAGAAACAGCGCCCAGCACCATCAATTTGTTTTATTTTTTATGACCTGTCATCCCATTTATAATCGACAGAGTAATTATCCCTTAAATTTGTACCGGGCCCATTCCAGTTCCAGGAAAATATGGAAATGCCGGTTCAGGAAAAATTGATGACCGAAGAGAAGTGGCCCGCGGAGAAATCCAGTACCGTCAAATCCGAATTCCCAAATGCACCCGTGGGCTGGTCAAAAAGTAATGCACAAAAACTGGCTAGGAACGAGAGTCTGGAGCTGGTTGATGCGCACTGGGAAATCATTCAAGCCATTCAATCCTATGTTGCAAATCACGATATGGAAATTAATGTCAGGAATTTGCTCGACGCCCTGGATGAAAAATTTCATCACCTAGGCGGAAGTAAATATCTGTATAGGCTGTTACCCGGCGGCCCTGTTGCTCAAGGTTGTCGTCTGGCAGGGGTTCGGGCTCCAGCGGGATCTGTTGACCGCGGATTTGGCAGTGTACAGTAACCGGAACCAAGCTTACCCTCCAACTAACAATATTGAATTTTCGCTGTAGCGTCGTTGGTAAACAAATATTCTGGAAATGACAATAAAGCCGATAAAAAGATTACTTGTAAGCAATCGAAGTGAAATTGCTATTCGGGTGTTTCGTAGCGCCCGAGAGTTGGGCATAACAACTGTTGCGATTTACAGCTATGAAGATCGATACGCACTCCACCGCTTTCAGGCGGACGAAGCTTATCAGGTTGGCGGGCCTGGGGAGCCGATAAAGAATTATCTGAATATTGAAAAAATTGTTTCCCTTGCAAAGGAACACAGCATAGATGCCATTCATCCAGGCTATGGATTTTTGTCGGAAAACCCCGAATTCGCTAAACGCTGTCGCCAGGAAGATATTATTTTTATCGGTCCTGACACGACTACCTTGAAGTCATTGGGTGACAAAACTTCAGCAAGGACTATTGCAGATAAAATTAATGTTCCTGTACTCGGCGGCACGAATCGAGCGATAAAAAATCTGAAAGATGGAATGGAAGTTGCATCGAAAACCAAATACCCGATAATGCTCAAAGCTTCCCACGGCGGGGGCGGACGAGGCATGCGGGTTGTTAAACAACGATCAGAATTTGAGGAAGCATTTAATGCCTCTCAACGGGAGTCTTATGCTGCGTTTGGGAGTAAAGATATTTTTATCGAAAAACTCATTACTCGGGCGCGACATATCGAAGTCCAGATTCTCGGTGATCAACATGGCAATCTGGTGCATTTATTCGAAAGGGACTGTTCTATACAGCGGCGATATCAGAAAGTAGTAGAAATTGCCCCAGCCCCTTCGCTGGAGTCTGGATTGCGAAAAAGTATTTGTAACGCTGCATGCAATATAGCCAGATCTGCCAACTATCAAAATGCCGGAACGGTAGAATTCCTGGTTGATTCAGATACCGGTGAATTTTATTTCATCGAGGTCAATCCCCGAATCCAGGTTGAACATACGGTAACCGAGGAAGTAACCGGCATCGATATTATTCGCGCTCAGATTCTGGTCGCCCAGGGTTACGCACTGGACAGTCCGCAAATTGACCTGTCCTCCCAGGAAACCATCAAAACCCATGGATTTGCATTGCAATGCCGAATTACTACCGAAGACCCAACCAATAATTTTATGCCCGATTACGGTCGGCTCAACCAGTATCGTTCCGCCAGCGGAATCGGAATTCGCCTCGACGCGGGCAGCGCCTTTTCCGGCGCCATCGTTGTGCCCTACTTCGATTCCATGCTGGTCAAAATCAGTGCAAGAGCAAGAACATTCGATGCAGCCATTGGTCGAATGTGTCGGGCACTCAACGAATTTCGGGTTCGTGGGGTCAAAACAAATATTCCGTTCCTGCTGCGTTTGCTCGATCACAGTACTTTTCGTGGTGGCGAATGTACAACAACCTTTATCGACAACACACCCAAACTGCTCGACTTCAAGGATCACCCCAGTCGAACTTCAAAGATTCTTTCTTATATTTCTACTACCATCGTCAATGGCAATGACGAAGTTAAAGACAGACCCATTGCCAGCCGACGTGATCCTGTGCCAGTAGCGGATAGGTTTATCGGAGCACCACCAATGGGTAGTCGAGATATTTTTCTCGAGCAGGGTGTGACTGGACTACAGGACTGGATTCGAAAACAGAAAAAGCTGCTGATTACGGACACAACTTTTCGCGACGCTCACCAGTCACTATTCGCAACTCGAATGCGAAGCGTTGACATGCTCAACATCGCCCAGAGCTATGCACATTTATCCGCAGATTTGTTTTCACTGGAAATGTGGGGCGGCGCAACCTTTGATACGTCCATGCGATTTCTAAAAGAAAACCCGTGGCGTCGCCTCGAAGAAATGCGTGAGCGCATTCCGAATATACTTTTTCAGATGTTGCTTCGATCTTCGAGCGTTGTTGGTTACATTAACTATCCCGACAATGTGGTCAGAGAATTTGTGAAGGAGTCGGTGAACTCGGGGATGGATTTGTTCCGTGTTTTTGACGCCTTAAACTGGATTCCAAATATGGCGGTTGCAATGGAAAGCGTTCAAAAATACGGTGGTATTTGCGAAGCTGCTATCTGTTATAGCGGAGACATTCTGGATCCCGACAAATCTAAATACGATCTGGACTACTACTTGTCAATGGCACAAAAATTGGAGGGAATGGGGGCGCATATTCTTTGTGTAAAAGACATGGCTGGTTTATTGAAGCCCGATGCAGCCACCTTGTTGTTCAAGTCATTAAAAAGGGAAATCGGCATACCGATCCATTTTCACACCCACGACACGTCAGGTATTCAGGCCGCTTCAATTTTAAATGCTGCCGCTGTGGGACTTGATATCGCTGATGCTGCCATGGCGCCAATGTCTGGTGGCACTTCACAACCCAATCTTAATACAATTGCCGGGGCGTTAAATTTCAATAAGAGAGCGACACGCCTTAATGCAACCAACCTGGATTGCCTCGCAGATTATTGGCGGCTGGTACGAGAATATTATGCATCCTTTGAATGCCAGACTCTGCCCGCTTCAGCTGATCTGTATAAACATGAAATGCCTGGGGGACAGTACACCAATTTGTATGAACAGGCCCGTGGACTCGGCCTTGCGGATCGCTGGGTAGAAGTCTGCGAAACCTATGCATCGGTGAACCAGCTTTTTGGTAATATTATAAAAGTTACGCCGACGTCCAAAGTAGTTGGTGATATGGCCCTGTTTATGGTCGCCAATAATTTAACCGCTGATGATATTAAAAACAGCAATCGGGAATTGGCATTTCCTCAATCTGTTAAAGACCTGATGAGCGGCCGCATGGGCAAACCCTATAAAGGCTTTCCCAAAAAAGTACGCGACCAGATATTGCGTGGGCAAAAACCGTTGACGGGGCGACCTGGTCGAAATCTACCCCCGGCGAATTTCTCCAAAATCAAACGAAAACTCAAAAAAGCCGGTATCGAACAACCATCGATGCAGGATACGCTTTCATGGATTCTTTACCCCCAGGTTTTCGAAAGCCTGGTTCAACACCAACTGGAATTCGACGACACCAGTCATCTTCCCACCCCCGTCTATTTTTATGGCCTCAAGCCCGGTGAAGAGATCACTATCGATGACGAATTTGGTAAAGCATTAATTATCAAATTCTGGACCGTTGGTGATCCTCATCAGGATGGTAAGCGCACGGCATTTTTTGAGGTTAATGGACAGCCACGAGAGGTAATGGTGAATGACCTCAGCCTGATTTCGAGTATCACCTCCCATCGCAAAGCTGATCCTTCGAACAGCGATCAACTTGGGGCACCGATGCCTGGCATGGTTGTAAGCGTTGCGGTTTCCGAGGGTGACGTGGTTAAAAAAGGTCAGTCGGTTTTAACACTGGAGGCGATGAAAATGGAATCCACTTTGTATTTTGAAAGATCCGGAAAGGTGTCAGAATTGCTGGTAACAACGGGCATGCAGGTTGAAGCGAGTGATCTTCTGGTGGTGCTTGAATAGCGCTCAGAAATGTACTCCATTGGGGGTATTGAGTTTTCCCCACAACTTTGATGCACTTGTGTGCACCAGGATTCCTGTCGAAACAGCCAGCCATATCCATTGGCCGTGACCCGGGCCTTCCAATTTACCCGAATATCTAAAGGAGAATAAAATGCCTTCATTATTGCCTGATCTCGACCCCAACGGATTACTCGAATTTTCCGTTGTATTTACAGATCGCTCGCTGAACCACATGTCGAGTAGTTTTCAGGGAGTCATGAAGGACATTTCCAGCACCTTAAAGGAAGTATACCGCGCTGATGCCGCTATCCTGATTCCTGGCGGAGGAACTTATGCCATGGAAGCGGTCGCTCGGCAGTTTGCCGCAGACAAAAATTGTCTGGTTATTCGTAATGGGTTTTTCAGCTATCGCTGGTCTCAGATATTCGATATGGGAAACATTCCTTCAAGCCACAGCGTAATGAAAGCATCCATGATCAGTAATGATCATCAGGCAGCATTTGAGCCCGCCGCTATTGATGATGTGGTCGCCGCAATCAAAAACGAAAAACCAAAAATGGTTTTCGCCCCCCACGTTGAAACCGCATCGGGGATGATCCTGCCAGATTACTATCTCTCAGCGGTTGCCGATGCGGTCCATGATCACGATGGATTATTTGTACTGGATTGCATCGCGTCCGGCGCAATGTGGGTGGACATGAAAGCAATTGGTATTGATGTGCTGATTAGTGCACCGCAAAAGGGCTGGAGTGCCTCACCGAGTAGTGGGTTGGTCATGCTCAACGAATCGGCAATGAATGCACTGGAATCATCCACCAGCAGCAGTTTTGCCTGCGATCTGAAGAAATGGCATCAAATCATGCAAGCTTATGAAAATGGCGGTCATGCCTATCATGCAACCATGCCAACGGATGCACTGGTCGGTTTGAGGGATGCTATGAACGAAATGCGAGAATTTGGTTTTGACAATGGCAAAGCTGCCCAGGCAGAATTGGGGGCACGAGTTCGACTACTTTTGAAGGATAACGGCATCAAAAGTGTTGCTGCTGATGGATTCGAAGCACCCGGCGTTGTTGTCAGTTACACCGATGATGGTGATATTCAAAATGGCAGCAAGTTTGTCGCTACCGGATTACAAATTGCCGCAGGCGTTCCGTTAATGTGTGATGAGCCCGATGACTTCCACAGTTTTCGCCTCGGTTTGTTTGGACTGGATAAATTGACGGATATTGATAATACGGTTAACAATTTATCAAAAGCTATTAGCCAGCTGTTTTAGACATATAACTGCAGAATAATTTTAGGTATTCTGCTGAGCTGCGATAAATTAGAATAGGTATACATTGCCATTTCAATAGCGACGTCAAAAATAGTTTAGGTAAAAAAATGAAGTTATTACGAACCCTGTCCATGGTGTGGCTAATTGCGGTTATCTGTTTCGTTTGGGGATTTTTGACTGTCAAACACAAAGTATTTCCGTGGAAGCCGGCAAATACCATTCACAAGGAAATCATCCAGTTTATCGCTGGACACGATGAAGAAGAAACTTCTACTTCGGAAAAGATTCTCAACGATTTGAATCTGGTGCCAGAGAGACAGCTTACAGAAGAATTCCCCGAAGCTGAATACAATCGACTGGCGTCTCAACAACCAAATTCCCGCCTATATCAAGGCCTCACTATTGATAATTTAAATCAACGAAGACTGGCGCCAATCTATTACAAGTCTAAAGCCCATGATAGTAACGGCTACTATTTCATGTTTGGGCCATTCGATTTTGATCAGCATGTCCATGGCGCGCTATTACTTAACAATCGTGCAGAAGTCATTCATTCCTGGGTATTTGATGAAACTCCCGTTAAAAAAGCGTTGCTGAAAGTTGGAGAAAAATTTACCGCCCAGGGCAAAGCGATCCCCGAATCGAGAATATTTATCGAACCCGAAAATCGCTTTCCCCACGGTGTTGCTCTGTATCCGGATGGATCAATCATTTACAACGACGGCGACCCTGGAAATGCCATGCGAAAAATTGATTTTTGCGGTAACCCCGTTTGGCACACTTTAGGGAAATTCAATCATGCTGTTCAGCCCGATCAATCAAATAATACGGTATGGACTTTCGAAAATAATAGTCACTTGGTAAGTGTCCATAGTTCAACAGGTGAGCGAGTTAAGAGTATTTCCTGGGATGCCATAAGGGCGGCAAACAATGACATTGGACTCGACCTTCGTTATCTTATGCTTCTGGGTGAATGGTGGAAAGACCCTTTTCACTTTAATGATGTAGAACCATTGCCTGAAAATCTCGCCCATGCTTACCCCATGTTCAAGCCCGGGGATTTACTGATTAGCCTTAGAGCGCTTAATCTGGTTGCTGTTGTTGATCCTGATACATTAAAAATCAAGTGGTGGCGGGTTGGTGCTGTACGACGGCAACACGATCCAGATTGGCATGAGAGTGGGAAAATTATCATCTTCAACAATAATATGCGGGTACTACGCAATCCCGACCCATGGGAATCCGACCGGTTCAGCAACATCATCGCCATTGACCCCAATACCTATAAGACAGAATTACGCTATGACGGACGTAGAGATAATTTCCACTCTGACAAACGAGGCAAACATCAGGTGCTTGCAAATAATAACTTTTTAATCACAAGCACCCAACAGGGCCGTGTAATTGAAGTGACTCCGGCGGGAGAAATCGTTTTTGAATTCATTAACCGCTACGATAGCAACCGAAATCTGGTTGTATCTGAAGCGCAATGGATACCGGAAAATTTCTTTGAATTTGATATCAAAAATTTTGAAGAATGCTCAAATTGATATTCGCATAGGTCAGTCAAACAAAAATATTGTTGCAAACTCTCCTCCCGGAACTCAATCGAAAGACTCAGTGCATTATAAATGAATCGTTATCTTGCTAATACTATTTTAGGAATAATTTCTTTAGCAATATCTTTTGCTTTGGCAGAGCTGGCTTGTCGCGTATTTCTCGAACCACCCCAACGCGTAATTTCTGATGTGACGCCGAAGTCAGCTGAAATTGCCGAGAATAAAACTGAATTTGTGGTAGAAAAAAGAATTCCCGGGAACAATGCTAAAGCTGAAGATGGGGACGATATGGTTTTCTTCCTGGATACCGGCGCTGGACGAAGAAATTCACCGAATAGACGAATAATAATCAAGAATCATCGTTTCAATAAAAAAACTACTGTTATTGAAACCAACAGTCTGGGTTATCGTAGCCCTGAAATCGGAACTAAAATCGGAAAACGCATATTATTCCTTGGAGACTCAATTACTTTTGCCGGTTATCTGGATGAAAAAGATACCTTTGTTCGACAGGTTGAAACGAAAGCACGGAGTAAAAACAAAAACTGGGAAACTATTAACACTGGAGTTGGCGGAATTGGTTTGAAATCCGAGATGGCCATTTTACTGGAAACCGGGTTGTCAGTAGATCCTGATGTTGTCGTACTGAACTTTTACCTGAATGACTTCCTGGATTCGCCGGGAATTCATGTGCTCAAATTGCCTTTCTGGCTTGAGCACAGCTGGTTAGCTTATCACTTGGTGAAATCCTATCAGTTAATTACTGCAGGGCAGTTAATACATACAATTGACCCATTAGACCGCGACAGACTTAATTTATGGAAGACTAAATTTAAGAAAGAAAAAGATTTTTCTAAGGGGCGTTTTAATCAGAACATTCAAACCTTTAACCAAAACACCCTACGCTACTTTGTTGATTACGGTGGTGCCTGGAGTGAAGACGCATGGGATTATATGTTTCCATTGTTTTTGGAGTTAAAAAGACTTTCGAAAGCTCACAATTTTGAACTTATGTTCGTAATTCACCCCATATATCATCAGGTTTACAGCAAATTTAAAACCGATTTTCCCCAGCAAAAACTCAAAGAAATCGCAGCTTCTCTCGACGTTCCATTTCTCGATTTACTGCCTGCTCTGCGCCAGCAGGCGGTTAACCTGGATGGCGAAAAAATTTATTCAGGGAGAACGAATTACAAAACCCTGTTTTACGATCAGTGTCACCATACCCCTGCTGGCAGTGATGTTGTTGCAGAAGAGCTGTACAATTTTCTGTCTGTTAATATTAAATAACCAAAACTGAAAAAGTTATGATCCGGTTCGGGTTAAATAGAATTGTAAATATCCTATATTCTCATCATAAGCTTTGGGTCAATCGAGGGAGCCTCTGATTAAAACGTGAACGGTCAATTTGAGTTCAAAATAATCAATTTCTGCGTTGCGAAACTTCGCAATAGCCCTGCTATTACGCGCATTTCGCGCCTTGATCTTGATCATCTTGAATCACAACTTGATCCGCCCAGTTTTAATCAGAGGCTCCCTAGTTTTAACCAATCTTGTTCAAAAATCTTCTTGCCAAAATACTTCGCCCCCTCCAACGTATAATGAACCTCATCAAAAAATACTTTGAATCCATCTGGTGTAATGCCATCACATTCGAGGTTTTCCAGGTTGCACGTAAACTCCATTTTATTCAAATATGCGACTCCAAGTTGATCCATTAGCTGTTGTTCCTGTCTAAATCGGTCTAACGAGCCTTTTGATAACCTCTTAAAGAATGCTCTGTTTAAATCCTTGCGATACTCTTTTTTATCTAATAGTCCATTTCTAATATAGTAATCAAACACGGGCATCCCTTTAATTTTTTTAAATATTGGAGATGACGATGCCACAACCAACTTTTTGCCTGTATCTTGTATGGTATTCACTGCATGGGCAAACGCTTCTGTCTGTTTTGTTGCACTACCCTTGTTACTATAATAAGACGCTGACAACAAAATAACATCTGCCGCTTGATAATTTGGTGATGAGAAAAGTGTATCGACTTTTTCCTTATCTTTGAAGTGCGACGTCTGCATTCGAAACCTTGCAAACTCAAACTTTTTGAACAAATCCTTATTCTGGTAAAACGCATTGAACATGTCTTCCGACAATGAATTTCCAACAATTAGTAATTTTGTTGTTGAATGACTATCAGAAAACCACAACCCATCCTCCTCGAACTGAAGCCTTGTTTCATAATTTTGATCATAGGCCAACTGCTCAAGGAGGGAATTTTTGACAGCCGCCAAAATCTTGTTGTCATATTCGTTTTCTTGATAAATTTCCTTCAGATCAGCAAATCTATTCCTGTAACCATCGTTCCAGAAAACCGATGCCGATATCAGAATCAGGGTCGCAGCCATAGTAATCAGGGTGATACCCAATGCTCTGGTTCCAACTTTTTCTGAATTTCTAAATGGCCTTTCAACCAAATAGTACGATATCAACGACAAAGCAACGGTAGCACCTATCCAGGCAAATTTTTCAAAATTAGTGTGGGTATAATCCTGAACTCGTGCAAATGCAAAAATCGGGTAGTGCCATAAATACAGGGAGTAAGAAATCAATCCCACAAAACGCAACAATTTTGAAGATAGAATTTTTACCCCATATTGCTCGTCCTGGTAAAACCAAATTACCATCATAGTTCCAATAACCGGGATACATGTCACCAACGATGGATGGCGTATGCCCTCTTCGAAGAAGGCAATTGAAAAAAGAACAGACAAAAATCCTAGTGCGGTTAACCATTGCCCTGATCGTCCGCCACCACGCTTTCCCCGAGTATATTCAGCGTACGCAAGCACAGACCCACCAAGCAGTTCCCATCCCCTCGTCGGCAACGAATAGAATGTCATCGAAGCAAAATATCGGCTGCCAAAATCTGCAATGACCAAACTGACAATTGCCACCGTAACCAATGTTATGAACATTTGTCGCCTAAATCTAAAAAAACATAGAACGAATATTCCAGGGAAGATCAAATAAAACTGTTCTTCCGCAGAGAGAGACCAGTTGTGCAATAACGGTTTGAGCAAGGATGATTCAGCACCGTATTCCTGTCCTGAATAATGGAAGTAATAATTCGCCCCAAAAAAAATCGACGCGAGAATTGAATCAGCAAAATCCACAAACTGGGACGGTAACAAGAAAAACCAGGCGGCGAAAGATGACACAAGCATTGTCACAAATAGCGCGGGCAATATTCTCCTTACACGCCTTAAGTAGAACCCTGAAAATGAAAACTTATTTTTGTGAATTAATTCAGTGAAGATAATTGATGTGATGAGATAACCTGAAATTACAAAAAACACATCTACGCCAATAAACCCACCTTTGAAATAATCCTCATTGAATATTAAAAATTGAGCATGGTAGAGAATCACGGCACAAACCGCGATTGCTCGAAGTCCGTCTATTTCCGGTCTATAGGTAATTTTCATTTAATTTTACAATTCATCCGCATAACAATTACTTCCACGGTCTAATTTCAATCTATTACGATGAAGAAACAACAAGCCTTAAAAAATTTTCTACTAGCTGATCACCCTTTTCATTATTGTGATAGCGTGCGCACAGTTCCGGCGATTTGTTCCGCCAGATCATTCCCAAAGATTCCACTGTGGCTTCTGGATGAAATTGAGTTGTGTACCAATGGTCGCCGAAATCCAGCGCGGCAACCGGCACTTTACTGCTACTCGCGAGCAAGGTGCTCCCTTCCGGTATGTCTACAACATGTTCGCTGTTGGCATAATGAAAACAATCTCCCATGAATATCCCTTTCATCAGCGGCGACAATTTCCCGGCTTCAGATAAATCAACAGGAAATGTGCCCGCGAATGGCCCTCCAGGGACATACTCCACGTCCACGCCTTTGCTATGGGCTATTAATTGATGGGACCCACATATTCCCAGCAATGGGATTTGGTGTTGTCTCATTTGCGGCAGCCAGGACAAAACCCGCTGCTGCCAGGGCGTATTATCATGCACTGAATTGTAACTACCCGCCAGCACCAGACCGTCAACTTCATCGGGGCCGGGCAGCGAATCACCCACACAGACATTTCTGGTACTGATATGAATATCGGGTACATAGCTATAATTTTTTACGAACCAGACCCCCTCCTGATCTTTGTCCTCAAGATGCTCATAAACCGAGGCGTCATAACTACCCGGCACGCCCATCATTTCGATGAAAAATATCCGAACTGGTTCTCGTTGTGTGTCTTGCAAATTTAAACTTATCCCATCTACAACAATGATCCGATTTGCAATTTGCAAGGCATAGTGATACTTGCAATTTCAATTTCGTACTCGCCGGATTGCAGATAATCGTCGGTAACCCCTTGGGCGTTTTTAATGTATCCGTAAACAATATTTTTTTCTACGGCGTAACCCCATCCCGCCGATGTTGTATAGCCTACCACCTGGCCATCTCGATATATGGTTTCCCGACCATGCATAACGACATTGATATTTTCTACGGTAAAACAACATAACTTTTTCTTTAGTGGATTTTTCGCGATTACCTCAGTTGCTTCTCGTCCGAGAAACGGAATATCCATTTTTAATTTAACCGCCCAACCGAGACCCGCTTCGATGGGTGAGTCGTTAGGTGTTATATCCGAGCTCCAGGCACGATAACCCATTTCCAGTCTCAAACTTTCAATGGCCCGATAACCGGCGTTGCAGATTCCGAAGGATTTTCCAGCGGCCATGATGCCGTCATACACAATCCCCGACGACGCAATTGGAACATGAATTTCATAACCCAACTCACCAACATAAGTTATACGCAGAACCCGAGCGGGCTGACCCGCAATCTGTATTTCCCTGGCCCGGGCGAAAGGAAACGCTTTGTTTGAAACATCATGATCGCTCAAACCATCCAGCACCGCACGGGCATGCGGCCCCATCAGGGATAATGTCGCCCACTGTTCGGTAACATCGACTAGATTCACATCAAGTCCAACTGGGATATTCTGTTTGATCCAGGCAAAATCATGGGTGCGAAACCCGGTGCCGGTGACGATGTAATATTTATTTTCATCAAGCCGAGCCACGGTCAGGTCACATTCGATACCCCCTCGGGAATTCAGCATCTGGGTATATGTCAGGCTTCCTGTGGGTTTGGCGATATCATTGGCGCAAATCCAGTTCAAGGCTTCGGTTGCACCAGATCCAGTGACCTCAAATTTGGCAAATGAACTCTGATCGAATACAACTACATTTTTGCGGCAGGCGCGGTGTTCATTGCCAACATATTCAAACCAGTTCGCGCGCTCGAATGAAAATGTATCAATGGGTTTAATGCCCTTGGGTGCAAACCAGTTCGGACGCTCCCAGCCAAGCTTTGAACCAAAACAGGCTTTTTGTTTGTTCAGACGTTCATATAACGGCGAAGTATAAATCGGCCTGCCGCTATCATACTCTTCGTTGGGCCAGGCCATGGCATAGTGCCTGGAGCAGGCTTCGATGGTCCGGGTCTTTACCCAGTCCCGATCCCGATGCAATTCTGAAAAACGTCGAATATCTACTGCCCATAAGTCCATGGGTTGTTCGCCATGAACCACCCAGTCGGCTAGTGCATAGCCAGCTCCACCCGCTGAGGCAATTCCAAATGCGTTAAATCCAGTACCCACAAAATAGTTGGAAACTTCGGTTGCTTCACCGAGTATAAAATTCCCATCAATAGTAAAAGACTCTGGGCCATTCATCAGGGTTTTGATGCCCGCATGGTGCAAATCAGGTACGCGAATCATAGCCTGCTCCATTAATTGCTCAAAGTGATCCCAGTCTTCATCCAATAGCGAAAAGCTGAATGAGTCGGGGATGGGATAGATCTCCCAGGGTTTTGGATTGGGTTCATACCCACCCATAACCAGACCGCCCGTGTCTTCCTTGAAATAGATTAATCGGTCTGGATCACGTAGTGTAGGCAAGCCTGTTGGAACACTATCCATAGTCTCGGTGATCAAATACTGATGTTGCATGGATTGCAGCGGGATGTTAACGCCACTAAGCTCACCCAGTTGTCGACTCCATTGACCTGCACAATTGACCAGTTTCTCACAGCGTATCTTTCCATGGTTAGTGCTAATCCCAACTACCCGACCATTTTTAATTAAAATATCTTCAACTGCCACCCCTTCAAATATTTTCGCGCCGTGCATCCGCGCGCCCTTTGCCAGAGATTGAGTGATGTCACTGGGATTGGCCTGCCCATCCGTTGGTAACAGGGCGGCACCCACCAGATCAGAAATATCCATTATCGGCCAAAGGTCCAGCGCTTCCCGCGGCGTTAATAACTCCATTTCCAGACCAAAGGAATGCGCTGATGTGGCCTGACGTTTTATTTCTGTCCAGCGTTCCTGGTTGTTTGCCAGACGCAGCCCACCGTTTTGTTTCCACCCCGTAGCGAGGCCCGTCTCACTTTCAAGGTTTTGGTAAAGCTCCACGCTGTATTTAAGCAGCTGGGTAATCGACGCACTGGAGCGCAACTGACCAACCAGCCCCGCAGCATGGAATGTTGTGCCGCTGGTTAACTTGTCCCGTTCCAACAGAATCACTTCTGCTTTGTGATCCCTCGCGAGATGATAAGCGGTGGAGCAGCCGATTATGCCGCCGCCAATTACAACAATCTGTGCGCTGTCAGGTAAGTCAATTGCCAAATTGCATTCCTAGTCGAAAAATTATCTTTTCCCCAAGTGGCTTTTTAAAAACCCGGCAATCTCTTGCAACGATGCTTCAGCTTCCGGTAATAGGGGATAAAACTCAAACACATGCCACATCTCTTCCCAGACCCGCAATGCCACATTAATTCCGGCATCGCGCATTCGTGCTGCCAGTATCACGCATTGGCTCAGCAACAAATCCCGGGTTCCGCTGGTAATTAGTGTTGGCGGATAATCTGGGTAAAATGAATTAAATAGGGGCGAGGGGGCGTTTGCCGCCAACTCTTCCACGGTGGCATGAAGGGATGCTGCGGTATCGAGATATTCGACTACCAGGGTTGGATCACGGCCGTTGTTAAACCCCAGGGAATCTCCCCGGTTTAGAATATCTGACCATGGTGACAACAATGCCACAACTCCAGGCATTGCCAATCCTGTTGATCTGGCCACATTTAAAACTTGCAAAGCAAGGTTACCCCCAGCAGATTCTCCTGCCAGTGCAATGTTTTGTGGCTGATACTGATTGATCAGATTTTTATACACTGCCAGACCATCTTCCAGGGGTGCGGGGAATCGGGCTTCGGGAGACAAACGGTATCGTGGCGAAATTAGATCAAAGCCGGACAGGTCCGACAACCGGGTGGTAATGGGCAAATCTTCTTCGGGGCTACCCTGGACAAATGCGCCGCCGTAAAAATACAGAATAATTTTTTCTGATTTTGTATTCCTGGATTTACCGGGGCAAAGCTTAAGACAATCTATACCACTTGTAGTTTGTTGATCAATCTCCCCGGAATACTGTTGGCGCGATGATGTTATAGCCTGGCTGTAGCCTTCCATAGCCTCTATTCGAATATCCCTAATATTTTCTGTGGTTACCTTGCGGTGCAAGTCCACTGGCAGGTTGACGTCAATAAAATTTTGGGCCTGTTTACTGACTGTATTCACGTTATATATGCTTATTGATTTTAGTCTTATGATAACCTTTAACTGTATTAAACCAATTTATATTTTACCCACAATTGAATCAGAAACACCATGACAACTAAAACCTTGCAGGCAAATCAGGATCATCTGGATGCAGTGGCCCGGCTGTTTGATCTTTATCGGCAATTCTATGAATGCGAACCTGATCTGGATTTAGCAAAGACATTTATTTCACATAGAATGGCCAATAATGAGTCTACCATTTTTATAGCTGTGGACGAAAATTCCAACATAATGGGGTTCACTCAGCTGTATTCTTCTTTTTGCTCTGTTGAGGCAACAAAAATTTTAATTCTTTATGACCTTTTTGTCGACGACCCTTACCGTAAATTGGGTGTGGGCGAGCTATTAATGAATCGGGCTAGTGAATATGCCAGGCAATGCGGTGCGGCACGCATTGATCTGCTGACGGCAAAAACCAATCTTCCCGGACAGGGGCTTTACGAAAAACTGGGTTATGAAAAAACCCTTGAGGAATTTTTTGCTTATTCTCTGGCCTTATAAATAATGTATTTTTCACTAACTCAAGTTCGCCGACATTCAGAATTACTGGGACAGGGAAAATGTCTTTGTGAAATCCGGTTACGGTGATCAACAATCCAATTTTTGACTACACTGCAAGATAAGGCGCAGAACTGATGACTTTGCCAACAATCTACCTGGGTCTGCAGACTTTGATATGCATGTCCCTATCCTGGCCATTGGTGCTTTGGGTGATGAATCACACACAAGGACATCGCTATTCCCGAAAATTGTATTATGTCGTTTTATTTTTAATTCTCTATTGTGCCCTGCTGATATTTCTGGCTTTTTATTCGCCAGAAGTTATTCTGATACTGAGTGTTATTTGCGGATTATTTCTTGTGACAGAACGCTGGCATGCCAGATCAACTTATGGCACACGGAAAAAACTACCCCCCGGATCCCTGTCCCCAGCACCATCTAAAAACCGTTCACGGGACTTTTATCTGAAAGAGTTTTCGAAACACGGCCCCATTGTAAAAACCCTGTTTGGATTTAATCGGGGCGTAAATATCCTAGGACTGGATCGGGGGATGAAATTATTAGCCGAACATTATCAGCAATTGAAACACGCCCCCGTGGTATTTGACTTTGTTCCTCCAGATTCGATTTTAAGATTTATGTGCCCTGCCAACCATGAAAAATACAGGCCAATTCTAAAATCCATTGCATCGCCAGACACGGTCAATAGATGCAGGCACTATATCGATGAAAATGTGCAGATGATGTGCAATGGGCTTAGCGGAAACACCAACACCGAAGCACGCTCCAACAATCTGAAACGCCACTTGAAACAGCTGGTTTTTGACGTTCTCGCCTATGTGATATTTGGTATAGGGCGAGACCACAAAAAATACCAGGCATTGTCGGAAATCTATTCGAACCTCGATGTTGAGCAAATGGGCGCCTATTCACGAGCTCATAAAGACAACTCCCATGCAGAGATTGTAAATTTTATCGCTGCCCTCAAAAAAGAGCACCGATCTACCGAAGTTGCGATGTGTTTTTTCGACAATTGGCTCAATTCCGATCGGGACATCATTGACGACGATGCTGTTCGTGACGCCTTGATATATATGGTTGCAATTGGCACAAGTGATCTTGGCTCATTTTTAAAATGGTTAATAAAAATGATGACCGATAATCCATCATGGGTAGAAGCGTTACAGGATTTGGGCGATGACAAAGATTCAAACGATCAATTTAGCTTGCCCGGGCGATTTATCAAAGAGACTCTGCGGTTAGCTCAGAGTGAGCACTTAACCCGGCAGACAACCGAAGATATTTATTTTCAGGGTTATCTGATTCCTAAAAACTGGATTGTTCGTATTCGTGTCTGGGAATCCCATCGGGATGGAAAAAACTTTGAAAACCCAGATGTTTTTAATCCTGATCGATTCAAAAAGAAAAATGTGCCTTTAACCCAATATGCACCCCTTGGTCTGTACAAGCGATTCTGTATTGGTCATGACATTATAAACAGCGTTGGATGCGCATTGATAATGGAACTTGCCCGCAACTATAAAATTACGGTATTGGATGATGGGCCCGTGGAACAAGGCGCATTTCACTGGCAGCCAAATTCCAGATTCTCGATTCAGCTGGAAGAAGTATAAAATTAGTTCTTAACTTTTATACCTGGCGTCACCCCCGACCTTGAATACAAATAGATCAATATTTACGGTAACAGGGGAATCTAGACTCAACTCTTTCACATACTGGTCCAGCGCACTTAATCCTGCCTGGAAGTCTTTTTCCGGCATTCGCGCCAGAAGCGAATCTGCCCGATGTTTGACTTTTTTAGCAAATGATTTCCAGTCTGGCGCCATTTGATGTGATATTACATTATGGGTGATAACCCTGAACCCGGCATCGCAGAATAACCCGATAACCGCTTGTGCATGTGGTTGATGATTTTGAATGATATTTTTTATTCCAGGAAACAATCCAACATAGGGAAATGAGTCGGCCTGATCCGCAGTACTGTTTCGTAAAACAAAATATCCCTGAGCGTTTAAAACCCGTCTGGCTTCTATCACAACCGCCCCTGGATCATTGAGATGATGGAAAACATTGGACATAAAAATCATATCCATTGATGAATCCTCAAATGGCAGGGCCTCTGCGCTGCCACGTTTAAATTTTAAATTTTTCAATTCAACCTTTTTCAGGGCCTGATCGAGCATCTTTTTTGATGGATCCAGTCCAGTCACATGTGCGTTTAATTTTTCGCTTAATGCCCGCGAATACCGTCCGGTACCGCAGCCCAAATCCAGGACCTTCGAAATACCTTCAGATGGAATATGTTTGCAAATTTGATCGAGCCACATTTCGAGAGCGTCGTTATCATAGGATCTCGCAAGGTCATAGTTTTGTGGAATTTTCGTATTGTCATAGTCCATTTTTCAAACCCAAAACGATGCTGTAAATTATCAAGTTCAAACTACCCCTAGTGGCGCACAAGGCAACACCCCTTGCATTGAAATTCCGCCACGGTTACCTTTTTCCACACTACCAAATCGTTGACTGAAAACTTCGGGCAACTCTCGATCATTGGGTGCACTCAGCCACAACCTCAATAAATGGCGTCGATCAGAAATTTCAGGCCAGTCTATAAATCCGGTGCGATCGTGCAACAGGCCATGATTGTAAACAAACTGAATATCTCCCGGCTCCAGTTGCATTGACAGGTTTAATCGTGGGTCATTGGCAAGTTCATCGAATCGGTCCAGAGCAGCGACATGTGCACTTGTAAGCACCATGGCATTTTTAAATCGCTGAGCAGAATCTATATACTGGCGTTGATAAATCACACTTAAGTTGCCTTTGTACCAATTGAAAACCGGAATAGAAAAAAATGGATCCATTCCAGCGGGCGTCTCACCTCGTCTATCAGTGGCCATAGGATCGAATAACAATTTCAATAGTTCGGGATCAGACTCCAGCATTTCGTTGTAAATTGTTACCGCACTAACCAGCAAGGACTCCCCCCCTTGTTGGGCTTTCTTCAAACAGAGCAAGCCAACGATATCGCTGGAGTCGGTGTGGAATGTCTGCCGTTCATTTGTTTGATAAATACGTACGTTGGTCGAATCACTTTTCAACCCTATGTCCTTGACATGTCCTAGAACATGACCTTTTGCATTTTGCATTCGCGGATTGCCTAAGTGAACACCCATGCCATAGAACATCATCGCGGCGAGCTCATTTGAATAACCATCTAACGGTAAATTCTTTAATAAAACAAATCCAGTTCCATTGATCAGTTTATCGCTGATACCCTTCAACTTTGCACCCAGAATCGGGAGGGGGATGTTTGATTTGTTTATGTTTGCAATTGAATATCCCTGATTTGTTATACTATTAGCTGCGAGCTCCAGCTCGCAAATTTCACTTTGTGAAAATTCAATGATCCATGGATTAGGGTTGTTATATAAATCAGGCCCATACCAGGCCAGGTCAATGTCCTGACGCGGTGGTAAATTGATCTTTTTTTCGGAAATACCCATATTTTGTTCGCGCTATAAAGGCTAATCTAATTGACTGATAATTTTAATCCAGCAACACTATGCAATGCGTTTTTGTTTGTCGAGCAAAATTAATACATTCCCGCCCAAAGCCAGGGCAACGCCTGCAATTGCCAGTAGAGTCCACTGATAATTCTCGAGCAGGGTAGAAATTGCCAGGGCTAGCAATGGAAATAAAACCGTGGCGTAGGCCGCTTTGCCCGATCCGATTCGGCCCACTAAAGTGAGGAAACAACCGAAGCCCAGTATAGTGGCGAATATCGCCAGATACAGAAGCGAGATGACATAGGTTGATGAATAATCAAAACTGAAGTTAATACCCCGAACCTGAATGTAAATCAGCATGCAAAGCGTGCCATAAACCATTCCCCATGCATTTGAACGTATTACCGGCAGCTTTCTGCGTTGGATGGCTGCGGATGTGACCATACCCGCCGATGCACTTAATGCCCCTAATATCGCAAGAATAAAACTAGTGGTTGTGCTCGCACTGAATTCATGGCCCTCAATTTCAGGCAGAAACACGAGGATGATGCCGACAATTCCGGCTAATGCACCAACACACATAACCATTGAAATTTTTTCGCCCAGAAAAATGCGACCGTTCACCATATTGAATACCAGAACCAGGGTGAAAATTACAGAAACAAGTCCCGTGGTTAACTCAAAGCTGGCGTGGTAAATCAACAGAAAGTTCAGAAAAAATAAAAATAATCCCATCTGCGCAAATAGCAAATGGGCTCTCAAACCATAGCTCATGGGCTTGTGCCGAATTCTACAGAACAGCTGGAGAATGATTGCTGAAATGGCAAATCGATAGAATATCGAAACCTCCGGAGCCACCTCGCTCAACTGGAGTTTTATGACATACCAGGACGACCCCCAAATTAAGATGGTTGCGATGTATAGCGAAGCTGTGCTCATAATGAGCCTGATAAATAGATCCAACTTTTACTAATCTTCCGAGAAATTAAAATTTCATACTAACATGAAGGGCTGAAAACCATGCCGTCCTGGCAATCAACTCTCCTGCGCATGACCACCATAGCCTGCCCCTTACTCCGATCAGGGGGACGGCGGAAAAATCTTTCTGGAAAAGATTTTCGCGAACGAAGTGAGTCCGAAGGATTCGTATCATGGATGATACGAACAAATGCCGCCTGTCCTCGCACAAACGGGGAACCAATTAATTAGACAGCAATTTTCGGCCCCAAGAACGCGATCTGCCTACATCCATGTCAATGCGCCGCTCCTGCGCATCCAATAATAATTATTTACTACACAAAGTATTAAAGTGCTTGGGATCGCTCATTCGCATGACCACCATGGACGGTGGAAATGCCGAAAATGCAGGAGCAATTTTCGGCCCCAAGAACGCGATCTGCCTACATCCATGTCAATGCGCCGCTCCTGCGCATCCCTGCGCCCGCGGCATACATGCCATCCATGGCAATAAAAAAGGCGGTGTCGAAACACCGCCCTGAGTTTAAAACTGATCTAATTATTGATCGTTAGTTATAAGTATTATTGCAACCAGGATGTAACCAGATCTGCGTGATCAGCAACCCATTGAGTCGCGTATTCAGCGTTATCAACCTTGTCAACTACTATCGCATAAGTCATATCAGATACCAAATCGGTGTCCAGTTTGACATTTGACAGCATGCTGGCAACTTCCGGATGGGAATCATTCAAGCTACTTGCAAAGTGAATGTGCAGATAAGCCAGATCCCATGCAACAGCTGCACTGGAATTTTCCAGCCAGTCAGGATCATCAGTAGGTTGAAGAACATTCCATTTGGAAGCGTCATAGGCTGGCTCTTCAAGAATCACAAGATCATGCAATGCGAACACATGGTTTGGGGTATAGCAAAAGAATACGATGTTTTCGTTTTTTGCAACTGCGGCATCAACTTCAGCCATTGCCAAAGTTTCGTCCATTTCGAGTTGATTCATGGTGGCGTCATAGCCATAGCTTTTGGCTCTGACTTTTTCTACATTTGTAGAAGCCCACCCAGATGCACCAATCCAGACTTCACCCATACCATCACCATCTTGATCGAATTGGGCGGCGATATCTGGATCAGTCAGATCAGAAATGGATTTAATACCGGTGCGCTCTGCGGTGCCTTTGGTTACACACATGCCTTGAAACGCGGGAACGCCGTTGGGATTCATTGATACAGTACCTTTTTCTTTTACATAGGTATTGTTCAGGTTTGACTGGTTGGGCAACCATACTTCTGGATGCACGTGCATGCTACCACCGTCCATTGCTTCAAACACAACCGGATTGGTTCCGTTTTGCAGTTCAACTTCCAGACCATAGTTATCTTCGATAACGACTTTCAGAATATCTGCAGTCATGGCTACGGATGGCCAGTTTGGTACACCGATCACAAGATCTGCGGCGGTTGCGACGCCTGACAAGCCCATGCTTGTCGCCACCAATACGCCGGTTAGGGATTTATTGAGTTTCATACTTATTCTCCATGGAATTATAGTAGGGTTTATATAGATTTTTGCCTTTAAGCAAGCAATGGCTTTTTAGCCTGAATACTTAATACATGGTCTTTTGGGTCATGTCAAATCTGAACTTTCAATGCTGCAACAGGAATTTTAATTTCAGACGCTGAATTTTACCCGATGGACCTTTGGGCAAATCATCTAAAATAAAAATTTGCTTTGGAGTCTTCACTGGACCAAGCAACTTTTGACAGTGGGCCAGCAATTCGGATGGCTCACAGCATTTATCAGATTTGAGTGATACCGCAGCCATAACTTCCTCTCCGTATGCATCATCCTCAACCCCGAAAGCCGCGGCTTCCAGCACACTGGGATGGCGATAAAGCGCTTGATCTATTTCTCCAGGGGCGATATTTTCTCCGCCTCTGATAATTAGTTCTTTCATGCGACCGGTTATAAATACGAATCCCTGTTCATCCATGTGACCGAGATCTCCGGTATAGAACCAGCCATCGCTGTCAAGAGCTTTTTCGGTCTCACCCGGATTCTTGTAGTAGCCTTTCATGACATTATCCCCACGCACCGCAATTTCACCCCGGGTGTTGGGACTAACTTCAATGTGTTGTCCATCGACGATTCGTACTTCATTTCCAAACGGGATTCCAGTCGAACCTGGCTTACATTCCGCCCGATTAATTGGGTTGGAGAGTATGGGGCCCGAACATTCGCTGATACCCATTGTTTCTATAATTGGTATGCCAAAAATGGTTTCGAAGGTTTCGTGGGTCGCCAGGGGCAATGTCGCTGAAGCTGAGCGCGCAAACCTGAGCTGGGCGCAAATCGCCTGCACATCATACTCAGGATTTGAAGCGGGTTGATGATGATCAATCAAATACGAAAACACCGTTGGTACAGCACTAAACCAGGTGCAGCCATGGTCGAGAATCCAGGACCAGAATTTTGATATGCTCAGTCGATGGCTAATCACCACACTACTCCCGCTCACTAGAGTTGCCATGATAGAAACCATTTCTGCATTAATATGATAAAGCGGAAGCACGCACAAACTACGGTCTTCGGGGCCCAGGTTATGAGCAATCATGGTATTGGTACCGCCTGAGATTATATTTTGATGAGACAACAACACACCTTTGGGTTTACCCGTAGTGCCCGAGGTGTAGATCATTAACGCCGTCTCACTTTCATCGATCGCAGTTTCTTCGCCTTGCCTGGCAAATTGCGCCGCATCGAAATCGGAAATACCAGTATCTTCACTGCATTGGATGATGTTAATTTCTGTATCAATTTGCGAAAGCAGGTTCGAAAATTCCTTTTTATAGCGCCCGGAGCAAAATATAATTTTTAAATCGGAATGGTCAATGACATATTCGAGCTGTTCCGACCCAGCTACCACATTTAACGGCAGCACCACCCGACCAGCATACATAGTTCCGAGCATCAGCACTGCGGTCCAGCAACCATTGTCCATCATGAATGCCGCAGTCTGACCAGGACCGACACCGACGCCATCCAGATAGGCCTCTATTGATTGGGCATGATTTTGTAATTCTGAAAATGTAACGCTGATATCGCTTTCAGCCGAAATCAGATATGGCCTGTGTGGATCAGATTTTGCCCGCAGATCAATTAATTCACGCAGGTTTTTACAATCCGTAAATACCACCTGTCATCTATCCTGTAGATCAGTCGTCCGAAGACGGTGAAATATCATATCGATGCCAGTAACTACCAAAGATATCGCTTTCTGATGGTTCATCAGGATCAATGGGGTAGGCGACACGGGTGGTGTTGAGATAATGCCGATAATTCAGATTATCCGAAATGCTGTTTTTGCCCCAGGTGCCGCAACCCATAGACAGCGAGAACGGCAGACCATTATCAAAACTACCCCCAGTGGCATAGCAATGAATCTGATTCACGATGACCCTACATACGGGTAAATTTAAACCGAGATCAAGTGCCCGGTCGGGCTCTTTGCTATGCAGTGATATTGAATGGCCTTTACCCTGATAGTCTAATATTTTCCGAGCCAGTGTTTTTGCCGACTCAAAATCTGATGATTTGTAAACGGTTAAAACCGGGCACAGTTTTTCTCCGGAAAACGGATGGTCGCTTCCGGCATCCGTTTCTTCTACCAGGATAGCGCGAGTATGTTCATCACATTTAACATCCAACCCAACAAGCTCCACAATCTCATCAGTCTGTCGCGCAATCAAATCCTGATTCAGTTTTCCCTGCTGCCAGAGCACATTTTCCAGCGTGGATTTATTTTCTTGATCTAACAACACTGCTCCTTGGGCAATCAACGAAGCAATCGTTGCATCATAAACCTGATCAACGATTATTAGATTATTTTCCGATGAACAGCTGGTCGCATTGTCAAATGATTTGGAAATTAAAATTTTCTTCGCCGCCTGTTCAATATCTGCGGTTTCATCAACTATGGAAACAACATTGCCGACACCAACACCAACCGTAGGCGTCCCGCAGGTGTAAGCGTTTCGCACATTATTCTGCGAACCCGTTGCAACAACCAGATCAACGTTTTCCATCAGATGTCGAGTACTCTGTTTGCTCACCGGTGAGGGCAGCTTTTGAATCAGGTCCGGTGGCGCACCTACCCTTTTGAGTTCAACCCGCATCAACTCAACCAGTTTTGCACAGGTTTGGTCGCCTTTGGGCGATGGCGCCAGTATCACCGCATTACGCCCTTTTAGGCTATTAATAACTTTGTTGGTTGGTGTGGCCACAGGATTGGTTGAAGGCACAATCGCACCAACCACACCCACGGGCCGTGCAATTTCAATTAATCCCTTATCCGGATATTCTGCAATGACTCCAACCGATTTAGCATGCCGCAAATCACGCAACAGTCCAATGGTCTTTCTGCGATTTTTAATCAGTTTGTCAGAAACTTTCCCAAGCCCGGTGTCTTTAACCGCAAGTTCTGACAGTTCCTGGTTATTATCGGTTTGCACCACACTCCAGCCCACTGCTGTGATGACTTCATCAACAGCCACCTGGTCATAGGCGTCGTAAATTAACTGGGCTGCACGGGCCCGGACAATCAAATGGTCAATCTCGGTAGTTACTTTATTATTCATTGAACATTCTGGATGTGGTTTAAAAAATCCCGTAGCTTAATGACTGGATCTTTTGTATCGTACGGCCTTTGAGCGTCTAAAGCGACATCATCAAAAAACCAGTGAACGCCGCATTGTTCGGAGACAGGCTCGGATCGACTTTTGTTTTCAAGTCATTTATCTGATCTCTAAATCGGGCATAAAAATCCCATGTCGGCGTGGGATGATATTTCAGATCATCGGGTTCGAGCTCGGTGATTATTTTTTTTACCGTGGTTGGTTTGATAAACACTTCGACATCAGGGTTGAAATAAACCGGACATATTGAAATCAATGTCCACTTCGCTATTTTACCAGTGTTGAGGATATCCATGATCATTTCAAACCCGTGCTGGTGATTGCCATGCAACCTTTCCATAAAACCATCTGCCAGCAATTCTTTTTCCATAGAACTCATACCTTTAGCAAAATCCCTGAACTTGGGTTTCTCAAACATCGAAACCATGGATGACTGTCGAATAACTTTAACTAGACTATCCACAATTTCAATTGGTCGTAGAAAGTTTTTTGCATCGAACAGATCCTGGGAGGTTTCGATCAATTTCGCCATCTTGTGTTTTTTGCCAATTTCAACCATATCCGGGTGGCTGAAGCCCCCAGGATAGCGCAACATAAATTCCGCTTCAGCCTGTTTAAGTCTTTTCAGTTTCATATTCAGATTCCCAAGTTAATGGGGCGCATTTCATTCAACCCATCCGCATTTGTTGCTGAGATACAGATGCTGGATAGACATCTCGGTTGGTCATAATCCCAGGGCACACCTCGATGCAACATCGACCGCTCATCCCAGATCAGTACATCGCCTACTTTCCAGTGATGGCGATAAACATATTTTTCCTGAGTACACCATTGGATTAACTCGTCAATCAAATCAAGCGCGGCTGTCTGCTCCATAGCACCCCGATGATCGACGACCCCGCAGGCATGAGAAGCAATATATAGTGACTGCGTTCTATTTACCGGATTGGTCCATACCGATTTCCATATTTGTTGCCCCCAATAGGTAAATTTTTCTTGTTCCGCTAGATGTGGATCGAGTTTTCGCCGGGAATGGGAATAATCGTGGACAAAATAAACATTCTCGGCTTTATTGCGCAGTGCATCGGGCATGTCTTCCCAGGCAATCCGGCTTGATGCAAATTCACTAGATGTGCCAGACTGGGGCACGACCCTGCCAATTAATATATTGGCCAGCGCCGGTACCGGCATAAACGTACTATCGGTATGCCACAACATATTCGATTGCAAATCGAGCAATTTCCTGTCGCCGGGTTTGTAGGTTGTTTTGTCTGGCTTGACATTCGATACCAGAGAAATCTCCGGGTCTGGACTGTCTCTGCTCAATGAACGATCTTCCCGTGGACCGAATAATGCACCCAACCTGAGATGAGACTGATCATCGATTTCCTGATCTGCAAAATATAAAAAGGAATAAGTTTCAAAAGCATGGCGAATTTCCACATAGCCATGATCCGCGGTAATCTCCGCTAGCTGTAAGTCGTGGACCTGAACGCCATAGCGTTCATGAATGGGTGTTGTATTTAACATGTCAACTCAATTCTATCTCAATTGCACTAAATTGCTTCTAATGGAGAACAAAACTAATTTAGCAGGAAATTAGTTCGATTACTCGTGAATCAAATTGTCGAAAAGTTTGGACCAGATTCATTATTGTTCAAACCTCATTGAATTTTTCATTCAGGGAAGCCGTACAAGGAAAAATCAATGTCGGTTGTGCGTTTATTCTGATCACTAAACCTGCATATAATCTTCGCTATACTGGGTACAATCCACGAACACAGAATTGCTGTACGAAGCCAATCTAACAGTAACGGCTGGGACTGCCAGCATTAGGATAACCTTAACCTTAATCGAATTCTAGCGGAGACATAATTCATGGCCAAGTTCCCCACCAGCGCGGGCGTAGTCATCATTGGCCAGGGCGGTATCGTCGGCGCCTCGGTAGTGCATCATCTAATTGAAAAAGGATGGGAAAATATTGTCGGCATCGACAAAACCTCAATTCCAACGGACATCGGGTCTACGTCTCACGCTTCGGATTTTTGTTACATGACCGCTCACGATAATTTGACCTGTTACACCACCAAATACAGCGTCGAGTTCTACGACAAAATGGGTCGATACGCCCGTGTCGGTGGTCTGGAAGTTGCTCGTCATGATGACCATGACCGAATGGAAGAGCTCAAACGTAAAGTCGGGTCTGGCAAAGCCTTTGGTACCAACGTGTACATGATTGATGCAAAGGAGACCAAGGAAAAATTTCCATTGCTTGAAGAGGATATGGTTCAGGGCGCAATGTGGGATCCCGATGCGGGCCTGGTTGTGCCCCGCTCCCAGACAGTGGCTGGAGAACTGGTTGAACAGGCTGTTGCAACGGGGAAGTTGCAGGCAATTGCCAATACGTCTGCTACGGGACTTGATATCGAAAACGGTCGGATCAAAGGCGTTGAAACCAGTCGGGGTTATATCGAGACCCCCGTTGTGGTTGTTTGCGCTGGGCTTTGGGGGCGACTGATTGCCGAGATGGCTGGAGAGGATTTACCGATCATGCCAGTGGACCATCCATTGTGTTTTTTCGGTCCATACACCGAGTTCGAAGGCACTGGCAAGGATATTGGTTATCCATTACTACGCGATCAGGGCAATTCGGCATACCTGCGTGATACTGGTGACCCGACCACCCCCGAAGGTGGCCAGATCGAATGGGGTTACTACGAACAATCAGAACCACGCCTGGTCCATCCCCGAGACCTCCAGGAAAAAGAAGATGCGCGACTGTCACCTTCCCAACGCGATCTGGAAATTGAACAAATCATGGAACCGCTGGAGCGGGCCATGGAATTGACCCCTATCCTTGGTGAACTGGGTTGGGATGAAAAACGTTCTTTCAATGGGTTATTACAGGTCACCGCAGATGGCGGGCCTTCTATTGGAGAATCTCCCGAGACCCGCGGGCTTTGGTATGCTGAGTCAGTATGGGTAAAAGATGCCCCTGGGATCGGTAAGGTTCTCGCAGAAATGATGACCGATGGTGTGACGGAAATGGATATCAATAGTATCGACATCGCCCGTTATTATCCCATCCAAAAGACTCCCAACTATATTTACGATCGTTGTTACGAAACCGCTTTCAAAATTTATAACCCTGCGGTGCACAGCCGTGAACCCTATTCCAAGGGTCGTCATCTGCGCCGCAGCCCGTTCTGGTCGCGGGAACAGGAACTGGGCGGTTATTTCATGGAGCTTGCGGGATGGGAGCGTGCCCATGGCTATGCGTCCAATGAACATTTACTGGAAAAATTCGGCGACAAGGTTCCAGTACGTGAAAATGAATGGGACAACCGTCATTTCTGGCGCGTATCCAACGCCGAACATCTGGAAATGTCAGAAAACGCCGGGATGATCAATTTATCCCATTTCGCGGTTTACGATATTACTGGCGCAGATGCCGAGGCATTGATGGAATACGTTTGCGCTGCCAAAGTTGGCGGGGATACTGCAGTTGGTAAAGGCATTTATACCCACTTTCTTGATCAAAATGGTGGTATTCGTGCAGACTTTACGGTGCTTCGCCTGGGTTTGGACAAGTATCGATTCATCGATGGAGCCGATGCTGGCCACCGAGATTATGTCTGGATGAAACGTATGGCCGAAGACCGCGGATGGAACGTTTATATCGAAGATCGCAGCGACCATCTCGCCTGTTTAGGATTATGGGGCCCCAATGCTCGAAAGATGTTGCAGGCAATTGCAGACAAACCCGAAGAACTGGAAGCGGATAATTTTCGTTTTGCCACGACCAAAAACATTACCTTGCGCGGCATTCCGGTATTGGCGTTCCGAATTTCGTATGTGGGTGAGCAGGGTTGGGAGTTACATGTTCCATTTAGTTATGGTCTGTCATTATGGGATCTGGTGTACGAACAAGGCGCAACCCCTGTTGGTGTTGAGACCTATGCCAACAGTCGGCGGCTAGAAAAAAGCCTGCGGCTACAGAACGCCGATTTATTAACCGAGTACAATTTGTATGAAGCCGGGCTCGCCCGACCCAAGGTTAAGGAAGCTGACTTCCACGGTAAAGATGCCCACATGGCATTCCGGGATCGTGAACACCAGGCGGCTTATCTTTGCACCCTGTCCATGACCAATAACGTCGACGCCAAAGGTGTGGCGCGATACCCTGTTGGCCAATGGCCCATTCTCGATCCCGAAACCAATGAAGTATTAATAGATGAAAATGGCAGACGCTCATTTGTTACCAGTATTGTTTATGGCCCTTCCGTTGGAAAAAATATTGCCCTGGCTTATTTGCCACGGGACTATGCCGTTGAAGGTCGAGAATTAACAATGGAATATTTCGACGAGCCATTTCCCATAAAAGTCGAAGCAGTGGGTTGCAAAGCGTTATACGATCCTGGCAACGAGCTGCCAAAAACTTAGATATTGGGCCGATTATCGGCCCCAGCTTCAATGAACAAAAATATCGACTTAGCTATGAACTTTCGGATTCACTTTCAACCGCAACCCGTTTGATGATAACGCTGCCTTCACCATGGTTATTGCAGTAAAAATCAAATAAATCGCAGTTATCTCGATCCTTATAAGTCTCATTTTCATCGTCTTTGGGAAACTTGAAAAACACCGCATCGTTAAGGTAGAGAAACAGTTCTCCAGAACTCCTCGTCGTTATTTTATTTTTCAGGCTAATAATTTTGTCATTGCTTAAGGCCTTCTCCTTGTCCGTCACCATTGGATATCGATCCAGCTTTTTTTCACCGATTCGCACAATGGGCTGAAACCAGTCCACAGCCATATGCCGACGCAGGGGCGAAAACAATGCCATGGTCAAAGCCGAATCCTTTAACCCTCCAAGGTCCGCCTCTAGACCGCTATCTTTCCAAACATAGTCCAGCTTTTCCGTGTCAGGTTTCCCACTAATTTTATTGATTTCAAATGTAACTTCATAAACCTCCCCTTTGTCCACTCTGACACCTGTGGGGTTGCATGGATTCCTTGGGTTAAAGTCAACAATTTTGGAGTTATTGACTCCGAGTCGCTCAAACGAATCTTTGTTTTCGCAAATACCACCGAATGCATCCAGCGTAACAAATGTCAGTCTGCTAAATAATGCGACGACGAGAAGAAGGAATATAAGAAGCGCCGACAACTCAAGTAATGCATGCCACCTGCTAGATAGAAATCGATATACCGAACTTGATTCAAGAAACTTTGCAAAAGCGCTAATTTTAGCAGGATTAGAAATATCGACATTACTTGGATCAGCATATTTATAGTGCCAAATTTGACGCATGGAATGTGTTATGTTTTTTTCTGTACCCGTGTTGAGTTTATAAATTCCGTATATCGCAACTGCGAAAATTGCAAATACCACAGGATATTCACTATACGAAATCGCCCAGGATTCCAGCACACCGAGTCCGGGAATTTTTCCAATATTCTGTGGGATCAGCAGTAAAATATCAGCAAAGGTTCCCAGATAAACTCTGAGCTCGTCGGCAATTTTTATTATAAAATTTGGCATGAAATTTTCGCCATCACCCCCTTGGGACGGAAACAAGGCGAATAATCCTAAAACCAAAAATCCTATGTATTGCATGATTGCGCGTCCCCAAACCCTGCGCCACAGGTTGATTTGGGCAGGAGATCGATAACCAATCTCGTCAGGTGTTTCAGGAAAGAGATTTGGTTGTGCAGTTGTTTGTAGCGTATGAACGACAGCAGATGAATCCATCATTCCATAGACGTCCGGGATATTGATTGGTGCATAGCCATGACCGGCATTTTCTATGCGATGGAAAACACTATGGTGAATTTTTGGATTACTTACATTAACCACATTGTTGTTAATTCTAAATGGCCTAATCCTGCTCGATATTGCCTGAAACTTCATCAATAGATTTTCTATCGGTCTACAAGTCCACTTCTTTAACCAGTTTGCCAATCCCGGGTTGGATTGGTCACATAAACTTTTTATATGCCTGGGTTGATATCGATACAACGTGGCAATTCCTTTTCGACTGTTATTCATCATCGATTCCATATTTTGATTCGGAACCGCTGGCATATGAGCATAAGTCAGGCCCAGGTTTTGCTTGCTTGCGTTCATGACCCAATGCAATGGCTCATAAGCCAGGGAATCGTCGGGATAACCTCCGCCGACATTGGTATGCACTCCAGGGAACCACACCTGAACAACTCGGTCAGTTTCTTCATTCTTTTCATTCCACAACATCGGCTCAAAAGATTTACGTTGCTCATCGAGTGCAAGGGCGTGATAGGCAGCGCTAACTCGATTGGATAAATTTCGATCTTTCGCCTGTAACGGCCACACCACCATGTCCCAGGCCCGAGCCAGTTCGTCGATGGGAAAACCATAGGCATCAACGGTATCCCAAACGCCTATAAACTTTATGATTTCCTGGCGAGCAGATGATATTTTGGCTTTTGGTTCTGTGTTCTTGTTATTTGCGAATTTAAACAGTGACACAAAGGATTTCCAGATAAAACCAAAAGCGTTTGGCAGAGACTCTCCGCTATCAATAAAATTCAGGTTTTTGTGATTATCATAGGACGTCCTGCCAGTAATCTTCTCATATACCGCAATAATCAAATCCCTAATCCACACACCAAACAATGAAAGTAGTGACGGCGTAAAATTATTTTTTCTAAACTGGCGATAGGCTGCATTAACCAGGCGGTCAAGATCTTTTTCGCCCTTGTACTTATGGCGATCAATAACCCCCTGGCTGGCAATCAGGGATGCGACGACACGTATTGTGAACGCGCCGCGACTAAATCCAAAACAATAAATCTCATCGTCCTTATCATATTTTCGACAGAGAAATTTGTAAATTTGTTTAACATTTCGAGCGAGACCAAATCCAAACGCCAGTCCCAAAATTGCCATTGGTGCAAATGAAGATGTTCCAACGCCATTGTCGTAATAAGCAACTTGTTTGCTCGAGTTACTTAGATCGAGCGCCTTATAAGTTCGCCAGACATTGGTCTTATGGGGGTTAGAGGAACTGTTACCAGTCCCGTCAGAAAATAATGCAATTTTTTTCATTTACTATTCCTCTAAAATTCAATATGGATAACAATCAACTACTACAGCTTTTATTAGAATCTTCAGATCCGCTTTTTTCAACTGGACTTTTTAAGTGTAGCCGATGAAATGCATAACAACGTTGATAATTAAACTCACCATCTTTAAAACATTCCTCTTGAGCAAGTTCTGGCAATTCATCAAGATCTCCAGTCCTTTGAAACAGGGAGTCATAGATAATTGAAATTAAATAACCGCGGACGTTGCAATTAAACACATCATTGTGCCCTTCCATGAATGCCTCGCCAGTTTTGATAAAAACCAAGGGATCATGCTTTTTTACAGGGAAATGATTATCCAAATCTTTCACATTGCAATCATTATGGGCGTCACCAACGCCGGGACAAAAATTAAATTCCCAATCGGGACCATTCTTATTTAGGTAACCTGAACGAAACTGTTCGTGATTACCGATTGTGGTGATATCGAGATCGTATTCTCTTAACTTCACATATCCACTGGAATTTTCACTAGTGCGATACAGTTTTTCTTGATTCCAGGTCAACACCGTATCCAGCCACTGGCCCAATGGAAATGCGAACGATGTCGCCTTGTCCGCGTCAGTGCTAATTACATGCATCAATTTCATTTGATCTGATGGAAACTGACAATCAGAACTATTTTCCTTAAGCTGAATAATTTGATTCGCTTCGATGGCTGGATTTAACAATACCAAACCATCTGCGAATGAATCAGCAATTCCACACTCTCCAGCTTCGGCTACATCGTCATAATGAGCGTCAATTAATCGATCCAACATAATATCGTGGAGAGAAGATAATACAATTGCGCCTCCAAAGCTGTGGCCAACAACCAGGAATATATTTTTATTCGCGTTATCACCCTGCCCAGATTTCCCGGTCAAATGATGAAGTTTTACCAATAGCTCTGATACCCCGCCCTGACCTACCTCTTCTGCAACCGCTTTTCGCTCCCAGAAACTAAGTTCTTTAATCCCTGGAATATCCCATGACATACCTCGCCAACCTACGTAAACACCAACAGTGCGTCGACCTTCTTTTTTGTCAGTAGTTGCGCCTACCACCTCCAAAGTATCTCGAAAAGAATGCACATTGGTGTCGTTATCACTGGCATTGTGTTTCCAGCCGTGAACAAAGACAATGACCTGAGCACCATTTGTCGTCTCAGAAATTTTTTCTATGTGGTTTAATACTTCATCCATAGCATTGCGGTTAAACAAATTTCCTCTTTCAGTAAACTCCACAAAAGCTAAATCATAGTTGTCGTACTGTTCGATTACCGCAGTTGAGCACTTGGTATTGTCATTTTCATCAAGCTCTCCTTTTTCGCAGTCAACCACCTCAACTGGTTTGGACAAGTCTTCCGGCGACGAAACATCTGTTCCTCTCCAAGGTTCATTGGGCGCTCGAATTTTGGAACACCCTAGTGCCAAAGTAGCAACTACTAAGATTAAAACGAATTTTAATTTTCGGCTCAATTTCATTTTCATTCTCCAGTATTAAATATTGTTTTGCCCGAAGTGTTTTATGGGCAACTGAATTCGTTGGTGTAAGAACTATTATTAAGATTGCGATCGAGAAACTCGATTGTCTTCAACCGCCTAATTTCACTTTCTTCAAAGGCGTGCCGTTCGGTCAAAACAGAATGGGCGCCTTCTTGATCAGCCAATTCCCCTGTTGTAACTGTACAATCTTCAAAATTGGAGTCGAATGCTGTTTGCAGGGTGGTAAATTTCTCTCCAGGCGATATGTCATTATCCTTTTCATAACGGAAGCCGAGAATTTGAACATCGCTGCGTTTTTTAGCACTTTCCAGTCTTTTCTTTGAAATTCCCAAACTTTTTTTTGCACTCTCAGTAAAAGCAATCAGCGGCATAGCAGGTTGGGACACCACCGCTGCGCCCATACCCTGGTTAGCCATGAGCGCAATGGGAAAAGTGCCGGTGAGACACATTCCAATGACACCTACTTTTTGGTCGTGAGCGTTTGATATAAATGTAACCAGCTTATCAAGCTGCTCGATAACTGGACTGTCTTTATCTGATGACAACACACTCCAGTTAGAATCAATTGCTAACCTGGCGCCATAAAAACTGGATTTGATTTTGCCAGGGTCGACTCCGAGCTCACCAAAAAAATGGGGCATATACACATCAAACCTGCCTTCCTCGACCAACTGGTGCGCCAACCGAATGGCTTTACAATTAAGCCCTGTAATTTCGTGCAATAAAAGCACAGGAGCTCCTTTAATTTCCTGATCGATTCTGATTTTATAAATATCGAAAAATGGATGGCTTGAATCGGGAAATATAACCTGTATTTTTTCTATGTCATACAATGAAAAATCACAATTATATTCCTTGTCTGATGAAGCATTTGAATTCATTGTCACTATAGTCAAACCTATTAGAACAATTAGTAATCTTAGCTTTTTAATCATTTACCTATACCTTAAAAAATCAATAACTATTGCACGTAAGCCATTTTAGCCCTACAACACATCTCGGGTAGCTCTGGATACAGTTAATGATATCGAATCCTAAAGTTAAAGTTTTTAAATTCGTATCGATGTGGGAATTACCACATAAAATATGATAAACCCATGAGAAAAGATTACAATCGTTTTCAGCAATTCCAATCAGTATAGGTATGGGGATTTAAATATGACTACTATGCGCGTAAAACCATTGAAATTGAATCTAAGATCAGAACCACGAGTCGTACCAGAGACCTTAGTTGAAACTATACTATCTGGGCATTTGGTCGAGGTCGAGGGTGATGCTTCGCGAAATGGCTGGAAAAAGGTGACAACTAACATTAATGGTGTATCAGTCTCAGGGGTGGTTTCAGGAAAATATCTCAGAACACCTGCAAGCGAAAGCAAAGAAAAACTAATTGCAGAAATCATGGGGGAATGGTCGAGATTCGACAATGGCAATGGAAAGGAAACAGTAGACCCTTATTACAAATTTGTTGGAGAAATGTGGAACAGGGTAAATTTTGGAGACCTGGATGGAAGAAACGATGATTGGCCATGGTCAGCTGCTTTCATTTCTTTTGTTGTCTCCAACGCAGGTTATAACAACTTCAAATTTTCAGCAGCTCATGCCAAATATATAAATCAGTCTATCGTTGCCAAAAATGCTAATGATGTAACAAAAGATTTTTGGGGGTTTCGATTAAATGAGCACAAACCTGAACTAGGCGACATGGTGTGTTTTTGGCGGAAACGAGAAACTAAATATGATGACGCATCCATTAGCGACAGTTTCCCGAGTCATGCAGATATTATTGTTGAAATTCTCGACCATAAGGTCAGAGCGATTGGCGGAAACGTGAGCAACAGTGTTTCCGATACACTCTACAGTTTAAATGGAGACGGGTTTTTAACGAATGAAAAAAATTTATTCGCTATAATGCAAAATCGAAACTAACATTTATATATTCGATTGAAGATATTTTGCACTGCATTTTTGATATTCATCTCACTACTGATCTCAAGCTTACCGACTTTTGCGCAAGCGACACTCGATGTGCCTGTTTCGTATGGTGGAGATGAAAATTTTGATTCGTGCGTAAGCGTGGAACAGGTAAAGCATGTAGTGCCACATTTAAATGTACGTAGTGGCCCTGGAATTAAATTCACTAAAATTGACAAACTATATACAGGTCATAAAATTCATGTATGCGACGTGAGTAAAGATGGACTGTGGTATGGTGTTATCTATTCCCATGATGAAAATTCTAACTGCCAAATTGGTAGTCCTCAACCAACAAAAATAACTTACAACGGTCCATGTAAATCAGGTTGGGTACATAAAAAATATTTCGAGATACTAGCTGGTTAGTATTGTAACGATATAAGTCAACCTGGCGACGGAAGAAAATAGTGACAAAATATTTATTGACTCTAATTATTCATAATCGCCTGGACCTGAAACAGAGACGTTAGGGTCTAAGGAAAATAGGTCAGACTCTAAATACTCTTGCACTTCTAACCACGTGCTTTTATTTTTATACATTTTCACCAATTGCGTGCTAGCTACTAAAGCATTGCTGGCACCAGGGATTGCCAACGTTTTCTCCAAATCGTTTGTTCCATTTCTCCACTTATCATCGTGCTCATGTTTTTTGGCGTCTTGATTAGCATATGATAAAAATTGAATAATACTAATCGGCATATCACTAGACAAGACATTCCGTTTGACGTGTCCACCCGCATAGGAATCTTGTATCATATGCAAAAGCGATCCTAATGCTCTACTTTTTACCTCTTCAGAAGTCTTCGCAAGAAAAAGTTGCATTGCACTCATATCTGCTAATTCTGATATTAACGCGTTTGCAACCGCATCCGTATTAAGAGGGGCACGTGTATCTATAGCGTCCGTAGCTATACGGTATGCAATGCTGGCCCAATCTAGTATCAATTTTACTGTAGCTGATGCTTTTTCTAAATCTTTGTTTGCCATTGAATGCAAAAACTGCAAATCTCCAAAGTGGCTACGACCAAGCATCGTGCAATTTAGTCTTTCGAATTTTGACCCGTTTTTCGCAAGCTTCTTTGCATTTTGAAAATCTATAAACCATGCCTTACCAAACGACGGTTTTAACGGTTTGAAATCATCTTTGGCAAATAGCTGAGCACATGGGTCATCATTCCAAAAGACTCCACGTATGATTTGTTTCGCCTTGGCATCTTTATCGATATTAGCTCCATTGACGATCCCACCATCAATCAACGCTTGCAAAGTAATTGTTTCATGTACGGGGTCGCCAATAGCGAATACAGAAGCCTCAATTAGATACTTTCCATCATCCCCTTGTTCAAGCTCTATCTGCCAAATAGATTTCTTGGATCGTTCAGTCGGCTCAACTGAATAAGATGTCTTTACTAAGCAAAAAAAAGATAATGAAAAAACCAAAAGTGACGCTAAGCGAAACACGCTAATACTATTTCTTAGCACTGGTGGCTGAAGTATACTTTCCAAGTAGATTTCGCTTTGTTACAATTCCATCTATAAGTAATTCTAACTGAATTGTACAACTGTCTAAAAAACTACGTCCATCATCCCTTAGCTCGGAATACAAATTGCTGATACTATTTTCATTTTGAATAGAATCTATACTCCGCTCTGCCCCGACACCAGCAAAAAATTCCATTCGGCAAACCCCAAAATCATCACAAACCCTTGATTTTTCACTAAAAACCATCTCTTCGTAACGTTGCCCAGATTCGCACGAAACTGACACGATTGAAATTGGGGATATCGTTGGTCGAACTACATTTGTCCTAATATCAATTGTCAATTCGACATTTGACTCAAAATATCGAGAATCATTTTCTGTCCTTAGCGCTTCTGCAAGTTCGGAATACGCCCTAGCTTTACGTGCCACATCTCTTCTTACAAGAGTCAGAGTCTCAAAAGTTTCGCTACGCGCTAACTCGTGCCTAGTATCCGAACCATCTTCTGCGGCTACTTCTAATGACTCCATGAAAGACTTGGATTTTTCACTATCAAAGTTACTAAATTTTATCGCATCATTAATAAACCCTCGAACTCCCTTGATTCTCGCCCAAAATTCACCGTCAAAATCAGAACTCGGAGAAAAATTTCTGTCAAAGTACCCGGAAAATCGATCAGCAGCTCCTTCTAAGTCATTTTCCAAGACTTTTCGAAATTGAAGTTGTGAAAGCTCACCTTCCTTTAACCCAATTTTTTCTAGCTCAGTTCGTTTTAACCCTGTTTTCAGTGAAAGTCTTTCTAATAATTCAGGCGTAATTCTAATTCCCGCACGATTTGCTGATAATGAAATTGGTGACATCCATACTTCATTTGCTCGGGAATTCTGAAAATCTATACTAGGAGATATAGATTTTGGCGTCACAATGGCACAAGACATCAATGAAACGCAGGTTGTTAATAATATTACTAGTTTAAATTGATAATAATTTCCTTTGCTCATAATTTATCACCGCTAATCGTAATTTGAAATTTTATAACCTTCTGTCCGAGCTTCGTATTTAATCTCAGATTCATTTGCTTTCCGTACCCAATGTTTATTTACCACAACTATTGATTGCGACCCAGAACCCCAAGGAGTTTGTTGAAATTTTTCGTCTTGCGATATTAATTTCTTTTGCTTTTTTGCTCCATCGTGATTTGGAACCCAACGGTTAACGTATTGGAATATCTCACCCGTATCAATTTTTCCGTCTGGTGGTTCCCCGTAAACTGTTGTATCAGCCTCAGTGAGCGCCTTGATAAAGTGATGCGTAAATACACTGATTCCAAGCTCGCTATCAAAATAGGATTTTTCTTCCAACGTACTCGAATAAAGGTGATAGGGAAGATGTTCAGCACTCATGGTGGCTGAAAAACCTGAACCAGGGCCAATAATATCTGCACATGCGTCAATAACTAAAATCTTATCCACACTTGGCGCGCTAATAGCCATCTTCTCTAGAATACCTTGGACACGCATAAACGACCCAGGGAGGTCTAGTTCGCTATTAGGAAATGCGAGAACACGATCTGGCCTATCATTCGCGCCATATGGGCCAGTAAATGCACCGCCGTGCCCCGTCAAATAAAGAAGAAACAAGGTGTCATCCTTATCTTCAATTGCTGAGAGCTGTCGTTCAATAACCTTATCAACATCTGAAACGCTTACGGATGAGGATGGATCAAAATTAATTGGTTTGTAACTATCAATGTACTCTACATTTTCCGTATCCGAATAAACGGTAACTGTATCGAAACCAACTTTACGAAGCTCAACTTGCAAGGCATTTAGATCATTGAAAAAGGGAAGGTTTCGAAAAATTCCTTCACCAGCACCGCCCTCATATAATTCAGCGCCTATGAGCAGAGCAATCCGTTTCTGATAACCATATACTGACTGTAGGGGGGCAACCCCTATCATAAAGGTTATACATATTACTACTTTAAGCAATTTTGAATTCAGCATTCGCTTAATAATTCAATATTCTTTTCTATGTTAAAAGTAAGAACAACATATGTTCTAAGATACAAACTTAAAAATATTTCGCCAATAATTCACTGAACTCTGGGGTCCTCAAGTATCCATAAGATTTGTGGTAAGCCCACAAAGGATTTTGACCGATCTCGATTCCCCAGTCGTTCATCACACGATCATCTTCGGCTTTTACACCATCTTTGTTTTTTGAATAATCGCCTCTTAAATGGGTATCAAAACAAACTGGGTCTCTACGGTCCGCAAAGTTTGTCCAATTTTTTACGATTGAAGGTGTGCGAGTAGATTTAAATTCCCTTTTTATCTCATTTTTTACATGAGGTAATCCAAGGGGGCATCCCATGGTGACGAAGTGTTCGATGGCTGTATTGCTATCCTGATTACCTAGTATCCTTGCGACGTCATAGGAGACGATGGTTCCCATGGAATGGGTAACAAGAATTATAGTTTTGCCTGCATGTTCATTTAATGCATCTACTACGGTTTTTCTGCACTTTTCTCTTTTGTCTTTTTCTTCATAATAAAAGTGCAGATTATCCAACTTATTCTCCAATAACCAACCAGACGCATTGTCGAGCATTCCCCGCCCTTTTAGGAATTCGATAGCACCATCCCCCAAATCCGCGACGGATGCAATTGCTGATTCATACCAACGATCTTTATATTTTTTCAAATGTGATTCTTTAACAGCAGGTTGATACACGGGGTCCGCATAATCATTTCCGTAAAAAACGTCTGCCCAATAACACATATGAAAATTTAATTCCTTTGGCGAAATATCAATGCCCTGATTTACACAAAGACCTTCGCTGATCGATTTTCGCCACCCATCTTCCAGTTGGGCTGGTTTGGGTTTTTTGTTAAGGCCGTGTACACCAATTATCATATAGTTCATTTACATTCTCCTGATTTTTACATTTTTACACTTGCAAGCGGACTGAACCTGCGTCTTAGGATTTCGAAAAACGGGGTTGAAAATTCTTCACGATGTTTGTGGTTTAGCCGCCATACCTTTACCTTTCGCCGGAACCCACGAAGTTTAGGGCCATCCATCTTTATAAGATTTAATCTCGAGCCAATCAAATCGGCGCTCTGACGATTGAAAACAATATCATTGGGTTTAGCCAGACTCTTGAGCCGATCCGCTAAAAACGGTAACTCCCCAAAAACTACTTCTTGCCTAACCAATTCCAAATACGATTTAATCCCAACACCCGTCACAACTGAGATCCGGACAGCGTGTATTTGGTTTGTAAATTCAAAAATTTCAGGGCTATCAGAAATTTCTTTCTGCAAATCAATCGCAGCACGGGCTGCATTAATTGCGCTTTCCCTTACACCAAACGTGTTTTCGAAGATTGCATAAACCCCATCACCTACACATCGGATCAATCTACCGTTATGAGTTCTAAATACCCTGTCAGCAATCTCGTAGTAGCTTGTTAGAAACTCACCCATTTCAATCGGCGAAAGATTTTCGGAAATCGCAGTGGAGTCAACCAGGTCACACATAAGCAATGACAATAGCTCGAGGCTATTTGAATCAATATCAGGACCAATCGGCTCGACCCTACACAGCGGCTCTGTTCCGGGAGTTTGCTGGTTTGTATTCATGTACGAATGAAATCTCCACGCGGCTTTGGTTAATAAATCTAATTACTTATGAATTTTTAACTTTCTATAATTTGCATCTCTGGTTGACAAATATAATGGTGCCCCGTGAACAATATGGGAATCCTCCGTGAATAAACCGCGAACTCTGGGGGAATCTACGAAACTAGAATTCCGGAAGCATGATTTTTCCGTGAAACCTGCGATGAACCACTACATCCTATTTGATTTTATTGTTACTCTGTGAAGCAGATAACAAATTTAATTAATCAGTGCGAGGATTACAAAATGGCAAATCACTCAGAAAGTAATGACAAATATTCCCAGCGCTATACTTTTAATGAAGCTGATGCAGGATCGGATGGCCTTGATATACGTGAGAAAGATGATCTGTTTGATGGTGAATGGGATGAAATCGAAGAGAGTGATGACACTTTCCCTCGCAGCAGAAGTCGCAGTAGAAGTCGCAGTAGAAGCAGAAGTCGTAGCAGAAGTAGAAGTAGAAGTAGAAGTCGCAGCAGAAGCAGAAGTCGCAGTAGAAGTAGAGGTTTCTCGGTTCACGACTTTGATTATGACGATTTCGACGATTTAAGTTTTGATGAGTTCTATGATAATAGGCATGATTCAGTAAGAACGGATATTCGCTGGATTGACCAACATTATCTTAATCGATTTATAGAAGATAATAGAAACCTCATTGATTTCAAACCCAGTGGCCAGCCAAACACAAAAAAATTTCCACTTATTCGTAGTAGGTATGTTGGTAAACCCGGATATGAGTATCTTACGGTAGCCAGGTATTTTTCACCGGATTACCGAGGATACACACGAGAATTTCGAAGAATTCTGAAATCTGAAATTCATGAACTTATTTGGAAGCAGGAACACCCTCAATTGGATGAGCGCATTGATGATATTTATGATGAAGCCATCGATTTTATCCCAAGGGTTATGGACACCTGTGGCATAGATCCTGAGATTCACTCCAAGACCACTCGCCTGATAGAAACCTTTGTCCTTATCGGTTATGCCGTTGTAGTACACTTTAAATTAGGTTTCAAACGACCGCGCCCAAATCAAGTTAGCCGCAGAATTTACCCGTCTATTCCAGTGCCGGCCCACTTTTCCTTTCCTAGCGGGCATTCGACTCAAGCCCACTTAGTAAGCTTGGTGCTGTGTAAACTTTTTGAAGGCACACATTTGGCTAAACTTGATGCACAGCCTCTTAGGGATCACCTCGACGAACTGGCAAAGGATATAGCGGAAAACAGAGAATGGGCTGGCGTACATTACGATACGGATTCAGAAGCGGGAAAAGCACTTGCGCATCGCATATTTTCGGCCTCGAAGCTTGGCCGCTCAAATAGCATTTTCAAAAATTTATTTGATGATGCAAAAAGTGAGTGGTTGTAATCTCGTGAAAAATGATAAGAAATCGAGCTTACCCAAAATGCCTCGCAAAGCACGTTTAAGAATAATTGGGATCGAAGTTGTTCAGTCCTTACAAAACCCTCGAAACGAAATTTCATTGCTTCAGGGTAGACCGACTTATTTTCGCATCTATCTGAAGAAAACTGGGGGTCCAGAAATAGATCGAGTTGATGGGGAAGTTGAACTTAAAATTAACCAGAACAGTCAAACGAGAACAATTTGCCTTGAAAGTCAGGCACCACTTGAAAACTTTGATAATCGTGATTTGCTCAGGCAGAGATTGCATTGGAATCAGTCTCTAAACTTTCACATCGATGAAAAGTTTTTCGAGGACGCAGGATTTAATGATCAAAGTGACATTAAGATTACTGTGAAAGTAAAATGCCTGAACTGTTGGTTTGGTCAAATCCGAGTTGGGTCGAATATCACTAATGCCGGGTCTAAAAAACAGTTAAATTTTCAAACCCCAACAGAGTTAAGGTGTCAGATAGTTGGCTACCGATATACCGATCGAGAAAATATTGAGGTTCACTCGCCAACTGCGGGGGACTATAGAGCGATCAAGGAATTTATTCGATCCGCATTTCCTATTAGCAACTTAATTTTTAATCATCGCACTATAGACGCCCCCAGGAAATTTAATAGATTACGAAAGATATCAAAGCGTAGCGATCGCAGCGAAGAACGTGTTGATTTCATCTATTCTTTACTATTCCAACACTTGCTCGCGATTAGAAACCAGGATTTGTCACAATCCATTTCGCCTGAACCCTGTTTGCCCTCAGCTAAAATTAAGCGAAAAACTCCTGCGCAAAACTCCAATGCTAATACGCTTTACCTTGGATTGATTAGTGACCCTACCGGAAGATTCGGTGGCGCTGCTATGAACACACCGCAATACGCTACGCCGCATATCGTCGCATTCGCTGAAACGGAGGCTGAAGGTATACTTGCTGCACACGAATTGGGCCATTTAATGGGTCGATTACATCCCGGCATTCCCAACAAGAAAATCCATGGTAAGTTTATTGGACAATCGGATCAATATAGCGACCCCAATAATAAATGTAAGAGTTGTGTGGATGGCCCAACTGGGACCCCATCAGGTACAAATGGTCATTTATGTACAAACGAATATGGTTACATTTCTGCCGATCAGGAGGATGCGGAAAGAATACTACTTGGCCTAGATACCCGCGCGTCAAAACATGCCCCCTCGGTACTTCATCATAATGAAAATTTCGACCTAATGACATACCTGTTTCCCCAATGGCTGTCGGGGCACACCTATGAAGGCATGTTGTGTAGGATGCGGGAAATTCAAATCCTCCCCGTTTCTGCAAGGACTCATAAATGGGTGATTATTGGAGGTTACAACTTTGTAGAGCGTACGGGAATTATTAATTTTGTTTTACCCTCAGCTATTAATACGTCTTTGGGTAATCCGAAAGATACATACACCGAACCTACTGCCAGCAATATTGGAATAACAATTGAGCTCAAGGTCGAGTGGTTAGATTGTGAAATAAGTTACATACCCGTGGATTTTAAAGACCCCAAAATTGCGGATAGCAATCCCGATATTGGAGTATTTCAAGAAACCTTGGAATCCAAAATGCCTAATCCACCCAAAAGAATTACACTCTTAATAAACTGTATACCGATTGACGTTTACGATCTAACGAGTGATGCTCCACCAGTCCTAGGTAATAGTTCGAATCATTCGATATCGAAAAAAAATAACTTGGGCACTTCCGATTTCACAGAATCAATTACCCGAGGCTCGTTTGAATTCGACGATTGCGATAGAATTTTCATTAAGTACTCAGTTGACAATGGCGAGTTTTACTTCCTTTTTAATTGGGGTGCTCGACCCGATCGATGCGGGGCAAAAAAGGTCGTACGAAGTTCTTTAGACTCCATTACTTATTTTGAAGAACTACTTAATAGCATTGATAATCTTTCAAACCCGATCACAACTACTATCCAATTTAAAAGAAATAAAAAACCACTAGCGGTCGATCCAATATTTTGCACCAATAGGAATTATAAATGGGAAACCATTTCAACCACCAACCGGATACAGGAGAAATTATGGATAAGTCCTGAGTTTTGTGCACGACTATCGTCGAATGGACGTGACGAGACATTGCCTGATAATGAAGAACTATTTGTTGAAAAAGTGGACATTCATAACTTTGATACGACATTTAATGATCTATGTTTTCAATTTCGCGTATTCGTTACTGTCGCTGGAATTAATTATTTAGTTTATGACACAACCGGGGATTCAAACTGCGTGAACATATTGGATAAATGCATCAGGATTGAAGCTCTTGGTAGTTTAGGGCCTCAAAAATTAAACTTTTTTAAGGACATCGAATCTGGGGAACACACCGAACCAAGGCAATACTATCGCCCAACTGTGTACGAATCTAATTCATCTCAGTGTGGAGACAACGGAGATAACAAATAGCTATAATGATTTCCGGCCAATTTTAAGAAAATCTGCTATTTCGAGGGTTGGTACCGCTCTTTGATTACTCCCCAATTGTATTTTCGATGCATTTTCATCCGCTTGTTTGAGTAGAGAAATTAATTCATCTGCTTTGTCTTCTTTACCAACCCGGGCATAGTTCTGGGCAAGGTAACGGATTGTTGGCGGGTAAGGCCGCTCCGCTTTTCTTGGATGCATTCGCAGAGATTGTTCTCCGGCCGCAATAGCTGAATCATGTTTGCCTTCAAGACCATCGATCATACATAACGAGGTCATGAATATATATCTGAAAGGCAAGAAGCGACCGAGTCGGGCGGCTTCCATAGCAGGTTTTCTCGACTGCTTTAAATCCCCGAGATATAAATTGAGCAAAGAATCTGCATCATAGGTCATAATATGATCGGAGCAAAGGGATTTTGCCTGACTCATTAGCTCTGCTGCCGTCCCAAAATCTCGAAGGGTAAATGAGTTCACATGGGTCAACAAACTAAGGGTTAAAGGGTTGTACCGGTCCAGCTCCATTGCTCTGGCAGCATAGTACTCGGCCTCATCGCGAACCTGATCAAAATCAGTAATTCTCGGATCGTCAACGAGCTGGCAGGTCAAAAATGCCCGCCAGGCATAAATCACAGTGTCTTGTTGAAGCTCCGAAGCCAATTTAAGATTTAATGCTGCCTTATCTAATCCTGCGTAGGTTAAATCAAACATGCTTTCAACGGCTTCGTGAACCAATTGCACCGTACCGTTGCATTCCTTGATCAACGGAATTTGACTGCGGCTTAATGTGTAGAGAATTTCGTTGGATGTTTCGGCGACATATTCCATAACATACAGACTGTCGCTACGAAGCAGATCGGGTCGGTCAAGATCAATTTCTGTCCGGTGAGAACAAATGACCTGCAGATTCTCCACTAGTATCACTTGTAGAGTTAATACGATACTACCCGACGACTCCATAGCCTTTAACACCAGTTGCGCCTGGGGATTGGTATTTGCGGTTGCCGAGATCATATTGGGAACTGCGGTTGCATATCGATGATCAACAAGATCAATCCCGCCACTGCACAATAGCAGCCTGCCAATGCGATCTAAAATATCATCAAATATTGCCGACCGAAATTCCTGGGTATCTACCTGCACGTCCCACTGAACAGGTGACAAGCCGATGCAAAATCTAGCCGGAGTGTCCAGCCATTGCATTTCTGACTTATTTGAAACTATGCCGTAATTTTCGGGTTTGCTTTCGCGGATTTTGTCTGCTTGTTGTTTTTTGGCGTCATAGTGTGCACGACTGTCTCTGAGCCAATCTTCAAAATTATTTTCATGAGGCAAATCCAGCCCTTCCAAAAACTGTCCATTGAAAACAGCGTTCTCATTGTGAATATCAACCTCGAGGCTTTCAGATTTTAATCGAACAACATCTCGCGGTACATCCCTTGGGAATATATCAACTTTATATTGATTAAATATTGATCGTAAATTGGAAAGCTCTTTGCGAAGGCTATCCTGTGAAGATCCGCGACACCATAGGATATTTTGGAGCCATGATCGGCTGCGTTCTCCGTTTTCTGCACAAGCTAGTAACGCAATTAGCGCGCGACTTTTTTTACTGGCAATATCAATCGTTTTGCCATCTGCAGTACCAAGCCAAAATGAACCCATCAACTTGAGCTGCAATTTTTCCATCTTCACAGATCACACCTGTTTTTTTCATTATTGATTTTGCAATAATGGAGATATCCAGGAATTCCCCTTATCCCTAAACACCAAATTGAGTCTAGCAATCAGACTCACCATACCCCCACAAATCGGTTAGGTCATTGTACATCCAGTTGGTTCAATTAATCATTATAAAATCTTCTCGATGCGGTAAAGGAAAATTGTATGTTTTTGGTGCTTTGGGGGGACGATATAATGCCACCAGACCAATGCCAATGGGATTCACTATTGATCAACGTTTCCCAAAATTTCATCGTTAGTGAACCACCTTCGTTAACTTTCAGCGGATCGCCAATGGGAAACAACACCTGCCCCCAATGGGTTAATGGCGCTTCAGGACCCGTATCCAACACATAACCCGGGGTCAACGTTGATCGGAACCACCCTGCAATACCGTGAATAATGCCGCTTCTTTCAAACTCAAACTCCGTTGTTAATTCTTTCTCAAGCTCCTTAACAGTGTAAAAATCGATGCTCGATAATACCTTCGGCTCAGCAAGCATACGCACAGGTTCGCCATGAATTTGATACACGGCGTTATAGGCCAGTTGCTGAAATGGCGAATAATCTATTTCATATTCGGGGTTCTTCCAGTTAGCAACCTGCCGATAGGATTTGGTACATTGCACCGGTGCGACCATCAGATCCATGGTTTCCGGAATGATACGGCCGCCGGGCTTTAACAAATCGTTGCGAACTTTTGATAATACATTGACAACGTTCTCGTCGATTCCAAAGTTACCAAATAGTTCGCAAATGGCAATGTCCGCCTGAATTTTCGGTAATTCAGAATCCAAAATGTTTTTTTGTAGAAAATGAATTTGAGCCTGTGGGCAGTTTAGCGCTTTTACCTTTTTGGCATAGTCAATAATTCCGCTACGGTCGATGGCAAATATCTCGCCAGCACCGTATTTCGCAGCCAAAAAGCTGAGCACCCCTGTCCCAGTGCCAACATCTACAACCACATCCCCAGGTTTAACCAATGCACGTATAGCTTCTGAGTAAATCTCCATTCGGATACTATCTTGCAACATTGCCAGATGTAAGCTGGCTGGAAATTCTTCGTAGTCAGGGGAAGAAAATAACTCATCCATTTAAATTTGTTCTCATAATGTCATTTTTGTTATGTCGTTTCAGCGCGCCACCGCACTTTAACACTTATTTTTCATCGTTATAAATACCAGTTCATAACCTGCATCAGTATTTGCGGTTTCTCGCTGGGCCCATGCAGCTAGCAAACGAAATGTATCTGTGGGAAATGCCACAGCGCAAGCTGCTTAATCCGAAGATAATTTGCGAACACAGATCAAAAATGTATCCACCAGACTGGCAGACAGATCAGTAAAAATTTTTTGATTGGACGGTTAGTCACTTCACTATCAGTCAAGTAATGAGTATCGGGCAAAAAATATTATCCCAACGTGGGAAATACCACAGTTTTTTCAACGAAACTATGTCATTTATTCATAGAGGTATTCTAAAAACTATAAATAAATCGCTCGTGAGTAAAATTTATGTTAGCTGTGAACTCGCCATAGATGGTTGGGTGATCAGCGAAATATCAAGACTATTGTCAAACAAGAATCAGATTATTGTGCCATCTCCGTTCAACCCAAACGAAGATGACGAATCCGGTCGTCACGAACAAAGTCGGTTGAAGGCTATTCGCAATGCAAACTGTACTATCGTTATTGTTGGCGAAGAAACCGGATTTAGTGACAGAATTGATCGAGAAATACACGAAACCCTAAAGAATAAAAATGGCCTGGTGGCGTTTTCAAAGCCAGGCATGGATCCGATTAAAGCTTCGGTTCCACCGCGTTTGCTTGACAACCTGGAATCGGGAAGTGGTTATGCAAAATGGCATATGCTGCCCAAGTCTGAAACAATTGCTAATCGATTAATCAATCTGGCATGCAATACAGATCGCCGAAAAATCAGGAATAGTCGATTGCTGATGACATAATAACTTGCAATTTCTTGCTATGAAGTTAATGATCAACGTTAATACTTTTCCTTTTTGATTTTTGGGTAATTTGAAATTGGCAAATTAATATGAAACTGGAACATATAAAAAATATAAAATTGTTCAACCAAATTGAAGGTTCAGATTTGCTAGACATCGATGCACGAATAGCCTGGAACAAGTATCCTGAAAATCTATCCTTACTCAGTCATCATGAAGAATCAGATGACGTTTACTTTATTTCATATGGCTGCGTAAAGGCGACAACGTTTTCGCTTTCCGGAAAGGAGATTGCATACCAAACATTAGAGTCAGGAGAGATGTTTGGTGAAATTTCAGCTATCGACCAGAAAGATAGAAGTACCAGCGTTGTTGTTATGGAAAATAGCGTAATTGGCAAAATGTCTGCTAACGATTTATGGTGGATAATCGAAATACACCCTTCCGTGGTTAAGCAATTACTATTACGCCTTACTGGCTTAGTTCGCTTCCTGTGTGGCCGTGTTTATGAGTACGGCGCCCTTGGAGTAAGCGACAGAATTCGAGCGGAAATTTTGCGTCATGCAAAAGAATCTGCCAACGGCAAAAACAGTGCAGTGATTGAAACAATGCCGACCCACGAAGAAATAGCCAATAGAGTGTCCACCCATCGCGAAGCAGTAACCAAAGAATTCAGCTATCTGTATAAAGACGGTTTTATTGAAAAAGATGGCAAGAAAATTAATGTCCCGGACATTCAACGACTAACCAATTTAATCGTCGAATTCATCTAGTAGATTATTAAATGTCGTTGTCCTTGTCCCTCCTCGTCTAATTCTGATCACCTGCGTACCCCTGTTAGACAATCATAGTCAACCTGGCTTTATCCCCACTGTTATTCCCGATTTAGTGGTAATTCCCACATCGATATTAAATCGTTACCTATATATTTGGTTCATATCAAGCCTAAGTAACCATTAAGTAACTCCCCACGTTGAGTTACTTATCAACCAAAATATTCTCCTGTCGGATGGCGTGATAGCCAATTACGGGGCCAACCGGCCCCTTTTTTTAAACTTCAGCTAGCAGTAACCTATCCATCAACGATTCTATTTAAGATCGCTCGGGTGTATATTCCGGATTTAATAGTTTTGACAATCCATTCCAGGATTTCTGCCATGGCCCACAGAATATTCACATTGGAATATTTAGATTCGAATATTTGCGATCCGAACTCCCATTGTGGTGTAGGCCAAAAATAGCGGCTCGTCCATGACAGACAAGGCAGCTAAAACTTCCACAGTGAAGACTCCGCTGGAAACCCGCGCAATTTTTATTATGTGCGCAGTCATTCTGGGCACAGCGTCAAACCAGATCGCATGGAATATTGTTGGTGTGGCTTTGCCCAATATGCAAGGAGCATACTCCGCAACGCCAGATCAGATTTCCTGGGTTATGTCTTCTTTTGTATTGGGAAATACATTGATGTTCGTCTGCACGGGATGGCTAGCTGCCCGCCTGGGTCGTCGCCGGGTGTTTCTCAGTTCAATCATTATTTTTACCATCACGCTTTTTGCATGCGCAATGGCCTCCACCCTTGAAGAGCAGGTGTTTTGGCGTTTTATCCAGGGTCTGGCCAGCGCTGCCCTGATTCCTCTTGGCCATATTATTGTTACCGATGCATATCCAAAAGATCGATTTGGCGAAGCCACAGCAATCTGGTCAATTGGTCTGGTAGCTAGTGGCACCGCCGCACCGGTCATGGGTGCCTGGCTGGTGGAGAGCTATGGCTGGCAATCGATTTTTTATTTCACTTTGATCTTCAGCATGCTTTCCCTGGTGGCGGCCTGGGTTTATGTGCCTGATTCCAAAACAGACAATCGTCGACGAATGGACTGGGTGTGTGTCGCTGGCATCCTTATAATGGTAACTTCCATTCATCTGATTCTCAATAGAGGAAACCGACTCGACTGGCTGGAGTCTTCGGAAATAATCATCGAGTTGATTTTTGCCGGAATTGGTCTGTATATTTTCGTCTACCAGACGGTGAATTCAAAACATCCCTTTGTACCCCTGTCTTTGTTGCGCGACACCAATTTTATTATTGGCACCCTACTGGGATTCTTTCATGGGGGTCTGATCATGATGTCATTGGTGATCATGCCGTTGTTACTTCAAGGTCTCATCGGCTATCCGGTGATCGATACTGGCTTGTTAATTTTGCCCCGCGGGTTTGGTGTCATTGTGGGCATGCTTATCAGCGCAAAACTGGCTGATCGGCTTGATCCCCGAATTATGCTGGTAGCGGGCTTTCTGATGATTGGTATCGCCTGTTATCTCATGTCAACCTGGAATCTGAACGTTGGTGAAAACTACATTTCAATATCCAATTTCATAATGGGAATTGGTGGCGGGATTTCATTTGTCCCCATAACCATGCTGGCATTCGCAACTATTCCTAAAAAATACGGCAACGACGGTTATGCCATTTTTTATTTGATTTTCTACACCGGCGTAACAAGCGGAATCACAATAGTTTTGACCATCGTATCGCGCTATGCCCAGATTAATTATTCCGAGTTGATTGAAAATATTACACCGTTTAATCGCAACCTGCAGTTTTTATCAATGAGCCAAAGCTGGGATATCGACAACCCCGCGAACCTGGCTGAAATGTCTATGGAAATAACCCGACAAGCCAACATGATTGCCTATACCAATGGTTTTCTATTTTCTATGGTCTGTGCCTTTGTCGCCATACCTTTGGTATTGATGTTTCGAAAAAAACATGAAGGCTAAGAAAGCGAGAAGCCCAGGTGTGTAAATTTCTGATTAGAGTTTATGAAACGTTATCTCCACCCAAGGATTTCTCCCACTTAAACAGACTCTTGTATAAACCCAGCCCAACCATGGGTTCCACTGACGCGATCATCGCTGAACCATAACAATGGGCATCGAGAAAATCTCTGAGCTCTTCTGGGTTACTGCAGACGACCTCTGCCAGCAAATCAAATCGGGATGCAACACGCATGGCGTAGACCACTTCGGAGCAGTCGCGAAAATATTCCGCCACCACATCGGCACTCTCTCCCTGTGCAACCTTTATTCCCAACATGGCCCAGGCGGTGTATCCCAGAGCCAGGGGATTTACAACGGTTATAAAATGAATCAGATTTGATTTCTCCATTCTTCGAACCCGTGACCGAACGGTGGCTTCTGAAACCCCCAGCTTTTGTGCAATTGAGGAAAAAGATGCGCGGCCATTTTCCTGGAGCATAGAAACAATATCGCGATTAATGCCTTCAATATCCGAGTTGGCTGCATGAGTGATCGCATCGTCCGGTACTTTTGCAAAACGCATTTGCCGCCCGCCTCGCAATGGCGCCTGATCCCGGTCGGTGGAGTTGGCGGTTTGTGAACTCATAACGTTGGATGACTTGTTGTCACGATTTATTTTCATTTAAATTAATCCAGATTGATGAAATTACAAATTAGTAAATCAAATGCAGGCCGAATTTCCGCTACCACGCTGTTAAACACTTTCAAAATACCTGGGCAACGCGGTATGAACACAATCACTTACAGCTAAACATAACGCTATTCTCGAATACCTACAATATTTTGGGATATTTTAACGAATTTCGTAGCAGTTTTCTCATTTTGAACAGGAAAATATATGGATTAAATGAATTTATTGACGGGATTCGAATATTTCAATACACTTTCATCACCTGCTCGAAATTTACGCTTGTTAACTGTTATAAGCTGAGTTGCACAATTTTGGCCGACGAAGAATTTCTGTGTTAAGCAAAACAGCTTAATACGCATTGAACTGGAACTAACTGTTTTATAATATAGAAACCAGCGACTTAATCTACATGAGGTAACGACTATGGCGTTGTTAAAGATGGAAGACTGGTATGATCTGGCCCGGGAAACCAACTGGACCCCAAGTTATGTCAGCGTTGATGAATTATTTCCCAAGCCGATGTCAGATGATTTTGGCATTCCCGTAGAAATCTGGGAGACCTTTGACGAGCCTTACAAGGTTACTTACAGGGACTACGTAAAATCCCAGCGCGACAAAGACGTTGGCGCCTATTCCGTTAAAGCCGCTCTTGCACGGGCCGAGTTTTTCAAAAATGCCTCGCCTCACTGGAAAGCCGTTTTGGCAATCCACTTTAGTGCAGTTTGCTGGGCAGAGTTTCACTCGGCATCTGCCTTTGCACGCATGACCCGATTCACCCGATGCCCGGGCATGCGCAACATGGCAACCTTCGGATCATTGGATGAGATTCGTCATGGCCAGATTCAGATTTACTTTGCCTATGAATTTCTCAAGCACGATGCCGTATTCGACTGGTGCCACAAATCATCCAAGACCGAAAACTGGATCATCATCAGTTTGCGCCATGCCCTGGATGATATTGCCCATACCCGAGATGCCACAAGCGCAGCAGTCATGCTTAATATGGGTCTGGAGCAGGCCTTTACTAATTTACAATTTGTTGCCCTGTCTGCTGATGCGGCGAAATGCGGCGACCATACTTTCGCTACCATGCTGCAAAGCATTCAGACCGACGAGGCGAGACACGCCCAGATTGGTGAACCCATGGTACGAATCCTGGTTGAAAACGGCAAGAAAAAAGAAGCCCAACAAATGGTCGAGATTGCCTTCTGGCGTATGTGGAAACAGTTTTCTGCATTAAGCGGCATCGGCATGGATTACTACACGCCTCTTGAGCACCGTGAAAACTCATTGAAGGAGTTCATGGAAGAATGGGTTATCGGACAGTTTGGCCGTACCGTAGAGGCTCTTGGCCTGGATCTGCCCTGGTATTGGGATATTCTCAAACACGATATTGCCACCTTCCATCATGCCAACCAGATCGGAGTTTATGTCTATCGTGCCACGGAATGGTGGCGCCCCATAGCTGGGGTGTCTCCCGATGAAAGAGAATGGCTGGAAGAAAAATATCCTGGCTGGAATGAAACCTATGGCAAATGCTGGGATACCATTATTGAAAATATTCGCAATGGCGACTATGACAAAACCGTCCCTGTTGCTGCGCCGTTAATTTGTAATATGTGTGGTCTTGAGGTGGTTGGGACTGCTGGCGACCAATGGCAACCGGTGAATCATCAAGTTGATCTTGATGGCCGAAAATATCATTTCTGTTCGGAACCCTGTAAGTGGATATTCGAAGTCGAACCGAAACGCTACAAAGGTCACAAGAGCATCATCGATCGACTATTTGATGGCACCATTGGCCCCGAAGAAGATGACTTCTATACTTACATGGGACAAAGCGTTGCTGAGCGCGGTGTTGACGGTTATGACTATCGTTGGATTGACGGCTACGATAATCTTGAAGAAGATGACGAACCCAAGCGTGCCAGCGGATAATTTGAAACTGCGCTGTATTAATTAAACATTCCACTGGAGCTAATACCATGGCTGATCTTCCTCTTGCGGTTAATGTTCAGGGCGATTATGGCTACAAAGTAATCGTTGTGGATGATGAAGGCAGCATCGATCAAATTATCAGTACTGCAACGGATCAGATTGTGGGCGTATTGGTTGCAGAATTTGCCAAAGATGCGGTATTGCGAGCACGGTTGCACGATGCTGATGAACCCCTCGACAATAGTATGTCGATCAAAGATGCCAAGTTGGTGCAAATGGATGCATTGCAAATCTATGCTGAATGAAATTGGGAATTGAACGTTATGGATGCGGCGTTGGAATTTCAAAAAGTCTGTGAAGTCGATGATGTGTGGGAAGGAGAAATGGAGGTATTTGAGGTTGGTGATCGTAGCGTGCTCATCGTCCATAGCCCAGGAGAAATTTATAAAGCTTATCATCCCATTTGCCCCCATCAGGAACACCCCTTGATCGAAGGGGATCTCGACGAATGTGTTCTAACGTGTTCCGCCCACCTTTGGGAATTTGATGTGGTTACTGGTGAAGGCGTAAATCCAACGGGGACGTCACTGATCAACTACGAACTGAAAACCGAAGACGATGTCATTTGGGTTGCTTTTCCGCCTATATCTCCCTAAATCCCAATGAACCTGAACCGAACAATAATTTAATGATTTAAAAACATGGCCAATCCCCAAAAGAACCGATTCGTCGGACCCGTAATAAAAAATAGCGAAATCGGCGATGCGGTGCTTGAAGCCATTTACGAGGACAACGAAGGACGAAAAATTGAAGTCGAAGAACATGCTTCTTACATGCGCATAAAAGTCGAAAAAGAATGTGTGATTAGATTTGATACGGTTTCGGATATGTTAGGGCGAGACGTTAGTCGGGGAGATATCGAATCCAATATGCCATCCCTCGAAGGATTTATTCGTGTGGATTCCGAAAAAATGCGCTTCCTCGCTACACCGGACGGAGAATAAATTAACCAGTAAACCGAATTTACGAGTACATCAATATGACTGTCAAAATAACTGGAATGAAAACCTGGAGCAAGCTGGCGAAGAACAAGCGCCGCCCCAGTGAATATGAAATTGTGACCACCAATCTGCAAACCAGAAACAGGCATCGTGACTCAGCTTATGAACTATCTCCAGCGCCTGATCTGGCGATGAATGAATGGTATCGCAAAAATGTTTTCGACAGCCCATTGCAGCACGATGACTGGGAAGAGTATCGCGACCCCGACGCATTAATTTATCGCGTCTACACCCGTTCCCAGGACAGTCAGGAAGAATACATCGATGGATTATTGAATGAACACAATGAAATTGGCCACGATGCTGACTTGCAGCCCGAGTGGCTGAACACCATGGAAAAACTGTATACGCCAAGACGCTATCTACAAACCACAATGCAAATGTGTGCGTCGTATCTTTTACAGATCGCGCCGGCCAGCACCATAACAGCCTGCGCTGGATTTCAGGAGGGGGATGAATTTCGCTGGTTACAACGTATAGCCTATCGAACTCAGGAACTTAAAATAGCACATCCGAAACGCGGCTTTGGTAAAAACGAGCGAGACCTTTGGGAGAACGAACCCGCCTTGCAGGGCTTGCGCGAATTAATGGAAAAAGCATTAATCGCCTACGACTTTGGCGAATGTTTTGTTGCTGTCAACTTGGTAGCCAAACCCGCTGTAGATGAAACATTGCGAGAACTCGGTACTACAGCTCGCCGATTTAGCGATCCTCTGCTTGCGGCATTGGCGGACAATCAGCTACGCGACAGCGACCGCTCTCGACGATGGAGCGCTGAACTGGTGAAATTTTGCACCGACGCCAAAGTAGAAAATAAATCCGTTATAAAAGGTTGGATAGATAAATGGACCCCACTGGCCACAAAAGCAATATCAGCTTATTGCCAGGCGCTGCCAGAAAGTGACGACGCGGGGGATGCGGCGATTTCGCGATTGCAAGCTTACCATCGCAGCTTAGAAATCTAAGGGACTGCAATTAGCCATTTACTGATCGGGATGTCATGACAAAGGAAATCTATTATCCTGATGCAAACGCCTGGCATTGGAGAAACCAAACGCCTTTCGCTCAGATCGTAGTGGTTGATGATCAGGTATTTATCAGTGGTCAGCAGACCCTGGATAGCAATGGCGCGGTTGTAACTCCTGGTGACATTGCTACCCAGACGCGTAATGTCTTCGAAAATATGAAACGAAGTCTGGATCAGGTTGATCTGGCATTAAGTGATCTGGTTCGACTAAATACTTATTATGTCTTTGATGGCGACGATGAAGACGCCACCCAGTATTGGGAAGATATGACCCGAGTGCGGTTGGAATATTTCCCAGACCCTGGGCCCGCAGCCACTGCGGTGCGGATCAAAGGCATGCCCTACAAAGGGCAGTTGATTCAAATTGACGGCATGGCGCTTCAAGGAGAATCCAGGGCTAACCGCCAACGCATCATGCCCAAGGGGAGCTGGGACTGGAGTATTGCAGTGCCGCTTTCCCAGGGCTGGAAAATTGGCGATCGAATATTTGTTGGCGGTCAAATTTCTGCAGACGCAAAAGGTGAATCTGTGCATGTGGGTGATCTCGATGCCCAGACACGAAATATCTACAGTTATATTGGCAGTGTACTATCCGAGGCCGGGTCATCGTTTAAAGATGTTGTACATATCAAAGTCTGTTTTAAATATGACAGCCAGGACCCAGACAGTGGTATTGCATTTGCCGATCGCATTATGGAAATCTCCAAAGAAGTTATTGACGGCCCTGCGCCAACTCTAACCGCCTTTGGGGTCGATTTGCTTTATCCAGGCCTGGATCTGGAAATTGATGCTATGGCCATCGTTGATCCAAACAGACAAATCCTAAGTGCCGATATTGCGGGCCAGTACCAACCCGAAGAATTCTCTCAGGGTATAAGCGCATTGGGAGAAATTTACGTGGCAGGCCAAACTGCCCTGGCCGGTGATGGCGAAGCGCTTTCAAAAGGGAATTTCAGCGCGCAGTGCAAGGAAGTATTTGAACGTCTGGGAAAAGTACTCGGGAAAGACAATGCTGATCCCAATGACATCGTAAAACTAAATTTGTTTATTGTCGGCAACGACGAGAAAATTGAAGATTATTTTCATACCGCATGTGAATTGTGGGCAGAGCTGTTTCCTCATAGTCATCCTGGGATGACGGCGGTACGGGTCCATGAACTTGCCAGACCAGACCTTTTAATTCAAGCGGATTGTATTGCGATTAAGTAATCGATCCGTGTCATAAATAATATATTGAACAGGAGAATATTATGATTAGTAACCCAGTACCCTGGCCCAATGGCGCAAAAGTCGCCTGCGCCATCACCTTTGATATCGACACCGACAGCATCTTGCACCTGGAACATCGCGAGCGAGCGCCGACCATGCTCTCTACGATGTCATGGTTAAAGTATGATGAAATTGCCATTCCGAGATTGGTTGAGTTGTATGCACGCTACGAAATCAAACAGACTTTTTTCTACCCTGCCTGGTGCATGGAACGTTATCCACATCTGGTTGATATCATCCTGAAAGGCGGCCACGAAATTGCCGCCCATGGCTATTTACATGAAAACCCCAATAAACTCAGTGCGGAAGATGAGCTCTATTGGTTCGAACGCCAGATTGCAGTAATCGAAAAAATGACGGGCAAGCGACCCCGAGGCTGGCGTGCACCATTGTACAATTATTCCAAACACTCCATTGATTACATGATTGAGCAGGGATTTATGTATGACGCCAGTTTAATGGGTGACGATGTACCTTATATCCTTAAAACCAAAAAAGGTTCGGTAATCGAATTACCCAGCCATTGGGGGATGGATGACTGGCCTCATTACACCCATGCTCCAGACATGCATTATATGATGCCAATCAAATCTCCAGACGAAGCTATGAATGTATTCATGTCAGAGTTCGAAGCGATGTATAAGAACAGCGGACTGTGGGTCGCCGTATGGCATCCATTCGTATCAGGTCGTCTGGCCCGTTGCGAACGCATAGGACAGATGATCGAGGAAATGCAAAATCGCGGTGGTGTATGGTTTGCAACCATGGAAGAAATTGCTACTCACATTCAAGCCTGCATCGACGATGGCTCGTGGACACCGAGAGTGGATAATCTCCCCTATTACGATGGCCCAATTCCGGAATTGAACGACGCCGGCCTGGCTTAATCCTCTGGCCTAACCTTAAGCGCTACGGGGAGGGCCAAGGCCATAGAAGTGGGGGCCTGCCCGTAGCCTTAATTTGACTGACGTGCTGATTAGTAGTCACATTCTAGCTCGTCCTCGTCGTGAGGCTTGAATACCACTTTGCGCGGCATGGCCAGGCGCCCAACCCCAAAAAACCCACCCACGGAAAACTCGGCGTCGAGATATTTGGTAATGGAGCCATCTTCATGTTTGCAGTCCAGCTCCATTAGATAGAATGCCTTTTCGCCGCCGCCGGTTGAGAACTCGGAAGATATAATCTCGCAGCCTTGTGGATAGAGGCAAATATTCTCTGCATTTGCCGCGGTTGAAAATAACAACAAAAACGATATTAAAAGTAACTTCATGATTAAATCCTGTTGAAAAATAAATTATATGATTACGTATAGATCGGGTAGGTATAGTTTAAGTCCGAATAAAATCTAACATATAATTGAATTTTTAAATTCTGAATTTAAAGGAGCCTCTGATTAAGTCGTGGTTAAGACATGATGCATTTTTTTAGAACACTCATTCTGATTGCAGCGATAGTTTCATCTTTGAACAGCCACGCTGGGGAATGGTTTACTACGCCAAGTGGCTGCCAGGTCTGGAATGATTTACCCAATCCAGACGAAGTGGTCACCTGGTCTGGGGGTTGTGAAAATGGCAAAGCCAGCGGTGAAGGCAACCTGGTCTGGACATATTTTGACGCTGATGGAAACTCCATATCTTCGTACTATCAGGGGCCCATGCTGGGCGGCAACGAACATGGCAAAGGCGCTTACTTTTGGGCCGATGGCGATCGATACCAGGGTGAGTTTGTAAACGGCAGTCCCCATGGCTATGGAACTTACTATTTCTCAAATGGTGATCGATACAACGGTCAGTGGGAAAATGGCAGCCATCATGGACAAGGGACCTATTATCATAATGATGGTAGCCGCCATCAGGGGAATTTCAAAAACGGCAGCCGTCACGGCCAGGGGATTTTTTACGATTCTGATGACAGCCAAAAGGAGGGTATTTTCCAGAATAATATAATCTGGAAAGGCTGGGTTTATTTCCCTGGAGGTAAATCATGTGAGGTCGATAATGGTCAGTTTGTTGTAACTGGCTGCTTTAGTTCCCAATGAAGTTTTCAGCCGTTTTAGATCGTTATCCAGACGACTCAGGGCGTCTAGATGAGATATAAATTAGCAAGAATAACAAAGAATAATTCCCGCAGATTGTGTTTGGCGAAATTTAATCTGTTAAGGTTTATACATGCGAAATTTAATAAATTTTCAGGAGTGAAATATGAAAAGCAATGAACTGAAGCTCGCTTCTATAATAGTTGTAAGTCTGTTATTGGTGTCCATAGCGATATTCAACGTAATCCAGCCCGCCCACGCCATTGGTGATGGCAAGACCCAATTCAAACGTATTCCGTTGCAGTATATTGCCGCGTTGGGTGATCCCACAGCCTCCGCCGGGGTTGGCGCCGATGCCTGGGGAATCTGGACCATAGACCCAGGTCCTCGAGGTGTGCGCCTGAAAAACTTTGAGCAATTGCAATCAAGCGGTGGGGTTGCCCCGGCAAAATGGAAATTTGATTCAAAGGACTGGTGGCTTGAAGAAAATGGTTTGATTATGGAACAACCAAATTTTCCGGTTCCTCCTGGTAAATACGTCGTGACCGGGGGACGTGAAATGGCTGCGGTTTTAACCATTTTTCCCACAGACGAAAGTGGCGATCAACGCTGGCATCTTGACGACGGTGCAAAACTTTATGACGTTACCCATTTGCCCTGCCGATCCGCTCGCTACATACCCATGACTGCTGAAGATTTATGCTCACCCGCTATGGCCCAGCAGTCCGAATTTCCGGTCACCCCGGGCGGACCAATGCCTGCGGTAGCAGGCTGCCACAAACAGGACTATGCTGTGCTTTTTGTGGTTGGTGTTGCAATTGAAGATTAATTTTCAGAGATCTCGCGGCAGGGTAAATTTTTAATCGCCACGACAACAATAGGGAATATGAACTGCCTGGCCAAACCTGAAGACTTCCCGCTTACTGAGACCTGGTCATACTTAAATGCGGCCAATGTGGGGTTGATGCCCAGAAGCGCTGCGACGGTAATGACCGACTGGCAAACCGATGTGGCGTTAAATGGCAGTAATAATTTTAATGACCACGAAGAAGATACCGCCTTTGATGGTCTACGGGTTCAGGGCGCGAGGTTATTTAACTGCAAGGCTGAGGATATTGCTGGAGGTTCAAGTTGCACCGAGCTTTTAAGTTCGGTGGCCTGGGGAATAATGCCGAAACAACATGAAAATGTAGTGAGCACCGAAATTGTATTTCCAAGCACCGTATATCCTTTCAAACGGGTTTCCCACCACACCGGCTGCGAAATTCGGCTTGCAAAAGGAAATGACGGGTACACCGATGTAAATGAAATCGCGAAACTCATCGATAAAAATACCGCCGTAGTCACGATCTCCCATGCGGAATACACCGGTGGGCAACTTTACGATCTGCGGCAACTCGCTGATGCCGCCCATGCCCATGAAGCTTTGTTAGTGGTGGATGCCACCCAAAGTGCCGGCGCCATCCCTATCGATGCCCCTGCGTCCGCAGCAGATGTAATTATTGCCGGTTCATATAAATGGCTATGCGGGCCATTTGGCGCTGCGGTTATGTATCTCGCCCCAGCGCTTCAAAACAAACTCGAGCCCGGCTTTATTGGCTTTAGAAGTCATGAAAACATGTGGGAACTCAGTCCAGAACGGTTGGTGTATCCCAATCAAGCCAAACGCTTTGAATCGAGCACCATGGCCTTTGGCTGTATAAAGGGGTTGGAGAAATCCATGGAATATCTGCTTGATATCGGCATCGAACAAATCCATTCCCATAATATGGCATTGGCCGATCAACTGGTGGAAGGCCTTAAACATCTTGGGGTGAAAATAGTCTCGCCGCTTAATCTTGCTGAAAGAACATCCATCATCACCTGCAAGATCAACGGTTTTGATCCTGCAGATATTGTTGCAGGGCTGAAGCAACGAAATGTGGTTGCCCACAAAAGGCAGGAGTATGTTCGATTTGCTCCACATTTTTACAATGGGAAATCAGACATCGATACCGCCCTGGCCGAACTTGAGACATTAGTTAACAGCTAGGGTTTCCGTGGTTTTCGGCACCAGGCAAATTGTGGACTATAATGTCAAGCTATGGATGATTCATTTTATGATAGCTTAAAGGTAGTCGATAATTTCGCCAAAGTCAGTGACTCGAATTTTTATCGATCAGCCCCCAGGGACTGGTGGGTATTAATTACCGACATTCGGGGTTCTACTAAAGCCATAGAAGCGGGGCGCTACAAGGATGTCAACCAGCTTGGCGTGGCGACTATTATTTTTGTTAAAAACCTTCTGCAAACCGACAAATTTTTATACGTGTTTGGCGGTGATGGTGCCACCCTGGTATTGTCAGATGATCAGTATCAAAAAATTGTTTCCGAGCTCGACAAGCTGGAACATCTGGCAAACAACAGATTTAAGCTTGATCTGAGGGTGGGCGCGGTTCGAGTTGAGGAAGTGATTGAGGAAGGAATCGAACTCGACGTCGCACTTCTGAAAATTAACCCAAATCAGAACATGGCAGTTTTTCTGGGTGGCGGACTTTCCAGGGCGGAGGACATTGTTAAATCCCGAGAATACTCGGAGAAACCGGTCACGAACAAAAACGATCCGTCTTTGGATGGACTGTCCTGTCGTTGGCAACCATTGCCCGCGAAAAACGGACAAATTGTATCTTTGCTTATTGCAAGCCAAGTGTCATCAAAAGCAGCCCATGTCTACGCCGAAGTAATATCCAAACTCAATGATATTTTTGGCGGCGACATTGATAATGCCAATCCGGTTAACATTCATCAGGGCAGTTACAAGGGTTTAGCGCGACTACTCTCGGATGAGGCAAAGCTACACTTTCACCTTTTGAGTGCCAGCTACGTCAAACGATGCCTGGAAATTTTAATATGCGTGTTGTGTTTCAAACTTGGCCTGCCGCTGTTCCAGAAAGAAAACTATGTATCTGCAATCCCTGGCCATAGTGATTTCAAAAAAGTTGATGATATTTTGAGAATGGTACTCGACGGCAGTGCTTCACAAATCATTGCGCTGGAATCTGTGCTTGATGATTTACACCAGCAGAAGAAAATATATTATGGAATTTACAAGAGTTCATCCGCGTTAATGACCTGCATGGTGGAAGGCCTTGCAGACGGCGAACATTTTCATTTTATTGATGGCAGTGACGGCGGCTACGCCATGGCAGCCAAACAAATGAAAGCGCAAATTTCTTCAATATCTTGATTGGGATGTTGTGGGGGATTCAGACGGTTTGCAAAACTCGAAGAGTGATGAAAAACCTTCTCGTAGTTTGCAAACAGGCTTGCACAATTAGGCACCCAGAAGGTCAATCGAATTAAGTTCTGATTTAACCTGAGTGGCGCTTGCGGGTTATTACATAGCGGTAGTTTGCATCAAATGGCCCCTTCAATTCAGAGGTCTCACCCGTGGACCATTGGATTTTAACGTTACTGATAGTGTCTTTTTCAGCTAACCCGAAATGGGTATACGGATGGTTGAAAGACAGAAAGCCTCCCCCTGACTTCAGTTCCTTGATTTGTTGTTTGATGTCCGATTGCCCATAACTAATTGTAATCTTGTTACCTATACCAAAATGATTTCCTATTTCGTCCCTAAACTCAAATATAACGCTATTGTTATTTTGTTCATTATTACGATAAAACCACGTAGGGCCGCTAATGGAATTCGCAAAAATATCCAGATCCCCATCGTTATCAATATCAATTTCGGTAAAAGCTGACTGCAGCATGAAGTTTTGAAGGCCTTTCTCCTCCACACTTTCAGAGAATCCCTTTCCGCCTTCATTTTCGAAGTAATACTTTGATGGCGTCCCAACGTCTCTAATCCACGTCCCGTTCACCACAAAAATATCCTGCCATTCGTTATTATCGAAATCCGCAAATTTCGAATTCCAGCTCCAACCGGTAATTGCCAACCCCAGGTTCTCAGCTTGATCGGAAAATGACTTTCCTTCATCTGACACTAAAAATACATTTTCATTTAGTACAACAGGGATCGCAGTCTCTTTCTCCTCGTCACTAATCGGTTTTTCAGGCTTAAAAAATTTGGTGCAGGTGAACTTTGTATGTTTTAGCGGGATCTTAAAACAAATATCAATTTGTCTGGTCCGCGTTGCGATCAATAAAAGCACGATAGATACGCACGCTACAAATTCATCATTATCCTTAATTTCTTCACAGTTTTCGATAAAACTCGGTTGAAATTTAGGGCCAAATCCGACTAAAAATCGCTGTTTTACACTTTTTTCGCATTCAAACCGCAACTGCTCGTTTTCAATCGCATTGCAATAGTGGTCCCAGGATTCTAGAGGTATTCGTGCAGCTTCTCCTGTGGAGCCCGCCGCAATCTGGGTCACATAGACATCAAAATCGAGATCATTATCAAAGTCCGCAGTATCAAAACTCATCGTCGTATTGGTTGATATGGGGATTATCTGATCAGCTTTTTCTATAATTTCCATATCTCCCTTGCCATTTCCAAGGTAGTAATAATCAGGCGGTTCAAAATCGTTTCCAACCATCAGGTCTAGATTTCCATCCATGTTGAAATCACTAAATAAAACACTCAAGGTTTCGCCCGCAATCCCTGGCAGTAGTTTTGTAGTACCGTCAGCACCGTCATTCATCAACAGAAAGTTATCCGAATCCGCTGGTGGAAAATTTTTTGAATGACCATAGAACCAGTTTCCCAACGCTGCGTCGAGATCGCCATCTTTATCTATATCACCAAAACTTAACGCCTTTGTAAGCATCAATGGAGAACCGGGTAATTTCTCCGCAGACCCCATTGTGAACACGCCCTGCTCGTTTTTTAACCAGTAGTTACCATCTGCATAGCTTGTCAAAAACAAATCGAGCCAACCATCATCGTTCCAGTCGATCAGGGCAACAACAAATACCTCTTTATCTTCAATATCAGGAATCCCAATTTTCCTTTCTTCCAGACTTTTTCCATTTTGATTTACAAACAATCGAACACCATTTTTTGAAGCGAGGGCGAGATCGATGTATCCGTCATTGTTGATATCACCTGACGCAATACCCCGTCCATTCCAATAGGGGGCAATAAAATTGTCTGGACTTAGGATATTCGCATGATCAACCCCAACCTCGGAAGCGATAGCCCGTGTAAACAAACGGGTGCCGTTGCCGATTTTCGCCTCAAAAGGTTGAGAGCCAATATTTATCGTGAAACCCTGCTCAACAAAATCCTCGGTCCAGGTGTTATCGACCTCCGATTGAGAATAACCGATATTCAGAAATCCAAAAATGGCAAAAAATAAGGTAAATCTAGCCATCTATAAATTCGTACATAGCAGCCATTTCTTGCTGATGCCAATAATCTGCTGCGTATCCTGCCAGCAATGAAACAACCATAATGACCAAACCAAGGATTAGGGCAACTCTTTTTGAAATCGAAGTCCAAATTATAAAAAATGGATAAATGCTATAAATGCCAAAAGAAAATAATAAAATTGCGACGTAAAATATCGGTAACCCAGAGACAAGCAGAGAAGCGGCCAGCACTAAATCTAACGCAATTGGTAATGGCAGCGCCACGCCAACCAATGCCACCACGACCCCACCCCCAAAACTTATTGGAATATCTTTCAATGTTTCGAGGGGAAAGGTATTTACAAAAATTGATCCTAACAATCCAGCCAAAATCATCAGTGGAACTGTTCTTATCACTATATAAATCAGATTTTTTAAGTAGTTCTGAAACACATGCACCGATGCACCCCTCCAACCTAATTTATCCGTGGAAGCATAGTTGTCAATCAAACATGCCGCACCCGAAATTGTGGCATCGAGCTCCTTACGAAAAAATAATCGACAACATACTGGCACCAAAATCGCAATAAACAGAATGGTTAATGCCAGCTTAATCACAACCAGGTATAGTGGAAAGATCGAAAGCAATATTGTTAATACGATAACGTTGAGAGTGGGCGAACTAAACATCGTTGCCAAGGTCATTTCTAGTCTCGAACCCGAATCGTGCATTCCTTTTGCAATAGGCGCGGCGCAATTTACACAAACCCCCATCGGGGCACCAATTCCCATTCCAAATAACGTATTTGCCCAGCTGCTACGAAAACTTTTACGCCGCAACCCTGCCAGAAGGGTCATCATCCCAGCGCCCAACAGTATTCCAAATGTCATGCCCTGGGTGTTTTCGTCAGCCCAATTTATCGTCGTATAGACAATTTTCTTTGTCAGCCCATCGCTCTCCTGAATCGTCAAGATTGATTCAAAGCTCAATGGATTCTCTAGCAAAGTGTCCCCACCCATTATTGCCTTTTCATTTAACTGGGGGTAGCGCGATCCGGACCAGAACAACACGGAAATAATGAGTATCAACGCGGTGGATATGACCGCATATTTATTTATTTTCAAATGGTTACTCATTAATCAAATTAATTTAGCTTGAGGAAAAACTAACAGCTATTCATCGTGCCTATGACATAACCAGGTGTATAAAATTCCCCAACCAGCCTAATTGCGCTTTGATTTTAAACTATCCCAACAACTGTTCTTTTGTGCGGGTAATGCGATGCTACTTTTCTTCGACAACGGAATATACAACAAAATTTCCGTCATGCGGGACAATGCTTAGCCAATCCTAACAATGTAATTTAGGGGACTATAGGAATAATTGGATTTAATCATCTAATCCTTATGAGAAGATAGCAGTAATATTTCCAAAGAAATTACTGGAAATATGCTTCTAAATTTAACCTGACTCTTTACACGATACCAGCCGTTAGTGGCGGCCAAACTATTGCCCATAAAGTGGGTTTATGCACCACAATAAATTGACATCTTGTATCGCACCGGCCATTGGCCCACAATTACCCGCAGAATAGCCATAAACCCTGAGGAGAATTAATGTTAACCAATAACCCATTTGCTGATCTTCCAGCGCTGATATCGTCTTCTGCCATGCAGACGTATATTATCCTGATGGTCATTCTGGTCGTAGCGGGTACACTTTATGACATCATCCATAAAAAGAGTGCTCAATACTTTTTCGAAAATGCGCAGAAATCCAAAGAAAAAGCGCTTCGGGAAGTGGGCGGTGGTGAAAAATCATCTATCGCGATCAAGACCCTGGCCGAAGATGTTCTGACTTCCGGCGAATTCTGTAATCCAAGACGACGAATTGCCCACCTTCTCACTATGTACGGCTTTGTCATTTATATCATTGCCACCGCTTACATGGTGTTCTGCAATACCGTATCCACAACCGCACCACTGATGTGGCACATAGGCGCACTGATGGTTTGTGTGGGCGGTTACTGGTTCTGGTTCTTCATCCGGGTCGATGTTGCCGCTGAAGGCAACTCGCCGTTTCGGATTATCCGAGCAGATCTGTTTGTACTCTCCCTGCTCGCCAGCGTCACGTTGGGCTTGTTCTGGTCATTTGCCCAGTCCAGCGGAAGTACCGCCAATGAAAATTCTTTATGGGCGACCATATTCTTCGGCTTGTATATCCTGGCAACCAGCGTGTTGTTCGGCGGCATTCCCTGGTCAAAGTTCGCCCACATGTTCTTCAAGCCAGCAGCCGCATTCGAAAAACGCATGTCAGAAGCCAATGGATGGAGAAACAATATGCCTCCCCCCGCGGATGCCCCTGCCAAATTCGGTCTTGGAATCAAGCGCGAACAGCCCAGACATTATTAACAGAAATTAAACTGATCGGCCCAGATTTAGCCGGTTGATTATCAAAATTATCAGAGAGAATTAAAATGCCAACATTTGTATACATGACTCGCTGCGATGGTTGCGGACACTGCGTAGATATTTGTCCATCAGATATCATGCACATCGACAAGACTCACCGCCGTGCGGTTAACATAGAACCCAATATGTGCTGGGAATGTTATTCGTGCGTAAAAGCCTGCCCTCAAAATGCCATCGATTGTCGCGGCTATGCCGACTTTTCACCACTGGGTCATAGCGTTCGGGTGCTGCGTGAAGAAGAAAAAGGTACCATTTCATGGAAAATCAAGTTCCGCGATGGCCGTGTAAAAGATTTCGTTTCACCCATTACCACCGAGCCCTGGGGTGAAAAAATCCCCCGAATGGCTGACCTCCCTGTGCCCCCCGCGGAGGAGCTTGACTCACAATTGCTTTGCTACGAACCCGAAGTACTGAATATCGACGGCAAACTACCGGTCATGGCAAAGGATAAATTCAAGCAGGGAGTATATTACTGATGGGGAAAATCAATACCGTATTCGAAGATTGCGATATCCTGGTTGTCGGCGGCGGAATGGGCGGAACAGGCGCCGCTTATGAAGCACGATACTGGGCCCGCGACCTGAATATTGTTATCGCAGAGAAAGCCAACATCGATCGCAGTGGTGCAGTGGCCCAGGGCCTCTACGCCATCAACTGCTACATGGGTATGCAATGGGATGAAAACCAGCCCGAAGATCATGTTCGATATGCGCGCAATGATTTGATGGGGTTGGTACGTGAAGATTTGGCCTACGACATGGCCCGTCACGTCGATTCCACCGTACACAAGTTTGAAGAATGGGGCCTGCCCTTCATGAAAGACCCGGATACCGGTCGCTATCTGCGCGAAGGTAAATGGCAGATCATGATCCACGGCGAAAGCTACAAACCCATTGTGGCTGAAGCGGCGCGTAAATCTGCGGACAAGATCTACAACCGTATTATGATCACCCATCTTTTGATGGACGAAAGCAAACCCAATCGGGTTGGTGGTGCGGTTGGTTTCAATGTTCGTACCGGTGACTTCCATGTGTTCAGAGCGAAAGCCGTCATCGTCGGCGCTGGTGGCGCATCACACATCTTCAAACCACGCTCTGTGGGTGAAGGCATGGGCCGAACATGGTATGCACCCTGGAGTAGCGCATCAGCTTATGCTCTGCCCATTCAGGTCGGCGCAAAAATGACCCAGATGGAAAACCGCATTGTATTGTGCCGATTCAAAGATGGTTATGGTCCAGTAGGTGCTTACTTCTTGCATCTGAAAACTTATACTCAGAACGCCTATGGCAACGAATATGAATCGACGTGGTATGAAAACACCAAAGAAATGGTAGGCGACTACATCGATCATCACCCGACCCCAACCTGCCTGCGTAACCATGCATTCATCGAAGAGGTCAAAGCCGGTCGCGGCCCCATTCACATGGTCACCAAAGAGGCCTTCCAGGATCCGCACCTGGAAACTGTGGGCTGGGAGAATTTCCTCGGCATGACCGTAGGTCAGGCCGTTGTCTGGGCCGCCCAGGACATCGACCCCAAATACACCAACCCAGAACTGACCACATCGGAGCCTTATGTCATGGGCTCCCATGCAACCTGCTCGGGGGCATGGGCCAGTGGACCGGAAGATCTGTCCCCCGATGAATATCAGTGGGGCTACAACCGCATGATGACTGTTGACGGTCTGTTCGGAGCGGGTGATGCTCTCGGCGGTACCGCTCATGCATTTTCCTCGGGCTCTTTCACCGAAGGTCGTCTGGCTGCCAAAGCCGCGGTTAAATACATCCGTGATATGCGCAACGAAGAAATAAAGATTTCCGAGAAACAATATCAGGATCTGAAGACCGTTGTGTTCAAGCCAATGGAAAACTACCAGGTTGGTAGCAATGAAATAACCGGTGGAACAGTTTCACCCAGTTATCTATTACCTATCCAGGGCCTTCAGCGTTTGGAGAAAATTATGGATGAGTACGCTGGTGGTATCTCGGTTAACTACATGACCAATGAGCCGTTACTCAATCGTGGTCTCGAACTTCTGGGAACATTGCACGAAGATCTTGAGCACATTGGCGCAGAAGATTTACACCAGCTGATGCGTGCATGGGAACTGAAACACCGCGCAATCGCATCGGAGTGCGTGGTCCAACATACGCTGTTCCGCAAGGAAACTCGCTGGCCGGGTTACTACTATCGTGGTGACCACATGAAACTCGATGATGAAAACTGGCATGCATTGACCCTGTCTCGACGCGATCCGGAATCCGGTGAGTGGGAGATGGAAAAAGCACCTGTTTATCATATCGTCGATTAACAGAATCGATCCTGGGGCGTCGCCTCAGCAGATCAGCGATTAAGTGAAAGCGTCTATGGTCTTACCACAGGGTATGACCGCAGGCGCTTTTCGCATTTTCTGTGTACCGGAATAAATCATGATCAATGCTGTAGACCTGGTAAAGACAAACCACTACCAAACTGAGATCGACGCCGCGGTTAAAAACCTGGGAGCGGAGCGGGGTGATCTTCAGTCTTTATTGATGAGCATTGTTGACAAGGTTTCCCTGCAACAAATTCCAGGGCTGCTTAAACAGAGTTATGGCCGGCTGGCAAGATTGCGTCATGTACTGGCGGAATTATCCAATCTGATCTCCGACCAGGACAAGCTGATTGATCTCGGTTACCAAATCGAATCAACACTCCAGCCAGATGATTCCTTTTCCTTCGAATCTGCATTGCAGGGACTAGATGAATCATTGGCTATATATATTGCTGATAAAAATCTTGGCGCACACGTCGCCATGATTTATGAAATGCAGGCCCTGATTCATGACGCAACGCTGAACTATAACGAAGCCGCTAAATGTTATGCCGCTGCAGCAACAACTTCAGAATTGCCTGTAGAACAACAATGGTTTTATGAAAAACAAAGGGCGCTAGCCTTTGTCGACTGTGGTCGTGAATTAGGTGACAAATCAGCCCTGGAGCAGGCTGTATCTTTGCTGGAAAACACCGTGATGGCCCTTGCGCCCCAGAAACAACGCCGTGATGACTGGGCGACCAGCCAACAGGCCTTCGGCATTGCCCTGGGCATTTTGGGTCAACGGCAGGGTGGTACCCGCAACCTGGAGAATGCCATTGCCGCATTCGAAGCGGCTCTGTCTATACGAAACCCTAAAGACAACCCCCAGACATTTTCAGAATCCCAGAACAGCCTGGGCAATGCCCTCGGCGCACTGGGCCATCGTCTGGGCGACGAAGAAATGTTAAAAAATTCTGTGCAGGCATTTGAGCTTGCCCTCGAACAACAAACCAAAGTCGCTGGGTTACCTGAGCGAACCACCACCCAGAACAACCTGGCCGCTGTGCTGCAATCCCAGGGGCAACGCAATAGCGACACCAAAATGCTGAAGCGGTCGGTTGATCTTTATAAAGAAATCTTAAAAGTCTGGACTAAAGAGTGTGGCCCTCAAATCTGGGCCACAACCATGAATAATCTGGGCACAGCATTAAGATTGCTAGGGGAACACCGTAAAGGACCTAAAACATTACAGCAATCCGTTGCCGCCTACAATAGCGCCTTGTCGGTACAAACCCGAGAACATTTTCCCCAGGAATGGGCCATGACCCAAAACAACCTTGGCGCAGCCTTACAAAAATTTGCTGAACGGGTCGGTAACCCCGAGGTTTTTGAACAAGCCATTGCCGCCTATGAAAACACCTTAAAAGAATGGACCGAACAAAAGGCACCTATGGCCTGGGGCATGACCCTCGCCAACCTGGCTGTTGCGCGAAGGGGGTTTGCAAATTTGACCGCAGATATCAAACCTGCTGAGAAAGCCGTAGCAGAACTGGAATTGGTTAGCGACTTCTTCCGAAACGCCAGTCACGCCCAGTACTCTGAGCTGTGCATCGATCAATTAGCCCAGGCACGTAAACTGGTGGATGAGCTTCATTTAAAAGGCGGCAAATATGCTGACCTGGTAAATCATTAAACGGTAAACGTCCGTTCATTGCCCGGAGCGAGCTGATAATTGGTATCAGAGCATTAATTATTCGTTCTCAGTTCTTTCTCTTCTGCAAAAAGGACAAAAAGGTGTCAGAGGGATTAAAAATTAATCCATCTGACACCTTTTCTTCATTTCTTCACCTTCTATTCAGAACATATGACATATTCACCTTGCGTCTTCAATAATTCCAACATCCTCCAATTTAAATCGCTTTACCCCGCCAGTATCTAAATTGTATTGATTTTTTTCTCCCTGAAACTCAAATCCTTTTGAGTATAAATGAAGATGCAGCAAAGGTTCGTTTGACTCTGCGTGGATCGAATGAATACCGTCAGGCAGTAAGGATATTGCGGTTCCAGGTTTAACTAAAATTTCGCCCGACAGCGAAATGCGTGGCATATCTGATTCGCCATCGTTGAAATTTGGCTTATAAACTCTATGTAGCTCTTCACCTTCAACCGACGCAACAATTACCCAAGCACCACCATGATCATGAGGAGAAGATTGCTGTCCAGGCAGGCTCGAGTTCACATATAGCGAGTTTCCCCCTGCGTCCTCCTGATAAACCAGAAAAGTACGGTAGGTCTCGCCATTACTTGGAAGCGGAAAATCGGCCCACTGGAATAAATCACTTTTTGAAGCGAGGTGTAGCAGGATAGTTTTAGCCTGGTTGAGATTTTCAATATTGATACCATCGCGCATAACATTCTTGATTTTGGAAATTGAATATTCAATTTCTTTTCGTCTTAAGTTTTCAACTTTCATACTTAATATTCTCTGGGTTTTATAATTGGTATCAAATTTTAAATAAATACTTCCCATTATAAAAATGAATTGTTATTATCTCTGTCATGAACAAATACGATAGCTCTGGGCCCAGTAGCGAATTGCTAAGAACTTTTTGTGTCGTTGCTGACGCTGGGAATGTTACACAAGCAGCATCCACACTCGCCCGCACACAATCAGCGATAAGCGTCCAAATAAAAAAATTGGAGGATCACCTTGCTGTCGAGCTATTTGAGAGACAAGCTCGAGGCGTGGTTTTATCAGAACATGGTAGAAAGTTACTGCCTGTTGCTAGAGTCGCTGTAAGAGAAGTGGATCAAGTATCAACTCTTTTCTCGACACCACTAAGTGGGCGAGTTCGGGTAGGAATTCCTGATGATTACAATGAAACAATTTTGGAGGTTGCCTTAGCGAATTTTTGCAAGCAACACAGCAATGTACAGGTTTTTGTACAATCTGGTTGCACTGCAGGTTTTCCGGATGCGATTTCAAAGAATCAACTTGATGTCGCAGTATATACTGCTAGCCCAATATCTAAGAAAGAGGCATTTTTTTCTGAACCCACTGTGTGGGTAACCGGCCCCAATTTTAATTTGGATAAGCATGAAGAATTGCCAATGGCAATATTTGATCGACGCTGCTGGTGGCGTGATGTGGCCACAAAAGCCCTGGATGATGCAGGCATTAAATGGAGGAACGCTTATCTAAGTGGTAATTTTGCCAGCGTGAAAGCAGCTATTCGGGCCGGGCTCGCGGTGGGCGTGCTCGCAAATAGTGCCGTTGAAGATTCTATGGTAGTGCTTGGTAAAAAAGAAGGTTTTCCGTCACTTCCACCGTCCTCACTTAAACTACTTACCAATAAAAATACACCTACCAACATTGCAAAAGAAATGGAGATAGCAATACTTGGCGCCGTAGTTAACTGACTATTGCCATTTACTCTACAATAAAAATCTGACCGTTAAGACAACCCTCTACAGCTTTACTATAAGCCAGTCCCACAGCTTGATTAGACACATGAACATGTCCCCGGAAGAATCCGTCGTATTTCTCGCGAGAAACCTCAAGTACTTCAGGGCTAACAGCGTTGATACGAATACCTCTGGGCATGTCTACAGCAGCGCCTACAACAAAACCATCCAGAGCTCCATTGGCGGCGGCGGCAGACGAACCTCCAGGTATTGGATCCCGATTTAGCACCCCGCTGGTAAGCGTAAAAGAACCGTTATCATTAATATATTGAAAGCCTTCTAATACTAAATTTACCTGGGGTAAAACTTTATGGTTGATTCCTTTCATGAACTGTTCGCTGCTCATTTCATGCACTACACCAAAATGACCGTGCCCTACCGTGCTTACGACTGCATCTACTTTGCCCACTTTCTGATACATCGCGCGAATGCTGTCAGGATTTTCTATGTCAACTTGAATATCCCCACTGGATTTTCCAACAGATACTATTTCATGTCGACTAGATAATGCATCAATAGCTGTACGCCCAACGGCGCCATTGGCACCAACAATAATTATTTTCACTCTTATTTACTCCACATGATAGGGTCAGCTTCACGCCCTGAGGCGCTCGGTCAAGGGTTTATTGTATCAGGATAATGCACGAGCAAAGGAGATCCTCTTTTTTTTAATGCATTAAGATAAGTAGATTCATTATACGGTGTGTGGTTTTGCCAGCATCGATACAGGATACGAATCCACTTAAACGCTAATGCCCGAACAGCCGCCTGGTAAGTCGCCCCTTTACCACGCTGTTGACGATAGTAAGCCCCAGCCCAGTATGATTTGTTAATGGTCTGCGCAGCCCATTCGACAAAGGTCTGTCGCAGGAAGGACGAACATTGCCAGCGCCAGTGTACCCAGTGTTTTTTGCCACTGCGCTCTGTAACCGGAGCAATGCCGGCATATCGCTGCAACTCACTCGCGCTGTTAAATCGATCCCGCTGCTCGCCAAAGGCCACAAGCAGTCTCGGGGCCAATGAAGGCCCGGCACCCGGGAGCGCATCGAATAAAGCATAGTCAGGATGCTGGGGAGCCAGTTCGGCAATGGCTTTGTCATACTGCTTAATCGCATTCAATGTAACACGCAGCATCTCCACCCATACGATGGCCTGTAGTCGATGCGGGCCGATGATACCCTCATCCAGGGTCAAGGGTGTTGCCGTCTTAATCGCTTCGACTCTATTGTCAAGGAGTTGACTGAATCGCATACTGTGTTGGTGGAAGAAAGTTGTCAGTGTTGTTCGACGGGCCCGTTTGACCTTAAGCAGGGTCGGCCAACGGGTAATGAAGTCACAAAAAAGCACCGTATCTATACGATCAAACCATTCAAGGGGTTGGGGATAGTATTGTTTGAGTGTATTACGCAACCGATTGGTGGTCCGGACCCGATCATTGACCAGGCGTCGGCGTTGTTCAACTAAAGACGCCAGGGCACGCATCTGCGCACTTTGTGGGTTGAGCGGTTTAAAACGTTCTGGGTGTTTGATGATCAGATCAAGGGCGAGTTCGGCGTCAGTGGGATCGTCCTTGGCACGACTGGGTGTAAATGCTTCTCGGTACCTGGCCAGGGTTGACGGATTAACCGGGAAGATCACAAAGCAATCGTGTTTCTGTAGGGCAGAGATGATCGGCCCCTTCGACAGTTCCACAGCAACCGCCATCGGCGCACCAAAACGTCTCATCAATGACTGGGCCCATTGATCAAGTTCATCGGGTTGATGGGGTATCTGATCGAACTCCCTGATTCCAGTCTTGCTGGACTGTATACACATATCGTGCTTCCTGTCTGCCCAATCGATACCGATGTAGGCAGTAAAATATTTTTGATCTCCGCTATTCATGAAATTCCTCCGCAGTGTTACATTATCAACAGGGATATGCGTGCTTGCGTTCTGCGAAAGCAATATAGATGAGCCGACACCGCGGCAGACCCTGAGTATTCGTTGACGAATGCAAGCGCACCTGCGGGCTCGAAACTAAAGCCGCAAACATCTTATGTTTGAGTATAGATATTCGTAGCCTGCAGGCGCATGTCCCGCTCTCTCTGACAGATACCTGTCAGATGTATGAAGTATTACAGAGAGGGGGACGGAAGGACTATATTGAGTATAAGACAGTCACGGAAAAAATATGCCACTCCAAGGACACTATACTTAATGAGCCTCTGGTTGGTGATTCATGATAAAGTGACTGATGTGATGTATCGTTAAATTTACCGGGAGAAACCAATGTCCGAAAATGCACAAAAGTTTTGCGCTAACTTTGCAAAGGATGCAAAGTTCGAAGGCGGGTTGCGTGGTTATTTTGAGTACCGTGATCTTGGCATCAGCGATTCAACCAACGGCCAGTACCATGCCGCGGTCAGTCGTGTCCGACAAGGTGAAAAAGGCGATGTCAATATCCGCACAACGGGAATGCATCGGCACCTTTGTGACTTTCAGATGTTCTATGTGCTCAAGGGTTGGGTGACCATGGAATACGAAGGTCAGGGGGAGGTGAAATTTAATGAAGGGGATTGCTGCATGCAACCCGCCGGCATCCTCCACAATGAAATTCAGTGTTCGTCGGATTTTGAATGTATTGAAATCTACACCCCTGCCAAGCACGAAACTGTCGTTGGGGAAGATTAAAGCGTCTGATTCAAGAATTCCGGGTACAAATTACTTAATTAAATACGACCTGGACGGCGCTAACAATAATTGGGTATTGTGATAATCCTCTAGCCAGCCTCCTCGCGGTCAGTTGTTAAACTGACCGCTCACTTTAAATTTGAGGAGACTGACATGGCATATTACTGCGGTATAGATTTACATTCAAATAACCACGTTGTCGTGGTGATTGACGATGAGGATAATCGGGTTTACGAGAAGCGCTTAGCTAATGATCTTACCCTGACGCTCCGCGCTTTAGAACGTTACAAGGCATTGCTTTACGGTATTGCCGTCGAGTCGACCTTTAATTGGTACTGGCTGGTTGATGGATTACAGGCGGTTGGATTGAACGTAATGCTGGTGAATACCGTTGCGGTGACCCAATATGATGGATTGAAGTATAGCGATGATAAGCACGATGCCTATTGGTTGGCGCACTTGATGCGCTTAGGCATATTGCCGACAGGGTATATCTACCCCAAAGCCCAGCGTTCGATAAGAGATTTGTTACGACGTAGGGCTTTTTTAGTGCGACTGGCGAGTAGCACGCAAGTCAGCATACAAAATCAGGTGTGGCGTTCGACTGGCATACGGGTGAGTTGTAATACGATACGTCGAAGGGATTATATTCCTGACAGCGTTGAAGGCTATATCCGTCAAGGCATTGAATCAGAGCTTATGGTATTGCGTACCCTGCAGCAACAAGTCAAGGCGCTTGAAGGCAGTGCACTAGACGCGGTCAGGTTGTCAGACGAATTTAAACTATTACAAACCATTGTGGGTGTTGGACCCATATTGGGATTGACGATTATGCTGGAGGTCGGCGATATCAGTCGTTTTGCCAGTGCAGGGAATTTTGCCTCGTACTGTCGTTGTGTGGATGCCACACGGCTCAGTAATGGCAAAAAGAAAGGGACAGGCAATGCCAAGGCGGGCAATAAGTATCTGTCCTGGGCTTTCTCCGAAGCCGCCCATTTTATGGTGCGTTATGACAAGCAAGCGAAACGATTCTATGACCGTAAGATGGCAAAGACAAACGGCATCATCGCGATTCGAGCCGTGGCCCGAAAGTTGGCCAGAGCCACCTGGATGATGCTCAAACATCAAGTCCCGTATGAGGCACAGCTGATGTTTGGTCGTTAGATTTGGTTGGCCGGGGTAAACCAGGCTGGGGAGTGGTATAACCACCTATTGTGATTGGATATCTCGGTCGACCATCGATTTTACGTTTCGCCCAAACCGTGAGCTATGATGGGACTGGACAGCACGTGCTGAACCACAGATTGTGACAAAATGACTGGACGCGGTTTGGAACCGAAGATTGTGTGGGGTAGATAACTACTAAGGGCATAAACACAGTAGACGTGTTTTGCCTTGATCCAGATGGGTGACTGGTGCGGATCGTTTTGATCCGACGCTAAAGACTTAAGACATAACGGGTGCGACAATAATTGAATCGATGGTGATCAATACGAAGTATGCTATTTCTGGTAGCAGGCTCAAGATCGAACTATTGACACAGGTTGGCTAATGGGTGTCCCCAGATTTTCTGTCCCCAGATTTTCTAATTCTCTCTCCGCTTAGCCCGCGAAAACACACCTATTACTTTTTTGAATTATTGCTATTATTCATTGCAGCCAGCAAATCATCTGCTGCACGGACCAACAATCCGCTGTCTGATCCGCAGGCCACAAAGGTAAAATCACCCGCCAGAAGATCTCTTGCGAACGCAGCATCCGATACCAGGGTGCCAACAGGAATGCCTTGCTGATTGAGCTTTTTCGCAATGGGCAATACCAGATCCCAGACCTCGGAACACATGGGTTGCCCCAGCTTGCCAATGTCAGCCGAGATATCAGCGGGACCAAAGAAAACACCACTCACCCCATCTACAGCTGCAATCTCCTCAGCGCTTTCCAGGGCGCGACGCGTTTCAATCTGTAAAATTACCGCTGTTTCATCTTCTATTCGCTGAAAATAATCCTGGATTCGGCCAAATGCATTGGCCCGGGTTGAACTTGCCACACCGCGAATACCCCGCGGAGGATAACGGGTTGCAGCAACGGCTTTTTCGGCCTCTTCCACGGACTGCACCATTGGAAAAATAAGTCCTGCCGCACCCAGATCCAGCAAACGCTTGACCATTACGGGATCGTTATTTTCCGGACGAACAAGTGCAGTAGTGGTACTGGCTGAAAATACCTGTAACTGGCCCATCACCGATTGCAACTCGTTGGGGGAATGTTCCATATCCAGCAACACCCAGTCATAACCCGCTGGGGCGATAACTTCCGCGGCATAACTGTTACTTAGACTGATCCATAATCCAATCTGTTTGCGCTTCTCGGCAATGGCCTGGGTAAAAGGATTGATAGCTACTTTCATATTATTGCTCTATATTTTTGGCTCAATATTATTACCTTGCCATAAAGGCTGGTTGCACGAAATCCGTCTTTGACTAATTCTTTTCATTAAACCCATATTCATCCACAGCCACCTGGCTGGAAATGTATCCATGAATCAGATCCCGCCGGACCAGTTCAGGATCCCGATCTTTTGGGCTTCCATAACCTGCACCCCCTGGAAACTCCAGAACAACCCGACCTTCAGCTGGAACAAATTGCTTGCCTTTGCCTCTCATGATTGTGCCGTCTTCCCTGCTAATGGTTGTGGCCGCACCCGGCTTCCCACCTTGTCGCCCCCTGGCCGGATGATCCACCCGATCGAACATCGCTGAAAAATCGAATTCGTGACCCTCGCTAGCGCCAACTTCCATGCACTGCCCAAGGCCACCTCTAAATTTTCCCGCACCTCCGCTGTCGGGCCGCAATTCCTTGCGCCAGATGATAATCGGGCCGGTGTGCTCAGTTGCCTCCACCGGCATGGTCATTACGCCGGATGGAAATGCCGTGGCATTCATGCCATCTGCACTGGGTCGTGCGCCTGAACCACCAGAATTAAAAGTTAATACCTCAGCCCGCACTGCATCGTCGGGCGGAATAGCATCGGTTCTTGGGCGCAGTGAAACCTGAAAGTTGCACAAAGTGCCGGCGCCTTCTGCGGGAACCAGATTGGGCAGCATTTTATCCAGGGCATCATAAACCGCATCTGGAATCATATGGCCGATGACATGGCGCAACGCAACGGGTGCCGGATGCAATGCGTTGACGATGGTATTTTCCGGCGCAGAAATTTCGAATGGGGCCAGGGATGCCGCATTGTTTGGTATCTCGGGCGCGATGGCACATTTCAAGGCATAGCAAGCATAGGCCTTGGTATAAACCAATGGCACATTAATGCCTTTTTTATCCAGGCCCGACGTACCGGTAAAATCACAGGTAATTCTGTCTTTCTTGATTTCCAGTGCCACGCGTAAATCCACCGGACTGCTATAACCATCGATGACCATCCCACCGCTGGCACTTTTTCTGGGCAAGGCATTAATTTGTTCCAGGGTTGCCCGGCGTGAATTTTCAAGAATAAATTTCCCGACATCATTCAAACTCGATAGATCAAATTCTGCCATCATATCTGCCAGACGCCGATGCCCCACTTCGTTACAGGTGGCTAAAGCAAAAAAATCCCCAGCAACCTGATCGGGTTCACGTACATTACTACGCAACATGGCCAGCAAGGTTGTATTGACCACCCCCTTTTCGGCAAATTTCATGATTGAAATATGCATGCCTTCTTCATAAACCGAATTGGCGTCAGCGCCAAATCCTCTGCCGCCGATATCAACAACGTGGGCAGTGCAAGCCAAGAATCCAACCAGGGTCCCATTGAGAAACGATGGCGTAACCACGGTAATATCGTGCAGATGCCCGGTGCCTTCCCAGGGATCGTTAGTGACATAGACGTCACCCTCAAACATGCTGTCGTATCCGATTCGACGAATAAAATGGCCTACGGACTCGGCCATGGCATTAACATGACCCGGCGTACCGGTAACCGCCTGGGCCAACATCTGACCCCGGGTATCATAAACCCCTGCGGACAAATCGCCGGCCTCTCGGACAGAAGTTGAAAACGCCGTCCGAATCAGCGCCTGAGCCTGTTCTTCGACAACGGATATCATCCGGTTCCACATCACTTGATTCGCCACGGTTGTGGCCTTTTGTACTTTGGTCGCTTCGGTTTGATGCGCAAAAATATCGATGCAGGCATCCATTTGGGCAATGGCTGTTCTGCTCGAGGGCAGAATGATGGTGGTTTCATCTTCAGTTATGGCCGCGGGGCCGGTCACACTTTCTCCGGGCTTCAACAAATTCCTGTCCACAACCGATGCCTGAACCTGCTTACCTACAGCGGGATCGAAAATATTTCGAACCGCTTCTGTTTGGTGGCTCGATGATATCTCCAGCACTTTGGCGGAAACCACCGCGTCAACCACGGTGCTGGCATTCACAGACCAGACTGTAATTTCGATATCCAGACCTTCAACCGTCCTGCCAAACAGGGTGGTATAGTCTTTTTCAAACAACTTCTGAAACGCCTCAGCATCCGGATTGATCGCCTGGTCCGCGCTGATAATGATCGGGATTTCTTCACCCTGGCCGGTGTAGCGCATGTACACCTTGTATTCAGATTGGATGTTCGCAGTTGCATCACAGGATCGAACGAAGGTTGTCGCCTCGGATTCAAGGTCGGATAACAATCGACGTATTGCATCAGCATCAAAATCGGACAGTCGCATATAGACGCTACGGTTGGCTTCGAAACTAAAAGGTGCGCGTAAAAATCCGATGGCTGAACCCACACCGGCTCCGGGGGGCACCAGCATGCGCTGAATACCCAGCTTTTCGCAGAGCCGACCAGCGTGTAGCGGCGCCGCTCCGCCAAACGCAATCATGGTGTATTCTGATAAATCTTCTCCATTTTCCACCGCATGGACTCTCGCCGCATTGGCCATATTCTCATCCACCACTTCTGCAAGACCATAGGCCGCAGTTTGTGCATCCATATCGAGCTGCTGGCCAATATTGTTTTTCAGTGCAGCGGCAGAATGTTTTGCATTTAACTTAATCGATCCGCCGGCAAAATTGTCTGCATCGAGTTTTCCCAGCACAAGATCTGCATCGGTAACCGCTGGCCGCTCGCCGCCGCGATCATAACAAGCCGGACCGGGTTCGGAACCCGCGGACTCGGGGCCGACCCGAATTTGTCGCATAGAATCCACATGAGCGAGGGAACCGCCGCCAGCGCCAATTTCCACCATATCAATCACCGGAATGGATATGGGCATTCCCGAACCTTTCTTGAAGCGATAGGTTCGAGCCACTTCAAACACCCGGCTGGTCTTGGGCGTCTGATTTTTAATCAGGCAGATTTTGGCGGTGGTGCCGCCCATGTCAAAAGACAATACTTTGTCCAGCCCATAGCGCGCGGCAATGTTTGCCGCAAAAACCGCGCCCCCAGCGGGGCCTGATTCAACCAGCCGCACCGGAAATTCCGCAGCGCTTTCAAGGGAAATAATGCCGCCGCCGGAATGCATCAGGAAAATCGGGCAGTTAACCCCTTCCCCCTGGAGCTGGCCGGACAATCGACCGAGATAACTCTTCATCATCGGCTTGATGTAGGCATTGGCAACCACGGTGTTGAAACGTTCGTATTCCCGCATCTGCGGTGAAACTTCACAGGAAAGAGAAATGGTGGCGTCAGGTAACTTTTCGCTAAGCACTTCCCGTATCAGGTTTTCATGGCTTTCATTCAAATAAGAATGCATCAACCCCACCGCAATACTTTCATAGTTTTCAGCTGCGATTTGATCAACCAGCTTTTCAACTTCCTCGCGCACAATAGGAATCAGCACTTCGCCCTTTGCGCTGATTCGTTCTTTAATGGTGTATCGCTGATTGCGCGGCAACAGGGGTTCGGGCAAGATAAGATTCAGATCGTATTGCTCGAAACGGGATTCGCTACGCATTTCAATCACATCCCGAAATCCTTCGGTGGTAATCAATGCGGTTTTGGCGCCGCGCCGTTCTATTAAGGCATTGGTCGCAAGGGTGGTGCCGTGAATAATCTGTCCTATACTTGATGGCTCCATATTAGCCTGGGCACAAACCTGGCCGATGCCATCGATGATGGCGTCTTCCGGGGCAGTATAAGTGGTCAGAACTTTGGTGGAATAGATCCTATCCCCAACTTCCATTACAACGTCGGTAAACGTACCGCCGATATCCACACCCAGTCGAACCGATGAATTTTGCATTTTTAGACTAACTGACAGTAAAGAAACAGGAATATAACAACGGGGCTACTATAATCCCAATTATTATTTGGATTTATTGAGTAATGTTTTGTTATTCTATCCCAGGATTTAATACAAAAGGAGTTGAACATTGGACAACTGGCTGGGAGAAGGCCGCCTCCGAAATAAACACTGGCGGTATGGAAGGTGAAACAATTTGCATTAAAAACCAATACTCTTGTAAGTTATTATATATATTTCAACCAAAGGGCAAACAGTTGACATTTTATTAACAGGATTATTAGGATTATTTTTTGAAGCCGACGTTAAAATGAAATATGAAATGCCTGGTGGAATTACTTTGGGTGGTAACATTAGAAAATATTTAAGTATCCAGCTCCATATTGATGATGATCAAGAAGTCTCGGTGTTTATGTCTAATGGAACGGAAGATAATTTTAAAAAACTGGAAATGCCGGGAGCACCAGATTCGATACTTGTTAGTTCTAATACAAGTACTCTCCCCGAAACTGAAATTCTACATTCAGCGAGCGAATGAATAAATCAACACATCTCTTATTTCTTTGGCTCATACTTTTCACGCCTACTGTTCACGCAAGTTGTTGGGATGGTTTTTCAAGCGACGATAGACCCGCAGAAAAAGTCAACAACATTTGGTATCACGAGAACGATTCAGATACCGTGTTTGTATTCGTACATGGCATTCTGTCCGATAGTAGAGATGCATGGATGTACGAGAAACAAGGCAATCCCTCTCAATACTGGCCCGCAATTGTCAGAGATTGTGAATACTTCAACAGTCCTTCGGTGTATTTAGGGGGCTACCACACGAGCCTTTCTAGCGGCCAGTATGACATGCGGGACGCCGCTAATGAGCTTGCTCGCAAACTAAGACTGGTGCCTGATGGAGCAAACAGGTCTGTGATGGACTACGATCATATCCTTTTTATTGCCCACAGTACTGGCGGGATTCTTGTTCGTCATATACTTTTTCGGCAAGTAGGCTTCAGAGACAAAACAATCGGTTTGGCTCTTATGGCGTCTCCATCCTTGGGTTCAAAGGATGCCGACCGCCTGGAATTGTTTATGAAAATTGCGAATCATCGCATGGGTCAGCAACTCCAGCACGGCAATATATTTCTGGGAGAATTGGATAGTGACTTCAAGAATCTCGTTGATCAACGCACGTTGACGTTTCCAGGACTGGTTGGAAGTGAAGCATTAGAGAATCATTTCGTTCTACCTGGAATAATTTTTGGTACTCGTGAGGTTGTGGTAACGGAAGAATCTGGCGGCAGGTACTTCGGCGAACCCATACGTATTGCCGATACCAACCACTTTTCAATTGTGAAACCCAATAACCAGCATCATGGTTCCATTTCGTTTCTGCGAGATTTTTACGAGAGCAAATTTCTACCCGCCAAGTCTCGAATTGAGCTTCAGAGATCATCACTTGGAAAGTATAAATTTACCACGCCTTATGAGGATCTCAGAGACCGAGCTCAAGTTGGCGTGTATCGAGAGCAGAATCGGGTTGCGTTGGTACCTTTCGAGCAATTAGAAACTATCGATACGGGTCTATATGATGCAACTGTGCTGCTGGATGCAAGGGAGACGTTAAACAAAAGCTTTCAGGTTAATAAAAATCAAGAAAGCGTTGTGGCGTTCAACCACAAGGCTGAAGTGAGCGGTAAAGTGCTGGATGGTCAGGCGCGTGGTGTGGCCAATGTAAGCGTCACTATTCTAGGTCAACAGTTTGTCACCGGTAACGATGGTGTTTATGTGATCCTGGATCTCCCCATTGCTCGACGCTATACCATCGTCGCTAACTCATCCTCCGGTAAAGTCACAACGGGAACCATCTACAACCGGAACTGGGTTCTGAAAATTAGCCACAACATTATCGTTGGAGACTTGTGATGAGACTAAGATTAGCATTATTCCTTGCTCTCCTGATTCCCATTAATTTATATGCGGCTGGTCTCGCTTATGTTAGTGGTTATGTTTTAGATGATTTAAATAATCCAGTGAGTGGCGCGAAGGTGACCATTGGTGAACAGAATTTTGTCACCAGGGATGACGGTATCTTTTTCATTGATAGACTTAACCCTGGTCAATATGAAGTAACAGCAACATTGAATGAACAACGTTCAACCACGAGTTTGCACCTAAATGCGGATGAATATAGTGAAATCGTGCTGACTTTTCCAACACAATTTGAGCCGGGGTTAGGCGTGCCCGCAAAAATTCTTCCTAATGTTGGTATTAATACTTACGCCAGTGAACGATCCGATGGGTTGCTGGCGGTAGAGGTGGCCGCTGAACGTACCCTCGGGTATGACATTTGGTTGATAGATAGTCAAGGTCAAAAAGTTGGTGAGATTTCAACCAGCGCAGACGAAAGTAACCCTCGATGGTCACCGAACGGTCAAAAGATTCTCTTTCAAACCAAGCAAGGATCGGAATACAAGGTCTGGATCTACGATATGCAAACTGAGGAGACCCTTTTTATCGATAACGGATTGACCCCTGCTTGGTTACCCGGAAGTTCAGGCGTTGTCTATTCGAAGTATGTCGAATCAGGCAACTCTGAAATTTTTAGCTGGACTTATGAAAGTCCGCAGCCCAAACGATTAACACACGAAGACGCTCGCGATCAGTATCCTTATGCTGCTACAGTTGATGGCAAGCCCTTGATTGTTTTCGCATCGCGTCGGCAGCAAAAAGTGCAAAAAGTGTATGACATTTGGGCTATGAATATTGACGGGTCCGATGTCCGCCGTTTGTCCAATGTCGGCGAAGAGACTGGTAACCGAATGGTCGGCCCTGTGGTAAATACGGAAACTTCTATCATCGCTTTCTGGGAAATTGACTACGAAAACGATCACTCGGTGTGGCTAATGAACCTCGATGGATCAGAGCAGAGAGAATTTATCAAACACGCTGCAAACCCTGAATTTGGAAGACGTAATAGGTTGTACTTTGATTCCAAGATCACAGGTCGGGCGCAGATTTGGTATACGCAATATCGATGAAGAATATAAGTAAACTAACTGAATAATGCGGCCGCAATAACTTAAATAGAGGGTTAGGGGACGCCTAATTAAAGTTCAGAGAATAATGAGAATAACCGACATTTTTTACATTTAGAGATGAAGACAGCGAGGTCTCCCTAACTCAAGTAACGCTCTCCATATCGCTTGATCTCCTATAAAAATCTGAGCAGCCAAGTGTTTACAGAAAAAGTCTAAACTTGGTCAGTGGATTCCCAGAAATCAAACCAAGGCTTAAAAGGTTAAGCAGCCTGAATTCACGGGTGTTTCCTTAAATCCGGTTGAACACCTACGGGGCAATCTCTGCTGCTGCTAATTTATTATCAACAAGTCTTTCGAAATACGGCCTGTTATCTTCAGATAATAATATGCTTTATACTTCTTGATTCCGCCTACAAACTTCAAGCAAAACATCCATGCCTGAAACCTATCAACAACATGTTGAACATACATCCGCCTGGCAGGGCTCGGACTTCGATTCTGTGGACGCAATCAGCTTTGATCTGCAAAATCACCATCTTCTCGCCCTCGATATGGCCCTTTGCAAAGTTCATCAACGCGGCCTCACCCTCGACACCGTAGAGCGTGGAGATTTCGATCTCACCGATATTGCCGATGACATTGCCGGGATAAAACAGGAACTACTTTATGGCACCGGCATTATTATTATTCGCGGTTTCCCGGTAGAAGATTATTCCCAGGCGGACGTGGAAATTATGTACTGGGGGCTGGGGACACACTTTGGCAGAGGAGAATCCCAGTCGAATATGGGTGATCGGCTGGGCCATGTGCAAGATGTATCTGGCAAAGATCCCAATGAGCGCGCCTATCGAAATTCCGTAGGAATTCTGGCTCACACCGACCTTTCCGACATCGTCGGCATGTTATCCATCCGCAAGGCCAAGCGCGGCGGGATCAGCACCTACACCAGCGCAGTTGCTATTCACAATAAAATTCTGGCTACCCGACCCGAACTACTGGCGCCGCTTTATCGCGGCTATCGCTATCACCGTTTCGGCGAGCAAGGGCCCGGGGAACCCGTAGTTACGCCCTACCGCATTCCAATTTTGTCAGCCAAAGACGGTGTGGTCAGTGCTCGCTATGTACCGGAATATGTCACCATGGCGGCGGAAGAACTTGGTGAGCCTCTGGAAGGCGCGGAACTCGAAGCGCTGACTTATTTCAATGCATTGGCAGTGGATCCTGAATTGCGATTCGATATCATGCTCGAACCCGGAGACTTAAGCCTGATTAATAATTTCAGTGTGCTCCATACCCGGGATGAATTCTTCGACGGTGAGGTGACCGAGGAGAAACGATTATTGCTGAGGCTCTGGTTAACTACCGATGAGCAACGTCCTCTGGACTGCAATCTGGACCTGTATGACAAACGCGGCATCCCCCAACAGCAAGGCCGTGGAACCTATTACGACGGTCCAACCAAAACTGCTAGTGGATTAGATATTACATAGAAATCGTTTTGCGTCTGAGTAAAGAACCCAGATGCTGATCATTGTTTTACCTGGCACCCTCTTCATAGTTTAACTGGCGGTATTAAGCGCTCACAGCCCGGCTACAATCCACGCTTTGGAATTATCCCAACAAGCTCAAAATCGCGACGGTCATGACATTACTCGAAAACTTAAAGCCTGAAATTCAAAAGCTATATCCTGGCCTGGCCATCGCATTTATCATAGCTACAGCGGCAACATTTCTTTCCGAACACTATACCGCGCCGGTGATGTTATTCGCTTTACTGCTTGGAATTGCATTTCATTTTTTAATGGAATTACCCGCTTGCGCCGAAGGCATTGAATTTAGTGCCCGGCATTTGCTGCGCATCGGCATTGCATTGCTTGGCGTGCGGGTTACCTTTTCCGATCTGGGGTCTCTCGGCTGGACACCCATAGCCATCATTATCGGATTGATAGTGGCCACGATCATAGCCGGACTTGGTATATCGAAGTTATGCGGGCGCGGGATCCGGTTTGGACTGCTCACCGGAAGCGCGGTTGCAATATGCGGCGCATCCGCTGCCCTGGCGATTTCCTCTGTGCTTAAAAAAGATGCTCGACTCGAGCGCGATACCCTGTTTACGGTGATCACCGTAACCATGTTGTCCACCATTGCCATGATTGCATACCCTATTCTTTTTCTTAAACTGGGCTACGATGATGTGACATCCGGCGCATTAATCGGCGCAACCATCCACGATGTCGCCCAGGTTGTGGGCGCGGGTTATTCGATTTCCCCCGAAGCGGGAGATGTTGCGACTTATATAAAACTGCTGCGAGTCTCCGCGCTCCCCATTGTTGTTGTTTGTGTGGCTTTAATTAGCGGCGTCCGGGATGGCCCATCAAAATCCGTATTTCCATGGTTTGCCCTTGGATTTGCAGGGGTACTGACCATCAACAGTTTTGGATTGATACCCGAAGTACTCAGGCAATTTATTGAAACCACTTCCCAGTGGATGCTAATTGCTGCGATCTCGGCCATTGGGGTTAGAACGTCTTTAAAAGCGATGCTCGATCTGGGTCCATTGCATTTGGTTGTTATCGTTGCCGAAACCCTGTTTCTGTTTGGCGCAGCGGTAACTGCGTGGTTTTACTTTATGTAGAAAGCTAAACGTAGAAAGAATCGGACGACGCTCGATTTTTCTAGGCCGCCTGTGACATGCTGGCAGAACGCATGACCATGCCATATAAGTCACGCGGATCATCGGGGTCGGCGATCAAATCGATGTTTTCATAAAAGCCTGACATCCCGGGCTTTCCCAGTTGATCGCGCACATAGCGAAGCGCTGAGAAGTCTTCAATGGCAAATCCGACGCTATCGAAAACCGTGATCTGTTGATCATCACTGCGGCCGGTTGCTTCATCCCGCATTACTTGCCATATTTCCTGCACCGGATAGTCGTCGTCCAATTGTTGAATCTCACCCTCAATCCGCGTCTGTGGGGTGTACTCTACAAATATTTTGGAGCGCAACAGAATTTCTTTATCAACTTCTGTTTTTCCAGGGCAGTCCCCACCTGCTGCATTAATGTGCACCCCTGGTTCAACCATTTCATCGTTGAGAATCGTTGCGAGCTGTTTGTCCGCGGTTACCGTGGTAATAATATCCGCGCCTTTTATGGCCTCCTGTGCGCTGTTAAAACAGGCAATATCAAAACCGAGGTTCCGCAGGTTAAAGGCACATTTGTCTGTCGCCTTCGAATCAATGTCATAGAGTCTGAGCTTTTTTATTTCCAGCAAAGCCCTGAACGCCAGGGCCTGAAATTCAGACTGGGCACCATTTCCAATTATCGCCATGCACTTTGAATCATTGCGCGCAAGATACTTGGCAACTACCGCTGAGGTTGATGCGGTACGAAACGCAGTCAAGATGGTCATTTCCGAGAACAATATTGGATAGCCGGTATACACTTCTGATAAAACGCCAAAAGCGGTAACGGTTTGCAAACCCTCTTTCATGTTTTTTGGATGGCCGTTAACGTATTTAAATCCGTACAACTCGCCATCGCTGGTGGGCATTAGCTCGATAACCCCTTTGTCTGAATGGGACGCTACCCTCGGTGTTTTGTCAAATAGTGCCCATCTTTTAAAATCTGATTCAATATAACTGGCAATGCCTCGCAGTACATTTTCAACCCCGATTTTAGTAACCAGCTTCATCATGTGATCAACACTGACGAAAGGTACGGTGTTGAGATCTTTGCCTATATTTATATTGGAAGTCATATTGAATTTTGATATTGGTCTTGACTGATAAAAAAGTGTTACCCGGATAGTTTTAGGTTGACCAAAAATAAACCCTACTGGGACACTATTAATACTACTCCAATATCTGGTTTAAGACTGCATAAACAGGAAGCATAGTCGACCAGAAAACGTCCAAAATCTGATTGGTTATAGATTCCATGGTGTATTCCTCGGCTGGGTAGAAGGTCAGGACCCCCACATTCTTCTGGAGGATCATCATAGCGATGTGATGCCCGCCACGCCCGAAGGCGGTGAACTGACCGACGAGGAAACCACATTCCTGAAGACAGCGATCCTGGGGGATCCTCATCGCGGCGTTGTTGGTGGTTAATCGAATTAACTGCCGGAGGGCCTAGCGCACAATCTCTCCGGTAGATTTGCTATCAGGCAGTGACATTGCGCGAAAATGAATCCATGCCACGCCGGATAGAATGAGAATTCCACCGATGATAAGCCCTTGAGTTAATTCATCGTCCAGCAACATGACACCACCTATCACTGCGAAAATAGGTGAAAGTAGTGAATAAGGTACAACCTGGCTAACCGGATAACGTTGCAGTAAATAATACAAACCAGAGTTGGCAACGATGGAACTCATCACCGCGGTATAGACCAGAGCAGACCAACCAATCCAGGTCGTGTTTCGCAAGGCCTGGAGGTGTGCTTGTTCAAATATCGCAGAAGTCAGCAACAGGGTCGGCGCACTCACCAGGGCAATCCAGGCAGCGATGGTGAGGGGATGGATTTCTCCCAGCTCCCGCACCTTGATGATGCCGTAGGCGGCGAAGGCGCAGGACACCGCCATCCAAAACAAAGCCGGAAGATCGTCAAATGCGGCGGGATCGAAGGTGATTATGGCTGCACCGATCATGGCGATAACGATTCCGGAAATCCGTCGAAACCCGATTTTTTCCTTGAGCAGAATTACGCCGAGAATAATCGCGAATGGCGCCTCCAGCTTACTGAAGATGGCCACCGAGGCGATGTTGTCAGCAATGGAGATTGAAAGATAGAGGGTCAGGTACATACCCACGCCCATGAGCAGGCCAATTCCGAGCAGGGGCTTTATCCGCTCGGCAGGAACTCTGATGAAAATGGACAGACAGATTAACAGCAGCAGGAAACGGATGCCGGTAAAGAAGATCGGCGGAAACTCACGCAAACCAATACTGGCAGCAATAAACATCGACCCCCACAACAAGTTGATGAACACGGCGATAAAAGTGTGTGGAAGAGTCACGAGTTTTAGGAACGGTTTACTTAATCTATGGAGAAAGACCTATGAATCGGTATCATGATAGGAATTAAGCAACCTGACTCATTTCCTACACATCTACCCCGTCACCAGGCCAAGGTTTTTGAGAAGGCAAAAATACCCGAATGGTATCGCCCTCACCAATTGAGCCTTCTTTTTCTACCCATGCGGTAATGCCACGTCTTTGCTTGGCATTCCTGATGAAGAGCTTTCCTTTGCCTTCGTGCACCTTCTGAATTTCCTTGGCCGGATAGGCGCAGGGTAAATTTTCCATATCAACCACAAGGCTCGCGCCCCCAGAAAACAACAAGCGAGTAGAGGGTGGCAGCAAGGTAAAATGAGGAATACCCGACACCAACAGATTTGCACCGAGCCATTCGGGCTTAATATGATCTATTTCCATTCCGCTGGCGACCAGCCCTAGCTCTTCCTCGGATATGATGGTTATCTGGCGAACATTACGAATCCGAGTACCCTCTGCATATATTTCCCGGGTACGCACACAGGCTTCCCGGGTCAGACCTGAATGTGATTCTCCTGGGAACCCTTCGAATGTCACTTCCAATGGACCAGTAACAATTTCACTAGCGATGGATACTTCTGCATTGGTTTCCACGGGAACAACTAATGTCCTCAAAACTTTTCCGTTAAAGTTGGCTTCCTTATAGCTGGGCATGGGCAGTCTCTGAAACAATGGTTATTCGGCTTTGCCCAGATAGGGAATGGTCCCAGCTGCATCGGTGTCATCAATGACATTAAATTTACTCACCGTGGCATCGCTTCTCATTTTCCCAAATGGCGCATATTCGGGATCACCTGCAAATGCCTGACAGGATTCCATATCAGGAAATTCTATGAGTGCAATTAATGTGGTATCCAGAGGATCTCCTTCGAGATTGATGATGTTTGCACTTCGGGAAAGATACTTTCCGCCATGTTTATGAACAATGTCGTGGACTTTTTCCGCGTATTCCGGAATCCACGAATCATCATTTACTTTTACATCTGCGATTAAATATACGGTCATTTGATTTTTTCCTGTTGTTGAAATCTTGAGGGGCAGTATACTCAACTATTGTTAGTATTTCGAATATCGGTAAACTATCCCCGCAACCTAAAACTTAACCGGTCAATCGACTATGCCAAAATCCCATTCCAACGCGGATCAATCAGCCGCCGCTTCAGAGCCCATGAGCAAAACCTGGCATTGGCATCCCAAGCTGCCTCTGGACCCAGTACCCTATTGGTTGTGGCCGCCGCAACCATTGAGCGTGCTGAAATGGCTGGCTGGATACTGGTTCAAACTGTCTGACCGATTTATCTATGTGATATTCGCACTAACACTCGCTTATTGGCTGCAACCAGTTAGCCAGATTCAAGCCAGTCTCGCTGCTGACTGGATCGGCGCCATACTGCTACGAAATTATCTGCTCATGCTTATCGTCATTGGCGTCTTGCATCTGTGGTTCTACGGATACAACGCCCAGGGCCATGAACTCAAATATGACCCCCGACCCATGTCGCGGAAGAAATCCCTGTTCTTTCTGAACAATCAAACCTGGGACAATATGTTCTATACCCTGGTATACGGCGTACCCATTGCCACGGGCTATGAGATATTGGTGCGATATCTGTATGCGAACGACCTGATTGTCATGATCACTTTCTCCGACCATCCGGTATGGTTCATTTTGATGTTCCCGATATTAACTATGTATCAGGGAATACATTTTTATCTGGTTCACCGACCATTACACTGGCCGCCCCTGTATCGCCATATCCATAGCATCCATCACCGTAATCCCAATCCGGGACCGTGGTCGGGTCTGTCCATGCATCCCCTGGAACATTTGATTTATTTCAGTAGCCTGCTGATCTTTTTTGTACTGCCCAGCCATCCGACCCACATGTTATTTATCCTGTTCTGGCAGCTGCTCGGCGCCCCCTCAGGACATTCGGGTTATGAAGGCGTCTGGATAAAAGGCAAACAACGACTGGCAGTGAGCGGGTTCTTCCACCAGTTGCATCATCGCTATTTTGAATGCAATTATGGCAATGCTGAGTTCCCCTTTGACAAGTGGTTCGGTACTTATCACGATGGCACCGAAGAAGCGACCCGGGCAATGCATCAGCGATTACGCACCAAACCGGATTAATGTTTTAAAACTAAAGAACCTGTGAGCATAGAAAAAATAATCGAACTTAAATGCTATCCTCTTGATCAGCTCGATGGGGTCGCCGGGGCTATCCTTGTAAATGATTGTCGCCATCAACTCGAACAAACGGGCTGCTGTTTGTTGCCGGACTTCATGCTCCCGGCATACCTAGATATGGCTTTGTGGGATGGATTAAGCCTGTATGAAAATGCCCACCCGGTAAATCACGCATTTGCATACGATGATGTTGATGATGAATCCATGTCCATACCCCTGGACACCCTGCCCGCGGATCATCCCAGGCACCACAAATCCCTGACAAAAATCCGCTTTGTGGCTAGAGATTTACTGGATAAAAATAATCCCCTGTTGGCCCTTCATCGTTGGTCAGGCATGACAGAATTTATCGGAAAGGTTATGCAGCATCAAATCTATCCACTGGCCTGCCCATTATCCAGTTGCATCATAACCATTGCCGAAGAAGGGGAACTGCAGGACTGGCATTTTGACAGCTGCGAATTTATCGTCACTATCATGCTGGAGAAACCCCATTCTGGCGGCTCATTCGAATACGTTCGCAATTTAAGAACGGCGGATGGAGCGGACGATTTTGACGGCATCTCCCGGATATTAAAAGGCGATCGCGATCCCGTGACCAGGCCCGACATAGAACCAGGCACCCTGACATTATTCAAGGGTCAGTTCAATCTCCACCGTGCTGCACCCGTCGATCCGGGAAGTCGAAGGGTAATGGCAGTATTGTCCTATGAGCGCGAACCAAACAAGACAGGCACGAGCGACTACCTTAAACTTTTTTACGGTCGATCATTGTCAGACCAGAATGACAAACAAACGGCTACAGTTTGAGTTAACACGCTGCGGCCATTGCTTTCTCTAAGTTTGATCTAGCTAAGCCTGAATCACCGGACACATAGCACAAGCCGGGTAGTCACCCACATCCAGACCATGCTGTTGAAGTTCGGGCAACCAGTCTGGATCACAACCGCCCGGGCGCCGGACAATTTGAGCATGCTCGCCCAACCATTGCACAGATAACGCCCGACGACCCAAGCCTTCTGGCAAATTACCCGAACCACCGTGGACCGTCCTGCCGTGGAATAAAAGAATATCTCCGGGCTCCATGGGCCAACCAACAACATCGTATTTGTCACTGTCAGCACCGCTGAAATCCGGAATGGGGTCAGCCTGAAAATCATCGATTTCCATTATGCCGCCGAGGTGACGATCTTCAAAAAATGGCCGTTGTAGTGGTCGATCCCATTTGTGGGAACCGAGCACAATTTCAAGAGCAGTTCCCGCTGGCACAGGATCAAGGGAAGTCCATATACTCAAACCCTGCTGACATTCGGCGCTCCAGGTTGTGAGATCCTGATGCCAGGGGGTGGGCGCCTGGGTACCCGGGGAACGGATGAATACTGTGGCATAAAATGCCAGCGCAGTAGGCGAACCCATGATCCTCGCTGCGATTTTGCCAATGGGGGATTCGGTAACATAACGCTGAATATTTGGGACGTGAGTCACCGGTAATGCGTCATGAAAAAACCGCTGACCAGTGGCGTCATCTCTGGCGTAGTCCTTGCTACGACTGGTGGGTTGAGACATACAAAGTTCCATACCATCAGCAATCATCTGCAACCAGGTATCATTCAGAACACCTTTTAACATCATCGCACCGTCTCGATGAAACGATGCAATGTCAGCATCACGCAATTCAAATTCTTCAGGTTCTGTCATGTTCATCTCGTTTGGTTTTAAATTAAAGCGGTTAAAAATAACAGCAACTAACTCGGATATTACGCCTAACCCAAGATTTGAATCAAGCGATTTCTAGTACCGAAAATATCAACAAATTCACCCCTTGACCTCGCAACCTTTGGCGAACAAAATTGGCCACATGAAAAATTTGCTTGATTTAGATACCTATCCCATTGATCAGCCTGATAGTGTGGGTTATCGCGATCTTGTGTCCCGCTGCCAAGAGGAACTAGACAGTGACGGTATGTTCAATTTGTCGGGGTTTTTAAAAGCCGATGCCTGTGCTGCCGCGGTTTCACAAATTAATCCGGTTATGCAAGATCAGTCCTTCGAACATCGTCGCTGGCACAATATCTATTTTCAAAAAACCGTGCCTGGTCTGGATTCCAGCCACCCCGCACTCAAGCAAGTGGAAACCGTGAACCACACCATTTGTGCGGATCAAATGACAGAGTCCATTGTGATGCAGGTTTATGAGTTTGCCCCCCTATTGCGATTCATCGCCGAAGTCATGGAAAAGCCCCAGTTGTATTTGATGGATGATCCGCTGGCTCGGGCCAATGTAATGGCATACCGTCGCGGAGAAGCCTTGAACTGGCATTTCGATCGCTCAGAATTTACCACCACATTGCTGCTCCAGGCCGCAGAAGCCGGAGGCGAATTCGAATATCGAACTGCCCTGCGTTCTGTAGATGATCCAAACTACCCGGGGGTGGTGAATTTGCTAGAGGGCAAAGACCCCAAAAAAATGACGCTAAAGCAAAGCCCGGGAACCCTCAATGTATTCCGGGGAATTAATACCGCCCATCGATTATCTCAGGTAAAAGGCAACGCCGAGAGATTGGTTGCGGTGTTCTCTTATTATGAATATCCAGGAAAGAGTTTTAGCGTAGAAGATCGACTTGGTTTTTATGGCCGAGCCAGCTGATAACAATAAAGCGCAAACTCTTTTTCTCCCACCGCCATTAGCCGCAATTACTACTCAGATCGGGCCACAAAATCAAGTTCGTCACAGACTCCAATAAATATAGGGACTGTATGCTTAGTTTTTCCGTATAGGATAAGGTTATTGTCATTGAAATTTGATGCTTATGATTGTTAAATTGATCGATTGCAGTTTTAATTAGAATTTAGCAATGGCTGAACTGAAATTCAAAAATAACTTATTGGCTCTGTACTCCACGCCTAAATGCGGTATTAACAGCACCATAAGAATGACCAGGGAACATAAGGATATACTGGATAATCTTTCCACCCATGTTGGAAACTGTATAGTAGTACGAAACCCATGGCACCGGGTGATCAGCTTTTACGTAGATAAGATTGTTCAGCACAATGTGATTCAGGTCAAGGAGCAGCTGTGTCAAAGGGATTTTAAGGAAACCTCAATTCAAAAATATTTACGCAAAATTTATTTAAAGAAAGACATCTCAAACATAACTTTTTTCGAGTTCTTATATGCAATACAAGATTTAGACGACTCAGTTATAGAGCGGCATCTAAAAAGCCAAAACCATAACGTAGAAAAAATTAATTTTGATGTTGTATTGAAACTTGAGCGTATCCATTTAGACCTCAAAGAAATTCATCCTGAGCTTGAATTTTCTCGCCTAAACGATTCTTCCAAGCCTAGAATTGAGTACGGCGATGGGCGAAAAATTGAAAACCCATTTTATAGAAAAAATAACGAAATACCTGGCGCGTATGGTTTGACTCCGATGGAGTTGCGACAAATTGGCGTACCAACTGACTATAAATGCTTTTTCAATTCAGAAATTAAAGAAATGATTTGCAAAAGATATAAAGATGATATCGAAAGATTTCAATATCAATTTCCATTCAAACTATAGATTGCAGAACCGGATATGGTGGCTGCAGGTTACTGCCACAATTCCAAGGAATATACGTCTCGCGAACGAGTCGCTTTTCAGTGTTTAACGCCGAATTCCGCATAGTTCAAGAGGTTTAATTCTAACTAATCTGGATACCGAGTAAGTAATGCAATGGGTCAGCGGTTACGCCTACACCAATCTTTTACGCAAACGGGCGACATATTCAAGTTGAGAAGCACAACCGAGATATTCGGATTGATCAAATTTTGCAGACAAATCCATCTGGGAAAGTTTATATTTCAAACCATATTGCGTTTCAAATGCATCGTCAATCTCTGAATTATCATGCCAATTGAAATCAATAATATCTTTGATGTGGCGTAGAAAAATTTCTTGTAGGTTTCTAATATCCGTATGAGAGCCTAAATCAGGCCACGATATATCGAGGTCAACTATTGGTAACAATTGCAGGATTTGCATCAACAAAAATCTTGTTGGAATGTTTTTCCAGCCGTGCTCATTGGTTAGGAATTGCGCAAGCCTTCTCCTCTCATTGACACCACCTTTGATATTAAAGAACTGATGATCAACAATTCGATTGATTACATCAAAATACCCTCTTGAGCAAAAGTGCAAGATAAAGGGATTTTGTTTGTAGTATTGGGTATTCTGCAGAAAAATTTCGTGGTTGTTTTTTTTCTGAATTTCAGCACCTGAGCTTAATGCAGTAGCCGCGCCGCGAATTCCATGAGAATGAATACCCAGGCCGGTCACGGAATCTCTCCTAACCATGCTTTTCACATGGTCCGATGCATGCTTCTGGGAGCATTCTAGTATGTCTGAAATACGCTCATGAACATAACTGGTCGATATCAGATTCAGCCATGGGAACTGAATCTGACCCACATCATTTACAATGGTATCCAGAAAACTCTGGACATCGGAATATGAATTTAGGTAAAGGTACTCGTCAATGTCCATAACCAGCACCCAATCCTCCTTGACCAATGGGAAAAATTTATTATAAGAATTCATCTGCCAACCTCGATAAAATTCATCAAAGTGGTGCAAGCTTATTTTCGATTTGTAATCGCTGGCGTCAAAAAACTTTTTAACCTTGCTGAAATCAGAATCCGTACTGATAAAATATATACGCTGGAATCCCAAATTAAAATGGTATTCCAACCATTCCGAAATGAACGGCTGCTCGTTTCTACCGATGCAAAGAATTGCGGCTTCAGACCGGCTCATTCTCAGAAATTAGTTTGATAATCACGTCTTTGAAGAATCCAAGCCATCACATTTCGTAATTAACATATCTGTCAAAAATAACCTTTGGGAGATTTTCATTGATTCAACAATTTGTTAATTTCAACATCTTCCGCTGTTCCTTCCCGCACCCAGGGGGGAATAAATATCTCTCCATCAGATATCATTGCAGCGCAGCATGAAAAATATCCTTTTCCAAGCACGAGCAACCATGCATTCGATAAATAACAAAAATCCCTGTCTATGTCTTCATGGGAATATAGTTTGGCTTTGATATTTCTATCATTGAACAAGGCAAAAATTTTATCTACTTTGCGCCTATTGTTGCAAATTTCCGTTGAAAGACCGTGACTCTCTCTACTTTTTTCAATGTATCCCTTGCCAAAATGTATAACCGTAACAATAGTAACGGCCGAAACTATAATTTCATTACCTGCGATAAGGCCTTCAATGCAATCAACCAAAACCTCTGGCTCCTGGTCAAAACCTTTCACGTTCCCCAGCCGCAGATGAACAACCAATTCATCCTTTGCTGGTAACATCAGCCCTAGTTCGGTAACCTTTTTCTCTACACAATTTTTCAGTATGTGCCATTGGGGATCAGTAGAAGATTTGTCAATTTTTAAGGCATAGTCGAGCAATAGCGAACCTTCGAACTTATCTTTGTTTCTCAGTATGACACTAAATGCTCCATCCCCATAGGTTGTCCCTCTATTTAGAACTGCATCGCCCAATCGATATTGTGGCAGTTCATGCTCTAGTAGATTGACAGTGTTTACTTTCATACCAAAACCTGAATTTTGCGACTGAAATAATATTTTACCATTTCACTCGAAATTAAAATTTCTCTACCCCCAATTACGTCTCGAAAATATTTCATCGCTATTGTCATATTTCTAAAACACTTGGTTAAACCTGTCAAAATCCGAACCCAGTCATTGAAACAATTTCTCTCGTACATGCGGATTCGCAATGAACACCTCCCAAAAACGATCACTAAATATTTTTGCGCTTTCTCTACTCAAGTGAGATCCATCTGCCATTCGCAGACCATCAAAGGACGGTACAATCATGGGAACATCAAGCTTGTCTGAGAAGTAGGGCAAATGCCCCATTCGGGTATCCCTATGGGGCACCACGGTGAGGACCAGGAGCGCGTCGATGCGATCCATTTCTTGTTTAAATTCTTTTGCCATCGGCAATTCATCTTCGTAGCTTTTTCTTTCCTGCCCAAACCCAATCAACCCTCTAGCGCCCGGCTCAAGAACCGTCTTCCACCATCCCGTTCGTGATGACCTATAGTGTATATACTGCGCGTGGACCCGGCCATCGAAAAACTCTACTTTAGGTAATACCGTGTGCATCCTTCGTTTCAAATTCCACCAGCTGGCGCCTTCAAACCAGTGCTTCATAGCATCCCATTTGGTCATGCTGATTGCCTTCGCACCCACTGCTGAGTAACCATCGTTAAAGATCCCTGGCCCACCTGCAACCACCACAACCTTGGGTTTAAGGTTAAATTTTTGGATTAGCGCCAGACCAAACCTGGCTTTTTCGACATGGCCGAAACCGAAAGAATATAGACTTACGCCCAATTTCTGCGCTTTAGGCATCAAAAATTCTTCGCGAAGCCCCAGTGGCATTCGGGAATTACCAATAAAAATCACATCCGCATTCCGCGCATGATCCATAGAATCATTTAAACCATGATACATGATTGCGTGGCTCAATTCGGCCTGACGGCTGTGAGCAAAAAAGTAATCTGGGTCTTCTGGAACCTCAAAAGATGCTGTGTACTGCACTCTTGGATATGGATTTTTCAACGGACGAATTGGCAGTTGTGGAAGCAAATATGCTGTTAGCAGAATTGCGCCACCAAAAATAGCGATCAATAACGCAGACTTAGTTAATCGATTCAACACGGATTCAATTTGTATGGTGATAATCTAGAATTGAAAGTAAATGAATTTTGGATTGCTGGCATACATGGTCAGGACCGCATAAAGCATCACGCCCGCATATATTGTACGTTCGTATACGGATTGTTGAAAACCAAATCGCTCAAGTAGATAAACACGAATGTGGATAAGCCAAACAGGTATGGTAAACCACCAGGCAACCACAACCAATGCGGCACTCTTGGGATATGCGATCCCCTCCCCAGGCAGCGCCGAGATTCCTGACACCACATTTTGCAACACCTGCCATGCCTGGTCTCCGTCCACCGCGCGAAATAATGCCATGCTCAATATCCAGGTGACTTGTACAACTAAAAACCAGATAAATCCCGCCGCCCACGCCATCAGATGACGATGTCGCTCCTTCTCCAACCAGGCCGAAATGCCCAAGCTACGCTCAATTGCTAATGCAAAACCAAGCAAAAGTCCCCAGATGATGAAATTGAGCCCAGCACCATGCCACAACCCACTTAACACCATAACAATCAACAAATTTCGACCCGTTATAAATCTTGAGCCCCGCCCTCCTCCAAGGGGAATATATAAGTAATCTTTAATCCATTGTGACAAAGTGATGTGCCAGCGGCGCCAAAACTCGCTAAATGTTCGGGCAAGATAAGGCGCGTTGAAATTGACCGGCAATCTAAATCCCAGTTGATAGGCTATGCCCCGGGCAATGTCCGTGTAACCCATAAAATCACACAGTATCTGGCAGGAGAAGAATATAACCAGAGACAGTGCAAGGGTGGCCGGTGCATCTGGTTGGGCAGCTGATGTCCAGAAGCGATCGACCACCTGACCCAAATGATCAGCAACAACGAGTTTTAAAAACAGCCCCCGCAGAATCAAATATGACCCTTCCAGAAATACTGGCCATCGTACACAGCGTTTTCTCGAGAGCTGATAAAAAAACTGATTCGCCCTGACGATAGGGCCGGCTACAAGCTGGGGAAAAAAGCTTACATAGAGGGCGAAGCGAGACAGGCTCTTTTCTGCGGCCTGCTGGCCACGATAAACATCGATGGTATAACTCAAAGATTGGAATGTATAAAACGAAATTCCCAGGGGAAGAACAATGTCCAGCAGTTGAAATCGGTCAGTTATCGGGGTCTCGTAACCCATCAAAGCAAATACAGATTCGGTCAGAAAATTCGCGTACTTGAAAAACCCAAGCAAACCAATGTTGACGCAGATCGCTGCTCCAAGAACCGCTCGACGACGAGCTTTAGCAAATACAATATTTCCAGACAGCACACGACCAGCGACATAATTTGTAACTATGCATGTGAGAATGATTAATAAATACCCTGGCACATGCCATGCATAAAAAAGCAAACTGAAAAATAACAATCCAGTTAAGTAGAAATTACTTTTTTTATCTCTTCCAACGGTAAATCTGAACAGCAAAACCAGAATATAAAAAATCAGAAAAGAAACAGAAATAAAACTCAAACCATATCCTCGTCAGAGGCTAAATAGCCAGACAGACGCCGAGGGTTCTGTATACTTCTTTAGATTACGACACGTATTCATTTACTGGTATTCAGTCTTTGTCAAGGTACATTTTGGTCACTTTTCAATCTGCAGATTCTGCTTCGTGCATCAGTCGGTCGTGGAGTTCCTTGTCAGCGGCATACAGTAAATACACCCTGTCGATATTTTCCTTGGTGGTAAGATGCTCCGTGTTGGTTGTGGAGCTATTTAATTTCAGCAACTTGTTGAGGTTTATGCGTTCCATTATCGGTGCTATATCCTGATCGATGCGTTCTAGGACAATTATCTTGTCCACAATCAATTTATCACGCCAATAGCAGTACTCGGTCATCGGTCGAAAATGATCGTAGTGCGCCTTCTTGAAATAGGATCTTTCTGCAATAGTCCGCTCTGCAATATCAAGAAACTGTTGAAAACTTAAGCCGGAGAATTGGTCGTGGATATCATGGGATTGCTGCCATAAATAATCAGATACCATTCGTTTGAAAGGATCTCGAATAATTGTAAATTTAAAGAAAGCATTCAGTGTATCGTCAGTCAGAATATTTTGGTTCTTTATTTCTGCATAAGTCAGATGCTGCAAAGTAAGCACACGATCACCGACAAGTCTTAAACCAAACAATGGATTACCGTCATGAAAGTTGTAGTAATAATCCAGGGATGTTCCTGCACATCGAGGAATATGAAAAAAGATAAATTGGTGACTATATGATACAGGCATTATTTATTCTGATTCTGTCAATGTAGCAAACTGGTATTTTGACTTCATGGAAATTCCCAGGGCCAGACCATCCCTGCTGAAAAATATACTGGTCTCCCAAAACCTCCTAATCGACACGATACGCGACTTCATTAAGATGATACGTTGTCATCAAGATCATAGGTTAACTTCCTCATATAACCACGTTCCTCAGAAAATGGCCAAAGCACATAACGGTAAGGTCGGTCCGGTAATGACGCATTGATTTCGATGCTTGATCGACTTTTACTGAGAACCTCAGCACTTGTAATGTCATACCGATATATTTCCTGATCATCTTCATCCAGAAGCGAAAAAATCCAGTAAAGATAATCCTGACGCGTCTCGATTTCACTGGCATTGAGCAACAATTTGCGAGAAAATTCCGTTGGCGTTTTTTTGCGATTTATCCTCTCTTGAAAATTTAGACCTGCATATTGCTCAAACTGACTCAGGGTTCTGACTTTTCCAAAGCCATATTTTCCCAGCGTTTCGTGGCCACCGAGCAATAGCATTTGTAATCGGGCATTGGATTTATTCTGCAATTCTTTTTGTACCGCACTGTGATCTGTCCAGTGTAGCGGCATTGGATGTTTGTAGCGATGCCAAAGAACATCTTTGTTCGGGTAGTAGAAATCGTATCCCCAGGTATAGGCCCTCGCTGCAAGACTGATCTCCTCCCCACTGAAATACATTTCAGGGTCATACTCTACTTCCCTGCAGAATTCACCCAGCGTAAAAATCATTCCCGCAGCGAGCAAAGGACTCTTGCCCGGCATACTCGTGTCCGCTGCCAATATGGTTGAATGTTTGGAGGTCAAATCCCGACGAAGTCTGATGAGTTTCAGCATTTGTATGCCTCTGTCGGTGTGCAAACGATCCATTCCGTTAACAATTTCATAGGGGGCGGGATATGTACTCAGTATAGGTTTTTTAGAATCCACAGAATGGAACATCTCGATGAGTATGGCGTCCCAGTGTGATGCAAATCGCATGTGGGCATCGATTTGCAATGTATACTTTTCGCCATCGTACAATTGATTGGTTTGATGCCTTGCCCAACAGCAGCCCTTGCTGTCACTATAGTAAACTTGGTGAATTCGGAAACCGTCCCTGGGAATGTAGGAATCAAGGTCGGTGAATGTTGTTTCATCGTATTGCCAGCAAATACCAAAAGTCAATCGCTCAGGATATTTCGCCTGAGCCAAGCAGCTATTTATGGTATGTTTTAGTTCGCTATCCCGATACGAGGCTATCTGGATGAATATCTTTTCCATGGGTGGCTGACGTCGAGGACTGCTGGTTTTGTATTTAGCTTACAGGAAGTGACGGTCAAAGCCGAACATCTGTTCCATATCATCTGCCTTGAAGTGATAGTGGTAGGCATTCTGGACGACCCGCTGGTCCTCTACGTCAATATCCACGTAGTTGATCATTCCAAAATTTCTCGGATTCACAAAGGTATCGTCCTTGGTTGCAGGCTGCCCGGATCGGATATGTCTGACGATATTATCTGAAGATTCTTCGCTGATATGCTCCGCGATCCACGATCCAATAGCAACGTCATCAGCATAGTTAAACTCGTTATCTTCGATGATCTGAAATTTATTCTTTACTAACTCCCTGATCAGCTCGGTGGAAAATAGCATCGATGCACCACTTACATAGGGTCGGCCAGTGATTTCACAGACGCCCACGGGTCCATGAAACACGTACTGGCCTTCCAACGACTCAACGTAGCTGGCAAGCTCAGGCTGATCGACATAGCTCGATGCGCAAACCGTGTAAATATACTGGTAGTCAAAATTTGCCGTCAAATAGTCGAACGCAATAAGGCGTTTTCTTAGCAGGCAGTCTGACTGAAGTTGAATCGCATCAGCACAACCGCAAAGTATCACATCACCATATTGACTCACTTCAAACGCGGATAGCGGCATTGTTGGTTGGCGGGTATATTTCTCTATAACAGACTGCTCCTGCTGATTTTGAATATGGGCACCATATACATAATACACATCAATATTTGGATGCTTCCTCGAAGCCCAGGTTTTTCTGATAGTGTCAATCGCTGATTCGTAAACGGGCATCAAACATCCGAGCACGACAACCGCGACGCGTTTAGTTTTCGTATCTCTCACCGAATTTGATAATTGCTGCGCGTCTTTATTCGATTTGACTGGCATGTCATCTTTCTTATTGAATCTTTCAGAGAACCGATTATCACTGGTCTCTACTGCCAACAACGCTGAAACTGGGAAATACTGAGTCTGTTCTCCGAATTCCAGATAAAATAATTCACCGTTATCTGTACTCGATACACCATTTTTGACTAGCGCACCTAGAAGCTGATCAATAATCGGATTATCTCTTTCACAAAATAATTCTAACGTTGGCCTGTTTTTTAGATACACCGTTAATTCAATAATCTGCCCATCGTCACTACCCGAAACTGATTTCTCCACACTATCGTTTCGAGTTTGATTTTCCAGTGACTCCCATGCTTCTCCCAGTTTTTTTTGCGTCTCTGCCTGCTGTCGCTCTATTGCCTCATATCCGGTTCGGAGGCGACCATATGATTTGAGGATATCATCGCCAGTTTGAGACATACGATCTAAAATTGGGAAATTTGTATCTCCCGATCCCAATGCCTCAAAAAGTGTGAGCTGCTCCGGATTGGCAAAATCAGCAACTTCAGACATGGATTCATTACTGTCAGAACATTCTGTGGAACTAATTTGATTGAGCGTATCCTGGTTTGGAATTGCCAATTTCTTTCCGTTGACATTGCTTAGCAATTCCCACATTTTATTCACCTGCTCGGTGGGTTCGCGTAGTAGCTGATGGTGAGAAATCACCAGCCTGGGCATGCCTTCAGAATTGATTATTGCTGCGCGGGTATAATATTCCCATAACGCGAGTCCAAACGTCAGCGGAAATCGCCATTTCCCTTGTAAACGCCGCGCCACCGCCATGGGGTGATCGATATACAAAATTGCCACAGGATTTGACAAAAATTCTCTCCATTGGGGGAGCAATATACACATTGCCGAATCCGTAGAAACCCAGATCCCATGACGATCCAGTTTGTCAGCGAGTTGGTTTTGACTCCGTTTAAGCGGGTATGGTTGATCAGACAAACGGGAATCCAGCTCAATGTTGCTGGTGTGGTACCAATTCGCGTGGTGGGTCTCAAGAAGGGCGCTATTCAATTGGTCCAGATAGATGAATTGATCCGAGTTGAGCGCCACAACCGTCTCCCACTGGGAAGGTGCGATAGCACAACCCAATTGTTCCAGCAACCTGACCAGGATGGGTTTTCTCGTGCAGGGTGCTGCCAGTATTAAACTCTGCATAAATCGGACTAAATAGGGTTTAGATTAATGAATGGTGCCAGACTGGATAACGAGCAAACCCGCTAACTGCTTGCTGATACCTGGTTAGAAAGTTAACCTATTTTGCATATTTTTACTATATACTTAATATTCCTGATTAATACTTAACTTCTAACATAAATTGGCGGTTTTGGACTGACAAAACTTAAGGGGCGAAACCAATGAGCGACGATAAGAAACAAGATCTCGATTCATCCAAAGAATCATCAAAAGACACCCATCCAGAGCAACCCAGCAAGCGTAAAGTGGTTCGCCACTTGCTTACCGGCGGCGGCGTTATTGGCGCTAGTGCTATGGGCAGTAAATGGGATAAACCCACACTGGAATCGGTAATTTTACCCGCCCATGGCAGAAGCAGCCCTACCCTTGCCCCTTCCCCAGCACCAACCAGTGCGCCGACCAGTGCGCCAACTAATGCACCAACTAATGCACCAACTAATGCACCGACACAATCAATGACGGCGGCACCGATCGGATTTCCCCCAACTGGCGGCTAGTTTTTAATTACGTATTTATTACGAATCAACCAAACAGTAATGAGCGACGATAAAAAACAAGATCTCGATTCATCCAAAGAATCATCAAAAGACACCCATCCAGAGCAACCCAGCAAGCGTAAAGTGGTTCGCCACTTGCTTACCGGGGGTGGCGTTATTGGCGCTAGTGCTGTGGGCAGTAAATGGGATAAACCCACACTGGAATCGGTAATTTTACCTGCCCATGGCAGAAGCAGCCCTACCCTTGCTCCTTCCCCGGCACCGACCAGTGCGCCGACTATGGCTCCGACAAATGCACCGACGGTAATGGCAACGCCGCCACCGACTGAACCATCGTAGCGCCTAGTCCATAAATATTATTTAACTGTTTATTATTCCCGGGACAATGCACCAAAGCACATGAGCGACGATAAAAAACAAGATTTCGATTCATCCAAAGAATCATCAAAAGACACCCATCCGGAGCAACCCAGCAAGCGTAAAGTGGTTCGCCATTTGCTTACCGGGGGTGGCGTTATCGGCGCCAGTGCTGTGGGCAGTAAATGGGATAACCCACACTGGAATCGGTAATTTTACCTGCCCATGGCAGAAGCAGCCCTACCCTTGCCCCATCCCCGGCACCAACCAGTGCGCCGACTATGGCTCCGACAAATGCACCGACGGTAATGGCAACGTCGCCACCGACTGAACCACCGTAGCGCCTAGTCCATAAATATTATTTAACTGTTTATTATTCCCGGGACAATGCACCAAAGCACATGAGCGACGATAAAAAACAAGATTTCGATTCATCCAAAGAATCATCAAAAGACACCCATCCGGAGCAACCCAGCAAGCGTAAAGTGGTTCGCCATTTGCTTACCGGGGGTGGCGTTATCGGCGCCAGTGCTGTGGGCAGTAAATGGGATAAACCCACACTGGAATCGGTAATTTTACCCGCCCATGGTAGAAGCAGCCCTACCCTTGCCCCATCCCCGGCGCCAACCAGTGCACCGACTATGGCTCCGACTGCAGGGTAATAAACCGCTTAATCCTCTAGTAAATTATTACGTGCTTTGTTACTGGCGATCTGAAAAACTTCCCGTACTCCACAGCTTCTCTTCCGAAACACTCGATCAATATGTAACATTCGAGGTCGATCGAGGTGGCCTCAATAACATTCGGATGGCGTTTGAATATGTTGTTGTTATAGCAGCCGTAACCGGGCGCACATTGGTATTGCCACCATCCCAACCCTGGTATTTGCTCAATTTCGGGCCCATACATCTAGACAAAGAGCAGGAGACTTGCGAATACAAGGACATATTTGATATCGATGCGTTGTCGCTGGCTGTTCCGACAATCACCACCGAGGAATTTATACATCTCAAGAAAGACAGCCTGGGAATCCCTGAGCAGTTCGAGGATTGGTCTGATAAAGCTGCCGAATTAAATCCAAGTGACAAGAAACTTCGGCGAACGTGGGAAGCGTGGTTATTCAAAAACAGCCAGGTCATCCCCTGGAACCCATATGACACTTTGATCTGCTTGCCCAGTATCAGGGAAATTGAAGATAATGATATTCTGACCGAAAAATTGGTTGATAATCGAGAGCTGGTCGAATTTACCCAATCGATGAACGAGGCGACGGTGATTCATTTTCCATCGAACAAGGAATACCGACAGCTTGGTCAGGTCGCCGCTATGCTGACATCTACCAATCCTGAACTTGGCAGAGAAACTCGACAACTGTTAAAACATCATGTTCGTTATACGCCCCGGGTTTTCGAAATTGCAGATAAATTAATAAGGTCACTTCCGTCGATTTACCATAGTCTGCATATTCGTCGTAACGATTTTCAGTTTACAACTTCTCGAACCAGTGCTCAGGAAACGTTACACAATATTCAAAATCTACTATCTGACGATCAGGCTCTGTATATTGCAACCGACGAAGTGGATGAAGGTTTCTTCGAGGTATTTGAGCGGAACAGGTCAATATACCGTTGGGATGATTTCTTTAGCGCACGGTGTGGCCGTACATTAAATGAAGGCGACGTCCCGTTTGAACTGATTGGCCCCGTCGAACAGGTTATTTGTGCGGGTGCGGATCTGTTTATCGGTACTGAGTTGTCCACCTTCTCCAGCTATATTACCCGCCTTCGGGGGTATCTGGATCGACCCGATAAAAATGCCTATTTTCATTCCGCACATAACGAAGGACCGATTCCCGTAGATGCGGCAAGCCCCGTCTATAGTGGGCGACAGTATTTGCGCGAATTCCCATCGATGTGGGAGGACTGCTGAGGACTGTTGGGGTTATACCCTGATCTCATCCCCCTTGGCAGAATCACCTACCAGGGGCATGAAATGCACAAATACATTACAAAAAATTTTGCCCTCGAGAGGTGAAGGACGGCCGTGTAGCACACGGGCACTTTCGTAGAGCAGCATATCTCCTGGATGTAGCATAACTCGATGGCGACGATAAAAGTTGTCCTCGATCTCAAGCGGCCAGTCGGTATCCACATCCTGTTCGATATTCAAAATTGCACTTATGATATGCGTATCAGTAGTATCCCGATGCATTTTCAGACTGGCTCCCCTGTGGTATCGGCGAAGCCCGTAGACAGCCGTGGACTCAAGCGCCAGATTGCTCCATTCTTCCATTACCGGCTTCAAGGCGTGACTGATTTCTACTTTCAACTCCCTCGGTAGCATAACCAGGTCTGAGACTTTTTTATTTACGTTCTCATTAGTCAGAAATTCGGGAATCGATTCTTCGGAAGTCACTTCCGTATTATTATGATAAAACTCATTCAGTTTATTAAACAACTCCCGGGGCATACTGATTTTCTTGTAACCCTTTTTGGTATGGTTGGGCACTTCCTCACCTGGTTCCCGGCATAACATCTCACCCTCTCTTTTTGATCTGAACCAGAAAGTAATTACTGCTTTTGTCCCCCGAACAACTGGCAATGCATGATGCATCACATCCAGATTGACCCGTCCAGAAGGCAGCAAGTTGTTCCACACAACCGCCTTTCCCCGTTCCGGCTCGATGGTTTCATCGATGTCAACGAACCGGGTCCCACCGCCTTGTTCTACATCGTTGAGATACACCACTACTGACCAGGTTCGCTGGCCGCCTTTTTCAGCGCTGGCATTTTCTTCATAATCGTCGGAATTCGGATCAAACCAGTCAAAATGCGGCTTGTATTCCTCACCTGGCTCGTACATATGGCCCTGTATGCCTTCCGCATAATTGGGATTAAATCCAATCAACTTACAAAGCCGTTCCCGAACCTCTAATGCCAGCGGATCAATTTCTTCATTTATTTTGAAATAACTGGTACGACTTGTTCTGCCTTCATGTGCCCCCTCAATACCCACCGTGGTGGAAGGAATCAAGTTCCCCTTTAGCTTTTCAAGTAGCTGCTCACACTCCTGTTCATTCAGGAAATCCTTGACCACATAAAGTTCTATCTTCGGATTGTCTAGTCTCTCAGCATTAGCAATGAAATAATTTTCTTTTGTTGGTATTTCAAGTGCTTGGTCAATGCCATTTTGCTCTGGGGATAATCCCGGGTCGTATCCCAGTTCGTATCGGATATCATCGTATGCAAATCCTTTATTTAAAAGAATCTGAAAAATGTCGTGTTTCGTACAACCCCTGTTTACATCGTTCCAGATCCAGAATTTCCAGCTGTCGTTGAATACAGGCTTCAACACCGTCGATTGAACGGGTTGTGATTCCTGGTCCGAGATTTTGGCAAAAAATTCTGCGCCCAGGGGTGGGCTGGTTTCTAAGGCCAGAATTTTCGAACTGAGAAAGTACATCACCTTTGGCTCTTTTTCACCAATTTGCAGATACATCACTTCCTCGTTATTTCGAGCTCCCGTATGTCGGTTTCTAAGCATCGCTTCAAACAAGGTCAACAGAATTGGATCTGTTACATTGCAATCGAATTCCAGGGGGTCCATGTCGTCGAGATAGACTGTGAGCTGGAGAATATCCGTATCACTATTTAAACTCAATTTGACACCCTCGTCCGAAACATCCATTTCATCGGCGGCAACGCCCTCCACCCGAATCGTTACGGGGTCCGGCGGCACTCCATTAACAGCATCGGAATGAACCGACAAGGAGCTGCAATCAAGACCGGAGTAAATTCTAAAGTCTTCAATAGTGCGTGCTTTTCCCAGACTGTAACGACCGAGTTCTTGATACGGATCTCCGTCTTGCAGTTTTGTTAGTCGCGCGATTGCTTTGTTGTGTCTTTCATGGGTCGCAGATTCAGCATTATCGTGCCAATACTTACGATTGGATTTTGGATGTAACCTGTGCCAGACCACAATCTGACTGGGATCAAACAGGTCATAGCCGTGAGTAAACGATCTTAAAGTTAATGCAAATTCTTCCCCTGTGTAAAAATGCTCCGGGTCCTGGCGGACTTCGTCGTTCCACTGGCCCAGGGTGAATACAAACGCACCCGATAGAAATCGTGTTCTTCTTGGAAAAGTGTTATTTTCCGGGATAAACTTATTTGATTGCACAATCCAGCCGGCCTTCTTCCATGTTCCAGCGACCGTAGTATGGATGTGTTGTAGATCATGTAAATGGGAGAGTGTAATGTGGTTATTTTCGTCCCGTGTATACAGCGGTGGAAAACTCGTAATAAGCGGTTTCTCACTGGGCATATCCAACAACATCTGGATAAGAATGCTGTCCCACCCCTCTATAAATTGGCTATGGGCATCTATTTGCAGCGTGTATGCTTCACCCTGATAAAAATCCTGGCAAATATTTCTGGCCCAGCAACCGCCTTTGGACTTTCTATAATCATATTTAACAAACCTGAACCGATTATCAGATAGATACCGATCAAGACAATCTACTTTAGTCTCATCACTGCCTTCATTGTCGTACTGCAGGCAAATTCCAAAACGCAGATTCTCAGGGCTAAAGGCTTTATCCATGCAATTTTCAATGGTCGAAATCAGCTCTGGTTCGCAATAGGAGGCAATGGCCACAAAAATCTTTTTCCGCTTAAATTTTGTTGCTGTGTTTTGCAGGATGGCATGCTTGTCGACCAGACTGAGTAAATCTCGACAGTAATCCAGTTTTGCGGCTTGGGGTGTTTTCACCCTGTCCCAGGGCTGATACTTATTCTTGGCCCAAATAATTTCATCACTGCGATTCTGTATTGCCTGACAGTAATGCACTATGGGCGCACCCGTAACCTTTTCCTCAGCCCACGGAGTCCATGCTGCCATATTTTTAAATGCATAAACAATTCCAAGTTCCGCAGATGCCACAGCGAAAGCGAACATGTCATCTTCCCAACCTCCAGTTCGTCTACGGTATTCGATGGTAAGCTCAATCCACCGCGGTATTAATCTGATGAGATCATCGGAATGTATCAATGCCGGCCAGGTAACCGGTTGAATCTGAGCGATGTCAACATTACTAATTTCCATTGTGACCCGCTTTTTTCGATCACGCATTCCGAATCCCACCCATTGTTGACCGATGGGCGATCCTCGCTTGACCTCGGTCTTTACACTGTTGCGGAAGATCATATCTGGATCCAGGATCAATACTGTTCCATTGGGCGCATCCCGGTGCAGCCACTCCTGGATGGAGTAGAGTCGATTGTAAGGCGCATAGTGATCACCCGTTTCAGAATCTACATTGGTAAAGTTTGTCCTGACCACATTAGCATGGCGATGCTCAGGCAGTGACATCTCAGGATCACAGGCAACCAATCTCACCAGCTCCCCGGGCTGTTCGCATTTACTCCAGGAGTATTCAAGCAGCTCACACTGCCAGTGAATAGCTTTGGATGTATCCGTGCAAATTAATGAATAAATCATGGGCAGTTCTTTCCCTTATTACTGTTGATTTTTGAACATAATATTGTTACTGACCATAGACACCTTGTTCCTAACTTATGTTCTCATCTGGCAAATAGTTGAAGCCAAACTTTTCAATTTTCTGTCGTTTCTCTTCTCGATTGTTGGTCCACGAATAGTGGACCACAAATCCATTTTTCTGCCAATCTCCGGCGTGTTCGCGTACACCTTGTTTTAGATTAAACAGGTGGCCATTTAAAAACAGAACCTGGGGCAACACCTTTACCGAAAGTACGTTATGAACAATAAAATATTCCATAATCCTGTTTAAGGGCATCTGGTGACTTCCAGTCTGAAAAATACTGGCTGTATTGCGCAACGCTGTTTCAAATAATGCCTTACTGGCATCATTACACACAGCATAGATAAATCCAGTATTGGCGTATAGGGGTCTGTGAAAAGGATTTGGACCATCGAACATGATGTATATATCACGGTCGTTGCAATTCACGGAAATATAATCAAACGGATCTCTAAGCCAAATAATGTCCACATCCTGGAACAATACATTAGCACCCAACTCCAGAATATCCAGAATAATGGCATTTTTATAGAACATGGTTTTAGAAAACTGCTTGTCACCGAATCTCACCGCTCCGCCTGCTTCTGCGTAGATATCGGGATCAAGATAGTAGTTCTTTATTCCCAGTGCTTTAGTTTCCCGGGAGGACTCTTCGTCCAGGGTAAAAGTAATCAGTTTTTCGTTTACAATAATATCGTGACTGGCACAAGAAGCCAGCCAGTTCTTAAACAAAGGGAAAAAATTCTTGCAGTAAAGCATGACAATAACATCATCTGGTTGCCCAATCGCTTCATACAAATTCTTGAGCTCATTCATTCGCTGCGCTTTATGAGCTTGATAGGGGCCGTGGTAGGATTCAGCGAGTTCGACCAGGTGTTCCTTCAGCGTTTCGACTCCCAGCTCCATTTCTCGTGAGAAAAATTGGTCTACATGGGGATTGGTTGAAATTTCGGCTCTACCCGGGGGGGCCCGCAGCCTCCGCGCGCTGGGTGTTACCTGCTGAGGAAGTTCGTATGGTTCAGATCTGGAATCCTGGCTTGAATCTGTGTGTAAGGTGGATTTTACTGATTTCATGAAATAGGATTTTAGATATCTTAGAAATCGAAGTTATTGCTAACCGGAACGAAACATAGCGGGCCGCAATTGCATCGAATCCAGCTATTCTGACGCTAACTCTTGTAATAATGCTGCACTTACTGGCGGACTGGATTCAATTGAGACAATTTGCTTGCTCAAAAAATAAAGGGCTCTCGGTGTCGTCGCTCCAAGCTCAAGATAAATAAGATCACTATCATTGGATGAATTTTGACGTCCGTTTTTCAATAAAGCTGTGAAAAGCGTTCTGAAAATAGGTTGATCTTCACTACAAGTCAGTTCAAGGGGCGTTAAACCCTTAATATGCACCGTTAGTTCCAACTCGCCTGGATTGTTATTTGTGTCGATGATTGCTGTCTCCAAATTGTTAACGCTCAAGTCTCTGTTGACCAGCTCCGATTGTGCAATGTCTGTTTGTAGAATGCCAGACTGCATGTGGATGGGATGAGCAGTTGAATTGAACGTACGATCATAGTCGTTCAGATTGTAGCCCATACTTTGCTCAACTGCCCAGTCCAAATTTTCTCTGATAAATACAATGTCTTTAGTATCAATTTCTGGATATTTTCTGGGCACATAACCGGCCCGCCCCTTTTTACCGCTCCGAGAATGGTAGGGGTCATTCACAATAGCTGGACGTTGTAGTTCGATGCCGTATTGGCTTGCGATTCCTCTCATTACTTCGGCATCTTCGTTCAGTGTTTCATAGTTTAAGAAACAGATATTGTCTACGACATCTTTCAGCGCATTGAAATGATTTATCTTTTGAGTGCGTAGCTGGACTATGTTTTCAGCTTCTTCAATTAAAAAATAATTTTCCGCATCGTCAACCCAATTTTGATTAAGTTTTTTCGATGTATAAGATACCCAGGGTTTTCGAATAAAATCTGAAAAACTGAGGCCCCAGTGTCCATCACCATGAAATGGTTTCCTGTGAATGGACCGCAGCCAGTCGAAGGGATTTCTATAAACGACAATAAACAGCGTATCGGAAGCGTCCGTGAGAGGCCGAAGACACTGATTGTCTGTAGTTTTATTTGGCTTTCCCCGGGGACGATGATCTCTAATAAACCAATGCTTGCCGCCAAAATCTGATGTGATTTTCACGCCTTTATAGTTTTTTCGTATTAGGCTTGTCAGAAAGTTTGTCCCAGAGCCCCTCTCACCAAAAATTTGTATGTACTTAATCACTATTTTTTACTTTAAATTAACTCGTGAAGCTAAGTTTGCGGTCACTTATTTAGGGATTGCTGAATCTCATATAAATCCGAAAAAACCTTACCATGGACCCGCCATCCGGGCACATGAATCATCAAAGGCGAATTATTCGTATGATTGTTTATAATATGGTTGCCTTCTATCCTGAAATGATTTTGAATATCCTTCCACTCCCACGCACAGCACCAGAAAAGGCGGGTATCGTAATCCAGTAGAATTTTGAGGTTATCGGGGTTGCTAGCTACGTACCGTCCTATGTGCTGTTGATCGGTGTAGTACGCATAGGAATAGATAAAATTTCTGTCAAAACTTTTGAACCTCACCGCTTTCGCTATGGTACTTGACCACTTTTTAATTTTATTAATTGACTTAGCAGTAAAAATTTTCGACTGCACTCTTGTTGATAACGTTGGCGCACACATCTTCCTCAAGGCACCAGCATAGCCGACGATGGACCCCGAATTCAGATAGCGGTAGGGGCTTTGGGTTTGAACATTGTCATAAATACTTTTATATTTTTTATACTGGTGAGAATAGGCACGTTCCGCGGATATAACACAATCGCAGTTCATCGCCAAAAATCTTCGCTTAATTTTTTCTTCTCCTGCGCAAAGAAATACCTCAAATCCGTCAAGTGCACAGACGATGTCGTTGTCATCAAGGCCACGAAGCCGTTCGTAGAGTAACTTGGGTTTCATGGTTGTACTAAATCGATTTAAACCATCCCCAAGAAAGCAAATCTCTATGCCCTGCAATGAAGCGCTTTCTTTAAGCACTGAAAGCTGTTTTGCTTTTATATTGTTCGCAAAAGAAAAAAACCTTATACCGGGCTTCGTATTATCACGCAAATCTATTTTCACTATTTTACGAAGCAGCCCCTTATCGAGGAATTCATTCAACGCGGGGAATATGTCTCGACGTACGTTTTCGGGTGAAATTGAATGTATCGCACTAAAAATTTTAACGATATCTCCAATACTAAAATCTCCCACACACAAATTCCAGAGCTGAGCGCTGGTTTCATTGAGCTTTGCGACACTCTGGTTTTTTTTATACTGCAAAACAAAAGATGTTGCCGTTTTTTCGAGTTTGAAACCATCCATCTGAGTCAGAACTTCCCCATCACTAATCCTTCGACTCCCACCCTCGGGTCTATCAACCAACATAGTTTTCGACTTTTTCTGACTACTACGCATATTCTTATGGTTCTTTGCAACATGCACAATCTTTTTTTCCACCAAAAGTTTGTCCCTCAAATTTTTATTTAGGGCTTCTGGATATGCATAGCCGGGGTCATAGGTGTGTACAAGCGATCGATTTTCCAAAAAATACTTATTCAGATGGGATTCATCATGCCACCGAGCGATAACATCCCGCGACAGATCACTATCTATTCTTCTCGCCAATTCGCGTGATAACTTAAATATATCTTTTGACTGTCCTCCCCAAAAACATCCCTGCCAATAGGTTGATGTGTCATCCCCCTCGGCCACACTAGCGCTGGACTGGGAATTCATTTCATAGGGCGCATGACCAATAAGGTAATTACCAGGATGTTGTACTCCAAATAGTGGTTTATCATGTGCGAAAAACTCGCCTTCAGAAACCCTGGAGCAAAAAAACATATCTGCGTCGATGTAAACGATGTGGGAGAATTCCGTAAGTTGCTTATGAATAAGATTTATATATCGAAACCGAAATAGCGTTGATAATGGCCACGCTTCGGCAGCCGTCTCAACTGGCACGACGCAATCTCTACCATTCAGCTCAGATAGGCTTGTATCATCGGTAAATACAAAATAGGTTTTCGGGGTATTTGCAACAAAGTGTTTACGACTGGTGTCGTAAAATTTCTGAAAGTATTCTATGTATCTGCCGGTCCCAATAAAAATAATCGCTATTTTTTCGCAGCCCTGTATTTGAACGTCGCAATTTTGGCAAATTTTAGTCAGATATTTACTGAATTCCGAGTCGATTTTGATTCTTTCGTTGTCCGCTATATTTGCTTTGTCTATAAGAAGCTTTCGTAGTAATTCATTCTTCAACCTGACTTCCTTAAGCTCGATTCCCAGTTTATGGGCAATATAAAGATAAACAAGGTAAAACTTATCCAAGTGAGAAACATGGACAAGGCTGGGCCGGGTGTTCGATTCCAGGTTTCCTATCCCATTTGAACTAAATTCTGTGTATCGATTTATATCGTATTTTTCACTGGTCATCGTCCAGAAAAGCCTGGCCTTGGTGTCGATTGTGACCTTCCCGGGATTCAGGCAGGCATATCGCCCATAGATAGTTTGGTCATTAAAAAATCCAACCGTTCCAGCAGTTTTATTGAATTCGCTTTTCAATTCTTCTTGCTGATCCAGGAAATTTTTCAGCATTGACTGATACGCACCAGCATATCCAATCATCAATCCAGAATTCAGATATCGATACAATCCTGGCGCTCCAGTCCTTTCAAAATAGTTTTTAGATTCTGGAAAGTGGTGATAGCAACTTTTTTCACCACTGAATACAAGCGATGCATTAAAGCCTAGAAACCCTGCAAGTATATCTTGCTCGGTTTGGGTGTAGAGGACGTCATACCCATCTGTACAAAGCACGATCTCAGTCTCGGATAGCGTTGAAACATATTTTTTGAGCGCCACTGGCTTCTCAAGGAATCCCGAACAAGGCATGACATCAACAACAATACCAACCCGCCTCGTCGATTCCTTAAGTATGTCAAGCTCAGGAGAGTTTGGGGTTTTCGCCCACGTGCAGAAGCGCATACTATTCATATTCGATTGTGTTCTTGAACGACAAATCCTGTCAAAAAGAAAAAGTATAGGTCATCCACCTGACTTGCGATCTGCAAATTCGGAACGGTTATAGTTTGAGTCATGTTAATACTATATATTATCGCTTATCCATGGTGTCACTCACCGGCGTCTTCTGCCAGCCTTTGTCTCAATACAATTAGGGGTCAGTCCAAACCGCCTCGCTTTTATAAAAATTGCAAAATTAATTATTATTGAATTATCATACATCAGTGTACATGTATTCATTAACAAACTTCTTACAAGACGAAAATATTCTATCGCTCAATAATATTGTCACAACTACCGGCGCACCCCTTGAAGGAAATTGCCTGTATGAACATCGTAAAGATTTTGCCCTAAATCAAACTAACAAAGAAGATTTAGGACAAAATAAATTCAATTTATGCTTGGACCGTAAAAATATAATCAAAGTCGGCTTCAATGCAGGGCATTCGAGTGCATTGTATCTATATGCGAACAGGAACATTGAAATCGTATCATTTGATTTGTGCCGTCGTCGATATACTGAAATATGTGCAAAGTACCTGACCGAAAAATACAGTTTTGAGCTGATAAAGGGTGATTCATTGGACACTGTACCGGCATATAATCCTGGGGCTAAGTTCAGCTTGATACATATCGATGGTGGGCACACATCTAGAATAGCTTTGCTCGATATTATCAATTGTAAAAAGTTCGCTGACAAACAAACTTTACTGATAATTGATGACGCCTATATAGCTTGCATTAAACGAACTATTGAGTTTCATTCTAGTTCCAAAGTTATAGCAGAGATTAATGACGAATCCTTTAGGCTAGCAAAAACCAAATTTCACCGAATATTTCGTTATCCATAAGTTGCAATGATCGATCCCAAACATAGGATCATATTCGTTCGGAACCCTAAAACTGCTTCGCAGTCGATACAACGTGGCTTATGGGGCAACCCTCGAAATAGACCAGATTATATTGTTAATCTTGATCACCTGCCTCCAATTGAAAATTCAATACGTTATCCTGATTATTGGCAGTCCTGCATAAAGTTCACCTGTGTTCGTCATCCAATCGATCGCATAATTTCGATGTATTACCATCTCAATCGATACAGACCGAAAATTAATCTCGGAACATTTGAAGATTGGGCACGAAATGATTTTCCCTATACAAATGAAATCTGGATCAAAGAACACCAATCGGGATACAACATCATAGATCAAATCCAATATGTTGAAGATGTTGACTTTATCATCCGATTCGAGTGCATCGATAAAGATTTCCGATGTTTTTGTGAAACTATTGGAATCGAATCAAAAACACTGGGAGTCTGTAACACTTCCAATCGTGATCGAAATGGCTTTCCTGAGATTAGCAATTCCAATTTCGAAAAGTTTCTTAATCAACGATTTCGTCTGGAGCTAGAACGATTTGACTATCCGGAATTTCCAGGCTGTTCTGGGTGAGGACAGTGGGGATAACGCAGATTATGACCATGCAATTAAAAACATGAAAAAAAGTAATTTGATAGGCGGCACTCTATTTGTTGTTTCGTTCATTCTGCTGGCTTTAAACTTCTATTCAAATTTCCTTGGTAGTGCGAATCAAAAGTGGTTCGAGAATCATCAAATGAGTGACTACGGCGAAAACCTGGTAGTGGCCCGTTTGATACTGTCACAAAAATCGGGGGTCTTTTCGAATGCTGGGCTGGGTGGCAGATTCTCAAACACCAGTAGGCATCATAGTTACTATACAGATAAAATTGAACTGACCGGCAACCAAGCGCATTACAAGACTTATAAATCACAAATAGGCGGCCAGGGTATTGCATTCGCGATTGTGGATAAAATGACCTCTTTTTCTAATAGCACAAATATAAATCTGTTTAGGGGGTTTACTTCGATTTTAACTGCAATCACTCTTTCTCTTATTGTTCTTTGGTTTTATCTCAATTTTGGACTGGGCTGTGCGCTTTTAGTTTTAATTTCAACTCTTTTTTCTCAGTGGATTACCGTATTCGGGAGAAATATATTCTGGAGCCTGTGGGCGTTTTATCTGCCTTTTGTTACGACGCTGTTTTTACTTCATCTTGAGGAAAAACGCGCCGGGTATTCAATAAGACGATTTCAGATATTTGTATTTTTTTCCGTTTTTCTTAAATGTTTTTTTACAGGGTATGAGTATATAACGACTACCTTGATAATGATGTTGGTGCCCTTTGTATACTACGGCGTTTACAATGACTGGAGTCTGAAGAACTGGATCAAGAGAGTACTGGTCACCTCTGTTATAGCGACTGTTGCCGTCTTATCGACATTTGCACTTCTTGCATATCAAATTTCTTCGCTAAAAGGTAAGCCGCAATCGGGATATCAGCATATAGTAGATTCTTTTTTGAAAAGATCTTATGGAAATCCGGAAGATTTCGCTAAGATGTTTAGAGCATCATTGGAATCAAACGTAATCGATGTGTTTAATAAATACTGGAATGGTAAGGTATTTTTTGAAGTAATTAGCTATGGCGAGTTGATTCTAATTTTTATGTTTTTTTCAGCCCTTGTATTTGTGCCAAAGCTATACACTCGAAATTTTGATTTGCTCAAGAAGAGAAATTTTGCACTCGTTGCATCATGCTGGTTTTCAATTATCGCGCCCATTTCATGGTTTGTTATTTTTAAAGCGCATTCCGCCCTCCACGCCCATATGAATTTTATTACCTGGCACATGCCTTTTACCTTGTTGGGGTTTGGGGTAATAGGTGCTATGTTAATGAGCATGGTTAAAGCTCGATTCGGGAACAACCCCGAACCTGGCAGTGGAAGCCCTTGATAGTATAAAGACCATCAACCTTTCGTTTATTTACTTCAATTTCCAGACCGCAAAATATTCGTTATCCCTGAAAGTTCTCGAGTAAATTTTTTCAGTATAAGGATAATTTTCAGGGTGCCAACGATAATTACTCATAAAATAATCCGGGTCGTCCATTTCCACCCTGGCTATAGTTCTTTTGCGCAATTTCGGCGGGAGCATCAAGGTATTCAATCGGCCTGGTGCGTTCGCTATCTTAATCTTTATTTTATCCAAACTCCCCTCCTCCAGCCTGAGTATAGCCTGCAGCCCCTGATAGTAAGAAGTGCCCCAGTAATCCATATCAAACTGATATCGAAGATTGTTCCTGTCGTAATTCGCCAAATAATTAAAAAATACCTGCTGAGTCGGATGGTAAATAATCATCACAATCAAAAACCAGGTCGTGACAACCAGCCCTGCCTGAGCCAGTCTTTTTTGAATGGACAGTGTACATTTGTCTAGAATCATGCCGAAACCAAAAAGACCCATTAGAATAAAACTCGGGTATACGAAAAATAAATGTCGCCAGCCATCATACAATGGAGAATCGAGTATTATTGCAGCCAAAACGGGGGTGAAGAAAAACGCAGCGAAAGCGATAAAATTTCGCTCTCGTGTGTTGCTGAAAAATATCAGAGGGTTGCGGACAATCGAGCTGAACAGCATCCCGATCCCTAGAATTCCAACTAACAGGAACGGAAGCGGATTGGTAATTGAAAACCAAACCGGGAAATAGGTTTTTGGAATTTCATACCCGCGATAGAACGTACCTGCGAATAGTGTCGTGGCCGGCCCGCGATTGAAAGCAGACATATTTTGAATTGCATCGATAAAATTTCCCAACGGGTCCGACCAAAGTGCCGGCCAGGTCAGAAGAATGCAAAAGATGAACCCCAAAATAAACGGCGCTGCAAAAGAAAACCTATACGGAACTGAATTCCAACTGTCTTGACCATTTTTAAATCGATGAAAGTAATCTATCAGCAAAAACCCTAAGACAATACCTGCCATTAGAACACCTACAACTCTTAAACTGCAGAGGTAACCCGACGCCATTCCCAGTACCAAAAAGCGCCAGGAACTCTTTTTCTGAAAAGCCAGGAACAGTAAAAGATAACAGACGATCAGCATTGCTAAAAATGGAATATCTTTTGAATTAAAAAAGCTGTGTGCATAAATCCTGGGATTTACAACAAGCATAATGAACCCAACATACGGCAGGATTTTATTGCTGGATAATTTTCTGATTAAAACAAATAAACAAAGTGCACCCAACAGGAAAAACATGTGGGTAACGAGATGACGCAACAGGATAATCGAGCGATGATCTTCAATACCGATCAGCCTTTCAATTATGACCAGAGGCAGCTCAAAACCTGCCCCATAGTCGCGATTATAAAAAGTTTCTAATCTGTCATCTCCGTTAAATACGTATTCATAACTGATCCTGCCAACTTTCCAACTCTCCCTCTCATCCCAGCTCACCCCATAGTCGATAAATATGCTTAAGCCCACCAATAGAGAAATTACGGCAAGCCAGATAACCGCATATTTATCTACCAGAGCTAGCCATGATCTTTGTGATTGACTCGTCATAATTGAGCTAAATATCATAAATAGACGCGAAAGATCGAACTATAACTCACACTCGAAAGTAAAACACCAATGACAAAACCGCCAATTACTTTGGGGTTCATGTCTAACGCTGGAACACACAGTGACATGAAATTTCGCGGTATACTAAGTGGATACCCCTCTAAGTTATCGATAGAATATTTAATTCAAGATAATTTTTTAGTAACAATCCGTTCGCGGGATATGCATACCTATAACAAAAACAGGCAAGCTAACTACACAGGCTAGTGATTCACGTGAATTAAGAGGCAACCCATAAAAATCTAAAAGTAGTAATTCTAGCGAGATTGATCTCGCTAACTTTGATTGTCGTGGTGATGAGGTGGCCCTACGCGAGCGGATACATCTGAAAATGGCGATAGCTCGAATGCCCTCGCACTAACCCACACGGTGTTGTTGATATCCAAATTTTCCTGGATATTCATGAATTGGATTCTCTAGTTTGGATTGCGTGCAAAAAACCCATCGCTCAATAACTCGTTTCAATGAAATATTGCAAATAGTTCAACGATCGCGGCAGACAATTTTGGCAACATTTCTTCAAGCCGAAATTTCCGATGCTTGTTTGATGTCGCCAAAACTTTGCTCAGTCAAATAGACTATACTCTTTTAGCCCTATCAATCAGAGGAGAATGGACAGGACAACGACTCACTATTGAATCAACCGGAGGAAGAGCCGATGAATTCAAGGTGGTTGAGTTGCCTTTTTATGAACCAGAAAAGAAAATTGCCAGGGGACTGGATAAAACCATCCCCGTAGTCACCTGAACCATTTATTATTATTGAGGAATAATCTTATGCTTGGATATGTCATGGTCGGAACCACCGACTTAGCCCGTTCCATCAAATTCTACGATGCCGTTCTAACCCCCCTTGGACTGGTGCGTGATGTTAACGACGACCTTTATACTGGTTATAGCCCAAAAGACAAACCCGAAGAAATCGAGTTTTATGTCACCACGCCCTTTAATGAACTGCCTGCAACCAGCGGTAACGGTACAATGATTGCACTTGTAGCAGAATCCAGAGCCCTTGTTGATGCGTTCCATGAAGCGGGGCTGGCCAATGGCGGTACCGATGAAGGCAAGCCCGGTCCCCGACCCGAGGACGGCAGCATTTATTATGCCTATGTGCGTGACCCCGACGGCAACAAAATCTGTGCCTACTGCGGCTAACTAAACCTGGGCGATAACACTAAAAGTTTTCTCCCTGGAAATTTGAATTCAGCCCTCAGGCTGAGATTCGATCCGCAATAGCCAGGATACGATACATATTACGCAACACCGGTTTTTCGATGAGCTTTCCATCGATGACCACAAGGCCGGTGTCCGCTTCCTCAAAAGTTTGAGTGATGCGTCTGGCCCGTGCGATCTCATCGACCGTCGGGGTAAAGACTTCGTTTAATGCTGCGATCTGCTTTGGATGCACCGAGCCTTTACCGGCGAAACCTAATGCCTTTGCCTTTTTTGCCTCGGCCACCATGCCCTCGGGATCTTCCAGATCGAGATAAGGCACATCAATAACATCGAGGCCCGCGGTAGCCGCCGCATGGGCGACTCTTGACCGCGCATACAGCAGGGGCTCCCATGCATTCTCGCAGCGCAGTTCCGCTGCCATATCAACACCGCCGAAAAATAGCGCGTCGATACGTGGGCTGCATTGAGCAATTTCAAATGCAGCCTGTAGTCCGCGGTTGGTTTCAATAATAATGTGTAAACGTGTAGGGTGACCCCGTTCGGTCAAAAGGTCATCCAGCCAGATAATTTCTTCGGGGGTTCGAACTTTCGGTAGCATCAGTGCGGGTGGTGGCGTATCCGTTCCCAGGACTGCCTGCACATCGGCCAGACCAAAAGCCTCGCGCAAACAGTTGATCCGCACAATGCGCTCGACGCCATCATCTGCCTGGGGCTGTTCGAACAATGCCAGCGCTAACTTGCGCGCCTCATCCTTGTCTCTGGGTGCAATGCCGTCTTCCAGCTCAACGCAAACAATATCCGTACCCGATATCAGGGCTTTCGGGAACATCTCTGGCTTGAGGCCTGGTGCAAAAATGAAACTTCGCCTCGGTCTCAGCTTGTGTTTCAGTTCGGGCATGGCTGTGTCATTCATAAAGGGTATTCCTGAATTATATTAAACTTCGCCCAAAAGTAGTTTTAGCCGGGGTGTTGATGTGGTGATGTCGATGTCGGGAATTCTGCCAAGATAGCTGCAAAATTGAAACTAAAATTTATTGATAGCTGTAAATTTGCCATGTCCTATCGAGTGTCGGGCTCATGCAATCCAGCATGACTTGGAAACGAACGAAAATGGAATGGAACCCGCCCTTCGGATCGATCCTGGGTGGGTGACAGATTAAATCGTTTTCGGTAAGTTCGGGAAAAATTCTCCGCAGAACGATATCCACAGGCTGCGGCAATTTCAACGATGGACATTTCTGTTTGGGTCAACAACCCCCGCGCCCGATCCAGTCGTACATCGGCATAATATTTCACTGGGGTGATTCCGGTGTGATGCTTGAACACACGCTCTAGCTGACGCTGGGAGATACCTATAGCCTGGGCAATTTCCGGCTGGTCCAGCGGCTCCTCAAGATTACGCTCCATCAATAATATGGCTTCGCGTACATGAGCCGGGGCTGCATGCCCCACGGGTTCCATATTGCCCGAGAGCTGGTTTTCCCCTGGGGAGCGCAGTCGATCATGAAATATATAGCGGGCTGAGGCATTGGCCAGATCCAGACTATGATTCAAACGAATGACTTCAAGGGCAAGATCTGTAGCCGCGTGCCCCCCACAACAACTCAAACGGTCGCGATCAAAAGTGTATAGTGCTTCGGACAATTCAACCTTGGGAAACAGTTCAGAAAATGCAGCCATGTGCTCGTAGTGAACGGTAACCCTGTAACCATCCAGCAGTCCTGCATAACCAAACAGAAACGCACCGGTATCAACACCGATCAAGTTGCTGCCACGTCGCGATTGGTTTATCAGCCAGTCCAGCAGCAAAGGAATTTTGTATTGTTCCGGAGTCCAACTTGCATTAACCACAACATAATCATATTTATCCGGATGATCTGAATAAATCGAACTATTCTCAATACTCAATCCATTGCTGGCCACCACATTACTGCTCGTAGGCGCCAACCAGTCCCAGCGATACAGCGGTGTGCCGTGTAGATAATTTGCCGCACGAAAAGGATCTACAATAGCATTGGCTGCCAGACTGTTGAATCCAGGCAACAACAGCATGCCAATAGAATAATGCTGGTCCGGGGAAGTTGGATTTGTGTTCATGATTTCTCGAATTTATGACGATTATTGCACGATATATGGCGAATAAAGTCAAATATAATGTCGATTAGGTTGTTAGCATTATCCGAAACCATTTTGAGGAAATTATCCATGGGTATTCAGCTTAACTCAGAAGAATTTGGTGAAGTCAGTGAGGGGTACGATCCCGATCCATTCAGTTCCTGGTCGATCAATAGCCGCTGCTACCAGGATCCAAAATTCCTGCAACTGGATCAGGAACAGATTTTTCATCGCTCGTGGCAGTTTCTGTGTCATGAATCCAAGCTGGCATCCCCTGAAAATTACATCGCTGCAGATATCCAGGGACAGAGCGTTTTTGCAACCCGGGATCATAATGGTGAATTGCGCGCTTTTTATAATGTCTGCAAGCATCGTGGCCACGAACTGGTGTCCGGCGAAGGAAAAAAGAAAATCATCGTCTGTCCCTACCATGCCTGGAGTTACAGCCTCGACGGTAAATTAAAAGCCGCAAGGCGATCGGAATTTCTGAAAAATTTTGATCAGTCAAAAATTTGTCTTGATCAAGTTCGGGTAGAAGTATTTTGTCACCTGGTATTCGTTAATCTCGATGTCGATGCAAAACCACTGGCTGAGCAGTCCGAAGGCCTGGCTGGGGAAATCATGAGCTATGCCCATGATCTTGCTGATCTGAAATTTGCCCACCGTCTCACCTATAACTTGAAGGCGAATTGGAAATCCGTGGTGGACAATTTTCTTGAGTGCTATCACTGTCCAGTGGCCCATAAAGACTTTTGCACACTAGTAGACATGGACACTTATAAAGTTAAAACCCATGGCATCTATTCCAGCCACATGGCCAAGGCGGGCCTACCCGGTAACAATGCCTATACGGTGGATGATGCCACGGTGACCGATCACGCAGTCTGGTACCTGTGGCCAAACACAACGTTGATGCGTTATCCTGGCCGCGGAAATTTTATGGTCTGGCGATTTATTCCCACCGGCCCGGAAACGACCTATGAAGAATTTGATTTCTTTTTTGAAACCGATGAGCCCAATGAAGCCGAGCTAGAAGCGATCAAGTTTATTGACGATGTACTACAGCCAGAAGACATCGGACTGGTGGAAAGCGTTCAACGTGGCATGAACACACCGGCATTTAATCACGGTCGGTTTCTGGTGGATCCAAAAGAAAGCGGCATGAGCGAACACGCCGTACATCATTTCCACGGATTGATTTTACAGGCCTATAGAAAGGCCTGTGGGGCGTGAGCGCGGTCAGAGAAAATTATCTCGAAAACAAAGTTGCGGTAGTCACCGGCGGTTGCGGCGGAATCGGAACGGCAATATGTGAGCGATTTGTACGTGAAGGCGCTGTGGTTTATGCGGCAGACATTTCTGGGGAGCCCTGTGACGGTGCGCTGATGCAAAGTCATGATGTCACCAGCGAATCCAGCGCGACGTCATTGATGCAACGAATTACTGACGAACAGGGCAAACTGGATATCCTGGTCAATGCGGCGGGAATTGAAATTGAATACACCATCGAAGAAACCACTCTGGATGACTGGAATCGCATTTTTGCGATAAACGTGACTGGCACCTTTTTGACCTCCAAACACGGCTTACCGCTAATGCGCAAAGCCGGCGGTGGATCGATTATTAATTTTGGTTCCTACGATGGATTCATCGCCGATCCTGGGCTTGCGGCTTATTGCGCCACAAAAGGCGCGGTTCATGCGTTGACTCGAGCCATGGCCTGCGACCATGGGCCTGAAAACATTCGGGTGAATGCAATTTGCCCAGGCTATGTTGATACACCGATGCTACAAAGCTTTTTTGGTTCGTCGGGAGACATCGAAAGTCTCAAACAGGAAGTACGCAATGTTCATCCAACCCGCCGATATGGTACGCCTGAAGACGCGGCGAACCTGGTTAACTGGTTGGCCGGTGATGAGGCGCGATATGCGTCAGGGCAACTATGGGTACTGGACGGCGGATTAAGCGCTCAAGCACAACAGATGCGACTTTAACTTTAAGCACAAAATAAATCTGAACCCGAATTAGTCTTATGAGCAAACCCGTTATCATTACCTGCGCCGCAACCGGCGGTATACACACCCCAACCATGTCACCTTACCTGCCAATTACCCCGGAAGAAATTGCAGAAGCGGCAGTGGGTGCCGCTGAGGCGGGCGCATCCATCATCCACCTCCATGCCCGGCGACCGGAAAATGGACGGCCGGACTATCGACCCGAAACTTTTATGCAGTTTCTGCCGGTAATCAAGGAACGTTGCAATGCGGTAATTAATGTTTCCACCGGCGGCGGCCTGGGTATGACCATCGACGAACGACTGGCCGCAGCATTACACGCCAGCCCTGAAATGGCCTCATTAAACATGGGCTCACTCAACTTCGGGATATTTCCCATGGCGCAAAAATACACCCATTGGAAATACGACTGGGAAGAAGAATTTCTGGAAATGACCCGGGATTTTATTTTCCCTAATACATTTAAAACCATCGAGTATGCATTGCGTAATCTCGGCGATGAACATGGCACCCGATTTGAATTTGAATGTTACGACCTCGGTCATCTATACAACCTCGCCTACTTTGTTGATCAGGGATTAATCAAACCACCCTTCTTTGTCCAGCTGATTTTTGGCATTCTCGGTGGCGCGGGTGCGGATATCGATAATCTAACCCACATGCACAGCACAACACAAAAATTGTTCGGCGACAAATTCGAATGGTCGGTATTGGCAGCGGGTCGCCACCAAATGCCTTTCGGCACCACCGCTGCATCCCTGGGCGGAAACCTGCGGGTAGGCCTGGAAGACAGTTTATACATTGGTAAAGGCGAACTCGCTACCAGCAATGCGCAGCAAGTGACAAAAATACGCGGCATCGTCGAATCCCTCGGCCACGAAATCGCCACCCCCGATGAGGCCCGGGAGCGTCTGGCCCTGAAAGGCAGCGACAATGTTAACTTCTAGCGTAAATAAATATACACACAACTAATACAATCGGATGAATCGACTTAAAGCAAAGACCGCCCTTGTCACCGGCGGGCGTCAGGGAATCGGGCGCGGCATCGTAGATCGTTTTGCCGCGGAAAGCGCGCGGGTATATACCTGCGGCCGAGGCCAGCGGCCGGATGATTTGCCAGATGACATTGGCTGGGCAACCACAGACGTTTCCAAACCCAAGGATTGCGAACTATTAAAGCAAAAGGTTTTGGCTGAATTTGATATGCTGGATATCCTGGTAAACAATGCCGGAATACAGATAGAAAAAAGCGTTGGGGATACCACGGACGAAGACTGGAACAAACTAATGGGGGTCAATGCCTATGGTGTGTTTGCTTTATGCCGCGGGTTCATTCCGGCAATGTCCAAGGGTGGTTCAATCATAAACATCGGTTCAATTTCTGCAAGCACAGCTGATCACGGTCTTGGGCTTTATAATGCATCCAAAGCCTTTGTCCAGGGACTAACCCGATCCATCGCCGTGGATCACGGCCCAGCCGTCAGATGTAATGCCATATCTCCAGGCTGGATTATGACTGGCATGGCGGACTCCGCTTTTGAAGTGGCAAAAAATCCCGACGCCGCAAAAAGTGATGCCATGGCCCGCCACCCTGCGGGGCGCTTTGGTCAACCGGCGGACATTGCCAGCCTTGCGGTTTGGCTGGCATCCGATGAAGCGGGATTTGCTACCGGACAATGTTATACCCTGGATGGTGGAATGACTTCTGCGTCGCCGCTGAATCCGGGTTTATTCTAATTTAGTTACCCAGTGATTGCCGATGAGCGACATGAGTGATATTAATAGAGTCGGTATTCTTGGTGCCGGCGTAATCGGATCGAGCTGGACTGCGTTATTCCTCGCCGCCGGACATGAAGTCGATGTTTACGAACCTGCGGATGCGGGCGAACAAAAAGTTCGCGACTACATCGAAATGGCCTGGCCTACCCTGGAACAACTGGGATTAACCCAACGGGGCAATCCGGATAAGATTCGATTTCACTCGACACCAGGGGCGGCAGTTGAAAATGCCCAGTTCGTTCAGGAAAGCGTGCCGGAACAACTGGAACTCAAACACCAGTTGTTTGCCCAGATTGAACCTCATCTGGCCAATGAAACTATTGTCGCTTCCTCAGCCTCCGGGCTGATGGTCAGTGAGATGCAACAGGGCTGGGAAAACCCGACCCGGTTCTTACTCGGCCATCCATTCAATCCCCCTCACCTTATTCCACTGGTAGAACTGGTGGCCAATGACAAAACTGCGGATGGCGTGCTTGAAAAAGCCGAAGCCTTCTACACCGACGCCGGCAAGGTCACCATCAGAGTAAATCGCGAAGTCCCCGCCCATGTAGCAAACCGTTTACAAGCAGCTTTGTGGCGCGAGGCTATCAGCCTGGTACAAAACGGCGTGGCTTCTATTGAAGACGTTGACAAGGCAGTCTGGGCAGGTCCCGGCCTGCGATGGGCAGCCATGGGACCCCATATGCTATTTCACCTCGCCGCAGGACCAGGAGGGCTCGGTGAGTTTTGCAATCGCTATCGGGATAGCTTCCATCGCTGGTGGGACGATCTGGATGAAGTGACCCTGACCGAAGAATTGGCTAAACAACTATTCGACGGCGTAAAACAGGAAGGTGGGGATAAAGATGTTACTGATTTAGCCGCCCAGCGAGATGCGATGATTGTGGCCATGCTCAATGGCACCACGCCCCTGCGATGATTAGTAATTGTTAAATTATTGAGTATTGTGATAATCCTCTAGCCAGCCTCCTCGCGGTCAGTTGTTAAACTGACCGCTCACTTTAAATTGAGGAGACTGACATGGCATATTACTGCGGTATAGATTTACATTCAAATAACCACGTTGTCGTGGTGATTGACGATGAGGATAATCGGGTTTACGAGAAGCGCTTAGCTAATGATCTTACCCTGACGCTCCGCGCTTTAGAACGTTACAAGGCATTGCTTTACGGTATTGCCGTCGAGTCGACCTTTAATTGGTACTGGCTGGTTGATGGATTACAGGCGGTTGGATTGAACGTAATGCTGGTGAATACCGTTGCGGTGACCCAATATGATGGATTGAAGTATAGCGATGATAAGCACGATGCCTATTGGTTGGCGCACTTGATGCGCTTAGGCATATTGCCGACAGGGTATATCTACCCCAAAGCCCAGCGTTCGATAAGAGATTTGTTACGACGTAGGGCTTTTTTAGTGCGACTGGCGAGTAGCACGCAAGTCAGCATACAAAATCAGGTGTGGCGTTCGACTGGCATACGGGTGAGTTGTAATACGATACGTCGAAGGGATTATATTCCTGACAGCGTTGAAGGCTATATCCGTCAAGGCATTGAATCAGAGCTTATGGTATTGCGTACCCTGCAGCAACAAGTCAAGGCGCTTGAAGGCAGTGCACTAGACGCGGTCAGGTTGTCAGACGAATTTAAACTATTACAAACCATTGTGGGTGTTGGACCCATATTGGGATTGACGATTATGCTGGAGGTCGGCGATATCAGTCGTTTTGCCAGTGCAGGGAATTTTGCCTCGTACTGTCGTTGTGTGGATGCCACACGGCTCAGTAATGGTAAAAAGAAAGGGACAGGCAATGCCAAGGCGGGCAATAAGTATCTGTCCTGGGCTTTCTCCGAAGCCGCCCATTTTATGGTGCGTTATGACAAGCAAGCGAAACGATTCTATGACCGTAAGATGGCAAAGACAAACGGCATCATCGCGATTCGAGCCGTGGCCCGAAAGTTGGCCAGAGCCACCTGGATGATGCTCAAACATCAAGTCCCGTATGAGGCACAGCTGATGTTTGGTCGTTAGATTTGGTTGGCCGGGGTAAACCAGGCTGGGGAGTGGTATAACCACCTATTGTGATTGGATATCTCGGTCGACCATCGATTTTACGTTTCGCCCAAACCGTGAGCTATGATGGGACTGGACAGCACGTGCTGAACCACAGATTGTGACAAAATGACTGGACGCGGTTTGGAACCGAAGATTGTGTGGGGTAGATAACTACTAAGGGCATAAACACAGTAGACGTGTTTTGCCTTGATCCAGATGGGTGACTGGTGCGGATCGTTTTGATCCGACGCTAAAGACTTAAGACATAACGGGTGCGACAATAATTGAATCGATGGTGATCAATACGAAGTATGCTATCTCTGGTAGCAGGCTCAAGATCGAACTATTGACACAGGTTGGCTAATGGGTGTGCCTAGATTAAGTAGCGCGATGTGTCACACAATTATTCGTTGGTTGTTACAACGATTTTCACCTATATAAGGTCCAATTAATATTTTCCCAGTTTTATTTTTATACTCGCAATCTTTTTGAATTTTTTCTTTTTAAGATTCTTTATTTTTGAAGGCTGAATAGTTACGCTATAACTGTTATGTGTTCCTCCAGAGCAAGGTGGCAAGTATGCTCCCGCTTTATCCCATCTAGGTGCGCTATGGGCTTTAACCATCAATACTCCTTCCGGAAGATCAAACGTATGCCCAGGGACGGAAGAAAATATAAGGTCTGAGGTTCCAGGTTCCAATAACATGGCTATTATTCCGTGTCCTCCGTTATTCATTCGTGGTATAGATTCATCATTAAATCTCAAAACTATCGCTTCAGTGCCGTCCGGTATCCCAGTAATTTTAATCTCTGGTGTCATGGGATTATTCCCGCCGAACTTGTTGCACTGTTGTCCTTTAGGCACTTCTTTGCCGTCCCAAACAGGATCATTAATGCTCACTTTCAGTGACTCAGCAAAAGATTGGCTGACCGTAAGTATCAAAGCTAGTCCTAATATAGAAATCGATAATTTTTTCTTCATTTCTTTCAACCGCGTGGATATGTTACCGCTGTGAGTATGTAGCAGTCTCTCTAAATTTCACTGAAATCTGCCGCTAAATTAATTTTTTTAACTGCTAACTACGGGGATAGAGGGTTTCGGTAAATCCGTCCACACCCACGATTTGTCCAGAAATATGTCGGCCATAATCTGAGCATAGGAAACAGATCAGGTCAGCAATTTCTTCCGGGTCCACATAGCATTGCATGGATGTGCCGATGGCATACATTCGTCGTACCACATCGGCTTCGATTCCTTCTGCTTTTGCATGATCACGAATCACTCTCTCCATACGATCGCCATTGACGTTTCCAGGTACGATGCCATTGACCCGAATATTGTCCGACCCAAGTTCCATCGCCAGGGTTTTGGTCAAACCGCTGGCCGCCCACTTCGCAGCGACATAGGGGCTTCGATTGGGAAAACCCAAAATGCCCGCGCCAGATATCAGGTTAATGATCACCCCCGCTTTCTGGGCACGAAAAACCGGTACCACCCGGCGCGCGCAATAAAACTGCGAGTCGATGCACACCCCCATTGTTTGTCTCCATTCATCGTTGCTTACGTTTTCTATGGGTTTGGTCGGGCCACCGATACCCGCATTGTTTACCAATATGTCCAGACCATCTGATATGAAACTGTCAAACATTTCGTCCACTGCATCAGGATCGGAGACATCGCAGTTAAAAGCCGTAATCCCATGTGGCAAAGTTTTTAGTGCTGCATCATCCACATCGCAAGTAAACACCTTGGCGCCCAGTTCATGCATTGCCAGCGCCGTTGCTCTACCCATTCCGGCACCGCCGGCGGTGACGATTACTTTTTTATTTTCCAGAGAAATTTTCATAAATTTTTGTGATCTCAGTCAGAACAGCTTGGTAATAATTTTTAGCCCAGAAGATTTTCTCCACCATCGTCCAATGTTTCTGGTCTTGTCCAATAGTTGTATTGGGGCGTCCAGTCCGCCGCATCCAGTCCGGCCAGACCCAGCAGACTCCACATGGAACAATACTGATCTCCCGGCCCAAATACACAGGCATGTTTTCGAAAAATATTGTCCCCGCGCCGTTCATATACAACGGCTCCGGGCATATTGTCTTGACCTTCCTGGGCTGATTGCTCACGAATGTAATCGCCCCCTGCGTGGGATGCCAGTTGAAATCGCCATCCCCGGGCATTGGCAAATTGTCGCTGGATATCTGGGCCATCTTTTGACACCAATACTACCGACATTGTAGATTCTAGGTGAGGCACGAAACCGTTGAAACCATCGGCCCACAACGTGCAGTAACGACAGCCCTGACCCATATTATGTATGACCAATAATTTATCGTGGTCACCGAACAACGCTAATAGCGTGGTCTCGCCATTTAGGGTTTGAAACGTATAATTCGAAATTACCTGGTCAGAGCTGCTGTTTTTACGAAGCTCAATAAGCTTCGAATTGAGTTCAAATATTTTTTGTTCAAGCTCTTTAATTTCGGTATCAACCATTGGTCTATTCTCGTTGTCAAAATTGGAAACCGGCTCCGTGGAAAATCATAACAATTTCCAAGTAAAACTGAAACTTGAATCGACAGTTTGGATTTCGGATTCTTATCAGATTTTATGACGATCCATAAATCATAGATTTAATCTTTCAGTTTAAACTCCTCTCACCACGCCACATATCCACTGGCCTTCCTATACTCGTGGTTCACGTGTAGCATATGCTGCGCGCTTTGTATCCAGCAAAAGGCCCGCTAAAACTTCAAACTATGTCAAAAGTATACTTTTACCATGATTAAATTTACAGCTAAGAATTTACGCGGCGATATCTACGGCGGCATCACCGCAGCAGTGGTGGCCTTACCCCTGGCCATGGCGTTTGGCGTTGCTTCGGGGATCGGCCCTATTGCTGGTTTATATGGTGCCATTGCAGTGGGTTTTTTTGCTGCCATCTTTGGTGGTACCGACGCCCAGGTCTCCGGCCCTACTGGCCCGATGACCGTGGTAATGGGTGCCATTGTGGCGCAATTCGCCCACAACCTGCCCGAAGCATTTGCGATTGTCTTTCTGGGCGGCGTATTACAAATTGGCTTTGGCACCCTGCGCTTGGGACGCTATATCTCCTATACCCCTTACCCGGTGGTTTCCGGTTTTATGTCCGGGATCGGGGTGATCATTATCATCATTCAGACCTTACCCTTTATCGGTATGGCGAGCGTTTCCGGAGGCCCTGTTGCCACACTCAGCATCTGGTTCTCTTCCGGGGTGGCCATAGTGCCCCATGCTTTGGCCCTGGGTGCCATTGGTCTGGGGATTGGAATATTGTGGCCAAAACGGCTAAGCACTTTTCTACCTGCCCCCCTGGCGACACTGATTATTGGCACCCTGTTAGCCTTATTGGTGTTTACCGGCGCCCCGATCATCGGCGAAGTGCCATCAGGCTTGCCTGAATTCTTTCTGCCACAAATTTCATTCACCAACCTGCATCACATTATTCAACCGGCACTCATGCTGGCCGTATTGGGTTCCATCGACAGCCTGCTGACCTCCCTGGTCGCTGATTCCATCACCCGCACGCGCCATAGGTCTGACCAGGAACTGATCGGCCAGGGGATTGGTAATATGGTGGCCGGTTTGATTGGTGGGTTGCCGGGTGCGGGTGCAACCATGCGCACCGTGGTAAATGTGCGCGCCGGTGGGCGCACGCCAATTTCGGGTGCCTTGCATGCCTTAATCTTGTTGGCGCTTGTGCTCGGGCTCGGTTCTCTGGCTGAGAATATCCCCCATGCTGTACTGGCGGCGATCTTGATCAAGGTCGGCTGGGATATCATCGACTGGAATTATCTAAAACGCCTGCGCCATGCGCCACGGGATCAGGTGTTGGTGATGCTGGTAACCCTCACCCTGACCGTATTTGTTGATTTGATCATGGCGGTTGCTATCGGGCTGATTGTGGCGGGCTTTCTATCTGCATGCTGGAACGAAACCGAAGAATTAAAGGGCGTCACTATATCGAATAACACTGAGGCTGCCCGTGGCTTGAATGCGTTTGAACAAATTGCCTTCCAGAGCGCCGCTGACCACGGGTTGTTGATCCAGCTACAAGGCCGACTGTCTTATGCCTCGACCCGGGAATTTATCCACCGCGCTAGCGCCAGGATCGCTCATCCAAATTGCCGGAATGTGTTATTCGATTTTACCGGGGCTGATAAACTGGATACCAGCGCCGCCCTTGGCGTGGATGAATTAATGACCATTGCCCAGGAAACAAACACCCATTGTTTGATCTGCTGCCTGTCTGAAGAGACAACCAAAACCCTCCGGGACTTGCGGATATTAGAACGTTTTACCGCCGATGACATTGTGCCGGAGCGGTTACAGGCCTTGCAGCAACTGGCGTAGGGGGCACCTTAATACACCGGCGAGCCGCAAACTAAATATGCCCGCTAAGGGCTGCGGACAATTCAATGAACGGCTAAAACCTCTGCTTTTTCCATAGCAGCGGTTCAAGTTATACTCGATCCGATCATTCCCAAATAAAAAATAACCCATGACCGACACAGCACTCAAAACACCGTGGCATCTATGGGCCGCAGGCGTAATTGGAATATTGTGGTACCTCAATGGCGGGTACGACTTTTCATCAACGATTCTGCGAGAACCTAGTTATACCGCTTACTTTTCTCAGGAGACGCATGATTTTTATGATGCCATGCCATGGTGGGCCATAACCGCATGGGGTGCGGCAGAAGTTTTCGGTATCGCAGGCGGAATATTACTACTGCTTAAAAGCCGATTTGCCATGCATGCCTTTGTTGCGGCAACGATATCGATATTCATCAACTTGATTTATAACTTTGTTCTAGCCGATGCGGGAAAAGCTCTCGGTCCTACAGCAATTTATTTTGAAGCATTTGTGATTACTAGTACGATTTTGTTTTTGGTGTATGCCTACTGGATGCGGACAAGGGGCGTCATTCACTGAGCAATCTGGTAATAACCATAGCCCCTGTTAACCTGCTCGGTTTGCGCATTCAGCGTAAAAACTGCTATGGTTAGCATCACTGATTAGACACTCGGGAACTAAAATGCACGAATCTACTGGTTTTTCAATTTGGGAATATTCGGCAATTATTTTTGCTGTAGTCGTAATTTCAAAGCTTATTAGCAAAAAAACGGGCACTGTGGATGTCCTTTGGTTAATCGTCGCGGGTGCGATTCTGACCAATATAGGCCTGCTCCCAACCCATAACGAATTTCTTGAAACCATTGGTGAGTGGGGCATTGTGTTTATCATGTTCGCCCTGGGACTCGAAGAAGATATCAATCGATTTACTCAGGGCGTGAAGCGCGGACTTGGTGTGGCGCTAATCGGCGCGGCATTTCCTTTCATCGCGGGGTACGGCACCGCCATAGCGTTCGGCTATGATCACAATTCGGCTTTGCTCTGGGCGTTAACAATGACCGCCACCGCAGTGAGTTTGACCATGATGAGTCTGCGCGGCGATTTACTGCATAAGTCCACCGCAGCCACCGGCATCATGACCGCTGCGGTTATCGATGATGTGCTATCACTGATTGGCGTTGCCATCCTGGTTCCAATTATATTGGTCAGCTCCTCGGGGGATGGCGGCGGCACAATGACCGTGGCTGGCATGTTATGGATCGTTGCCAAGGTCGCCGTATTTTTTGCCATTACCCTGTTTTTAGGTCTGGTCGCGTTTCCAGATCGCGCACCCAGAGAACAGCCGCAAAATCCCAATTGGTATCAACTGCTGGACTACAAAATCAGCCGCGTTTTCGCAAAATTTGGCGCGCGTCAATTCTTGATGTTGCATCGCGGCGAATTCACGCCGTTAATCATGTTGTTTATGGCGATGTTTGCGGGTGTGGTCGCTCATCTGTTGGGCTTTCATGCCGCCATTGGTGCCTATTTCGCCGGCCTGTTTTTGCACGCCGACTATTTTGTTTTCAGCAAAACCGTCAAAGTTGAAAATGAGGAAGGGGAAATTGTTGAACAACAAGAATCTGACGATACGTTCAAGGAAACCAACCACGTTATTGAGCATCTGGCATTTACCATATTTGGCCCGATATTCTTCGTCAACCTCGGTGGCAAGCTGGTGTTTGACATGGCGGTTGTTCTCGATGCATTACCCGCGGTCCTGGTATTGTTTACTTTGGTGGTTGTGCTCCAGGTGGTCTCCGCCTGCCTGGCCGCGCGCTTCACCGGAAGTTACAAGTGGCATGAAAGCGTGATGATCGGATTTGGCATGCTCGGTCGCGCAGAATTGGCATTTATCGTTATCAACATCGCCTACGTGCAAAATCAGATAATCGACATCACCCAATTCTACACATTAATGTTTACCGCATTCTTGCTGAACATAACCGTGCCGCTGAGTTTAAAGTGGTGGAAGCCCTATTATCTCGGATTCAAGGAATTCAAATTATTCGGCGTCAATCTGGCACGCCCCGAACCCGCGCCTATACCCGACGACATGTCCGAGTACAGGGAAATGATGGAAGAGGAAAAACAACGTTATAGTCCCCCTGGGGATAAATCCTGACCGGACAAAGCTGACCACACTCGAATATTAGATGTTGATAGATATTGGTTCCTATATTCCGGGTTTCATTGCCGCATATGCAATTTTAATCGTCGGCGCATCCTCCCCCGGACTATCTGTAGCGATGCTGGTGGGAATCGCAACTGCACAGGGTCGAACTCCTGCGCTGGTAGCAACTCTGGGAATAGCGCTGGGCAGTGTGACAATCAATATTCTGACAATATTAGGCGTTGGTCTCATCCTGTCCCAGGCAGCATGGGCGATTACCCTGTTACGGATTATTGGCGGTGTCTACCTTCTTTATCTGGCTTATGGTGCATTCAGCAAGGCTATTCATCCGCCATCACTACAATCATTAGATTCTAGTTATCGTACGCCGATGAAAAATTTTGTCGCAGGCTATCTGCTCCAGGTGACCAACCCAAAGACCATTGCTTTCTGGCTGGCCATTTCTTCCATTGGCGCTGTAGAGGGGGCGAGCCTCGGCGTTATTCTGTTATTCATCTTGGGCGGATTCATCATATCTTTCACCTGTCACGGGGCCTGGTCGTTAGCGCTGTCCACCGGTTCTATTCGGGCAGCTTATATTAGCGGACAAAAATGGATTGAAATGGCTTTGGGCTGTTTCTTCACCTTCGCAGCCTATAAGCTTGCTACATCTGAGACGTAACGGGAGAAAAAGGATGTACCTTCCCTAAGTTCCTCTGTGCGTATTTGACTCGGAACCTGAATTTTTAAGGCGCTTGCCCAGAATCCTGCTGCGACTATGGGGTTCATCGAGATCCAGCTGGGTATATAGAAGGTGACGATTTCCATTGAATTCATCTCGACCGTGTAAAACCCGTTGATTGTCGAACACCAGCATGTCTCCCGGTTTGAGATGAATCCTGACCTGGTATTGGCTGTCACGAGTCAAAGTTAGCCACACTTTCAAGGCATTGTAAGCAGGCTTAACCCGCTCGGCGGGCAAGTCCATGGGCGCTGCTGAGCGCTCATTGTATCGAACACCCTGGAGGCTGCCTTCAAAATCTACTGAGATAACCGGGCTTGCGGAACGCAAATCAACTTCATCGGGGTGAAAACGCCGCGACACCATAGGAATTTCACAAAGCAAATCGAAAGCCTCTTTATTTTGCTCTCGAAGTACGCTGGCCAGTTTAAATCCATCAGCGAGAAGATTGGCGCCACCGCCGTCATCGCTTGTGGACAGGCAATGAAATGCCAGCATGCCGGGATTGGCATGGCGATAACATTCATCGGTGTGCAGCGGTATGGGCGCATTGGTCTCTCCGAGCAACCTACCTTCTGTAGTTACTTTCAGATCACAGATGCGACCATAATTGTTTTCCTTCAAATAGCCGATTCGCGACAACATTTCTTCGAATCCTGTTTCGTTTGTGGGCACACCATGAACCAGGACAAATCCGGTATCGCGAATGCGTTCGAGCAGCTCGAGCAAAACAATTTCATTGTCCGCACAATCATCGTGATCAAATTCCGGCAAGGCGTTTTGCAGACTCGAGTCCCACAATTCGGGTTTGGCCTTTCTTTGATTTCGACAGGATTCACAATAGCAATGCTGCCTTAACCACTGAGCTGCATAGTCGCTTTGATGCGCCTGATCTGACCAGGTAATTTCCAAATCACCATTGGCATTGATCTGGTGTCGCACTATTTCAGGATCCAGCGGCATCTGTACCATGGAAATTCGTTTTTGTCCCACTGACCGATCACCACAATCTTTACAGCTGCAATTGTCCCGCAGCCAGAATAAATCCATTTCACTTCGATGATCATCCTGCCAATGGATTAACAGCTGATTATTTTCGAGATCAATTTTTTGAATCGAGTTTGACGTAGCCATTTTAAAATTATTAGTAATATGAATATAGTTTTAAACGCTCAGGTATTTCAGGATTCCATTGCGGTGCGCCAGTATCGCTGTATATCCGCAACACCATGCTCTGATAGTTGACTCAATTCCTGGTCCACCATTAGCGGACCTGGTTTATAGCGCCCGCTGGCCAGGCCTTGCTGCACCCTCCCAATAATTGGAATGTCTTCTGCAAAGGTGTTTGCGGCATGATGACTGATTAAATCATTCTCCCATTTTTCAAGCTCGCTTGATTTAAAAAACCAGTCCACAGTGACATGGGTATTTGATTCATCGACAGGGGCCCATTTCCAGACATGCACCGCACCACCGGGATAATTCTGGAAAGCGAAGTTCGGCCACAGCCACAACCCAGCAAACTCCGCTGAGCCCGCCCCGCCATCATTTTTATAGCGATAAATACCGTCGTTATTTTGTTTCGCCCTGGATTCATGTTTGTGCCAGTGCTGATTCACCTTAACCTTATAACTGTCAAATTCCAGGATACGGTTCACAAGGTCGGGATGAAGCAATGCGCAGTGGTAACATTCAGAAAAGTTTTCAACTGCCACCTTCCAGTTTCCTTTTAGATGCGCTTCGGTTCGATGCACAAAAGTCAGCTCTGGTAAATCTGGCGAATACTTTTTAAATTCTCGCTGGAGTCCAGGACAATATTCTTCGAAAGGCTTGGCATCAGGATTGAGGTTGGCAAAAATCAACCCATTGATCACCTCCACTTGAAATTCAGCCAGACCATAATCCGATTTATCAAACCCGGGAACCTGGTCCGAATTGGGCGCGGCAATGAGTTTGCCATGGGTATCGTAGGTCCAGCCATGATAGGGACAAGTAATTCGTTTTGCGCAGCCCTTGCCCTCGAGATGGCCCTCGAGTTGGTCCTCGAGTTGGCCCTCAAGCAATCGCGAAGCGCGGTGGGCGCAGACATTGAAAAAACCCCTGACCCTCCCTTGATCATCGCAGATCAGGAAAGTATTTTCCGTTGCGACATCTACTACAACGTAGTCACCCGGATTGCGGAGATTTTCAATGTGGCAGACGTATTGCCATGTATTGCCAAAAATTGCCACAAGCTCGCGCCTGAAAATTTCGGGATCGGTATACGCCGATCCGGGAAGGCTTGCCGTTGGTGAATTGGGCGTCATGTTTCCCTCTAGTTTATCCTGCGAGACTACAGTGTGTTTAGAATATTACCCGACCGGATTATCATTTCCCACTATAACTTCACCCCACGGGCAAATTCACGCAAATCGTTAATCAGCAAATTGGGTTCTTCCATTGCTGCGAAGTGTCCGCCTCTTGGCATCTCGGTCCATTGGGCAATATTGTAAACCCGTTCGACATAGGATCTGGGCGGCCAGGATAATAATTCTTCGGGAAATAACGCTACAGCGGTTGGAACTTCCACTCGCTTGCCTTCAGGAGACATCACCCGACCCCCTTCTTCGCGACGTCCATAGTAAATCCACGATGCGGAATTAAATGTGCCGGTAACCAGATAAACCATAATATTGGTCAACAGCTCGTCTTTGGAATGGGCGCTCTCAATATCATCGCCTTCGGTATCCGACCAGGAATTAAATTTTTCAATTAACCATGCAGCGACGCCAACCGGGCTGTCTGCCATTGCAAAACTCAAGGTTTGTGGTTTTGTGCTCTGAAGAGTTCGATAGCCCTGTTCTATAATCTGTTCTTGTTCAAACCTCTCCGCCCAGGCCTGCTCTTCAGCGCCCTGGGGGCCATCGGGATGACGCATTGTCATTATATTAAGATGAATACCTTTGCAGGCGGCCGCATGATCCTTCCCCAGCCACGAGGAAATTGCACCACCCCAGTCTCCGCCCTGGGCAAGATAGCCTTCATAACCGAGCACATCGGTCATTAAGGTATTAAACAAGCCCGCCATTTTTCGAGGACCATAAGGTCGAGGCGGACGCCCGGAAAACCCAAAGCCGGGCAAAGAAGGGGTAATCACGTCGAAGGCGTCTTCCAAATTGCCACCGAAATTTTCAGGGTGAGCCAGGGGTTTAATTATTTCGAGGAACTCCACCACCGAGCCGGGCCAACCATGGGAGATGATCAGCGGTCTTGGATTAGTACCACTACCTTTTTCATGAATATAGTGTAAATCGATTCCATCAACTTCAGATTTATAATGAGAGAACACATTTATTGCCGCTTCGTGTTTACGCCAATCGTAATGATTCAGCCAGTAATCACAAAACTCTTTGAGGTAATCAAGGTTGGTCCCATATTGCCAACCCCCATCATCGGGCATTTGATGATCGTCCCAGGGAAACTGGGCCACGCGTCTATTTATCTCTTCGAGTTTTTCATCGGAAACATGAAGATGGAACGGTTGACTATTGGTCATTGCAATTTCTCTGCTAAATTCATCCGCCAAGTTTATGCTTAATCGACGCTTTGCAGTTTAATTTTCCTTGTCCAGCGCCTCGAGGAATTTTTCTTTCTCATTGGGATGCATTGAGATATTTGTTTGCGCATAGGGAAAGTTTTTGGCCTGGACCTCATCATGAAAGGCTTTCATTGCCGTCACCCGTTCCGTGTACATCTGCTTATGCAAACGCGCCAGATTCCCAAATGCGTGGGCATGCTTCGGCGGCTTATCTTCTTCGCTGTCCTCGCCGCAGACATCCGATACAAAGGACATAATGACGTCACCTGCCATCCCAGAGCCCAGGGAGAAAGTAACAATGGAGGTTTTTTCGTTTACCGCTTCCAGCACTTCCTCGGCGATACACTCAGCTTCCACGGCAAACACACCCACATCTTCCATGCGTTTCAAGGTGCGGTAAATTTCCATGGCTTCATCGGCATTGCGTCCCCAGCCGCGCAGGCCACCACACCAATGACTGAATGTGGGAATCAAGCCGATATGGCTCTGAACGGGAATCCCTTCGTTGGCCAGCATTTCCATGACCTCATATGAGCGCAGGGTATAGTACATATCTCCACCTTTACGCATCATGTCAAAGGCGTGATCGAGAATTTCTTCAGGCTTGCCGAACTGCGACCAGGTGCTGCCCACGCCCATAAAATGATGAGGTGCAATTTTCCGACATTCTTGGATTTGACTGTCCCATACCACCATCAGATCAATACCAGCATCGACGCAGGCGCGAAGTTCTGTAGCGTCCTTGGGATTACTCATACTGAGTTTTTTGTTTGAACCCTTTAATGCCTGCAAATCTGAAACCGTATAGTTGCGCGCCGACGGACTGCGGCTGAAATCATAAATTCTTTTCATTATTTCTCTCAATTAAATTCTTAAAGTTGTTTATATCACGAGCTCTGCTTATCCAGCGCATCTATTATGGCATCTCCCATTTCACCAGTGGTCACAGGTTCCTGTCCATCAACCTGCAACAAATCCGCGGTTCGAATGCCTTTTGCTAATACCGCTTCAACTGCCTGCTCCACACGATTTGCCTTTTCCGCCATGTCGAAACTATAGCGCAGCGCCATAGCAAAACTGAGAATACAGGCGATGGGATTGGCCTTGCCCTGCCCTGCGATATCTGGCGCAGAACCATGCACGGGTTCATAAAGCGCACGAGGTCGCCCGTTATCCATAGGCGCACCCAGTGTTGCAGACGGTAGCATGCCGATGGAACCCGTCAGCATCGCTGCGGCGTCGGACAACAAGTCGCCAAACAAATTATCGCTGACAATGACGTCAAACTGTTTCGGCCACCTGACCAACTGCATCAATCCGGCGTCGGTATACATGTGACTGAGTTCAACATCGTCATACTCGGCACTTCCCAACTCAGTCAGGACTTCCCGCCATAATACGCCGGATTCCATGACATTGGCTTTTTCCATGGAACAAACTTTACCCTTACGTTGACGCGCCAGTTCAAATGCCGTGCGGGCGATGCGTCGGATTTCGCTTTCGGTATAACGCTGGGTATTGATACCCACGCGTTCGCCGTTCTCTTCAATGATCCCTCGGGGTTCGCCAAAATAAATGCCCGAGGTTGATTCGCGCACGATCATGATGTCGAGGCCCGAGATGACATCCTGCTTCAGGGACGAAAAATCCGTCAACGCATCAAAACATTGTGCCGGGCGCAGATTGGCATAAAGATCCATGTCTTTGCGCAACCGCAGTAGTCCGCGCTCGGGTTTTTCAGCAAAGGCAAGATGATCATATTTTGGGTCGCCGATAGCACCGAACAAAACCGCATCCACTTCCATTGCTTTTGCCAGGGTTTCATCGCGCAAAGGCGTGCCATACGCATCGATGGCTGCGCCACCAACCAGATCTTCGGAAAGCTCAAAAGCGATATCGCCTTGCTCCGCAAACCAGCGGATAACTTTGCGGGTCTCAGCAATGACGTCCGGGCCGATACCATCGCCGGGTAATAATAATATAGTTAGCCTGGTCATGTTGCCTCCATTGCCGAGCGTGGCAGATGAATATCAAATTTTTCGCGCACAGCGTTATCTATCTCCTGAGAGATGTGTTTCGGATAGTGTTCATTCAAAATCTGTCGCGTGCGCGCCATGGCTACGCTTCGAATATCCGGGGCGCCGTCCACTTCCCATTCGGTGATGGTGCGTCGATCGCCAATTTCGGGATAGACAAAATCGCTCTCCATGCGCTCCAGGGTCTCGGTCCGGCCGAGGAAATGGCCTTCGCCGTGGGTAACCTCGTCAATCGATTTCAACGCAAGGGTCTCGTCGCTGACTTCAATTTCGGTCAGGGATTTCATGATAATACCCAGCATGTCGTTATCAATGACGTAACTTTCCAGGGCACAACCCATTAGACTGGCCTGCATTCCGCTGGCCTGGGTGATCAAATTACAACCCGCCTGAGCGGCCAGGGTGACGGCCAGGCTTTTTTCGTAACCGCTTTGGGCATCGGCTATCTTACTGTCTGTGGCACCGGCTATAACCGAATTGGGTAGCTTGTAATAGTTTGACATCTGTACGCTCGCCGCAGTTGCGATTGCACCCTCCGCGCTGCCGCCACTCATCGCGCCAGTACGCAGATCGGTGAGCATGGGTCGCGTACCCAGGATTACTTTTGCTTCAGGATCCAGCACCCAGGCGAATATCATACCAGCCAGGGACTCAGCAATGGTCTGGGCAATGGAGCCGGCCAGGGTCACCGGGCTCGACGCGCCCATCTGACCGAAGGTATTGGAATGCAATGGAATCCCACAACGCACCGCCTCGGCACCAATTGCGCAGGACTCGGCGTCGAAGCGCATGGGTGGCACCGACATGTTGCAATTTAATGATAAAAACGGCCGCGCCAGGAAGGCTTCCCGCGAACCGGCAATGGCGTAGCACATGTTGGCGATTTCCTCCACATGGGATGCGTCTGTGGCTGCGGCAAATACATGCTTTCGCGTACCGACCAGACAGGCATAGGCGGTATTGATGTCCAGGGCTCGCGTATCGGGCATGTCCCGGGCAACCAGGGAACGACTGAAGAAGTGAATGTTATCGAGACTATCGACCAGCCGCGCCGCATCATACAGGTCACTTAAGGTTGAATCCCGATAGCGCCCACTATCCAGATCAAGAATCAGTGGCGCTGCACCCCCGGAACCCGCATAAACTTTCCCAACCCCAAGTTGCATATCGTAAACCGGGTCTTGGCCACAAAGCGCATATTCGCGCAGCAGACCGTCCAGGGCCTTTTCAATCAATTCGGCAGAAAAATGCAGCCGACCATCGCTATCGACATTGCCGCCCGCCTGGGTGACAGGATCGATAACAATATCCGGTGCCTCGGCCATACCCACATCGGACAATATGGAACGTACGGCGGCATCGATCTTGGGCAAGTCCGCTGGGTTCAACGGTTGATAGCGTCCACCGATCAGTCCACGGGGTGCGGGTTGCACCGCTCTCGGCGGATTGTCACCATCACCCCGTCGTCGTCGTCGGCCCTTACTGCGTTTTTCGTTTTCCTGCATGTCCCTTTTTCTCAGTCGTGTACTAAACAATTTAAACAAGACGACCGCTCAAACTGCCTGCTGCCGTTGAGAACGAATGTGTTGCTTTTCTGCCAGCGACGATTCTTTATTGCCATCTTACCAGCTGCGGAATGGCTGGTCGAAAAGCGTTGGGGAATTGTCTGGTCTGTCATGGTTGCTCTTCTGACATGATCGAGGATCATCGCTCCACATCAGGCTGGAAACGGGTCGGGTTGTTGGGGATCCGTTGCCAGCCATACCGACTTGGTTTGCATGAAACAACGCATACCTTCGAAGCCGTTTTCACGGCCATAACCCGATTGTTTGAATCCACCAACGGGTGATTGGGTCGCGGCGTTGAAGTAATTGTTTATATAAATTGTCCCGGCCTCGATCCGATCCGCCATGCGCATCGCTTTGGTCACATCCTTGGACCAGATGCCGGCGGCAAGGCCGAACACGGTGTCATTGGCAACATGAATGACCTCCTCGTCGTCTTGCCAGCTTTCGGTGGAAACCACCGGACCAAACACTTCGTTTTGCGCCAGATCGGTATTGTTCGGCACATCCGCAAATATTGTGGGGCCGACGTAATAGCCTTTGTCCCGGCAAGCACTGCGGCCATCGAGCAATAACTTGTGTCCCGCTTCTTCAGCGGCGGAAATACTCCTTAGCACATTTTCATAATGGGGTCGGTTTGCAATGGGACCAATTTGTGTTGTTGGGTCGGTTGGGTCGCCCACTCGAGCCTTGGCAACCACCTCTACTAAACGTTCGCTAAACTCTGCAATTATTGATTGATGCACCAGCAGCCGGGAGCCAGAAATGCAGCTTTGCCCTGCGGCCGGGAAAATACCCGAAGCCACACCATTCACCGCCAGCTCCAGATCCGCATCGGGCAATATTATCTGGGGCGACTTTCCGCCCAATTCCATGATGATAGGCTTGACCTGCCGCGCAGCAATGTTTGCCACCGCACGCCCACCGGCGGTGCCGCCGGTAAATGACACCATGCGCACATCGGTATGATCGATCAAGGGCTCGCCGGTGGTTGGGCCAAAACCGGTAACTACATTGAGCACCCCTGGAGGCAGGTCGGCCTCGAGCAACACCTCCATCAATTCCAACGTGGAACACGAAGATTGCTCCGAGGGTTTCATCACCACAGTATTTCCCGCTGCCAGACAGGGCGCGAGCTTCCAGATCAGTGTGCCGATGGGGGAATTCCAGGGCAGGATTAATCCACAAACCCCAAACGGTTCCCATTTCATATAATTGTGCATATCGGGCACTTCGGCGGGAATCAAGCTGCCTTCGAACTTGTCGCACATGCCGCCATAATAATGAAAGCTATCCACCTGCCATGCATTGGGTTTTAATGAAGGGGTGATATTCTTTGGCAGCTTGCCGTTGTCACGGGTTTCTATCTTACCGAGATGATCAGCGTGTTTTGAAATCACATCACCCATGCGCCGCATCAACCTGCCGCGCTCGGCGGGCATCATCCGCCCCCACGGTCCTTCGTAGAATGCAGCCTTCGCAGCAGCCACCGCGCGATTTACATCTTCACTATTACAATCCGGCACCCTCGCCCAGACTTCGCCATTGGCTGGGTTTTCACTGTCAAAGAACTGGCCAGAATCTGGCTGGTGCCAGTCGTTATTAACAAAATACTGATAGTCTTTCATGAATTTAATCTCATTGTTTGTAACGAAGATGGTAGCTTTCGGGTGTGCTCATCATACTCCAGGATTCTCGGGGGGTAGAGGCGAATGTCCCAGAATCATATCAGCTGCTTTTTCCGCCATGGCAATTATCGTAGCATTTGGGTTACCAGTGATTTGTGAAGGCATGGCGGCAGCATCACAAACCCGCAAGGCTTCGATGCCGCGCACCCGGAGTTCTTTATCCAGCACGGCATTGCTATCACCTTCACTGCCCATGCGGGCGGTGGAACAGGGATGATGGCCGGTATAAGCGGTAGCGCGGATAGCTTCGATAATCTCTGAATCACTATTGGCATCCTTCCAGGCACCCAGTTCTCCAGAAACGTATTGGGAAATTTGTGGTTGTGCCATCACTTCTCGCATAACCTTAACCCCTCGCACCAGCTCATCCAGATCTCTGGGATCAGAAAAAAAATTAGGATCAATCAATGGATGTTCACTTGGATTGTTGCTGGCCAATCGCACCGTCCCGAAAGATTTTGGCCGCTGTTGATTGATATCAATTTGAATGCCAGGCTGGGCCACCTTGCGACCGCGCACCAGCCATCGTCGACCCAGGCGTTGTAATAAGGGTGCAGCTTCTTCCTCACCACTGGTGAGGTTTTCATCTACGACCATGGGTGTCATAAATACTTCGAGCTCGGGCAGTGTTGGATCTTCGAATGCATGGAACAGTACAGCGGAGAAAAATGCGCCGGCCCCCGGACCCTTTCCAGACAGCAGCCAGCGAGCCATGAGCATTGCTGCTTTGTCAAGACGCTGGTGTCGCGCAAGACTCAGGTCCATTCGATCGGAGCCATATTGCATAGAAACGTCGACGTGATCGGCAAGATGCTCGCCTACCCCAGGCAGATTTGCACGAGTCGCTATGCCGTGTTTCGACAAATGATCCGCTGGACCTATTCCCGACAACATTAATAACTGGGGTGTAGCGAATGCGCCCTGGCAGACAATGACCTCGCCCTCGGCACGAATACATGTTCCGTCTAAGGTCTCAAGGCCAGTGGCTCTATGGCCGTTAAACATAATTCGACAAATTTGTTTGTTGGTCAGAATGGTCAGATTTTTCGGGGGATTGCTGAGATAAGCGATGGCAGATGACTGTCGGACACCGCGATGAATTGTGCTATGGGTACGCGCAATCCCGGTGCGTACCGGACCATTGAATTCATCAATGCGCTCATGACCTGCTGCAACAGCCGCCTCAATATATGCCTGTTCAAGGGTGCCAAAGTTCGCCGACAGCTCAGTCTTGAGCGGACCGTCTGTGCCGTGCCAGGCATCGCGGCGATTTTGTGATCCCTCGGAACGGCGAAAATAAGGTAACAAATCTGAATACCCCCAGCCAGCAAGACCGTTCTGGCGCCAACCATCATAATCTGCCGGAATCCCACGCATGTAAATCATGCCATTCATGATTGAGGTACCACCCAGAGCCTTGCCCCGTGGATAATAAATTTGACGACCGTTTAATCCCTGTTGCGGTACCGATGCATAACCCCAATCGAGTTTGGGGTTGCCAAATACAAAACCGTTTCCTGCGGGCATACGGATAAGCAGATCGCGACCATTGCCTCCGGCCTCCACCAGGCATACCTTAATCGACGGATCCTCTGCCAGTCGCGCCGCTAATGTGCAGCCCGCAGACCCGCCGCCGGCGATGACATAATCGTATTCGGTTTTCACTAAGCCTTAAATTGTTCGAACAGTGATAATTTCAATAGATTATCTGGTATCAAACAAACTCTGTAAACTCCCATATGTCGAAGCAGGAATATGAGATCAGAGTATTAATTATTTAAGATCGACGCCATTAAAAGTATTGGTATTGATTGCCGTGTTTGTATTTGTTCGCACCTGAATTATACTTTCTATATATGCTATCCCACTCAATCAACCTATTGCTGAGTAATTAAATTGGCCAATAAATTTACCCCGTCGTTGATTCCCCTGGAAGAGCGGACTGTTGGTCATGTCCTCGCCAGCCGCGCCCAGGCGTTCGGCGCCAAAAATTTCGTTGAGACAGTTGATGGTGCGAGCATCAGCTATAGGGAAATGCACGAACGCTCGAATCGTTTCGCCCACGGTATTGCACAGTTCGGAATAGCCTTCCAGGAGCCGGTGCTGGTGATGTTGCCCGACGTCATTGATTTCCTCACGGTATGGACTGGCTTCGGTAAGCGCGGTGCGATCCAGGTGCCGATCAATCTGGCCTATCGCAAAAATATCCTGGCGCGGCTCTGCAATGATTCAACCGCAAAAAAAATCATTATTGACCGCCAGTTCCTCGATCGACTCGAAGAGATTGAAGAACAGCTGGAGAATCTGGATTGCGTGATTCTCTACTCCGAAGACCCATCGTTGAGAAAGGACACTTCGTTACCGGCCATGCTGGCAAAGCGCTGTAAGGCATCTTATTTCGAAGAACTGTTTAGTGAAAATATCGCCGACTTCGAACCGACGCCAAAATTCAATGACCTGGTCGCCATTATGTACACCTCGGGTACTACGGGCGCATCAAAGGGTGTTGCTACCACTCATGCACATTCCTTTGCCTATGCCGATGGCGCGGCAGAAATTTTTAGCCTGACACCAGAGGATCGATACTACACGGCTGGACTGCCACTGTTTCACATTGGCGCCCAATGGGCGGTTTGCTATGCGTCGATGATTTATGGCTCCACCGTGGTGCTACGACAAGGTTACCAAAACGAACACTTCTGGCCGGATATCAAGCAGCGTGACTGCTCTGTGATTTTCATGCTGGGCGCTATCGCTAATTTCATCTGGCAGCAACCAGAAACCCCTGAGGATGTTGAAACACCACTGCGAAAGATTGGTATGTTCCCCGTAATTCCCGAACATGAAGCCTTCTGTAAACGCTTTGGGCTTGAAATTTCAACGGGCTATGCCAGTACCGAATGCCCAATCACCATGATTCATCACTTCGGTGAACCACTGCCTACCAATCAATGCGTGGGTTATGCCACTGAAAATTACGAAGTAAAAATTGTAGATGACCAGGACATCGAATGTGGTTTCGGTGAAATGGGTGAGATCTGTACCCGGCCGAAAGAACCCTGGAGCATTTTGAAAGAATATTGGCGCCAGCCAGAATACACCGCAGAGGCATTCCGTAACCTTTGGTATCATACTGGGGACGCCGGATATAAAGACGAACAGGACCGGTTCTATTTTGTTGATCGTTTAACGGATTCAATGCGCCGCCGCGGCGAAAATATTTCCTCCATGGAAGTCCAGGATGAAATCAACCTCCACCCGGACGTATTTGAAAGCGCGGTGTTCCCGGTGTGGGATGAACACAGCGAGCAAGAGGTCATGGCGGTGATCACGCCACAACCGGATAAAACTATTGACCCCAAATTGCTCATCGAATTTCTCGACAAAAGTATGCCCTATTTCATGATTCCGCGATATCTCGAGTTCAGCGACGAAATCCCCAAAACACCCACGGGCAAGATGGAAAAGTACAAGCTGCGCGAGGGCGGTGTAACATCAGCAACCTGGGATCGAGTGGAAGCTGGGGTTAAGCTTTCAAAATGATATTGTTCAACAAAATTTTGTAAACTATTAAACCAATCAAGCCGCCCAAATGACTGACGCCTTTATCTACGACGCTGTCCGCACCCCACGAGGTAGAGGCAACCCGAAGGGATCATTACATGAAGTGCCGGCTATTCGTTTGGCAAGTTTTGTGCTGGAACGGATTCGCGACCGAAATGCGCTGGATACCGCCCTGGTGGATGATATCGTCATGGGCGTGGTCGATCCTGCGGGGGAACAGGGTGCCTGTGTTCCCCGGGTCGCGGCGCTTTATGCCAACTATGAACTGACCGCCCCAGGCGTGCAGATCAATCGATTTTGTTCATCGGGTCTGGAGGCGGTGAATATGGCCGCAGCCCAGATCATGGCAGGCCAATCCGACCTAACCATTGGTGGCGGCGTTGAAAGCATGTCCCGGGTAAAGATTGGTTCTTCGGGTGGCGCCTGGATGGCTGATCCAGACGTTGCTTTTCCGACTTATTATATGCCCCAGGGCATTGGTGCGGACCTCATAGCAACTCGCCAGGGCTATACCAGAGAGGATGTGGATGCTTATGCGGTGGCGTCCCAGCGTCGCACGGCCCAGGCCCAAAGCGAGGAGAGATTTCATAACAGCATTGAAGCCGTATGTGACATAAATGGTGTCACCCTGCTCGATCACGACGAACACCCTCGTCCTGAAAGCACCCTGGAATCTCTGGGCGAGTTAATCCCCGCGTTTATGAACATGGGCAAAGCCGCGGGATTTGACGATCTGGCGGTTATGCGTTACCCCGATGTTGAGCGCATCAATCATGTACACACCGCGGGAAACTCTTCGGGCATTGTTGATGGTGCTGCGGCGGTGTTGCTGGGTAGCCGGGAGGCGGGAGAGCGGTCAGGTTTAAAACCGAGAGCGCGGATTAAAGGCTATGCTTCCATCGGCAGCGAGCCCGCGATCATGCTCACCGGACCCTCGGACTCAGCACACAAGGTGTTGAAACGACTTGGCATGAAGACCACCGACATCGATTTGTATGAAGTCAATGAAGCCTTTGCCTGCGTACCGATGTTGTTCATGGAGGTGATGGATGTTGAACACGGCAGGGTTAATGTTAACGGCGGCGCCATTGCCATGGGACATCCCCTGGGCGCCACTGGGGCAATGTTGTTATCCACCCTGCTCGACGAGCTGGAGCGCCAGGACAAGGAAACCGGCCTGGTGACATTATGTGTCGGCGCCGGAATGGGCACTGCAACGGTGATCGAGCGCGTCTGATGATTGACTTTAAAGTTGAGAACGGCATCGCCACCATTACCTGGAATATGCATGAGCGCTCGATGAATGTGCTGGATCGGGCATCCCTGGCTGCATTTGACTCTGCAGTTGATCAGGCACTGGCCGACGATACGGTCAAGGGCGTCATAGTCGATTCTGCAAAAGCAGATTTCATTGCCGGTGCGGACCTGGAAATGATGCTGGGCTTGAATGACGTCGAACAAGTCATGGAACTTTGTGATTCAACCAAGGCGATGTATAGAAAAATGGAAACCGGGGGCAAGCCTTTTGTGGCTGCCATCAATGGCGCGGCTATGGGCGGTGGCTTGGAGCTTTGCCTCGCCTGCCATTATCGTATCGCTGCGGATAGTGCAAAGGCAAACATTGGCTTACCCGAAGTTAACCTGGGATTGTTACCCGGTGGCGGCGGTACCCAACGATTACCGCGGATGATCGGCATCGAAAAGGCCTTGCCCATCTTACTCGAAGGAAAGGTCTACACCCCTGCTGCCGCTGCAAAACTCGGCGTCATCGATGACGTGGTCGCAGCGGATGAACTGGGTGCTGCGGCCAGAGCGTGGATCGAGGCGGCCACAATCTCAGGCAAGGGTCCTGACAAGCGATGGCCTGACAAACCATGGTATGAGAAAGGATATAAGCCACCCGGTCCAGGGGTACACAGCCCCGAAGGTTATGAGATTTTTATCCCTGAAAGCTCGCAGCTGCATGCTAAAACCCGGGGCAATTACCCTGCCCCCAAAGCTATCCTGTCCTGTGTCTACGAAGGCATGCAATTGCCCATAGATGTGGGTTTGAAAGTGGAAAGTAAATATTTTGCCAAACTCTGTCTCAGCAAAGAAACCCGCAGCATGATCCGCTCGCTTTTCTTCAGCATGAATGAAGCGAATAAGCTGGGGCGGCGACCCCCGTCTGTTCCCACCGCAGAATATAAGCGCATTGGTGTGCTCGGTGCAGGCATGATGGGTTCGGGCATCGCATATGTCTCAGCCCTCGCCGGTCTCGATGTCACCTTGCTTGATGCCAATGCCGAATTAGCAGAAAAGGGTAAATCCTACAGCGCCAGGGTTATGGACAAACTGATTTCCCGCGGCCAAAACACCGAACAGCAAAAGCAGGATGTCTTGTCTCGCATTTCAACCACTACCAACTTTGCTGAGCTTGCAGATTGCGAACTGGTTATCGAGGCGGTTTTCGAAGATCGCGAAACTAAAGCTGAGGTAACGCGCAAAACAGAGGCCATGCTGGCATCCACGGCGGTGTTTGCTTCCAATACTTCGACCTTACCGATTTCCGGGCTGGCCGAAATTGCGTCTCGCCCTGAAAATTTTATTGGCCTGCACTTCTTTTCCCCTGTGGATCGAATGAAGCTTGTGGAGGTAATAATCGGCAACGCGACTTCAGATGAAACTTTGGCCAGGGCTCTCGACTTTGTCAAACTTATCCGTAAAACCCCTATTGTCGTAAACGACTCGGTGGGCTTCTACACCAGCCGTGTGGTTTCACGCTACCTCGAAGAAGGCGTTGCCATGGTTGAAGAAGGGGTCAGCCCTGCGTTAATTGAAAACGCCGGCAAACTTGCGGGCTTTCCGGTTGGGCCACTGGCGCTACTCGATGAGGTTAGCCTTGAACTCAACCATAAAATTCACCAGCAGCATAAACTTGACCTGGGTGATCAATACAAGACAAAGGCAGGAGAAGATGTGCTTCGACTTTTAGTCGAGGAATTGGGTCGATTGGGTCGAAAATCCGGCTGTGGGTTTTATGATTATCCGCCTGACGGGCCGAAACATTTATGGTCGGGCGTGCACGATCATTTTCCCAAATCCCATGAGCAGCCGGATGTCGAAGTGCTAAGGAAGCGCATATTGATGGTTCAATCCGTGGATGCGGTGCGTTGCCTGGATGAAGGCGTGCTTTCCGATCCTCGGGATGGTGATGTGGGTTCCATCCTGGGTTGGGGATTTCCAACCTATACCGGCGGCGCCATATCATATGTCGACTATTGTGGTGTCGAAACTTTTGTAAAACAGTGCGATGAATTTACGGCAAGTTATGGCGAACGATTTAGGCCACCCGAGTCATTACGTGAAATGGCGCGAACCGGCGCAACGTTCTACGCCTAACGCTTCTGACACCATACTAAAGGAATTATTCGAGTTAAGTCGTGCTAGGCCAAAGCACCTTCGGCCATTAAGTAGAATTCATCGGGCAAGTTTCGTTTACCCGCTTCGATGCGCAAGCGATTATGAAATTCGTCTCGCGGTACGCTGCAATGTTGCAGATGACGCTCACCGGCGGAGGGGTCAAACACACCGCGCCCATGTAACATTCGATGGTTGTCCAAAACATTCATATCACCTGGCTTCATAAGATAACGAAACTCAAGATCCGGATTATAAATCTCATCAGCAAACGCCTGGACCGCAAGATAGGTCTGTTCGATTAACTCTTCTGGAATATCCTGGGGCGCCAAAGACCTTTCGGTAAATCGGGTTCCGATTATGTTTCCATCAAAATCAATGTTGATCATTTTTCGGCGAGCGTGATACTTTTCACCTTCATTTCTAAAACTACGAAATAATACGGGGGTAGTCGTTAAAACAGTAAATGCTTCGGGGTTATTTTTTCGTAGTCGTTCTGCTGCTAAAAATCCATCAAGCAATATCGAATCACCGCCGCCGGACGGATGTGCTTTTAAACAATGAAAAAACGAGATGCCTATGGGTGCATATCGCCAATTGTCATCGGAGTGGGCGCCGAGGTAATGTGATTGGGTTGCGCCGATATTGAATCCTGGCTGGATTTTTACATCGAAAACTTTTCCGAGATGGCTAGTTAATACGGGCCCAAATCGACTTGCCACTTCAGCTACGGAACCTTCATGAGTCGCCACATTAAATACCCGCGCAAAACCATTATCGCGCACAGCCAGAAACAGCTCGAACAAGTAGTCTTCATCTCCGCCATCGATTCGCGCCCAGTCGAATCTCGGTAGCGCAAGTCCTGAAGTGCCATCCCATAACGAAGGCTTATGTTGACGGGTTTTTCGGGCCGACTCAGAATAACAATTATCGCGCAACCATCGTATCGAATAGGTTGTATCTTTCAGTCCAGAATTCCAGTTTATAACAAGCTCAGACCCTTTGATCTGGGTAGATATAATTTCAAGCTTTCGAGGATCGTCGGGTAAATTCAGGAAATCATCAATTTCACTGGTTAATAAGGTGTCGGAATAAGCCTCGCTGTGCCGCAACCAGACAAAATGAAATCGGCTGACATGGACATCATTCCATTCTATCCTTAGTCGACGTTGCTCGGCTTCGATGGTGATTTTATTAATCTGGTAGGTGGGCTCAGTCATCGCATTTGCTTTTGGGAAGAATTAGAGAATAGAGATAATTGAACAAGAAGAGACAAGTTCAGGTCATTCTACTTATCAGCCCACCGTGGCTCGCGTTTTTCCAGAAAAGCATTAAAGCCTTCCTGCTGATCCTCGGTGAAGCAGCAGGCTAATGCCGCTTTTTCTTCCATCTCCACCACGGCATCCGCAGAAATTGTCCGCCCTTTATCGAAGAATTCTTTAACATAACGAACAGCAATGGGCGCACGGCTGGCAATCTTATTCGCCCAACTCTGTACGGTGTCTTCGAAATTTTCTGGATCAGCGACAGCATTGACCAATCCAACCCGGGCTGCTTCTTCAGCGCTCCACAAATCACCGGTGAGACATAGCTCCTTGGCTTTGCTCTCGCCGATCAAGCGTGCCAGCAAATAGCTCGAGCCGTTTGTTGTGGGCTGGTTTATGCGCACCTCGCAGGAACCAATCTTCACCGTCCGCGAGGCGATGCGCAGATCGCAACCCAGTGCCAACTCAAAACCACCACCCGCAGTGACCCCGTTCAGCGCAGCAATTGTTGGTATAGGCAGGGTGCGGATAGATGACCATGTGGTCAGCATTTGCTCGGTAGCCCCTGCACTTATGATCGCAACATCGAGCATGGTTTTAAGTCTCCCAAAGAATATACATTAACAAGTATATCTCAAATTGTAATAGCGAATAAATGACGGTATAGCGGATGGTTCGGGGTAGGCAAACCGGTCCCGATAAATCGATTATTTTTTCCTCGCCTTGGGCCTGAATTGGGTATACATTTCGCCAATATGAATACGCCATCTTGTTGATAGAACAATGCAATGCTTACCCTTTACCCGGATCATTAACTCTTACAAAACCAATGGCTGAAAACAGGCGCGGTATATATTTTGTCATCATCGCGATGACGGCATTTTCGATACAGGATGTGGTGATTAAGCTTCTATCTGAAGACACTTCGCTGTTTCAGATTTTGTTTATCCGCTCGATGATTGGTATTTTCCTAATCTCTGCATTTCTAAAAATTTCCGGCAGAACCCTTAAATTTAGCACAGCCTATCCACTGTTAAGCACGTTTCGTGGCTTGCTGTTCTTCTGTGGATATTCGACATTTTATTTCGCTCAATCCAAGATTCCTATCGCCAACGCAACGGTTTTGTTTTTGATCAGTCCATTTTTTATAACCATCCTATCAATTTTTATTTTTGGCAGCCAGGTCGGTGTTTATCGCTGGGTCACCATGATCGTTGGATTTTTGGGGGTAGTCATTATTGCTCAGCCCGAGGGGGATACATTCGATTTGTTTTATTTGCTTCCTGTGGCCGTGGCGATGATTTATGCGATTTCGATGATGATTGCAAAAATGACAGCTGAAAAAGATACCGTCTATCAGCAGGTCATATATATGTACATCGTTACCGCTATATTAAGTGGCATCATGGGGCTCGCTATTGGTGACGGCCGGTTTGACACCCCTGAGTTTGCCGCTATCGAGTTTATGGTGCGGTCCTGGAATTTTGATACTGTCCTGATTACTTCCGGCATGATTGGGGTTGCCGTCATTGGCACCATCGCATTTTTATTGTTAACTGCGGCCTATCGCGCTTCAGATCCCGCCACCATCGCACCTTTTGAATACTCAGGTTTACTGGTATCTATTGTCGCAGGCTACTTGTTTTGGGGCGACATACTCTCGATAAAAGAACTCATCGGCATGGTGTTAATTGTCGGATCTGGCATCTATTTGTTCTATCGCGAAAATGTCAGAGGCGTACAGGACGCAACGGAAGCGCCTCTTCGATAGACAGATTTTATGTCGAAGTTTTAATATAAGGACGCGAATAAATTGGTTAAAACAGCGGCGGGCGAGTACGGAGAAATATTAATTAAAATGAACTCGGTTGCTATCTAGAGATAAGTAAACTGTCCCCATAATTAATCCCTCCGACACCTTTATGCTCCTCTATTCTTGCAATTCCGCTGTAAAGGTCCCATCGCCAGTGTATTTGTTTCCCCATGTTGTGCCTGTTATTACGCCATCCAATATTGTGCCTTCAAATATTTGTTTGGGGGCTTTCCTGACCACCTTAAAGTAGTTTCCTTCTAATTTTCCGAATCCGGAAATATTATCCACATCGGTAATTTTAATTTTACCTTTGGCAGAGATCTTAATTTTAAGTGCGTAGGTACCAGAGGGTACTGAGGATCCTCCAGCAAGTGTTTCGCTACCGGCATAATACCCCTGAAATTCAGCTGGATCCTGAGCCAAGGTCATGCCAGATAATATGAATAGCGTACAAATTAGTAATTTTATTATTTGTTTTTTCATAGTTGTGTCCTCTGGTACTGATTTCAGAATTTGTTTAACGTCACTAAAGGGAAACGGTGCTGGCAGCAATATCCGCGCCGGAAAATACTTCGGTCGGAAAATACCTTGTTAGGGGCGCGTCGACGATCAGCGCAAACTACCCCATTGATACTATCTTTTGGTATTTCATTAGTATTGGACGTCTTTTGCACCACTGTTTCCCAGTTAATTTAACTATCCGTTTCTACACAATTTACATAACTATACTATATTCCATACCTATTAATGAATCCTGATTTCGTCCAGTTCGCTATAGCTAATCATATTTAAACTGCAAGCTTCTTTCAGAAGTCATCACCAGGCCAAAGCTATGGTGCGTTCAGATCAGTATAATCGTCAACCATTCAACCGAAAATTCTCTGAATAAATATGGCCAAAAATCCACGCCAACACCTAGGGCATCTGGATGCGACTTGAGCAGTATCGGACTCTCTGGGGCAACATCGACGAATTCGAAGGTCGCCTGGCCAGGGCTCCGCACCGTAAACTCGACACACTTCTCCCCCATCTCGCCTCCCTCGGGTACGACGGCGTCGAAATGCCGTTTAAATTGGCGCTCTTTCTCGGCCCCGAGAAACTGAAAAAGCTGCTGAATCTGCACGCCATGGGCCTCACCCTGAGTATTTACACCGATGGCGCATTTAACGTCGGCGATACCCAGTTCGACCTTTGGGGTGGTGCACACCGGGGTTATACGACTCCGATAACGGCGGAAGAAATGGCAACCGCCTTGGCAGCACGTTCCGCAGAACACGAAGTGCAAGTCGCCCATGAGAAATATGAGGGCGTGTACGAGGGTCTTGAAGAGCAAGCATCTGGTGAACTGCAGCAGATACTGCGCCGGCACGTGGCGTGCTTCAAAGAACAGGTCTCGGCCTGCTACCAGATTTTTGGTGATCGGAGAGAAGGTGGATTGCTGACCCTCGTGATCGGCCACGATCTGAGAGACAATTTTCCCCAGGCCATGGCAGCGCGTTACTTTCGCGACGTTCTAGGGTGGGAGAAAGAGTGTAACTTTGCGGTTGCCCATGAAACCCATCGCAAGCGCTTCCTCCACTCTCCCTGGGTCATCCGCGATTTCCTGCTTAAGTATTCGGATATCCGCGCTCAAATCCAACTCTGCGCCGACTTCTCACATTTAATGTGTGTTGCCGAGGTGGACACCTCGGATCCGGTACTGAACCAGGTTATCGATTTCATTGTGCCCAATGTGATTCACACCCAGTGCCGTGTGGGCTACGACCACGGACCCCAGGTGGTGGATCCGCGCTCACCGGAGTGGATCCAATACATGGAAGGCTCTGAGCGTTGGTGGGATGCGATCTGGAAGAGCCAGTTAGCTCGGGGTTGTGAGTACACCACCATGATCGCCGAACACGGGCCGCCGACCTACCAACAGTGCATGCCCGGTACCGGGGAGCCATTGGCCAATATCTGGGATGTGAACCACTGGATTCAGTTGCGGCGACAGAAACGTTTCGAGAAACTTTTTGATTCAGGGCATCAGACATCCAAGCTGGTGCCTAGCGAGACTCAGGGCTATGAACCAGAAACAAAACCAAAAGCGTGAACGGGCTTAGCGCGTATTCCCTCAACATTCTAGTGACGTGAAAAGATATCTATGCGTTTGTTAGTAAATTAATAATTTCTGCAAGCTGGAAAAATAAGTTTGCCCAAATTTTGTTTTTGCGACACCGCGAAAAATAGGGTCCTGACCTCAAACTTTACGAATATTTCTGAGTCAGTCGGGTGGCGGGCCTTCCGGGAATTGCGGCAGGCCATCTGTAATATCATGCCAACCTGCCTTGTAATCCACAAAGATGTGATCCACGGGCCTGATCTGCGGATCGTCATCTAACGAACCTAAGGGTACAATAGCAATCCCCCGCTCAGAATCTTTACGTGGCATCAGGGAGCTGCAGACTTCACAGAACATTTGAGTAAAAAATTTAGCGTCGGGCACCTTGTAGAATTTTAGGCGGTCTTCACCACTCAGGTACTCCAGTCCATCATAGGAGACAAAGCCGTTTGAGGCGTGGGCCGCTGCACGACCATAGCGACAACGGGAGCAATGGCAATTGTGCGCCACCTTAAATGGCTCGGTTACCTGGTACGTAACCGCACCACACAGACAGCTTCCGCGCACTGGGCCCTCAGCTTTGCCCGGAACAGGAATCCCTTCCACACTGGGAATGCCTGACTCCTCCGGGTAAGCATCACATTCGGGCAAATTGCCGCTAATGGTATGCCAGGGAGAATTATCGACAACAAAAATGTTGTAATCCGGTTTTCGCATATCATCGTGGAAGCCGCCGGGTACCACCCAATGATCCCCCGCTACATTGGAATAGGGAACTACCGATCCACAGTTATCGCATGCGCTCCGAGTCAGAACTTCGGAAGATTCGTAATGCACAATGGCGTCGGTATCCCCTATCCAACGAACCTGGCCCTCGGTAAAAAAACAATAAGTGCCAAATGCTGCGCCATGCACCTTCTGACACATCCGGCAATGGCAGTTGTACATCGCATAAGGTTCCGCCAGCAATTGCCATCTGACGCTACCACACAAACAATGACCTTCTTTCATTTGCTAACTCCTGGAATCCGATTTTACTGAACAAAGAGTTATGTTAACAGCATAGGCTTGGAGGGCACAAATAGCCTTTGTATAGCGGTTTAACCAAAACGATTAAAGTGATCGCGGAGAAATACGAGGCAAATATTTCAGGCTCATGAGATTGTTTCAATCACTTTTCTGGCAGAAGCCTCACCACTCAAATACGCTCCGCCGCATAATTGAATCATTTCACCCGCCATGGCTTCACCGGCAAAGAATATCTTATCCCCTACTGGCAGCCCCAGTGTTTCCCGAGCATGGTGATGGCCCGGTCGTGCGGACGCATAGGCACCCATAGTTAGTGGATTACTGGCCCATCCCGTCAGTTTTCCTTTAACAAAGAATTTACGCACATCACTACCCAGCATTTTGACCAACTCTCCCAGTGCAAAATCGATTGCCGCATCCTCTCCGGCAGCGGAAAGCTCCCAGCCAAATTCACCACCAACAAATCCAATCAAAAGATCGAAATCAAATGGCCAGGCCAGAAAATAGCATGCCTGGGCAGGCATTGTTTCAGGCACCCAATAATCCAGCCACTGATTTGGCCGTAATCCGAAACGCTCCTGATCAAACTGCAATGCAATTTTTGCGAGCAAACCCATAGGAACATTATCAATGGCCTCGAGTTTCCAGCTGGGTAGTGCAGGACTAAATTCGATATTACCAGCGCCGAGCACCCCGGTTGATACGGTCACAATACAGGCTTTAGCAGAAATCACCCCCGCTGGGGTATCTACGGAAACGCCGTTTCCATTCCAGGTTATTTTAGTCGCCGGGGTATTCAACTGAACAGGCAATCCCTCACCCATTTTTTGAACCAGAGTTCCGTGACCTTGCTTAATCATATAATCTGGCGCCGTTTCCGCGGAATTATAGTTATCGAGCGTTGACAAATCCTTAAAATCCACACCCCAGTCCATGGGGCCGATCCAGGTTTGGGCGACGCCAACAAATTCTTTATCTTTAGGAATGACCGTTGAAGCGGCAACATCGAGTCCTTGAGCGCCGGCTTTTCCCAATGCGCTCAATGTAGCCGACCAGTCACGATCATAGGCCATTCCTTGTTTAGGCGTTGCCCTGTGGTCACCCACATATAATGTCTCTCCGGGTGAGCTGTGGTCGTGCAGATCGAATCCATATTGCCTGGCTAGATCCGTATAAGGATTCAAATTCCCCGCCGTAATCCAGGAACAACCATGATCAAATGGGATGCCAAAACTTGAACTCTCGGTCAGTGCACGCCCACCGATGCGCCCGGCGGCTTCCAGAATTACCACGCTATTGCCTGCGGCGATAAGGGATTTTGCTGCGGCAAGCCCTGCAGAGCCGGCACCTACGATAACAACGTCGGGATTGGCCGGCAACGATTGGGCCCAGGCAGGCAATGATATCAATGCCAGTGAACCACCGATAAAATCCCGCCTCGAAATTTTCTTTATTGTGTCCATTTTCAGATCTGAATTAGAGTATTACCAAGCATTGGGGACAGTTTACTTATCTATATTGTAAACTACTCTCGCTGTGGAAATGCTTGACATTGAGATAAGTAAACTGTCCCCATAATTGCATAATTGCCGATACGGCTTTGAACAACAAATTGGTTATTTTGAATATGGCGGCGAAAGACAAACACACCGCGGATGGGAGCAATATTTGAATTACATTGCGGGGTTTTAAAAATCTGGCCGGGCAAAATCACCAGATTGTGGGTCCATGATCCACAGCTCTCCGGATGAAATATCGAACCACGCCCCGTGCAGGGCCAGCTTTTTGCGCTGATTCAAAATTTGCACACAGGGAAAGGTAAGCAGATTTGCCAGAGATGCCCGGATTGAAATTCGTTCCATGGCTGTCTGACGTTCTGCACTGGTCAATAATTCAGAATTTCGAATCTGTTCTGCCAGGGGCGACAACATGCTCATCCATTTTCCAATAAAATCCCCAGGGGACAACGGATCGGCGTCACTGTCCAATGCAGCATGGATGCCACCACATCGACCATGGCCAATAACAATAATATTTTTCACCCAAAGAGATTGCACAGCGTACTCCAGCGCCGCAGAGGTGGCGTGGAATGCGCCATCCGGCGCATAGGGCGGAACCAGATTAGCCACGTTTCGCATTACAAACAACTCACCCGGCCCCGAATTGAAAATCATTTCTGGCGCAGCTCTGGAATCGCAGCATGCGATCACCATGGTCTCCGGTTTCTGCCCCTGGGTGGCAAGATCAACGTAACGGTTTCGCTGATTTGAGTAGCCGGTCGACATGAACTGCTGGTATCCCTCAAGCAGAGATTCGGGGAAGTTCATATTTTTTATGTGACCCATTTTGAGACCTGAAACAGCGTTATGGAGATTGTATTACAAATTTTGAGTCGGGTTACCTTTTTCCCGGGTTAAGCTCACACGGACAACTGAGCCAGTGGGGAATAGAACTGTGCTTTATAATGCAAACCATAATGGTTTGATGGACTCTGTTGGTGTTGCAACCAATTAAAGCTCAACAGTGACGGTGCCTTTCATGCCTGCATCATAATGCCCTGGTATCAAACACCCAAAAGCAAAGGCTCCTTCTTTAGAAAACTTCCAGGTGACTTCACCTACTTCTCCCGGCGCAACGTGCAGCATATAGGGTTCTTCATGCTCCATACCAGGAAACTTTTTCATCATCTCTGCATGCTCATCCAAAGAACCTGGGGTTCCCAATACGAATTCATGGACCTGGGTGCCGGTATTTTTGTGGATGAATTTAATCACATCGCCTTTTTTGACGTTGATTGTGTCCGGGGTGAACCGCATCTTATCGCTCATTTCCACCTCTATGGTTTGGGTTACATGCATATCCGGTTCATACATGCCAAATTCATTCTCAACCGGATCGTATTCAATGGCATGCTTGTGGTCGTGTGTGCCACTGGCGTAAATCATTGATGATGTGAAACCGAAAAAGACTGCTGTGGAAACAGTGAGAATTTTAATTACTTTGATACTCATTTTAATTTGCCTGTAGTGTTTAACAATAATTTAAGAAATATCTGCTTCATAGGAAACGGTACCTTCTGGATAGTCATACCAACCAGGATCTGAATAGTCTCCAACCACCTGGTTTTCACGAATCTTTAAAACTGTGAACATACCACCCATTTCGATAGGGCCGAATTGACCTTGCCCGGTCATCATGGGCAAGGTATTTTTGGGTAAAGCCATTACCATCTCACCCATGTCTGCCATACCGCGCTCTCCCATAACCATATACCCTGGAAGTAACTTGCTCAGACTTTGCTGGACCTGGCGCTGATCCACACCAATCATATTAGGCACATCGTGGCCCATGGCATTCATGGTGTGGTGGGACTTGTGACAATGCATCGCCCAATCGCCCGGGGCATCGGCATTAAATTCGATAGCACGCATCTGGCCAATAGCAATGTCGGCGGTGACTTCCGGCCAACGCGCACCTTTCGGCACCCACCCCCCATCCGTACAGGCGACTTCAAAGTTGAGCCCATGGATATGAATAGGATGATTAGTCATGGTTAGGTTACCCATACGCACGCGCACACGTTCGTTGTATCCGCACACTAAATGATCAATACCTGGAAACACGCGGCTGTTCCATGTCCACAGATTAAAATCCAGCATGGTGTTAATGCGGGTTGTCATGGTGCCCGGATCAATGTCATAGCCTGCCATTAAAAAGCAAAAATCGCGATCAACTTTATGGGCCTCCGGGTCCTTTGGATGTACGACCAATGAGCCCATCATACCCATGGCCATTTGTACCATTTCATCGGCGTGAGGATGGTACATAAATGTTCCCGACTGCTTCAGTTCGAACTCGTAGACATAGGTTTTACCCGGCGGGATTTGTGGCTGATTCAATCCGCCGACGCCGTCCATTCCGGCCGGAAGAAATATGCCGTGCCAGTGTATGGTGGTATGTTCGGGAAGCCGGTTGGTGACAAAGATGCGCACCTTGTCTCCCTCGACACATTCAATGGTTGGCCCGGGTGACTGGCCATTGTATCCCCACAATCGTGCGGTCATACCCGGTGCAAGCTCACGCTCGACGGCTTCGGCGGTTAAATGAAACTCTTTCCAGCCGTTGTTCATGCGCCAGGGTAATGACCATCCATTTAAAGTTACCACGGGGTTGTACCAGGGGCCGTTTTTCGGCTCCTCGGGTGATTGCATTGATGCGGAATCCATACTCGGTGATTCGGGCAACGCCGCCAGCGCGACTTTAGATACCAGTCCCGCACCCACTGCCACCGCTGCACCAGCGCCTTGTAAAAATTGTCTTCGATTTGTCATGATATTTTCTCTATTCAATATAGTCTAGTGGCCTTCGCCTTCTGATCCGGTACCCGGCATGGATGCACTTGCAAAACTCATTTTCTGTGTGTCCGCGCCAGTCAGGGCTTGCTGCAAGTTGGTGTCTGCAATCCAGAATTCCCGCACGGCCTCGACATAGCCGGCTTCGACGGTCATGGCTTCACGTACGTCCTGCAACAGATCAAACACACTGATCAGCATACCGTTGTACATCAGTAACTGTTCCTGGCTGACTCGCTGGCGTAAGGGCAAGACTTCATCACCATAATGCCTGGCGATCTCCCAGGTAATACGATAGCTCGCCAACGCACTGCGCGCATTGGATGCGGCAGCTATCGCTGTGGCTTCGGCCTGGGCCTGAGCCTGTTCCAGCAAAAATCTTGCCTTTTTATTTTTGACGCCGCCCGCATCAAACAGCGGAATGCGCCATTCAAGCTCATAGCCTCGCTCCTTTACACCATCGACTTTTTCCGTTACCGGACCCAGTTCAATGGCAGATAGAAAAGGGCTGCTTTGGGTTAATTTGAGATTTTTTGCCATGCTCTCAAGATTCAACTTGGCGATTTGCACATCCAATCGATTTTCGATTGCTTCACGTTCAACGGACTCTATTTCAATCAAACTGCCTGGCAGTGGTGGTAGCGCATCCGGCAGGGAAAGCGCTCGTGCTTGATCCCCCCAAAGTCCGAGTTGGCGAATCAGGGCCTCGCGCGCGCCGCCTTCGGTTAGGCGTTGTTTGGCCAGCGCCGCACGCATGCCGCTTAAAAATATTTCTGACTCAGCCGCATCAATCACGCCACTGTGACCCAGTGCCGACATTTGTCGTGTCATATTATTACCCGCTTCGGCAGACTCGACTGCTCGAGCCAACAACTGGGTTTGCTGCTTTTTTGCTACTGCGTCAATCCAGGCACGCCGGGTTTTGGCCAGATGGGTTAAGACCGCACCAGCCGCGTCATAGCGAACCATCTCTAAACGCCGTGCTTCGACCTGGCGTTTCAGAGGCATTAAAACCAAGCCGCCAATGTCGAACAAGAGTGAGCTGGTGTATTCTTGACTACTAAACCGTTCATAAGCAAAGCCTGGATTCTCAAGCCGACCCGCCTGCGCATAGTCTGCTTCGGCGATCCCAACTCGCAAAATGCTCACTTTGGCCATAGGATTGACCTGCATCGATAATCGTTCGGCATCGGCGATATTCAGTGGATTTGCAAGCAACGCGTCAACGTCATCAACGGTGATCCGTTGCGCCGGATTAATGACCACCGCCTGATTGCTATCCCCTAGGTGTTCATCAATCAAGTTTTGTACGTTTGAGATACCACCATCTTGCGGCACCGTCGCACAAGCATTAAGCAATACCATAACGCCGCCGAGGACAACTAGTCGTATATTTTTTTTAAACGTCATAGTTAATTTCCTCACTCACTGATCGATTTGATATTGGTGATCTCGAATCCACCAGACGAATTGTCGACATCAAACTCGACTTCGGTACCTTGCTCTAAGCCTTCAAGTAGTGCGGGATCGGTGACCTTAAACATCATGGTCATTGCTGGCATACCGTATTTATCGATTTCACCGTGCTCGATCTTCACCTTGCCCTGAGATAATCGAACGGCCTTTACCATGCCACGTGCATCCATACCGCTAGTAGTAGTTGTTCCTTGCTGCTCAGCCATGCTGTTTTCCATCTGCTGCATTGACATAATATGTGTTACGACAAATCCGCCAGAAGAATTATCGACGTTAAAACCAACCTCCTGCCCTTGGTCGAGATCCTCGAGCATGGAAGGATCATCGACTTTAAACACCATGGTCATTTCAGGCATACCATATTTTTCAATGGGCCCATGCTGAATTTTTACTTTGCCCTGCTCTGGGCGAATGGTTTTAATCACACCCAATCCATCCATGGTCATTGTACCCATGGATTGCATCATGTTGGATTTATCGTGTGTCATGGTGGATGACGAAATGATGCTTTGCGGAAGCATTTCTGCTTGGTTAAAGGTTTCGTCGCCATTAAATCGATTAGTCCAGGAAAGCGTGGCGTCTAATGAAAGTAGGTCTCCGACGTATATGTCGCTATGCTCCGGAGATCGCGGATGATCTTGATAATCCAGCACACTCGGCGCTGTTTCAGAAGCATTGGCAGTACCGGTTGCAGTCAACATAGCTGCAAATGATATGGAAATTATCTTGTTGAGAATTTGTATATTCACTGTTCTTACCTGTCTTAAGTTTTGTTTTCAATGGTTATGTATGAGCACATAACCCATTGCCCGAAGGCATTAAAAACTGTTTTTCCGTTCGGCCCAGGATTGGGCACAATCAACTTTGTCCGTGCAAACGCCGGACAAATGAAACTTAAGCTCGGGGAGGTTTGAACAAAGGGGCGGAAGCTGGCGGATAAACTTGGGCAGTATTCACAGCTAACCAGGTGTCGGTAGATTTTTGCGGCAACGGGCCAGTAGTCGTTTCGGGTATTGTAACGGCAGAACCCGCGCAAAGCGTTTTACAGGACAAATTTTTGTCGTGTCCACAATCCACATCATTGAATTTCAAATTTGTGGCCCCCACTGAATTATCAACATCCATTGGCGTAGAGTGGCATGGTTGAGATTCAGTCTCTCCAGTATGGCTTTTGCCATGACTATGATCCGCTGAATTTACATCAACAGTATGGGCGTGATTGCTGTCAATAGAAGACATCATTGCCCCGTGAGCAAGAGGGACACACATGACCGCAACCGCCAATAGATAGCAGCATATTTTTGCCAGTGGTTTATGCACAATTTTACCCATCGGGCCATTATAAAGTCTGTACTAACAACAAGGTCAAGCCCCAATGGGAAACCTTTTGCTTGACTCTGTATCTAATACAGCGTTTATTATTGTATCAATGTTCTAACCTTGATCACTAGCAATGGCCACAATTGGCACCTTACAATCCCGAAACTTCTGGTCTTCCGGTTCAACCTGGAGAAAGAGCGCCAAAAATACGTTTTGGTGCCTGTTTGGCTGCTCCATTGGGGATTTTGGAACCATCGCCTATTTTCAGGTGATGAATATTCCCTGGCCGACATTGTGGATTATGATATTGGCGGTGATAAACGGGCTGTTAACCAGTATTGCACTAGAAACATTCATACTTTGGAGAAATGAAATGCCGATTCCGCTCGCATTTAAAACTGCGATTGGTATGAGCATGATATCCATGATCGGCATGGAGGCCGCCATGAATACGACCGACTGGGCATTAACCGGCGGCGCATTGCTCACATGGTGGGCGGTAGCGGTTATGTTAATTGTGGGGTTTCTCACACCATGGCCTTATAACTATTGGCGACTTCAAAAATGGGGAAAATCATGTCACTAAATATTAAAGCAGGAATTACATTATTTGCTGCACTTGTTTTTTCGATTGCCAATTCATCGGTAACTTTCGCTCAAACTGAACGGTTTAATGATCCGACCACTTTAGATACCGGAAAAACATTATTCCAACAATATTGCAGCGTGTGTCATGGTCAAAACGCGGAAGGTAATGGAAAGAATTGGCGCTTGACTGATGACAATGGCAACTACCCGCCGCCGCCATTAAACGGCACAGCCCATGCATGGCATCATTCAGTAGATGCGTTAGCGCACACCATTAGAAATGGCACCATGGCCGTGGGCGGGACCATGCCGCCGTGGCGAGAGGTGTTGTCAGATGATGACATTTTTGCCATCACCATGTGGATAACCTCCCTATGGCCTGATGAAATTTACAACGCCTGGAAACTGAGAAACCCTAATTAATATGCTTACACGCGGAAAGCTAGCCAAACAAACTGGCTGCAATATAGAAACCATTCGCTACTACGAAAAAGTCAATTTGCTGCCCGAGCCCCCACGGTCTGCATCTGGATATCGCCTTTACGACGAAAATCATTTGCGAATTCTAAAGTTTATTCAGCGCGCTAAGACACTGGGATTTTCTACGGACCGAATTCGTGGGTTACTGGAGTTATCAGATGCGGGTGCACGACATACCAGAAGCGAGGTCAAGACTCTCACCGAAGAGCACATCATGGGAATTTCAGACAAAATCAAAGATTTGCAAAAACTGAAAAAACGTCTCAATCAAATTTCCTCACATTGTGACGGCTCTAGCAAAAGCGCTGATAGCTGCCCAATCCTAATTTCTCTTTTTGATGGTCAGTAAAACCAAATCACGACAACCACATATAACGAATTATCTATAAAAAAAAATAGGACTACTCCAGGCCAGGAATCCGTCTTCAGTTGTAATTCGAACCCAGATGGGATTGTCGCCATCCTGATGAATCGGAATCTTGAGCTTACATTGCATTTCCCGGCAAAGATTTTTCTCTGGTAATCGAAACACTCTGATTTTTCTATCCAGACCCCCTGCATCGAGCACCCAGTCATCAATGCCAACTTGATTCAATTTGGATGAACCTGAAACGTGATTGGTTTCGATATCAACACTGGCATCAGTGCCCTCATCGAGCCACAAATCTACGCCGCCGAAATTGCCCGTGGTCAGGGTGTCCCAGGTAATGTGATTGTCGCCGTGGAGCTCGATGGGTCTTTCGTGATTCCAGGCGTTAATCTTTTCCATTCGTGTGATGCGGACATCATGAAATCGCGCCTCACCCTGCCAACTTGTCTGGCGACCCCGGCCGCGATACTCCGCCCCCTGCCACAGGATTCGAATTCGCTGACCCAGCTGACTTTCATCAAAGTCGCGTAGTGTCTCAACAGTGTTAGTTCCATTTAAGACATCGATACGCTCGATAGGCGCCTGGGCGATAACTTCAATGAATAGCTCGACAGAATCAACGCTGATCTGAGCAATGTCCCCCATCATCACTTCGGTCACCAACTCAGGCTGCACGTCAAAATAACGCGGATCGTATTCGAAAAATTTAGCAAGCTTGTTAAACTTCGCTCGCACATCCAGATGCAGGCGGTTCCCCGTAGTACCGTAATGATGACGTCTTTTCAGACAGTCAAAGAAACTGTCCCGAGTCAGTTCTGAGGTTAAAAAACAGGTTAGTCCGCCATAGGCACCAAAGGTAGCGGCTCCAGGATAGCTTGCACCGGGCCTTCCCTTATGACCATCACTATTACACACCACACCAGAACGATGTCCCAAGGGAAAACCGTCAGTGAGCAACCATTCGAAGGTACCCCAGGCCGAATGAATTTCCATGGCGGTTTCCAGTCGGGGATCATGGGCCATGGCGATATCCGCAGGTCGACCGCCGATATGGGCATAGACCATACAATCCTCTTCGGAAAGATCCTCGAACAACTGCTTCGCCGTAGGGCTATCGGTGTGGATGTCTTCCCGCTCCACCAACAAAGCATGGGATGAGCGTCGGATCTGGCGCCCTTCCTCGCGAAAATAGACATTTCGATCTCCACCAACGCCAGTGTTTCCCGACCACTCATAACCGGGAAAAGTGACAAATCGGCCCTCGTCTAGATACTCCGCTGTGAGTTCATTAATTTGCGCCCAGAATCGGTTATTGATCTGAAAATCATTGGCCTGGTGACTGGTGGCGTCCAGGAATGCCAGATTGCGAGCGAAATCAAAGTACTCCCTGGCGGTATTGATGCCAATGGATTCACCACTTTGTCCGTGCATGTCTCCCCAATAGCCGGATAGCTCACCCTGACGAACCAACAGTGGATTGGTTTCTGCCAATCTTTGGCCTTCCTTATCAGATACAGTGATGCGTAAGATGCCCTCGGTTTCGCAGTGCAACTTTTCCAATAACATGGACCGCTGACCCAGGGGATAGTCTATTCTCTCGGGCAAACCGATTACATCGAGGTTGCATTCTAAGACAAGCTCGCCACTGGCCTGGTGGGTTGGATTTCCCCAGATATCTTCGGCCTTGATACCCAGGTGAAAGGATTCCTCAGGTTTTCGCAGGCTGGGCAGCACCGCCCGCCATAGTGCCGCTTTTCCTGGAACAATCGCAATGGACGGGATATCCACGACGGGAATGTAATGCCCCGTAGCACATACATCGGCCAAAACTTTAAACTCGAAATCCGACTCGCAGAAGGTCTGCAGTTTTAATCCTGGTGACCCACCACTTCGATCGCCGAAAGTGATACGAATGGTATCCCCTTCGCTGATGTATCCGCCGGTTACAAAAACCCGGAGTACCCGATACCACGGACGCTGATGTCCATAAGGATGATATTCGAGTTGTAGTGGTGTGCCGTTACTTGATCGCGCGGTCACATAGTTGAAATCTGAAGGGTCATGCATTTGCAACTGGCCCCAGTCCGTTGAGTAACGATGGACAATCTTGATCGAGCCGGTATCGTCTAGTCCATAGCGTCCGGCGTGATAGGTGAGCTCGAAGGTTTGCAGACTGCGCGCCTCAAATTCACCCAGCGGTGAAAGTTTCACATAGCCATAAAGGACTGGATCTACTCCAGGTTCAGCGGCCGGCCAAACCTCTCCTACCAGCTCAGAGGGTAATCTATTTTCATTGTTTGCCATGATTGAGTAATTATAAGTTAGAGGCCCACAAATAATTGTTTTTATTAAACGTCAATTTAACTGGAGTTAGTTCAATATTTCTGATCCACCACCTCGAAAACCATTATTTTATTAAACAGCGTCGGTTGAGTACTATGGCTAATCAAATTAATAGACCTGCGAAAATTTAACTAACGAGAATTAACACTGATTTTGCAAGGAGACACAAATGCCAACTGAATCTATCGAGACCCTGGTTGTTGGCGGCGGCCAGGCGGGTTTGGCGATGAGCGAGCACCTAAGCAATTGCGGCGTGCCCCACCTGGTAGTGGAGCGTCACCGAATTGCTGAGCGCTGGCGATCGGAGAGATGGGATTCTCTAGTCGCCAATGGTCCAGCATGGCATGATCGATTCCCAGGTCTGCAATTTTCTGATTTTGATGCCGATGCTTTCGCCCCCAAGGAAAGGGTTGCGGAATATTTCGTCGAATACGCGAATATGATCAAAGCTCCCATCCGCTGCGGCGTGGATGTAATCCAGGTGCAAAAGAATAATAGCCGTCCCGGCTTTTGTGTGGATACCTCGGACGGCGTGATCGAAGCCAACAGCGTGGTTGCCGCCACTGGGCCTTTCCAGCGCCCTATCATTCCCACGGTGGTTCCCGAAGAATCGGGCATTATGCAGATCCATTCCAATGCCTACCGTAACCCAGGGCAACTGTCAGAGGGTGGGGTGCTGGTGGTTGGAGCCGGGTCTTCGGGAGCGCAGATCGCTGATGAGCTGATGCGCGCCGGCAAAGATGTTTATCTTTCCGTAGGACCCCATGACCTTCCTCCACGAAGTTATCGTGGGCGTGACTTCGTCTGGTGGCTGGGGGTTCTTGGAAAATGGGATGCGGCGGCACTTGAGCCAGGCATGGAACATGTCACCATCGCGGTGAGCGGTGCCCGCGGCGGCCATACCGTCAACTTCCGGCGGCTTGCTGCTCAGGGGATGACCCTGGTTGGTCGCACGGAATCTTACCAAGACGGAACCATGCACTTCGCCACCGACCTTGGGGACAATATTGCTAAGGGCAATTCCAATACCTTATCGGTTTTGGATGAAGCTGACGCTTACATTGCCCGCAATGGACTCGACTTTCCAGAAGAATTGGAAGCCCGCCAGGTTGGGCCCGACCCACAGTGCGTGACCAATCCAATTCTGGAATTGAATCTGGCAGATGCTGGCATAACCTCAATCGTCTGGGCAACTGGTTTTGCTGTTGACTATAGCTGGTTGAAAGTTGACGCCTTCGACCAAGCAGGCAAGCCGAAGCATCAGCGTGGAATTTCGGGCGAGCCTGGAATCTATTTTCTTGGATTGCCCTGGCAATCTTGTCGTGGCTCTTCTTTCATCTGGGGTGTCTGGCACGATGCCAAATTTGTCGCCGACCATATTTCAACCCAGCGTAAGTATCTGGCGTACAACGCTTCCACATGATGAAATACGAAGTATCATTCTCAGTGTAAAATATACCGCTCGATTCACCAACTGGCTAAGCGCGTGCCTCTGTTCATGGATTGCCAGGGAACTATGCTAGTATGACCACCCCAAAATAATACTAACCTGGAGATAATATGTCCGTTTACAGAATTACTCGATTCGCATCATCCGATATGGAAAAGGCAGGAGAAGCTGCTGAATCCTTGAGAAGCACACTGGAAAGTGTGGGCGCCGATTTTATAGATATCGTTTCTTATGAGAATGGCAAAGGCGTTGTTATTGCCAAATATCCCGATCGAGCAGCAATGGAAGCGGCTACGGACACCGCCAAACAAGTTTTCGGCAAACTGGTCGAAGCGGGACTTATCGATGCTGATTCTATACACCCCCACGAAGGCGTAGTGGTAGCTTCATTCTAGTGTTTTAAAAATAAGGGTGTGTTTCAACCGCGAGTCCGCGTTGATTGCGGTTTAAAACAATATTAATTGGCGTCTGGAGCTCACCCAATTGAATTAAATGTCTATGCTATGCTAACCCTAGAATTTTCAATTATTATGGAGCCTCTCGATGACTAATTCGGAACTTGATCGACTACGACTTGAAATTAAAACATTGACGGCAAGTGATCGCACAATTTTGGCCCGTGAATTGACTGCGAGCCCTGAAGACTCATCGGATCATGGCGAGAATAAATCTGACTTTCAAATAAGGATGCGGTCTTACGTACACCATGCCTGGGTATTGGCATCTAGAACACTATCGGTTCGATAGCACCACTCCAGTTAATGTACGCCGCTGCCTTTTTTGGTATCGGCTAATTGCAAAGCATCACTGGTGAACACTTGTAAACCTATTTCAGGTTGGTAGCCGTGGATTTCCTTTACATCGAGCTTTTTCATAAATGTAATGATATCTGCACTGACAATCTGGCCTGGAACAAGGATAGGGAAACCAGGGGGATAGGGAATGATGAAACTCGCGGCGACAATTTCCCGACCATTTTCAATTTCTAATTCTATGTCGCCTTCATAGATATCCACGTAGTCACAATTTTCTTCATCGTAGGCCAGGAAAAACGCCTTTCGTAAATCACCTTCGAATGTGTTTTTGGATTTGCCTGGGCTAAAGGTGTCGTGGAAACGGCTGAAGTCCGGGAGCGGAGGTAAGTTCTGGGTCAGAGATTCAACCCGTTTGTCGAACAACTTTCTCTCCGACCGCCCAAACTCTTCCTGCTCCTGATCGAGCTCGCTGGCAATTTTGTTCAGCACATCAATCAAGAAGGCCACTGAGCTTCGCGTTGTGCCGATGTTGGTCATAAACAACACCGTATTGCGCGACGTCTTGTTGATTTGAATGCCATGCTTTTCCATCAAGTAGTCGTTCTTGAAGGTATTGCCATCAATACCCGACAAACCGACGTGCAACGTCAGGCGCGTTGGATCGACGACAAAATCATCCATGGCCCAGGCTTGCTCCATGTGGTCATTTGCCCAGCCGCTTTCGGTATCAAAATATGCCTCAATTTTTGACGGCCTGTACTCGGGTGGAATCAAATCTCTGGCAACAAGGAAACGAAAATGACGTTTGAGATTTGAACTTTTAGCAACTTGTTCACGAATTGACATTGCCAATTCGATTTGTTTCTGCACCATTTCGTAACCCTCCAACTCCACCTGCCGACGGCCGATGTCCAGGGATGCAACTATCTGGTAGTTTGGCGAGGTCGAGGTGTGGGTCATAAAGGCTTCGTCAAAAGGCTCGGCGCTCTTTTGTTTGAAATCCTGATCGTATATATGAATCATCGACCCCTGGCGTAGCGAGGTTAACGACTTATGTGTTGACTGGGTTGCATAAACCCGAACCCTTACTCGATCCGGATCTGGGAGCAGTGGGGTATGCGCCTGCCTGTTGGAAGCGGATTTGGATGATGAATCTTTTTGCTGTTGCGCGTATAGCTCACGATACTCATTACTGCGATATTTTTTAGCCAGTTTATCTGCGGTTGCCATAGCCGTGCGTTGGCGATAGGTTGGGGTAAATGCCGCAAATGCAAACCACGCTTCGTCCCAGAGAAAGATTAAATCGGGTTTAATCGCCAAACATTCTTCCATGACTTTTTCGACGTTGTAGACGATCCCGTCAAAGGTGCAGTTGGTCAGCAGAAGCATTTTTACTCGATCAAGATTCCCCGCTTCCTGATAGTCCAGTAATCGTTGCTTGATCGAACTCAATGGCACCGCCCCATACATAGAAAAATCCTGTAATGGATAGGAGTCGAGATAAGATACGTGCGCGCCCGCCAACACCATGCCGTAATGATGAGATTTGTGGCAGTCACGGTCCACCAGGACAATATCCCCTGGTTTTATTAAAGCCTGGACGACAATTTTATTTGCGGTGGATGTGCCGTTGGTTACGAAGTAGGTTCGGCGCGCACCAAACGCTCTGGCCGCTAACTCCTGTGCTTTTTTTATCGGGCCATGGGGCTGCAGTAATGAATCCAGGCCACCAGAAGTAGCCGAGGTTTCAGCCAAAAATATGTTGATGCCATAAAACTTGACCATGTCCTGAATCCAATGGGACTTGGTGACGGACTTGCCCCTGGAAATTGGCATGGCATGAAATACCCCTGTGGGCTTTCGACTATAGGTTCGAAGGGCGTTGAAGAATGGCGTTTCAAATCGATTTTGGATTCCCCGCATTAAATTCAAATGTAACTCGAGGTAGTCGTCCTGCCGATAAAATATGCGTCGAAATGTTTTCGCTGATGATCCCGCGATGGATTCCACGGATTGATCCGTCACCAGATACAAATCCAGTTCGGGACGGAGTTTAGCGAGAGTGTAACCGAGCAAAGGACCGCAACCGATATCGGGCATATCCTCGTACTCCACATCACTGATGTTATGGATGTAGCGCTGTAGAATTTTTAAGTGGTTTTTCGAGCGCAGTGGAAATTCATAGCGTAGAACACAGGCCTGAATATTGTAGTTAAACAAGACCGCAATCAATGCATCCTCGAAACTCGGCACCGCAACGATGTTATAGACAAATGCATCCTCTTCCCTGCTTATGCCTTCATGACCCTGTTTGAGTGAGTCAATTTCGGTGTTGGCATTCTTGTCTACGAAGAGGACTTCAAAGTAAGGTTTATTATGGTCCCGTTTACTGCTTGAGTTTTCCTCACCATCAACACGCTTTTGTTCCAACTCAGTAGCAAGGTCTATACTGCGCAACCGATAAGCACCACCAGACAATGCACGGACAATGGTCTCCACGGACCATGTCAAAGTTTCGTATTCCTTTTTACGAAACAATTTCCCGATCAGATCGAGATCGTCGGTGGAAGGAAAGGCGTGGTACTCCTCTACAGTGGTCAACACCCCAATTAGCAACTTAGTTTTTTCAACCAGGGCCTCACAGTCTTGCTGCCGTGAGTTGCGAACCCGCAGTTTGTTGGCATACTCCGCTAGCTGGTGCCAGCCATCAAATCGATATTGTGTCGGACTATGGTAATAATCCAAATCCGTTTTTGCTTGGACTTCAAAATTCGACTGATCGTTTTTCAAATTAATTTATGAGGCGAACGTATTGTTGTCACAGCACTAGAACATTTTAGGTGTTGGTTGTCAAATCAGTCACAATCTCTGACCTCATTTTCCCCATGTCGCTACGGACAATAACTCCGCCAGATAATTAAATTGGTCAACCATTATAATAATGTGTTATTTTGTTCATACAGGTCAACCAATTTTGCTTGAGATTTTACACAATGAAAAAACTAAAACTACGCGGACTTTCCGAAATACTCACATTTTTTCGTAAAAACGAAACCCCTATATTTTTTGTCTCTCCTACCGCATTCAATCTATTGGGAGTGGAAAAATTTGTAAACCGTTTCTATCACATCAACTACTTCGACTCTTTTGATAATCATCATCCCCGCGTTTTCGTGCCAGAAGAAACCGGCGCTCGGGATTTTCAATCCATGGAAGATGTTTGCAACTACCTGCTTTCTCACAAAGAAGTCATCGACAGAATTCGTAAATCGGGAAAAGCGCAACCGAATTTATTGTTTGTTATGTTTGATGAAGAAACCGAAAAACTCGCCGCAGAAATTGGCGCAAAAGTCGCGCTTCCACCTGCAGAGTTACGAACGCGTCTAGATTCAAAAATTGAGACCACGCGGGTTGCCAATGAAGCGGGAATAGCCAGCGCACCGAATGTCATTGGCAAGGCGTCGAGCTACGAAGAGTTAATGAATGCCGCCAACAAGGCCGGGCTCGGCGAACGACTGGTTGTGCAAACCCCTTATGGCGATTCCGGTCGCACCACTTTTTTTATAAGCTGCAGCGATGACTGGGATAAGCATGAGGAGAATATCGTTGGCGAACAGTTGAAAATCATGCGCAATATCAATCATATGCCAGGCACCCTGGAAGCCTGTGTCACCCGCAATGGCACCCTGGTAGGACCCGTACAAACGGATATTACGGGGTTCGAAGAAATCACACCTTACAAGGGTGGTTGGTGCGGCAATGATATGGACCCGCGAATCTTCAACATGAAAACCCGTCGGGGCCTGGTCACAATGGCTCAAAAACTTGGAGACCAACTCTATAAAGAAGGCTACAAGGGCGTATTTTGTATGGACTTTCTCATCGATTCCGATGATGGCACACCGTATCTTGGTGAAATTAACCCGCGAATCAGCGGCGCCAGCCCGCTAACCAATGTGGTCACTGCGCACTATGGTGGGGTTCCTTTGTTCCTGTTTCACTTGCTCGAGTTTCTCGATATCGACTACCAAGTGGACATGCGCAAGATACAAAATCGGTGGAATGAATTTGATTTCTGGAGTCAGTTAATCCTCAAGCAGACCGAAGACAAAGTCCAACTGTTGACCAAAGCGCCTAAAACCGGGATTTACCAAATGAATAAATTTGGCGCTATAGAATTCGAGCGTAGCGACATCGACTGGACCAATGTAATCGATAATGATGAAGCGTATTATTTACGGGTTTACCGCGAAGGGGATTACACCTATAAGGGAGCAGACCTTGGCGTAATCGTTACTCGTGGTCGGATGCAAACCGAAGATCGACAATTGCGCGAAAGGGCATTGGCCTGGACAAAGGCCATTAAAGGGGAATTCGTTGGCGTGACCCCCGAACAACCTCCCGAATTTCCACCGCATCCGCTAAGTACAAAAATGTTTTAACGGATATTCATAAGACTAATGGTAGAAGAAGACCCAATACAATTAACATAAGTGATGTTGTTGGACTTCAATTACATCAGCGAAGACACACCCAGCACTAAATGGCTGAAGTGGTTCAACCACTTTTGGCCGGCCTACCGTGCGTGGTTCCTGAGCCAGGGAGAGTCAGCACGCCCGACCTACCGTGACGTCATGCGCCAACTCAATCAACATATGCCCGAGTTGGTGCCTAACCTTGAGCAAATGACTGAACTTGCAGGTGGGGGAGATCACACCGCGAGATTTCTTGGGCAATATTGTCCTCCGCCTTTTTTCGCTTCATGCTCCCAGGCGATTCTCACCAACAACGAGCCCGTGCTGATCAGAAATTACGACTATTCGCCTCGATTGTTTGACGCCCTGGCAATGAAATCAAAATGGAATGAAACAACGGTTATTGGCATGGCTGACTGTATGACCGGTCTGGTCGATGGCATGAACGATTCGGGACTTGTAATCTCATTGGCGTTCGGCGGCAGTCGGGAGGTTGGTACTGGATTTGGAATCGGACTTATCCAGCGATACGTGCTGGAAACCTGCCACACCGTTCAACAAGCAGTAGACACCTTAAAGCAACTGCCTGCGCAAATTGCCTACAACCTTGCCCTGCTCGATCACGATGGAAATCATGCGACGATAATGATGTCACCAAACTCCGATCCGGTAGTTACCCAGGAATTTGTGTCCACCAATCATCAAGAAAATAATCAATGGCAACAATACTTAGATCTAATCAAATCCGAAGAACGATTTCAGTTTCTAAAGGAAACCGTAGATAGACAAATTATCGATGCCACTCAACTAGCCGATGCCTTCTTGAGCAAACCCCTGTACCGCAATTCCTTTGAAATGGGCTATGGCACCTTGTATACCGCAGCCTATTATCCTTTGCGCAAAGAGGTGCACTTTCTTTGGCCTGATGATTCTCGAATATGTCAACTTAATTCTGGTTCTGAATCAGATGATGACTGGCGTAAAACTATCCGCTATGGCGATTTTGACATGGATTCAACATCCGCCTGGCCGCCTGTGTACCACGCCACACCAAGCCTTCCCCAGGGTTTTATTAATTATTGATGTTGCTATCAGGGTTTACAAACAGCCCTGGTTCGGGGGCAATTAACTCGTCATCGGATAAAGCCGTACCCACCACTTCAAGATCATTCCTGGTCCACCAATAGTAAAAACCCTGCTGCCTCAGCCACTCCCCGAGTTTATCGAGACTGTTCCATTCGCGGCCAGCGCCCCGAGCATTGAATACACGATACAGTTGGGAATCGATGTAAATGGCTACTGCCCAGGCAAAGGGATGACGACCCTGGTCACCGTAGCCACCGCCCTGATGGACTCTTTCAATTCGATACACCACCGCATATTCCCCCAGTCTTCCTTCCGCCCGCACAGGGGCCAGGTCTGCTTGGGTAATGGAACCTGCAATTCCTAGAGCGACATCTTGATCCATGGTGTTGACAAATCTGGAGTGTTTAACTACATTATGGTCCATATTGTCGAAATTGACAATGCAAATACCCTATTAATTTCATTGACTGATAAGCAGTTTAAATCTGCTAAGGAGAAAATCTAAATGTCTAAAAAAGTTGCCCCAATACCCAAGGGCTACCGAACAATCACCCCCTGTCTGGTTGTACCCGCTGTGGATACCGCCATGGAATTTTTTACCCAGGCATTCGAGGCAGTGATCTTGAGCGAAGTGAAAGATCCTACTGATACACTGACTGTTCATGCAACACTAAAAATCGGAAATTCCCTGGTCATGCTCCAGCGCGAATCCGCTGAGCACGGCATCCACTCCCCAGCTACTCTGGGATACAGCAGTGGTCAGGTTCATTTATATGTCGAGGCAGTGGACACGATCTGGGCCAACGCCATTGAAGCCGGTGCGGTATCCATTTCTGATCCCGTCGACACTTACTGGGGCGACCGTAGCGGAATTCTAATTGACCCTTTTGGTCATCGGTGGTCCCTGGCAAGCCGTGTAGAACATGTGTCAGCGGCGGAGTCCAGTAAACGCGCGGCCGAACTATATGCATCCACATTACCCCTGGAATCCGAGGCGTTGGATGTTGTCGACTCGGTTAACGTACTCGAGGTAATTGCTGCTTAACATCAGCTAGAAATAAATGCTACGCTCCCAATGGCGGGGGCGTAGCTATAATAAAAATCACAAAACCATTTGGAGTACTATGAGCTGGGTACACAAAACTGCTATTGAACAATGCGATGGACTAAGGCGAGGTGAAGTTTCCTCTGTTGAATTACTCGAAGCTATCATTGAGCATTCCGAACACCTCATCCCCCACTTAAATCCCTTTGCAAGTCGTTTATACGAGCGCGCACGCAAGGTAGCTGTTAAGGCTGATAAATTACTTGCAAAGAAAAAAGGCGGACCCCTTTGTGGACTGCCCATTACCATTAAGGATTCCAACTGGCTGGCTGGCGAAGTATGCGCCAATGGTTCGCACACCCTTAAAGACTTTGTTCCAACCCAAACCTCCAGGGCCGTAAAACGGCTAGAGGATGCAGGCGCCGTTATATTTGCAAAAACCGCCTGCCCTGAATTTTGCGTCAATGGCATCACCGAATCCGCCTTGTATGGCCGCACCTCAAATCCGTGGGATATTTCACGAACATCGGGTGGGTCGTCGGGTGGCGCAGCAGTAGCGGTGGCCACGGGTATGGGTAGCCTGTCTCTTGGCGGTGATGGTGGCGGCTCAATAAGGATCCCCGCAGCATTTTGCGGTATTACCGGATTCAAGCCTAGCTTCGGTCACATCCCAAGAAGCCCGGGATTTCCAACCTGGAAATCTATTGTGTCGTACGGCCCAATAGCAAAAACTGTGGCCGACACCCGACTGATGTATTCGGTATTGTCTAAAACTGAATCCTCACAAGACACTAGCGCAGAAGATTCCGCTATAAAAGTCATTGCATCTGAGGATCTCGGCTTCGCTCCGATATCCCGGGATGTTAGATCCGCATTTCGTCATGCCCTCAGTCTTATCGAGGGCGCGGGGAACAAAGTGGTGCAAGGCAACCCAGGGTTGCATTCGTCGGTAGTGACCTGGGCGGTCACCGCAACCTATGACATGTGGCAACACAAACACGAAATATTGGAAGATAGCCATGAGATCGGAGAATCCGTTCGAGAATTTATCGAATTCGGCAAAGAATTTACCCAAACTGATTTCGAAGATGCCCAGGAGCATCGCGTAAAAATCCACGATGCATATATGTCAATGTTCAAGCGTCATCGCACAAAAATTCTGTTGACACCAACTCTGGGTTGCGCGGCATTTCCTCACGGCACAATTCACCCACTCAAAATTGGAAATACCGATATCACTTACCCGTGGCTGGATTGGGCGGGGTTTTTGTATGATGGAAATCTCGCAGGCCTTCCCACCTGCAGCATTCCTATGGGGCTCGACAGCGAAGGACTCCCTTTGTCCTTGCAAATTATTGGTGCCCCGGAAACAGATTTTGAAGTGCTTGATGTTGCCCAAAGAATTGAAAAATTGCTCCAGTGGCAGTTTCCAAAATTCAGCGTGAAAAGCTATATGGATGAAAGCGACATTGAAACGACTAAAGCAGTTTGTGTGGCTTAACTATTCGCTCTAAATGCACCCACAGAATTCGCCAATAGAAAAATATCCATTCACTTTTATCGATAGCGGCTGTTAAACCAACCTGGTGTTTTGTGGGATTAAAAGGGTTTAGCCTGGCCAATGTCTTGCTCAGATATCAATCAATTTCTTTAACGTAGTCGGCAAACCCGTTGTTTGAACCCTATCCCGCCAAGGTGCTTAATATCCATCTTTAACACCAAGAATTTCATTTTCGCTTAAAATAACAATCAAGTTTGCTATGGCCTAATCTATTTAGTACCACTTGAAACAAAGGTTACGTGAATGTTTGGAAATAGATCTGAAAGATACTATCCACTTCAACTGTATCAAATTGGGGTGCCTGGTGTGCTTTGCGAATTAATGCCGCCGAGCAAATCATTGGCGCATCTGATCAATTATTACTGGATGCTAAATGTTGACAATGGTGAAGTGCAACTCCCAGTGATTCCAGATAATGCGGTAGATTTAGTGCTATCCCCTGATTTAGCCAGTATGGCGGCACTGTATTTTCCAGTAGCGGAAAAATTCGAAATCCCTCTGGAAGGACCCATTATCTATGTTGGACTTAGTTTGCATCCAGAAAACGCGGTAAGCCTGTTTAACAATGACATCGATACCTTGAAGAAAATCGAACAAGGTAACAATACCGTAGAGTCATTGCAAATTCGACCATTGGTGTCACGACTACAGAACCTTCATTCGGCAACAGAGTTATCTGCGGTCCTGGATGACTTTTTTATTAGTTATTCAGGTCCAAATTTTACCACCCATCGAAAATATAGCTTGAATGAAATGGTCAACGGAATGAAACCTGAAAACGTCCAGGCCATTGCTCGACAGATTGGTTTAAGCGAGCGTCAATTTCGTCGAGTTTCAGCCAATTTGTTTGGCCTCAGTCCAAAGAAAATTCAACGGATCATGCGATTGCAAGCTTGCATGAATGAATTGGTATCTACCAATCCAAAAAAGATTGATGATCAATACTACGATGACTCCCACAGAATTCGAGAACTAAAAACGCTAACTGGATTAACCCCTGGGGAAATCCGTAAGATGGCCGAAATTTACAATCAATCGCTTGATTAATTCACTACATTGAAGCTCCGTGAAAATTTAGGAGTTCAACATGATTGAAATCAAAGCAATGTTTCCTGTCCTGGTTACGGAAAATTTACAAATAATTAAAGCGTTTTACGAGGCAGTGTTTGGATTTAATTCAGTGTTTTACGACAAAGATTTTTATCTTCATCTGCTACACCCTACTTCGGGTGTGCAACTTGGTTTTCTCATATCCGATCATCCCAGCCAACCCGAGTTCCTCCATAACTTAAGCGCGAATACTGGAATGGTGATTAGCCTGGAAGTTGAAAACGCCAAATCTGCGTGGGGAAAAGCTGTAGAAATGAAACTCGATGTGGCAATGACCTATAGGCAGGAAAATTGGGGACAAAATCATTTCATGATCCACGACCCCGGTGGTTTTGTCATCGATGTGGTCGAGCAGGTTGACCAATGAAATAATTGATCGAATGGCAAAACCCTATTAATTAGAGTTTTAGTATTCGCAAATAAAAATTTTTTAAGAGTGATTCAACGTTCCCACAATTGTTTATGTATGGAAAAAATTCTCGGTGAGCCGGTTGTAACTCTTAATCTCGGCGACCAAACAAAATCTTGCGGCGGTATTGATCGATCCAAAGCCCAAATACGCTACAACGTCGAAGAGGTGCTTGCGGATCTTGGTCTTTGTACAAAGGACTGCCAATGTTTTGATGAATCTCCTGAAATACGTATTAGGAAGTCAATCCAGATCGAACATAACCTTCCACCCGAAGAGGAATATCGAACTGCCAGAAATGTTGATGATATTGCCTTGAACATTGAAGGCGCTTTCAGGTTGCAATGGCTAGATTGGCCACCCTTTCCATCACGAGGAAATGGAGAGGCGATATATCTGCATTCGAGTGGCACCTATTGTATATCCCACGCTGGTTTTTGGGGAAAAGCTAGATTCGCAGGGTTCGGTAATGCTAACGGGATTTGTCCCCAATGGTATTCACAAGCGGACCCGCCTCCATGGGAATTACCGCCCAGTGACCGGCCAACCTGGAATCGTGCGTCGCACGGATTCGGTATGTCCGTCCCAGGCATCCGAGATTGGTGTTGCTAAAGTTTAAATTTGGGAAACCTTAATTTGGGATGACCCGCTAGGGTCATCCCAAAGATTAAAGCGATACAGCAAAGCATGTCGTCTTGACCGTTGCGCGTCTTTGTGAGGAATGTATTGACGTAAGGACCCTCCAAAGGCAGCTGGTTGTCACGAGAATCCTCGACTTCACTCAGAATGACAGGTCAGAGTCAATTTTTAGCTTAATTTCCCTTATTTCTAACCTCGTATTGTTTTTATTTTCTAGTATTTCATCAAATTCAAAAATTGGATGTAGACGTTCAAACACAAATCATTGGAGCATTGCAGTCACACAAATTTTCAAAAGTTTTGGAGGAATATAGATGAACAAGCGAAGAAATTTACTCAAAGGCCTGTCGGTTATCGGTACAACCGGTGCGGTTAAATATTGGGAAACCCCGGTTGTAAAATCGGTGATATTACCTGCCCATGCACAAGCCACCTGTAACGGAAAAGACTTTTCAGAAAGCTGTAGTCTAAATCCCCTAATACCCAATCTGCAACAAGTTGCCCTTGTTGAATGTAGCTCCCCTTTAGGAACCAATGTAATTACTCGAAGCTATATCGATGAATCAGGGGACTGCCCGGTATTAGCCGATTTTGTACCCGGAGAATGCCACGAGGGATTTGTATATTATACTCGGCATGCACGGGATAATTCAGTGGACGATGCCCACACATTCTATCTTGGTGTAATTGCAGAAAAACTGGATAGCTCTGGAAACGTGGTTCAGGGCGAACGTCTTTTTGCTGAAATAGATTACGATCAATCGACGGGGCTTGCTATACCTCCCGAACTCGGTGGACCGGTCGACTTCGGTCCGGTAAATGATGGATGTCCTTATCCCAATAGTTTAGGGGGCTTCGGAACTGGGTCGGGTAGTTTTGATACATTCACTGTTCGCGGCTCCGCCGGCGGAGTGTATGAGGTTGGCCACCTTGGGACTGGTCTTACATTCGTAAATCCACTCAACGTTGAGATGCGTGGACTGAGCTTCGAACCTGTTCTCCCGTAGTGAGTTTTCTTGAAAATATCCAGTCCTGTATGAACGGCCTGACCATCACTCCCGCCTGATAATCAAAAGGGTCTGACACTTTAGAGACGGCAACATGGCCCCGTTGGAGCAAACGTCGGATAGCCGACACTAGGGGGCAGTCGGTGGTTGTTATGTAATGAGTTCGTGGCCCGCTATAATTCCTGAAATTCTCTCAAAATTTGCCCTGATAATGGCGGGTTCTGAATCAAGCCGTTTTTGTCGACCACTCGCTGCCCATTCACCCAGACACCATGGACACCAATGGCCTTACGATCGATACGCCAGCTGTCTCCTGGCAGGTCATGAATGATTTCGTTATCACCCAGTGCCACTTCATCCGGGTCAAACAATAGCAGATCTGCCCATGCACCAGCACTGATTCGACCCCGATCTATAATGCGATGGGTGTAGGCAGCGTGACTGGTGAGAAGACGGATAGCCTGCTCCAGGCTCATATCGCCACACTCTCGAACAAAGCGTTGTAAAAGAAAAAGGCCCGTCCCCGCCTGACAAAAAAAGGTCACGTGGGCGCCCGCGTCACTTAAGCTAATGACGCTGTGCGGATGATCGAGTAGAGGCCGAACCCGCTCCTCATCATAGTTCAGAGTCATGGCCTGAAATCGGGTTTCAAGATTGTCCTCAAGAGCCAGATCAAGAAAGACATCAAAGGGATGCTTGTTTTCTCGCTCACCGATTTCTTCAAGGGTTTGACCATTGTAATGTTTCATTTCATCTCGCGCGGTATTTACCACGGTGACCACTTCCCATTGCCCGTTAAAACGAAATGGCTGAGGGCAACATAATTCTTGTTTGACTGCTTCGCGGAAATTAGAGTCGGCGTATATTCTTTTCAGTTCATTGATATCCCTTGCTTCCATGGCGACTTTCCAACTGACAAGATTTTCCATGGGAAACGGATTTTTCATATTGAATTGCATTGTTTCAGCAAATGGTGTGACATGAGCCCAGATCTCTCTGCCTTTTGCACGTTGCTCATCGATCCCACGCATATCCTGTACGGTTAATTCTGGAAATCCCGGAGCGGTCATAACGGCACTCATTTGTACAGGTCTGCCACATTTCTCTTGAAGCTTTGCAATGGATTCGATGCTTGCGGTATTACTTCGTGTAATTTGCAAGACACCTTTATTTTTCAATCGAAGCACTTCCGCCAAAGCATCGAGTTCCTCAGTATCGGCAAGGCGGGATGGAACCGGGAAACCACCGTGGCCATTGTGAGACTGGGACATGGATGTTGAAAACCCAATCGCCCCTACATCCAGCGACTCACCCAAGATTCCGCACATATGATCAATTTCTTCACTGGTCGCCGTGCGCCGACGTGCGTCCTCGCCCATAACATAAGTCCGAATCGAACTATGCCCGGCGAAGCAGGCAACATTCGGCACCGTGCCCCGAGCTTCGAGTTCAGCCATATATTGGGTGAAGGTTTCAAAATTCCATTTGACACCCGCATCAAGAGCTTTGTACGGAATACCCTCAACCTTTGTCAGGTCCTTGAGTACGATCTCTCGATCAGCGGGTTTGCAGGGGGCAATGGTAAAACCGCAATTTCCGATTACGACTGTGGTCACGCCATTCGCAGGTGATGGCGAGGCCGTGTTGTCCCAGGTAATTTGTGCATCATAATGTGTATGCACGTCGATAATACCCGGCGCAAGCACCAGACCACCGGCATCGATGGTTTCAGTGGCCGATCCAAGATTATCGCCCACAGCAGCAATCTGGCCGTTGGTTACCGCGACTTCACCTTTGATGATGGGATTACCTAATCCGTCGCATACTCGGGCGTTTACAAATTTGAGATCGAATTTCACTGGCTGGTTCATCGTTCAGTTTATGACACAGTTTTACAACAAAGTCATTACCAAACCAGCTGCCCATCGTCATATATTTCTATGCTAATACTATTCCTGTAGTCGTGAATCCACTATCAATATAAAATCGTACAACAAATCCAATAATAGCGCTTAACCCTATTTTTGGTTCGCGCCCAGAAATGGTGCGGTGTGTTCGTGGACCATTCGATGAAAATCTTGACCAGGATGTTCGCTATACCTGCTTTTATCCTGATCAATCAGAAAATGGCTGCCCTGGAATCCGCGAGATTTATGACCAAGATGCACACCGGTGGTCAAGTCATTATCTTCATCGCTCAAAGGCCCGTTCATCCAATCAATGGCGGCACGACTCGTATCCGAATTCATAACTTCGGATGCGCCATAATAGGCGTAATCCAGTGTCGTGGATTCTGGCCCGAAGGGCGTGGTTCGATAGGTCATAAAGGTTCTTGAAACGGGTAAGCCAACGATCTGCAGATCCGGATAAACCCAAATGATGATAAAACCATCGTGCTCGCCACGGGACTTTTGCGGATCCATAGCATAACCCGCCCCTTTCGGATTGTTCGCCGGCAAGCCCCATTCAACCAGCCATTTCCCATGAGACCGGCGCTGAAACTCTGTAAATTCCATGCTGCGGGTGAGCTGTTTATGTGCCGGTCCGGAATATTGAAAATGGTAGGTATCGATGGCGTTGTCTACTTGGGTCTTCCAGTTGATCGGCAGGGAATTTTTGTTGCCTTCAAAAAACACTGCTTGTTCGACATCTGGAATAAATTCGTTGATTACCTTATCTAAGCCCGGCATAAGATCGGCCATAGATTGCGCATCGGGATCGGCATTCACCCAGACAAAGGAACCATATTCTTGTAACTTTAAACTCGGGAGGCAAATTTTTTGAATCGGAAATCCAGGCACATTTTCCTGATTCGGTACGCCCTTCAAACCGCCGCTCAACCCATACACCCATGAATGGTAAGGGCAGCGAATTATTCCATTCAGATTTCCACGGCGCTCGCTAACCAGAATATGTCCACGGTGCTGGCAGACGTTATAAAAAGCCCGGAGCTCATCGTCTTCCCCACGCACAACCAGAATACTTTCACCGCAATAATCCAGCCGAACAAAATCTCCCGTATGGATGAATTCTGATTTATGGCCAGCGCATAACCAGTTAGTGTGGAAAATTCCGTCTACTTCAGCACTATAAATCGCCGGATCATGGTACCAATGTGAAGGCAACGAGAATGGTTGCTGATAGTCAGATAAACTAAAATTTTCGGTAGAAATAGCGGAAGGGTTTGACATAATGTGCTCCCATTAACTTAAAATAAGAAAAAGATGCACTATAATAAGGTTATCCAAATTCCTTTTAAAACGATATTTTTGCACCCACTTGCATGCAAAAACGTAAACTGAACCAATGATTGATCGGAAAATCCCTTTATCCAAGCTTCCCGCATTCGAAGCCGTGGGACGACTAAAAAGTATTACCCGAGCCTCCCATGAACTGCATTTAAGTCAGGCTGCGGTCAGCCGCCAAATAAGCCAGCTGGAAAGCCGACTCGGAGTGACCCTATTTGAACGCGGCCATCGGTCGATTTCGCTGACCTCAACCGGCGAAGAACTATACCGGTCGGTGAGTGTGGCATTGCGGCTGATTCGAGAAACGGTGAAAGGCATTCGCCCACAACCTCACAGCGGTTCTATTAACATCGCCACCGACCTTGCGTTCGCGCACTTTTGGTTAATACCACGTCTTGATTTATTTCAGAAATCTGTCGATGGTTTTGCCTTGTCCGTAACCGCCTCCGACATCGAAGAAGACTGTCTTAAACCCGAAGTTGATCTTCCAATTGTTTATGGTAAAGGCGATTGGCCGGGGTATGTATCTCGCTTTTTGTTTGAGGAGGAAATTTTCCCGGTATGCAGTCCGGGATACCTCGCCCAACTTGAAAATGTCACTCAGCCCAAAGACCTGTTATCCGGAAAACTGCTGCATGTTAGCGGCGGCCCGACAACCTGGGTTAACTGGAATGAATGGTTGTCCCACCATGATGTGGAGATACCGGCGGATAATCGTAGAACAGAGTTCAATAGTTTGCCCTGGACAATTCAGGCAGCTTGCTCAGGCCAGGGAATTGCACTGGGTTGGAAATATCTTTGTGACGATTTACTCGCCAGTGAAACCTTGATCCGCCCAATTCCTGAAGTCTTACGGACAGACAGAAACTATTACATGCTCTATCCAGTGGAAACAAAAGTGTCCGACGACCTCGATAAAATTTATCAATGGATTTCAGGCTTTATTCACGCCTGAAATTAAGGGGACAGTTTACTTATTTAATCTGTGGCAGACGAATTCGGATTCGTCTTAATCTAATTAAGTAAACTGTCCCCTTTACTCAAATAAATCAGACTTTCTCATCTGGATTTAGCCGCATATAATGAGCAGCAATGCAAATGAAGAGTTAATTCCAATGACTAATGTAATAACTAACAAAGAAAAAACATTGCGTTTTTGTCGTCCCGAGTCCGAAATCAGTTTCACCCTGGACGAATACCAACAACGGTTGTTGAAAATCAGAACAGCAATGGCTGCTGCAAAAATTGACCTGCTGTTTTTGTCCTCACCGGAAAGTATGTGTTATGTCAGTGGTTATAAGGCTGAGTGGTATCAGGCATTTGGCCCCAAACAATGGCTACCCGCAAGTGGCATCGCGGTTCACGTTGACGCCGATGACTTTATCCATTTTGACGTAGAGAATGAAGAAGTACTGGCCGGATTTACCAGTATTTCCAGGGACTTGCGAATTTTCAGATCCAGCTCTCAACCAATGAAATCCATGCAGGACTTTATTATTAAAAACTTGAAGGAAAGCGGCTGGTTAAACGGAACCGTTGGACTGGAAATGTGGAGTTACCGACCGACTCGGGGCTATAGCGAACAATTTCAACTAGGGTTGGAAGAAGCCGGTTGTAAGGTAGTCGATGGAACCGATATTGTCAGCTCTGTCAGAATACTCAAGTCTCCCCAGGAAATTGCATTTTCCCGAACCGCAGCGCAAATTGCTGATGTTGGTATGCAAGCTGCGCTGGACTACATTCGTCCTGGTGTTACTGAACTCGACGTCTATGGCGAAGTAATCAATGCAATGGCAAAAGCTGGCGGCGAAAATCCGTCAATTACCATGCCGGTTTCTTCGGGAGGGAAAAGCGCCTGTATGCATGCATTGGCTTCACGAAAAAATATCATGCCGGGGGAAATAGTAAACATCGATCTATGCGGTGTGTACAACCGTTACCACGCCAATATGGCACGGACATTCTCCATGGGAGAACCACACCCCGAGGTCGCCAGATATATGGCAGCTATTACAGGTGCAAAAGCTTTTGTAGCTGAATTGATCAAGCCGGGTTTAGCGGTAAAAGATTTGTTAAGCGCCATCGAGGGCTACTACAAGGAAATGGGCATTTGGGAAGATCAATGCTGGATTGGCGGCTATGATTTAGGTATTTCATTTCCACCGGACTGGGTCGGCCCCTGGTACTACGACGTCCACTCTGATCCAGGGGATGATACCTTCGAAGTAGGCATGGTATGCAACTATGAGGCGAATTTTTATTTGCCCCAATCTGCAGGCATGTCGATGTTCATCGATACCATGGTAGTCGAAGAAAGCATTGCAGAATTTGTGCAACAAACACCAGCACAATTATTTGTCATCGAGTAGCGCGTTGTTTCGATCGCTCCCTATTTCTAATTCCATTTTCAGAATTATTTAGCATGACCGATCTGGATTTATTGTATACCCCGGCCACCGAATTGGCAGTCCAGATCAGGAATAAATCCATTTCACCGGTTGAGTTAATGGCGCAAAGTCTGGATCGAATTGATCAAGTCAATCCAACACTCAATTGTTTTTGTTTCGTTTTTCATGACGAAGCCATGGCGTTGGCAAAGCAGGCAGAAAATGATGTCATGTCTGGTAAAACACTGGGCCCGGCCCATGGGCTACCGTTTGGCGTTAAAGACGTAACGCCGGTGGCGGGTAAAAGAATGACCCGTGGTTCGAAGATGTACGAGCACTACGTGCCTGATCACGATGCAATAATTGTTCAGCGTTTCAAAGCGGCGGGAGCAATTGTCATAGGCAAAACAAATTCACCTGAGTTTGCCTATAGCAGCTTCACCCATAGTCCATTGTGGGGACATACTTTAAACCCCTGGAATTTGAGTCGAACCCCAGGTGGGTCATCCGGTGGATCTGCAGTTGCTGTCGCCACGGGATGTGTGCCATTGGCCGAAGGCACCGACATGGGCGGATCGGTGCGTATCCCGGCATCGTTTTGCAATCTCGTGGGTTTGAAACCAAGCCTCGGGCGGATACCCATGGACATTCTACCCACCGCATTTGACAACATCTCCCATTTTGGCCCCCTGGCCCGAAATATTTCTGATGCTAATTTATTTATGGACATCGCAGCTGGCCCGGATGAATTGGATATTATGTGCTTGCCAGACAAGCCCATCTTTCAAAACATGGAGCCCGTCGATATCAGCGGTATGCGATTGGCCCTTTCCGTAGATTTAGGATATTGCGCTGTTGATTCCCAGGTCCAACAGGCGGTACTCGAAAGCGCCCAAAGGTTTCGCGAACTGGGTGCCATTGTCGAAGAAGTGGACTTAGGTTGGAACAGTAAATACAACGATGTCTGGTATGACATTTGGGGGGTTTACCTCGATGCCTGTTTCACCGAGGACCTGGAAAAATGGCGTGATCAGATGGACCCAAATGTGGTGGCGTTGATCGAACGCGGGCGTGCCATCGATGCGCCAACTTACAAAAAATTTGAAAACTACCGCACCGAACAGTGGCATTTAATGTGTAAGGTTTTTGAAAACTATGATGCATTGCTGACCCCGACTATGGCACAAACCGCGCCTATACATGACAGATCGGACAGCGATTTTGATGGTGTTGATCAGGATGGCAAACTTATGGCATTGGATATGACCTGTGTGTTCAATAATATCGGTCAATGTCCTGCCCTGTCCGTTCCCGCCGGATTCTCTGATCATGGCCTGCCCATCGGACTACAAATAGTCGGCCATCGATTTGCGGATACAACGGTGATGAAACTAGGTGCCGCGTTACAGGAGAGCAACGATTTTCATCAGCGACACCCACCAGAAGATTTTGCTATTAAGTAATACCTAAAACGGCTTTCCTTTTCTTGCTCCAGGACTGAATAATTCGATCGGCAATAATGGCTATGAGCGCCATGCCTAATCCAGCAACCAGACCCATCCCGGCATCCGCCTTACTAAGGGCAATGTAAACCGATTGTCCCAGGCCTTTACTGCCCACCAAGGCGGTAATCACCAACATCGCCAACGCAAACAATACGGTTTGATTTAAACCCAGCATGACTTCGGGCACCGCCAGCGGCATTTTCACTTCCCAGAGCAATTGTCGTTTGCTAACGCCCATAGATTTTGCTGCTTCGACAATTTCTTCGGGGACATTACGCAAGCCATGCTCAGTATAGCGGATGGTCGGCACGATGGCATAAGCGATGATGGCGAGGAATGAGGTGAACTCACCAATTTGAAAAAACATCAGAAATGGGATGAGGATGACGAACAAGGGCATACTCTGCAACGTATCGTTAATGGGTCGCAGAAAATTTGAAACCGAATCATTTCGACTGGCCCAGACGCCGAGCCCCCCTCCCAACAGCAAACAAACGATCACCGCTGCGAGACACATATATACCGATATCATGGCCTGGGACCAAACCCCTGCGAATAGCATAAACAACCAGCCGAAAAGCGAAATCGACGCCACTCGAATTCCGCCAACCTGCCACGCGAGTAATGTCACCACGAGAATAAAAGGCAGCCACGGCATATCGGTAATGCCAAAGTACAACAATCCACCTATAACAATAGTTGCAATGGAAGTATGCCAACTTCGTTTTATAAAAAACCAGCATGCAAGGGCAGATATAAATATTGCATAGCCCCATATCATTATAGTGGTAAGCGAAAATCCCCAGGAAAATGGTGATATTGCCTTGGTAAATCCAACTTTGATCGGCAGCAAGTAATAAAAGAAAATTGTCTTTTTGATCGCGTCGGTAACCCCGGAATAATTGGCGGTTATATATCTTAGGCCGTCGTTGATGGTATCTGCGGGATAGAAAACCCACGCCTCGGGATATTCCTGAAGTAACGGTAAATATATTGAAATTACAATAAATACCATGCCAAGCACCGCAACAACTATCCAGGGCTTGAGACGTTCGCGCTTACTCAGATGTTGGCGCTCGATTGCCCGGGCACGATCAGTAAAGCCCCAGCTTATTCGATCCAGAATCATTGCAATCAAAGCGATAACGACCCCCGCCAACAAACTCTGACCAAATTGCGCCTTGCGCATGGTGCTCAAAACTTCCCAGCCGATGTCGGCTGAACTGCCGATAATTGCAGCGATGATAACCATGCTCAACGCCGCCATGGTGGTTTGGTTGACCCCCACCATTATGTTTGGCATCGCAGTGGGAACCTGCACCCACCAAAATAATTGACGCTTTGTGGTTCCGGACATGATTCCGGACTCCAGTACATCGCTGGGTACCTTTTGCAAACCCAGTATCATGTTACGCACCATTGGCGGACAGGCATAAATTGCACTGGCCACAACACCGACCACGGGGCCAAAGCCGAATAGCAACAGGATCGGGATCAGATAAGCAAATGTCGGCACCGTCTGCATCAAATCCAGTACTGGTTGAACGATACTATTTATCCTCACCGATCGATGAGCTCCCACAGCCAACATAAAACCAATGGCCAGGGCCAATGGAATAGACACGAAAACAATTCCAAGGGTATTCATACTCGGCGCCCAATGGCCACTTATCACCATATAGAGCAGAGCGAGCCCGGTAAAAATTGATAATCTCACCCCTGACGCGATGTAGGCGACAACACAAAATGCGGTAATCGTCGCCGGCCAGGGTAACCATTGCAGCAATGCCTGAGCGCCGTTCATCGGAAATGAAAGCAACCAGTTTATGGAGCGAAACAGCCATTTAAACCAGGTTATAAACCACGTCATATAAGCATTGATCCAATCTGAAACCGGAATGACTAATTCTTCAGGCAGTTTATTTAGCCAGGGAATCTCGCTACGCATCATCAAACTGAGCGCAGCAATCAGGATTACTACAATCCAGGGCAATATACCCCGATAATTGCGCGCGGTTATGTTCTCTTGCACTAATCCTGATCCGGGTCTGTGGCCAAGGCATTAACCACCAATTGTGGCGTGACGACACCCACAATCTCGCTGTTTCCTATAACGGCGAGGCCATCTGGATTCTCATTAAACAGCGGCATAATCTCTTCCAGCGTCGCTGATTGATCTACCCGGGTAGAAATTTTTTCTTTTGGGTGACTGGAATCTGCAATCTCGCCAGCAGTAATAATCCTGACTCGGGGAACGTCCTTAGTGAACTCGGCGACATAATCATCTGCGGGGTTCAGCACAAGCTGAGCCGGCGTTCCAATTTGCACTACTTCCCCATCTTTCATAATGGCAATACGATCTGCCAGTCTCAGCGCTTCCAGAAAATCGTGGGTAATGAAGACAATGGTCTTGTTTAACATTTTCTGCAATCTCAAAAACTCGTCCTGCATCTGCCGACGAATCAACGGATCTAATGCGCTGAAAGGCTCATCCAAAAACCAGATTTCAGGCTCTACTACCAGACTTCGACCAATCCCAACCCGTTGTTGCTGTCCACCGGATAACTGCCTGGGGAAACTATCCTCACGACCTTCAAGGCCAACCAGCTGAATGACTTCCCTGGCCCTGGTTTCCCGATCCTGTAAATTCACACCCTGAACTTTCAACGGAAAACATATATTTTCCAGAACCGATAAATGTGGCAGTAATCCAAAATTCTGAAAAACCATACCCATTCTGTGGCGACGGAATTGAATCATCTCGTTCTCGCTGAGTTTTAATAAATCCTCGCCATCCAACAACACCTCACCTGCCGTGGGCTCAACCAATCGCGACAAACAACGCACCATGGTTGACTTACCCGAACCAGACAGACCCATGATGATAAAGATCTCACCCGTGTAAACGTCAAAACTGACATTACAGGCTGCGCCGATATGACCGCTCTGCTCAAATTTCTCCCACAACGATCGGGAATCGCCAACATCGCCATTTTTATTATCAAAATATTGATTGGGATCTTCGCCATAAACCTTCCAAACGTTTCTGCAAGAAATTTTGATATCGTTATTCGCTGTCACCATGGTTGTGTTTATTGCTCAAACTTCATTATTAAACCCGTAAAGCAAAACGGCGATACCAAAGATATCGCCGTTCTCTAGCTAAAATTACAGTTAGCTTTTATTGCATCGCAGCGTCAACCCAGGGTTGCCATTTTGCTTGATTGGCATCAACCCAGCTGGCAACAACATCTTCCAATTTTCCACCTTCCTGGTCGATAGCATTCATCATCGGAATTTGATCATCGTTTGTCAACGTATATGCACCAAGCAACTTGGACGCAGCAGGCCATTTATCTTTCAATCCGGTCCATGCCATTTTCTTAATGTAGCCGCGTTCCCAATCGCAGTCCCAGGTGGCATTTGGATTAACCCCTACGCTGGCATCGTCATGGCAACCGGCTTCATAAGGTGGTAATGCAACATTTGTCAGCGGCACCACCGCCATGGCCCAATGGGGTGCCCAGAACATCAGCAATAGTGGTTCATTGCGGGCTTCTGCACCTTGCATTTCTGCGACTAGTGCGCCTTCACTTCCAGCTGGAACCGAGGTGAAATTCAATTCAAGTCCAGCAATTCGGTCTACGTTAGATGTACCCCAGTCTGCTGGATAATCAACCAACCGCCCTTGAGGAAATGTTTCGGCATTGGCAAATACTTCTGCGCAATCATTCAATGCAGCGTAATCGGGCAATCCAGGACACGCTTCCATAGCCGCGTTGTTGACATACCAGGTTTCTACTGGCACCAAACCCAGATCACCGATTTCTTCCACGCTACCGGAAGCTAGCGCATTGTCATAATGTTCACCAATATTGGAACTCCAGATTTCCATGGTGGCTGAAATAGTGTTGTCTTCCAGAGCCTGCATTTGTGGATAGTACCCAGCGGTAACGTATTCGACGTTGTAACCCATACGTTTAAGAATTTCTCCGACAACGTGGGTTGAAATATGTTGGCCAGTCCACTCATTGATGGCAAGCTTGATCGGATCATCTGACTCGGGTACTGCCGCCTGAATATTTGCAGTCAGCCCAAACGTCGCGACCATTGCAAATGCTAATAATGATTTTAATTTCATTTTGTTTTCTCCTATGGTTTAATTTCTAAATATAGCGAATAACTAATGGTTTATTTTTGGCGTAGTATAGCAAATCAAATTTAGAAATTTCGAGTTGATTAGTAGCAAATTTTCACGACTCAATGCTTGACCCCATCGAGATCGTTTAATTTTCAATCAATATACTGTCCCCCGATTTGCCTCTCCAAATTTGTGTGTTCGCCAGTTCATTGAGAAATTCTGAAAAAGCCCTGTTCGCTGCAAGTCGTCGCTGATCATATTTTCGATGCGTTGCCAGCAAGTAGTTTTCCTTTAATGGCATATAAAAGTATGGGTTAGCCTCCCAGATGACAATGCCGCCATCCGCAGTTGTAGAGTAATCGAACGCAGCGCAATCCAATCCCAAACTTTTCGCTGCACCTACCAGCACGGTTTCATCTTCGTCACCAAACTCCCACCATCCATTATCCGCCTCAATACATTTTGCTCTCCATCCCCTAAAAGGTAAGTTTTGTGCTAACTGGCTTAACATTGGTTCCATCGGGCTGGGGAGTCGATAATTAAAATAAATTCGCGATGGACCCTGATACATACAGGTCCGCAATTTGACAATTGGGCTGGTAGAAAAGAGAACCGATCGACGATCAACTTTACGTCCGAGAACAATAGATCTTTTTTTGTGGAAAAGCCGCGACCAAACAGTACCTGGATTAATTTTTTTATAATCCTTTCGAGTGTCAACGAATTCGACCAACGTTCCTGGAAATTGTAACTTGGGTTTATTTATTTTATGAAAGTCTTTTTGATTTTCAAGTAAAAATAAACCTCGCAGTGAATGTGACAAATCTGCGCGCAGTATTGCCGGGAATGGAAATGATTCAATAATGCCCTCAAGCTGAGACAGGTTTTCGAAAGCACCGTGTTGCGCTACATGGAACCCTGCTTTCCTTAAAATCTCCGCCTGAACGCTCTTGATCGTGTTTGACAGGTTATCTGGAGGATTTATCAATCGAATTTCTTTACCTGCTGCTTCCACTAGCTGCTTTGCATCACGATAACAATCAGGATACCGTTCCTTTAGCGGGTCGCTTAGCCAAAACCAAATAGCGCTGTAAGATTCCAGATTCGGAATGGATGAAGAGCCAGTCTGATAAAATTTGATCCTCGAATAAAGTGCCGGATTCTCCTGTCGCACATAGTCTAATGCATGGACAAGTGTCGGTACTTGCCGACCTCGATTCGGCCCGTGACAAACAATGAGAATGTTTTTCAAATTTTTGGTTTAAATGCCTTCACGTAAATAAGTCCCCAACCCATTTTCACAACGCCATCAGCTTCCTGGATATTCAAGGTCTGCTCAAGAGCCGCTAAAACCTCATCCAGAGTTGCGCGGGATAAACGGAACAAGTCAGAACAAAACTGTGCCATAAAGTTCTTATCCGGAAAATCCCAGGTGTATTCAATAAACTTTTCATCGACATTTACAAATCCGCACGCCTCAAGGTCCCTGGTAAACTCACCGGGTGAAAAGAACATACCGTCATGCCCGATATCTGTAAATCGATCCACTGGTCCGTTCAGCCATTTAGCTGCGGGAGAATCAGTTTGCACGTCGGCAAAAGCGACCCCAGCCCCTGGAGCGAGAATTCGATACGCTTCATTATAGAATGCCTTTTTGTTGGAAAGATGGTGCAGCCCGACAAGATTGGTTACCCAATTAACGGACTCGTTTTCAAAGTGCATGTCATGTAAAGGCGCTGTAACCCGCTCGAGGGACTCATCTAATGCTGCCGTGAAATTTTCAGCCGGATCAACGCATGCTATTCGTACATCACCTCCCACCTTTAGCCTAATACCTTCAGACAGGTACCCCCCTCCGGCATTGGTATCCACTACGAACATTCCAGAATTAATGTCAAGGGATTCGATCAACAACTGACGCTCTGTCTCCCTGGCTTGGGGATATTCCTGGTTGGCCTTATTAAATGGCGCAACGCGCTCCGCAGAATAGTGCTTGATTCTATTGTAGTAACTGTCAGTTGAATCTGCCATTTTTTAAATCTTATTGACGGAAGTCCGGGGACAGTATACTCATTAACTGATTGATGTCCCCCGATTTGTAGCAAGAAGTTAGAAAAATCATCTAGACTCCTTTCAGTCCAGGATTAGTCTGGAATAATATACTGCGCTGCCAGTTCTGCCCCTTCTCCATAACCAGCCAGTACCAATTAAAGGTCGACTCGAAATACCGTAAAGCAATGCCTTGTAACGCTCTAAAGCGCGGAGCGTCAGTGTCAGATCATTAGCTAAGCACTTCTCGTAAACCCGATTATCCTCATCGTCAATCACCACGACAACGTGGTTATTCGAATGTAAATCTATACCGCAGTAATATGCCATGTCAGTCTCCTCAATTTAAAGTGAGCGGTCAGTTTAACAACTGACCGCGAGGAGGCTGGCTAGAGGATTATCACAATACGTAATTTACTGCTTCAACCCTAGAAGTTTCGTAAACGTGCCCCCAAAATCAAAGACTTGACCCCGGCAAGCTCGTCCAAAACCAAAGACTTGACCCCGCCAAGTTGACCCCGCCAAGCTTTTACAATCAACCATGCCTCCGGTGGCAGCCGTGCATAAGACGCGAGTCCAACACACGTCTTACCTGGTAAAACGATTGCAGCTTAGCGTTGCCGCAAAGCCCCTATCTACCTACTATGGGAGGCGAACTAAGATTAGTGGTTTGTTAATAGGATTTGTGCATTTACCGAAGACGAATTTGCGAATAGTTTAAAAATTATTTTTACAGTGCCGGGACATTATTCTCAGCATCAATTTCCTTAACCCAGTCTCGCACAATGTCGGCGACTGCATTCTTTTTTGACAACACCAGGTAATACCCCCTACCTGTCTCGACCTCAAGGCCTTGTAGTTGTACAAGCCATTTGTTAGACAGATAAGGTTCAGCAAGATTATCCCAGGCAAGGGCAATTCCTTTTCCTTCCATGGCGGCTTGTAGAATGAATGCATAATTGTAAATGGCATAAGCTTGTTTCACTGGTTTGTAATCCATATTAAAACGAGCAAGAAATTGTTGCCAGCCTAACCAACCATGCTCTCCGGTATCCTGAAACAGCAAAGGAAGATCAGAAAATTCTTCTGCGCTTAGCGGACGCCCTGACAATTTATGACAGTCAGCAAATTCAGACGAGCAAACCGGAAAAACTTTCTCACCAAATAACAAATGCGCTTCCTCGCCGGGCCAACTGCCTTCACCGAATCGTATGGCAATGTCGACTTCCTCGGTTGAATAAATTGCCAAGTGATCCGCTGTGACTACCCGAATTTCTGTGTCAGTCAATCGCGACTTGAGACCCTCGATCCGCGGCAATAACCACATGTGGGCAAAGCCATGGGTGCAGCCGATAGTTATTACCTTCTCCTCTTCCATTTCATTGAATTCCTCGATCACAGATCGGATATGCCCCAACCCAAGCTGAGTTGCCATGTAAAGCTTTTGGCCTTCAGCAGTTAAGGTGATCCGATTGTTCTTACGACTAAACAGCGGATGACCAATATGGTGTTCGAGGTTTGAAATGAACCGGCTGACGGACGGTTGCGCCATGCCCAAACGCTTGGCAGCGGCAGTAAAGCTATTGGTTTGCGCGGCCGCTTCAAAAGCGGGTAACGCATTAAGTACGGGTGATATTAGTCGTAAACGCCTCATACAATTATTATATGCTAAGACTTAAATAATTCCAGTGTTTAGTTGCACATACTTTTCCTACAATATAAAAACATTATGATTCAGTGGTGAGACAACAATTGATTCATTGGCCGAAGTATCCCAATCAGATCACTGCCAACCCGGGTTGCATCCGCTGCCCGGTTCCCAAACTAACTGACAAATAAATGCCATGATCGAAGAACTACAATTTCCTGCTGGTAGTCGTTTGCTGGAGCGTTGGAGAGCCGGTGATGTCTCCGCTAAAAACAGGCTACGTGAGATATTCGACGCCACCATTGCTGGCGAATATGATGGGATTTTCAGCGAAGCGGCTCCAGAGAATGGGGTCCATTGTTCCGCTTCCTTGAACCTCATGACGCTCACTTTAATGAATGAATTGTATGGTCTGGATTCTGCGGCTTTCTATAAGGGCGACCCCGAACGTTATGTCCGCACCACACTGATGTCACGCAAATTGCTCGGCATGAACAAGATGTACTTAAGTTGGGTGGTTTATGCTTTTAGTGCAGAAGCGATGGGGCAAGCCATCATGTATCCAGCAGAATCCCCTCCGGGGGTTGATCCAGGCAACATGTCAATAAACAAGGATAACTGGCGAGAAATACAGACACCAGATATGGATAACGGTATTCCACGGATTCTTGATGAAACTCTGGCCTGTTACCAACGCCTGACTGGGTTTGAACCGGTTTTGCATATTTCAGCCCCTTATAGTCTGGCGGCAGACACATACGGACAGGAACCATTAATATTGGCGCTGACCGATGACCCGGATTTTGTCAACGAACTTCTCGATCTGCTGGTGGACCGGGTGTTGAAGCCCTGGATTGACCACTTCATGCAACGCTTTCCGAACGGATGGGTAGAGCTTTCAGACGCCCCGGGTTCCCCATTTTTCATCGGCCCCGATAATTTTAAAAATATTTCCGTACGCACAGTACAACGCTTGATTGATGAAAATCCATGGGGCAATCGGGTCTATGATGCCAACTACCGCGGAGACTATGTGGCTCAGGTTGATCAGAGTCGCAGCGGACGATCGCGCCGCCGACCAATAAAGGAAACCGCATGCGCGCCGAGTGAAAGACTGAGTTTGGAGGAATTACTCGATCTGAAGACAAAAGCTTGCCAGGATTTTGTGATTCGCCTGGATGACGATAGATTACCCGTTCACCACTATGTCGAGCATGCCATCAAAAACAATATCCCTCTTTTCATGGGGATTGGCGCTTCGCAAATCGATCGCCACAGAACCATTGATCATGGAGAACTAAGAGCACTTACTTCTGATTATGTTCAGGCGGTTAAGACCGTAGCGACTACAATTTCCCAAAGTGGGTATTCATCACTGGTTCCACCTTGGCCCGGTACGATATACTTTGAGGACATCAGTGCCGAATCCAACTTTAGACTGGTGGAAACCATCATCGATACGGTAAATAGAGAAGGCGCTCTGGGCAACAGTGGTTAATGGAAATTAGAACAACATGGGCTTTGGCAAGCGGCTGATTTATTGCATCCGTTAAACCGAGGGAGGTTCAAACTTATCCTGTATATGGTCCAAACGTATAGAAATTCAGGTACTTCATCCTGTCGTTCCCAAAAAATCATCCACCACCTATTTAGGTTCTAACAAGTTAACACCTTGACTCGAGATTGCTCATATTAAGGCATTATCGGAACGCAATCTGTCAGCCAGAAGGTCAATGAAACTACGAATCTTTGATGACGAATATCGCCCTTCTCTATGAATAATATGTACTGGGTGTTCCGCTGATTCAAACTCCTGGAGAATTGCATTTAACTCTCCGGTATCAAGATGTGGAGCGGCTTGATATGACAATACTCTGGTAATCCCAAAACCTTTCCTGGCCGCCTCAATTGCGGCATCATTGGATGAGACAATCAATCTGGGATTAATTCGAAAGGCCCGAGATTGTTTAGTACCTTTAAACTGCCAACCAATAAAATTTTTGGCAGCACTGGATGCAATTGTCGAATGCTCGCACAAACGTTTAGGAGAATCCGGCTCACCAAACTTCTTTAAATAAGACGGTGACGCTACGCTTACCAGGCGTACTGCACCCACTTTTAGGGCGCGTATACTTGAGTCCGGGAGCTCGCCAATTCTAATACCAACGTCAATTCCTTCGTCGACCATGTTAACAACTCGATCAAGGAACAGTGCCGTAATTTGGGTCTCGGGATAACGATTCAAATAATCAACAATACCCGGCATAACATGCATTCGACCAAATAAAACCGGTGCGGTCACAACCAGATTACCCCTCGGTTCCGCATTAATACCTGCCGCAGCCTCATCTGCTAAATCGATTTCCTCTAGTACACGGCGTGCGTCTTCAACATAACGTAATCCAGCTTCAGTGGCACGAACATATCGGGTCGTTCGATTCAATAACTTCACCTTCAATCTCTGTTCAAGTTCAGCAACCGCGCGTGTAACCACAGGTGGCGAGAGATTTAAACGTCGTGCCGCCGCGGAAAAACTCTGTTCTTCGGCTACCGCAACAAACGCCGACATGGTTTGGAGGCGATCCATAAATTATTCCTAATTTGACAATAGTTAATTATATATTATGGGTATTCTTTTTATATACGCAATTCTATAAATTATGCCTCAGAACTGAAATCGACATCTAAATGCCTACTTAACTAACTTAACTGAGGAACTGAATGATGAAAAACAAACTGTTTAATCTAATTGTCTCCGGGATCGTAATATCTGCGGTTGTCGGACTCACGACACTGACAATCCAGGCAAATGAAACCGAAATAACTTCTGCTGCAGCCGACAGCCGCATATCTGATGCGCGATTTCGTACCATGAAGATTCAGGGTATCGATATCGCCTACCGTGAAGCAGGGGATCCATCGAATCCTGCGGTCGTGTTGTTACACGGCTTCCCGACTTCAAGTCACATGTTTCGTGAACTGATCCCACAATTGGCGGATAAATATCATGTTATTGCCCCTGATTACCCTGGGTTCGGCGCAAGTGCAATGCCAGCTATGGGCGAATTTGATTATTCATTTGCTAACTTCGCCAATGTTGTCAATGAACTACTGGAAAAAAAATCAGTTGATAAATATGCCATGTATTTGATGGACTACGGCGCACCGGTAGGCTTTCGCTTATTCGCAAAACATCCCGAGCGTGTCAGTGGCTTTGTCATCCAAAATGGCAATGCCTACGACGAAGGCCTTGAAGCATTCTGGGATCCGATCAAAACCTATTGGGCTGATCCGTCCATTGAAAACCGTGAAGTATTACGCAACGCACTGCTTACCATTGACGCCACCAAATGGCAATGGACTCATGGAATCCCCGATGACAAGCTGGAATTGGTGAGTCCGGACAATTGGCACCACGACCAATATCTACTGGAACGACCTGGGAATAAAGATATCCAGCTCGCCATGTTCCTGAGTTATGGCACCAATGTCACTGAATACCCAAACTGGCAAGCCCTGTTTCGTGAGCATCAACCCCCCGCATTAATTGTCTGGGGCAAAGGCGACTACATTTTTCCTGAGACTGGCGCTCATCCTTATGAGAGAGATCTCGAATCGGTGGAAAAGCACATTATCGATACCGGCCATTTTGCTCTGGAAACACATCTGGAATTCATCAGCCAAAAAATCGATTCCTTTATGGAAAGAACAGCTGGTTGAAGTTTGAGCAACGCCAGATAACGCATCAGTCAAATTCGCAATATTGAGGTAACGCACTATGGGTCACAAATTTGCAGAAATCGCTTTTACAGATGCGGTACGAGAAGTTCAACGAGCCCAAGGCAGTCGAGATGGTTATTCATCAATGGAACAAGGTCCTGATTATAATAATCATCTGGGTGATGTTGAAGCTGCCTTTATCGCAGATCGAGACAGCTTTTACATCTCCAGTGTTAGTGAGACCGGATGGCCATATCTACAACATCGGGGAGGCCCTCCTGGATTTATGAGGGTGCTCGATGAACGAACGCTTGGTTTTGCCGATTTTAGTGGAAACCGACAGTATGTCAGTACGGGCAATTTTGTGAACAATGATCGGGTGGCCCTATTCTTTATGGACTATGCAAACAAGCGCCGATTAAAGTTGTTGGGTCGTATACGTTTGGTGAGTGCAGAAGAGACGGATCTCCTGGACAATCTGGAAGTTTCAGAGTATCGAGCCCATGTTGAACGCGGCTTCGTGATCACGGTTGAGGCATTTGACTGGAATTGCCCGCAACACATTACACCTCGATTTACCCAATCCCAGGTCGATGAGATGATTGCACCACTTGTTGAGGAAATCAAACAGCTTAAACTTAATCAGGAGTTTAATTCGGACTCAGAAGATTTCGCTTTTTGATACGCCCGGCTTCTGGCAAACATTGAATTTTGTATTTCACCGACGATAACATTATTTTTAATTTTTAATAATTTACTATCAGGCTAATCAAAATGAATCCTACCGATGAAACCCGACCGCCACTACCTCCTTTTAACTATGAAACCGCTTGCCAAAAAGTGCGATTAGCTGAAGATGGCTGGAACAGCCAGGCCCCGCAACGCATCGCCCTAACCTACACAGCGGATAGCAAATGGCGTAATCGGTCCGAGTTCCCGGTTGGTCGTGATCAGATCATCGAGTTTCTGACTCGCAAATGGCAGCGTGAACTTGAGTATCGCTTAATTAAAGAACTTTGGGCATACGCGGATAATCGAATCGCGGTGCGATTCGCCTACGAGTGGCGTGACAATTCTGATAACTGGTTTCGGTCTTATGGAAACGAAAACTGGGAGTTTAATCCTGAAGGGTTAATGCAATTCCGCTTTGCCAGTATTAATGATTTGTCAATCGCTGAAAATGATCGGAAATTTCGCTGGGCTCAAGGACGTCGGCCAGACGATCATTTGGGGTTAAGTAAATTAGATTTATAATTCAAGTTACCAATTCAATTCAGTGTAAATGAGTATTGTGCCCCGTATTTAAATCCTGTATACCAAGTATAAATCACATATCATCTGAAAAATCCGTGAATTTATCGAAGCAGTTGTGTGAAATAATCTGATACCAGATTGAATTTTGGCACGATTGAATCTATAAGATGTACTGAAGGCAATAGAATTCGGAATAATTAATAGCCTGACACCGAATTCCTGCCGTCGAGTTACTTTGTCAGTACCCGCGCCTGGGTGGGCTAAGTGAATTAGAAATTTCTGTGCTAAATAGACGATTGGAGTTCAAATTTAACTCCAATGGGATTGAGCTTCCTTATGGGCCTCACTGACCACTTACAACTACGCGATACGTTCTTACTATCTATCTTGCCAAAATGTGATGTTTAGCTACTATCACAACTCGCACTATCCTCGCTACTGCCACCATCATCATCACAGGTTGTCAATGCGTGGGCAGGTATGACCACTGAGGATAATAGTGGTTTTTTCCAGTTACCTGACATGGTAACCGCAATACCCGAAGTGGCAACAATCTTGCCCATTGCCTTGCGTCGTTTATTATCGACGGCAGTTTTTGTAGCCGTATGCGTCTTTTGATCTTTTTTGTCTTTCATTGTCATTTCTATGATCTATTAAACCTCAGATTTCACGCCATTCTATGATGGCCCTTACACCCAGTCAACCGTAAACTTTCCATAAACTTTCCGAATGGTAACAAAATGATGGGTCATTTTTTATATCGAACCCATACAAACAAGATGATTCCCGGCGGTTACGGCATAGAAATTCTGCGATTCAGGCTGGTGGACAATTTGAGTTAAAGACCGCTCGGGTAAATACAGCCCACCAATCAAATTACCGTCCTGATCAATTTCTCTTATGCAACCGTCATTGCACCCAAAATAAACTTTGCCTTCGATAAAACTTGGGTGGGACATAATTCTTCCCAACGTATCTAATTTGCGGATCAACGACTTGTTCACTAGATCAAAAACGTAGAGCGTTTTGCCACAAGTCCCTACGTACAATCGGTCTTCGACCACTAGGGCCGTACTGTAAAAGACATGGTTCCCTGTAAACAGAACATTCCCAACTCCATTATCAATATCGATGGCATAACAATTCCAGTCAAACGATGGCGCAATGACTTGATTCCGCTTTAAGTCGAATGTAACTGCAGCTTTTAATTCTCCTTCCATTTCAAATATCCATTTCACCTCTCCGTCAAGTGCGTTCAGGCAAAGCACGTTTTTGTCATTGGTTCCTACAACTACAATTCCTTTTTCTAAACAATAAACCGGGGTGGCATGAAGATACTCGCGCACCACATGCTCCCAGATCCGCATTCCCGTATTTAGGTCCAATGCAACAATGGAACCTTTATTGTCGAATACATTCTGTTCCAGACCAATAAATACCAGGCCCATATCTTCGGCTAATGCGGGTGATGATCCCACCGCATCTGCCGCATCATATCGCCAAATAATTGCGCCAGAGCGTCGGTTTAAATTATAAACCGTGCCGTCATAGGCGCCAAATATAACCCCATTGTCATAAATGACCGGGCTCGATAAAATCCCTTTTAAGGATTCTCCAGTCTGGAATTCCCATAGCATCTCACCCGTCGACTGATCGACGGCGTAAAAAATCCCATTGTCAGCACCATAATATATTGCGTCATTATCCAAGGCTGGCGTCGACTTTGGGACAACAAAGACATAGGTTGGGTTGGGGGGGCTGAACATCCACTGGATTGAAAGTGTTTCTTTGTCCGGGTAGTAAGATTTTCTATCGTGCACTATCAAACCCAAATCTGACGTAGTAAATGGTGCGATAAAATTCAGATTATTGTCTTTCACATATTCTTTAAACTTCGTCCGTTCGAAATCAACAAACACAAAATAATCCCTGATTGCATACCCTTCATCTTCCAGCGCTGATTTGACGCGTCGAAACGACCCACCGCTATTTACCAGATCATCAACGACAACGATGGGTTGATTCACCAGTTCCCCTTCAATCTGCTGACACAAGCCTGATTTTTTTCGGGATTTACGCACGAAAAATCCGTTTACGTTGTGCCCACGCTGTTTAGCTTTGATTATTAATGCGCCAATTAGCGGTACTGCTCCAGCTTCCAGGCCACCAATCTGAAAAGGTAGCCGCGCTTCCATATAATTCCAAAACACATCCGTTACCATGTCCAAATCGTCGCTGTTTAAAAATAGTCGACGGATATCGAGCAACCAGCTTACCCGTGCACCGCTGGAGGATTTAGGCGGGAATTGTGAGTTTTCTTTGGTGCGGATCGCACGCTCCTTAATCACTTTCAGAAGCGTGAGTTCGATTCCCGAGAATTTAGACGACATCGGATTCTAAAACTAAAGGTTTTGTTTCTGGACGTCAGGCTTAAGGGTGTTAAATCACATGCAGGTTACAAATTACAGGTGCGTGCGCTACTTACTCGATTATCGGGAAAAACGTTCCGCCCTGTTAAATCGATCACAACTCTAAGCGAGCAATAATATCCAGCGTTTCTCCACCCTGTTTTAGATTGATTACTTCGGCAACCAGGCGCAGATTTCTATGGGCTAGTACATTATTTTGTACGCAAGTTTGCTCTACTGAAGCATTTAATCGATATAAATAATTCTAAATTCGAAAGCCCATCCCGACCAGCAAAGATGGCATTGTCACTCAATAATCGCTCAAATTTCAAGGGGATTTCGGGGGAATTCGATGTCAGAGTGTTAGTTATTGCAGACACCGATTTCTCTACAGTTGATAATTAATACTCTGACACTAATCTCACTCGCAAAAAGGGATACTTGGCTCTGCATGAACAGGCAGCAACGCTGAATCAACAACCGGCTTGACCCATTTATCTTGAGCTACCGTAGCGCCTATAATGCCGCCACCAATTAACACTTTTTTTGCTGCTGTTCGTCTGCTTATGTCTTGCGGGCGGGCATTGCTTTTTTTCGTTTCTTTGCTCATGATTATTCCTCTTTAGTCAGATGATCATTGATTGACTGGTACTTCAGATTTCGATACATATAGTACCAGATCATAAGAGCTTTTTTCTCTAACTGCAAACACCCAAAATTCTGCCCAGCATATGACTAACGCGCCTATAGAAATCGAGGTTAGTTTTATAGATCGAAAGCCGTTAACCCTGAAAACCGAATTGGACAGTCCGATTCTGAAACAACTTTGTTTTGCTTTGGCCAATCGTAAATCAATTGGTGATAATGTTATGCATCTGGTAGTTGAGGAGACCGATGTATCGAATATCTATTTTCCTGTTTCTGCTTTGGCTGGAATTGAATCTGATGTTGCCTTGCCTGCGGAATATTTCTCAAGCCAAAATGAAATAAAAGTAGAAAATTATCTTCATCTGAATATGGACCGAAAATGGATTGACTGGGCAATTGAGGGCATGCAACGTGGAATGAACAACCCATCGTTATATAAGATTATGTATGAAACTGGCGTTGATCACGAGGCCATTTGTGAATTACTGGATTACTATCCGCCAGAATCAAACTCACCCATAGAACACCCAAACCGCGAGACCATCTACCCCCTTGCCGGCGCTCATGTAGATAAAAAATACCGAATTAAAAGTGACTACATGGAGCTGTACTGTATTAACAGGGTACTCACGCCTTTACAATGTCAGGGATTTATCGACGCTATCGGTGAAGACGTTTCCAGATCAAAAATTGGCGGCAAAAAAAATTTCTACGAAGGTCGAACAAGTGATACCTATTTTTTTCCCAATTCAGGAGAGGTATTACCCATTGTTTCTGATCTCCAGGAAAAAATTGCGGAAATACTTAAGCTTGAGTTAAAACATTTCGAATCTCTACATTGCAATATCTATAGAGAAGGTCAGCAATTCCGGGCACATACCGATTATTTTACCGGTAAAATCCCGACTTTTATTAACAGGAGTGGAGACATTTGTACTGGCCAGCGGCAATGGTCCATTGTGATCTACCTCAATGAATTGGAGTCCGGTTGTGGAATTCGTTTTCAACGACTGGCTATGGATTATGACCCGCAACCAGGTACAGCGCTGATTTGGAATAACTTGTTTCCGTCAGGGAAACCTAATCCGTATTCCCTTCATTCAGGCCGTCCTGCAGGCAAACAGAATAAGTATATGCTGGCGCAATTTACCCGCCTGCCAGAAGGCACTTAGTTCTTGATTAAAGAAATACCTATCACCATTTTGGTCATGAACTAAATACAGGACTTCCGGTCACTCAAATCCGGGGACACTATACTAAATAAGCGATTGACGGCTTTCGGCCAAGACGCTTGGGGCCAGGGTAATTCTTGTTAGCTTAAGAGGACCAAAATCAAAGACTTGACCCCACAAGTACTTCTTTATTTGTAACCCTTTAACGTGCGAAAATAAATACCATCGTGTTCGGTAGATATAGTGGCGGAAAATTCTGGAGACACAATGCGCATTTAAACAACGGCTTTTGACTCATTTTTTTCCAGCGAAGCGAACGACAACAAATAGATTCCAATTTGTCGATCACCCTCATCGCAAATAAATACGATCTGCCTTCGGTTTTCTCGTTGGTACGAAACTAATAAATGAGTATTGTGTCGCTGTATTAGTTAGTATTGTGCCCCTGAATTTCAAGCCATCCACAAATGGAAGGCAAAATCAACTAACCATTAATATCAGTAACTATGATCAAGAACAAATATTCGAAACTAGTCCTTGTACTTACCGTTCTAACAAGCAGCCTCTTATTTACGGTCACTTCTCACGCCGAGAAATTTAGCAAACATGAACTGTCGGCAATTAGCGAAAATAATGGAAGACTGTTTATCTATCGAGGCAAATCTATATTCGGTGCTGCGATGAGTCCAAAATTGTATGTCGACGGAAAGTTAATCGGCAAATGCAAACGTGCAACCATCGGCTATCTTGATTTACCACCGGGCAAGTACGCCGCTTCTGCGGGCACCATTTTGTATTCTGGGGCAGATGGGGCAACTGAATTTGAAATCGTTGGAGGGCAAAATACATTCGTAAAGGTTTCCATGGGTGCGGGTGCCTTCGCGGGTAAATCCAACGTCGAGGTGGCAGATGTGGATGGTACTGACAAAAAAATTGGAAAACTTAAAGTTGTTAGCTACGAGTTTGAGTAGTAGATACGGTATCAGATCTTCGAATTTAGGTATTGCTTACGAATAAATTCGATCACTGTTGAGTAATACGATTCATAGTAATCGTTAATTGTGCCCCTGGTTTACCCTGTAAGACTGTAGTCCGACTTACGAGATGTCACTTTTTCCTTCCCACTTGTACGCCTGATACTTTTCATCAAGTGGCGGCTCGACGATGTGGTTGGTGTAGTTGGTTATCACCTTCTGCGCGATGATGGCGATAATCTCGAAAATATTTTCGCGGGAGAATCCAGCGGAAAGAAATGTGCCAACTGTTTCCGTAGAGACCCAGCCACGCTCCTTCACCATGGCCAATGTGAAAATACGCAGGGATTCGAGTTTGGCATCGGCATAGCGCCCGCCGTTTCGCGCGATGTCGATTACCTCCTCTGGAACATTATCCTCGAGAGCTTGTGGCATGTGTGCCGCCATGCAGTAATGGCACCCATGTGCGCGATTGATCGTGAACCAGATCACGTGAAGTTCGATTGGTGTAAATGTCATTGTACCCACAGCACGCGAGGTCGCGTGGTATGCAGTCAGGGCTGCTGGGGATTCCGCCAGGGCACCGAGTACGTTGGGCACGCAGCCATACAGCGCATCGATTTTCTCCAATGCGGTCTTGCGTGCACCAGAAGTGGTTGAGGGCCCATGGATTTTGAAATTGGACATTGTGTGTTCCTGTTGATTAAGCATTAGAAAGGCTAAAGCCTATACGCTCAGATACAAACAGGTCAAGGAATCGACCAGCGCTTAAACAATTCCGACCCGGCCCAAAATCAAAGACCTGACCCCGCAAGTGCTTCTTTATTTGTAACCCTTTAACGTGCGAAAAAAAATACCATCGTGTTCGGTAGATATAGTGGAAAGCATGCCTCTACCCGCAGGTTTGGTAATGACGCCGAAATTTCTCTGCCTTATAGTGTGAGAATCGAAATTGCCGTAGTTTTTTAGATCAAGTTCGTAACCAGCATGATCAACTTTTCTCCTTGCCCCAGCTCGCATAAAAAAGTACTCAAATATTGATGGAGGGGCATGCACCGTCCCGGAAGAGACGAGTTGCGTAGCATATCGCTTTGATTGATCTTGAGTCACGGTTGCTGCACCAGCCGTGTGTACATCGCCAGATACAATACATAAATATTTCACCTTATGTCGCTTGCCGGCGGCGAAGATTAGTTCCAACAGCTTTATCTGCTCTTTTTTATGGTTATCATGGTCCCAGTGATCTAGCGCATCATCATGCATCGAATGACGGAAGTCTTTGGTAAAAGGAATCGTTAACGCCTTTTCAGCGATACGATGGTAATCCAGGTGCGCGATGGGTACAGGTACGACAAAACAGATCACCCTTTCATCAGCTATTTCAGGCGGTATGTTCACGAACTGCGGTTTTTTCAATTCGCTATCAACATCGACAAACTGCTGTTTACTCATCACTTTTTTAGATGTGCGAAATGTTCGGTTGTCGAGTAAAAATATTTCAAAGTTTCTAAAGCTAGTCTTTTGGGTAAAATCGCTATTACTTATTAGCGCGCTATTGCGGCTTGTGCGCGCTTGAAAGATTTCAAAATACGCTTTAGCGATTGAGAATATCAATTGCATAACTACTGAACTTTGGAACTTATTGGAGTATGAGCCCCAACCATCGACGATATCGTGATCGTCCCATATCATTAAGTTCGGAGCGGAGGCGAGCATATAACTCATATTCTTGTCTGACCAACTATCGATATAAAGCTGTTCGTAAAATTCTCGCAGCTGATTTTCAAGTTCTTGTTGTTCTTTTGGATCGAGTGTGCAGCTAGCAACAATGTCTTCAGTCAGTATGCGTTTACCATACCAATTACGTTTTTTTAGTGAGTCGATAAACGGCACTTCATCCCATACACTGTCTGCGTAAATTTGATCCCCCCCCATCAAAAGAAGATGGATGCGCTCTCCTTCCTTCTCATGTAGCTGCTTCATTTTGTCCCACATAACAAATTCCGAAGAACTCAACTTTGAAGGGTGTTGCTTACTGCTACCGTTGCAAGAGGCAAAGCCAATGTTGGGCACTTCTTTTTGACTGGCTACTGCAAATTGCCAGCTGGTTCGCTGATGTTGATCACTTAATGCATCGTTACCAGATAGAATTTGATATTCCACCTGATACTCATTCTGCTTTTTTGGTAGATCAAAACTAAATCGATAAAAATGATGATGTAGCAAAATCGATACGTCAGGATTATTGACAACTGTTGTTGTTTGATCGAAGTTTAACCTTAGCGAGAGTTTCGCTTTAGATTCACCAGGGAGCAGAAAACACACTGTGTAGTTGTAGTCTGCCTCTAGTCCCAACAATGGCCCTAGTTTAATATCCATTGCTCTTCTATATCACGATATGTAAATTGATAATCAAATTTTGGGCTAGCCTGGCACCTCTTCGGATTCTTCCTCTAAGCCCTCTTCCCCAGGATTGCGTCGTTCCGAAGTACGAAATGCCCATACTTTGTATTCAAATTCCTCTGGAAACGTCCTGGTTACAGGATTTCCGGGAATTTCTATGGTGCTCCCTGGGGGACTAAGGGTATGTGACAATAAGATGTACAGTTTTTCACCCTCTTGTAGATCCTTTATTTTCGCTCGACCTTCTTTTCCTTCGATACACCCATCCATTTTTCCATCGTCATCGAATCCATGCAATTCTTGTCCTGGCACCCCCGCGAGAACTTTGTAATTGGCAACATCGGACATACCTTCTACAATAACCTCAACTGAAACATCAGGTTTATCCCCATTACCCACAAGATCAGCATCATATTTTATTTCGAATACTCGGGATGTCATGGCCCTTAAAGACCCTGATGCGAGTAATTCTTCATGATCTTCTTCAAAGTCGCTCACTTTCAGCGCTCTACCTGGAAAATAATTTCCAATACCTGTATCAAAGTGATGATATTTTGACCTTGGCGCCACCCTCGCATCCAAAATGCACGGATTCACAATGTTCAGTTCAGGAATTTGATGCTCCAACGCGACTTCCTTCGCCCATGCCCAGTATTCACTAGCTAATGCCGTGGGATCAGGAGGCAATCCTCCACCCAACCCCATGGTCGGAAAATTACTGTTCAGTGATTCATTGTTAACACCCTGGTCCAACACACTTTCTAAGCGTGTCGCGTCGTGATTACTCCTTAGCAGGAAATACCAGAAACTCCAGGCCCTATAAGCGGGGAATTTATGTCGGATGTGCCCCTGGGTAGCATTGTCCAGCTTCGCAGCATACCGACCTTCACTAGCGGACGCATCCAGCGGTATATCGATTCGATGGGGTTCTCGGTCTGGTACGCCAAAATTGTGCCCCAGGATGTACGAGGCTGTGACCGCTGTACTTTCGGATATCCATCTATTCCGAAGCCCCCAAATATCTTGCTTGCTCGTTTTAAAAATTTTCTCTGCATCGCGCCTATTCCTATAACCCCATTGCACTGCGTGAAAATACTCGTGATTCACAATGACCTGTTGCTCCGCAGCTGTTACGTTTTCGTTTCGCAACCTCGACAAGCAAAAATAGATTCGCTCATTCTCATTCCTAAACCAAGCTAATTCGTCTTTAAGGAAACACGGCACTAAATTCACGTCTATGATTGGACGAGTTAACGGCAAATTGAACGTCTCGTAATTGATTGACGCGATTGTCAACATATCTTGAACTCTGTCAATTATTTCATCGTCGCATCTTTCCTCCCCTGTCAGAATGTGCCTTGCCATACAGTGAATGTTAAATTGAATCCCCGAATCCAGGGTAAAAGTTCGCATTAATGCGAAATCGATTATAGGGTTTTCAATCAGCACGAATCGGGCACCGCTATCATCAAGACGATTTACACTAATGCTAAAAGTTTGGCTGCTTTGATCAAAACTACCGCCAATGAATTCCCAACCGGGGTCATCCTCCTGATCGATTTGAAAATTGTCAGGCAAGTCAGAAGAAAGCGCGACGGCCAGGTGATCCGTATCAACGCCATCGGGGACAGGGAAAATCACGGAAAAGTGACCGGCTTCTGCAACCTGAGTATTTCGGGCGCCAATTGCGATATAGGAACTTAGTAGCGAAGTCTGATCGTCAAAAGGAAACTCAGCGGGCGGATCAATATCATGAATCCAGATATCAACAGGTTGATCCAGATCGGCATCCACCGCCTCCACCGTTATACCGTTGTATCCATAAACCTCTCCGTCGTCCTCCAGGGAACCCACAATGGGATAAAGTGGTGGATGTCTTTCCAAAGCCCGTTCCTGCTCTGGGAAGATTGGGGAGATGAACACTGCCCCTCCTGTATGATAACTCTGCGGTGAGCCAATCAATAACTCATCATCGTGAATTGCAACCGCTGTGCCAAAGTTTTCTCCCCCTATGCCTTCTGCTGCCTTGATATGTGAAGAATCAATCCAGTTGTCAGTGTCCAGATCATCCCGCGTAAAAAGATGCACCGCTCCCTGACTCTGGTTGTCATGGGGCGCACCAATTGCTAGAACATTTTCGGCCACCAAAAAATCCTGACCAAATCTGACCGGCCCCGAAAGCGCCGTGGTGTCAATAGCGGATACCTGAGGCCAGTGACGAGAATCATCAGGGTCTTGACGGAACTCAAACACCTTTCCAGAATTAGCTTGGGAATCGACCCCCGGATAACCCGGCGAAGCGACGTATGCGGAATCACCTTGGAGTTGAACCAGAAATCCAAATTCAGAAAAAGATTCAGGTGAATTTGGCATCAGCTTAACTGGCTCGACCCAAAGCTCCTCGCCGTTGGTCCCCAGGTTGAAGATGTACGCTGCACCACTAAAATTTACACAGGGCTGGTTTTCGTTGCAGGCTCGACGTAGCTTGTCGCCTACCAGGACGTAGTTTTCACTCAACCCAAGGCTGCTTCCAAAATTTGAAAGGTTGTCAGGCTCTGGATCATCAATAGTGCGGATCCATTCCCAACCAAACTCTGCTGTGGCATTTTTTTGGTATATGGAGATTTGCCTCAACGTTTCATGTAGGTTTGCACTTACCGCAATAACATCACCCCTGATCGCCAGAGCACTCCCAAATCCCATATCTCTCAAAGGGGTTTCTGCGGATTTCTTACCAACTTCAATCCATCGACCGTCAGATTCATCGCGTTTGAATATGTAAAATGCCCCCAACCTTCTCTGCAATCCGCTTCCAACTAGTGGATCTCCGACAATTAGGGTGTCGCCATCAAGGGCCATGATCTCACCGAACTTTTGGCCATAGGTTGCATCACTTGGGACCAATACCTGCTGCTCCTCCCATGCGTCGGTTTCAATATTGCGCGTAAACATGACTACCGCACCAATGTGGTCATGCACGATTTCACTACTATAGGAATAAGGCACACCAATCGCCATGGTATCTCCGCTGATCTCAATGGTGGTACCGAAATACCCATAATCGGTTATGGATTGACGAGATACCTGGGAGTGAATGTAGTGATCCGATGTTGCAAACAGTTCTAAAGGAGACACAGAAATTAGACCTATACCAAAACAGGCTATAAATTTTCTAAAAGCGTTCACAGATTTATGAGGCATAGGCAATTTAATTTTCCACACTAATACAGTCTGTTTACTTGTCTTAAATTTAGTTTAAACCAAATAAACTGTTGGTGTAAGAAAATTTGCCCTGGAATGCACTGTCGCTCCAATTTGCACCTAAATAGGTTTGACCATCAAGAGAATGGGTTTTATGCTTTACATGTTTCAAGTTGGCACAAAATTCCTTCTTTGAGGTAGATGCCAATTTCATTCAGAAATATGCCAAACTCAGAAATAATAATTGGAATGATGTGGGGTCAGGATGTGGGGTCAGGTCTTTGATTTTGAATTTTGTATTGAAGCGACAGTTTACTTATCTAAAATTCAGATTTAATTAAGTAAACCATCCCAATAATTACTGGAATTACGGTCTATGAAAATACTGGTTTTTCCTAAGTATAGTGAGTTGGGTGCCAGTAGCCGCGTCAGGATGTATCAGTATTTCCCTGAATTAGAACGATCTGGAATTGAGCTCAGAATATCTGCGCTGTTAAGTGACAATTATATCCGTTCAATTTATGCGTCTCAAAAACCGAAATTCTTAATAATTGCTATCGCCTATATAAAAAGATTTTTTACCGTTCTCAAAGCGAGAAACTATGACTTGGTATGGGTCGAAAAAGAACTATTTCCATGGACGCCTATTCTGGACAAATTATTATTGAAACTACTTGGCGTCAAATATGTAGTTGATATTGATGATGCGATACACATTCAATACGAAAACGCCAGGAAGCTTTTACCCAGGCTATTACTGAAGAATAAAATTTCCAGATTTTTAAGCTCGGCCAGTCTCGTGGCTGCAGGCAACACCACCTTGGTTCAATACGCCGAGAAAGGCGGGGCCAGGAATGTTCGGTATCTACCGACAGTTGTAGATTTAGAAGAATATCTTTGCCCAAAAGTAAACAGTCAGAAAAATGATTTTGTAATCGGATGGATTGGGACGCCGTTATCGCAGCATCACATCGGGTTGATAAAAAAACCATTGCTCAGCATTCTCGACAGCGAATCCGTCTCATTTGTCACAATTGGAACCCGAGAAAATGAAATAGAACATGGCCAGGCCATTTCAATACCCTGGAGTAAGGGGAAAGAAGTGTCTGAATTACAAAAGATTGATGTGGGTTTGATGCCTTTGCCTGATGCCCCATTTGAAAGGGGTAAGTGTGGGTATAAGCTGATTCAGTATATGGCCTGCGGAAAGCCGGTTATTGCATCTCCCGTGGGTGTCAACAGCGATCTGATTACCCATGGGCATGATGGGTTTCTGGCGGAGACGGAAGATGATTGGACAAAGTATTTAACTTTCTTGAAGAACGATGTTGAACGCCGAGAGGAGATGGGTCGCAATGCCCGGAGAAAAATTGAGGAAAGCTACTCTCTACAGGTATGGTCCCCTATATTGGTTGAATTATTACATTCATTGGTTAACCATTCTTCAGCAGTTCAACCGCAGTATCAGGACGCATAAACTGAAATTCATTTCCTTTTAATTCGTGAAGAAGGAAATCCACATTCTTTTTAATTCGATATTGATGTCTCGGATTAGAATAAGAGTCAGATCTTGCGGCTATACATAGCTGCTTATCGTCATAGATATTCATACACTGGTGAACGATTTCTTTGAAAATTTTAATTGGCGCTGCAATATTAAGTGTAAATTGTGCGCCATGAGTCCTTTCTGGAAATCGTTTCTTAAAAACCATTTTATGAAACCACCCATAGTGTTTCGGATCTATCCAGCCCGTGCTCACTGGGAAATGTCTTAATCCCACGCGTTTGGTTTTATCTTCCTGACTAATATCATTGCTTTGTGAAAAGTAGGGATAACGGGGCGCAAAATCATATCCAGGTATGAGTCCGTTGTAGTTTCCTTTAGGATGCAATCGTTCAGCCTGGGAATGGCCTGACTCAACCGTGAAATCATATTCGCAACCAAGGCTTTCCATAAGCTCGGCTGTATGAGTAGACATCCATCTATCGCCAAATTTAGATGCTTTAGCGTCATAACCGAAACAACGGGAAAACACGTCAAAGGAAAGCAAGGTATTCTTCTCAACTGTCTCAGGCGTTCCATGATCTATTAACCAACTCTTGCCATCCTTTTGTAATTTAAAAGCATGGGGATGGGCGCCCATCATGTCTCCTATATTTTCTAAGTCGTGAAAGTTTTTTTGATATTTTTTGAATCCCCAATCTGCAGAACCATAAACACCTTGAATTTGATAATCCATACGAATTAGCCAGGTGAAGCTGGCAGCATGACCGGAGGCTTGTTCCAACTTTTTTCTCAGCTTTTCCATCATTGGCACGCCTTTCTCAAACCCATACCAGGGGATATATTTTCCTGGTATAGGGAAAAAGGAATCCGGCTCAACGTCGATTATTAGAACGATAGGAAGCATATAGAAAATTTATTTATGGGATCGACACTTGGCTGAATTGTACTCTAATCCGAGATCGTATTGAAACCGAAGCAATCCGGAGACAGAAGTTAAGAGTAACTAGCGAAACTAAATGTCAACATATACGGGCGGAAAATCACGAAAATGTGATGCTGGAGAGGCTTAACTTAGCGCCATTCGGGACAGTATACTAATTAACTGATTGATGGCTTTCGGCCAGAACGCTTGGGGGGCAGGACAATACCAATTAGATTTTCTAAGTTTCAGATAAATTTAGGGCATCCTGATAGTTAAATCCCTCTTTTCAGCACCTTCTTGATTTTGATAACATCACATACTGGTTGAGCATATAAATTTATTAACTCGATACAAAATTTAAATTGTGATCGCAAATATTCCTAACCGTTTTTGGAACGTTAAAGAATCCTTTTTTTGGCTAATTTCATTGACCCTATCATTTATGGTCGGGATCGTAATTTGCGAATCTGCGATTCGCATTTTTATAGAGACAAATGAAGATGGGCAAGATTTTCTGTTTGGAGAACCTTTAAGACCCTATCGTTTTCAGTTGATGAAAACACAAAAAGGACTAAATCGTTTTATTAATAGCGACTCTTCGTATGTAATTTACGATTCACAACTTGGCTGGACACATCGCAAAAACGGCAGATCTAAAAATAATTTGTATCAGGCCAATGCCGATGGAATAAGATCTGATACTGATTACCCACTCAAGCCATCGCCTGATGTGATACGTATTGCACTTTTCGGTGATTCCTATACTCATAGCAGTGAAGTCTCATACCAGGAATCCTGGGGGTTCGTTCTGAAAAGTTTGCTTACCCGCAATGGCAAGAAAGTTGAAGTGATAAATTTTGGGGTCGGTGGTTACGGTATGGATCAGGCATACTTACGCTGGAAATATCAAGGAATTAATTACCAGCCAGACATCGTTATATTTGGTTTTCGCGCCCCGGACGCATTGAGAAATGTCAATGTTTTTAGGTCTATCTACAATCCTGGGAGCGGTGTACCCTTTTCCAAACCGAGATTTGTAATTCGAAATGATCGCCTTGAACTCGTAAATACGCCCACGATCCCTATTGAATTTATTATTCCCGTCTTACGGTCATTTTCTGAACAAGAGCTGTCAAAATATGAGTACTTCTTTGATGAAAATTATCGAGTTCACTGGTGGCAAAGAAGTAAGCTGGCTTCTGCCATTTATCATTTTATTGCTCCAAATGTCCGAAATCTGCCAAAAGACTCAAGAAAAACCGCCCACCCGTACAAACTTGATGGAGAAATAGGCCAACTAGCATTAGCAATTATTGACACTTTTGCCAATGAAGTAAACAGTCAAGGGGCGAAATTTTTGATGGTTCACCTACCGGCCAGTCGCGATCTGAAACGCTTAATGAATGGGGAAAATCTAGTCTATTCAGAACTATTAGAAAAGATGGATAATTCCTACGCGGTTGCTCATCCCGAAGATCATATAAACTCGAAAAGTCTAGATCACTTCGAAGGACACTACTCAGCCGAAGGCAACAAAATTACAGCACTCTCGGTCTTTGATATGTTAGAGCCGTTAATAAATTCGTTTCAACGTAAAACTGAGTAAAATAAATACCCTGTGTCCTAATATTTAAATAATTCAATATCCTCAGCGTAAAACGTTGAAACAATCTTTTTTGTGGATGTTGTGTAGTAGCTTTCCCAGTTTGTCCGTTTCGATAAATTATGGTGAGGGAGCGGGTAATCTGGAATCCCAATTTGCCGACAGGCGTAGTCAAATTCTTCCTGAAGTTTTTCAAATCGTCCAATAAATTCGAAAATTATATTTTTATTACCATCAGTAAGCGCATTTGACTGGGTGTCCCAGTGGTAATTTTCGAATGCACGATCACGAATAACTTCGAGAACAAATCGTTCAAAAGTGAAAGCATCTGCAGACGATCCAACAGAATGTAATATAGAATCGAATAGACGGGCTTTTGGCCGGGAATTCTTAATTTTATGAGTATTCCAATTTTCGTATTCGGTTCTCAAATGCTCATAGATTGAAACGACTCTGTCCCAAGGATTTCTTACAAATGCAAATGTAAAATAGGAATCCCATCTTTGTTCACCCACAAGTTCCCTGGCTTCTAGTCCTAACATTCGTCCCAGAACATTAGTGCGAGTACTTAACTGGCTCGTGTAAAAAGCCCCTTCGTTCCCATATCGTTCTTTTAGCGAAACATTTACACTTCGCCCACCTGTTTTTGCAACATGCAAGAAAACAAACTGATGCGCATCACATATCAGCGACAAATTTTATTCCCCTGCGAGGCTACTCGTTATTAAACCCGAGTTTTCCAGGTCCAATAACTTCAGTATAAACTCTTTATCTTGGTCGCTAAAGTGCTGTGAATAATCACCAATCTTGCCACTCCTAAACTTGTATGTTTCCGCTCGATTGATATCTCTTGCCTGAAATCGTCTTTTCGAAAAAGCGCCTTGTTTCTCTAAAGCCTGCAAGTTATTAAATGCACAAAAATTAACAGCATTCGAGATATTCTCATTGTTTCGATTTACGCCGAGCAAATCAAGAATCTCAGATAATTGGGAAAACGTGTCCGCGTGTAAACTTTCATAACTAACATGGCGAAACCAACTGCAGTGATTTCGAACGATTGACCACATTTCCATAAACTCAAAGAATCTCTTTGTGCCAAGCTTGCTATCATGGAGAAATTCACTGAATGTGCCGTCAAACAAATTCTTTCTATATTTCGCCTGATAAAACGCAGACACCATTACATCTTCAACGTTGCGCGATAAATACAGAACTCTCCTGCTTTTGTACTTTCTCAATAATTCAGGAGCAGATGTAAATTTTGGATTTGACAGATCGCTACCTGCATGGGTAAAAACAATCTTTGAGAGTTTGGCAATTTTACATAATCGATCCAAATTCTCCACTTCAATGTTGCAATTGGGATACGACTCGACGAGGTATTGTCCGATAAGCAATCGCAACCATGTACGTCCTGACTTAGGGTACGAAACAATGAATGTCGTATCAGGTTTCACTAATTCTTCAACTCTTGCATTAGACCGAAGATCAATTACAACTCGTCAAGGCCATAACTTTTGACCGTTTCTAGCACATTGTCACGAATGTTCATGGCGATTGACAGGCGTTCGGTAAACTGGCTTTTTTTGATAGCACGTTTTAAGTCACCAAAACCTGCAGTCATTTTTTTTCTCCAGTATGTATTAATCCATGCACTGGTAGAATACACGCCAGAACCTTTGATACCTCCGGTCATGTGAATCATCCGTATATCATCGATCTTGCACAATCCAAGACCGAAACATTTATGCCTATAATTGTAGGCATTGGGCAACCAATCAAACTTCCCATATGCTCCAATTGTAGTCGCTAGTGCAGCCATGTTACTGGTGCAAACACAATGATGCTTTAGGGGGTGATTTATAAAATGGTACCTGATGGTAGACTGATGTGATTCCCAAGTCGACTTGAAATCAAATTCTGGCGGAAACAATAATACACCACCGTTAACGTAAACATAAATCAGTTTTTGTGCTCCGTGGTTTTGGTCAATCAGAACTCTAAAGGACTCGTTTATGGGCATGGTTTCTGCTTGCAATAATTTCATCCCAAGGTCGTCCTGAATAATACGCCACCTTGAAGGACTTACGCGATTATTACCACTCACTGCACCATAAATTTTGTCTTTCGGAAGATCCAATAACGGCTCAATAGGACCAGTAAATACGACATCATTGTCAATCAGCAGGATTTGATGCCCAAATTTAGCCTCAGCGCCTTGTATGGTGTTACTAGTTTTGGAAAATGAATCATTGGGACCCGCACTAGAATCTCTTACGACAACGTTTATTGAAGAAAGAAATGATTTCAGTGATGCTGGCATCTTACCAATACTAAAAATCTCCAAAGGCGCACAATTTCGAGCATAGCGATGCCAGGAGGCGGCAAGTAGAGCGGTGTGAATTAAATACTTAGGTTTGTTCGATCGGAAATCCGAAACGGTTCGAATGAGCATATTGAAAAATCAAATCCTGGACCACAAGAATAACAGAATATTAGATAATAGGCGCTTTATAATCTACCTGGCACCTGATGAACACACTAAGATTTATTAATCAAAATTAGTATACCAATCAGTGTATTTTTCAAGAGGCATTACTTGTTTCTCGATGCCTCCCATTAATTTGGGTATGCCTGAAATTACGCAATTAGTTTGAATGTATTATTATTGAGTTAAATAAGTATTATGACCTGTAGTAATCCCACTAAAAATATTTGGACCTATTGGCACCAAGGTTGGAGTGATGCCCCGGCAATAGTTAAACAATGCGGTCGTTCCTGGGAACAGTACAATCCGAACTATAAAATTCATTTTCTCGACGAACATTCAGTCAAAGACTATGTGGAAATACCTGCTCACTTTAACCTTGATCGACGTGATATGACAATCACGAAAATATCCAATTTTGTTCGTTTAGCGTTGTTGAACAGGCACGGTGGCGTCTGGGTAGATGCCACCCTCATGTGTATGAAGCCATTAGATGATTGGATTTATGAACATTATGATGCCGAATTTTTTGTATTTCATAGTCCTGATCACAGTCGCCTGATTGCGTCCTGGTTTATTGCAGCAGAACCAGGTAACAAATTGCTTGAAACGTTCCTATCCAACTACTCAAATTTTTTCAGAAACAATTACTTCTGGAATAAAAATACTGCCATTGGGAAACCGATATCAAAATTTCTTACTCGCAGATGGAGAGTGAATGTCAAGTCAACAACATTGTGGCATTCCTGGTTTGTACGAAAAGCCCTGGGGGTGTATCCCTACTTTATATTGCACTACACATTCAATAAAATAATTATTGAAAATATTGAGTGCACAAGTATTTGGAACCAAATACCCCCAAGTTCCGCAAAACCGTGCCTTAAACTTCAACGTATGGGGAAAAAGTCGAAATATATTAACAAAGCAAAACAATATGTCGATTCTGGGGCAACCCCAGTGTTTAAACTTAATTGGAGATTGGATATTTCTCGTGAGTTTTGGCGCGAAATTCTCCCTTACATTGAAGTCAAAGCGTATCACGCAAAATCAGAAAAAAAGTACGATATACCAACGTGATGAATTTACTAAATTGATAGCCGTGAATCTATCATCGAACCTGGCAAGATCAACAAAATATTTTGCAACGTAAAACCATGAGCATATGCATATGCACAGTTGTAGTGGGGGAAAAGGTGGAGCAATATTCCAGATACACCATCCCGTCAATGCGACAGTATGCAAAAAGAGTTGGCGCCACATTTGTAATTATAAGGAAATCCAATCTTTCGAAAACTTTTTACAAGGCTTCTTATGAAAAGTTTCGCATAAAAGACCTTCTTGAGAGCCATGAAAGGGTATTGTTTCTTGACGCGGATGTTCTTGTGCTTCCCCAAGCAATTAATGTTTTTGATCAAGTTCCGGATAATTTCTTGGGGGTAACTAAAGTTGGCCGTAGATTGCCTGGAATTAACCAAGAACGAAAATCAATAAGCGCGATTTTTAACTATTCCATTGATCCAGAAAACTATTTCAATAGCGGGGTGATGCTTGCATCCAAAAAACATGCACAGCTTTTTGATTACAATCATTTTGATGTGGTTAGATGGGCGGTGGCCAGAAAAAATCGAGTAGTTAAAGCATATAATGATCAATCCGTATTGAATTATCGTGCACAAACTCTAGGATTGGATCTTTTTAATTTGGGCTCGGCGTTCAATTTCACTCGGGTATGGGGTGAATTTCACACGCGTTTCGCCCAGAATTTCATTCATTATGCGGGAATACGCCAACAACGAGAAATCTGGCTGTCAGAGGATTGCAACCTAATTTCGAATTCCGTTAAATATTTTCTATTTTCTAGATTTTCGCTATTATCGAGAATTAGAGATCATTATCTTCAATCAAAAGGCATCGAACTGACTCGTAGAAAATAGCTCTGTGCTAGTTTCACAGTAATCTCGATTGATCCAGAGATGCAAGATTAAAATGTCGGTTGGTAATTAAACTTTTCGATTACTAGCCTCTCGCTACTTGCAACGATATCTGTACTCTCCTGGTCGTAGTAATCCCTTAGTAATAGCTTTCTCGAACTTGAATTTGTCTTTTCAAATTTGCAAACCATTTTTCGTTCTTCCTCTGTCATAGGTCGAATTTTTTCTACAACTTCGCAAAACGATTCTTCCAAGTTCTCCAATCTAATAAAATAGTCAATGTAACAATTATTGCTACTAAAATCGGTGAGATCAGAATAACAACGAAATTTCCCCGGCTGCTTTAACCAAACATTATCAGAACAACATAGTCGCAAGTATCTGTATGTCATTAATCCGCAAAACTGATGCACTGAGGAATTACCATATCCCTCGCCCAGAAAAGATCTGTATTTTGGGTCATGAATTATGCGCAGCCATTTGCGAAAAGAATCGACATTGGATGTTGAGTCGTAGACATTTTTCCATTTTTCAACTAACTCTGACGCTTGCTGTTCAACATTAGCGCCACCAAAATTTTGTTCCCTCCCCAGCCGTGATTGTAGTTTTTTTCGGATTCGGTTTTTCCTGGTCAAGTTTTGATACAACAATCCTCGACCGGATACACCGAAAGCCCACACCGAAACATACCAATCCCATGGATTTCGAATAGAAGAAATAAATATAATATCTGAATGTAACTGTTGATATGTTGCGCTATTATGTTTACCTACTTTTTTGCCAGTGAAGAGCCTGTTAAACAGTTCGGCGATATGCGTACAACCGGTTTTTTGCAATTGAATGTATATCAAGTCATCGCAAAGAAACATGTTTCACCTAGTCCGTTATCATCATCAAAATTGTTAACTATTAATACCAATATCTGAGTTTATCAATGCTAAGTGACTATATTATTCTGTTGTTTTTATGAAACAATCAATTCATTCTTTCGAAATCAGCTACTGTTTTGAGGTTTTTAAGCACATTTTCCAGGCTTGTAGATTTCCAACATTTTGCCGCAACTTCAATTTGTTTTTTCTTCTCAACCAGATTCTTAGATTCAGAATTTAGTCCGTATATTTGATTGTTCTTATCAGATATGAGAATCCCTCTCATGTTGGGATAGAATTTAAGTCGATATTCTGGCTCTATTGTTGCAAATAACACCACTGAGGGAATGTCAAAAGCATCCGCCAGGTGAAAACTCAGAGTATCAACACTTATCATTGCATCGCAATTCTTTACGATACATGCAAATTTATCTAACGATTGAGAGTATTTGGACAAATCTATAAAATTTTGATGCTCCAATTTGAGTTCAACAGCGGAAACAATAGTGCATTTTGTAGTATTCAGAATATTTTCAATCCAGTCGGCAGCTATCCCATCTGGCATGCTACGCAGTTTTGAATTTGATCGATGATGAAAAAGCAAAATGGGTAGTTGTTTTTCTTTTATCGATACAAAAATATTGTCGATATCTGTTTCTTTAAACTTATCAATTTTGAAATAATTTCTTTTTTCATCATTCGAAACAGACGCAGGATCCACGGATAATGCGGAAAGAAACCAATCGACCAAAGGCATATTGTTAAGGGAATTAAATTTTTCGCTTAAGTCCACATATGCATCGAGCTCTAAAAAATGGTCCAGCGTTATTGGTAACTGATAAACACGATCAACAGTTCCACATCGAGCGTTGATTGAAGATACTCTATCTGGATTAAACTGGTACAGTGCGATATCCAGAGGAAACGCCATTTCTAGCCTCTTTCGGAAAACCCGAAGCGCTGTCATACCCACTAAATTATCTCCAAGCGCTCTGCCCATACCATTAATGATTCCGATCTTAAGTCCAGCCCGTGGAAGTACATCAAGGGCATCGCCCAAACCTCCAAAGCCAATATTAATAGGGATTTTTCGATTCAATAACTCATTTTTAACATTAACTAGCTGTATATTTCCATCTTCAAGGGCAGCGTCTGGTTGCCTTAAAAGTTTCTTTATTTGCCATTTAGACGCAATATAAATCTGATTCGGAATTAACTCGCAGGTTGTAGGAAATTTTTGACCTACCGAAAAAGTTCTTATAGTCGGGGCATCAACTTCGAAAAATATCATAGTTACTGCATACTTAAGTTTTTAATGGAATATGGCAATCTTGCATTACTACGATGTACTAATCAGAAGTTGAGCGTTTATCCCATAAGTCCAATATCGAATGGCCCACGGTGGTATCTATGAATGACCGATCCGCATCTGAATATAGCTCACCGTGATCCCCTCCAGTCCAGGGCTGCAATCCGGTGAATTCAGTCCCGACTGGTAACTCGGATTCAGCGCCAATGGTTCTACAAATGCTTTTCATTGTTGGAACATAGTTGTGAAAAAGATCCTCGTAACGTATCACATGAATGGGGTTTTCAGTTGCAGCGCTAAGCCACCCCCGGACATGGGAAGCCCATCTGCTTAACATTGAAGGGTATTGCCTCCGTTGCCAACGCAGACAAGACCCCTCAGGTTGAGCACGAATAAATTCGGAAAGTGTGGTAGCTTCTGGGGCTTCCAACCAATTTAGATTTTGTGAAAACCGGAAGTATGAAGCCAAGACATCTTCTGGGTGTCTAATCAAATAGAAAACATGAAACTCGTTTGAAAAATAATCCAGCATGCCATCAAAATATTCCACTGAAAAGTGGCCCTTCATTATTTGCCGTATGGCATCGCCCCTATGGCGAACAAAATATTTCTTTAAGTTCGGTGTCGCCCAGATGTCCACACCAATTTGAAAATCCAGATGCCACGGCGGTTGATCCGTAAAAGGAGAATTATTCGCGATCGCCCTCATGAGAAAATGCGTCCCAGATCGATGGTGGCTTATAACCGCAATTTTCTTTTTCATTGGGTTCAATGGAAGTTGTCGATAGTCGGCATTACAAACAAATCCTGGTTGTGTCCAGATTATAATCAATTTACTACTAATTCGGATATACTCAGGCCCCACAAGTGGCACCTATTCAAACTCACACGGATTAACTCAGCTACACCTTATTAAACTTTTAGCCATTCTTAATCTATGTTTGGACTTGACTACTTAATTGCTCCACTTTCTATTGATGAGCTCATAGATTCTCATTGGGGAAAGAAGGCGGTATATATCCCCGGCCCAACAGACAAATTTGCTGGATTGTATAATTGGGAAGCCGTAAACGACATACTGTTTTCAAGCAGAGGGTATGATGGATTGCGATTGCTTCATGAAAAAAAGGAAATGCCCGCAAAATCATTCAAAGCGTTGGATGATTGGTTAGCAAAGGGCGCAACATTGGTTATCAACAGTGTTAACAGCGTTGATCCATTGGTTTCCAAATTTCAGGATATGCTGGAATATGAGCTGAATACACATGTGAACATAAACAGTTATATGTCATATCCAGCGAAACAGGGGTTTGATACACATTTTGATTTTCACGATGTATTTCTGGTGCATACCGAAGGCATCAAAGAGTGGAAAATTTTTGAACCTACGCCAGGACATACCTACCCATTACACAGACTAACTAACATGGATAAGGGCGGACCGCCCGAATACGATCCCTATCTGCAATGTACTTTAACACCCGGTGACGTAGTATATATCCCGCGTGGTCACTGGCATTACGGAATCGCTATAGAGCCATCGATTCATCTTACCGTAGGTCCTCAAGCACGAAGCACTTCAGAACTCTTACAGTGGTGGTCTCGACGTTTGATGGACAATAGCGACGATTTTTACCGCAGAGATATCCCTATCATTGGCTCGTCATTGATGGGTGGAAAAACTAGACCTGATGCATATAGAGAACATATGAACGAATTTCGTCAACGTATAAAGAATTATCTCGATAATGACGATTTTCTCGACGAACTCGTGGTTCGATTCTGTATGTTGAACAACGCCCAAAGGCAAGAATTCAACTTGCCTAAGGTATGGAACGAAGGAAAGGGCCTTGAACCTCACACGCAGTTAATTATTCGATCAGGACAGAAGTTTATTGTGCACTATGACGATAGTAGACAATCTGCTATTTTGGTAATTCGTGGCAAAGAACTTGAAATTGAAGGAATTCCGAAATTAATCCTCGCGAAAGTTCTGTCTGCTCAAGGCGGAAATTCAATATGCGGAAATGATTTACTGAATGTAACTGAAGGGGTTGAATGGGAAAAAATTGATGATTGGCTGAAAAGACTATGTCAGGCAAAGTTTTTAGTTACCCCTTAAATTTTACTCCAGAACAATTGGCTTTATCCGTTTTTACCTTCACAAATTCTTACAAATGGCGGGAATTATGGGAATTTCTCAACTTTGAAGCTGTTGAAGCGAATTCAACAAGGTGCTAAACTTTGTTTAGGTTGCGCGTGCTATAAGATAATTCGCGGGCAAACATAAATTGCTAACGAGAGGATTTGGAAATGGTAGACGAAAAAAAGCCAAAAGACACGATAGAACCGGACCAGAAAACAAAAGATAATGAGAGCGATTCAAGTCGCAGAACTATTCTTAAGAGTCTTGCTGCAAGTAGTGCGGCTGTTGCTGGACAGGAGGTCCTACCAGAAGACTGGAAAAAACCACTAATTGATACCGTAGTATTACCCACTCATGCGCAGGCCACTACAGACGATGATAATGACGGCGGTAGCGATACCTCATCTGACGATGCATCAGATAGTCAGGTTTTTGATGATGATGATGGTACCAGTGCCAATGACGAGAATTAGTGATAACAAATTGGATTTTCGTTCCTGAAGAGGTATCCATAATCTGTTTAAGGCTGCTATCCGTCGATATTCAGGATGCAGCCACCCGTTCTTCGGACCAAGCAACATTCCCATTGGCAATGTTCTAACTTCACACGGGTTATAGGCGCATCTTTGTCAAGCGAAAAGTGAGTCCTGTTGTCATTCTATTAGTCAATATACACCCTGAGGACTCTCTATAGATGCTGCTAATCAAACACAGCGATATGATCCACACACTATGGTCACACCGACCCGGGGCCGCGCTCAATATAGAGTAGGATGGTTATTTTTGATCTAAGCGACCCAGGGTGATCTCGATTTGTAAACCACTCGGTGTAACCGGCCTGGCGATAATTTCACCATTGTGTATTTCGGCGATGGTTCTCGCCATGGAGAGCCCGATACCATGATTCTCTTCAGATGGTGAACGTGATTCATCGCCGCGAAAGAATGGATCGAAAATTCGCTCAAGATACTCGGTCTCGATGCCCTGGCCGTGGTCAGTGATGGTGATTACATTATCACCCTCAACGCCACGGAGTTGAATTTCAAGCTGTTGGTTTGGGGGCGTAAAACGCATACCATTTCGAATCACATTTTCAAACATCCTTAACAGCAATTCATGATTCCCCCATTGGTTGCCGCCTTCGTCGACCATCAGAATCGCCGTTTTAGCCTGTTGCTGAAACTCAAAATTTGCATCGTCAACAACAGTTTGCAAAAGTGTTTTCAGGTCGATATCTTGTTTTTCCACTGCGTGTAAATTCTTTAAGCGCGACAGTGACAGCAGGCTTTCTATCAGGTTGTTGAGACGAACCACTTCAATTTCGATGCGTTCTAGTTCGGGTTGCCCACCGTTTTTCTGGGCCGACAATGTTGCCGCCACCTGAATTCTCGCCAGCGGCGAACGCAGTTCGTGGGAGACATCCCTGAACAGTTGATTCTGATTATCCATAGCAGATTGCACGCGATCGGTCATGTGATTAAATTCTCTGCCCAAATCACCGAATGCGTCTTTTCTTTTTGTGATAGTTGGCGGAACCCTGGCTTGGAGGTTATCTGCGGCGAGTTTTCGGGTCGTATCTCTGATGGTGCGAATGGGTCGCAATACCCAATAACCGAGAAGCGCGCTGGCGCTGATAAGACCGATAATTACCGCAAGCAGCGGCAGCCACAGGGACACCAATCGATTGCGTTTGGGCATGAGCGGGCCATGGGAGCTCATGACCACACGGTATATGGCGCGCTCGCCAGCGACTCGGTGACTGAATATAAAACGCCGTCCCACGGAGTTTTGATAGGGATAGATGGTTTGGGGATATGATGTCACTTGAGAAAGAATTTCTGGTGGCGGTGGATGCGGTGTCAACGACCGCCCATCGTCGTCCATTATCCACGCCCTGCCATCGAACTTCTCTCCGAGGTGTCGCAGAAATCCCTTTAAGTTTCCCCGCTCATGTTCCCTGACCAGTTCTTCGGCCACATGCTGGGATAATCCTGAAAAGTACTGTTCACGGGGATCGAGTTCATGGCTGACCCAATGAAACACCAGACTCGATACCAAAGCGACGACCAGGAACGATCCCAGTAAAAGCAGCAATACCCGAATGAACAATGACTTCATGAGTTCGAATTTCCTTGCTGATAAAGATAGCCGCTTCCCCTCAATGTGCGAATGCGCTCACTTCCATCGCTGTGAGTTCCGAGTTTTCGCCTTAGGTTGCTGATGTGGACGTCAATACTTCGATCCCATTGGCTGATTGGTTTATCTAGAACTCGAATCGACATTTCCGATTTGGATACGAGCTTACCAGGAGACGAAAGCAGCAAATACAAAAGATCGAATTCCGTTTGAGTGAGTGAAACTTCTTTGGCCTTACCCTGTTTAGCCATAGCGTCGATGCGAACGCCGCGGGTTGCTGGCTCGATAAAAATATCACCGATGTTCAGGGCACCCTGTTGGGCCTCGTCATGGGCAAGAATCCTGCGCAATACCGCACGAATACGCGCATATAACTCCCTGGGATTGCAAGGTTTGGCCAGGTAGTCGTCAGCGCCCAGTTCGAGACCAAGAATGCGGTCTAGATCATCTCCTCTGGCAGTTAACATAATGACTGGCAGGTCACTTGCATTTCGTAGTTGCTTTAGAACATCGATGCCGTTCATGCCGGGCATCATGATATCCAATACCAGCAAATCTACCGGCTGTTCGTCGAGCATTTCCAACGCCTGTACGCCGTCTGACGCCAGCATCACCGTCAGGCCTTCTGATTCCAGGTACTCTCCAATCATGGCGGACAACACGGTATCGTCATCTGCAATGAGTATTCGGTGGCTGGTGTTGAAAGATTTTTCTGTGTTCAACGGATAGGCGGATGGTGGTTGAATAGTAAATTAGCACGAAACGCTCCAGGACGAAACCTCGCCCTGGAGCAGATTTTGAGTGGAAAGAATAATTATCCTTGCATATGACCTGCATGCCTACGCATACGTTCCTGGATCATTCTACGTGCTTCGGTTTTCTGCTCTGCGCTGAGTATCGCTGAAATTTGATGTACAAGATCGGCGGCTTGCATAGTTTTCTGCTTCACCTCTTCAGCCAATTGCTCGGCCAACGCGGCGACCTCGCTCTGATAGCTCGGTGAGTCAGGATCGAGATTCATCATTTGCCGCGCCATAGTTTGCTTAAAATCCCTGGCACCCAAGAAGATGTCGCGATTGTTGTCGAGAATTTCCTGCAATTCACTCTCCTGGGAGTCAGTCAATTTTAGGTGCCAGTCGAGATGATGAACCACCTGTTCCACGCCATGTTTCATGTGACCGTGGCCTGAACGGTACCCTTTCGAGCCTGCATAGGCAATGCCAGAACCAATGAGCGCAGTGGTAACGGTTGCCAAAATAAAATTTCGTTTGTTCATAAAATTTACTCCTAATAAAATAATTAATAAATGGGACACTGTTGTGTGGGGCAGATTCTGACAAAGCCCATGCAAGCTTAGGGTAAGGGATATGTAAAGATTACGTAAAATTTCCATTCAAAGGCGAATAATTACGAACGATGACTATCCAATACTCAAAAGACTGGTTTGTAACCAGATTATTTTCAGGGTGTTATTCAATCCAATTTAACGACTGCTACGGAGAAAGGTTACGAATTCGTCCTACTAAATATTGACCCTGATATACCCGTTTCAGTCGGTCAGTAGCGCTGTAAAAAATGCCCGAAGCAGATGCGTAGCTTCGCTGCGCCTGAGTGGCTGGACTGGCACTATTTTCCGAACTTATAGTCTGGGTAATGACAGTGTTAAAACATAGTATTCGTACTTTCTGATTCTTCAGGGATCGCTTGGATAACGCCCCAATGCTCTACTATTTTTCCGTCTTCAACCCGGTAAATACCCATATTAACTCCACCATTCTTGCCTGGGGAAAAATAGCTTTTTACATGAAGAACAACTAAGTCAAATTCAGCTACTCGGCTTATCGTGAATTGTGCTTAATCGCACCATGACTAGGAATTATCCAATCAGCCATTGATAAAATTTTCTCTCTACTTATTTTTAATATTTCTGGAGCTTCTGCAAATGGGTCAACAATTGGGGTCAAATCTGTATGCCACCAAGCATGGGTAATTGCATAGGTACCTTTTTCAGTTTCAACTAAAAGCGATAAATCTTCATTAGTGTGCCCAGGAGTAGCTAACACGGTTACCCCCGGGGCAACGATAAAACCATTCGGGTTGTATTCTTTCCAGTGATCGTGAAAAAAAATACCAAGAGCGCTAATGACCTTGGCATTCGGAAACATCCCTACGTTGATCGTGTGATCGGTATGTTCATGTGTTAAGAAGACATGAGTCACATCATTCAGACCTATCCCATGGTTATTTAGTCCGTCAATAATCAGCTGTTTAGACTTAATCATTCCCGGATCAGAAACAATCACGACCTCCTCTGCGCGCACCAAAGTTATGGTTGAACCTACACTTGGAAATCGATCATACCCTTCATGAATTACATCGACACTATTTCCATCCGCCCGAGCTCTATTTGTACTAATAGTAAAGAAAATTATTGCTGTAACGAAATAGATAAACAATAATTTTCGTTTTAACTCAATGTTCATTTTCACTTTTAATCCCGCCGCATTGACTTGGTTGGGAGATTATATCGCGTCATTTGATCTTGGACCAATGAGCAAAATAGGGCGTAATGGGGTGCTTATGGAGCGAGCAACGGGTTGGAACTATCGAGATCAGGTCTTTGATTTATGAACTGCGGCGAGCAACCACATCAAAAATCAAAGACCTGGCCCTACAATTTCAACTGTCATCAACCCTCGACATTTAATTTAACGGCAATTTCCTGTGCCGCCCGAATACCGGACAGGTATGCCCCGTGGCAGGTACCTTGCGCACCATATACAGTCGCTTCACCGGCGAAGAACAGACGCTCATCGACTGTGTGTGCCAGGTTGGCGCGCTGGTGTGCTTGTCCGGGTTGCGCGCATGCCCACGAGCCCAGTGTCCAGGGTTCTGTGTTCCAGGCTGTTGTGATGGAGCGGTTTACGTGTTTGCGGATATCGTTGCCGAAAATATCGGCGACCCTGTCAACGGCAAAGTCATGGCATGCCTGGTGACCCTGATTCTCGAGCCAGACGCCGTGACGTCCACCACTAAACACAGCGGCGGTATTGAACCCCATAACACTAACATCAACCTTTGCCGAATTTCCTTCGTCATTCCAGACGCTGTAATGACCGCGACCATCCGTACCGAATACGTCGGCGTTGAAGTGGATACCCATTTTGTTCTCAGTTCCCATGGGTAGATTGTCGATGGCCTCTGTTTTCCAATTCGGCAGGTCCGGGGTGAAACGAATGTCGCCGGATGCCAGAATGCCCGTCGACACTGTACTCAGAACTGTGCTTCCCGTAAGGTTGCCCTTTGTTGTCTCCACCCTTACGCCATGACCGGACCAATGGATCCGCTTAACCCGGGCATTGAGTGATACCGCGACTTCTGCACCCCATGCCGCAATCAGATTGCCATAACCGCCCGGTGCCTGAAAGCCGAGGTCGCCGATGGCGCTGTCAAAATCAGCAGTTGAAACGAGATCGATGTCCATCCCCCAACCTGAAGCTATGCTAGTCAGAAGGGGTGCTGCAAATTCGTTGTCCATATCAATCACATCGCTAACAGCCACATCATTACCTTGTTTAACCGCGGTCGTGATTGCTTTGTAGCTATGGTCATAGTACCGAAGGCAGGCGCCCCGCTGATCACCGTTCAGAAGCTCGCCGTTTCGCTGAAATCGATGATTCTGTTCTTCGAACATTTCACTATTGTCTTTATCCAACGCAATGCCCAACTCATCGGCGATGGCAACAAATGGATTGGTTGCTCCCCCAACCAGCCAGGCGCACCCCAGGTCAAACCAAACACCGGGAGCAATTTCCTCAGAGTACGCTCGCCCTCCGATGCGGTGGGACGCCTCAACGAGGACGAAGGTATGGCCGATTCGTGTCAGTTCCTTGGCAGCCGACAAACCGGCTGCCCCGGCGCCAATGACAATAACGTCTACTTCCGATTGCATAGTTGGAAAATTTTCAATTAAAAACCAGTCTACTCGATTCACTTAGCATGATCAATTACATGAAATGCCATTGCAGTAATCACTGGTAATAGCAACAACATCTCGATTAATAGGTGACGGAGGGGTTAAACATTAATCCTTCCGTCACCTTTTGCTCTCGCCTTTTGCTCTTGCACTTAGCTATGTGGGAAAAGCCACATCTTTCAAATGCTAATTAGTCAACACTTCATTGCTATTGGAGATTCGTTGTTTGTTCTGAGCTATTTGTACGGCTTGCAGAGCATTTACATTAAAAAATTTAATTTACAGTTGAGGATATTGTAATGAACTTAATAAAAGCAATTGCCGTTACTAGTTTTGCATTTATATTCATAGGGGTAACAGGATGCACATCCTTTAATCCACTATCAAATTTGGGATTTCAGGAAAGCAATCAAACACAATCTGGACCTGATCCAGTACTCAATACAGACGACATCGAAAAAATAAATATTGTTGAGCTTTTCGATGTGAATACTAAACAGTCCATAGTAGAAAAAACTGTTGAGAATAATCAGACCATCGAAGAGGCATTTCAGAAGCTGACAACTGAAATATCAAAATTAAAAGACGCTGACAAAATTCAACGCAGAAATGAAATACAAGACCGAATTATTGCAGCATCAAATCAACGCTGTGGAAGCTATAAAACCTGGTTAAAACAATTCGACTCTGAAACTAACTTGAAACTTGGTGGGCTTGCAACGGGCTTTGCTACTGCAGGGGCCATTTTCTCTGCAGAGAGTACAATAAGAGCTGCATCAGGCATTGCCGCATTTTTTAGTGGATTGAGGGCAGAGGTAAATGAGTCCTATTTTCACAATCAAACAATAAACATTATCACAAATGGTATTGAACTTCGCCGTAGTGAGATTTTAAAAACAATTTACGACACCAGACAAAGCGCATCCGTTGCAAATTATACTGTTTGGCGAGCAGTAGCTGACGCGGTTTTTTATCATGACCATTGTTCTTTAGTTGCAGGACTTGAAAAGGCATCAGAAGCAGTAGCTATTGCTCGAACCTACGATTTAGGAGTAGAAAAAGTTAACGCAGCAACAAGTAAAAAAGATACTACACAAGCAGCCGATCAATCCAATACATCAGCTGAAGCGACTGAATGAAACCATAGCTGTTGGTTAGCGTATTTTGAGAGAAGCGATGTCTGAAAGAAACGGCGGTATCAATTAATATGACGCCTGCTGCAGTTGAGAAAGATTTTTGGATTTGTTGGGTGCTTGCGAGATGCGATTGAAAAACATTAATGCTCTAACACCTAATTCAGACGTTAAGCGATAATCTGGTAGCAAGGTCTATAAGCCTTTCCTCCGGGTAGTTTCATCCTGTTGTCCTTAACAAAAGATGATAACAACGAATCGAGGGATTCCATGATTTCTGAGTCTCCACATATGTTAAATAGACCATGTTGACGTATTGCTTCGATTCCTTCGGGCTTGACGTTTCCCGCAACGATCCCTGAAAATACACGACGTAAGTTGGCGGCCAGCTCGTGCACAGGCAGACTTCGGTTAATTAGTGTTTTCTGCATACCCTCATGGGTTGGTTTAAAAGGAATCTGAAAGCACTCATCTATTTTTAGCAGCCAATTAAAATAGAAAGCATCGTTATGTGCAATACGATACTTTCGAACGTCTTCTAGCCCTTGTTCTACTGTTTGTGCGACAAGCTCGGGATCGCCTGTGATTATTTGGTAGCGAGAACTTGCTTCTTCGCCAAGAGTCAGTCGAATGAATCGATCAATCTGTTCGAAGTAATTTGCTGAACTTTCCGGTCCAGTCATGATCATTGGAAATTTGAGATTAGAATTGTCTGGATGCAATAATATCCCCAACAGGTAAAGAATTTCTTCCGTCGTTCCGACGCCACCGGGGAACACAATAACGCCGTGCCCCAATCGAACAAAGGCTTCAAGGCGCTTTTCAATATCCGGCATTATTATCAGTTCGCTGACAATGGGATTGGGAGATTCTGCTGCGATGATTCCAGGTTCCGAGATGCCAATATAACGACGAGAATCGGCTCGCTGTTTAGAGTGCCCAATAGTTGCGCCTTTCATCGGCCCTTTCATCGCGCCGGGCCCACAACCCGTAATAATATTGAGACGCCTCAATCCGAGTTCATAGCCAATCTCTTTGGTATAAACGTACTCCTCCGTGGGAATGGAATGACCACCCCAACAAACCACCAGATCTGGCTTCACTTGGGGTAACAGCGCCCGAGCATTACGCAACATTTCGAATACGGCATTGGTTATCCCTTCCGATGAGGTAAGACCTTGATGTGGATGAAGGTTAATCTCACTATCAAAGTAGACAAGATCCCGTATTACCGAAGAAAGCTGTTCACGAATACCTTCGATAATTCGTCCATCGACGAAAGCAGATCCCGGGGCATCGGTTAACTGTAATCTCAGGCCTCTATTAACTTGCTCTACATCGATTTTGAAACTTTTAAATTCTTTCAACAGCGCTTCGGCATCATCACTCAAATTGCCACTATTGAGTACAGCAAGTGCACAGCGGTGCAACAACCCGGCTAAATTACCCCGGCTGGCGTCATGGAGACGTTCAACCTCGTGACGGCTGAGAGTATTGAGCATCCCGGCTGGATACAAACGAGTTGAGACTGATTTCGCGGACAAATTAAACCTCTAGAATTAAAAAGGGTGTAGCTTAACGTAACAATAATAAAATGTGGGATTCAATAACAACAGATAAATGGTTACGAGATAGATTTCTCACTGCCCCCGTAAACGCGAAAAATTACTGCTATACTAAACTGGATTAAAGGAGAATCTGTTTATGAGTAGACAAGAACTACATGATTTGCTTGCTCAGATAAAACACCAACGCGACAGTGTCGATTTGGTTGAAAGCGAATACCAGCAACGGCTGGATGAAATTGTTGAGTCTTTAGAGCAGCAAAAACTCTATCCGGACACTTTCGATCAATATTCTAGCTTGAATCAGCAAGTAAGAGATTTAATTCTTGACTATGAGGCTGATCATCCAACTATTAGAGTACTTCTAGACAGTGTTCAACAGCTTCTCAGAAATTTTAAATCCTAAAGCTACTGATTTTAAAGTTCACATCAGTTGTTTCCACCTTCTGTCTTTGCGCAAAAAGCAGCATGATATGATTCAATTCTCTAACAGTTTAACTAGTATAGCTGAAGGGGTAAGATCATAGACAGTACAAAGCCACTTCCAGATAATAGAAACACCACTATCGGGATCAGACCTTTCAATAATTAATACTCTGGCATCAAATTTTCTTGGAAGGGAATCACAGTATTCACTCTACAGGCCAGGCATTTAGATTCTTAAGGCCGAGACTGCTAAAATTTCTCTTCACCTTTAAATAGTCATAGACAGTGTCAACTTCGTACCAGTGCAAATCTGCGATTGATTGAATCGCATATGTTGCGCCGTAACTGGACAGCCGCGGTAATGCTTTAGTGTAGTAGTCGTTTACAAAAGTATTCTCTGAATACATATTTTCCAGTTCGTTTGCCAGCATTTTTGCGCCTTGTTCAGATGTCCTCAGAATTCCAATAAAATTTCCCCCACCGCCTTGTACTGGAACGTCCTGTCCGATCTGAGTAAGTACTTCATCTATTACCTTTACTCGCATAGTTCCTGGCAGGTTTTTATTGGTGTCAATGAGTAACACAAAATCCTTGTTTGAATCAAAAAGCCTGGAAAACCCATTGGGCTCCACCAGTACATCTGCGAATAGGATGACCGTTGAGCGATCCAGTAGATGACGACAATATCTCAGAGTGTAAAGGTTGTTTGTCGCACTGAACTCAGGGTAATAGATACATTGCGCTCGTATTCCAACAGCTTTGCGGATAGTTGTTTCACGATATCCGGTGATAATGCTGATATCGTCGATTCCGACATCTTTCAGTAATCTTAGTTGGTATTCCAGAATCGAGTGGCCCTCAAATTTTAATAGGCATTTTGGCTTATTTAGAGTAAATGGGCCGAGTCGTCGGGAAACGCCGGCTGCCAAAATTATTGCTCTAGTATTCGCCATCTAACGTCGGAATATTTTGGAGGCCAAAGATTTTTTCGCCAACTTTTTAAATTCACCAAATATCGTCTTCACGATTCTTGATAACGTGTACTTGCTTACACGATTTTGGTACCGGCCAAGAACGCCCATTCGATAGGAATACTTTACCGGAGTCCGCCAACCAGGCCCGTATTTACAAGCAAGGTACCCTTCGATCGGAGCAGGCATCAGGAATTCATTTTCTAGAAAGACAAATGGTGTCAATTTAAATTTGATGTAACCCCATGCACAATATCCATTTTCCATACATCTGCACAATCGCCCAAAGGTCGCATGCCAATAGTAATCAGATTCCTCATAGTAAGTAACAATATCAACTCTCACATCGAATTGGTCGTAATAGAAACTACGATGGCTGGCCGTTCCTTTCGAACCTGACTGACTCCGCAATCTGAAACCGTGTCTAGTCATTTCTAAACACATAATGTCATCATGATCCCCAGAAAATATACCCAGATCTATATCATCGTCATATTCGATAAATTTACCATCGCGATAAGCCCCAAGGGCAGTGCCATCGGACAAAAAAAATTGTTTGCCCGCTTTGTCCAATGCGGTCTTTGCTGCAATCAGGACTTTTGCAAAACGCTCCTGCTTGGACATAGATTCGCACTTGGGATCTGCAGAAGCAATATCAATGATGGAGTCGTTCATCGCTGGAAACTACCTGTAGAAATTATTTTTACCCCTCAACTCCACGCTTGCCTGCTTGTCCAAATAATAGCGTTGTCTGTGGTCTCCTTCCGATAGACTATTATAGGTAAAAAACAGGCCTCGCCTCGGCAGCTGGGTTGTATTGGGCCCCGACCTGTGCGGCAGTCGGGCATCGAAAAGAATGAGGTCTCCTGCATCGATCTGTAATGGCGAAAAGTCGAAATCGTCAAAAGTTTCTCGGGTCATGGCGTCGAAACTTAATGCCGCTCCATCAGTATTATGTTGCCCTTCTGCAATTTCAAGACAACCATTACTTGCTGTAGTGTTATCCAGGAACAGAGCGGTAGTGACAAAGTCCCGAGCATATGCATACCAGCCCGGTGTATCTTTACCATCTGAACCGGTCCACCAAAACATTCCGTCCCGATGGGCGGCATACCCATCTCCGCCAGGTAGTTTAAAGTTAATTTTATCCTTGAAAAGAATAGCATTCTCACCCAATAATGCGCCCGCTTCATGGGCCAATTCCTTGGAAAGTTGGCGAAAACCCTTGTGCCGATTACACATGCACTCCATCCGACGAATATCGCTATCGGGGTCTCGAGGATTTTCCAGATAGATTTCGATGTCCTGGAACTGATCTGCTGAATTCACAATCTCAAGAATCCAACTTTCTATTTCAGCAATCCTGCTGACTGTGAGATAGCCGCGGACAACGTGATACCCGCTCTTACGATATGAGCGCTTGTCGCTCTCATTGATATGTTTAGAGATTTTGTAAGTCATGAGTCTGGCGAAGAAAGGGCTTCAAAACTTTTTGGATGACAGTAAAATTTAATTAATCCCGTTTCCATGAGTTAGCGAAATTTGAATATTTTGATTAGTTTGTGCGCTATATATATTTAAAATTATAGCTACTCCGACGATAAAGATTATAGTGCCATTGTTAAGTGCGTGTACAGTTTACAAAATCAAAGACCCGACCCCCTACTTTGACCCCCGACTTCGAACATCTACCGCTGGCAATGCTTTAAGTTTTAGAATCAAATCCGCCGCTGTCTCTGCAATCATTATCGTCGCCGCATGGGTATTCGAGGTCACGATGGTGGGCATGATCGACGCATCAACGACTCTTAAACTTTCTACTCCGTGAACTTTTAATTCGCCGTCGACAACCGGGTTGTCATCTAAACCCATAGAGCAACTACTTGTTCGTATTAAGGGGACAGTTTGAAGTGTACTGGTATTGACGGATTTGATTGAAACACATGCTGCTCTGACACCTGCAACGTGTTTTACTAATTCATGGGTACTGGTTTATGCTTAGGCAATGGCGAAGACCAAAAAAATAAAGAACGAAACTGAAATAATCCGAGAAGTACTTCGAGTTGGCTCCGCGTATGTGGTTAATCGCGGCGCAGGTAAAATCGATGAATCGGATTCTCAAAAACAGAAACTTGAGTTCATTTACCGGCTTTTAGTTCACGACAAGCAAATTCAACCCCTCCCCTATGATCAATTAACTGATTTAAATATCAGACATCGATTGGCGATGTGGTTGATCAACAAATTGCCAGATAATCATCCATTGCTGAAATGAATAGTTTGGTAACGCTTGTTGTTTGTATAATGGTAAGACACTCATCAAAGTTCTAGGGGAATTCAAATGGAAATTACACTTTTAAATAAAAACGATCTACCGCAACCACCAGATATACTGTCGGACAGTCATGGGGATTGCCAATCAATCATTGAAGAAATAAACGGACACATTGTCAATCTTCAAGTTCAGATTGACCTAGCCTCAAAGTCAATTGACCAGGCCAATAAGTTGGAATCCGAAAGTAACACTGTGATTGGTGCGCTGGCTCAGCTCGAAAATACGATACGTGAGCAATCCAAAATCGATGATTCTGAAGAGTGCTCAGGTCCGGTAAAGAATACACTGGATGATGTGGAAAGAATTCAAAAACAAATTCAATCTAGTGATCGAAACTTCGAGAGTCAGCTGGGACAGGTTTTTGATCTATATTCGAGTTTGGTTCTCGCAGGAAGAGCGCTGGACACATGCGAGCAGCAATCTAAAAATAAGGACAACTGCAAAGGAGAATCGACTTTAAAACTGAACTTGGGTGAGGGAACATTTGATATAGCTCAGGATGATTGCACAGAATTAAGATTGGCCCATTCACGGGCCTGGTGGAATGTTCACAGGCTGGAAATTGTACTGCGCGCATTTACCCATGTGAAAAATGCGCTCCAGGCTTCTGATAATGCCCTTGCTGCCAGATCAAGCGAGATTACAGGCATTGCTATGAATCCTCCAGCGGACATGGACGCGGAGACTGCCTCGGAACTGGCGGCAGAAGCCCGAAGCATTGGCACGGCTCGTGCCGTCCTGGCGTCTCTCATCGCTACGTACACTGCGGATATCGCAAGGGTCACGACGGAATTAGCTTCAGCCAGAGCTGCGCTGGAGGAAGCCAGACGATTATTGGATGAATGTGAAGGTGATCAAAGTTTTTAAAATTAGGTGACGATAAAATTAATTAAATCTGGTTTTCCTAACGCGGGAATCTATTCATGACATTGCAAAAAATCAGATTTTACTCAGAATTCAAAGAAAAATTTTAAGACACCCATCAAATACGCTTTGTAACGACGTACCAGGCTAACGTTTAGGTTTTGATATAACCAAAATACATTCCAAAATCCAAAACCAAAGGCCTGACCCCATTCTCTTGGGCTGACCCCATTCTCTTGGGCTTATGATTTAAAAAAGAGACGACGACCTGAAAAGCAGAGTAAAATAAATAACGAAACAAATTGGTTCGTTCTGCAGACACTAGCGATCCTGCGAATGTGGCTAGTCAATCTGACGAAGTCAATCAAGAAAATATAGGATATCCGGTGTCTATTTCCAACATTAATGCCCTGACACCTATTTCTAATCTGAAAATTGACCTGGAAATCGAATTCTTACATTATGCTTCGTACCATCCCCATCGGGGTCTTTGTTGATCCCATCATCTCCGAAACCGTTAGAGTTCCATGTCCAAACCACTGTGTTCAACTCGTCCACTGCCAATCGGGGGGTGTTTAGATGGTCCGTAACTAGAAATAGGGAATTTTTGACGATTGTTTGACCATTATTTTTTAACTTCACCGCATCTCGCTGAGCTGGTGTCCCGTCTGCCCAGATGTAATCCTGCAGTGCTTTGCCGTTTTTGTACTCGCTAATCAGATTTCCACCCAAATCGTAGAAGTACAAAAACGTGTGCGAGATCATGTTACCCAGTTCATCGGGTCCTTTATGTAACACCTTTTTAGTTCGTTGATTTCGAGCATTGAAGGTGTACTCTGACTTCAGTGCACCATTTTTGTAGAACCTAATCAATCGGCCAGCATCCCGAGCATGATTAAACAAGGCGGTGGAGCCATTGTTAATGTTGCATCAACCTGGGGCCTTGTTGGTGCAGAAAGATCTGCGGCTTATTGCGCTTCAAAAGGCGCAATTGTGCAATTGACCCAAGCTGTGGCGAAGGATCACGCTGGGGGCAATATCAGGGTAAACGCAGTGTGCCCGGGCAGCGTCGATACACCTATGCTCAAATCCGAGGCCGAGCAATTTAGCATTACCGTAGATGAAGCTCGAACAATGTGGGCGGCTGACTCGCCGAATAACAAAATCGCTACTGCTGAAGATGTTGCGCAGTCAGTTTTATTTTTGGCTTCAGATAGCGCGAGTCATATACGGGGTATTGTACTGCCGGTAGAGGGCGGCGTAACGACGTACTAAACTAACATTTAGGTGTTGAATATCACAAGAATACGGAATCCATAATCAAAACACCTGCCCTATCAAATTCAATCCTCCAGTTCTGACAGTGCATCCGATGCCTTTTCATATCCCTGATTCGCAGCCTTCCTATACCATTCTTTTGACTCATCTTCCCGACCTGGTTTACCCATTAAGTAGCGCCCAAGATAGTATTGCGCTGAAGCCTTGCCACTCTCTGCTTGTTGCCGCCAGTGAGCGACAAACGCAGACAACCGGATATTCGATCGTGTTGAATTTTCAAGCGACCCGTCAAAAATCATTTCTTCCACAAGGTTAAATGCGTCTTGATCGCCTAATTTTGCTGCGAAAATCGCCCAGTAAGCTGCTTGTTCGTTGTCCTTATCAACACCGTCTTCCCCAAATCTATAATTTTGCGCCAGGTTATAAGCCGCGGTTTCGTCAGCACCCAATTTTATCGCGTGTCTGTACCAATAACTGGATTTTGATGTATCGGGATCGCCAAATTCGCCGATATCATATAAGTAACCCAACTCAGTTGCACAAACTGAATCTGTATCTGCGCACTGCTGGACGGTAGTAATGTATTTGTCCCAATTCGCCTCTATAATGTTCCCGTCCTCGAATTCAAGTCCTTCTCTATAATTTGCCGCCATTGTATACTGAAGCGGCGGTTGATTTTGGACAATTAGCTTCTCGAGCTCCAGATATTTTTCATAATTTTGATACGACGATCCTGTACTACCGTCGTAAATTCTCATCAGGTTATCTGCGACGATTACAGCACCATTCTCAATAGCTAATTCATAGTACTCGATTGATTTTCGCATATCTGGCTCCTCCAACATACCAGTACCATCATAATGTACGCCCAGACTGTTCATTGCTGCGACATAACCGTTGGATGCTAACTTTGTTAGTTCAGTCATTCCAAATTCAATTTGCGCAGGACTGAGGTTTCTCTGTGAATTATGTGCTCGAATATACTGATATCGAAATCGATCGTTATCAGGATTCTTCGCTAATGCCGTGCTGCAGACGTCGACTATTTTGGGGACGAAACCAGTATTTTCCATCAAAAAATTTATCCACCCTGGCCCGACTTTGTTTTCGTCGAAGAGACTCGCCCCCCATAGATCGCATTCATCTATATCCAAAAATGACAGAGACGCAAAAGAGCCTGTAGCGGCCAATAGTGCCCCAAATCCAGATGCCAATATTAGTTGACGGATCGGTTTTTTTGCTATTCGACGGAGTGAATCGTGGGAAAAATTGAATTGCTTTTTTGAGTTTAGTAGAGGGATCAGAAAATCCAGCAAAATTCTTTCTTTTTTTATCGGATCAATAATCTCTTTGACCGCCTGCTCATCAAGTGAAATGTCCAACTTGTCATTTAATTCAAACTTATTTGTCACAACCCCCATCTTATCCAACAAAAAATTGTATATTTTGCGCAACTCACTTTTTTCCATGGACTTTAGAATATTTGATCTCATCCAGTCCGGCATCCAACCATTGCGAAACCAAGGCAGTTGCAACATGGTTAAAAACCCTTCGTCCTGCCATTCGTCAACAGAATCCGCATTCCCAAACTTTCTATTGAGCCCGAAGGTCATCGGCCATAGTAACTGAGGGTAAACCGCAGTGGACGCAAACCAGCGATAATTTTTTTCACCAGCTACTTGTCTTAGCCTAGTCAAGAATTTTGAAACTTCCTTTTTCGGGATTGGTGTATTCTGGTTCCACCGATCTGAGCGCGAATTAATGTTTTCAATCAGTCTTTCAAACTCCCCAGAGTGGTAGTGACTATCAGCTAACTTTTTTCTCCGTCCTGAGGTCAAACCACCCATCAAATGTTGGCTTAGCTCTTTTATTCCCAGAGCAGTGCCTTGTATGATGTCAAATCCCAAGAAATTCGCTAACTGCAGACCATTTTCTGAAATTTTTGCACTGGGAACAAACAAGACACATCGCCCGGCTTTCTGCAGATGCGAAATCCACTTATGAATAGTCCCAGTTCCCGGGTTTATTAGTTCTTCTTCTGAAAGAAATACCAAAATAATACTTTCCGCGAACATGGTCGCGATGTCCGAAACATTTTTGGACTCCCCGGTACGCTTGTTTACGCAAAACGAAGGGTTTTTTGAAAAGTAAAATGTCTCAACCGAGATACCTGCATCTCTTATGATTTGAACCAGCTGTTCATTATATGAAGTGAGGTGATCACCCGGGCTGCGCCGATCTATCAGGGCGACAAAATCTGCTGGTACTATTTTCTGACGAAACCTGGGACTCAACAGACCACCATTGGCCGCTGATGCGAATACGGTTGATTTTTCGTCAAAAACCCTGATGTATTCTCTTGGATATTGTCTGAGCGGCTGCAAAGACGACAATACTTTCCGACCACCTAGTCGGGGTCGTTTGTAATTGAATTGCCAGGGTAGGGTTTTCATCTGTTCCTTTAACAATTCTCTTCGCAAACGACCAAGCGTCAGATAAAACAATGCACTTATGATGGCAATATAAATTAACCATGGAATCCCGGCTGCCAGATACTTTTTCCATTCATATTCCGTATAGTACCAACGCAGTGTGCGGTTAAATGGTGACTGTCCAGGGGGCTCCAACTCTTTTATTGGATATTCATTTATCCAGTCCGGGATACTGGTTGCATACCTTCCCGGATCATCAGGCTTTACTCGTTCGAGCTGGAGAGCAGTTTGGTTTCCTGAAAAATCGATACCGCGTAGTAACACAACCAAAAGAATTACCAAAGCAATCACCGACGATATCGCCAACATTTTAGCAATGGAGGATTCGATCTGAAACTTATTTGTACTGTCATCATTTTCGGGCGGAATAAAGACTTTTTTCTCAGTATCATCTTCATCAATGAAAGTGGCAAGAAATTGATCCCTGCAAGTCCATTGCTCAGTCTGTGTTCCTGCCAGAATCGGCACCATAAGACGCATTAGTTCTTCCGAATTTTTTGCATCTCGTTTTTTTGCCCCGACTTTGGAAATAAGCCTTACCACCAGACTATGCTGATGGGGCTCAACCACGATTCCTGCCTCATGCAGACGTGAAAAATACAATGGCAGTTTGGCTACAAACAATTCCATTTCGTATGTGAAAATTTATTAGAAGTGTTTATCGGCAATAGCAATAATTGAGATTCAGCTGAACTCACCATCTGACCATTCGTGCAGTAACGCTGACACCGCCTCCTGGTCCAAACTTATTTTGACTAGGGAAGGAATGCACCTTAATGCGATGGATTTCTCAGCCGTATCAGCAAGGGATTGTTCTGGATTTACACCTAAATTCATCATGGCGCTTAACCAGTTCAGCAACTCTGAAGTGCCAGGCGGCTTCTCAAGATTTACTGATTCATTTCGGATATGTATAACGAAGCTTATCGAATCCCGCATCAAAACGGATTGTGAATCGTCATTGAAATACATGGGTAATCTGGCAAGTACAATTTGCTGTAGTCGCTCACCGGTCGGGAAGGGTATATGGTAGAAAATACATCGACGAAGAAATGCGTCAGGGAGAGATTTTTCAGAATTGTTGGTTAGTATCACCACGGGATCAAAGCTATTATCCGCGTTAACCTCAACATTACCCAACTCCGGAATACGAAAATATAATCTTTCGATTTCATTTAGGATATCGTTAGGAAAGTCCCGTGGCGCCTTTTCCACTTCATCTATCAGAACCACAGATCTTTTTTGCCCTGGATGTGTGTAATCTGATGGAAGAAGATGAGCGACTTCGCTAGGTTTATTAGCGTGTACGATCGCTTGCCCCAATGCATTGTACGTTATGAAATCTTCAGGTTTTTCACCTCCAGATCCGAACTCTTTTGCTGTAAATCTTCCCAACGTATCGTAATGGTAAAACAAATCTCTCGCTGTTGACGTCGACTTAGTTTCGAACACCAGTGGAGAATCGAGCCCTAACTCCCAAGCGATACTATGTGCGAGAAGCGTCTTCCCCGTACCAGGTTCTCCTGTGACCATTAGCGGTTGGCGTAACATAAGCGCAACATTGACTGCATCCACGAGCCCTTCATCCGCAAGATAATTTGCTGGGTCATGCATACCTTCCAACGGTGAATTTGGAAGTTGTTTTGGTTCGGTTGGGGGAGATTTAGAGGGTTTTGGGGGATAATAATTTAACATTTGAAATTACTCCGTTATTTCTGGTTCCAGTGAAACGTTGTGTTCTTCAAGCAATGTGTCAAGAAACATTGCGACTTTTATCATCGGGATTCGTTTTTCCCGAAGTCCAAATATGCTCGAAAAAAATGATCTGACTTTTGGTAATAAGATTTCCGGGTCGTAAACTGCAACAGATTTGTTTTCGCCAATCCACTGATTTACGTCATAAAAACTAACATTGTTCAATATGGGTAGGGCCAAAACATTTTTTGCTGGAATTTTGCCCAATGGAATTTCTTTTATCTGTTTAAGTGCCAACCTTGTTTTCGTGCTGGTTCGTAGCGCACCCATAAATCCTGGGGTGCTTGTCAATCGACCCACTATGGTTACTGGATAACGTCGCTGACTAAAATCAAACTTGGACCACCATCGCATCCACTCGCTAATCAGTGACTGTTGGCATGTGTTCCACTGGTGCACATCTATATCAAACTGTAGAAACAATGTGCCGTCATGCTGATCGATGGACTGCTGAATCCGTCGCTTGCCGGCCGACTGCTTCAAGCCGAGTATTTCCCGAACTGAAAATTTCAGGTCTCCCATACAACTCTCCAGATAATCTTGACCATCTGAATCGGATATGGTTGCAGGCCACCGTACCATGCCTCGGTGCACTGAGTCCGCCAAGTTGTTCACTATATGTAAATTGGGTATCTCTATTGTATAAAGTTGTTCTACGAATTTATCAGCACACTGATCGTCTTTACCTAAAACAAAAACGAATATCGGGTATTTCGATGGCTTATCAATTTCCCGCTGCAATTGCGTTACAAACATCTGCTTTTGCTTACTACGGTTACACAGATATGGGAAAAGGGTGCGAAATCGCCTATTTTTCAAAAACCTGTGATTGTGATTCTTTTTGGTGGCTTTAGTATGTGTTTTTGTGAACAGATAGCTTCTAAGTCTGTTTAGGAGTTGCATATATTCATCCAGTTCGAGATTTGGATTTTCAGTCTTGCCAATTAGATTAATACCTTGGCGAATGCGGAACGAACCAGCTAGCTGATTTCGAGGAATATCATCGATTCGTGCAATAACCAAGTTGTCATTCAATAACCCGTGATCAAATTCCCTGTAAAGTGAGTCTGAGCGCTCCGGTTTGCAAGAATTAAGGGAAAGAAAAAATAAAATACTGGATGCATGTTGAAGTGCATCCCGAATCTCAGCATCCCAATCCTTGCCCGAACGAATCCCCTCAACTACTAAATCGTTGCCGACAAGGCCCATCGCATCTGGACGATCAACCCAGATGGGTATTCCAGCCGATAGTAGTGCGTTGATTATCGGTTGAATTCTTTGCTTATCTATATCAGCATGGGAAATAAAAATGTACTTCACTGAATCCTTCATTCTATTTCGTTACAATTTAATTCGAGAGAAATTTTTTGAAAATTTTTGTATATCCAGTCATGTTACCTGAAATTTATGCATCATATCCAGTCTCTTTCGGAATTTTGAAACAAATCACCTGATTTATAATCCAGTAAAAATTAATGTTACTACGCGACAATTACAATTTATGTGGGAATTCCCACATGCTTCTTTAAGATTGCAATCCCTCCAGAAAATAAAAGTATTTGGAAATAGAATTTTCCACTCATCAGGAGATCCTAACGACGAAGAAACCAAAATATACCGAAAGCCAGTTATTTCAATTACTTAAAGAATCAGAAGCAGGAATACTGGTTCCAAATATATGCTGAAAATACGGCATGAGTAATGCTAGCTATTATAGATGTTGAGCCAGATATGGTGCAATATACCCCTCGATGATGAAGCGGATGAAACGACTATCGAGGTTAGGTCTTTGGTTTTTGCTCCCGGTTTTGAGGAGGTCGTTACCTATCTTAAATTCTGATCTAATTAAGTAAACTGTCCCTGTGTTTATGCCCTAGCCCTGTGTCCGTTCACCAGACGATAAAGATTAGATTTGTTGCCGGTTTTAGTTTATACGTAGGCTATGTCTAGTTTTAGCCGTGCGATAATATTTATAATGTTGGCCATCCTGTTGTTTGATGTGCAGGGTGCGATCATCAAGTATCTTGGCGACCGTTACTCGGTCCAGCAAATAGCAACCTTTCGAAATTTGTTTGGCCTTATTCCGAGCTTTGCCGTCTTGTATTTTTCCAGTCAATGGCAAGCTGGACATCGTTCGTTGTATATACGCCAATGGAAGCTTGCGCTCTTTCGTGGCGTGAGTATTGCAGTTGCACAATCCTGTTTTTATTTATCCTTGATCATAATGGAATTCGCGACCGCATCAACACTGGCATTCGCGGGTCCACTGTTCATTACTGCGTTATCCGTGCCCATTTTGCACAATCGTGTCGGCATTGTTCGTTGGGTCGCGGTATTTATTGGTTTCGTAGGTATCGTCCTTATTATGCGTCCCCGTGGTGAAATATTTGAGCTCACTTCGCTTCTCCCTATCGGTGCGGCATTTGGCTATGGGCTTACCAGTGTGTTGGTACGTTTATTTGATAAAGAAGCGGAAACCGCGACAATAAATTTGTACACCACATTATCTGCTTTGACCTGTATGTTCTGTCTGATGATCGGTCTGGACGCATACCAAAGTGTAGCGAGTGTTGAGGATTGGTTGTGGTTGATATTAATGGGCCTCGTTGGCGGGTTTGCCGTGCTGTTTATGATGATTGCCTATCGACTGACAGAACCCAGCAACCTGTCTCCATTTGAATACTTCGGCATCCCGTTCTCCTTTATCATAGGTTACCTGGTATTTAACGAGGCGCCGTTTGGTAAATTATTCCCCGGCGCAATTTTTATCGTCGTTGGTGGCTTGTTGATTGTTTGGCGCGAACGGATAAGTAATACTGAGCTGGTTACTCAGGGTAAATTTAGCAAACGATACTAGGTTTAAATTTACTGGAATGGCAAAAATTAACCCGCCGCAGCTTCCTGCCTCAACCGAGCCACGGGACGCTCGTCTATAAAAACATGGATAAGGGCAGTGACTGCTGCGATTGCTACAGTTGCCCACCAAACGATATCATAGGATCCTGTACTGTCAAAAAGATAACCGCCTAACCACACTCCAGCAAAAGACCCGAGTTGATGATTCAGAAAAACGATGCCATAAATGGTGCCCATGAATTTAAGCCCAAACATTTTAGCCACTAGCCCGGAGGTCGGGGGAACAGTAGCTAGCCACAGAAATCCCGTCGATATAGAAAATGCGTAAACTGAAAAGGTTGATATGGGGAAGACTAAAAACAAAGTCAGAATGATGGCACGTCCGGCATAGTTATATACCAGCAACCATTTCATAGAGTAGAACCCTGAAAGATAGCCGGACGTTAATGAGCCCAGGATGTTAAATAAGCCAATCAATGCGAGGCTGGTTGCCGCAACCGAAGAATCAAATCCCTTATCCGATAAATAGGCTGGCATATGCACGGTAATAAACGCCAGCTGAAATCCACAGACAAAAAATCCGGCTGTCAGTAGCCAGAAATGCACATGCCCAGATGCCTCTGCCAAAGCTTCTTTGAGGGTTTGTTTTGATTTAGTGTGTGGGGCATCTTTAACGCCGCCCGTGTTATAGAAAGTAGAGGCAAGAATCACCATTGCCAAAGCACCTACAGCCAGTAACAATAGTGCAGTCTGCCAGCCATAAGCCTCGACAAATCCTCTGGCCACTGGTATCAATAAAAACTGCCCGGCAGATCCAGCGGCGGTCCCAAGACCTAAGGCAAAGGTGCGTTTCTCTGGTGAAACCATACGCGCCATCGCGGGTAATACGACTCCAAATCCAGTACCGGCAATTCCCATTCCCAGCAATATACCGGCGCCGGTATGAAGCCCCCACACGCCGCCCGCATTGGCGGTAACATACAATCCTAATGAATAAAGCAGAGCGCCGCCGACCACAGCCCTGGCTGTCCCATATCGATCAGCAATTACCCCCGCAATTGGCTGGGATAATCCCCAGAAAAGGTTTTGCAGTGCCAGAGAAAACGCAAATATTTCTCTTCCATAGCCAAAATGTTCCGAAATAGGTTTCATGAAAAAACCCATGGATGATCTTAATCCAAAGTTAAGACACAATAAGACGCATGCCAATATGATCGCCAGGCTAAATAGGCGTTTGTATTCGGTCATATTGATTGTTCTGCTCTCTTCATCGTATTAGTCATTGTATTTTCAGTAAACACGGCGTGCGAAATTTCATATTAGCATTTGACTGAGCTCTAAAATAGCGGGGATTGCCCCATTATAAAGTGCCAGGAGTACGGGGTCACGGAGTACGGGGTCAGGTCTTTGGTTTTGTGGAGTACGGGGTCAGGTCTTTGGTTTTGGATATAACCAACTCGTCAACCAACGTGTGAGGTATGGCATCACTGGCCAAGTCATTAAGCAGCTCATAATTGCAATGATGAAAAAGGTTTGTAGCGCAGGTGGAAGTCGCTGCATAAAGGGAGACAACATCATGCCAATAACCGTGCTAAGCGGATAAACTACTATTAGACCCATTAATACCCGTTTGTAATACTTGGGCTGAGGGAAGTAATTTTGATTGTCAGGTCGAGAAAACCAAAGTTCCATTCCAGTTCCTTGCTCCGCATTTGTCATATGGGCTAGGTACCTAACCGCCTCCTCATTCAAATATTGTAGTGTTTCTGAATTTAACCAGTTCTTTAAATTTTCGTAACTGTCGAACTTTAGTATCACCACGTATTCAGGTTGTATATGACTTTTTGGCCTGATGATGTCGACGCTAAAAAATCCTTCACACTTGCGGGCTTCATTGTTTACTTTAGCAATCCATTTCTCATAATCAGCTAAAAAATCAGGCTTTACTGTCGCAGAGATAATAGAGGTTACATAGCGATCCGTTTCTTTGGGTTCCAACGTTGAGTGATTATCTGTCATTTGCGACTTTTAAGATGCTGATGTGCGCGATGCACTATCTCGTTGGAATGCTGGCTGGAAGATGTTCATCCAGAATTTCCACAAACGTTTTCATATCGTAGCCGTCTTTATTTAAACGGCCTAGCTCCGCCATCACCGCTTCCCATGTAGTCGGAATGGCCCCAGCCTGGATGAGTCGCTGCATGCCCCGTTCGTGTGCGTCGACGGTTGTCCCACCGGATACATCGGACAACGCATACACTTCGTACCCTTCTCGAATAAGGTCTAGTGCAGGATAAGCGAGGCAAACCTCCGTCCACAGTCCAGCCATAATTAATTTCTTCCTGCCGGTTGCTTTTACCGCTTGTTGAAACTCCGGTTCTTCCCATGCGTTAACATGTTCTCGGTCAATATTAATTGTATCGACAAGAATGTTCTTAACTTCGGGAATGGTGTCTTTTTGAAAACCAGACGCAACCATAATCGTCGACAAGATGACTGGCATTTCGTACATCATACCAACCTTGGCGGTGGCAACAGCATTGTTTACCAGGATCTCACGATTAATTGAATTGGTTCCCTCAACCAGGCTTGGTTGATAATCAATCATGATTAGTGCCGAATTCTGGGGAGTCAGAAGATGATCTGTTTTTGGATCTCTCTTCGCTAAGATTGGAATATTTTTCATTTCGTTACCTCAAAATAAATTGTTAGTTTTCAATTTCAGGGATGGGAATCATATGCATCAATTTCATCGTCCGCCGATATCAGCCGGGATCCGGGGTTGTCTCCTGGATACTCATCGAACTCTATAACGTTACGATCTGGATCACGTATAAACAACGAGTGCATATCCTTGAAGCTGAATCGTCCGGTAATTTCTATTCCGTTCTCGTCAAGGAATACCTCCAGGTCACCGAGAGATTCAATTTTCAAAGCCATATGGGTGTAACCAGCGTGCTTGCGATCAATATCCATCAAGATATTCTCGTCATGTTCCTCGGTGCTGGGCCCGAGCAGGTTCAGTACAATACCTGAGGGGTGTTCCAACATAATGGGGTGACCTTTTTCAAAGCCCGTATCGACGATTAGTTTAAACCCGAGCTTCTCGTAAAATTCGATGGCACGTTCTTTCTCTTTTACACGAATGCCAATGTGATCAATCTTTAGTATGGATATCATTGTGGATAATTTCTCTTGTCGTTAACTAGTGTTTTAGCTACGTAACACATAGATTTGTTTGATACGAACGGCTATTATCAATCATTCTGTTTTTATCCGGTAGACTATCAAAATGATACATACTGTTCCATTTATAGAACGAAAATGAATGACCTAAATAACATGGTTATCTTTGCTAAAGTTGCAGAATTTCAAGGCATATCTCCTGCTGCTCGAGCACTCGGTATACCAAAATCAAAGGTGAGCCGGCGTATGGCCGCACTGGAAAACCAACTAGGCGTTCGCCTGCTAGAACGGACGACACGTGCTGTCCACCTGACCGAAGTCGGCGACATCTATTACCAACACTGTAAACGTATCGCTGAAGAAGCAATTAGTGCCCAAGAATCTGTAAACCAAATGTTGGAGACTCCACGCGGCCATTTGCGTGTAAGTGCTTCAGTTACTATTGGTCAATATCTCATCGCACCACACCTTGGTGAATTCATTGCGAACTACCCGGAAGTAGAAGTCGAGGTAATTTTAAATAACCGGCGGGTTGATGTAATCGCTGAAGGTTTTGATTTAGTCATCCGCGTAGGTGATTTGCAAGATTCAACCTTGGTCAGTAAATATCTTGGTTCAGATAATGCAATGTTGTTTGCATCATCAAGCTACCTTAAAAATTTTGGCTCTCCAAAGCGAATAACCGACTTAGAAGACCATCGCTTCTTAACGATGAGTGGTTCGCCCCAAGCCGACCAATGGGTACTTGTTGGCCCGAAGAACCAAAAGGAGGTGATTTCGATTCATCCCTATACAGCAGTTAACGATCTAACCGTGCTACGCCAATTGGCCTTAGACGGTGTTGGTATTGCTTTTTTGCCGAGTTACCTAGAAAAGAACACAATTAAATCGAAAAAACTGCATCGAGTATTACCCGGGTGGCAATCACCACTATTCAACTACCATGCGCTTTATCCAAGCCACAGAGGTGTAACACTCAAGGTGAGGGCGTGGTTGGACTTCTATGCCGATAAATTCTATAGGTCTTGTATTTCGAAACGTTAATTTCGATGTGATAAATATCGACATCAATGCCCCACTCAAACCAGAATGGATTGGAGCCTATGACTGCACCGTTTCCATCGGCGTGTTCACGCCTGGCCACGTGCCGCCCGCGGCACTGACCCAACTGCAAAAAATGACCCGACCCGGTGGGTTAATCATTGTCAGTACTCGAATTGAATACTACGAATCGGAACACTATCAGCAATTCAGTGATGAACTCGAGGCCCAGGGGAAGATTAAATTGCTTCATCTTCTAAAAAATGCCACTTATACCCATGATGAAAATGCCCACTATTGGGTTTATGTTTGCCTGGATTAAAAACGCATAGGTTGAATTAACTATTGAAACTGGAATAAATAGCGCTGTCCAAACTTTCCTGCTGACCACATCATTTACACCTTGTTCATAGTCAGACTTTACCCAAATTCTCTATTAACTACCGCCGCTCCTGTTGCCAATGCGAATAGGAAATTTTTATTTATGCCATAGTACACTTTAACGAGATTTTGCCGTCTCAAGTATTGTCGTCTTTTTTAACCTAGTAAATCACTTTAGCTGTCTCTTAAACTCCTTCCAAAACTGGTCCCAATTACCCTTGGATTGTATGGACGCCTTAGCCCCTGTTATTGGTCCAAAAACGGATTCAAATAATTCGCAGAGACCAGGTTCTTCGATACAAAATAATTCATAATTACGCATACACACAACTATTTCACCATTCGATCCTTCAATTTGAGACACATATGCTCCAGATGGCAGACCATCTGTAGCATCGCCAAGGCCCTTTACATTCGTAGACAAAAAGGAACCCGATATTCGGAATACAAAATTTCCATCAAAGTTAAAGGTAAAAGAGACTGTACCGCTATAGCGGTCCGTGGGAATACCCGCTCCTGCGGGAGAAAATATCCCATCCACTGTTACCTCAAATGATATCGGGTCCAATGATTGTGATTCCCGTAAAGAGAAATTGCCCCTGCCGTCGATGGTTGTCGCTCCACCGACTATACCAAAGCCACCTTCAAATTCGTTGATGAGGACTTCGGAACCGCTGCTGTCTCCCGCGACCGATATATCCACCGGCGGTGAACATCCGCGGCCGGAACATACATTTGTCGTTACACAAGATGTTTGAGCATGGACAGGCAGTAACACGCTTTCGACCATCGGTTTTTTCCATACTTCCACAGCCCCCAGTGTTCCACCTATGGAAAGTACTTTTACTAAATTTCTGCGATTCTTCATTTTTGAGTCCTGATGTGAAAGGCTGCAATAATCGCTGTACTAAATTTGAACCGCAAAATCGATTATTTGAACATGGCGCAACTCCGTATTTGTTCGTCGTAATAATGGGGTCGGTGACAAATTAATATACTGAACAGTCGACAAGGTGCGGGGTCAGGTTTTTGTTTTTGGATTTTGATTGCTAATAATTTCACTCACTGTTGAGTAGTGCAATCCGTAATAATCACCAATTTGCTGTTGTGTGTAACCCCCACTTGCATACGACCTTATAATGCCGTCATTTCGAGTCGCTGCTTGGCTTGCGTAATATGTTAATGACTCTACTTTAGCGCGACGCTGTCGAATAGGAATTTCGCTTAACAATTTGTCTTGTGGAATCTTCGTCAGCATCTGTTCAACAAATTTGTCACTGCCCAGGTAAATTTGATTCTTCAAATATTTCCAGGGTGACGGTTGATTTCGTCCTTCTGATACAAACCGTTTGTATCCTTCAATTGCAGCTTTAGTGGTTTTTCCAAATGCGGCTAACAAGAAATCCGTTTCAATAAATTTTTGTTTCGGTTCAAGCCCAATAGTTTGACGATAACTGCTCCAAGGCCAATCAACCGCTTCTTTCACCATACTCGCCCGTACTGGGTTTAAAACAACATACCGTCCAAGTTCCAATAGATAGTTTTCTTTTTCAACCAGTATCGCCTTGAATCTACCGTGAAACACGTGCCCAACCCGCCCATGAGACCGATTGAAAGCCTGGGTGTAGACACCGTTTAATTGCCGCATGCCTTGGGACAAATGCCCATCCACTGTTTCAACAATTAAATGATAATGGTTTGGCATTAAGCAATAGGCGTGAACAATCCAGTTAAATCGATCACATACTTGACCTAAGATCTCAAGAAACTGAATTCGATCTGAATCTGATTCGTATATATCTTCCTTACGATCTCCACGGGATGTGATGTGATAGAGCGCTCCCGCATACTCAATCCGAATAGGTCTCGCCATGGTTGATAATCCTTTATCCTTTGTAAGGTTATATATTAAGTCATTACATCAAATTTGGATATACAGGTCCTATGCGTTACGATTCCAAAACCAAAGACCTGACCCCGTATTCCTGACCCCGTATTCCATCCACGTTATCCCTTAACAGAAGTTAACTTGGCAGGACCCTTTCTATAGCTGTATCTCATTAGTCTATCGAGTGGGCATATATTTCATGATAGAATTTATATCCGATTATCGGTACATAATAAGGGGAAATGTTATGAATAAGATATATAAATTATTATTTGGGACGTATTGTGTCGCGCTAGTTTCATTAACATCTATACCGTCTGTGCATGCAGTCGCGGTTGATTGTGATTTAGGCGGTTTAATACAACCGCAACTTGATTTAGGCAATAGCGTGGAATTTACGGGTACCTGTGATGAAGATCTATTTATTATCACAAACGAGACCATTCTGAATGGCGGAGCAGCGGCAACCAGCATCATTCAAGGTGATGTTACCGTGGAGGCTGCGCAAAGAGTCGTGTTAACGAATCTTACGGTCAAAAATGCAATAGCAGGGGATTTCGCCAGCGGGGTGGTGTTTCGGGATGGTGCTAGTGTGGATGTAGTGAACGCCACCTTTGATGATCTGTTTTTTGGCTTCTGCGTTTTAAGAAACTCTTTGGCAGATATATTCTTCCTAACTTCCACTACCCAGGTAGCGTTTGATGTCAACCAGTCATGTACAAATCTGACTGTGGCCGACGACAGCGTGGCGAGGATGACGGATTCCACCATAACCAACAATTTAAGTTCGAGCACCATGGGGGCTCCGGTGTATGCAAACAGAAACTCTACTCTCGCATTGCGAGGTGGGAATTCAATTACCAATACGGGCGCTATTGAAACCCTTGCTGCCTATCACGATTCCCATATACGGGAAGATAATGGCGTCTCTGGGACGGGAAACACCGTTGTAGGTACTACTGTGGGCGTATTATTGTTTAGCGATTCTTCTCTGGATATAAGGCAAATTACATTGACCGCACCTGACAACCTTGTTCAGATTAATTCTACGTTGAGAATTGGCTCGGACGCTTTTGGAGGTGATCCTGCCAATATTTCGGTGAATGGTGATATTACCGCTTCGGAGCAATCCACCGTCAATATTCATCCTAACTCTGCGATTAACGGAACAGTCAAATGTGAAAGTCATTCAACACTGGACAATCATGTATTAAGTGGAGCAAGCTCAGTGAACTGTCCTTACAATGTTACGCAGGAAACAACGGCGAGAATTAATATTCGAAACACATCTGCAATCGCCGCATCACGGACCATGCTCGAACTCAGGAACTCAGGTAGACCCAAGCTGAAATTTAATAATGTCGACGCATCCACAGTGTGGATAATGTCAAATGGTGCCAATAATTTCCGAATTACAAGACAGGGATCTGGAGATACTGAGTTTAAAGTCAAAAATAATGGAAATATGGTATTAGCTGGAACATCAACTGCTGTCAATCACATAAATTCTTCTTCCAGGAAGCTTAAACAGGGGTTTCAGCGTGTAAGCCAGCAAGAAATTCTTGATAAGGTTGATGAGCTGGAAATCAGTCAATGGAATTACAAAAGAGATTCGAATACGCTGCACGTTGGTCCGATGGCAGAGGATTTTCAAGCCATATTTGATCTTGGAGATGGCACGCATATATCTACGGTGGACACAGCTGGAATTACATTAGCTGCGATACAGGGATTGCGACAGGAAAAAGATATGGAAATTGAGTTGCTAAAATTGGATAGTGAAATTAAGTCAAAAGAAATTGCTGCATTGAAATCTGAGCTTTCAAAAATAAAGATTCAACTGCGGGAGCTTGTTGCTGGCACTGTGGATTAGATGTTAGCAAAGGGGTTAGGCAGTGAGCTTGACCCCTTTGTTGTATATGCGTGAAGATGTGGGGACAGTTTGATTTTCAAATTGGGCTTGGGTTCAAGCCTAATATTTCCAATACGTTACGAAGCCAAAATCAAATACCTGATCCTGAATTTTTAGATACGAACAAATGGAAAATGTTGATTCAGCCAATATATCTTTGTCTAAAAATTATGGTGTAGGCAACAAAGGTTGAAGCGACGGCCATATGTGATCCAGCAAGAGCGGTTGTGCTTCGGCGGTTGGATGCAAACCATCGGCTTGAATTAAATCAAAATCCAGCGCAACGGGTTCCAGAAAAAAGGGAACAAACTCAAGTTTGAACTCAACTGCCAGCTTGCTATAAACGTCTTCAAACTGTTGTGAAAAAGCTTTTCCATAATTAGGCGGAATCTTCATCCCAAGTAACAGTATTTTGGCTCCTGATCCCTGGATTGCCGCAATCATATGCGACAAATTCTTGCTTAACTGTTCTGTTTCTAATCCTTGCAGCCCATCATTGGAACCAAGAGCCAGCACAACCAGGTCAGGCTTATGCAATTTGAGTTCGCTGTCGACCCGTATAGCACCGCCATGGGAAGTTTCTCCTGGGATACTGGCATTGACCACCTTGATAAATTGATTTTGGACACGATGTTCCAATAAAGAAACCCAACCGTCTTGGGGGGGAATATTATAGGCGGAACTTAAACTGTCTCCCCAGATCAATATTGTGTAACCGAAAGCACTACCAGGCATTGCTAGTAAGAGCAACGTCAGCTTAAGTAGTGCGATCTTATTTCTTATATTCACCATTAATTTTTCGGATTAAATAAATCAACTCTGATGCCCCATTCTAACAATACGGTAACCAATGCAGTTCTTGAAGCCAATGATATAACCAAAAATGTATCTCTAGGGAACCATGAGATAGAAATTCTTAAAAACTTGTCACTTCGTATTCCATCCGGAAGTACGGTATCGATTTCGGGAACTTCAGGTTCCGGAAAAACAACCCTTCTCGCCATCCTTGCAGGTCTGGAAACTCCAAGCTCCGGATCCGTCAATATGCTCGGCAAAAATCTGAACGGTTTGGATGAAGACAAACGTGCAGAATTGAGAAACGGTACAGTGGGATTTGTTTTTCAATCATTCCATCTTCTCCCCAATCTAACTGCCGAAGAAAACGTATCACTGGCCCTCGAGGTTACCCCAGGAAGCAAAAATATAGCCTCAAGAAGTAAGGCTGCCCTTGAACAAGTTGGGTTAGCACAACGGTTTGAACATCTTCCTTCACAGCTAAGTGGTGGCGAACAACAGCGCGTCGCACTTGCCCGAGCGATGGTGTCTCAACCGGAAATACTGTTTGCCGACGAACCCACAGGAAATCTGGATCATGCTACGGGGGAATCAATTTCGGAGCTCATGTTTACCCTATGCAGGAATACGCAATCTACGTTGCTGCTGGTCACTCATGATTCCAATTTAGCCCGCCAGTGTGACTTGAGATTTCATCTAGAAGCAGGTCAGTTAACCTGACACTTCGATTGTCATGGCAAACACACTAAAACGAAATTCCAGGCTCGGCGAATTCAAACTGCTGATCTTGGCGGTACTGCTAGTCGCGGTCGCGTTATCAACGGTCGGTACATTTGGCGATCGAATGGAAAAGACCATGCAATCGAAAACCAGTGCGCTACTGGGTGCTGACGCGATGATTTCATCCGCGCGTCCTCTGAGTGAAGATTACATCGCGCTGGCCCATGGTCTGAATGTAGAAGTTGCACAATCAATCAGCTTCCTCAGCATGGCAATTTCAGATGAGGAGAGTCAACTTGCAGGTGTCCGTGCGGTGACCTCAAACTACCCGCTTCGCGGACAGGTCACGCTTCAACCCAGTACTAAAGATACTGCAACGATTCAAATGGAGAGGGGTCCCGCACAAGGATCTGTTTGGACAGCCATGCAACTTGTCAGTGATCTCAATCTTGAATCGAACCCAAATTTAAGTATTGGGGAATTACCTCTGAAATTCGAGGGTTCCATTTTGATTGAACCTGAAGGCGGTGCAGGCATGCTACGCTTCGCGCCTCGGGTGATAATGAATCTGGAAGATGCAAAGAATACGGGCCTACTGGCGCCCGGTAGTCGGGCGCGTTATCGGTTTTTATTTGCCGGAAATCAAGATGCCCTGAATGATTTTGAGAGTCAGGTGGTCCCCATACTCAAAGAGCATGAGCGTTGGCAAATTGCAGACATTCGACGGGAAGAGGTTCGCGCTACTGTAGGGCGAATCGTATCCTATGTTCGATTGGCCATTTTACTTTCGGTTATCCTGTCTGTGGTTGCCATGTCTCTTGCTGCACAAGGGCTATGGGGAAGGCAGGTTACTGAAATTGCATTATTGAGATGCCTCGGGCAATCCCATAGATCGACCTTTCGATCCGTAGCAAAAAACTATTTTCTTACCATAATTCCCACAGTGTTGATTGGTGTTGGCATTGGTTTTGTAGTCCAGGAAATAGCGGCGCGTTTTGTGCATTTCGCTACCGGAATTTCACTTTCACCTGCGAGCCTACTACCGTCAATCTGGGCTCTGTTACTTTGCATACTCGCAGCAAGCGCAGTGGTACTTCCACTCATATTTGCCATTCGAAAGGTGCCCGCAATGAGTTTACTCAGAGTCGGACAAACCGATCGAGTGAACAGCTATGGATTAATTCTTGGCAGTATCGCCGCATTTATCGTCGTCATTACCATGCTGCTTTCTAGGGACCTGATTCTGGGCGCGTTGGTTCTTTTGGGCATTCTCGGTACCGCGGTACTCATGTGGATCCTGATTCGATTATTCATCCATCTCGTGTCGCGTTTGACCGAAGTCAAATCCGGCCCAGGCTATGTCGCGCTGAAATCCATTTCCGCCAATGGCAACCGTAGCGCATGGATTGCCAGTACTTTTGGGTCCATTGCATTTGCATTGGTGTTGCTTGGCATAATCAGAGTCGACGTCCTGAACACATGGCAGAACAGTATTCCGGACAATGCCCCTAACCTGTTTCTAATTAACATTAAGGAAGTTGATCGGGAACCATTGGAGCGGTTTCTTGAGGACAATGGCGTGGGTGAAATTACGATGTACGCCATAATCCGCGGCCGCATTGCGAAAATTAATGGTGTAGGGGCTTCGGAATTGAAATTCGATTCCGAAGATTCCCTCCATAGAATCAATCACGAATACAACATGACGGAATCCAGTGAATTACCTGGGGACAATAAAATTATTTCCGGTCAGTGGTTCAAGCCCGAGTTAGGCAATCCGGAATTATCAATAGAAGCGGACACAGCCGAAGTACTATCCCTAAAGGTAGGGGATGAAGTCACCCTGGATGTTGCCGGCGTTCCATACACTGCAGCGGTCACCAGCATTCGGCAAGTGAACTGGGAGAGTATGCGGTCCAATTTTTACCTGATCGCATCACCCGGGTTTTTCAAGGAGGCCCCACGTACATTCGTATCTGGCATTCATGTCTCCGAAGATTTGAATGCCTTGGTCTCCGCGGTGGGGCAAAATTTTCAGAGTGTGACCGCTATTAATCTGGAAATGATCATCTCGCGATTCAAAAGTCTGGTGACCCAGGGTAGCGAAGCGATCTCAATGGTATTTCTGTTCACCCTTCTATCCGCAGCGTTAGTTTTTGTCGGCATACTCCAGGGCCAAAGGACGTCAAGATCTAAGGAAATTGCGCTTTTGAAAACCATGGGTGCGAGAACACAATTTATTCGCAAGTCCACAGTTTACGAATTTGCAATTCTGGGTGGTATCGCCGGCCTCATCGGCAGTACCCTGGCGGTAGTTACCGGTATCTGGTTGGCAAACTACTTATTTGATTTGGAAATGAGCGTTCCACTGGAGTGGATTCTCTCAAGCACCTTGATTGGAATGATCATCGTTGCCGCCACAGGTTATACCAGCATTCACAAAATTCTGAAGATAGTTCCCAAACGACTCCTGATGGAGGAGAGCGGATATCTCGGATTGCGTAACACTTAAGCGTGAGAAGGTGAATCGAAATTTTGCCTAAGTATCATTGTTAAATGACCTTCATTCCAAGCGATAATATGATTCGGAGATACGGGGTCAGGTCTTTGAACCAGGATACGGGGTCAGGTCTTTGAATTTGGATTTTATCCTACTGCAATATTTCCATATAACTACTGTACTTATATCTTCTGTTTTTCCGATTCTCACCAATCTCCTCAATGATGCCGCAATCCTTTAACACACCGATTGATTTTGTTGCGGTTGGTTTTGTTATGTCGAGGAGTTTGACAACACGTGGCATAGAAATTACCGGATTTCCAGGTAGTTTCTCGAACAGCTGAATAGCAGATATCGTTACTTCTGGGCTGGCATGCAGTATTTTTCGGTCTTTATTTACCTGCCCATGCAATCTGCTTGCTGTTTCCGTCGCGTCTGATGCTACAGTTGATACTCCAGTAAGGAAAAACCCAAACCAGCCCATCCAGTCCCCCCCCACCCGAACGCTCCCCAATCTTGAATAATACTCTGCCTGGTTTTGTTTGAAATAATGACTCAGATAAAGTAATGGGCTATGGAGTAAATTCCAATGTTCAAGCAATAATGTAATCAACATCCTCCCAATTCGGCCATTGCCATCAAGGTAGGGATGTATAGTTTCAAACTGCACATGTGATGCGGCGATTCGGAGCAACAGCGGCAAAGTATCTTCTTTGTGCCACCAGTCTTCCATGTCTCCCAGAAGCTGTTGGATATTGAGGGGAGGAGGTGGAACAAAGATTGCTGTTCCCGGTCTTGAACCGCCAATCCAGTTTTGTGATGTTCTTAATTCTCCAGGTTGTTTGTTAGACCCGCGTACGCCCTGCATTAGCCTTAAATGGCACTGGTTAAGAAGTCGGATGGAGAGCGGTAGCCCTCGAGACGTGTCTAGCTCTTTGAAGGCGTAGTTGATTGCGTTAACATAATTCGCCACTTCCTCTATATCAGCGACAGCAGAATCACCTGGTTGATTCAGGTGCTCGTAGGAGAAAATATCTGTGAGTGTTGCCTGGGTTCCTTCTATCTCGGAAGATAGTAATGCTTCTTTTCGGACGAATGCGTAGATAAACCAATCCAATGACGGGATCATTTGCCCAGCAATTTGGAGTTTTGATAGTGCGAGCTCTGCTTCTCGTAGCTGACACCCGAGTCTGACCAGATCTTTTTTGGATAATCTGGGTGGCAGGTTATCCGGGACGAAAGCTTTGACGCTTTCTCCGTCAATGCTGGTTGTTACGTATTTTCCTGTTGATTTCATAGTAAAGCATTATTTACTATCCATCTAACAAAGTAAAGACTGCTTTACTATGAAATTGCTTTGGTAATAGTCGATTTACCAACAGGCCGAATAGATAAGTCTCATGCTGGATTTCGACATCCGCCGACCAGATGGAGATGATCGATACCGTTCTGCACCATCTGAGCTTGGTCCACGTATTTTTGGGCCAAGAGGCGGGCAGATTTATTTAGATACAAAATTTGGTGAGAGAGCATTATTTGATTTCGAGCTCCATTCAACATTCAAGAACTGCCAATATGTTCCGGTATTTCCGGTATTTCCGGTATTTCCGGTAATTCGGGAAGATCCGGTATCTTTATCGGGTCCGGTATCTTTATCGGGTTAGACTCAATTTCATCAACTATCTGTTGTACTTCATCTTGCGTATTCTGAATCTGTTCCGGTACATCGGCGCCAGAGCTAGATGAACCACCACCACAGCCTGACAGGGTAATTAGGATAAGGATTGTTACTAATTGTGTATAGATTTTCATCTTGTAAACTCCATTTCTTTGTTGTCGTTTATCTAATTTCAACTCAAAAGATTAATTCATAGCGTGATTTAGATGACCCAGAGTCGCCGTTCCGTCTTGATTAGTTAAAGCAACCGACTGGAACTATAAAATTGTTGGTAGCACCTGCTTCGGTTGAAAATGTGGAACACGCTGTTGATGAAAATACCGAAATTGCCACAAACGCAAATATTCCAAAGAACCAGGCGTTTAACTTTTAAGCAAACATTCGAGCTGACAACAAAATTACTTTGTTTTGGAGCATCCGTATTGTCTGCCCGGATCTGTGTATCAATCCACCTGCCATCGAAGTGCGTCACCCAAAAAAGATTTAGAGGGGAAATCTACATGGCTAGTAATTGAACAACGATATCAAGAAATTGAATATGACGCAGCTGGCTAGACCGAGTTCGCTTTCAAAAAACTGCCTCCAAAAATGCCCGATCTATGTGAACAACTACAATTCGGGTTTCGACAATCCCTAACAGTGCAAACGTAGGATTTCCCGTCAACGTGTAATCCTAGTATTTTATAGAATGGTTGAAACGAACGTCATATCACTTTCTCAAAACTGGATTTAGAAATAACGCCAAAATATCCAAGTATTGGCCCCACTAGCCAAAAATTCTCGATACCGCCCTGTCTTGTCCAGTAAAGCCACCTTTGATTATCGATGGTACCAGTAAAGATTTTTACGATTATGTCAGTGCGTGACGCCAGATTGCCCAACAGGCTGAATAGATAAGTCTCATGCTGGATTTCGCCCTGCTTAAAGGTTACGCACTCTGGCCCCATTTATTCTTTCTCTTAGCTACTCATTCGTATCTATTTCTTCACCATTTTCCGAAATATAGGTACCTTCAACCAACTCATACTTACTCATAAAGTATTTTCCATCGATACTGTCGATTTGTTCCAGTCTGTTCCTGGAAAAAACCAACCCCAGCGTTGGTATTTGCTTCACAAATATGACATCACCTTCATTTGCAGTAATTTCAATAGACGCCCAATTTTCTGCTTTGGAATTCACAACGTGATCACCAACAGAAACGGGTACTAACAAATATTGCTTCCCTCTGGTATAGCCAATGTATTTTCCGTCTTCTTTCTTGCCATCCAGATACACTTTAAACCGCACTGCAAACCCAAGTGCGGCAGGCCTTACAATATACACAAGAGCGTCTTCGTCGCTGGATTCGACTGGAAGCTCATATCCGCCAATTTCTGCCTGTTTTTCCTCTAGTGTAATTTTACTTGTGCTTGCGCATGCTGACAGTAGCGCGAATAAACCAAACAACACTCCAATTTTTGTAACTCTGTTTCCTGATATATTCATAATTTCCTCAAAGTTTTCTAATTTCCATTTATTGAATTTCGATTCATACGGGTGTGCTGCAAATCAATTCGGGCGCAAGGAGTCCATCATCTCCAGGGAAAATTAATGGCACAGAAGGAACTGCACAAGAAAAATGCTTTACTTGAAAATCAAGAAAATCTCTGCTTTCACCAACTCCAAGTCTAAAAGTTTCAGAAAATGGCGGCCCAATAAAGTACTTTCCAACATTTACAGCGGTACCACAATTATTTGTTAATCGAATCATCTTTATCGTAACAACCGTTCCAGAATTGAATTTTGTCTGATTGACACAACTATTTGAGTTTGCAGCAACATTTCCGCCACCACTTCCACTAGATCCGCCACCACAACCCGATATGCCGACAATCAACGCCACGAAGCTAGCAAGTAATAACCTTCGATTTCTAGTCACCCCAACTCTCGGTAAAATTTTATATTTTTTGCGTAGAAATTTTCAAACGTCTACTGACAATCAAATCCATCGCCCTGATTAACTGGGGTAAATGGAGCAATACATGATCCAAATTCAACAAAGGAATCGAGCCCATTAACATGATAGTTTATAGAGCTATTCGCAGCGATTGTGGCTGGATCGCCTGTGCCGCCGGTTAAAATTCGCACAATAATATTAGTATCACACCGATTTGTAAGCATGATTGAGCTGGCGCTTGTTGCATTTCCAATCAACAGACAACCGCTTCCATCTCTCTCCGATGAAGTCGTTACACCGCCGCCGCTGGACGAACCACCGCCACATCCGGATATTCCAACTATTAGTGCTACTAACGCGCCAAAAATATAATTACGATACTTATTCATTTTATTTCCGTTTCTGTTGTTAACTTTATAATCCAAATTCTCCGATTTACTGCCACGACTTCATTCAATCAAACCTCATCTCCCAAACCCGTTAAATTTAATCAATTAGTCCAAACTAAAATTTATCATCTCTAACGGTACTTCCCCTTTAGTTCGCTTCAAAGTTGCCAGGTTTGGTTACATCCCTTTCAATCAATAATTTCTACTCTGACCCTGATCATTGATCATTTGCCTGCCGGACTGAATAACCTGGGTCGGCTTGTTGTGGACCGCGACGGTCATGGTGCGACCGTCTCTGGAGATCATGTTGCCGTTGGCGTCATAGTTGTAATAATTAATGCTCTGACCTCAATCTCAATCTCTGCAATCTCTGAATCTCTGTGAATCTCTGTGAATCTCTGGAATCTCTGCAATCTCTTGTGACCCCAATCTCTGAATCTCTGGAATCTCTGTGTAACAAGCAGTTAATGAGAAACCTAAAATTTCTACAAATGCCATAATTCCATAAAACCGGTCGCTAAACTTGTTAGTAATCATTCGAGCTGACAACAAATTAAATTTGTTTTGGAGCATCCAAATTGTCTTTCCAAATCTGTGTATCAGTTCAACTGCCATCTAGTTGCGTCACCAAAAGGAGAATTAAAAGGGAAATCTACATGGCTGGTAGTTGAACGACAATGTCAAGAACTTGAATATGACGCAACTGGCTAGACAGAGTACGCTTCCAAAAACCTCCCACCAAAAACGTCCGATCTGTGTGAACGACTACAATTCTGGTTTCGACAATTCCGAATAGTGGAAACGTGGAATACGGGCTGGGCATCCTACGCTAGTCAAACGCATATTTGTATCTAAAACTATTTTTCTACACCAACAAAATTCTAAATTATTTTACCAGCCGTAGGATTGTATCGAGGTCTTTGTGTATCACTTGAGAGTCGGATATTAGGTATTGACCCCTTCGCATTCTGCCCCCTTTAGTTACTGAATATTCGACACGCTTTGGAATACAGCTGGAGTCGGTAAAGTGGAATCATTTGATAACGAAGATAAGTGGCTCGGTTAAGGCCCGTGGCAGGGTTAATTAGCTAAGTCAGCAGCCTTCTATTTTAACAAACAAAAACTGATTCTGTTTCCTTGATAGTCCTTGAATTTGAGTTATTAACCTCTTTAGTTCTCTATATTTGACTTGCACTAAAAATCCGCGCTGACCCTTTTAGGTTCGTTTGAGTTGGGAGGTTTCAGCAAGAACCAAAACCAGATAGCCAACACTGCAAAAGCAATCAATACTAACTCCAGTAGTGACATCAACTGCGCTATCGTGAGAACAACCAGTAATACCAGTACCAGCAGCGCAGTGTTACTCGGTTTGCATCGGTAAAAAAAGTAAAATAATACTCCCCATAACACCATAATACCTGGCATTAATAACGAACTCTTTTTCTTCCACGCACGCAACGCAGTAGTAGAGCTCTTAGCTAAAAACTCCTTTTTGTGTTCTTCGTGCCAACGAGTATTCCTATCAAGTAGATCATCAAAATACTTTGACTCTTTCAGTGTCATACCGGCTCTGGATTTAGGTAGTAATTGTTCAATCTCACTCCAATACGGGGAATAAACATTATCTTCTTCACGTACTGGAACTTTAATTGGAGATAACCGAACAATCGCTAGACTGATGAACGATACCAGAAATGAAAAGAGTATCGCTCGAATTACAATTTTTGTGCAAGAAAATTACAATATATCGTCCTCGTCCTTTGTTGGATTTCATAGTGCAATTCGTTTGGTCCGTGACAACTAATAACTGTCGGAAAGGATTATAATTCGTTCATTGTACCAAACAATTTTTATAAGAGATTATTACCAATTGCAATACTCAGCTTTAAACCTTCTTAAGCAAATCCTGAAAATTAGGATAAGTCGATGAATTTAATTGCGATTAGTAGTGTACTGCGCGGATTCAAGAATCAAGTGCAATGTTTTGGAGATGATTTTTTAGTACCAGTTGGTGGATAGAAAAATGGATCATTATCCAAAAGACAACGCCTAGTGCCATACTAATATGCACATTTCCACCTAAAACTTTATTCGTATAAATTGATATCAGCAATCCAGTAACAAATATTATTAATGAAAGAACAGATAGCAAACTGCTGTTTGTCAGAATTTTATTTTTTTTCTCTTTACTTATATATATTGTCTCATCAAATTTTACTAAGCTCCTTGTACATCCTCTAACAAGAAAGATATATCCAATAAAGCAAATAAAACTAGCAACCACAAACAGCCACAAGCTTTGGTAAATGATTGCGGGGAGGACAACAATGATTGATGTGAACATCTGCAATAAGCTTAATATGAGGAGGTTTTGTTTCTGTTTCTTTGATGTTACTTTATACGATGTTATCGTCCAATTTCTAAATGGACGAAAATATATTTGCCCATCATCGAGCTCCCTAAACGTATTGTCCAATAAGGTTCGCATTTGTAAGAGTTTACTGGTTAGTATTTAAAAGATTAATGATACAAATAGATCCAACAAAGTTGGATCGTTTTGACATATTAGTCGATTTGAAATTCACTAATTTTATGGATAAGCGTTACCGCTCGTCCCATCACTTGGTGCAATTCCGGTGCCAGTCACTATGGTTGTCCCCGCCCCAATTGCAAAGCCCGCCCCAATTCCCCAAAGGCTTTTGTAAGCTATCCCTGGCCCCATTGCATCAATAGTATAAGCAAATACTCTAACCGCCCTTGCTGATATTTCTGGTGTAATTTCAGTTTCTGAGAATATTGAAAACGTATCCTGTGCTGTAGTGTAATAAAAATAGGTCAATGGCGAAATTTCAGTGTTAAACCCATCATAAGTCAACCTAGATGAAGTATCCCCAACACCTACATAAACTCCTTCGTTCTCAAACGCTTGCGCATCCATTTGCCCGGTCGCATTTGCATAATTATGCGCAGGATCGCCATTAAAATCCCCTGACCAAGAATGCCCCTTTTGTGCATTCTGCATCTGCCGATTCTTATGCCAACCCTGAGAAAGATGATTCAGTGCATAGCCATAGGCGCCGGTGAGAAAACCTTCTTTGAATTCACCCCCAGCGAGTTCAGATGTAGCACCACCGACCATGCCCGCCGCCGCCGTCCCGACTAAGGGGTTTTCTATTTTACTGATCACCGGTGTTGCAGCCGCAGCGACACCGCCACTCAAAAATCCCGTCCCGAACTTGCCACCACTTAATACACTCCTGGTTCCACCGACTACCCCATGAGCCAAGATTTTCCCAGCAAACTGAGCGTGGGTCAATCCACTTTTCATCATATTCGCCCCGTTATACAACCCGTTCCTCGCGGCATTGATGTTCGCACTCGCTGTGCGGGCAACCGCCTGACCAATGCCGGCCAGCGCCGCGCCGGTCAAGCCGCCGATTAACATGCCTTTGAGGCTCCCTGTGGCCACCAGCCCTGATGCCGCACCCGCAATCATGCCGGTCATGATAGGCCCCAAAGCTGGTAGCGCATAGGGCATCGCCACCGCCACAGCAATGGCGGCAATGGTCCGAATATTGTCCTTGATAAACTTCACTATCTTCTTGATGGTGTTGACGATGGCCGTCATGATCTTCTTGAAGGCTTTTAATATGCCCTTGAATAAATTCTTGAGGAATCCAAACAGATAACCACTGGGATCCGTGTAGGCCAGGGGGTTATTGAGGGTATAGCTATAGCGGTTAAAGCTTTGCAGGTTACCCGGGGACTGGATATGGGGGTCGGCGGAGATGAAGCGGGCCAGCGTAGGATCATAGACTCGGCCATTCATGTGGATGAGTCCGGCGCTGGCCAGATGGCGATGGCCGGTAAAGCCCCGGTCTGTGGCGTCTACAGTAATGAGGTTGATTCCCTTGGGTTCAGCGACGATGGCGGTTCTGCGCTTGCCGAAGGCTTCATAGTTGAAGCGCTCGACCAGCAGTCCGAAGCGGTCGCTTACCGCGACGATGGAATCGAGATAGTCGCGGTGCAGGTAGTTGACCGTGATATCACCGCCACTGGCGGTGACTTTGTCGTGGATCACGGCGGTGATGCCGCCTTTGACCGGTATATGATAACGATGCTCGGTATCGGCGCCTGATGTGATCTTCTCGTAGATTCCGCCAGCCCAGACCTGGGTCATGGGATTGGCACCGCCACTCACGACCTGTTTGATCAGCTGGCCTTCCGGGCCATAGTCCATGCGCGTCGTGGCGTTATTGTTGGTAATACTGATGGGTTTATTGTGTGCTCCGAATACAATGGTCCGGCCATCTCCGGAGAGCATATTGCCATTAGCGTCATAAGTGTAGCTTGCGTTCTTTGTTCCACTAACCCCTGTTACCGCATGGGGGCCGGCGCCATTGGCACTATAGGTATAGTCTCCGACGTCTGATTTATGAGTGATGTTACCGAGTACGTCGTATCCGTAGGTTGTGGTGTCGAGATTCGCAAACTGGTAGAGGTCCGCACCAGATCCAGTAAGGCGGCTACTCACCAGTCGGTTGAGACTATCGTAACTAAAGGTTTCTTCCAGGTCCTGGGCTATGTCGGTGCGTGACACCAGATTGCCCAACAGTCCGAACAAATAAGTCTCATGCTGGATTTCGCCCTGTTTACCGGCGAGTTTCAGGTGGCGCCGGGTGGATAGCAGCCGTTTGGCTTCGGAGTCCGCCTTAGCTGCCAGTTTGCTGTGACCGGCGAAAGTTTCAGCAAATGCATACTGCCGGGCAATATGGGCCAGGCTGGTATATTTTTTTAGGCTCTCTTCGTTTATAGCAATAATCTCATTGGTATCGCGCACTTTCGACCGGATAGCGGCGAGAGAAGTATTAATCAAGCGCATTGCATTGTAGGCGTTTGTCCGGTTCCTATTCGCAGTGTTGCGTTTGCTCTTTAATTTCTTAGCCAGGCTATAGAACTTATTTGCCTTCTTCATATAGGCGTTGTATCGATGATTATCCCCGCGCCGCTTGAAGTGTAATGCCCTGCTGTGATCCCGCCGGGCATATCGATAGATGGATTTATATCTCTTGCTGTAACTGCTATGTTCCGCAGCATATTTGTTGTACTCGCTACGTTTGGCATCATATCGTTTTTGCAGGCTTGCGGATTGTGCAACATAGCCATCAATCACCGACTTCGCAGCGGCAAGTTCATCCTGTTCCCGTTGATAGCCCGGTTGGTTGTTGGCAATAAACGCTTTGTTATCATTGAGCATTTGCGCATGGGCGGTCAACATTGCCTGATAAGCCGCATTGATCTGGCCATGGTAATAGGCGAGTATCTGTTGATATCCCTCGGCCAATTGGGAGGCTTTTAACAGGCCCGACGCCGATGAATACTGGCCGTGAAGGGATTCGGCCCGGGTCAGTGTGGACTCCAGTAAGGATTTCATGGCTTCGTTAAAAGCGATGTCGATTCCTTCTATGGCTTCGTCTGCAGTATTATTCGCTATTTGCAGCAGCAGGGCTTCGCCGTCCGGCGTATTTTCATTTATCAGATCTAATTTTTTCTGGTCAGCATCGATTTGCGCGAGAATGTTATTCAGCTCAGCTTTGTCGGTGGCGATCTGCCGGGTGTAACTGGCGATGTCAGATTTTATTTGCCCGATAAGGTTCGTAAGGGACACCAGGGTTTTTTCCAGGGTATCTCCCTGGAGTGTACTCAAAATCTTATTGTCCAATATGGCCTTGACCTGGGTGACCTGGCCGGTATTGTGGTTGTAACCCACTTCAGTAATGACATCATTTCCCTGGCGAAAGCGGGTGATCTGACCATCGGCAGCATAGCTCTCTGCCTTCCAGTGCAATTCGGAGTCATTTTTGTATAACTCTTCGAGTTCTTCTGCGGCATCTATGGCGGCCTGACCTGCATCGTATTTTCGTTTCAGGACATCGTCGATGGCCTTGATCTGATCTGCAATGGGCTTGGCCCTTCGACTAACATTTTTCAACTGGTTGTAATAGTTTTGATATCGCCCGGATGCGCGTTTGGCTGCCTTTCCATAGGCATTGGCATTACTAACTGCACGTTCGACTTCTGCTGTCGCTTCCGCGGACTGCTTCAACAAAGATTTACTCTCGCTGCCTAACGCCGTCAGTCGCTTAGGAATTGTCCGAAGGGCATGGGATTTTTCTTTAACGCATTTCAGGTAGGCCGCTTTCTGGGGGGTATCGCCGCCGCCCCGTCCGGGTCCGCCACACTGTCTTGCTAATGCTGCTTCGTACTTTTTTTCCAGCGCCTCCACTTCTTTTATAATTTCACCTCCCCGGTTCCCAATGTTTACGATTTTCCGGTTATAGGCTTCAGCGCGGGAGATGTAGGATTTCTGTTTCTTCACCGCACTCTTTATTTTCCCCGCCCAGTAACTCGCGTCCTTCTCCAGCGCGCTGGCATCCCCAGTGATCGCCTTATAGCGGGCAATCAGCACTTCGCGTTCATCTATCACCGAGGTTCGATGGACTTCATAGGCATGAATCAGGTCCTGGGCATGATCGAAAGCTGCTTTGTAGGCCTGGTAGGTATTCAAACCCTCACTGCGAACCTCGGTGGCATGGCCATAGTCGTTGAATAATGTTCGTACCAGCATGCCGTTGGGATATGTAATAGCATCGACTTCATCCAGACTGCCTTTGAAGTGCCGGGCCAGGGTATAGGTATCTCCATCGATAGTGGTGTCCTCTTTTACTGGACGACCGAGATCATCGTAGTCATGGGAACGCTGGTAGTTCGCACCATGAGTCACCGATGCCAGTCTGCCAATACCATTGTCTGCGGTGTCGAAGGTCCAGGTCGATGATTCGGCTTCAGCGATTCCCGTCGCCGTGGTTTTTTGAGTCTGACGGCCAAGCAGGTCATAAACCATGGTCGTCGTTTTACCATTGCCATCGGTCTGAGAACTCATCTGGCCCAGTGCATCGTACTGATACCGCCATGTCCCCATGTCGGGATCGACCATCCTTGTCTTGCGGCCTAACAAATCATAGGTGTTGGTAATCGTGTTCAGTAGCGGATCCTGGGTTGTCAGCAATCGCCCTACCGCATCGTAGGTGTATCTCACCACATTATTCTCGTGGTCTTTCACCAGAATCGGCTTGCCCTGGCCGTTCACTTCGGTAGTGTGGGTTTGGAACAATGGGTTGGTGACGATGGTGGTCAGGCCGTTGTAAGTAAACCGAGTCACACCGCCATCAGGCGCCGTTGTTTTGATTTTCCGCCCGAGAACGTCGTATTCGTAGGTCACCCATACCCGCCCGTTATCCTGGGCATCCTGATAGTACAGTCGGGATTTTCTGGCAATCTTGCCGGTCGCGTAGTATTCATTGTCCTGAACGACCGGGACGCTGTCAAATCCATGGGACTGCTTGCGAATCTCCCGCCCTAAACTATCAAAGTAGGCCGCCTCCGGCGCATCCCCCTGGTCCGTTGCTGCGCCGACAAAATACACCCCGTTAGCGGGGCAGGTGTTTTCGCACCACTTGATAAGTACGACTTCATTGGCATCAAGCTCATGCTCGCGCTCGGTCAGTTCTCGTTTTTTCTTTCCGAAGGCATCGTAGCTGATAATTTTCACCAGTCCATTGGAATTGGTTTTCCGAGTGATCACGCCGAACCGGCCGTCATACTCGGCCGAGGCAGTATGACCCTTGGCGTTGGTGGTGGTTAATGGAAAACGGCCGTCGTTGCTCATGCTGATCCGCTTGGAACGACTGGTGATACCATTGGCAGAGATGGTCGTCTTTACGGCGTTGCCAAAGCCATCATATTCGTAGGCTGTGGTCAATGCATGGCTATGGGCAGGATCGGATATCCTGGACACAAGCTGGAGATCATTGTTGTAGCTGAAGTTCAATTCCCGGGTAATGTCGCTTGTGCCCGGAGCGGAATCGGTGGTTACACTTTTAGTGACCTTGCCAATCTTCCAGTTTGCCAGCTCATTGTTGCCATACTGATTTGTGATGATCTTTGAAAATACCCGGCTTTGATCATCAATTTCAGAGGCCACCTGGGTGAGGCGGCCGAAATCATCAAACTGGGTCCGGGACTCAGCAATACTGATCAACGACCCGTCCAGCGCGAAGCTTTTCGTGATTTTGGTATCTGTAAAGGGCCAGACCGTTTTACCACCAAACAAAGATTTCATACCGTCGGTTTGCACTACATTGGAAATCGGTTTGCCGTCCAAAGCCTGTATAGTTTCCAACTGCTGACCCACATAGGGAAAAGTTTGGTTGTAGCGTGCATGGAGTACAATACCAGTGCGTTCATCTACCACTTGTTGCCATGTAAATCCCAGAGAACCGCGTCCCTGGCTATGCATCCGTAATCCACCATACCGATGGTGTGATCGCACCAGTCCGCCGATGCCATCGCTGGCTTCCATGGTCGCCACCAGGGGGCCAATAACGGGTATATCAATCACCGGGAATATGGCGCCGGTCCGTCGGGTATACAGACTGTCCACAGAGCCCGGTTTAAATACAGCCCGAGAAACGCTCCCGAATGCCGATTTGGTTTCGGTTACCACTTCAGGATGGGCAAATTCTTGGACGCCCTTGCGGTTTATCAATACCTCCCAGGGCTTTCCTGCTGTGGCGCGCACCAGGTCAGCAACCCCGTCGGCATTGATGTCCGTGAACAGCGCCAGTGGAAGACTGTTCTTCCCGGACGTGGTCCCGGCCGTTTCGAAAAGCGAAACAGGCAATTCCAACGCACCGTCGAGAACCCAGCCCGAACCGGTATTGCGCCAGGCATCATCCTTGTCCCGTCCGTTCTCGTTGCGATAGGTTCTCAGGTGCTCCACCAGACCATTTCCATCCACGTCAGCCAGCACACCCTTTTGTTCGGTACCGCCATCGTCATGCTCGGTGGTGAAGTAGGGCAACCTGTAATCAGCGCTACTGCGCCAGCCGACGCCGGTATTCAGCCAAACCGCCTGACTATGGGTTTCAGGATCAGCCTCTTCATTTTCCACGCCGTGCACATAGTCCGGCAATCCGTCGCCATTCAAGTCTGAAAACTGACCGACCATGATGCCGTCGGCCCGATCTTTGAAGGAAGCGACCACACCCGGTAATCGATATCCACTGCTGAGCGAAAATCCGGCCCGACTGTTGAGCCAGGTCTGGCGGGTGACACTGCCGTTAGCGGATTCGATTGCAATGAGCCAGTCAGCCCAGCCATCGCCGTTCACATCCGCAAACTGACCCTGGGCGCCTTTTTGTAAATTATTTTGATAGTCGAACTGAATGCCGGGTAGCCTGTGGCTGGTAGATGCTGTCCAGCCGGATCCAGTATTCAGCCAGGTGTTTTTTGTGGTTAAGCCTGAACCGCTAATCGTTGAAACAATAACATCGACCAGCCCATCAGCATTGATGTCAATAAGTTGTGCCCGGGATTCCGGGAAAGCCGAGAATTCTGAAATCACATCCGGCAATCTGAAATTGGTGCTTGCCGCCCAGCCTGTTCCCGTGTTCAACCAGGTGGTTCTCGTTACACCGTTACCATTTTTGTATGCGGAAATCCAGTCTGGCCGGCCGTCGCCATTGAGATCAACAACTTCGCCTGTATTCACATACATGGATTCGCCATTCACCTGGACAACGTGGGACAATGCCGCAGGCGGGGTGTAGTTGTAGTCCTGTTGCCAGCCGTCGGGTTGGTTCAAATAGGCGGCAAGAGAGTCCTGGCCCTGTTCGTTTCGTATGGCAATAATCCAGTCGGTGCGACCGTCGCCATTGATATCCACCATTGCGCCGCGCATCCCACCATTGGCATCAACCATTGCCGCAGGCGGTGCCCAGGTGTGGTCAACCTCGAAACCGAATTCAGGTGTGGCCCAGGTCAATTGGGTTGGTGGAAAACAGCTGCCGTCACCAGCGCATTCTTGCAGGTTTTTCATCCTCGACTGGTAACTGAATTCAGACTCGTCATAGCCAATGACATATCTGCGCACCAGCGTGTTGCCGGCCATAGTTCGGATTGAGCTGACTCTTTGGCTTTGTTTGAATCCTGTTCCGTGGCGAAAGGAATACCGGCTATCGGGCCTGTCTTCGTAGTCGATGTGGACCGATAAATGGTGGGAAACACCTTGGTTGCGATTACCGCCATAGTGAATCGACAAGGGCAATAACTCCAGTGCAGATTGGCCATCTAGCCCTACCCCGGCATTGTGATGATAACGATAATCCATCTCATTACCATGAACATCTTCCACGTGACTAACCCACCAAGCATGAACCACATTACTCTGGGGGCTGGCAAGTCGTGATGTGGCATCTTTGCCATACTCCATCAGTCCTCCTCCTGGATTGTTGAGGACAAAGGACTGGGGGCTATGATCGCCGTCTGGCCCCGTGAGAGATGAACGGATTCTGATGCGTTGAAACGATTCTATCTCGGTATGATAAATCGCACCGGTAGCGCCGTGTGTGCCCTGGATCAGGATCAATCTTTGCCCACCCATGCAGAATTGATCCCCGGAATCTCCTTGGACCCCACGATTGAAACCATCATTCACAATGGTGTTTCCACAGCGGGTGATCGCGGAAAAACCACTCACGCTGCCGCCCAATCCCGCAAGGCCATTAGGCGCATCACTGCTGTAGTTTATTGACACTTTGGGTGCCAACCCTCTAATCCCTGGTGGCACTTCGAGGGGAACAGAGAACATCACCTGGCCGCTGGGTGTGGTTTCCAGTTTGGCGTGGGTCAGACCCACGGCATACTCACTGTTGCGGGAAAAATCATCGCCATAACTCATGATCGGCAAAGTTAGAACGATGTAAAACAAAGGGGCCAAATATAGGCCCCGCAACAATTTGTCAGGTAATTTTAGCCAGTCCATAATTCTTCCTTGAAATAAAGTTTTGTGAGATTACGGGTCGGTCACTATGTGTTTCCCGTTGTTTTCAGAGTCACTTCCACAAGATTCGGAAACAGATCGTCGGCAGGACCTTCACCCACGGATTTGGAGAAAATTTTCCACTTCGGGTGTGGCCTATCCATCTTTGGAAATTTAAGCGCCATCCTTGGAAATTTAAACGATGTGGCTTCAGTTGACTCTCTGGAACTACTACTGATGCCACAAACCGATTTGAAGACTACGATATGTGCCAACATTGATTGGGTTATGTGCATCATTATCTTACTAAGTAGTAGTAAATGGATTTATTACTGAGATTTATTACCCAAGGATCTAGTCACGCATCAACGCCTCTATTTCATGCTGGGGAATCCCCGTCGCGGACTCGAATTTCGCCATAACCCGATTCCATTGCTCAATGTTAGAAATTTCATCCCGTGTGACATTTTGCGTCAGGGGTTGTGCCATGCTGGTTGGTGGCATAAATTGCGCGAGCTGGGCCGCCAAATCGGCGTTTGCCCGCGATGCATCTGCTTCCCTGAAATTATTCAATTCGGTGACGAGGAATTTGCCGTTCACAGCAATTTCTACCAACTGCTTCTGAACCTGTTTCAGGGACTCGTCAGCATTGAAGAGGGTATCTGACACCCCTGCCAGGTCTAAATAAACGCTGGCGCCTGAATTGTCGATTGCCGGTGAAGCGATAGCAGGGGTTTGCGAATTCGCAAACAGATTGGGATTGGCAACCTGGACAATTTCAGTTTGCTTGCGTTCAGTTTGCTTGCGTGAATAATCAGTTTCCCGGACTGGCATGATATAGGCGGTGCTTCCAATGATCGCCATGATCATTAGAGCAGCAATTATCCATTTGTGGGTGTTGCTGAAATCTTTGGTATTTTCTGCTGCTTTCATCCCTTCATTCCATTTGGTACTTTTATTGCTTAAGGACGCGATGAACGGTGTCGACCCTTAAAATTCTGGCTGAAGCAAGTATCGGCAAAGACATTATCAATCTACACTGCAGCTCCCAGCTTGATTTCCTGGCCTGATTTCCTGGCTTAATTTCCTGGCCTGATTTCCTAGCCATGATTTATCCTTAAAGCTCGTTGATATCAACAAACTACAATTACTCGATGATTAACTTGAACGATTAAATCTTGAACGTCAATCTGCATTAATTGAATATGGCGTGACCGGGCAAACAATCATCGCATTTCGGAGAATAAAGTGGTGTCCGATATGGACAAATCGTAGGGTCCTGAATTAAGGTCATGCGGAAACCCCGGGCGAGCATTGGGCTCCTAATCAAAGTTAATAGGTGCTGTTGCAGATGCTTTCATTGAAAACAGGTCCACCGGACATAGACTAACCCCGCAAAGGGGACTGACAAGTTAACTGTTGTACTTGGGCCAGGGCAACATAATGGGATGTGTGAAACTGAAATAAAAGCAGTCAAGACCTACAACGATTGAGATTAACGACAAAAATCACCTCTAGTTCGCCATTTTTTTCTGCAAATCCAGGCAACTTGTCAGTATCTTATAGACATCATTTGTCTGTTCGAGCTATGTTGTTTAGAATGAAAACGATGATGAAGAACTTTATACGATCTTTTATCGCAGTGTTAATCACCAGCCTGGCCTGTGTTCCCCTAATTGTGGCCGTGGCGGGGGATCTGGAGGCGAAACATAAAATGATGCTCAAGGAAATTGCCGACGACTTTAAAGCCACCGCCGATCTTACCGGTCGTTCGCAAATGCAGCCGGTTGTTGAAAAAGCCATGGCCGCCGTATCCAGACATGAGTTTGTAATGGAGGGCGATACCGAGATCGCCTATATCAACCGCCCGCTGCAGATCGGTCACGGCCAGACAATTTCCCAGCCGTATATCGTCGCCATCATGACCGACCTACTCGACCTTGAGGTCGGGGACAGGGTTCTGGAAATTGGCACCGGCTCCGGGTACCAGGCCGCGGTGTTGGCGGAAATTACCGACCAAGTCTATTCCATCGAAATTATCGAGGCCCTGGCCGTATCGGCGGCGGAACGGTTGCAACGCCTCGGTTATGACAAGGTCCAGGTCAGGGCAGGCGACGGTAATTACGGCTGGCCTGAAGTGGCGCCCTTCGACGCCATCGTTGTCACAGCCGGTGGGCGTCTACCGCCCGCACTGGTAGCGCAATTAAAACCGGGCGGACGCCTGGTCATCCCCATCAACCAGAACGGCAGTGCCCAGGAACTAATGGTCTACACCAAGCAAGCGGATGGCAAGGTGACTTCCCGATTTGCCCTACCGGTCCGATTTGTACCGCTGAAGGGAGATAATTAGAGGTATTTAAAGGGGGACAAATTAGTTTTTCGAAGCCTTAGCTCATCTATAAATGCCGTTCTCCAAGAACAATCACATGATCTACACATTCCCGTCGAAGTGATCCCATTACCTTAGGCCCGGTTTCTCACTATGCAACATGCCGGTTATTCTTCCTATGCTCCGGGATGCCGGTTTCACGGTGACATATATCCGCCAAAAGCGCGATACCGTCCCGAATGTCTTCCAAGCTGGCACTGCCAAAACACAGGCGCATACTATGCCGACCAGCCTCGGCGTCCGCCGTCCATTCGGCGCCGGGATTAATCGCAACGCCTTCCGCCAACGCGACTTTTGCCAGCATTGAGGTATCCACCTCGGGCGGCAAAGTCACCCAAATGAAGATCCCACCCCTTGGCACGGAAATTTCCGCGGCGGCACCAAAGTTTTCCGCCACGGCCTCGGAAATCGCCTGGCACTTGGCTCTTAAGACACTACTCAATTTCGCTACATGATCGTCAAAATGTGATTGCGCATAGTCCGCCACGACCATTTGTTCCAAAGCCCCGCTCCCCGCATCGTTTTTCAAGGACAGAATCTGAGCCATTGCCGGCCAATCTGCCACCAGGTAGCCGACCCTGAGCGCGGGCGCGATGGATTTCGAGAACGAGCCGCAATAGAGCACCCGCCCGCTGTCATCCAGGGCGCGAATAGACGGCGGACGCTCGCCATCCCACAACAAATCGGCATAACAGTCATCTTCGAATATTATGGTGTCATAGTTCGCCGCCAGTTGCAGCAATTGCAGGCGCCGTTCCTTGCTCATGACGCTGCCGGTTGGGTTTTGTACTGTCGGGATGGTGTAAATATATTTAGCCACCACGCCCCTGGCTCGAAGCTCCGCCAACAGACTTTCCAGATGCGCAATATCGATACCCTGGTCATCCAGCCGGACCCCGACAACATGGACCCCAGCACGGCGAAATCGGGCCAGAGCACCGCTATAGGTCGCCTCTTCAACAATCACCGTATCGCCCGGTTCCAATAACATGGCGTTGATCAGATTAAGGGCCTGCAGGGACCCCGATGTGATTAATACCTGGTCCGCCGTAACCGACATGGCGGCGCGGCGCTCCAGTTTTTCGGCCACAAATTGCCGCAGCGGCAAATAACCCTGTAGCCCGCTCTTCAGGCCGTAATAGGCGATGTCCTTGCCGACCGCCGCCAACACGCGGCCAGCCGCTGCAATCAGATCCGCCACCGGCACGCAGTCGGCGTCGTTATGGCCCCAAACGAAATTATATTTCGGAAATTCACGCCAGGGTGCCGCCGCCGGGTCCGGCAGGTCGGTGCGGAAAAAAGTGGTGATGTCAAAGCTCATGATTTTTCTCAACCTATCAATTTAAAAAATTTATATTTTCAGTGCGATATCGAGACGCTCACGCTCCCTTCCAGGCGGCTGTCCGGGACCGGGATAGCTCATGGCCTGGGCTCATGATCCTGGGCACATGACTCTGCGCTCTTGACATTGCGCTCATAACCTCGGGATCATGGCCCGGATAATATAAGCGGCGCTTTCCGCCAGGGCTAGCATTTTAGCATTACCGTTTTAGCATAACCGTCGATCATAACTAACGCCCGCTCCAACCTTGAACGCGCCGCCGAACCGAGCCGGCCGGCATTGCTCACGGTTCCAAGGCCAGGGCTGATTTATAGGTGTCCCAGTGCAGGCGGGTGAAGAACGCCGTCAGCGGCTCTTGGGTTTTCATCAACCGAGTGTGTTTGACCATCCCTGAGCGCAAGACTCGATGCTGCACCTCAACCACATCGACATCTTCCTGGAATGTGTCAAACCAGACCTTATACCATTGGTCGACCCGATCCGGGTCGGCGCCGTGTTCTGCAAAAAAATAGAAGTCGTACTCGGTTTTCTCGGGACCCACAGGGAAAGACTGTGACATATGCATGATGTCGTCCTGCTGGGTTATGTTTATACCCGGGAAGAGCATGAACGAAGCCCAGCTTTGGCTGTGCAGTTTATTGGCGTCGGTTCTTGCCGTCGCCTTGAACGTGTGGGACGAGAAGGAGTCGAAATAATTGGCGGTGTAGTTCTTGGGATCGGTGTCGAAGGCTTGACTAAAGCTCCCGGAATGGATTGTCGGACAGTGGTAGCACTCTGTGTAGTTGTCCCACCAGAGCTTCCAGTTTCCCTCGACGTGGAACGTGTGCTGGCGATAGAGCGTGTACTTCGTGGACTCGCTATTGAACGACTCGCTATTGAATCCGATACTGCGCGCGTAGTCGTCAAGCTGCGGGTGAGCGTTGATGAAATTACCCGCATCGGGGTCGAGGTTAACCATCACCCCGCCAGCCCACGTGTCGACAGCTATTGCGGGTAGGGCAATTTCGCCGATCTCGAAGCCTGGCTCGACATTTGCACCGGGGGCTCCACGTAGCTTTCCACGTAGATCGTAAGTCCAGCCGTGGTAAGGGCATGCAAGCGCGCGGCAATTGCCTTGACCGTGCGCGACCTGATAACCCCGATGACGACAGATGTTGACGAAACCGCGAAGTTGACCGTCCCCATCCCTAACCACCACCACGGGAATGTTTCCGACACGACCGGCGAAGAAGTCACCTGGTTTCTCGAGCGCGCTCAGTGGGCAGACCAACTGCCAGTTCCGCTTGTAGATGGCATCCATCTCAAAATCGAAGATCGCCGGGTCCCAGTTCCAGTGGACCGGCAGACTCCAACCGTCGTCTACGTGCTGTTCGACATCCTGGGGGTCGATATCTAGCATCGCTGCCGTGGTACCTCGTTCATTCATTCTTCGCCTCGCAGTGGTTTGGATGAAAATGTTGTGCGGCTGATTCTGTTTCAGCACTCATGTCTGTCCTCACCTTTGAACCTCATCTTTGATACTTAGGCAGATAGGTTTTGGGGCCGGCCGGAAAGGGCACCAGAGGCTCTTCCAGATCGCGGTCGATTGCAATATCAAGTACAGTAGGCTCATCTGCGGCGATAGCGGCCCTTAGGGCATCGCCGATCTGATCCGCACTCTCAATCCGCGTTCCCGCGACGCCCATTGCCCGGGCAACGGCGGCAAAGTCGGGGTTCTCCAGGTCGGATCCCGCTGTGCGGCCGCCATAGAGGTTGAGCTGATAGGCTTTTTCCGCACCGTATTGACGGTTGTTGAAAACCACGACGACCACGGCAATATTCTCGCGCTTCGCGGTCAGCAATTCCGGCATGGTCATGGCCCAGGCGCCGTCTCCGACGTAGAGCACCGATAGCCGGTCGGGCTGGCCGAGCTTGGCGCCCATAGCCACTCCCATGCCACAACCGATGCAGGCGAAGTTCATCGGCCCGAAGAGGCTGCGCGGTCGGTCAAACCGGATATAGCTCTGGCTGAGCCCGCAGTTAGCCCCCGTATCGAGGGTGATCATCGCGTCTGACGGCATGGCCCGTTGCAATTCCATATGGGCGCGACGCGGCATGATAGGTTTGCTTTCCGATTGCGACATGCCTTCCAGCTCTTTCGCCCAATGGTCCATGCGGGCGGCAATCTCGACTTGCCTGGCCTCCCTAACCGACGCTTCAGGACGGGACCCTGCGGCGTGCAGCTGATTTAGAATTTCTGTAGCGGCGAGACCGGCGTCGCCGCAGATCGATACATCCACTGTCCGATCGGTCACCTTCTGCAGGGCCTTAAAGTCGGTATCGACCTGAATAATCCGGGCCGCCTTGGGCCAGTAGTCCATTCCGTACTGCGGGTACAGGGTGAGGGGGTAAAAGCGTGAGCCCAGCGCTACGACAACATCGGCTTTGGCCAATAATTCCATCCCGGCCTTCGATCCCATATAGCCCAGCGCCCCAGCATAAAGCGGATGTTGGTTGGGAAATGCATCTCCGTGGCGAAATACGGTAAGGACCGGCGCGCCCAGATGTTCAGCCAGTGCCGTCGCTTCGGCCACGCCCGCACCCATGACAAGGCCACCGCCGGCGATGATGACCGGGTTCTTTGCGTTGGACAGAAGTTCCGCTGCTTGCTTCAAGCTCTCAGGGCCGCCGGCGGATCTTTCGATGGAACGCGGAACCGGCACATCGACGTCAATCTTGCCTTCGAATAAATCACATGGAATGTTGATTTGTACCGGGCCGCGCTCCTGCATGGCGATATCGAAGGCTTCGTTGGTCAACTCCGCAAGACGATCCGAGCGGGGAATGTGTATTTGATGCTTGGTGATCGATTGGAAGAGCGGCATCTGATCGCATTCCTGCAACCCTCCCCGGCCGATATCTGTGGTGGGAGACTCAGGTGTTATGGCAACCACCGGCGAGTGGGCCCAGTAGGCTGTAGCGATGCCGGTCACCAGATTGGTCACACCTGGACCGTTCTGAACAGCGACAACGCCATGCTTGCCGCTGGAGCGCGCATAACCATCGGCCATATGTGCCGCCGTCTGTTCGTGGACGACTGTAACGAAGCGAATACCCGCCAGATCGAATAGGTCCATGGCCGGCAGAAAGCCTGTACCCAACATGCCGAAGACCTGTTTCACACCCTGGGCCACGAGGGTTTCGACAAAGGCTTCAGCCGGAGACATTGTTGTCATGAACACCTTCTCATGAATATGGATTCCTTGAAATAAGACGCTCGAAGATTTCCCGTGGGCCAAGATCTCTCGTGGGGAAGTCGCCGCCATCGGCTGCATAGGAAACCTCGCCAGAGGCTATCCGCTCATCGACAAAATCACGAGCCGTAGTCTCAATAGCCATGGTGAGTTTACGCATACTCATGAGTTTACGATATATCACAGAAAAACAAATTCGAATGCTAGTTTACATAAAAACTAACATTATTAAAGTGGAGCTTTCCGTACACTATAATCGGAAATTACGATACCTCTCACATCTGCATTATCAAATGAAAAGGTACTGACAACTTAACTTCTACGGGCTCGACAAGTCTACCGTCGAATCTCAAGCCACTGCCTCTGACCATCGGTTAAATCGAGATTCGGGGTCAGGTCTTTGGTTTTGCGTTCAAGGAAATATTTTTATTCCAAATCCAAAGACCTGACCCCGTATTTTTGAATTTGCAATTCTGGGTGGTATCGCCGGCCTCATCGGCAGTACCCTGGCGGTAGTTACCGGTATCTGGTTGGCAAACTACTTATTTGATTTGGAAATGAGCGTTCCACTGGAGTGGATTCTCTCAAGCACCTTGATTGGAATGGTTATCGTTGCCGCCACAGGTTATACCAGAATTCACAAAATTCTGAAGATAGTTCCCAAACGACTCCTGATGGAGGAGAGCGGATATCTCGGATTGCGTAACACTTAAGCGCGAGAAGGTGAATCGGAAGCTTTGCCGCACACGACACGAGATACGGGGTCAGGAGATACGGGGTCAGGTCTTTGAATTTGGATTTTATCCTACTGCAATATTTCCATATAACTACTGTACTTATATCTTCTGTTTTTCCGATTCTCACCAATCTCCTCGATGATACCGCAATCCTTTAACACACCGATTGCTTTTGATGCGGTTGGTTTTGTTATGTCGAGAAGTTTGACAACACGTGGCATAGAAATTACCGGATTTCCAGGTAATTTCTCGAACAGCTGAATAGCAGATATCGTTACTTCTGGGCTTGATCCGGGAATTAATTGTTCAGAGTTCTGTAATTTTGAGACAGTCAGTCCCTGCTATTTTTTATAATTGCGCTTCAGATCCGTAGAACGTCGAAACGGAGTACAAATTTCCATTGCCCAATCTTTGAAGGTTGCAATATTCGGCTCATTGTCTGCATCGAGCGAACTGAGCAGAAAATAACGTTTGGGTGACGATACCGTTGTGGTGAAGGGTTTGACCAGGCGACCTGCACTGACCTCTGCATCGATTAATGGAATCGCCCCCAAGGCAACGCCATTACCATCAAACGCCATCTGCAGCGCAACATTTTCATCATCAAGGACGATTCCTGAGGTCGCATCGACCTGCTTAACGCCGGCGGCATTTAGCCATATCTCCCAGTTCTCATAATCACGTTGATGGATCAAATGAGCCTGTTCGAGTTGTTTGGGCTTTCTCAGACTCTGTGCCAGAACCGGAGCGCAAACTGGAGTAAAGGTGACATCCATGAGCGGCTCATACATGGCATCAGGCCAGTAGCCTTCTCCCCAGAGTATTGCCACGTCAACCTCCAGCGGGGTAAATAATCTGGCGATTGGGGTATGAACCACGCGTAAACCTATATCGGGATGCTGGGCCCAAAAATTTGACAACTGCGGTGCCAGCCAACGCGTCGCAAATGAAGAACCCACGCCCACCGTCAGAACACGACCTCGAACGGTTCGTGAGATACCGTCCAATGTGTGGGAAATACTATCGAGCGCAAAGTGCATGGTAGCTTGTAACATTTCACCCGCTCGGGTGAGCGATACCTTGCGCGTGGTTCGATTAAACAATCGCTTATCTATCCGGGTTTCCAGCACATTAATTTGATAACTCACCGCTGCTGATGTCACTCCCAACTCAAGCGCCGCGCCTTTAAAACTGCCATTTCGAGCGGCAGCTTCAAAAGTCCTCAAGGCCGAAAGGGGGATTTCTCTACGCTTCATATTATAAAGTTGTACTTGATAATAGTCGTCAATCTTACTCGCTTGTTGCTTCGAAACAAGTTGTATATATTCGACTATATTTATAGGCTGGTCAATGCCGAATCTAAGACGACAACACCAGCAATAAACCTTGTTAATCATCTAAGGAGCCTCTGATGCAGACGCAACTATTTTCATCCATTTACACTTGTGCTCTTTCAATACGATAATTATGACTGAAGTCATAATTATCACATTGAAAGAGCACTATACGAGGTAACAAGATATGGTTGATCGAAAAACCAAAGGCCAGGAAATTATCAAAATAATGTTTGGTGAAATGAAAGACGACAGCCGACCCGCACTCAAAGATATGGGAAATCTGACCTCGGACTATCTATTCGGAGAAATCTGGAGCCGACCGGGACTCGCGCTACGCGACCGCTCACTGGTAACTGTTTCGATCCTGGTTGCTACCGGCAAGGAAAAGCAATTGCGCACTCATTTAATCGGCGCGCTTGCCAACGGTCTCACCCCTGACGAGTTAAAAGAATCGATCATGCACGCAGCACATTACAGTGGATGGCCCTGTGGAGTGAACGGCTTGCGCGTGTTACAGGAACTGGCCGAAGAACAGAATCTTGATTTTTCAAGTGATGAAAAACCATAAAACTATCCCTTCGTATTACTATACCGATCCGGATTACTACGAACTCGAAAAAGAATTTATTTTCTATCGAAGCTGGCAATTTGCCTGCCACGTCACCGATATTCCCGAAACCGGGTCTTTTCACACCATTCAAATCGCTGACGAGTCGGTAGTGGTGCTGCGCAGCGATGACAGCGAAATTCGTGCTTTTTACAATGTTTGTCGGCATCGTGCCCACCGTCTCGTCGAAGGTAGTGGCAAGCGCTCACGCATTACCTGCCCCTACCACGCCTGGACTTACGGACTAGATGGCAAGCTCGTGCGCGCGCCCGGGACCAAAGAAATCGAAGGATTCGAAGCACAATCGATTCGTTTACAGTCAATCCGGGTAGAAGTTTTTTGTGGATTGGTTTTCGTTAATCTCGACGATGAAGCCGAAAGTCTGGATCAACTTTATCCCGATCTTCGCGCCGATCTGATCAAACAAAAACCAGAATTACCATCGATGCAGCGGGTCCACAAAAGTGTAATGCCCCATGCCTGCAACTGGAAAGTATCCGTGGAAAACTACAACGAGTGTTACCACTGCCCGGTAGTCCATAAGTATCTGGTATCGAATCTTTACTCGGGTAGCGAATATCGAATTACCCTGGACAACGGTGTCGTTCGCCATACGACTACCAGTCTGAAAGACCGCGAAAAACATGGTGATCTTCATATATGGTTCCTCTGGCCAAATTTTGGGATCCAGATTTTCCCGCTACATCGTTCTATTTCGCTTCGCCATTTCCAGCCGGTTGGACCACGCGAAACCCATTACGCCTACACCTGGTATGTCGATCCAGCACTAAACGATGAGGAACGCGCGGAAGTGATGGAACTCGGTAGCAACACTTACCCCGGCACCAACGGCATCGAGGATCAGGAAGTTGTACGTAACGTACAACTCGGGCTGGAGAGTCGGAGTTATGATGGCGGTAGTTTGGTCATACCTCCGATCGCCACGGACAGCAGTGAGATTGCTGTCGGGTATTTTCAACAGCGCTATTTACAGGCGATTGGAGATAGCGCATGACTATTGAGCAAACCCTTACTTCAGCAAAGGATCAAACATGACTACACCGCAGAAAACGATTCCCTCGTACTACTATACCGATTCCGATTATTACGAACTCGAGAAAGAAAGGATTTTCTATCGAACCTGGCAATTTGCCTGCCACGTCACCGATATTCCAGAACATGGTTCCTTCCAGACCATTCAAATTGCCGATGAGTCGGTGGTTGTTCTGCGTGATAATGACGATGAAATTCGAGCTTTTTATAACGTTTGTCGACATCGTGCTCACCGCCTCGTCGAAGGTAATGGCAAGCGCCCGCTAATCACCTGCCCTTATCACGCATGGGCTTACGGCCTGGACGGTAAACTGGTTCGCGCACCTGGTACTAAAGAAATCGAAGGATTCGATGCACAGTCGATTGGTTTACAGACGATTAGAGTCGACGAATTATGTGGATTGATTTTCGTCAATCTTGACGATAATGCCGAGAACCTCGATCGGCTCTTTCCTGAACTTCGTTCGGATCTGGTCGAGCATAAGCCGGGGTTGGCAACCATGCAGCAAATCCACCAAAGTATTTTGCCCCATGCCTGCAACTGGAAGGTATCTGTGGAAAATTATAGTGAATGCTACCACTGTCAGGTGGTTCACAAATATTCGGTATCGAATCTTTACTCAGGAAGTGAATATCGAATTACACTGAAAAATGGCGTAGTACGACACTACACCCCCAGTCTAAAAGACCGCGAAGTACATGGTGATTTACACATCTGGTTTCTGTGGCCAAATTTTGCGATCCAGCTTTACCCCTTGTATCGGTCGGTTTCCCTGCGCCATTTCCAGCCGCTCGGACCGGGCGAATCGCAATATGTCTATACCTGGTATATCGACCCTGGGTTAAACGATGCACAACGGGCGGAAGTGATGGCGTTAGGTAGTAGCACTTACCACAGCACCAATGGCATTGAAGATCAAAATATTGTGCGTAATGTACAACTCGGGCTCAACAGTCGTAGTTATGATCGTGGTCATTTGGTAATACCCCCAATCGCTTCGGATACCAGTGAGATTGCAGTCGCCGACTTTCAAAAGCGATATCTCGAAGCGATTGGCGAAAGCCAATGATTCCAGGATGATCATTCGAAAACTTGAATACGAAGACCATCGCTTTGATTTCAAGGATGGCAAATATGTGATGTCATATGCCACCCAGGAACTGCTCATGGTACGCATTCTTCGACTTGAAACCGACGATGGTGAGGTTGGATGGGGCGAAATTGTACGCAAGGCAGACCTGGACGTGAATGCGGTCATGGCACAGGAAGTTCCGCTGCTCGATGCTCTGACAGGGAAAAAACTCAGCGAAATACCCGCGCTCGCACGGCAATATCGACTGAGCGGGAAAGCTTTACGCGGGCTTGCGTTTGGTCTGGAAACCGCTTATCTCGATTTACTCGGGCGCAAAACCGGGCAGCCATTATTTGCCCTGCTGGGTGGAAAATTCAGTATCGATATACCAGAGTATTACTCACTCGGTTGTATCGACGCGAAATCGGTATCCCAGAGACTTGATACCGAGGCCAGAGGGTGGCAGGTGGTACAAATCAAACTCGGTGTTGGTGACATTGCGACCGATCGCAGGCGCATAGTCGCTGCACTCGAAACCCTGGCGCCAGAACAAACTATCCTCCTCGATTTCAACGGCGCGCTTACAGTGGAATCAAGCCTTGGCATATTCGCCGAATTTAATGATCCACGAATTGTCTGGGAAGAGCCTTGCGATAATGTCGAAGATAACATCGAAATTGCCCGACGAAGTAAATTGCCGATTATGTTCGATCAATGCCTGGAAAATCTTGATTGTATTGTCAAAGTTGTCGCCAATGGACTGGCCCATTCAATCTGTATCAAACCTGCCTTTCTGGGTGGCCTTGAACCTGCCCGCGCGGCACGTGACATGTGTATTGACGCCAAAATGTCTATGCGCGTCGATGGACCCTGGTGTGGTCATATCGCCACCGCGGTTTGCCTGCATTTTGCAGTGACCATTCCACCCGAGTTGTTGATAGCCGGCTGCGATCTTCGCCAACCGTTTGTCCTTGACGATGACTGGGGTGGCACCGATCATATTCCCGGGCATCGCATCAGACCTTTCGATACACCCGGGCATGGCGTGCAAGCACCTGTTAATTAAGGAACCTCTGAACAAGTCATGACCGATCAATTTGAGTCTAAAATAACCAATATCTGCGTTAAAAAATCTCGGAATAGCCCTGCTATTGCTACGATTTTTTGCCTTGATCTTGATTATTTTAAATCTCAACTTGATTCGCCCAGACTTGTTCAGAGGTTCCCTAAATTACATGCAAGAACTACTGCATAAAAGTTTAAGCGAGGTTTCACGCCTGCTATCGACCGGAGAGATATCTCCGGTCGAACTGACTCGTGCGCAGCTGGATCGTATTGACAGGCTTAACGACAAATTAAATTGTTTCATCACAGTAATGGCAGATGAAGCAATGGTCGCCGCAAAGACAGCCGAACGCGAACTGCGCTCGGGTCGGTCACGCGGGACGCTACACGGTATTCCGATAGCTGTAAAAGATGTGTTCGATACCAGGGGCACGCACACTACGGCTGGTACCAAACTGTATGCTGACCGTGTTCCTGATCAAGACGCCAGTGTTATCGAACGATTGCGCGATAGCGGTGCGATCATCATCGGCAAAACTAACCTGCACGAGCTTTCCTGGGGCAGCACTTCGATCAATCCGCACTACGGCGCGGTGCGAAATCCTTGGAATCCAGATCATATCGCGGGGGGCTCCAGCGGTGGCTCGGCAGCGGCAGTCGCTGCCGGACTGGCGTTTGCCGCACTGGGCAGCGATACCGGCTGTTCGATCCGTCAACCGGCACATTGCTGCGGCATTGTCGGCCTCAAGCCACAATTCGGCCGTGTCGCTAAAGACAACGCCATTCCCTGTTCGCTAACCTTAGATCATATCGGTCCACTGGCGCGAAGGGTTGGCGATGCTGCGTTATTGTTGCAGGCAATTGCCGGTTTTGATGCACGTGATCCTTATTCCCTGGAATACCCAGTGCCCAATTTTATGTCAGAAATTGACAAGGGTGTTGACGGCATGCGTATGGGATTATTGCGCGGACACTTTTCTGACAGCTGTGAAGCCGATGTTGCTTCAGCAGTCGAAGCGGCTGCCGAACAATTCAAAACACTGGGTGCTTCCGTTAAAGAGGTGTGCCTACCAGCGCCAATGATGGAACAGGCGATTACGATCATGGCCGATTGCGCGGCGGTGGAATCCGTTGTCTACTTTGCCGATGATCTATGCGACCACATGGATTCAATCAGTGATTACATCGCAGACGATTTCCTGCGCGCCAGCGAATTCAGCGCCGCTGACTATGCGGGTTGGCAACACCAGCGACGCCTGATCCGGCTGCAGGTCGACGCGCTATTAAGGCAATTTGACGTATTGATTTCGCCGACCTCACCGCTTGCAGCAACGCCCATCGCCGATACCACCCAGGCACAATGGAGCTTGCGCAATCGGCATTGCGCACCATTTAACGTGAGTGAACATCCGGCTGTGTCGCTGCCTTGCGGGTTTACCCAGTTGGGGATGCCGATCGGCCTACAAATTATTGGCAGGGAATTGTGTGAAGCTACCGTGCTCGGGGCAGCTGCAGCTTATGAGCAAGCAACGACCTGGCATCAAAGGTTACCGGGTATCGGACTTGCCCGTACTTCTCACCTGGGGGCGGGATGATCGCGCCGGGCTTTGGATTCACAAGGGAATTTCTGAAGGAGTGGAATAACAGTGCGTATTGCCGACTGAAGAAAATCTCATGTGGATTCAAAGAACAAGCGAGGGCCCGTCATCCTGGTGAGAAATGCGGGCTGGGCGCCGATCCAATTGCCAACGAGGCAGTTTTATGACTTTCGAACTACCAGAAGACATTCGCATAATCCAGGACACCGTCCGGCGCTTCATGCAAAACGAGGTGTTACCTGTAGATGCCAAAGTCGACCACGACGCCTGCAAAGTCGACGATGACGACCTCGCTCGATTGCGCAGTTTCGCCCGCGACAGGGGCCTTTGGTGCATACTCACACCGGGTGAATACGGTGGCGCCGGTTTAAGCGTGCTGGGTCAGGCCGTGGTCATGGAAGAAGCCTCGAAATGCCGCATGGGTGGATATATTCCCGCCTGTGGCGCTTTTGGAACCGACCCGCCCAATGTTGTTTTCATGGGCAGCGAAGCGCAAATCGAAAAATTCGCGAAACCAGTGATCGAGACCGGTGACCCTACGTTTGTCGCGATAACCGAACCCAGCGGTGGCTCTGACCCCGGTCGCGCTATCCAGACCAAAGCGGTTCGCGATGGCGACGATTATATTCTCAACGGCAGTAAGACCTGGATCACTTCGGTCGAAGGCGCGCCGTGGGGGGTTGTCTATGTGCGTACCGGACCTGGTGAAGGACGTGATGGAATTTCCTGTTTTATCGTCGAGACCGATCGCCCGGGATTCTCATCCAGACCAATTGAGGTTATTCGATCTTACTCACCCCATGAAATCGTATTCGAAAATTGTCGGGTACCTGTAGCAAACAGGATTGGTGGCGAAGGCGAAGGTTTCAAGTTCGCCGCCGCATGGCTGGTACATGGTCGCATTCCCTATGCCGCAACCACTATCGGCATGGCCCAGGCGGCATTGGATATCGCGGTGAAATGGGCTTGCGATCGAGTCGCATTTAAATCACCACTGGCGGACAAACAGGCAATCCAGTGGATGTTGGCCGATTCGGAAGTCGAGTTGCGCGCTGCACGTCTATTGACTTATCAGGCGGCGGCGCGTGCGGACGCGGGTGAAGACGTGAAGACCGACGCCTCAGTTTGTAAACTCTATGCTTCGGAAACCGCATTTCGTGTCGTCGATCGCTGCATCCAGATTCTCGGCGGTATGGGTGTCGCCTGTGAAATGCCACTGGAGCGCTGGTTTCGGGAGCTTCGTATTATGCGCATCGGAGAAGGCCCCTCCGAAGTTCATCGAATGGTGATCGCGCGTGAATTACTTGGGCCACACCGCGGGAGAGTATAACCATGTCCATTGATTTCAGCATTGACGAGGAAGGCATCGCACTGATCACCATTAACCGGCCCGAACGCCTAAACGCAATGGACCGGGAGCACTATGACGCCTTGTCGAAGGCCTGGATACGAGTGCGCGATGATGCCTCAATCAAATGTGCCATCGTCACCGGCGCGGGCGATCGATCATTTACCACCGGTGCAGACATCAAAGCAGTACTGACCGAACCCGCTTCATTGCGTGATATGTGGCTAACCCAAAGCGATCAGTTGTTGAACAACGGTCTGGAAATCTGGAAGCCGATTATTGCTGCGGTTAACGGCTACTGCCTCGGTGGAGGTATGACATTACTATTCGCCACCGATATTAGAATCGCGAGTTCCAACGCCAGCTTTTCGCTGGCCGAGGTCAAGCGCGGTATCGTCCCTGGCAATGGCGGTACCCAACGAATCCTGTCCCAGGTTCCACATGCTATTGCGATGGAATGGCTATTAACCGGTGATCCGTTCGACGCCGATGAAGCTGCACGATGGGGCCTGATTAACGCCGTAGTGGCACCAGAGCAATTGCTTGAAAAGGCTTACGAATATGCCCGGCGTGTCACCGCAAATGCACCATTGGCCGTGCAAGCGGCGAAAGAACTTGCGATCCGCAGTCGTGATATGGATTTAAAAAGCGGGTTACGCATGGAGTCCCAGGTCAGCAAATTATTGGCGTATAGTGAAGATGCCATCGAAGGTCCAGCCGCATTTTCAGAAAAGCGTGATCCGAACTGGAAAGGAAAATAATCCATTGAACCCACGTCCGCTGCCACTAGAAGGCATTACAGTCATCGACCTCAGCCATGTTTACAATGGTCCCTACGCTACTTTCATGATGGCGATGGCAGGTGCCCGGGTAATAAAAATCGAACCACCGAAAGGTGAGTCAACTCGACGGCGAGGCGTGCTTGGTGGTTCGGCCCTGGCATTTGCGATGTTTAACGCCAACAAAGATTGCGTCACGCTGAATCTAAAATCCGAGGCCGGGAAAAAGCTTTTCTTCGAAATGGTGAATCGGGGCGACGTGGTGGTGGAGAATTTTGCTCCTGGTGCCGTCGAACGTCTTGGCATCGATGCCGACACGGTTTTAAAGGCACATCCGAAAATTGTCTATGCATCGTCGTCCGGTTACGGACAGGACGGTCCGTATCGCGATAAACCGGCTATGGATTTAACCGTACAGGCCATGTCAGGAATCGTCAGCGTAACCGGTCATCCAGATAGCCCCCCAGTCAAGGCCGGCGCGGCAGTCTGCGATTTGATGGCGGGTGCACATCTGTATGGTGCAATCATGACCGCATTGTTCGAACGCGAAAGAACCGGGCTGGGTCGTCGCGTTGAAGTATCGATGATGGAGGCAAGCTATGCATCTCTCGCCTCCAATCTGGATAAATGGTGGGGTTCGGATGGTGAGGCACCGCAACGCACTGGCAGTCGACATGGGGGTTTGATGGAAGCGCCTTGGAATGTTTATCCCACCCGGGACGGCTGGATTGCGGTGATTTGCCTCGAAGACCGCCACTGGTCCGATTTACTGCAGGCGATGAGCCGAACCGACCTGATCGACGATCCACGCTTTATCGATCTGCGCAGCCGAGTCGACCATATGGACGAAGTCGATGACATCGTTGAGGCCTTCACCAGTCAGCACAGCAAAGCCGAACTCGAAGTCATTTTCCTTGACTATCACGCCATTGTCGCGCCGGTACGCGATCTCGCCGAGCTAACCAGCGATCCACATCTGCGCGCGCGGGGTTTTCTTCGCGATGTCGACCATCCCGAATATGGTCGCATGACATTACCAATATCACCACTACGATTTGCCGGCAGTCAGTCACCGCAGCACGTCTGTAACGGGAATCTGGGCGCCGCCAACCGTGAGGTTTACTGCAACTGGCTGGGTCTGAGCCAGACCGAGTTTGAAAGACTGGATGCCGAGGGAACATTTAGTGCGCGCTAAATACGTGATCGCAGGTGTCGGTCACACCGCATATGGAAAATTACCGGGCCGATCTACGGTATCGCTTAACCTCGAGGCCTGCCGCAACGCGCTCGCCGATGCCGGGATTGAAAAAGACGCGGTTGACGGATTACTGGTGAAATATCCGACGTCCCAATACCAGTTCGGCTACGCGCAAATGGTTGCCGAGGCGATGGGCCTGCGACCCCGGGTCGGCGGGGTCTGGGATCAGGGCGGTGCTTCTAACATATCGATGATTGCCTATGCCGCGATGTCGATCGATGCCGATCAGTGCGAAATTGCACTGGTTTGTGGTGCTGATAATCCACGCACCGGCACCACCCAGGCCAACGAACAAGCCTGGAACAATGCCGCTGCTTATGGTGCCTATGGCACAGCACCGGCCTACGCTTTAATCGCACAACGCCATATGCAGGAATTCGGTACTACTCAGGAACAACTGGGTGCCATTGTAATCGCCTGTCGACGGCACGGGGCACAAAATCCTGATGCACATCTGCAACTTCCGTTGAATCAGGAAATGTATTTAGAATCACGATGGATCGCGCAACCGCTAAAACGCGACGATTGCTGTCTGGTCTCCGATGGTGGTGCCGCGGTCGTGATTATGAGTGCCCAGCGCGCCCAAAAGCTTGGAATCGATAACGCCGTCCCGATTCTCGGATTCGGTCAGGGGCAAACTTCCTGGGAGGTGGAACAGCGGCCAGACCTCACCACTACCTGTGCGGTTGAATCGGCCGAAACTGCCTTCAAAATGGCCGGTTGCAGCCCAAAACAAATTGATGTCGCTCAAATGTATGATTGTTTTTCGATTACGCCACTGATTACCCTTGAAGATTATGGCTTCTGTAAAAAAGGCCAGGGTGGCAATTTTGTCGAAGATGGCCGCATAGAAATCGGTGGTGAGCTGCCGCTGAATACCAGCGGTGGACTGTTGTCAGAATCTGGTATGCCCGGAATGCAACTGGTAATCGAAGGTGTACGGCAAATGCGTGGCGATGCCAATTTACAAATTTCAGGCGCGAGTAAATGTATCGTCTCGAATCAAGGCGGGCATATGCACACGCATTCAACCCTGGTGCTGGGGCAATGAATCCAGATTGCAATCCAGGCGCAATTGCTGAACTCGATGCTGAATATCTGCGTGCTCTGGAAATCGGTCGCCTGATTTACCAACATTGCGACCATTGTGACCACAGCTGGCTACCGCCAAGGGAACAATGCCCCCAGTGTCTGGGTGACCACTGGAACTGGCGGGATGCCGCCGGGAGCGGGCGACTGATTAGCTGGACAATTTATCATATAGCCTATCATTCCGATTTCGCCGATCGTCTGCCTTACAATGTCGCGCTGGTGGAACTCGATGAAGGCCCGAGACTGGTCACCAACATCGACAACCCCGACGAATGCGGTGGGCTCGGAATTGAAAAGCCGGTTACAGTGAAAATTGTCACAATCGACACTCGACCACTGGCCAGGTTCGTACTTGTCTAGGGAGCCTCTGACAAGAGTAAAGAAAAGTAGAGGGGTCAGATTTATTTAATTAGTATGCGCTCTTAAAAAAATGGTGCACCCATGGGCATAAATACCCATGAGCACAAGGGCCCGGTAGGACCTGCGAAGTACCATTGGGTACAAGGTCCCCGGAGGGGGAACCTCGGCTTTGGCTCACCCCTCCAAGGGGGTACCGAGGTCCTGCGTCGCTCTACCCCTGCCATGACCGCCAAAGCCTGCCCTCGACCCCGATCGGGGGTATGGTGGAAAAATCTTTCTGGAAAAGATTTTCGCTTTAGCCCCGCAGGGGTGAGTATCAGGGATGATACGAACAAATGCAGTTACTGCAGGAGCAGGTAACTGCCCATGGCGTCGTACGACCAATGAATTATGAGTGCAGTCCTTGCCGAATCCAGACACAGTGATACGACCCGAAACACCGTTTAACAGAACATTACGCGAACACTAGAAATAAGGCATTGGTTCCCGAGAGATGTAAAGGAGTATGGGGGTGTTACCTATATTGTTACCTGAAAAATTGTGGGTGCCATTCCTAAAAACTCATCTGCCATAGTCGTTAGGCTACCAATCGCCTATATTCACGATGAAGTCAACCCACGCGTTTTATCGGAACAATGATCGGGCCGTTCCCAATATCATTTTTATCCATTTCAACATAGCTGAAACCATGAGAAACCCGTTAAGATCAACCAGGACGTGTATTTAGGAGGGACAGATAGTAGATGAGGTTGAATTGAGCGCATGGTTACGATCTCAACTGTAAACCATGTGCTCGGTATAAAGCGTTACCTATCTGTCCGGTATGGACCGTGGCGCGTACTACTGGTTTTCACTATAAATTTTTAGATTTAAATAGGTACTGGCTAGAGAGGCATTCTCAAATATTCAGAGTAGTATATAGCGACTACATTTCATATTTTACAAAAAGAAACGACGATCATTGACATCTATGCCACTATGTTGGTCGATATGTGCCAGTGTTTTGCGAGACTCGTCTGCCCAAGGCTTCCCTAGTCGCTCCAACACGTCGAGACGTTCACGGAGCCTTTCAACCACACCATGTTTCCATTTGAAATGATTCACGAGCAGTTTGATTTTTGCCCGTGACTGACCACCGCGAATCCTGTGATGGCCGCCAAGAATTTCACAGCGCGCTTTTTGCAGTACCACTTTTCTATCGTCGCCCCCAATGAGCTTTCTGGTCAGGCGCCGCTTCAGTGGATACTGCTCCGCTAACGATGGCGAAGATCTAAGCTGCGGAAAACTACCGTCATTGGCAATACGATCAATCAATCGACCACGTGCATGATCGTATCCATGTTTGTCACACCATTCCAAAAATTCAGATAGCGGTGAGTGTGACTCGGAACGAGGGGGTGGCAACTCGTAAAACTCATCCACATCAAGGACACTGATCCATTGATCAGGATCGGCACAGCGCTTACGAATAGTATTTAGCCTCTTGGACATAGCGGGAGCGGTGTAGTCGAAATCATCCACTATATCTATATGCACTGGATATCCTTCCGATATTCTCTCTACCTCGCTAACAATGTTGGGATTTGATTGTGTATTGATTGCAAAATGAAACTCACGAAATCCCAATTCACTATAGTGACGAAGAAAGTGCGAGAGAATCGTGGCATCAAGATATATCGGAGCAATCATAATCATGACGGAATTCTAGCATCCACTCTTGACTGTCTCTATGTTTTTCCAGAATCCGGAGCCTCTTGAGAAATGGTGACTTTCGCTTTAATTCTCCTTTTCTTCAAGACCAATCTGTAGAATCAACATTTCGAGTCCGAAGCGAGCCAGCTGGAAATGTTCTATTCTTAAGTGCAAAGCAAAATTTACAATGTAAAAATTGGTATGTATTATTGCGTCCTAAGAATTAAATGTGGCAACTCACCCAGAACATCCTGGAACAAATGACAAGTATTAAAATTATCGGCGCAGGTTCCATCGGTAATCATATTGCCAATGCTGCCCGAGCTCATGATTGGGATGTTCTGCTAACAGATATTGACCCCGAAGCTCTGCGCCGATCCAAAGAAGAAATTTATCCTGGCAGATATGGGGACTGGGATGATGCAATCGATTTGGCAAATAGCGAAGATACAATAAGTCAGAGTGCCGATGTCATTTTCGTTGGTACTCCGCCAGATAGACATATCGACCTTGCTTCCAAGATTTTATCAAGCTCTGACCCCAAAGTGTTGATCGTGGAAAAGCCATTGTGTGGGCCAGATTTGGCAGGATGTTCCGATTTGATCAGTCAAACTCATGGAAGTGATGTATTCGTTGGCGTGGGATACAACCATACACTTGGCGAAAACACGGCAATTCTGGAAAAATTTATTGCGGAAAGTGACTTGGGTGAAATCCAGACGATCTCGGCGAAGACCCGGGAACACTGGGGTGGAATATTCAAGGCTCATCCGTGGTTATCCGGCCCTGAAGATAGTTACTTGGGGTTTTCGTCCCGCGGAGGTGGGGCCTGCTGTGAACATTCCCATGCCATTAATATCTGGCAGCACTTTGCCCATAGACTTGGAGGCGGGCGTGTCAATGAGGTCAGTGCGTTGATGGATATGTGCCTGGAGGGAAATGTGGAATATGACAGACTGGCAGTTTTGTCATTGAGAACGGAAAGTGGTATCGCTGGAGAAGTCATTCAGGACGTGGTGACATTTCCTGCCGAAAAATCTGCGAGAATTCAATGGGAACGGGGATTTGCTGAATGGGTTGTAAATCATGAGCCTGGATTTGACGCAGTTTTAACTGGTGGAGCTGAATCTGAACCGGAGATTATTAAGGTAGCTAAAACCCGGGCTGATGAATTTAAGGCGGAAATTCAGCATATAGAAGATATTCTGTCTGGTAAAATATCGGATTCTCCTATATCTCTTCAGCGGGGAATGGAAACAATGGTTGTCATTGCCGCCGCATTTCAATCTTCACATAATAATCGTGTAGTGCAAATTGACTGGAATACAGGATATAACCTGGATGCACTAAACTTTAAATAAAAATCAATATGAAACTCGATGACCTCAATGATTTGTTTATTTACGACATGGCAAACAACCATCAAGGTGATGTCGACCATGCAAAAAGAATTATCAGTGAAGTTGGGAAAGTTAATAATGCTGCCGGTGTAAAAGGAGCATTGAAGTTCCAGTTTAGGCAACTGGATACATTTATTCATCCTGATTACCATTCCAGGACAGATATAAAATTTATAAAAAGATTCAGTGAAACCAGGATGCCAATGGAGGCATACTATGAATTGAGTCAATGCGTCAGGGATGCGGGATTGCATACAATGTGCACTCCATTTGACGAATCCTCTGTCGACATTATCTGCGAAATGGAGTTCGATGTTATAAAAATTGCAAGCTGTTCAGCGAATGACAAACCGCTATTGAAGAAAATCGCGTCTGTGAATTTTCCCGTAGTTGCATCAACAGGCGGATTGCGATTGGATGAAATTGACTGGCTTGTTAATTTTCTGGAATCAGAACGAGTAAATTTTGCGCTGATGCATTGCGTGGCCATCTACCCCACACCTGATGATGCGTTACAGTTGAACCAAATAGATCTTCTGAGAGATCGATACAAAGGTATACCGATTGGCTGGTCCACCCATGAATGCCCAGATAATACTATGCCAATCCAAATTGCTGTTGCTAAGGGAGCACGTCTATTTGAGCGCCACTGTGGGATCCCAAAATCCGATGCCCCATTAAACGGATATTCTTCGACCCCAGATCAGTTGGCTAGCTGGCTAACGTCCTATAAATCCGCGGTCAGTATGGCTGGTGCCGAAAGAAGGGCGCCGGCGTCTGAGACAGAGTCCTCCACTCTTCTGGAGCTAAAGCGTGGAATCTATGCTTCACGGAATATTGATAAAGGGGAAATTCTGAAAGACTCTGATATTTTCATTGCAATGCCGGTCCAGGATAAACAGCTTACCAGTGAGTCCTGGTATCCCGGACTCGTGTCGGATCAAAACTATGAAAAAAATAGTGCTCTAAGTGACAGTCTGGCGAAAAAACATTTGAGCGATGATCAGTACATTTATCAGATCATGCTACAGGTAAGAGGAATGTTGAGTAAGGCGAACCTAAAAATAAACGGCGATGCGGAGTTAGAAATATCACACCATTACGGTCTGCGTCGATTCCGGGAATTTGGCGCTGTTATTATCACTTGTATTAACAGAGCCTATGCAAAAAAACTCGTGATCCAGCTACCTAGACAAAAACACCCCTACCACCATCACAAGAAAAAAGAGGAGACATTCCAGCTTTTGGACGGTGACCTGGAGATTGTCAAGGACGGCTATCCAACTCGACTTTTGCCAGGGGATACGATTGTTATTGAACCGAATTCATGGCACAAATTTCATACCCTTGAAGGAGCAATTGTGGAAGAAGTTTCAACAACTCATTTCAATGATGACAGTTTTTATGAGGACCCCACGATTGCGTCAATGAATCGTGATCAGCGAAAAACGAAAGTTGATCAGTGGAGGAATTACTTTCGAACCCGTTACAAAGCTTAATCGAATCTATAATAACTGCATTTGCGTCGGTCGGACAAGCTGCAAACAGAGTCAAACGTACAGGAGCGAGTAATTTGTATAAAAATAATCGAGTACTAGCCGTTGTACCTGCACGTGGAGGTAGCAAAGGAGTTCCACTTAAAAATCTGAGAAAGATATGCGGCCGATCTCTGATTGCATTGGTTGGTGATACGGTGAAAGAAGTAGAAGAACTGGACCGTATCATAGTGACAACGGACCACGATGGGATCGTTGCAGAGGCCGAAGCTCATGGTATTGATGCGCCTTTTCGCAGGCCCGAGGAATTATCCGGCGATCGGGTTGGCGACCTCGATGTATTGCAACATGCTTTAATTTCCATAGAGCGTATTGACAATATTGAATACGATTTGATTGTAATGCTGCAGCCCACTTCCCCTTCACGAAGACCAGAGCATGTCAGACAAGCCATCCACCAGGTGATTGACAATAACCTCGATGCAGTTTGGTCGGTGTCAGAAACAGATCTGAAATTTCATCCATGGAAACAGCTTGTTGTGGGTTCTCATAACAAACTGTCGTATTTCGATAAACAAGGCAAAAAAATTGTAGCCCGACAACAATTGCAACCAGTTTACCACCGCAATGGTATTGTATATGTGTTTAAACGATCCAGCCTCCTGGAAAATGAATTCTTGCTAATGGGAAAAACCTGGCCGCTGGTAATAAAAGAATATGTAGTAAATATTGATACAGAAGACGATATTCGTGAGGCAGAAAAATTATTACGCGGGGTAATTTCCCCATCATAAAAGCAACATCAACAAGGCACAATATATAGGGGCATCATCGGTATCACACCCGTCCATGTTGCGGCGAAATACAAAACCGGATGACAACACAATAATGTTTAACATTTCAACTGAACTCGCCCACACCAAGTTTTCAAAGCGATCTCTATTTGCCCTAGTGCAATATTTTTGGTGAGAAATCACTTGGTATTTGCACTTGTACAAATGTTGGTTTGTATTATCATTAAAATGATAATATCAACTCAATCTATACCAATGCTTGAGTAAGCAGAGAACAGAGACTCGTTTCGACATAGTTTGAGTCTGAATTTGTTGTAAATCTGAGCTATTTCTCGTATATCTTTCTATCCATGAAAATCAAAAATGACACGCCCACAGTGCTCCTGCCTGTCTATACGGTAACCCGGGAGTTGGATAGCAAACTGGCGATCGCTTCGGCTCTGGCTTCGATGGGATTACGATCCATTGTCGGGCACAAGGATGCATTGAGGATTGTCGCGAACAAATCGAAACGAATCACATGGCTGGGTAAAATTCTGTTTGATAGCATCGAAAAACGCCGTCTATGGCGCTCGCTTAAAAAGAAATCGGCTATTATGTTTATGATTGATGAAGGGGGTATTTTCCCGGAAAATGGGTGGATCCAAAACATGCTGCAGAAACACCGGATACACCAAATTCGGGATATTCCGGTGAATACGATCTGTTTATGGGGAGAACTTCAAAAACAGGTCATTGCAAAACAGGCACCTGAATTGGCCAGTACGCTTGCCGTTACCGGCTGTCCTCGGTTTGATTTATGCGGAACAAAATACAGCTGGATTGAAAGCATTGCCAATGAAACTGACTTTGCCACACATCAGCCGTACATCCTGATTTGTTCACGATTTACCAGTGTTGCCCACGCTGAAGGCATGCAAATTCCTTTCACGAGGAAAGTAAATCCAAATATTTGGCCAAATGATATGAGCCTACAGGATATATCAGAGCTGTGGTATACCAGCTGGCAAAGAGACGTTCATGATTTCGCTGATTTTGTCGTTGCAGTGAAAGAAATTGCCAAAGCCCATCCGGATTACACCATTGTTCTGCGTCCCCATCCCAGCGAGAGCTTGGGCTTTTATAAAGAGGCCCTGAAGCCCTTTAAAAATATCGAAGTAATCCGGTCCGGAAGTGTGCTGGGCTGGATTCGTTCAGCCGAGGTGGTGGTACATACCAATTGTACGACCGGCGTGGAAGCGATTCTTGCCGGACGACCGACCATAAACTTTTTACCCGATACGGTGCCCAGAGAAAACCTTGACAAGGCGGTTTCCAGGGAGGCTGGCATTATCACGCGGTCGGTTGAAGATACCGTCGAACGGGTATCTGAGATGGTTAACGGTGGTGATTTTTCTCAGGCCTGGTCAGATCGGGCAAAATCCATCCTGCTTAATCTCGAGACGGAGTCAATTCCAGTTTTGGCAAAAGAAACGAGGCGGTGTATTGACAGTGCAGGGATCAATTCTTCGAAAGTCAGGCTCCCCTCCAGGGAAAGAGTGAAACCTATAGGGGAGGTCGACAATAAAAAAACAATGGCGCCCTATAGGACTTTCAAACGAATACCCCTGGATCGGGAATACATAGAATCGTTCATCGATGGTTGTATTTCAAACAACCTGGGTAGTGGTAACGTTGCTTATTCAACGGAGCGACTTGTGGTCATCGAGCCGTAAATTCCGTATAGTTTGAATCTGAATTAGTTGTAAATCTGAGCTATTTCTCGTATATCTTTCTATCCATGAAAATCAAAAATGACACGCCCACAGTGCTCCTGCCTGTCTATACGGTAACCCGGGAGTTGGATAGCAAATTGGCGATCGCTTCGGCTCTGGCTTCGATGGGATTACGATCCATTGTCGGACACAAGGATGCATTGAGGATTGTCGCGAACAAATCGAAACGAATCACATGGCTGGGTAAAAGCCTGTTTGATAGCAGCGCAAAACGCCGTCTATGGCGCTCGCTGGTTAAAAAAAAATCGGCTATTATGTTTATGATTGATGAGGGGGGAATTTTCCCGGAAAATGTGTGGGTACAACACATGCTGCAGAAACACCGGATACACCAACTTCGGGATATTCCGGTGAATACGATCTGTTTATGGGGAGAACTTCAAAAACAGGTCATTGCAAAACAGGCACCTGAATTGGCCAGTACGCTTGCCGTTACCGGCTGTCCTCGGTTTGATTTATGCGGAACAAAATACAGCTGGATTGAAAGCATTGCCAATGAAACTGACTTTGCCACACATCAGCCGTATATACTGATTTGTTCGCGATTTACCAGCATTGCCCACGCTGAAGGCATGCAAATTCAATTCACGAGGAAAGTAAATCCAAATATTTGGCCAAATGATATGAGCCTACAGGATATATCAGAGCTGTGGTATACCAGCTGGCAAAGAGACGTTCATGATTTCGCTGATTTTGTCGTTGCAGTGAAAGAAATTGCCAAAGCCCATCCGGATTACACCATTGTTCTGCGTCCCCATCCCAGCGAGAGCTTGGGCTTTTATAAAGAGGCCCTGAAGCCCTTTAAAAATATCGAAGTAATCCGGTCCGGAAGTGTGCTGGGCTGGATTCGCTCGGCCGAGGTGGTGGTCCATACCAATTGTACGACCGGCGTAGAAGCGATTCTGGCCGGACGACCGACCATAAACTTTTTACCCGATACCGTACCCAGAAAAAACCTTGATAAGGAAGTTTCAAGAGAAGCTGGTATTGTCACAAGATCGATTGAAGAGACCGTTGAGCAGGTATCTGAGATAGTGAACGGTGGTGACTTTTCTCAGGCCTGGTCAGATCGGGCAAAATCCATCCTGCTTAATCTCGAGACGGAGTCAATTCCAGTGTTGGCAAAAGAAACCAGGAGATGCATTGACAGTGCAGGCATTGATTCTTCGAAAGTCAGGCTCCCCTCCAGGGAAAGAGCGAAACCTATAGGGGAGGTCGACAATAAAAAAACAATGGTGCCCTATAGGACTTTCAAACAAATACCCCTGGATCGGGAATACATAGAATCGTTCATCGATGGCTGTATTTCAAATAACCTGGGCAGTGGTCACGTTAGTTATTCAACGGAGCGACTTGTGGTCATCGAGCCGTAATTCAGATTTCCTTCTATCCATGAAAATAAAAAATGACATGCCCACAGTGCTCCTGCCTATCGAAACGGTAACCCGGGAGTTGGATAGCAAATTGGCGATCGCTTCGGCTCTGGCTTCGATGGGATTACGATCCATTGTCGGACACAAGGATGCAATGAAGATTGTCGCGAACAAATCGAAGCGAATCATATGGCAGGGTAAAAGCCTGTTAGCGGGCGTCCCAACACGCAGTCTATGGCGCTCGCTGGCTAAAAAAAATTCGGCTATTATGTTTATGATTGATGAAGGGGGTATTTTCCCGGAAAATGTGTGGGTACAATACATGCTGCAGAAACACTGGATACACCAAATTCGGGATATTCCGGTGAATACGGTCTGTTTATGGGGCGCACTTCAAAAACAGGTCATTGCTAAACAGGCCCCTGAGCTCGGTAATGCTCTCGCCGTTACCGGATGTCCTCGATTTGATTTATGCGGAACAAATTACAGCTGGATTGAAAGCGCTGCCAATGAAACTATCCATTCCACACATCAGCCGTATATCCTGATGTGTTCGCGGTTTAACAGCATTGCCCACGCTGAAGGCATGCAAATTCCTTTCACCAAGATGTTAAAACCAAATAAATGGCCAAATATGAGCCTGCAGGATGTGTCAGAGCTGTGGTACACCAGCTGGCAACGAGACGTTCATGATTTCGCTGATTTTGTCGTTGCAGTGAAAGAAATTGCCAAAACCAATCCAGATTACACCATTGTTCTACGCCCCCATCCCAGTGAGAGTCTGGATTTTTATAAAGAGGCCCTGAAGCCCTTTAAAAACATCAAAGTAATTCGATCCGGCAGTGTGCTGGGCTGGATTCGTTCGGCCGAGGTGATGGTACATACCAATTGTACGACCGGCGTAGAAGCGATTCTTGCCGGACGGCCCACCATCAACTTTTTACCCGATACCGTACCCAGAGAAAACCTTGACAAGGCCGTTTCCAGGGAGGCTGGCATGGTCACGCGGTCGATTGAAGAGACCGTCGAACGGGTATCTGAGATTGTTAACGGTGGTGATTTTTCCCAGGCCTGGTCGGATCGGGCAAAGTCCATCCTGCTTAATCTCGAGACGGATTCAATTCCAGTGTTGGCAAACGAAACCCGGAGATGCATTGACAGTGCAGGCATTGATTCTTCGACAGTCAAGCTCCCTTCCAGGGAAAGAGCGAAACCTATAGGGGAGGTCACGAACATAAATACCATGATGCCCACTACTACTGCCAAACGGATACCCCTGGACCGGGAATACATAGAGTCGTTCATCGATGGTTGTATTTCAAACAACCTGGGTAGTGGTCACGTTAGTTATTCAACGGAGCGACTTGTGGTCATCGAGCCGTAAATCAGATTTCCTTCTATCCATGAATATCCAAAATGACACACCCACAGTGCTCCTGCCTGTCTATACGGTAACCCGGGAGTTGGATAGCAAATTGGCGATCGCTTCGGCTCTGGCTTCCATGGGATTACGATCCATTGTCGGACACAAAGATGCATTGAGGATTGTCGCGAACAGATCGAAACGAATCACATGGCAGGGTAAAAGCCTGTTTTCGTTCAAGTCAAAACACGGTCTATGGCGCCCGCTGGCTAAAAATGAATCGGCCATTATGTTTATGGAAGAGGAAGGGGGTATTTTCCCGGAAAATGTGTGGATTCAAGACATGCTGCAGAAACACTGGATACACCAACTTCGGGATATTCCGGTGAATACGATCTGTTTATGGGGAGAACTTCAAAAACAGGTCATTGCAAAGCAGGCACCTGAATTGGCCAGTACGCTTGCCGTTACCGGCTGTCCTCGATTTGATTTATACGGCGCCCATTACAGCTGGATTGAAAGCGCTGCCAATGAAACTATCCATTCCACACATCAGCCGTATATCCTGATTTGTTCGCGATTTACCAGCATTGCCCACGCTGAAGGCATTCGAATTCCTTTCAAGCGGAAAGTAAATCCAAATAAATGGCCAAAGGACATGAGCCGGCAGGATATATCAGAGCTGTGGTACACCAGCTGGCAACGAGACGTTCATGATTTCGCTGATTTTGTGGTTGCAGTGAAAGAAATTGCCAAAACCAATCCAGATTACACCATTGTTCTACGCCCCCATCCCAGTGAGAGCCTGGGCTTTTATAAAGAGGCCCTGAAGCCCTTTAAGAATATCCAAGTCATTCGGTCCGGCAGTGTGCTGGGCTGGATTCGTTCAGCCGAGGTGGTGGTACATACCAATTGTACGACCGGCGTAGAAGCGATTCTTGCCGGACGGCCCACCATCAACTTTTTACCCGATACCGTACCCAGAGAAAACCTTGACAAGGCCGTTTCCAGGGAGGCTGGCATGGTCACGCGGTCGATTGAAGAGACCGTCGAACGGGTATCTGAGATTGTTAACGGTGGTGATTTTCCCCAGGTCTGGTCGGATCGGGCAAAGTCCATCCTGCTTAATCTCGAGACGGATTCAATTCCAGTGTTGGCAAAAGAAACCCGGCGATGTATTGACAGTGCAGGGATCAATTCTTCGACAGTTAGGCTCCCCTCCAGAGAAAGTGTGAAACCGATAGGAAAGGTCGACAATAAAAAAACTATGGCGCCATATATTGCTTCCAAACGAATACCTCTGGAGCGGGAATATATAGAATCATTCATCGATGGTTGTATTTCAAACAACCTGGGTAGTGGTCACGTTAGTTATTCAACGGAGCGACTTGTGGTCATCGAGCCGTAAATTATAGAGAGTGTTTCACTCCCTGTTCAGAGAATAATTTATAAGCATAGAGTCACCAAAAGACTCCCGATGACCACCCCAACCGATTTGGCGCAGCATAAACGTGTTATAAGTCTAGAGTCATATACCCCATATCAAAACGTGGACCGTATCTAGACCAATGTCCGTTTTGAGTGGTGGATTCAACTGATGTCTGCAATACTTTATCTTAAATTGTTTGGATGGAGTAAAGAAACGTAAGGAAACAGAGACTCGTTTCAACATAGTTTGAGCCTGAATTTGCTGTAAATCTGGCCATTTTTCGTATATCTTTCTATCCATGAAAATGAAAAATGACACACCCACAGTGATCCTGCCTGTCGAAACGATAACCCGGGAGCTGGATAGCAAATTGGCGATCGCTTCGGCCCTGGCTTCGATGGGATTACAATCCATTGTCGGACACAAGGATGCATTGACGGTTGTCGGGAACAGATCGAAACGAATCACATGGCAGGGTAAGGGCCTGTTTGCTGACGATCCAAAACACGGTCTATGGCGTCCGCTGTCTAAAAATAAATCGGCTGCTATGTTTATGCATGATGAAGGGGGGATTTTCCCGGAAAATGTGTGGGTAGATAACATGCTGCAGAAACACCGGATACACCAACTTCGGGATATTTCGGTGAATACGGTCTGTTTATGGGGCGCACTTCAAAAACAGGTCATTGCTAAACAGGCACCTGAATTGGCCAGTACGCTTGCCGTTACCGGCTGTCCTCGATTTGATTTATGCGGAACAAATTACAGCTGGATTGAAAGCGCTGCCAATGAAACTATCCATTCTACACATCAGCCGTACATCCTGATGTGTTCCCGATTTACCAGCATTGCCCACGATGAAAGCATTCAAAATCCTTTCACGAGGAAAGTAAATCCCAATATTTGGCCAAAAGCGATGAGCCTGCAGGATGTGTCAGAGCTGTGGTACACCAGCTGGCAACGAGACGTTCATGATTTCGCTGATTTTGTGGTTGCAGTGAAAGAAATTGCCAAAACCAATCCAGATTACACCATTGTTCTACGCCCCCATCCCAGTGAGAGCCTGGATTTTTATAAAGAGGCCCTGAAGCCCTTTAAGAATATCCAAGTCATTCGGTCCGGCAGTGTGCTGGGCTGGATTCGTTCAGCCGAGGTGGTGGTACATACCAATTGTACGACCGGCGTAGAAGCGATTCTTGCCGGACGGCCCACCATCAACTTTTTACCCGATACCGTACCCAGAGAAAACCTGGACAAGGCGGTTTCCAGGGAGGCTGGCATGGTCACGCGGTCGATTGAAGAGACCGTCGAACGGGTATCTGAGATTGTTAACGGTGGTGATTTTCCCCAGGTCTGGTCGGATCGGGCAAAATCCATCCTGCTGAATCTCGAGACGGATTCAATTCCAGTGTTGGCAAAAGAAACCAGGAGATGCATTGACAGTGCAGGCATCACGGCTTCGAAAGTGACATTGCCCTCCAGAGAAAGTGTGAAACCGACAGGGAAGGTCGATAATAAAAAAACTTTGTCACCCTATACTGCTTCCAAACGAATACCTCTGGAGCGGGAATATATAGAATCATTCATCGATGGCTGTATTTCCAACAACCTGGGCAGTGGTAAGGTTGGTTATTCAACGGAGAGATTGGTGGTCATCGAGCCGTAAATCATCTATCTTTCTATCCATGAAAATCAAAAATGACACGCCCACAGTGATCCTACCGGTCGAAACGGTAGCCCGGGAGCTGGATAGCAAATTGGCGATCGCTTCGGCTCTGGCTTCGATGGGATTACGATCCATTGTCGGACACAAAGATGCATTGAGGACTGTTGCGAGAAGATCCAAACGAATCACATGGCAGGGTAAAGGCCTGTTTGCGCACAACTCAAGACACGGTCTATGGCGCAAGCTGGCTAAAAATGAATCGGCCGTTATGTTTATGGAAGATGAAGGCGGGATATTCCCGGAAAATGTGTGGGTGCAAAACATGCTGCAGAAACACCGGATACACCAACTTCGGGATATTTCGGTGAATTCGATCTGTTTATGGGGAGACCTTCAAAAACAGGTCATTACAAAACTGGCACCTGAACTGGGCCGTGCTCTCGCCGTTACCGGCTGTCCTCGATTTGATTTATGCGGGACAAAATACAGCTGGATTGAAAGCGCTGCCAATGAAACTGACTTTGCCACACATCAACCATACATCCTGATTTGTTCACGATTTACCAGCGTTGCCCACAATAAGGGCATGCAATATCCATTCAGTAATACGGTAAATCGAAGAAGATGGCCAATTGATATGAGCCTGCAGGATATATCAGAGCTGTGGTATACCAGCTGGCAAAGAGACGTTTATGATTTCGCTGATTTTGTGGTGGCAGTGAAAGAAATTGCCAAAACCAATCCAGATTACACCATTGTTCTGCGTCCCCATCCCAGCGAGAGCCTGGGCTTTTATAAAGAGGCCCTGGGTCCATTTGAAAATATCAAGGTGATTCGATCCGGCAGTGTACTGGGCTGGATTCGTTCAGCCGAGGTGGTTGTCCATACCAATTGTACGACCGGCGTCGAAGCGATTCTTGCCGGGCGACCTGCCATCAACTTTTTACCCGATACCGTCCCCAGAAAGAACCTTGACAAGGCGGTTTCCAGGGAGGCGGGCATTATCACAAGATCCATTGAAGAGACCGTCGAACGGGTATCTGAGATGGTTAACGGTGGTGATTTTTCTCAGGCCTGGTCAGATCGGGCAAAATCCATCCTGCTTAATCTCGAGACGGAGTCAATTCCAGTTTTGGCAAAAGAAACGAGGAGATGCATTGACAGTGCAGGCATCACGGCTTCGAAAGTCAAGCTGCCCTCCAGTAAAAGAGTGAAACCTCAAAATCCTAGGGAACCCCATAAGGCTTCCAAACGGACACCGCTGGATCGGGAATACATAGAGTCGTTCATCGATAATTGTATTTCAAACAACCTGGGTAGTGGTCACGTTAGTTATTCAACGGGGAGACTTGTGGTCATCGAGCCCTAAATCAGATTTCTTTCTATCCATGATACTCAAAAATGACACGCCCACAGTAATCCTGCCTGTCTATTCGACAACCCGGGAGTTGGATAGCAAATTGGCGACTGCTTCGGCCCTGGCTTCGATGGGATTACGATCCATTGTCGGACACAAGGATGCATTGAGGATTGTCGCGAACAAATCGAAACGAATCACATGGCAGGGTAAAATCCTGTTTCCAAGATTCCCAAAACGCGGTCTATGTCGCCCGCTGGTTAAAAACGAATCAGCCATAATGTTAATGCATGATGAAGGGGGGATATTCCCGGAAAATGTGTGGGTACAAGACCTGCTGCAGAAGCATGAGATACACCGGATTCGGGATATTCCGGTGAATTCGGTCTGCTTGTGGGGAGAACTTCAAAAACAGGTCATCGCAGACCAGGCACCCGAACTGGGCAATGGGCTCGCCGTTACCGGCTGTCCCCGATTTGATTTATGCGGAACCCGTTACAGCTGGATTGAAAGCACTGCCAATGAAACCCACTTTTCCACCCATCAGCCGTACATCCTGATTTGTTCGCGATTTGCAAGCATCGCCCACGCTGAAGGCATTCAAATTCCTTTCATAAGGATGGTAAAGCCAAGAAGATGGCCAAATATGAGCCTGCAGGATATATCAGAGATGTGGTATACCAGTTGGCAAAGAGACGTTCATGATTTCGCTGATTTTCTCGTCGCGGTGAAGGAAATTGCCAAAGCCAATCCGGATTACACCGTTGTTCTGCGTCCCCATCCCAGCGAGGGCGTGGGCTTTTATAAAGAGGCCTTAAATCCATTTAAGAATATCAGGGTCATTCGGTCCGGAAGTGTGCTGGGCTGGATTCGCTCGGCCGAGGTGGTGGTCCACACCAACTGTACGACCGGCGTAGAAGCGATTCTTGCCGGACGACCTGCCATCAACTTTTTGCCTGATACCGTACCCAGAAAAAACCTTGACAAGGCCGTTTCCAGGGAGGCGGGCATTATCACAAGATCCATTGAAGAGACCGTCGAACGGGTATCTGAGATGGTTAACGGTGGTGATTTTTTTCAGGTCTGGTCGGATCGGGCCAAATCCATACTGCTTAATCTCGAGACTGATTCAATTCCAGTTTTGGCAAAAGAAACCAGGCGATGCATTGACAGTGCAGGTATCGATTCTTCGAAAGTCACGTTGCCCTCCAGAGAAAAAGCGAAACGTAAAAATACTATGAAACCCTATAGGACTGCCAAACGAATACCGCTGGATCGAGAATACATAGAGTCGTTCATCGATGGTTGTATATCAAACAACCTGGGTAGTGGTAGGGTTAGTTATTCAACGGAGAGACTTGTAGTCATCGAGCCGTAAATCATAGGTAGTAGAAAAAGTTGACGGAGCGGACTTCCCCACTACTAAGTAATTAGACTTCATTTTCTTTACAGAAGAAATCGTCGATCTCATTTTCTGTCCACACGCTTTTTACGAATTCCCACCATCGCAGATAAGCATGCTCCAAAGCCTCGTAAGTGGCAGGCAAGTTCACTTGTTGCCAAGGTTTACAAAGCAAGTGAAGCATTTTTACTTCATTGATGTCGCTAGGCAGTATGGCATTCGTGTTTATGTATCGTTTTTCTCGGCAGTGAAGTAGTAAATTATAGAAACCATGAAGCCTGTTATATGGAATATCATTCCCTTCTGCCTCCAAAAAATATTCCAATAAATCCTGATCCGATTTGTGCAAGCAAAAGCCACTGCAATCTGCATGGTCACATTCTTTAACAGACTGATATCGGGCCAATATCCGTTCGTAAAAATCCAGGTTAGATAACTCATGGTTGTTCATGAATACAAAACCGGAATTCATACCTCTCTTTTTTTTGTTTACCGCAGATAGACCCTGCGTGCTCGGTATTACAGTTTGAAGATCCAAATCGCCAATACAAAGCAAATCACCATCCACTGCGCAAGAGTATTGCACTCCCTGTTCAGAGAATAATTTATAAGCATAGAGCCACCAAAAGACTTCCGATGGCCACCCCCGCCGATATGGCGCAGCAAAAACGTGTGATAAGTCTAGAGCAATATACTCCATATCAAATTGTTTTATTAGCGCCCTGGATTTATCGTCGATGTTCCGACTGAAAACACAATATTGACTATTTGGATGGAAACGACGAATAGAAAGCAGCGAGGTTATCAACTTTGGCAAGTACGAAAAATGATCGTAGATGCCAAAAAACACTAGGCTAGTGTGATTCTTCATGTTGGAGAGTATCCCAAATAGAATCGAACAAAACTCCTCGAAAGCAGTCGTTTACTCACGAAAACAACCTCACTGTTTTAGGTTAATGTTTGAAAACCTGAAACGATGCATCTTACCGCAAGTCTAAGGTATGTTATTCTGGTTCATATCATGCCAACTGTGAGTCTATAAGTCACGATCTAATTTGGACGTGGACCGTATCTAGACCGATGCCCGCTTTGAGTGGTGGGTTCAACTGATGTCTGCAACACTCTTTCTTAACTTGTCTAGATGGAGTAAAGAAACGGGGACAGATTGAGGCAGTATCCAAATTATTCATTCCATTTTATTGGGGAAGTCCACTCCGTCCCCTTTTCCGCACAGATTGACCCGCGAGTAGAATGTTTTCTTCGTGTACCGCTAACCTTTTCTTGCATGCCTCCCAGATATCGGAACTAAGCCGATCCAGAGTAGCCAGTGTGGAAGGAGTTACAAAACCTGGCATCTCCTTTGGCGGGAAAATGGGTATATCATTCAGAGCCGAAGCTATCCTGGCTTCTTCAATATTCTCGTCCGGAGATAAAAACAAAATGACTTTTTTCATTATGTCTTCCGGAAACGCTACCAGACTGTCATAGTCCAGGAAGAAATACTGATCGTTACCGATCCAGGGATTACGCAGAACCCACTTCTCCAAAAACTTCTTACGATAGTGTAGCTGTTGAATTGAATAGGTTTTCCAATCATTTAACCCGGAGTTTCGAGTAAATTTCACACTATTGTTTCCCTGCATGAGTTCAAACAGACTGAAATTCGATATGATACTTGGCGAAGGGTGACGTATCTGTATCAAATGTTTTATACCATTATCAACGTCAATCGCTGGCTCATCGTCAAATTCGCTGCTCGCGTATCTGTGCCTCAAATACTCATCATGGGATTTTTGCAGTAGAAACCGTGGAGATTTTTCCGCGGAATATGATTGGGCCAAGTTACATGGCCGGGTGCGGCAACAATGATAGTACTCGCAGTATGCAATTCTTCCTTTTCGCTTCTCGCCTCTTTTGAAATACTTTCGCAAAAGTCGAACAAGCAGATGGGTCCCACTTCGAGGAATGCTTACACATTGAACCATAGCGCTAATCATCTCTTCGCTATCATAAAACGAAACAACATATCAGTCAAAATTGTGCGTCCCTGGTTTTTGGTTGAGCGTACATTTGAGAAATCTAACAAAATAGGTGGCGTTAACAATCTATTCGTTGCGATACATTTTGCAGTTCGATGAAATCCACAATCGCCTTTTGTTTAGACTTTGCCTCGAAAATGATATTCACCTCAAGCGTTCCATAGGTTTATATCGAGCTTCCCTCATACAATAGAGTCGATAGTTTACCGAAAACCATCGACTCTATACTCGATCAAAGCTACATAAACTGGCAGTTGACTTATTAATCGAAAATTTTAGACCTAGCTTTGTTCGAAATACACAGGGTGAGTCATTGCATACCTCAAGTCTTGATTATCGGCACTATGTTTTGCTTCTCCCCGGCTATGGATCTCCCTAAATTCGAATTGCGGAATCTCCAATTCATAGGCAGCCCAACCAACGACCCAGTCGAAACTGGTCAGGTTACAGCGTTTCGCACGATTCCCGATACGCGCGAAATAACGTGATTCGCGACGATGGGCATTAGGATCCTTGAGCCTGGCATCATTCAGAATACCCGACTCCACTATGGCTGATGCGGCCAACTCGGAAAATCCCACACATCCACCCTGGATCGAAAAGCAGCCGTTCAGGCTTTTCTGTAACGAACCGAAAACTCCATTCTCGGTTGGAAGATACCGGAATCGCCGGTGGACTTTGGTATCGGTGTCCAATTTGATCAGGTAAGGAGTTGGGTTCTCCAGGTATAAGGATAGAACCCTTTGTATCATGGCGCCTCCATTTTCCACCGGATAGAGCCGGGTTTCCTCGTAGTACTCAACGTCGAACATTGATTCCAGTAATCTGTTGTCGGTACTGCTATCTCCATCCGAACGAACGACCACCCTGGCGTCGCTAAAATGCTTCCGCAGTTCTTGAAGGGCGATCTTTGCCCTTTCCAGATCCTGATACATTCCCATAAAAAATGTTAGATCACTATCCGCATAGTTGGTGGTCACAAGCTTCAATAAGGCCAGGTCTTTGGTCGGATTGTTCTGCATAGTCATTTAATCCGGGTAGATCGGGTGTACCGCGGCGTATTTGATATCCGGTTTGGGCTCACCAAAGGCGTCCGGCGCCATAGGCAGTTGACTTCCTTGAAGTCAAACTGATCAATGCCCAGTTCAGTGGCGGACCATCCCATCATCCAGTCGAAGCTGCTCAATCCGCATTGTTTTACACGTCTCGCCATAGATCGAAAATAGGGGGATTCGTCCTCAAAATCAAAGGGCCGGTACAACCTGCTGTCCAATAATAAATTGGATTGCCAAATTGCCCTGGCAGCGTCCAGAGTAAACCCCATCCCGTCACCCTGAATGGATTTGCAGCCATCCCGGCTCTTCTGGACTGATCCGAATATTCCGTTGTCCTTAGGCAGATAATCAAAGCGGCGCAAGAAATAAGTATCGGTGTCCATCTTAAACAGAACCCTGGATGGGTGATTTAGATACAATTCCAGGATCCTGTGTGCCATCGCCCCACCTATTAGCAATGGGATATAGACGCTGCTCCTGATAATAATGGGCATTAAAATCTTTCGCCAACTCTGAATTCGACGAATTGGAATCACCGTCAGATCTAATAATTAGGGTAGATTCCGGAAATTTCTCCCTTAACGCAGCCAGCACAGATCGGGCTCGCAATTGATCCCGGTAGAGCCCGATAAAAAACGTCAAATCGATATCTGTGTAGTTAGTCATAAATTATTCAATTATTGCCTGAAATGACTTACGTAATTTTCGTACAAGTACTTCATTTTTTCATAAACACGATGACACTCCTTGATTCTCTGGTCATCATCTTCTATGGGTTGTGTCCCATTATGGGAATACACATCCCGCGTCATTCGAAGTGTGTTCTGCAAATAGATTTCAATCTCGTCTCTAGCGCTGTTGTTATTTTGTTCGGAGTTCCATCTCCCGAACCCGATTGTATGCAGCAAGCGGATATTATTACAAGTTACCACACCAGCTGCAATATGTTGCCACCTAACGTGATACTCGTCCGGTAACAGCTTAAACGAGTAACCCGAAGACTTTAAATAGGCAATGGCTGTTGCCAGTGAGGGTTGGTTGCTGATTTTCGCCTTTCGTTTTGCTACTTTGGATATCTGAAGAAGGTGATCCTTCCAAATGGTGCCCAGGGACGATTGCCACGGTGCGAATACAATACCGCCGTTATAAAATGGAGGAAAGATCGTTTGATTACGGTAAGGATGGCACTGAAATGTATCCAGTTTCAGGTTGAGTGGCAGAAGATTTTCATCAGGGTAGTCTATACCAAGCAATTCGTGAATTTGTTTCCATTTCGTCGGCGGAACAACACAAGGACCGTTGGCGGCCGCCGCGGAAATACAGTTTTCCCCGAGTAGGTTCTTGAGCGGCATAATATCCGACAAAACAAGCATATCCGAATCCAATAAAAGAACGTGGTCGGTTTGCCGATCAATTTCAAATCCACGCAGTTTATTTGCGAAACCACCGAATTCGCATGGAGCGTGCACGCTAATTCGAGCATCACACTGATTGGCCAACTCCATGACATTTGATGGCGGCACACCGATGCAGGCGATATGCAAGGGCAAATGGCGGGAAGATTCGGCATATTCCAGCCAGGAGGCAAGAAAATACAGAGTCATTATTTCGAATCTACGACTCACAGCTGACGAAAAATCTGACACTACGACCACATCAAATTCTGTGTTTTCCATGCTAATTGCCCATTTTGATGAATGTCAGCGTAAACTAGCCTTCAAACCGATAGTTAGATAACTTAATATCTTTCTTGTATCGATTGCTGACTATTTCACACATCCCACTATCATAATATTCGGGGTAACTGCTTCGGCCCTTGTTCCGGTTTATACGTGGAAATTCTGCCAGCTTATCCAGTCTGACACGAGACAGAAGACGGTTTACTTCGGATTCGTAGTTTTCAAATCTGAATAACTCGTCCATAATGATCTCTCCCTCCATGATAAGTCGTCGATTTTGCGATGCAAAATGGCCGTCCGCAACTTCGTCCGGAATAACGTTCACCTCACGCAAAAACTCCCTGAACGACATGCCAGCATAAAAAACCTTGAAACGTTTAAACTTCCTCATAACCCCCTTTTCAAAGCTTTCATCCTTTTTGATCTTGTTCAGATAACACGAAACGATCCTGTCCCAGGGGTTTCTTATAAACGCGCATTTCAGATAATTCGGATATTCAAGAAAACCGAGTCTATCATCCATTCTTTCCACGATTGTTTTCACGTTGAGTATTTTCAGCAAAGACGTTGAGCCATTTTTCGGCACCTCAAAAAAAATGAATTTTTGTTCGTGGCAGATGTGCTTTAGACCACAAACATCTACTCCACACCCATCCATCGTTTCCATTGAGAAATTCCGCCGTATATGTTTATTGTAATGAATTACTAAAGTTTAATACAATCTGACTTCCGGATTCTATAGATTTACTAGGCGTATCTACAAGCCGCTCAGTGCGTTGACTTCACAATCATGTGTCTGGTTTTGGTTTACTCCCAAGTTACACAAATTCACCTGGATCAGAATTAACAGCCAATGAAATTTGCAAGCTATAAATCAAACATTGACAACCGGCACCTGAAAGACACGGGAAATGGTTACTATATTTATGACGACGACATAAATTCTTGTCGATTGAGCAGTGCTGCCATTGAAATTGCAGGCCTGTTGAAGAGTCGAAAAACCATCAATGAAATGGTAAACATCAGGAAACAGGGATTACCATTAGCAGAGGATAGGAGAATCAGAATCGAGGTAGTTGAATGTCTCTCTGATCTAATAGATAAAGATCTGGTTGTCGAGTCAAATGCAGGTCCAGAGAAATGGACTGCGCCCTTGCTTGTTACCGGAAGTGCCCGTAGCGGAACATCGGCACTGACGAGATCCCTATCCACACATCCGGATATTTGTCTATTTAACGAATTCTGTCTGTACCAAAAATTAAAAAATAATATGGATACCTGGCATCGAATCCAGTGGATGGATGAAAATAACCCACCTCCCAAGAAAGTAAGTGTCGATATGACCACATTACAAAATCGGATGATGGAGGATTTACCATTACATACCAGTAATAGATTGACAAAAAGCTGGCTGTTTGACCAGGTCGACAATCAACCCGCTGTCTACGGCGACAAAATGCCATACGCCTACCTGTCGAATATACATCGAATTACCCAAAATTATCCAAAGGCCCGGTTTCTTATTACTTTGCGTGATGGCCGTGCGGTAGTAGCGTCACAAATTCGGCACTATCACAACGCGATCGAAAATGGCCGAACGCCGCCGAAATGGTCGAAGCCCACCATCCACGAAGCCCAATACCTCTGGCTTAGATCCGCCAATCTCTGGTTACACTTACGCAAAAACCCACCGGCACCTTGTCTGGAAGTGCGATATGAGTCCACCGTTCAGGATCAGGAAAAACTGGCCAGGTCCATCTGCGATTTCGTCGGTATTGACTACAGGAAGGTAGATTTCAAGGAATTTTTTGCCAACTACCAGGCTGAAAACATTGATCTTTGGCGTAATGAGTTTCCGAAAATGGAAAACCAGCTTTCCGATGAGTTTATGGAAGCATTAAGGCAGCTTGACTACCCGTAGTGCTATGGGCAGCAGTACTATGGAGAAAACTGAATTGACATACTTACAGCTTAGCCTTTTCGTGAGATTCTTCTGAGAACTTCGTTGCAAGCCCATTTATACTCGGGACCGCAGAGCCAATTCAACCGTTGGTGTGAGTTCTTGACTATTTGCTGCGCCTTTTCCTGGTTATTCAACACCCAATCCAGTTTTACCAGGATATCATTCGGGTCGTTTTCAATTGGCACATAGTGCTGCCAAGGCTCCATTTCGAAATACAAAATATGCTCTTGATGTGGTCTGGGCATCAGCACCACGCTGTTTCCGCAAAAATACCAGCTTGACCCACTGGAGATATCATTTCCGGGCAACATGACAATGCATTTATGGGAAAAAGCCTGTTTTTTGGTAAATTTTCCGGACAACCTTACCCCTTTAGGCGTAGCCGAAGAACCGGATAGCTGTGTCATTTGCAGGCAAATTCTGTCACTGGGTGATCTAGCGAAATGTTCAAGTACTTCCCGTCTAGTTATCGTACGCGGTTCGTTCTTACTCCACCAATCACCGGTCAACGCTCCGCCCCACCACGCGGTATCGGATTTTTTTTGCCATGGGCACCAGGCATTACGCAGTTCTTTCATTTGGTTTTTCAAATGGTTGCCTAAATATCTATTGCGGCACGCGCTTGGCAGCAACACCAGATGTTGATGTATTTTTCGCCGCATACCCGCAATGTGGATACCCTGGGACGGATCGGAATTCGCCCCCGAACTGTCTCCTCGTGCCACCCAGCAGCTCCAATTGTCAGGTATGCGTGATCGCTGGCTGACCAGCGCATCGACGATCCTTTTAGTATCGTCAACATTCCTGGATTTTAATCCCGCGGTAAGCCGGATTCTGCTTGTTGTCGACTCCAAAAGCAAAATTTTACTGTCATTCAAATAACTAAATTTGCGGCTGCATGAAGGTATAGGTCCGGCGGCATACTTCCCGAGACAAAAGTTGACCAGCCGTTCCGCCTTTTTGGAGCGAACGCCATAATCCACTGTATGTTTCACAGTGGTAATCCTCGTGGCATAGTGCGTATGGGAGAAATCCAGCGTTCCCAGCTCACGCAATTTGAGTAAAATCTCCTTAATGTCTGATTCCAGGCCCGGAGTACCTGGATACAGGTCATGAAAATACCGGATCAGTGCAGACACACGTATTGCTTTCTCACAACGCTCCCACACCATGGCGACGGTGTCATTAATAGCTATTGCATTTCGCAATTTTTTACGAATCAGATAGTTGATAGATTCATCGTCAGTCGAGTAATCAACAATCAGGCTGTGTCTACCCGTCTGGTAAACAAACAGCATCTCCATCGAATCAATTGTGGGATTACTTGCCATCATCAGAAATTCTTCGCAAAACTTCGTTACAGGCCCATTGATATTCCGGTCCGGCTAACCACTTCAGTCGGCGATGAGCATTCATGACAATCTTTCGAGCCTGTTCCTGGTTGTTGAGAACCCAATCCAGCTTAACCAGAATATCCCGGGGATCATTCTCCAGCGGAACGTAGTGAGTCCAGGGCTCCATCTCAAAATATAATATATGTTCAAGGTGGGGCTTAGGCATCAGTACCACGCTGTTGCCGCAAAAAAACCAACTCGAACCACTGGCGATGTCGTGACCCGGCAACAGAACCAGGCACTTACTGGCAAAAGCCTGCCTTTTGGTAAATTGTGATTTAGTCTCAGTCCCTGGCAGTTTTTCTATTCCGGACGGGATTTCGGTAATGTGTAATTGTACTTTGTCACTAGGGTGATCCCCGTAGTACTCGAGCACCCTGCGCCGGGTAAGCAATCCGGGATTGAGTTTAGCCCACCAGTCCCCTGTCAGTGCGCCGCCCCACCACGCTGTATCTCCTTTTTCGCTCCAGGGAACCCAGGACTGTTTTAGTTCTGACATCTGATTCTTGAGATTGGGTCCCAAATACCTTCCGCGATTGGCAGTTGGCAAGAGCACTAAGTTGCGACTTCCAGCATGCCTCATTCCTGCGACATGCAAGCCGTTGTCCGGATTGCTTGGGGCACCAAAACTGTCACCCCTGACTAGCCAGCACTTAAATCCAGGAGGAATATGCGCTCGCTGGGTTATTAGCGCGTCGATAATCCGCTTTTGGTCCAAATTGCGAATACTGGCCAGGCCAGAAGCCTGTGTCAATCGAACACAATTGGGGACGACTTCGAGCATGGCAATATACTCGTTATCCAGGTATGCAGGATTCTGTGTAAATGAAGGAATTGGGCTGGATGCAAAATTGCCGAGACAATACTCCACCAATCTTTGCGCTTTTTCTGATCGCTTTCCCTTTTGGGGACGATAGTTGAGAGAAAATTTCACCTCGCAAAACTTGTTTTTGCTGAGACGAACAAGCCCGCGCTCATGAAAAGCTAGAACCTGGTCGATAACCTGTTTCTCGAGACCATCGATCTGGGGAAAGTCTTTTTCAAGTTGTTCAACTAACTCCGAGACCCGTTTCGATTCCCTGCATGATTCCCAAATTACCGCTGCGGTGGCATTGATCGGATAGCTCGTGTTTTTAAGATAATTAATCAATTGATACTCCAGGCCGGAAACAGGATCGCAGTGGTCGACAAGCCGCACTCCGGCGCCCTGACCCACATATTGATTGCTTAATTCCCGGATCGATTTTTTCAAATCAGCGTAAATTTAAAATTCAGTTGTTCAATTGAAGAGTACGAAATGACGTGACTATGCCTTCAGTTCCTCTATCAACAGGGAAAACTCAGGCCTCACTGTCGGAAATTGATTGATTTTGTATATCCTTGAGATTTCACTTTTTTTCATGCAGCGCAGGCCATCTTTTTCGGTGTACCACTCGGTATATTCATCATTCCAATGCCAGACCAGGTTCTCTCGGTCGAAAGATAGCGGGTATCCATTTTCCAGCAATCTTTTGGAATATTCCACGTCTTCATTTAACTCCTTTCCCTCCTTACCGTAAAATTTTATTTCCTCATCCCATTTTTCCCGATCGAACACTTCTTTTGAAACGATCCAGAAACAGCCACATTGATAAAGATTTCCATCGTCGGGTGGATGATTGTACTCTACCATCTGGTGCGGGCTGACAATTGCCCGGTCCCAGTAGCGACTGCCGTCGGGTAACAAGACTCGATTTCCCAACACCTGCCACTGGTTGTCTTGGCTGTAGATCAGAAACCGGTTCAGCCAGTTTCCCGGGAACACGATATCGTCATCGACGAACACCAGAATTTCATAGGCGGCATTACTTGCTCCAATGTTTCTCAACATAGACAGGCAGCCCTCCCTAGCCAGGTTTCCCTCGTCAAACAGAACCAAATCGTGCCCGGATTCTCTGAACCCCTCGACCGCACCGACGATGATTACTTCGTATGGAACACCGTGACCTTCCATGGTATTGAAGATGGAATGTATAGAAACTCGTGTTCTTTCAACATCCCAACCGTTTGTAGAGATACAAAAGCTTAAACCCTTGATCAGTTGCCCCATATCGAAATTTTATAGATTGATCAACAATTGGGTGATGGCAGGTCAACCCGGTGAGTGGTTAAGGGGCCTCTGAATAAGTCTGGGTGAGAAAGATTGAGATGAAAAATGATTGAGATCAAGGCACAAAATGCACGTAATAGCCCAGCTATTGCGAAGGTTTGTAACACAGACATCGATCTTTTCTCGCTCAAGCTTTCCGGTCATGACTTGTTCAGAGGTTCCTTATTTATGGTCGCGAAATATTCGTCTTGCATTTTCGGATCCAGCGGTTAAGCTGATTGATTACTAACCCGTTCCCTGTCTGTTTCCCTGGGATCAATCATTCCTCTTTTCTTTAATCTATCGCTAAATACCTTTGTTGCCTCGATGTAGCTATTGCCAAAATCTACGGTTGGCTCGATATGGGTGCTTTCGTGGAATTCATTGAAGCTGGTCACAATCACCAGGCTGGGAAACGGATCCAGTTGCATGCACACGTCCTGCATCTGTTGATATGCCCCAATGTCGTTTCGAGCCACATCCCTGATTTCAGAGTTGTTTCGTTGGGGTAACGTCAAGCCGGTGTCATCATAACCAGGACATAGGGTGAAGGCGCCGAAACCTTGGTCCGAGGTTTGCTCTATGAAGTCCTGGTAGCTGCTTTTCCAAAACATTTCCCGTTTGCGCCCTAACGAAATCTGCAGGGGAGAGTAAAGCGTCCAGGCATTAAAAAACTCCTGATAATGTCGGGTTAAATTCTTGGTATAACAGAAACTCGATGCGGCGATACGTACATACCGCTGCATCGACTGGCGCAGTTGAGTATAGTGGTAAAAAAAGTGACCAATAAATGATTCGCTGATAAAAAACCAGATGACCGGCTTGTGCTGCAGCCGCAGGTAATTTGGATGGGAAATGAATCTGGTTTCCAGGTGTTCGATGGCAGCGCTGATGGATTGAGAATCAGCTTTGTCGCAGCTCAACATAAAGCAAAGGGAGAAATTTTGATCGCTACGCGATACCGCATCGAACATAACTTCAGCGGCGTCGAGTTCATTTTCATCCAGCCCCGTCGTCGTGATCTGCAGGTTTATCACGAAATAATCCAACCCTGCCTGGCGTGCGACCTCCAAATGCCCCTCAACAACGGACACATCGTTCGATGAATAAATGCCTTGAAGTGGAAAATCCTTAACCGTGGAATAGTCTGTATTCTCGTTCCAATGCCTTCGCCTGGTTCCCGCCGAGTACCACGGATAGTAATGCGCGCCCAGCAATGGCCGGTAACCGGTATTGCTGATCACTTTTCTTCGTTGGGTAAGTGTTCTTCTGAATAGCTTCAATAATTCATTAGCCGTCCTGTCCCAGGTAAAGCCTTCCGCCCTTGCACGGGCAACTTCACCCATTTGGCGACACCTGGCATAGTCCTGAAACGTGATATTCAGCGCCTCTGCTATTGCCTCAGGATCCGGCGATACGATGTGGGCACAGTCGCCATCAAGAACCTCGGTATAGCCTCCATCGGGCGTTACGATTACTGGCAACCCGTAGGATGCGGCCTCCAGTGGCATTATTCCAAATGGTTCCCTGACTGGAGTATAAATACCACATGTCACGCTGCGATATATCTGATCGAGTTTTTGGTTGTTTACAGTACGATAGAAATGTATCCGATTCTTGAGCCCATAATGCTTCACCATTCGATTTAGCTTTTTCCGCTCCGGTCCGTCACCGACGATTAGCAGTTTTCCATCTGGCACGTGTGAAAAGGCCTCGATGATCAGATCCACCCTTTTGTGCTGCCAAAGGCGGCCGACGAACAGCGCCGTTTTGTTGTCACGAGGCCCATCATAGGACGAGGGAAGATTTATCCCCGGATAGGCAACCAAGTCGGCTTTTCTGCCATAAATCGTTTCCAGATATCCTCCCATCATATGACTGTTGGTCACCAGGGTTTCAATTTTAGAGTTCCTGTCCAATTCCTCGACTATTTGCAACACGACATTTAAATCAGACTTGATCGCATTGTCGTAACGCATGCGCGGATAAATATGGAATGAAATTCTCGACCCATCCACTGTCTCGTGGTGATGAAGATCGTAGAGCATCCTGAGCGGCTCTGCTGCAAACCAGATTGAGGGGCTTTTCCGAACCATCTGTGCTGGGAAAAGGTACTGAAAATATAAATCATGTTGGGCGATATGTCTCTCCCAGATACGGGCTCGTATGACCAGGCTATCCAGGAGGTCAAATCGATGCTTGCGGTTATTCACCCCGGGCAGAATTTTTACAGAAACACGGGCAGAATCTATCCCATATTCCTTAAACAACTTACGATTGAATTTTGTTGTATAAACCACAATGTCAAGATCATGCTGCCACCTCTTGATGCACTCCAGAATATAGATTTCAGAGCCACCGTAGTTCTGAAGTTGTTCCGTAATAATGCCGATACTGATTGTCATGTTATTGATTAGTAAGTAGTTGACTAAATTCTATTAAATCTATCCAATGAGAATGATTTTATTGTATAACTGACGGCTTGTTTCCACCAAACCGCATATTCTAGTGTCTTTTACCTCAAATGTGACCATATTATGATTTCTGCCTCCCAGTTTCGAAAGCTGTTTACCGATACGTCCGGTATCATAGGCTATATCCCGATGAATGGAAATGTGGGGGATAAATTGATTGAGCTGTCTACACTCGGATTGATGCGTAAATGGAAAATTCCCTACCAAATTCTACCAGTCGCGAGTCTGGAGAAAGGCAAGCTGCCCCGGAATATAACTCATTTGTATATATCTGGTGGTGGAAACATGGGCAGCATGTACCCGGGAAACAAGGAAATTCGAAGTTTGGCGTGTAGTAAAAACAAGCCTGTCATTGTATTACCACAAACTTTCACAAACACTGACGAAAATTCTGCCCAGTTCTCTCAGATATGGGTGCGCGAGAAACGGAGCCTGGCACTGTGCCCGGAAGCAAGACTGGCACCGGATATGTCCATGGCTCTCAGCCTGGATTCGAGAAAATCCGAGGGGCGACGGAATATAGGGGTGTTTTTAAGGGAAGACCAGGAAGGGCTATTCGGCGATTATTCGGCCAGTTTTGGTGACCCGGTGCTGCTGAGTTCAAATCTCGCAGACTATTTGGAGTTAATCGTACCCTATCAGCACATTGTCACCGATCGATTGCATTTCGCCATCGCTGCACAACTGATGGAAAGGCAGGTCACCTTGCTGCCCAACAGCTATTTTAAAAACAGGGCAATGTGGGAAACCTGGCTGAAAAAACAAAATTGCCTTTGGGCCGATCACCCCAATTCAGTGGATAAAATAAAATCCCGGCGAGTAGTGAAAAAGATAGGCCGAACCGATTCACTATTAATTAACAACAACAGCCAAATCCAAAGAACACCCGGCTGGGTTGGCAATGGTAAATATTTCACCAATCACCTGGATCATCCAGAGAGAAAACTCCGTAATTCATACAGGATTCGAAGACCTGACCGCTTGGTCTGGCAGACTTTAAAAGATCCAAGTTCACCTCTCCAGTTACAGAGTGTTTTAATCAACCGATTCGGAATCACGAAGTTCAACAGGCAAAAAAAACTAAATGAGATTTTACGGAGGTTTTTCGCCATCGGCGCCATCCAGATCGCGCCCAACGATAGCCGGCTGATCAACAGCAGCCAAAAACCCCTCGGGGGTCGGTTCGGCGTACCCATTGAAGTTGACGTTTCCCGTCCGCTCCGCTTAGGAGATGAATACTATGTATTTTCCAGTGTACGCCTGAGTCGCCATCGAAAAACGATCTGGTACCGTGTCCATTCCAATCACAAACATTTGATCACAAATGCCGGCGATACGTTTCTTCTATCCATACTGCATCTCGGGATGAGGTCAAATCTTCCGGTGTGGATCAAAGGAGCGCCGGTTTCCCGGGAGTTACTGGCCAATTTACAGGAGTATCAATACATATGGTCCTTGTGGCATAAGCGCACAAACAAAATCGAAATTTATGCCAGGTTATACAACTCGATTGAGCGGCACCACCTCAAAAAGCAACGGGTCATAACTTGCTTTTCCGGGGGCGTGGATTCCACGTTTACTCTGTTCAATCACACCAGGAACGGCGAAAACAATTACCCCAAACCGCTTAGCGATGCGTTACTTGTGCATGGATTCGACATCCCAATAGAGAACCAATACTCTTTTGATAGAGTGGAACGGAAATGCCGTGACGTAGCCAAAGATGCGGGAATCAATTTGATAACAATCGCAACTAATGTCAGGCACCTGAAATTGAAATGGCGCCAAGCGCATGGGGCTTTAATTGCTGGGGCAATGCATCTGGTTTCCCGACCATTTTCAACGGGATTGATACCGTCAACACTCAATTACGGAATCCTGTATCCATGGGGCAGCACGCCGCTGACTGACTCGTTATTGGGGTGTGATTATTCGTTCAACATCACATCCGACGGCGCGAATTACACTCGGGTCGATAAAATCCGCGCCCTGAAGTCCTGGGAGCTGGCGATGAAAGAAATTAGATTTTGCAACATTGACCTTCCCTATGATCGAAATTGCGGAGAATGCGACAAATGCACCATCACTGCTATCATGTTGTTATTGGTAGATGCCTCCAGGGCATCTATCAAACCATTCCCAGGCCCGAGGAGACTTGCCCTGCAATTACAGAGAACCAAAATTACAGCTCTTGACAAGTCAGATCTGAGAGACCAATTGGAAACTATAGCAGCATTTCCAACTTCTCCGGCGTGGAGCAAGTTGTTGATTAAGAAACTTAACCGACTATAGGAAGAACAATTACTCGCTGAATAGATATTACCCTATTCGACAAACACTAGACACTCGGATAATTTAAATTGCCCGAGCTATCATCAGCCCCCATCATAACTCCTTTATCACTGGGGTGGTCTGCGTGACTCGGTAGCACAAGTGAACCAATCACGGGTTTCGTCCAATTTTCTGGAGCGGCTTTTAAAGTTCCAATAACGCCGCCGCCCACAGCTGCAGATTTAAGCAGTTTCCTGCGCGCTTTTTTCTTATCTTCCTCTTTGATGTCTTTATCACTCATTGCTCTACCTCTATTAGGATTTGTAGTTCACTAGGATTCTAGCGTAATTATAGCGTAATGGCGAATTTTAGTATCCCGATTCGAATAATTCAACAGAAATATTTGCGATTCTGGAATTCCCTCAGTTATGGTTTTCCGCTATTTGCAAATAATTTGCGATATAGACTGGCCTCCATTCTCACCACGCTGGACAGAGAATCTTGTATATTTACATATTCACGGCTATTTTTCCCAATTTTACCAATTACATTGACGGGTCACAGATCACACATAGCGGCATTATCGGGGAGATTAGGTGTGTTGCCTTTTTTCACTCGATTCTGGATCCATAGCTCACAACTCCTCGTATCCAATATAAGCAATGTATTTGAAAAATGTCGATCAATAATTTTAAAATCTCGATGCGCTCCCAGAACAGAGAAATCACTGAAATAAATCATGTCACCAAAAGCTGAAACTTCAGCATAGTCTCCCAATAAATCTTCGTCTTCAACCAAGGTTGTATAAAACTTTTTTGCTATTCGGCCTTTATCGCAATGAACACTTAAATGTTGTTACTTGGAAAAAAAGATAAAAAGATATCGTTCCACACTGGTTAAACCCAATTAAAAATATTCTTGGCTTTTCAGTGTTCCTTTAGCTTTTTCTTAAGTTTTTTCTTTAGCCTTGTTCTTTCTTTCATTATTCGTGCATAGCGGACATGATGGACACGTTGAAACGCGGAAAGAGGGAGTGCAAATCTTTGTAATTCAGGGTTCATTAGTAGCTTATCGTATCGCACCAGACAAACAATATTTTGCTTAAACCACCAATACATATTTTCATCAGACTGTATCCACGGACGAATATTGTCTAAAGGCACAAACCCTAACATCCAGAATTTCTTCAACCAATACTCAATGTACTGTTCATTTATGTGGCCCCTTCCACGTTGGCCAGGGATAGCCGCCGAGAAGACAATACTATCCGATGCTGCCACCAACCCCGCACAAAAACTATCAGCCATACTTTCAGGAAGATGTTCTGCAACCTCAATACTGATGGCAAGTTCATACTTCCTGGTAGGTGACAATATTGATTCGGACAAATCAACCCTTTGAATAGAAGATCTCTCCACAAGGAGTTCTTCAGCCTCGTCGATCCAGGGTCCCTCGATTCCTTCAACATACTCCACACCCAAATTTTTGGCTGATGCCATCCAGGCGCCAATGCCACAACCGACATCCAGCATGCTATTGAATGGCAACACCTGCTTTACCAGATGTAGAATTTTAGATGCATTAATAATTCTTCGATTTCTATCTTTGTGATGGTTCGCGTGAACCTTCGTGTAATCTACCATATCGATATCCTAGGGTGCTTTTGACGAGGCATACACTTTATTAAAAAGCACAGCCATCAATGTATTATTCTATCAATGAAGCCCACAACTCGGACACCCCTCATTTCAGCAACACAAAACCTCAAAATTATATTCTTATAGCTAAAACTATTTTTCGTTCTAACTTACTGTTTCAAACGGTGATATCCACTCCATTCCCATGGGCAGTGGACTAATTTCAGCACTTGTTCAATCAATTCTGGCCCGAATCAGAATAATCCACACAACTTTATCGATTCATTGACGTGTTTCCAGCAGATGGCGTATGCTTTATTTTACCTATCCATATTTCCAAGAACTCGAACACCACCAGCGGTGATCTGACGCAAGTTCGATCCTTTCAGGAAAAACAGCTCAGACCGGCCAGGATATGTGTTGTAACGAATCGAGATACTTAACCTGCGGTCGCGCTATCCTTTATTAATCAGGGCAATGAAATAGCCATTATGCCATTCGCTTTTTTCCCGAAGTTTGGCAGGGGGATTGCCCCCCTTATTTGTTCGAATTTCAATGGCGAATTTGACAATCGAATTTGTAAGCGCCAATCCTCTAAGGGTTCCGTACCTGACTCTGGACCAGTTCCAATCATCGATCAACAGGATGTATTCGTTTTTGAGTGCTGGTTGCGTGAGAACAATAGCATCACAGTGGGAATGCCTGCCGTGAGGTCCGTCATAAAGATAGATATCGAATTTACCAATACCGGAATAATCGATAGCCTTGAAATCGGATACCAGGGTGTTGACACGATCGTCAATCGAAAACTCGGAAACAGCCTCTTCGAAGGAATCCCTTCTTTCGCTGTGATCAGACCATTTATCGATGCACAGGGCCGTGGCTTGGTTCCCGTGGAGTGCTGAAATCGCAGTGCTCCCTGCTCCAACGCCAATTTCCAGATATCGGATTGCTCCTATGGATCCAACAACCTGGTTGATGAAGTTTCTGTAGGACCGGCCGGACATACCGCCATATTTGAGCACCTTATCCGGTAAATTCCTCCTTCCGGACAATGCGCTTAAAAAAGAATTGAATACCATGCGGGATTTTTCATTGTAATTGGAATCCCCGGATATCTCTATGGAACCAAAAGTGTAAGTTGATTTTGTTGGTTCGAATATTCCACTATTCCTAAAATATCTCTCGTTTTTTTTTACCTTCTTTTTTACCTTTACCTCCTTTGCTGGAGATTTAATCCTTCTAGCTATTGGTATCAGGAATGGGAATACTGATTTGACCGTGTTTTTCCAATTTTTGTACATAACTATATTTTAGAATTTATTTGATCAAATTTACTCCCTCCGCAGTTAACCCGCAATCCTTTCTGGAAGAGGCCTCCACTAATGATCGTCGGGCTTTGGACGTTCGCCTTCTTGATATGATCCAATGCCATTTCTTCAGGAACAATTTGCAATTGAAGCCTGGGTTCGCTCCACCAGCCACCCTGCAATGAGCGCGCCACTGATTCAAAACATTAATGCTCTGACACCGATTTGGCTGTAGCTGGCACCGATGTCAACTGGATGTTTGCTTTTCTATCTCAGCCAGTAACCTGGTCCCGTCCACGAACACATAGCGTCGACTGATTGGATTTCTGCGAATGAACCCATCATAGCGGATGGCTTCCAACTCCGTGTACGGCCTGCCCAGCAGGCGGCACAGGTTGTGGAAATCTGCCTTATGAAATTTGGGCCTTTTCAGTCCGCCTTCGCAGTGTTCGTGGTCCGCCAGCACGCCATGTAAATGTGGTTCACAAACCGGGTCACAGTTCCAGTATTTTCTGAAGTTGTATTCCAGTACGTGGCAGTGGCGGGGAGTAAATATGGCGTTTGAGATACCCGCACCGTGGGCCGAGATGAATATCTTTGCACCTCCGCACAGTGTTGCCTGTTCTGCAGGCGTCATCATGGAAAAATCGCAGCATCTGAAAGGGATGCCCCGTTCATCGAATGCACAGCGCAAATATTCTTCAAGAGGCAAATCGGTATCTGACTCCATCAGATACCGGCTACCCTCGGGGCGCTGGTTAAGGAGCACATAACCCTGTTCGGGCGCCATAATGCCGGCATTTTCCTTGATGGATTCACTCAGCCGGATATATTCCTTCTTCGGGGGGTAGTCTATAAATTTGTGAAATTTATAGCCAGGCTTTGCATTCAGACGCGTGGGATTAGCAATGTAGCTGGCTTCATCCTCTCTGATGTAAACCACTTGATTGAAGATGTTGGAGAGCACGAACATTCGCCATTTTTGTACCAGCTTACGCTTGTCGATCTGGTTCACAACGATATACAAATCGCTTGCTTTAAGTTCAGCCGGGTCTGCCATACCCAGCGGCAGAATTTCCTCGCGTAGAATGTGAGAGATATTATTATCTTTGAATGTGGTTACGTAATTCGCCCGACTAAAGCGCTGGACAGCCAGGGCTGCAGATTTTGGAGCAAGGTCATGGGGATCAGGGTATTTGGGTTTGTCTTTCCACCCCATATTAAGGTGATGGAGCACCCAACTGTCCGACACAACATAGTATCTGGTCTTGTTGGACCGCTTTTTCATCCGCTTCTGAATGTTAAATTCGTTGCCTCCGAATGGGCATGCAGGGTCGAAGAAACGCCAGTCGTCAAACAGCTTGAGATGCGGCCTACCCAGAGTGAAGCCCATGCAAAACCCCAATAATTCGCGTGCCTTAAGCAATCCACAGTATCTTGCAGATTCCGCATGCTGTATCCCTTTCTCGCCACCGCCCCCGCCAGGATTATCGGTCAATGGGCCATAGATGCAGTAATCCGAGTCGATTGAGCGGATAAAATTACCCCAGGTATGCCCCACGACCACGTCATGGTTCAGCAGAATCACCTTATTCAGACCTTCTCTGCGGGCTCGGTCAATGCCGTCGTTCCAGGTTCCGGTCAAACCACCGAATGCTTTCTGGTCATCGTTGCGTATGAAATCCACATTGGGATGTACGTCAGCGAATTTTTTAAGATCATCAATGTCGGGATCCGAGGACTCGTTATCGTAAAGATAAATTCGGGCATTGCCACTGTGTTCGAGGACGGACTTGAGGCAGGGAAGTCCGAACCGCGCGACATGGTTGTGAACAGTGATGACAATTCCACAATCGGAATGGGAATCCGTTGTATCAACACAATCTTGCCGCACCGGTGGATAGTCCGGTGGGCGTCGGAGTTCGCGCTGCGGTTCCTGGCTGAGTGTAAGTAGACCTGCACTCTGAAACTGAGCCAGCATATCCAGAACATCCGACTCAAGAGAGGTGGATTCCGGAAAATGAGAGGTTAGAGCCTGAATGAGATCCGCTACGCGGATAGGATCTTGGCAGCATCTCCACACCAGTGCCGCTGATTCATTGACAGGGTGCTCGATGTCCTGCCAATTTGACACCAGATGATTCAGGAATCCAGTTTGTGATTTCTTCTGTGATTTCTTCTGTGATTTCTTCTGTGATTTAAGATATACCCCTTCATTTCTATGGATGTACAGGTCACCAGGATTCGCAGGTTGGTCTTGATGCGATACCATTTCAAATTTGATGGGTATGTGTTGGTTCCGGGTAGTTCGAAATATCCATCCCTCTGAGTGCCCCGGTCATAGCAGCAGTTAAGGCGGTTAAGGGGACGGAGGGATTATAATTTTAGCAATTCTCTTGTCTTTGTTTTAGCAGGAAGTATACCCTCTATCCCGAGGGTGAACTTGACCCGGTTCCATTTCTTTCGTACTAAAATACAACAAATGGCTGTTTCCTTTAAAATTCAAAGAATCACTACCAATAATGTATTTCCCGGACGATTCGACTAAAGGCTCAATGACGCGCACAATACTTACAAACCTCGGTGTGAGCCTACTGTCTTTATTGGTATTTTTTGGTTCAATGGAGTTGATCTGCAGAATATGGTATGAACCGAAACCGATGACTTACCCTAAAATTTACGAGTACGATCGCGACAAAGTTTTTGCCCTGAAAAAATCTCTCAAGAACGGTTTGCATATGGGGCAAACCGTCATCACAAATTCATTTGGTCATCGTGATAAGGAAATTCCGGTGGAGAAAAGCCCCGGCGTGATTCGAGTTCTGGTGCTCGGAGATTCTGTGACTTTCGGTCACGGCGTTGACATGGAATCGTCCTACCCAGAAATACTTGAGGAAAAATTGAATCAGGAAATTAGATCTTCCAGTTTTGATGTTATAAATACAGGCGTTCCGGGCAATAGTGCCTTTCAAGAGTATTTTGATTTAAAGAGAGGATTGATTTTCGATCCCGATGTTATTATTCTGCAATTTGTGCTGAATGACGTCGCCGAGCCTTTCAAGGTTTTTAAAAGATACGGTGGCAACGGAATTTCCTACCATAAGGTTCCGGATACCCACTGGATAGATCACCTGTTGAAGCAAAACAGTGCGTTATATCTGCTCCTTGCTGATACCCATCACTGGATAGTTCATCGATTTACAGATGTCAAGAAGACAAGAATAGAAGGGTGGCGCAAAAGACGCGCCCTTACCATAAATCTCGCAGCCCGTGAACCAATAAATGCTGCAGAGATCTTCATTTGGAAAGAGTTTAGAAAACAATTGAAAAAGATTGCAGATCTGGCCCACAGCAAGAAAATTCCGATATTATTATTCGCCTCTCCAGTAAATTTTCAGCTGACTGATCCCACGCGAACCTATGCACAGAGTTGGTTAAAGGAATTCGCTGCTGAGAATAACATCTCGTTTTATGACATCTTGCCAGATCTCCGCCTCGCTTTCGACCGTTGGATTGATCAGCGATCAGCGCAAGGGAAGAAGTTAGAACCGAAGAAATTTTGGCACAAATATTTTCTGGATCATGATCATTACAATGATCGTGGTCATCAATTCGTCGCCGACCAGATTTTCCCTTATCTTAGCGATCTGCTTCCAAAAATAGATGGTCAAGAATAGCTTGATAGTGTCGCTAAACTCAGCACACTTCACTCCGACCCCTTTATTTTATATACGCCAGCAATCACTCGTGTGCCTATTCTCACCGCATAGTACTCCTCGTAACCGGGGGGGATCTTATATCGTTTAAAGTTGGTGATGATGTAGTCGGCGTCTTCGAGTTCTTTTACGAGTTGAAGCCTTTCACGATCGCCAGGCGGTAAAATATTCAAGTTGTTTTTTCCGGGCCGTCGAGGCATGGCGTAGATTTTTACGATTCCCGGGTTGTTCTTTAATATGTGCTCCATGACATTACGGTACGACAAACCCCAGTAATCCAGACTCCTCCGTTCATCGGCGAAATTATTGACATAGCCCCCCTGGTGTGGGTGATGCTTGACAATGAAATGAAGCGTGCTGACCACGCTTCCCGCCAATATGGTTATCGTAACAAGATTGACAATCCTGGAGATCTCCTTATTAGTGATTGACCCAACCAATCTGCGCATGTACATAAACCCAGCAAGGGACACGTATACGAACATGGGGTAGATGAAGTAGTGATGCCGCCATCCGCCATACAAGCGCGTATTGAGTGCAATGGGTATAACGATTGGTAAAATGAGAAGGGCCATGACCAATAAATGGGTCTTGGATCGATTACAGAATTGGACGACGCTGGTACCAGGCAACTTGAGATATGAAAAACAACCCAGCAAGAAAAACAGAATATAAACTATTGGCGTGGTTGCAGCAATCCAGGTAAAGTTATATGTCCATGGTGTACCTTTCCAGTGCTCGTCAACACCAGTCGATGATTTAAGCGACATTAGAAAATTCGCAATCGGTGATTCCCAGAACACAGGCGAAAACAAGAAGGATAGGGCAATAAACGACAGAACATAGATGCTGATTACCGACCACGCTTTTTTTCCATCCTTATTAGGTAAGGTTCCAAGCACGTAGAAAACACAGGTGCAGAAAGGTACTATCAAGCCGGCGAGCCGTATATCTACAACCATAGCTGAGGCCAGCGCATGCAGCACTGCATTGCCGTAAGACTTGTCTTTTAACAGTCGTACAGACGTATAAGCGCTGATGATGTAAAACGATAAAAAACCGATATCGGATGTATTGTAGAAAGCATGTGACGATATCCTCGGATGAATAACCAGTAAAATACACCCAGCTAAGCCGATCTTCCAGCTCCCGAAACCCGATTTACACAGTAGATAGAAAACAATAACCGACAGGTAAAACAAAAGAAATATACATAGATGCCGCAACAGAATGACGTCCCTGGAATTGGACACTTTGAGTAATTTTTCGATTGCGATCAAAATGATATCCAATGTGGGCCCGTGCGTGACGTCATGGCGCGACAAATTGTCTGTTTTCTGTAGCTGATTTTGTTCAATGGTGTTTTCGATGTAGTTGAACCATTTGTTTCCAAATTTCTGGTTGTGGTACTCATCCCAATGCACGCCGTAATCGTCGTAGACAACCAATCCAGAGATCAGTAGTGCTGCGAAAAATGTCGACAGGATAAGAATCTTGTTTTTTTCAATCATTTTTTTAACGTCCACCGCTCGACGGTTGCCTGTGGTTCTGGCCGTCTCGCTCGGGCAATAAAACGGATAGCGGTGACGGAGGGATTAAGCATTAAGCAGTCAAGATTGGATGACGAATGATTTAGTATACTTGAGTTAAAGATGAACTCACAGGAATGGTACGTGCCTGGATGAGCTAAGGAACTACAGTCCAGGTTGGACTTGCCATATCGTGCAAAGAGGCAACAATAAGGAGACCGCTTTTACTCAACGCTCGGATGCGACAATTTTCTGAATTTAGTACGAATTCTTTCGTACCAAACTTTAATAAATGATGATTTTCACTCAATTCCCATGGGCAGTGGACTAATTTCAGTACTTAATAAATCAATGTTATCTTACCCCGCTATATGTACCAAGTTGACTGTTAGAGATTGAAGCTACCTCCCAGTCCATTCAACCTGTGGGTCTGCTATAGGAAATAGCTGACGTTCAGATTATCGGGCAAATCCGTCTGTTTATTGCTGCGATTGCAACGGACCGTGGAATTACAGTTTTCCAGCCCTCTCTTCCCTATGCGCAGAAAACGCTGGGATCATGGATGGGGCTGTGAGGGAACTCTCTTTAAGCGAGTTTAAATCTCTTTGCGGGGGAATGATAATTGAGCGTCCAATTCGGCTCGAATCTGGTCATTAGGCATTTCCGGGAAAATTAATCCGCTCAGACGAAATACTTCCAGGTTGTTACCCAGGCACTCCCAGAAGATTTTATTGCGACCCTCTGATTGATTCTGCCAACGATTCAAAACCGCCATTTTCCTAGCGTTGTTTTTGAATTTCATTTTGTCGAATGAACTTCTCCCAAATTTAGGAATTTTATTAATAGTTTCCTCACTGTAATCCATATTAAGTTGTTGTGCTATTTCCCTGCGGTAACTCTCTGACACAAACCACCGGTTATAGTTAATGCATACCTTATTGACTAAATGATTAGTTTCTCCACAAAACTCCATGGCATATTGTATCCAAAGCTTCATTTTTGGAGCATATAACCTCGAATCGCTTCTCCAGTGTCTCTTGATCCTTGAAGCAAGCAAGTTGAAAGGGTCCCTTAAAAGAAGAATGTGCTGTACATTGGGATATGCTTCCCATTCAGCAAAATTTACATCTTCCAGACTTATCAGATTGTTTCCAGGCTGAATTTTTTTTAATCTGGCATTGTTAATATGATGTAAGGGGTGCATGGATCGAAGCCAGTCAATTGTGCAGTGATTGCCACTGCGCCTTAATCCCCAGAATAGGATTTGCCTGGGTGATTTAGGACCAAATATCTGGTGAGAGAGTTTCTGTATGAAGTCAGGTTTCAAGAATTTCACTAGCACCAGATAATCCAAAGTGTTCGCAATGAGTATATAGCAACCCCACAGCGAACTGAAGCTGAACGACTGCTATGGGAATAGTTGACGCTCAGAAAATAAGTAAATCTGTCTACTTGATTTTTCTAAAGAATAACTTTCCAAAGAACGCCTCTCGACTTGCCTTTTTTCGGGTTTTTTTTAACCGATACTCACGGCCTATTGCCTTTGTGTGTGGAGAGACCTTGCATGCGTACGGTTTAATGCCCTTGTGTGTGGTGAGACAAAAAATGCGGGCCAAGGTGAATTCAATCTTTGTCCATAAAGATGGTGTAAGCTGATAGACGTGATAACCCCCTTTACGTGTGTGGACGTGTTTGTGACACCAGGGGTATGGACACAATTTACGGAAAAAAAGTTGTTGTCCATGTCTAATACCCTCGAACAGCACGACCGTTTGGGGATGCAGATACTCCTGAAACTGGAGGCGGTATCGTTGGATCGAAAGCTCGTCCATTTTTTTAGTCTTGTCTTCAGTAAATACGGGGCCGTCTACTAGAATGAAGTCAAATGTTCCTGTTATTTGATCGGAATCGCTAATGATTTCAATTCGATCAATTAATTCATCACCGATGTTGGAACGGAGTTGGTCTCGACACCACGCGACTTCCTCCAACGCGACGTGACGAATAATTCCAGAGCCTGTAGCAATAATTGCTTGAGTCGTTGTCCCGATCCCAGGACCAAACTCGAGAACAGTTGATGGTTTACAGCGTTTGATCCATCCCATGATGCCATTCAAAGACTCCATGGAAGCTATTTGTTTGCTTCCTTTTTTCTTTTTATAAAGTGTATAGATTTCTGTGGCTAAAGAATACATGGGTTACAGGTATCAGAATTACAAAAAAATTTAATCAATTTTAGAGGCGTAACGTCGATATTTTAATATGACGTATCAAACCACGTCTTGGGCATACAACCCGGTGAGATATTAACCTGTTTAGCCCTTCCCCGTCAGGGCTCCCAATATGACGGATAGGAAATAGTCAGACCCAGCAGCATATTATTCACAAAGTGCAGGTGGTTGATTCTCGTCAGAATATATAAAACCAATATGGTGTAAATTCAAAGAGGGAATTCCAGTCATTCTGTATTTTCACTGTGATGCTCAAATCGGGTAACCAGCCTCGTCGACCGGCAATCCAAATTCCTGGCGCAGATACTTGCAATGTTCCCGTGTACGATCCTCGATCCGGGACCGCCAGACCTCAGGGATCTCAACCGTTGCCGGTTCCCCCTTCATAGGCGATTCGTGGCCACTTTTTAGCATTTGACCCCGATCCTTACGTGATGCCTGTCGGAAGATTCGTGTTAGCTCGGGGGACTGATTTATCATCTTTATGCGCTCCACTTTTTCGCGCGTGATCCGTTTATGCAGGTGCTGGCCCGCGGTGCACCGAACCCCTTCGTCCGGATCCACCCCGATGAACTCGCACATGGTACGAAAGAAACGCTGTGGATCTGACTGCAGGTGCTCGAACAGGAACACCCCGACATTCTCCTTGCCGAGCCGTGCCACGTAGGGCTCCAGGACATCCCTGAATAAAAGAGCTCTCCTTGGCCAGCCCGGGCGATTCACATTTTTTGAAATCCATTTTTCGAACGAGACGTAGTTCGAAGTATTCTTTATTTTCGAGTTTTTACGCATGAGAACCTCAAAATAGAAAGACTCCATCCAGCGAACAGGATGCCGGACGACGAGAATGACTTTGGCAGCACCAAACACGCGCTCGATGTTCATTGCTAGCCGGGTATGGCTGAACCCCCCCAGGCCCTCACGCGACATCACAGGAACGCGGCCATTCAGCAACGCCGGTGCGGTGACTTCGATCACGGCACGTCGCCACATCTCCAGGGTGGCGTCGTCTTTGCAACACGGTAGCTTGTTCGAGATCGTCTTCATCAACGATTCTCCGTATCGTGGTCCGTAATAATCTATCCCAAGATACTCGATCTGGGAATGGGCGGCGAACAGACTAAATTTTAGCGTTGAGGATGCTGCCTTGGGAAGGCCCAGGTGAATACAAGTCATACAGGTGCCTCCACTAGGATATACCTGATCGGGCTCAAAAGATTGCAAATAGTTTCAAAGGGCACAATACTTAATAAGTCCACATTATAGATACTGACACAACGCCCAAATCGGATAAGAAACAGATCCTCACACCAATACTTCTCGACGTTCAGGGTAGGTCTTGAGTTGTAACTCGCGCTAAAACGTAAACGGCGGCTTCACGCCCTGAGGCGCTCGGTCAAGGGTTTATTGTATCAGGATAATGCACGAGCAAAGGAGATCCTCTTTTTTTTAATGCATTAAGATAAGTGGATTCATTATACGGTGTGTGGTTTTGCCAACATCGATACAGGATACGAATCCACTTAAACGCTAATGCCCGAACAGCCGCCTGGTAAGTCGCCCCTTTACCACGCTGTTGACGATAGTAAGCCCCAGCCCAGTATGATTTGTTAATGGTCTGCGCAGCCCATTCGACAAAGGTCTGTCGCAGGAAGGACGAACATTGCCAGCGCCAGTGTACCCAGTGTTTTTTGCCACTGCGCTCTGTAACCGGAGCAATGCCGGCATATCGCTGCAACTCACTCGCGCTGTTAAATCGATCCCGCTGCTCGCCAAAGGCCACAAGCAGTCTCGGGGCCAATGAAGGCCCGGCACCCGGGAGCGCATCGAATAAAGCATAGTCAGGATGCTGGGGAGCCAGTTCGGCAATGGCTTTGTCATACTGCTTAATCGCATTCAATGTAACACGCAGCATCTCCACCCATACGATGGCCTGTAGTCGATGCGGGCCGATGATACCCTCATCCAGGGTCAAGGGTGTTGCCGTCTTAATCGCTTCGACTCTATTGTCAAGGAGTTGACTGAATCGCATACTGTGTTGGTGGAAGAAAGTTGTCAGTGTTGTTCGACGGGCCCGTTTGACCTTAAGCAGGGTCGGCCAACGGGTAATGAAGTCACAAAAAAGCACCGTATCTATACGATCAAACCATTCAAGGGGTTGGGGATAGTATTGTTTGAGTGTATTACGCAACCGATTGGTGGTCCGGACCCGATCATTGACCAGGCGTCGGCGTTGTTCAACTAAAGACGCCAAGGCACGCATCTGCGCACTTTGTGGGTTGAGCGGTTTAAAACGTTCTGGGTGTTTGATGATCAGATCAAGGGCGAGTTCGGCGTCAGTGGGATCGTCCTTGGCACGACTGGGTGTAAATGCTTCTCGGTACCTGGCCAGGGTTGACGGATTAACCGGGAAGATCACAAAGCAATCGTGTTTCTGTAGGGCAGAGATGATCGGCCCCTTCGACAGTTCCACAGCAACGGCCATCGGCGCACCAAAACGGCGCATCAATGAGTGAGCCCATTGATCAAGTTCATCGGGTTGATGGGGTATCTGATCGAACTCCCTGATTCCAGTCTTGCTGGACTGTATACACATATCGTGCTTCCTGTCTGCCCAATCGATACCGATGTAGGCAGTAAAATATTTTTGATCTCCGCTATTCATGAAATTCCTCCGCAGTGTTACATTATCAACAGGGATATGCGTGCTTGCGTTCTGCGAAAGCAATATAGATGAGCCGACACCGCGGCAGACCCTGAGTATTCGTTGACGAATGCAAGCGCACCTGCGGGCTCGAAACTAAAGCCGCAAACATCTTATGTTTGAGTATAGATATTCGTAGCCTGCAGGCGCATGTCCCGCTCTCTCTGACAGATACCTGTCAGATGTATGAAGTATTACAGAGAGGGGGACGGAAGGACTATATTGAGTACAGACTGTGTGAAAATTCAAAGCCATAAAACGCTATGGTACTTCATCTTCATCCAGTCACACAAACTTTTGCGTAATTGACTCAGTTTTATCGAGACAAAGGAATTCGGTGTCAAAGGAATTCGGTGTCAGAGCATAAGGAATTCGGTGTCAGAGCATTAATGTTAAAAGGAATTCGGTGTCAGGAATTCGGTGTCAAAAGGAATTCGGTGTCAGAGCATTAATGTTAATGATATTGTTATAACCAGTTTACGTAGATACGGAATTCGGTGTCAGAGCATTAATGTTAATGATATTGTTATAAAGGAATTCGGTGTCAGAGCATTAATGTTACGAAGGAATTCGGTGTCAGAGCATTAATGTTACGAAGGAATTCGGTGTCAGAGCATTAATGTTAATGATATTGTTATAACCAGTTTACGTAGATATAATATTCAGAATATTAGGAATAGAAAATTGAAGTCTCAGTGACTGACCCAGATCAAGGAGGATCTAATGGCAAGATTACCCAGGCTATGCCCAGCAGATATACCCGCACATATCATCCATAGAGGACATGATCGCAATCCCTGCTTTGCCGATAAATGCGATTATTTAAGTTATCTCGGATTATTATCAGAAGGCGCCCAGTTTTATGGTGTTGAAGTACACGCGTGGGTGCTGATGACGAATCATGTCCACATTCTGGCAACCCCAACCAGCGACAGAAGCATTTCTAAACTAATGCAACATGTAGGAAGCCACTATACGCGATATTTCAATAGACTTTACAACCGAAGCGGGACGCTTTGGGAAGGACGTTTTAAATCGTGTTTGGTTGATGAAGAGGTCTACTTTTTGGTCTGTCAGCGATATATTGAATTGAATCCTGTCCGTGCACAGATGGTGGCAGAGCCTGGCGATTATCCTTGGTCGAGCTATCGGACCAATGCGCTTGGGGAAGCGAGCAAGCTGACGGTCCCACACGGCGTATACACTGCTTTGGGATCAACTATAGAAGAAAGGCAGTGTCACTACCAACAGCTTTTTACCGAGGGACTGAATGCGCAAAAAATCGATAATCTAAGACATGCAACACACAGTGGGCTGGCATTTGGGAGTGAACTTTTTAAGGATCAGATAGAGAAACTATTTAAAAGGAGAGTCAGAGCAGAAAACCCAGGGCGTAAAACTAAACATTAATGCTCTGACACTGATATGGATACTCTGACACTGATATGTAGTCACTGAGGGCCGGCTTATTGCCTTAAGATGCCATCGGAAAGTTTTTACTCTGATCCTAAATTACTCTAAATTTCTAATTTAGCCACCTACAAATCCAAACACCTTGCGCATGGTATCTTTTCTAGTTGCACTGGAGATGCTACTTTTGAATGCCGCAGATTGCCCAGCCAGGTTACGACTGGTAGCAAAAATTTTGCATTTGCAGTGTTCTTTGAGAAATTTATACGTCGTCTTTGTGTCAACGCTACGCCCTTTCCATATTGAGTTTCTAATCGCTCGCTCATAGATCTCGTAGTGCGACTCTCGAACGATGTAACAGTGGGTACGAATTGTTCCCGGTATCCTGATGAGGTGTGTTTTTCCCTTGTGTTCAACAATACCACTACGGTACAAGAACAGGATATCCCAGTTCATTTCCACGACATTGGATTCTGATTCGGCCCACCATTCGGTAAATTCCTGCCTGAATATAATGTCATCCTCCATAATGACAACATTCCGCCATTTGTTGCTTCGGGCAAATTTCAGACAGGCAATTCGCGCATCTGCAAGGCTTATTCGGGCGGCTACAGATCGAGTTTGTTTTTTACGCTCATTTTCCAGTTTTGCAAATCTAAGAACCCTTGGGTCATCATCGGTGATTTGCGGGGCATTTATCACCGTGTAATGGTCAATACCTACACGGTGCAGTTCCTTCTCAAACCAAGGTCGCCGTTCTTTTGTAGCGTGTTCTGCGTGGATCAAACAATAGCCGTCAAATAAGTCTCCAAATGCCATAAGTAGAGTATATCGGTGTCAGTATATCGATGTCAGAGTATATCGGGGAGTATATCGGTGTTAGAGCATTAATGTTTACAAGAAGTCCTTCTTCTCAGTTGTGCACGAAGAGAATCTTTGGGATCTTACAGATGTCCAAGTTCGGAAATCTGCTTATTAAGTCCTCAACGAAGGTGGCATCTCCGTCGTGGCCCTTGTCTCGAAAACCAACCTGCTTTGCCATGCTGTTCTCACTATGAAAGTCCCAATATCTATGTAGAGTTTCTTCGGATACGTATCAAAAAAATTATACTCGGGCTGAATGTACTGACCGGGATTCAATTGGTTGTGCACCATATCGCATAGAACGAAATCGGCGCCCCAATTGTTGATGGGTTCGAACATGTACTCGATAAATTTGGGCATATAGTAATTGTCGTCGTTGGTCAATAAAACAAACTCGGTATCGGCCCGACGTATACCGATATCTCTAAGAGAATGGCCCCAGTCGTTATACCGCTCCTCGGTTTCCAGATATTCGATATTCGTATTGCTCTTTCCATATTCCTCAACGATTCCTCTCATCTTCTTGTCGGGGCCATCGTGAATTACGAGTAGCTTCCAGTTTGACACTGTCTGGCAAAGAAAGGAGTTTATGGGGATATGTATCTCTTTGTATCGTTTATAGGAGACGCAGACGACAGTCAGCTGTTTATGCATATGAGTATTAATCCGATTTCTTAGGACATGGGAAAGAGTGATACTTTTTTTGCGTTAAAAGGTTTGGCCACTCAGGGGCGATATCAATGGCTCGCTCCAGTATTTCAACCTTTGGCTCTTTTAAATTCATGAACACCAAAACAATCCTTCAAACTATCTGGATGGCTACGCCCGGTAATGCTGCTTTTAAACCCACCTTTTTGTCCCGACAAATTTCGGCTGGTGGAAAATATTCGACAATTATTTCTGCTTAAATAGTAGAAGGTCTTATACGAATCACTAGGTCCTCCAACATCAATGGATCGGGCATCCTGATACACAGAAAAAAATTCTTCACGAACTACAAAACAGTTGGTACACAGCGTGTTTTGTATTTGAATCAATCGTGTCGGGGCCCCCAATTCAATCTGATACCCGTTCCGGCGGTACAAGAACAGAATATCCCAGTTGTAGTCAGAAACTTCGCTCTTTACTTCGGACCACCGTGCTGAAAAATTTTTCCGGAAAATGATGTCATCTTCAATAATAACAACGTTTCTCCAATTCTTACTCTTGGCAATATCGATGCATTTCATTACCGCATCGAAAAGACTTACTCGCGATTTTGCTTTTGCTTTACATTTTCTTGTTCTTGTGAAACGAGCCAACCTCGGGTCATCATCCTCTATCTTCGGAGCTGATACTATTGAGTAATGATTGACTCCGACACGCTTCAACTCGTGCTCAAACCATTCACGCCGATCACTCGTGCAGTGCTCTGCATGAACTACGCAATAACCATCAAACAACTTTCCGAAGCTCACATATACCTCCGTTGACTATTAAATACCGTACATGGGTGACGCCGCGAGACGGGAGTCATGGATCATTAACGGCCCGACCGAAAAAACAGTCGAACGGCAGCAATGAGTACATAGCAGAAGTCTTACAGTAGGCTACAGTTGTTCGCTTACATGAATGCAGTCAAATATTAGTCTTGAAGTGAAGGCCACTCATTGCCCGAACCAGGCATTGGTATTTAAAGTGATCCAACCGTCTACACTTTAAGTAAAGCGACAGGTATGACCCCGATCATTCCCCTATGATACATGGAAAACGCTGGTATCACGGATGCGGCTCTAAGAGCACCCTCTTTAAGCGAGCTTAAATCTCATTGCGGGTGAATGATAAATGAGCGTCCAGTTCGGCTCGAATTTGATCATTAGGCAATTCCGGGAAAATTAATTCGCTCAGACGAAATACTTCCAGGTTGTTACCCAGATACTCCCAGGAGGTTTTCTTGTGATTGTTTGATTGGCTCTGCCAACGATTCAAAACCGCCATTTCCCCAGCGCTGTGTTGGAATTCCATTTGGTCGAATGAGCTTCTCCCGAATTTAGGAATTCTATTGATAGTCTCCTCACTGTAATCCATATTAAGTTGTTGTGCTATTTCCCTGCGGTAACTCTCTGACACAAACCACCGGTTATAGTTAATGCATACCTTATCGGCTAAATAATTAGTTTCTCCACAAAACTCCCTGGCATACTGTACCCATAGGTCCATCTTTGGAAAATTAAAATGTCTCGTGATCCTTGATGCCATCCAATTAAAGGGATCTCTCAAAAGAAGTATGTGCTGCACCTCGTGCTTGGCTTTATATTTAATAAGATCTTTATCTTCCAAACTTATCAGATTTCGTCCAGGCTTAGTCTTATTTAACCTTCTAAAATTGGCATTGTTAACGTGATTCAGAGGATGCATGGATAGAAGCCAGTCAATTATGCAGTGATTGCCACTACGCCTTAAGCCCCAGAATAGGATTTGCTTAGGCGGTTTAGGGCCAAATTTCCTACGAGAGGCTCTCTGTTTGAAGAGGCCAGGTTTTAAGAAATTCACTAATATCAGATTTTTTAAAGTGACTGCAAAGAGTACAGCCTGTGTGAAAACTCGAACCTGTACTCAACCTAGTGGTGCATATTAATTTGTATGCCGAAATATTTCCACTAGAAACAAACTTTTCCTGTAGACGAAAAGCTTTGTTAAGCTTCAATCGCCTCAATAAGCGGTTTTACACCCAAGATATTGATCATTCGGAATATCGGTGTCATGGAATATCGGTGTCAGAGCATTAATGTTTTTTAGGGGGTCCGCTGTGTGGAAAAACAGCCCCTAAGAAATTCAGGCCAAACCGTCTGCTTATTGCCCAGGCTGTGTAAAAACTCAAAATAGAAATAGTCAGTGGTAGAACAGGTCTCTAATTCATCGAAATCTATATGCTAGTGGAATGATAATTATGCCTATCAATAGGATTGACAGCACTTGTGTGGCGTTGTCCCAAAATGAAAATTAAAGACTGCGTTTTTACACAGCCTCTGCCCAAAGCGGACTGGAAATAGTGATCTGAAAGTGTGAAACCACTTATTGTATTAAGGAGCAATTCCGCCTTTTTACTTGCTCCCAATCTGTTAGCAGGGAATTTCTGCAGGTCTGCTTAACATCAATGTATTCGCCTCAAACAACCAGTCTTTCACACCAAATATCAATGAAATCTTTATTACGTACGTACTGGTGCTTTGCCCTCACAAAGCCCAATTCGTACAGTTCTCGTAAAGTCGATTCGACCTTCTTGAGTATTTGGTCAGAGTCAATTGAGTACGCATCGCCAACCAGCCTTACAATATCGCATAGGCGTCGGTGACCATCGCACAACTGAAAAATCATTAATTCACATTCATTCAATTCAAAGATTTTGTCACCTGACTGAAGTCTGTAACCACCCTCCACTCGTGCTTCAATCATCACGTCGATAGCCCGAAGGGTTTGAGTGCTAAACATACGTGTTTCTTTTCCCAGCTCCTGCTGACATCCGTGGTGCCACCCGGGTGCGCTCCACGCATTGGTAATCTCGAGCGCGAGCTTCTCCGGAGATTCTAGTCCTGCGAAATGGACGATATGAGCTGGAAGCATATCAAACACTTTTTCCCCCCTGCCTAGTTGCATCCACATAAAATTCAGTGCAACCCCAAGTTCGAAAAAATCATAGCGATATTTGGCAGCTCGATAGTTCATGACCGTTTGATCGCTGAACATAAGGTGTTTGGGAAGTGGATCATCGTAAGCAAACAACTCTCGGTGCTGCTTGGACGCCATTATGACGCCTGAGTTGAAATAGTCGCCGTGCCATTCCACTTTAGGCCAGGTCTTCATCAACTGTTTCATCGCAGTGGCTGCGGTCTTTTCGTAAAATTGGCGTTCGAACACAACACCCAATCGGTCCGGTGGCACCAACGAAAACAAGTCCGGGCAGCTTGGACTCGGTATCGCATCGAGATCAAGATACAAAATGCGATCATAGTCTTCGAAATGATCGTATATCTGGAATTTCTCATATTTTACTTTTCTTCTATGATGAATGCGTGGTTGGTCGATCACGATGTAATCAGCATCCGAGCGTTTCGCATAGGCAACATGGGCCGGTTCAACTATCTCACGCAAGTCACGAATGGCCTCACCAATAGCAAGTGTAATAACGGCACGTCGCTCACAACTGTTCCGGCCCACAAATTTGCTGGCATCAATAATTGCGAGGATAAACTTGTGTGACTGCCAACGCGTGTGCCATTTACCAAATTCCACATTCCGTAATTCACCAATCTTTGCGCAATCGAGAACTACATCGGCTTCTCTTTCGATGGCAGCATCTCCAGCAACCACGATATATCCGTTAAAATTGCGCATTGATAGGAGCCTGTGCACTAACAAATATACATTGAGGTAGCCTCCCCATATGCATCGAAAATAGTACACATCGGCAACGGGTACCGGATCAACGTGGTAGTCACCACCAACCACTTCCAACCCGCGATCAAGGGCTCTTTGATACTGTTTTTGGTTCACCTCCATCCCGACCACGCGATTCGCATAGCGTGCCATCGAGACCATTTCATCGCCCTCTCCACACCCAATGTCACACACGGTGCGGCCTTTCAATACATCGCTCAGCGCATTAGCAATTGCCTGAGGGGGACAACGAAAATTTTGGTCCATTAAAGGGTACTGAGTGGATTAGATTGGAAGGGGTCAGTATATGACCATCACCCTTTTCAACTAATAGCTATAACTAGCGTAGCTAATGTCTGATTTGAGTATATAGCAGAATCTTAGATTTTCACAACGAGTGGCCGCTAAGGAGAAAGCAGGCGCTCAAAAATAGCTGATGAGGGTCGGATTATTGCCCTAACCGGACCTTACAGTCAATAATTAGACGACTTCTAAAATTTTTGCTGTTAACATGCGGGTTTCATTAAATATCAATACTGTAAGGAAAAGGTAACATGTCAAAAAGAAGAGAATTACTAAAAGCCCTGTCTATCGCCGGCGGTGCAGCGGCAGTAGAGACCTGGAAAAAACCCTTGGTGAATGCAGTTAATTTACCCGCCCATGCACAGACCTCATGTAATGTGATTGCTGACTGTTACAATACACCAGGCGGGGAAGGGAGCGATCAATTAAGCATTCAATGGCCAGGTGGAACTGGACCGTCGAGTCCTGGTTTATTTACCGGAAGTGATTGCACCGGGTCATCAGCAGGAGCATTAACTGTGGTCGTAGCAAGTAGTCTGAGTGCGGCGGAGACAGCGTGTGGTACTGTAGCATCAGAAATTCCATCGCCAGATTTGCCAGCGGGATGTAGTTTTTGGACTTGCGAATAGAATTATTCAACTAATATTTACTAATCTTCCTTCGTTGATGTCGGTGTTGAATTTTCGCTAACAGCTACTGCTCAATAACCGTTGTGAGTATATCTCGGCCCTCTACCCCAGTAACACAACACAATAACTGAGGTAGGTTTTTTGTATCGTAGGATGAGTTAACCTGGGACAAACGGTGTGAATATATCTGGACAACCTTCACCAACATTTGTAACCTCGCCATCACCAAAGGTATTTGGTGCAAAAAATATTAAGTACCTTTCATAGTCTGGAGCATTACCATAATAAAACAATTGAGAACCAGCCCAATCTAAACCACTAGAACTAGGACCCATATTGGGATCTACGATGCCATTATAAACATCAGGTGGTATCTCTACATTGTAAACGGTATTGAAATTAGGTCCACCACTATCTGTAATTGTTACTATACACGGAATAGATATCATCGCGTGAACTGGTAATGTAACTGATTCTACTGCTGGTTTCTTCCAAGTTTCCACAGCACCCGCAACTCCAGCTACGGAAAGGGCTTTTAGTAATTCTCTTCTGTTTTTCAATATAGATTCCTCAAATTCGAAGCGTTTTGAATGAACGAATAAAATTCCAGATTGTTATCATCTAGATTCTTGTTACTATAATTGTTCGATTGACCGCAGCCCAAAGCAGTCATAAGTTGATCCGATAGGTTTCGTCTGTCCTGGCTCGCGCTGAAACCGAATTAAATTCTCCAATCAGTTTTCAGCGCAAATTGAGCAAGTAACAAGAAGGTCAAAATTTCCTTCACCACCATCAAAACCTGTTACATAGACAAAATAGCTTACACCGTCTTGTGTGGCTATAATGATTTGTTCATCTCCCTCGCCGCAAGAATCAATGTCAGATCCGTCTTCGCAAACTAATTCACTTGGTCTGCAAGGTGCGTTACCGCTGAATACACCAATTACGCTATCAAAATTGGTATTACTACACGTTTCAAAAGTGATATTACATCCTGTCCCAATTATACGATACCACAGGCCTGGGGCTCGATCGAGTGGTTCGCCACAATTTTCTGGGGCGTTTGCGGTCGTACCACCAGTTGTGGTTCCTGAAATCGTCTGACCGCAGCTTATATCAGTAAATGGAAAACAAGAGGTCATGGCATGGGCAGGTAATACTACGCTATCTACTATAGGTTTTGCCCACGATGTTGGGATACCGACCGCAAGACCCTTTAGTATATTACGACGGGATTTCTTATTCATAGTCTTCACCTCATGAATTTACGGGAAGGTGGAATGATACAGGAATTCACTACGTGTGTGGATGCAGCTAATATATTTAATATCTTGCGGCGGGACCTCTTATCCATCCTTACCTCAAGGAAGATTTTGGGTTATGTCTGCATCGAGTATGAAGCAGCCACATAAGCAATTCAACCTGGGCGGCTACTTTGGGGAATAGTTGACGCTCAAAAATTGAGTAAATCTGTTTGCTTATTGCTCCAAACAGGCCTTGGTCAATTTAGTAAACTACCGTTCCCGACTGTAATAAGACGGGATATCACCTGGTTATTCACGAGACTTACAACCGGGAAAACCTTTATTCCAGTCATTCTGTATTTTCACTGTAATGCTCAAATCGGATAACCAGCCTCGTCGACCGGTAACCCAAATTCCTGACGCAGGTAGTTGCAATCGTCCCGTACCAGTTCTTCAATCCGGGACCGCCAGACCTCAGGGATCTCAACCGTTGCCGGTTCCCCCTGCGTAGGCGAGTCAGGGTCACTTTTTATCATTCGGCACCGATCCTCGCGCGTTGCCTGTCGGAAGATACGTGTTAGTTCGGTTGACTGATGAATCATTTTTATCTGCTCCACGTTATCGCGGGTTACCCGTGGATTCTTGTGCTTGTTCGTGGCATGCTTAATACCTTCGACTGGATCCACCCCGATGAACTCGCATATGGCTTCAATGAAGCCTTGCGGGTCTGACTGCAAATGCTCGAACATGAACACCCCGACGTTCTGCTTACCGAATTGTGCGACATAGGGCTCCAGGATCTTCCTGCTCATAAGACACTTCAGGCGCCCCCTCCCTTCTTGATTCCAAGATTGGGTTAAGTAATCTTCGATCGTGAAGTATCCAACTGAAAGTTTCCTTCTAGGTTTCAGTTCCTTCAGGAGACACTGTATATAGCGGGACTCAACCCAGCGTAGAGGATGACGAACGACGAGGATGACTTTGGAAGGACCAAACACCCGCTCGATGTTCATCGCCAGCTTGGCATGGTCAGAACCCTTCGACAGTCCCTCTTTCGAAAACATGGGAACGCGACCGATTTCAATCGCCGGTATAATGATCTCGCTCACCGAACGCCGCCACATCTCCAAGGTGGCATCGTTGGCACACGTTGGGAGTTGCGATGCGATCTCTTTGACAAATGGCTTTACGAAACCGTTTTTTCTCCATTTCCCAAGGTACTCGATCTGAGAATGCTCGGCAAACAGATGCCGCTGCAAAGTGGTGGATGCCGCTTTGGAAAGGCCCAGGTGAATACAAGTCATACAAGAGCCTCCGCCAACCTATTCCTGATCAAGCTTAATATATTGCAAATAGTTTCAGAGCACACAATACTAAAAAAGTCCGAGTTTATGGATTCTGACACAACGCCCATATCGGGTAAAGAGCAGGTCCACGCGTCAATACCCCACGACGTTTGGGGGGAGGCAGATTAACCCTAGTGTCCGGATTGGAGAAAAGCAGAAATCGGCGGGGTTGGGTTGCTCAGTCTGCTAATTGTCCAAAGCATAAAAACTTAACAAAGTGCCCTGACCCCTTTTCCGCTCTCCATCTTTAAGAAAATTTATGTCGCTTTGCGGGAGAAGGATAATTGAGCATCCAATTCAGCCCGAATATGGTCATTAGGCAATTCCGGGAAAATTATTTTGCTCAGACGAAATGCATTCAGATTACGCCCAAAATGCTGCCAGAATACGTTCTTGTCATCGTCACGTTGATTACACCAGCGATCCAACACCGCCATCTTACTGGCTTTACCTCCGTATTTATTTTTGTCGAATGAGCTTCTGCCGAATTTAGGAATTTTATTTATAGTTTCCTCACTGTAATCCATATTCAGTTGTTGTGCTATATCTCGCCGGTAAGACTCTGAAACAAACCACTGGTTATAGTTAATGCACACCTTATGAACTAAATGATTAGTTTCTCCACAAAACTCCTTGGCATACTGTACCCATAAATCCGTATTTGGAATACCCATAACGCTACTAAATCCTCTCCTGACCGTTGATGCAAGCCAATTATTGATCCCTCAAGATAAGAATGTGTTGCGTATCGCCGACTACCTCCATTTCAAAAAAGTATTTGTCTTCCAGACTTATCAGGTTATTTCCAGGCTCAATCGTTATTAATTCTTCTAAAGGGATATTGTTAATATGATGTAAGGGATGCATGGATCGAAGCCACTGAATAATGCAGTGATTTCCGCTGCGCCTTACTTAGACCCCAGAATATGATTTGCTTGGGTGGTTGAGGGCCAAATATCCAACGAGAGGCTGTCTTTTTGAAGAGGCTAGGTTTTAAGAAATTCACTAATACCAGATTTTTTAAAGTGTCCGAGAAGAGTATATAACAGAAGTTTTTCAGACGCTAAAAATTGTCCGCTTTGGAGAATGCAGGCGATTACGAAGCAGGAAAAAAAGGGTCGCTTATGCCTTAAGCGGACAATACAGTAATCGAGGACTGCCCCCTACTTTTCACTGGACACACCGTTTTTAGAAGGTTCTATAGATAAAACTAAGACTATTGGATAACATTATAATCGCTTCCAATGTTCAGCAATGTGCTTTTTGACTTTTAGTTGCTAAAGTGTCTGCAACAGCATCAAAAAAAATTTACAGTATTTGCCTTGATAGGCATCTACACATCTTTACCTCTCAATAGTCCTTGCGGTTTACAATGCTCTTTACCAAATTTTATAGATCACTACCATGAGTAAACACAGTGCCCGACGAAGCAGTGGCCTTTGTCCCTTTCATAAGACGAAGCTACCCGATTTCATTATTGCTGGAGTCATGAAGTGTGGCACGACGAACCTGATGCGCACGCTGGCTACTCACCCTCAAATTTATCTCCCAAATTTTGAAGTGCACTTCTTCGACCGCCACCAGGACAAAGGCCTGGACTGGTATCGTGAGCACTTTCCGGACGACGGCAGGGTAGTCGGGGAGAAAACGCCCGCCTACCTCAAGGGGAAAAGGCTGTGGTCGGCTATCAAGGGGACACTGCCGGACGCGAAAATCATCCTGAGCTTTCGTGACCCAGTGAGCAGGGTACTTTCGCAATGGAACAAGACAAACAGGAAATTAGGAACGAGTTATCCCCTTTACGGCCTTCCCAAGAATAAAGAGACAGAGATAATCCGGCAGGGGTACTACCACGATGTACTCATGCAATTTCTCAAGTTCTACGACACTGAGCGGGTGTTAGTAGTCATTGCCGAGGAGACATGGCGAGAGCCTGATCTTGTTTATGCGAATATCCAGCGGTTCCTTGGTGTATCCCATGCACACCTGGAAGCGGTCCCGCAGAAGCCCAGGGTTTACCCAAAGCTGAGCATTGCTGAAATTCGTTACATGAACTCGCTGGTGGAGCGATACAAGGAACCCAACCAGCGATTGTTCGAGTGGTTGGGCCGAGAGATCAGGTATTGGATGTAGTTGTATCAGCGCAAAAAATTGTTTGACTGCCCTCGGGAATTTCCATAATATTTTTGGATTCGAAGCAATCCTGCGAAACTCTGAAATGTTCGCTGTGAGTATGAAGCAAACCCTATAGGCAATTCAACCAGAGAATCTGCTATGGATAATAGCTGACTCCTTTGTAACCTGCGATGCTCAAATCGGGTACCCAGCCTCCCCGACGGGCAACCCAAATTCCTGACGCAGATAGTTGCAATCGTCCCGCACCAGGTCCTCAATCCGAGCACGCCAGCAGCCGGGAATCTCAACGGTTGCCCGCTCGCCTTTCGTAGGTATCAAATCTCGACTGATTCCGACCATTCGTTTCCGTTCCTTGTGTGTTGCCTGCTGGAAGATCCGTGTTAGTGCGGGTGAATGATGAATCATCTTTAACTGCTCCACGGTATTGCGCTTTATCCGTGGATTCTTGTGCTCGTTCGTGACATTCTGAACCCCTTCGACCGGATTCACCCCGATGAACTCGCATATGGCTTCAATGAAGCCTTGCGGGTCCGACTGCAGATGCTCGAACATGAACACCCCGACATTCTGCTTACCGAATTGCGCCACATAGGGCTCCAGGATCTTCCTGCTCATAAGACACTTCAGGTGCCCCTTCACTTCTTGATTCCAAGATTGAGTTATGAAATCTTCGATCGTGAAGTACCCAGCCGGAAGTTTCCCTTTATCTAAATTGCTGCCCTCGAGACTCTGAATATAGCGTGACTCAACCCAGCGTAGAGGATGACGAACGACGAGGAAGACTTTGGAAGGACCAAACACCCGCTCTATGTTCATCGCCAGCCTGGCATTGTCAAAAGCCATCGACAGTTTCTCTTGCGAAAATACGGGAACGCGACCGCTTTCAATCGCTGGTGTTATGATCTCGCTCACCGAACGCCGCCACATTTCCAGGGTGGAATCGTTGGCACACGATGGAAGTTGCCATGAGATCTCTTTGACAAACGGCTTTACGAAACCGTTATCTACTCCTCTCCCCAGAAACTCGATCTGGGAATGTTTGGTGAACAGGTGATGTTGTAAAGTCGTGGATGCCGCCTTGGCAAGGCCCAGGTGAATACAAATCATAAAAGTGTCTCAGTGAGCGTATATTTGATCTTGCTTAATATATTGTATAATAATTACAGAGCACACTGTAGATATGTAATATCTACAATTGATTATTACAATAATTATTATACTGACCCCGATCTACTGAAATTCTTCTATACCAAGATCATTTTATGTCATATCCAGATTTGAAAACCTGAATTTCCCCAGGCGCAACGTTAGTCTGAAGCCAATACACTACTTCATTTTCCGATTCTATACTTTGTACATTCTGTGCTATTGACACTATAATCGCTGTCTTGATTTGTATTCCAAATTGTCACAGTTTAATTCCAAATTAAATAAAATAGCGACCGAACTGACACTCAATTAATATGAAAAATACAACGCCAAAAGTTAAATCTAACTTTGAACTCGAAGAAATTGATGGTGAATTGCTACTTTATTCCCCCGAATCTACCCGTTCTATCTACATGAATTCTACCGCATCAATCATATGGCGGCTATGTGATGGCAAGCTTACTATTGGAGAAATTACAGAACTTCTAAAAGAAGCTTTTCCAGATGCCACAGATTCTATCGAGCAGGATGTAGTAGATTCCATTGAACTCTTTGTTTCCAACAATGCGATTGAGTTAGCTGATTAGTTTTAACGTTCTCCACCCAACTATAATTTCAAATGCTGCAAAAGGACATCTCATTCGATGGCCGAAGGATTCGCATCGAATATACCAATAAAAAAATTACTGAACTTCTTCAGTTTCTGTTTAACGATATCAAAGACTCTAGTGAAGACACTACACTGAGCTCCACTCCGTTCAAAATAAAACACAAAAAAAAGAATAAGTGGAAATTAACGCATTCGGATAAATCTCTATTCAATGGCAAGAAGCTGGCAGGACTCGGTGTTATCTTGATGGGTGAAGTTCTGTTTCACCTGATTTGTGACAATGACCGCGCACTGGCCATCCACGCAGGATTAATTTCCGATGACAGCAAAACAATCTTAATACCTGGCACTAGCGGCTCAGGAAAGACGTCGGTAACGACTTGGTGCGTCAATAACGGAATGCGTTACCACACCGATGAACTAGTTACTATAGATATTGAGACACATAAACTGAATGCATTTACTCGACCATTGTGCATCAAGTCCCATGGTCTTGATGCGATTAAAGAGATACTGGATTTTGAATCTCTAAAAGATCAGGTTCGGTCATCTAAAGCTGTCACTATGATTCCACATCGGTTGATAAATCCAGATTTCACAATCGAAATTCCAAAATTGACCCATATCATATTCCCAAAGTACATCGCTGATTCTAAACCAGAAATAATTAGACTATCGGGAGCGGAAGCAGGCTTGGAATTGATGCGGTGCAATATCATTGCTCGTAATTTGCCAAGCCATGGGTTTGCTCAAATAATTAAACTGGTGAAAGGAATTTCTGCTTATCGGCTTCACTATCAAAATTTCGATAATTTACCTGATTTGATTAACCAAATTTAATCACTGTTGTTGAAAATAATAAAATTGCAGTAGATCGTTATCATCAAGACTCTAAAGCCTAAATTCGATTCTATTTCTTGGATTCTCAATTTGCCGTCGCTCTACCCCTGCCATGACCGCCAAAGCCTGCCCTCTACCCCGATCGGGGGAATGGTGGAAATGCAGTTACTGCAGGAGCAGGTAACTGCCCATGGCGTCGTACGGCCAATGGATTATGAGTACGAAGTAGTAATATTAAATGTCGGATGAGTTTTTAGGAGGGACAATTGTTGTTTGCATTAATCAGTGAGAGCCAGCGACATTGTGGAGTGTTTCCAGCGCGACACGAAGAATGCTTTCATTCTTTGGAGTAGATGTGTAAACCACATAGGCGGGTCGAGACATGGTTGGCGCACCTTTGACAAGATGTACCTTTCCATCTTGTACTAGTGGATCAATTATTCGACGAGGAAAATATCCTGAACCGCCATTTTGCAGGATATATTGTAAACCCAACGCACCTAAACCAACAGAAACAGCAGGGGTTTCAATGTTCGGAAATGCTTCGCTGTGCTGCGCTCTGAAAACATCTCCCCAGTCAACGAACACATAATCTTCCACCCAATCCATGGATACTGTACGAGGCGAGTTTGAGGCCATAACCAGCGTCTCTTCGAATAAATCTTCAACTACAAGTCCCGAGACATGCCTGGGTTGATACATAACGCCGATGTCCAACAGACCATCAGACAACTGGCGCATTAAACTGATGGAGTAATCTGCCTGTACATTGAGTGCGACATCAGGCGCATCGTGTCGCATCCGTGGCATCCATTCTAATATTAATCTTTCCCACAAACTTACTTGTGCACCTAACGCGATGGTAGTTCGGTAACCTTTAGGCAGTGTGACTTCTTGCCGTGCCTCCTGCCACATTCGGTAAATGCTTTCCGCATAGTGATAAAACCGTTTGCCTGCAAATGTGAGTTCAACCCCTGAATGTTCACGCGTGAAAAGCGGACTGCCAAAGTGCAGTTCCATAGCTTTAATACGCCCACTGACAGTGGACTGGGTAACACTGAGATTTTCAGCCGCACGATTAAAGCTGCCGCAAGCGGCAATTTCGAGAAAGGTTTGTATATGGTCTATCTTCACATCAAGGCTTCGAGGTTCGATGGCAAGATAATAATCGGATTATCCGATTAAAGCTATTAGAAAATGTCGCTTTTCAAATAACCAGATTAAGCGCACAGTCACGCCATATCCCATCATTTTTCTCGAATTAATAAATCCGAATTGTCAATGTTGATATCGTTTCTCAAATTTTCGTATGCGTAGTGCTGTAGCCCCTGAATCAGAATTGGAAGCCCCGCGTGCTCAGGAGCCCGGTGTAGATCAACAGCGTAATCGAGCTCCGCAGTTAGAACTGCAAATTCAACCAAACATCAGGCGCAAAACACCGCTAGAGCGGCGAGCGATATTAATTATGGTTGCAGTAATTTTGGGAACCGCTTCCAATCAAATTGCCTGGAATATCGTAGGCGTAGCACTACCACGAATGCAGGGCGCTTATTCTGCTACGCCCGACCAAATTTCCTGGGTCATGTCATCATTTGTATTGGGAAACACACTTATGTTTGTAATGACTGGATGGCTGGCTTGTAGATTGGGTCGCAGACGCGTATTCCTGACCTCAATAATCTTATTCACAATAACATTAATTATGTGCGCGACAGCCCAAACTCTAACCGAGCAGGTCTTCTGGCGGTTTATGCAAGGTTTAACTAGTGCTGCGCTCATTCCCTTAGGTCATGCAATCGTTACCGATGCGTACCCACGAGACAGGTTTGGTGAAGCCACGGCAGTTTGGTCGATCGGGTTGGTAGTCAGTAGTGCGGCAGCACCGCTAATGGGAGCCTACTTGATTCATCATTCTGGTTGGCCATCAATCTTTTACTTCATGATTCCAATTAGTCTTTTGTCCTTGATTGCTGCATGGAAGTTCATTCCCGAATCAAAATCTAGTGAAGTCCGAAATATGGACTGGATTGGCGTAACCAGTCTTTTGGTCCTGGTTACATGTGTCCATCTTGTTTTGAACCGTGGAAACAGGCTTGATTGGCTTGAATCACCAGAAATTTTGATTGAGTTAATTCTCGCGGGTGTCGGAATGTATTACTTTGTAGTCCACTGTGTCATATCCAAAAATCCGTTTATACCTCTACCATTACTACGCGATTTGAATTTTGTCCTCGGCACTGTTCTGGGTTTTTTCCAGGGTGGATTGGTTATGTTGTCATTGGTCATCATGCCGCTTTTGCTGGAAGGTTTGATTGGGTATACGGTCCTGGATACCGGAATGTTGATTCTCCCCAGGGGTGCTGGCGTCATCGTTGGTATGATTCTTAATGCTAAACTGTCCGACCGGGTAGACCCCAGGGTTTTGTTTGGCATTGGATTTCTGATAATAGCCGCAGCAGGCTACATGATGTCAACCTGGAATCTAGATGTTGGGCAACAAAGTATTTCCCTGGTGAATTTTGCTTTGGGCGTTGGCGGAGGAATTTCATTTGTCCCGCTGTCAATTTTGGCATTTGCAACCGTAAAAAAGGAACACGAGAACGAAGGGTTTGCGATTTTTTATTTAGTCTACTATACCGGCGTAACCAGTGGCATCGCCATCGTATTGTCAGTCATATCCCGTTATGCACAGATTAACTATTCAGAACTAGCGAATAATGTCACCCCATTTAACGAGAATTTCAAATTCACCCTTTCGAATCAATTGTGGGATATCACAAAAACTACGGATCTAGCGGCGCTATCCAATGAAATCATCAAACAGGCGAATATGATTGCTTATACAAATGGTTTTTGGCTGACTATGATTTGTGCAATTGTTGCCGTTCCTTTAGTGCTGATGTTTCAGCGTAAAATTTCGTAAACGATTCTCTGGTTCAGACTTTTTTTAAAAACAGCTTCTGGGGAAATTGGGGCAGACTGAAGTGCGCTGGTATAGCAGGCGTTATTGAAATTTACTCAGCAGCTTCCTTGGGATTTATGAGCGTTACTACTTGCAGCTGGTATTTTTGGCAGCGTTAATCTGGTAGATTATAAAATAAACCCGATTAGGAGCCAGTATGAACATCAAAACGAGCGGTCAGCGTCGAGCTTTCCTGAAAGCAGCCGGGGCCAGTATGATTGCGCCAAGACTTGCGTTTGCCAACGTACCTTCTGATCCTGATGTGGTAATCATTGGTGCAGGGACAGCTGGTTTGGGAGCCGCAAAATCATTACAAAAAGAGGGTGTCAGTTTCGTGTTGGTCGAGGCTGACAATCGAATTGGCGGTCGCGTTTTTACCCATAATGATATATTTGGCGTGCCTTTTGACATGCATGCTCACTGGATGTCCTACCCTCTCGACAATCCGTTTATTGACTACGGCAAAAACAACGGGTTTGATATCTATAAAGATCCGAGGGAATCAAGATCGTTTGTTGGAAATCGTGAGGCGACTAAAGAAGAATATAAAGACCAGAACAAAGCTTACGATATCTTCTATAACAAGATCAAAAACTCTGCGGAGCATGTTACCGGAGATGCGGACAATGTCCGGACGGCATTGGGCGAAGCGTTTTTCAATTCCCCCTGGGGATACACCGTTGCTTCCAACTACGGCGTTTGGGGAATGGCGCAAAACTCAAAGGACTACTCGCCGGTGGACTGGTGGAACAGCGTGGGCGGAGAAGATGTCTGGTTCTGCAGGCAGGGATACGGCACTTTGGTCGCCCACTATGGCAAGGATGTCCCTGTCTCACTAAGGACCGCAGTCACCGATATAGACTGGAGTGGAGAAGGTGTCAGAGTAACCACTTCAGAAGGTACGATCAGAACCAAGGCCGTGATTTTGACGGTGTCTGTAGGTGTTCTGGCCAAAAACCACATCAGGTTCGTCCCCGAATTACCCGTAGAGAAACTGGAAGCCATTAGTGGAATTGATATGGGCGTCATGGACTACATCGGACTGCAGTTTACTGAAGATGTATTTGGCTTTGGAGCGGATGTGTATGTCGACCAACAGCAGCACGATGAAAATGGCGTGGGCTACATGGCCAACATGAGTGGCACCAACCTGGTGTACGCTTATGTCGGTGGTGATCAGGCCAGGTTACTGGAAAACCAGGGCATGGATGTTGCAGTAGCCTACGGTCTTGATGGCATGAAAAGTATGCTGGGCAATGATATTGAGAAAAAGTTCATCAAGGGCTTTGCCACGGCCACGGGGAAAATACCTTTGTACGAAGGCTCTTACTCTAGCGCAAAACCGGGTAAGCAGCCCATGCGGGCGGTATTGCGCAGGACTGTGGCAGACAGATTGTTTTTTTCGGGGGAAGCCTGTCATCCCAGCCAGTGGGCAACCGCCAATGGCGGTTTGAATGCAGGCACAATATCTGGAAAACACGCGGCCAAATACATCAAGAAAATCAGCTAGGCCGATGGCTGCAAACAAAAAACCAAATGTCCTGCTGATATTTGTCGATAACCAGCCTGCGAGCATGATGGGCTGCTACGGAAACAACGAGATCTTTACACCGAATCTTGACGATTTGGCTTCCAAAGGTGTTTTATTTCGAAACGCTTTCTGCCCGAATTCCATGTGCTCACCCTGCCGGGCTTCCATGCTTACCGGGCTGATGCCTTCCCAGCACGGAGTTCATACCTGGCTCGATGATGAAGTGATGGACCAATGGCCCGAGAACTACAACGCCATTGCGGAATTCGAAACTCTGCCAGAGAAGCTTGGGGAAGCCGGTTACCACACGGCATTAATAGGAAAGTACCATCTCGGATTTGCCGACAAGCCGCAAAACGGTTTCGATCACTGGGTCACCATGGCCAAGGGCATGATGCCTTCCTTCTATGGCATAGACATGAACAACAACGGCAAACTGGAAACCGCTGAAGAGCATTCCGTAGACTACTTTACCCAAAGATGTGTGGCGTACATCGATCAAGCAACCGCCAAGGACAAGCCATTCTTTCTGTTTAATACCTTCAACGCACCCTATGGGGAGGTGCGCCCGGATGAGCCGGAGCATCGTCATTCCAGTAAGTATGCAAAATTGCCAATGAATTCTGTTCCACGGGAAGGGGTGTGTTCCGAACTGATCGACTGGATTTTGATTCGTAAAGAGAAAGAGCCGGATTATGATTTTGAATGGTACAAGCAGCTCGCCGAGCAGCCTAATAACTTGAGAGCCATGCGGCAGTTCTATTCGCAGATGAGCATGGTAGATGACGGTGTAGGCCGGATGCTTGCAAAACTCGAAGAAAAGAGAGTGCTCGACAACACCCTTGTGATTTATACCGCTGACCACGGATTGTCTGTTGGACATCACGGATTCTGGGGGCATGGCGAGGACACCTGGCCTTCGAACATGCATCGCTCGGCCAACAATATTCCCCTCATTATCCATTATCCCAAAGAGGCGCAACAAGGTGAGCAGGTGGAAGAACTCGTTGGCACAACAGACATATTCGCCACTGTTATGGATATTGCCGGTTGTGAGCTCGAATCTCCGGAGTCAATATTTGGTACCAGTCTTCGCCCTCTGCTTCGCGGCGACGCTATAGATTTTCGGGACGAAGTGTTTATGGAGCAGGAAGAAACCCGCGCCATACGAACATCGAGGTGGTTGTTTATGCAACGTATTGAAAATACTGCCTACAATTTCAAGTGCGAGCTGTACGACCTTAACAATGATCCGGATGAGCGCAAAAACGTTGCCCAGGATCAAGCTTACATCGACGTGGTAAAAAAACTGAGCGAACGAATTGATGCCTATTTTGATCAGTATGCCAATCCCCGATGGGATTTATGGAAAGGCGGTACGGTTAAATCCAACTCAACGCGGCCATTTCTCTGGAAGGAAATCTGGGGAGAGGAATGGGGGCCTGAGTATTAGTCGGCCCTTGTTAGCAACGCTTCTAATTTTGGGGTAATTCTGGGGATCCAATACTCAATTAATTCAGGCTAATTCATGATGCGAAAGCTCAGCTCGATTATTCGCATACTGTGACGTATCGTGAATCGTATCCTGAATCAGTTCTCGATGGGCTACACCGTAGCTTCTCCATAATTTCAAAGACATGCTTTGAAAATTTAAATTTCCCATGTTCGATTCAGGAAATAACCCTATGGCGCACACCGACTTGTTTCGTACGCCGGTTCTGACTGAGTTCTAATTCTTTATTATTTCTATGTGTTTTGTCATGTGGGATGTGACATTTCCCACATAATTGATTGGCTATATACGAGAAAATTTGCCATTCTACGAATACATCATTGTTAAGAGGTTGTTGTTATGGCGGATAAACTGATTAAAAACCCTACCTATTTTGCACACGTTCGACATTTCTTTGATGAGGTGGATTTGGATCACATGATGCAAAAAGGCATTGATCTTTCCACTTACGACAGTTTGAAATCGTATGACACGGAAGTGTTGTTTCAAACCGAACCACCAAATGCGAAAATGCCGCCAGATGATGATCGCAAATGGAGTAAAGAGCGATGGGGGACCTATAAGAATTGGATCACAAACAGCCCAAAGCATGCTCTAGGGACGCCCACTCTTTCTAACCCCAAGCCCGGTGAAGTTGAGCGTCTACGTAAAGATGTTGACAATTTATCTAACGATGAAATTAAACTGCTGACAAAAGCATTTATTGGCATCATGGACCTCGATAGAACTGATCCAAACAGTTTCTTCGCTATTGCTGGCATTCATTGGTATCCAGACAAAGACAGATGCCAACATCATGTTGACAAGTACCATCCTTGGCATCGCGCATATATGAAACGATTTGAGGACGCCCTTCGAACTATTGATGGGTGCGAAGACGTTACACTTCCGTATTGGGATGTGACCAAACCGCCTCCTTCGTTTTTATTCAGAAAGCCTTTTTCTGGATATACATTCCCCATTGATGTGAACAGCAAACCAGAGCATAGAGCGGGTAAAAAAACCAAACGGTTCAGCCGATCCAAGATCATTAAGAATATAAAGGATTATGACGTGACAGGAATGATCGCCGATGGAATGGTTAAACCCGTTTGGAACGATTTTATTGATTTTGGAAAAAATTCCGTGGTTGGAGCACATGATGCCGGACATGCCGCTATGGGCGAGTCACAATTTGATTCTGATGTAGCGTCATTTGACCCTATTTTTTGGTTTTTTCATTCTAATTGGGATCGCCTTTGGTGGATTTGGCAGCAAGCTATGCAAGCCACAACTTATTGGGGATTTCGTAGCACCATTCGGGGGTCAACTACATTTTTAGAACCCGGTTTAGATGGGTTAAAACCATTTACTTTAAGTGTACAAGATACATTAGATTCTCACGCACTCGACATCGATTACGAAATTCAAAAAAAACCGATCATTCCATCATTCGAACATACCCCGACTGGGAGTATTGCCGCCTCTAAAAGCATGCATATCAATAAACAAGCGACAACATCCGTTCGGCTAAAAGGTATTCATCGATTAGAAATCCCGGGGAGCTTCGAAGCTAGACTCAAAGCAAATGGGAAAACCATTGGAAGAAGATTTTTCTTTCAGTCGAGCAACCCCTCGGAATGCGATACTTGTAAAAAATTAGGCGTTATTAGTCTTGACTTTGAAGTACCCATAAAATCCGTATTGGGAAAAGATTTAGATGTTGAACTTCATCTCATGAATTCTCCAAAAGATTTAGATTCGAGATTTCCACTTCATTCTGCGGGTAATCCGTCACTTAATGCGCGATTATTGATAGAAGGGAAATAACTAATATTAAATCGTTTAAAGTATTTAACAATTTAAATGTTTAGTTCATTTTTGAGGGTTGGAAATACTATAAATTTCTATTGTGAAAGAGGAGAATGAGATTTGATCGAGGAATAAGTTACCTTCGTCAAAATTAAAAAATTAATTAAGGTTAAGTATTAGTGATTCCATTCAATTTAATCCTAAACTTTATGAAGAGGATGTTTCAGTTTTTCTCTATGCTGAGTCGGAAATAGCCAAACAACCTGAAGAGAATCAAAAAGCTCAATGTGGGGAAGAATCCCACCAATCTGAGTATTATGCAGTTGTCAAAATAGAAAATAAGGGTGATCAGATTTGGATTTTTTGTCACAACCGATCGAATCGACCTGTAACATATTTCAAGTTATTAACTCCTGATGGGCCAAAAGTTCTTGTAGATAATGTATTGGTTGTAGGTGTTGAAGCTTCTCGCGAGGATGCAGGAACCATAATAAATGTAACTAAAAAAGTGCTAACTCAAATAAGTAGGAATTCTAAACAACAAATAAATATACATCCTAGCGGAGAAACCAAGCTCAAATTTCGACTTTCTGATTACAACAATTTAGATGAATTTGTCTTTAAAAAAAATAGTCTGAATTATAACTTTCTCTAATAAAACTCACCTTTTAATTATTAATGTGTGTTAATAACTAATGAGGGTAACTTAATTAAACTCTAACTCTGAATCCATGCCCAGATAAGAATTGATATGAGAGCCGTCCATTTGACAATCTAGCTTCTCGACGTACGAAAGAACGTATCTTTTTCATATAGCTTTTATTACCTGACTTGGTTGCATCCACTGAGGAGTTAAACCAAAGTTTATAATTTCGATTGGCATGCGGTAAGTTCTTGTCTTTGTCTTCCTTACGTGACTGAATGATCCTCTCAAGAATTCCGATATCTGGATTATGGTGAGATCCATCACTACAAAACACATAGTCGTCTGCTGTCATTCTGCGCCAAAAGTCCAAATCTGTATTGAATTCAGAACCATGATGGGGGACTTTGATAATATCGAAGTGAACACCACTTTTCGGGTCATAGGTTCCATCAGCTTCTAATCCCTTATCAATATCATCACCATGCCCATCACCGGTAAATAAGATTTTTTTGTTTCCTTCTTCTGCGACAAACATAGTGGAAGCTAGATTGGGTGTGGTTACCTTCTTACGATTACCATACTTCTTGCCAAGCTCAAGTCGCACTGAAGAGAGCGTCGTTTTTAATGCAGACTGAATGTTGGTGGCATTACTACTGTCTAAGTTTTCTCCATCTCTTTTAATCGTATCGTTGATTTTTTTGACCGCTTTTTTTCCATCCGCAGATTCAACCCACTCTTTCCACTCATTTCTTAATTTATTGATATCTTCTGCAAAGGGTGCAATCATTCGAATGGTGGTATTACCCAGGGGGAAAACGTTGTTGTTCGGATCAAACAACATTAATTCACCACCAAACTCTGGATTAACCGGAATATTCAGTAGTGCGGGTCCAATTTTCTGTGTCAACAAATAACCTTGTCTTTGGCTGGTCGCTATCTCTGATAAATGATGGGCAAGCTCCTGGCTATTGATATCCTCACCGACAGAGAAGATAGTTGATAGAGTTGATGCGACCATGGCGAGATTGTCAGCCTCTTCACCAAATTGCGCACTAAAGGAATTATGCCAAAATGCGGTAATCGGGGGTGGTTCTGGAGATTCGGGTTCTTTAAACCGAATATTACCTACACTTTGTTGATATGCGTAAACCCGCCAATCTAGAACATGTTCACAAAGTTCCAAAATACCGAGTATATGATCTTGATCGATATGGGTCACACAAACCCGATGCAAACGATCGACATAACGGCTAAGGTAACTTGCTGTGTGTTGATTGAAGGATTTTTTCATACCCCCATCAATGAGCATATGTTCGCCATCCGAGCTTGTCAGTAAAAGGCAATCTCCCTTATCAGATTGAAAAACACGTAATTTCATTCTAAATCCTCTCTGTGATAGACGGTATCCACCTCATCCAGACATCGATCAGGATCAATTGCCCCGTAACCCGCATCATTTTGCCATCGATAATCGACGCCCGGTAATGGTTGAGCCGTTCGTTTAAGAATCCCTCGAATTTGTGCCGCCGTCAAAAAGTGATTGTGATGAAGCATCAATCCCGCAATACCGGCTACAAACGGTGATGCCATACTCGTACCAGTCATACTGATCCATTTCTCTACATGATCAAAGCCGTTTGCGGCGACGATACCCGTGCCAGGTGCCGCAATTTCGGGTTTATGGCGACCATCACGCGTGGGACCTTGGCTGCTGGTGATATTAATTTTATTTTGATGACCATCCAGATTTGCAACCGAAATTACGTTTTGCGCACAAGCAAGGGAACTGACGGATGAGTCATCTACATTGGTGGACTCGGAGAAAAAAGAGGGAAATCGCCAGGGATTAATGGGGCCAATGGGGTCAAATTGATACGGGTCATCACGTTCAATCCACGCATGAAACCGACCATCACGCACCTGTTCACCGTGCAGTTTCACCTTCCATAAACCCGGGGTGACTCCGATGATTTCCGAACTGGATATAAAGGGCGATAAATACAGTGATATATAGTTGTCGCCGTTAATGGGATGATACAGTTCATTGTAAATACTCACCATCGCACCATCCGGGAGTTGCTTATTCTCGATGAACTGTCCGGGCTGAATTGCCTCTATCCAGTCTCCGCCGGGTGGTTTGACAGAAACCAAAAACCGATCAGCGGGGCTATACCAAATTTCCATCTCATTTTCTGACACATCGGTGATGGTATTACCCACAACCTGCCATTCCAGTTCGATGTCTAATCCCTGAGCAACAATACTCCCACTTGAATGTATTCGGCCCATGATAAAACCAAAGTCTTCTGCACTTTCCGCTTTCTCTTGCCCCGAATTTCCAGCCGCCACAGAGATACTGATGCCAGGTTCAGTTAACAGAGAATCGACCCAGCGACTCAACGCGCTACTCCCATCATGGGCATGGCCATTGGTACCTAAACTAATATTGATTGAAATCGGTAAATGATCGAGCCCCTCTTCTTCCTTGATTTCATCAGCGGCATGTTTAATATAATCCACTGCGTGTGCAATACGCGTTGAATCATAAAAGGACATTCTTCGGTCACTGTGACTACCCGGAATATCAATTAAAACGCCCACAATGCGCGCATTTCTAGACACGCCTCTATTCCCCGCCGCAATACTGGCGACATGTGTACCATGGGATCCGGGTTCCATTTGTGATTGCGGCTCTAAAACAGAGGGCGGCAAGCCGACACTCGTTGACGATTGTATCGCCTGGTTCATATGAGTCTGTGTGATTTCGGCACCGTACTCGAATAGATTCCTGGTCGAACCATCGTCAAGTTTTTCCTGGGGCGGATCATGTGAATCGCTGCCTTGATCCCAAATACTTTTGAATCGTGTTAGACCGTTGTTATCCAAAAAGTCTTCATGGTCAAACGCGAAGCCGCCGACATCAATGATTCCAATTAATACGTCTCTGCCACCCACTGTATCAAATTTCCGCAACTGCTTTTGGGGTGGAGAAGTACTTCCATTGACAATAGGGGCAGGGACTTTTAACGGTTCACCATGTTCAATATAGGCAATACAATTGTCTTCCGCAAGTTGTTGAATCTCATCTAGGGGGACTGTTGCCGTACTGATATTTTCCCTTGAATTTGAAACAGATGCATTGGATGCGCGGCTACAAATTTCATGGGCCTGACGATCTTTTCCAGTTGAATGGGTAAAATGAATGAAGACACTGGAATCAATATTCGATGGGGGAGTACTAATCTTCTTTCTGGTTAACTTCCCACTGGTCTTGCGAATCGACTCTATGGCTTCAGGTGGCGTGAACTCACTTTTAGCAAAAGTGTGCTTGTCAGTAATTCTTACCCCACTACTGGTTTGAGATCGCACTCCATTCACTTCGGCATTACCATTTGCAATCATTCTCAGTCGAGGTTGCACTTTTCGAGTATGGGGGCCAAAAATTGGTTTTTCTTTCATAGGTCTAGTCCTAAATGTTTAATCGAATAAACGCAATGCTTGAATTATCGATAATTCGATCTTAGTCAATACTGATCCAAGCTCTATATTACTGTTTAGTATCGAGCATAAATGTGGCAAATACCACTTCAATTTTTTTACATCACCCAAATCGCCTTAAAATTTCTCATAAATTAACCGACTATAGATACACATTCAGCGCTCCATAATGCTTTAACAAATTATTGCGGAATTCCCAACAGATAGTTCTCCATCCGTATTTTATTGACCAAACTACTTCCCGTTTTTTACGCATCCACATTTACATTCCATTTTGACATTCCTCTTTTCCCTAAAAGCTTTCTAGTCATGTGAAGTCAATAACATTTACTAGTGAATCAAATATTCATGCGACGATTTTCGAATCCATTGATCTGCTTAATCGTTCTTTGAATCGGCATATAACATTAAGTTGCCGAGAAAAACCTCAAGAATTTGTGGGACATAACCAGATTCTCTTTGCATGATTTCAGTTTTTGATGTGTATCGAAAAATATCCGGAGACAACTTGACAAATTCACCTGATTCCTCCCGATAGGGCACGCCTTCAAACACGGTTCTAGACATTGGCCATAATTTACGCCTTAAGTTAACGCTACATTCTAATGTGCTACTGAATACCTCAGTTTAGTGGAAAAATGTTGCGCAGAGTACGTCGTATTAATAGTTACGTATTGCCCCCAGATCTCCAGATAGGTTTAATTAGAAAAATTAAAGTGACAGTTAACTTAATTGCTGGAGCCCTTCGATAGATTAGTTAACTGTCACCTTATTTCTTCAGCGGTCATAGTATCCGGCGTGTGCGCATGCACCAATGAAGTTGAAGATGAGGCGCTCGGCATGCACCAGTGAGATGTCGACATGGTCGTAACTCGGGGCGATCTCGACTAGATCCATTCCCAGCACCCGCCCGCGCCTGACCAAGCCGTGTATTAATTTGTAGATCTGGAGCCAAGTCAAGCCGCCCGGAACTTGTGCCAGGACAGCTGGCATAATCGTCGGATCCAACCCATCAGCGTCGATTGTTAAATAGTAAGGACCACCTGCGGGTATCCGTTCCAGTACCGCCTGTATCCCGATTTCGTGCATTTCATAGGCAGTAATAATATCGGGGCCAAGTGCAACCACCTCCGCAATCTCGGCACAACTCAGACTGCCATTACCGCGGATACCAATTTGAACAATCTTGTCTATCCACGGCATTTCTGACGCGCGTCGGATTGGGCTGCGGAATCCCTCGGTGACCCCGTTCGATTCGCTACGCCAATCCATGTGCGCATCAACATGAACTAGAGTAACCTGCTGTTCAAAAACCTCGAGCGCTCGCATCACCGGAATTGGAACACCGTGATCGCCACCGAGTGTCACAAGAGTCGTTCCCTGTCGGAACAGACTTCGTGCCACCTGCTCAGCCCGACGGTAGTGCTCCTGATGATCTGATGCGATTGCCGTGACATTACCGCAATCCACGGCCCGAATTGGCTGACCGGCGAACAACGCGCCACCCAAATCCCAGTCGTAACTCTCGCGTAGATGACGCGCATATCGAGCACTGGCTCGAATTGCGTCCGGTGCAAGGCTTTGATCGTTGGCCATTTGCTCCGCTACGTAGGGTATGCCATAGGGAACACCAAGCACGGCGATATCGGCTTCGGCCTGTTCGGGGTCTTCAATAAAAGGGAAATCGAGAAAGGTTCGCCCTGCCCGCTTCGGGTACTCTGTTAGTTTGACACTCACAATAATTCTCCTTACGATTAGCCACTAAGGGCACAGTTGAGTTTGGTAAACGCCTGATCGATCAGACTGGTTTCGATGTTGAGCGCGAAAGATAATTTAATTTCTAACCCGTAGCCAGGATAGTTCAGGATCAGGCCGTTTTGTATCGCCCGGAAAAAGACGCGCCTGGCGTCCGACTCTTTCTTCAGATGGATGCCGTGAATCATGCCGAGGCCCTGCGTCGCGCATATCGTCTCGGGATATTGCCGACCCAGAGCTGTCAGTCGCTCCCCGATTTCAAAGCCAAGTTGTTGAGCCCGTTCGACCAGGTTCTCCCTTTGAATAATGGCAATGGTCTCGCTCGCTGCACGTGCCATCAAAGGATTTTTCTCATGGGTGAAGTATCCCAGGTTCAGCTCGGCAGCGGTATCGAGCCGACGATCCGCAATCACCGCAGCTACTGGCAGTATCGCCCCACCCAGAGCTTTGCCGAGTACCGTGATATCCGGGACAACACCAACGCCTTCGCCGTTGAACAGCCAACCGGTCTTGCCCAGGCCCAGCGGTATTTCGTCGAAAATCAGTAGACATTCGTGTCGATCACAAATGTGCCTGACTTCCGGCCAGTACCACTGCGGCGGCAAGAAGCCACCATTCGCGATGGGTTCCGCAATCAGGCAGGCAATATCACCGTATTGTTGCAGGGCTTCACGAATCGCATCGTATGATTTCTTTGCCGCGAATTCAGCGGTATCGTCAATAGCCGCCTTGTAGGAAGGCACGTGGATGGCGCCGGGCAAAAGCGGGCCCAAACGATCCGGCCTTTCCAGCGGCGACGCAGACAATCCAATGGCACCCAGACTGCGACCATGAAAACTATCGACAAAGGACAGTGTTTTGTATCGACCCGTATGAACCCGCACCAGCATCATCGCCAGTTCCACAGCCGCTGATCCGCCAGGTACCAGAAACAAACCTGGGTCATTTCTGGGCCATAGACTGGCGACCAGTTCTGCCAGCTCAACAAATGCAATATTGGTGAATCCTCGACTGTTGAAGCCGAGATTCTGCATCTGGGTCTGTAATACCGTGATCAAATCTGGATGCTGGTGGCCAATATGGTGGCAGTTGTTTCCGTGTAGGTCGATGTAGGTTCGGCCGGAAAAATCCTCGACCAGACTGCCTGTTGCGGTTTTAATAGCGAGGTACGCTGGCCAGCTATTGGCTTGAGCAAAAGACAGGGTTTGGTCGCGTTGCAACACTGCGGCATCATCCTCACCGGCCCAGCGGTAAACCCATTGCTCGCGGTATTCATCATCAGAATATTCCAACTTTTCTGCCATTGCCTTCCTCAATCAAACCCCTCTCGACCACTCGGCAGTCTACTGTACTTTTAACAAAACCAGTATGCAAGCACACAGGCTCAACTAGAGAGCTGCACAGCCCACAGCGGACACTAACTAGTGTGCAGGTACTGAAAAGTTAACTTGAGTTCGGCGACAATTGCCGGATGATAAATCCAAATACTTATAAACGATATCGATTTCCATCGGTAGTCATCCAGTACGCAGTTTGGCTCCACTATCGATTCAATCTCAGTCAACATGACGTTGAAGATTTGGCAGGCCTTGGGGTCAGGCCTCGGGGTCAGGTCTTTGATTTTGGAATTTCATTGCAAATGATTCCGATCATAACTCACAAAAATACACTCAGAAAAATATGGTGCACCCAAGGGCATAAAGGCCCGGTGGGACTTGAACCTCGGCTTTGGCTTCCTGCGTCGCTCTCGATCTCCGTTCCAGACTCGATTCTACCTCCCCCATCCCTGGGGTCGTACATCCGCCGTCCATGGCGTCGTACGACCAATGAATTATGAGGATATTGCTCGATAATTTATCCTTTTATATACAAATAGTTACGAATGTGTCTAGAATTTGGTGAAAGTTTGGTGATTGGTTAATTCAATAAAATCAATAAGTTACCGATTTTCACTATTACAGTAATTTTTCTCACAAATACACCGACAGTTAACGAAGCGCGTTCCGATAATCAACACATCGCGGCATTCGGTGACGATGTATTTGCCATAGAACGCGATGGCTAGGTTTGGAGATATAACGAGCATATTCGTAAACGTTAGACTATATCGACTATCCGCGCGCTATCGACTTAAAAATAACTGACGAATTTTGAGATTATTTTGTGGTTCGATTTATCCTTCCTGCTCAGACTCCTCAAAGAAGTCCAGGATTAGCACCCTGCAACCAAGTACTATCGCATCAAAACCACAAACGATAGGGCGGACTTGCGGGAGAGGACGCCCTTCCCCTTCCTCAGGCGGATTGTCCCGGGCCATCCATCTGCCCGAAACACCTACCGGGGGTCCGAGTCGGAAGAAGGTTGATGTAAAGGGGAAAGGAACCCCTCGGAGATTGGGATGAACCCCGCCAGAAAAGAAAACGCGGTGTTCGAATTCTTCGTCAAAAAGGGAAACCTCACTCTGAAGCAGGTCAATATCGACAAAGGAGGGTTCCGCTATTAAATTGGTGCCAGGTATTATATTCCTCCCAAGGATCAGGTTATCCCAGGTAAAAAACGTCAAGGAATTTGAACAAGCGATGTGGAAGCCGACGTCCCAGGTTTGCCGTACACCTTCAGCCCCCAAACGATAATGCTCGTCCTCCTCTATTGCAATAACCCGTCCAGCGCTTGAAGAGGCGTCCACGGTGATCCTGCAAGTGGTGTGCGTCAAGCCGTCGTCAGTCTCAAACCGTACATCAACTTGCTTTTGATCGGATACGCCGCGCGCGCCTAGTGGTAAACCTCCCAAACAGCCTACACTCAGAATAAGTGGACTGAGGAGAAGCGACAACAAGAACAGCATCCATCTACGTTTCATCTAAACCCCTTTTGCAGAACGGTTTTGATTCAAATAACTACTCATTGCAGTATAAATAACAGCTATCGGGACACAGTGTCTAGTTAGTTTCAAAACGGAGGGCCGTCTTTACACTTCATCATCGATTTCATACCGGTTTACTGACATAACGACGTCAGTAGTGTGCCCGTAGAATAATAGCATATGAATCTTGAGAAATCCGATTTGGATGTGTTGACGGGTTCATCTTGAAAACACTTCTTGGGTATTTTTCTGGTGCGCGCATCGGCATTCGTATTCAGTCTGGCTGGTGTGTTTACTAAGTCGATTGAGGCCAACGCTTGGGGGATACGAATAAATGTGCTGGAGAAAAGAAAGGAATAAAGGTGCCTTTTTCTAAAGGCGGCAGTTTTTAAAATTTTCATCCCTTAGTGACCTAATTTTGGTTTCGTCGATTTCAAATCTCGTTGTGCGTATAATATGCTGGATGATACGATGAAAAGCAATAGACAAACTATTTGAGCAGTCGTAAAACCCCAGTAACGGTTATCAGAATAAACTAGGTCGTTCGCTCGGAAAAAATCCATACAAAATCTGAAGCTACAATATAGCACTCCAATCACGGCTGAAGCCCTTCCGCAAGGCAATTTTCGCCTAGACATAACTTGACTAGTTGGCAAGATTACAACCGCCAAAAACACAAACTCGTAAAGACCTAGATTATGTCTAGATATCGCACCATAATTAATTGCTAAAATGAAATTTGTGATGTGACCTAAGTGATCGTGCGCGAATGTGCAGCCGATTCGCCCGATTGTTAAACCTGGCACAGAACTTATAATTACAATATCCGATATACTGAGAATTCTAAAATTATAGTGACGGGCTAGATGAATCACTCCGATAATTGCCCCAACAAACCCGCCAACAGAACTCATTCCATCCCAATACTTCAGAAACACAATTAATCCTTCGGTAACCAGTAATTCTGGTCTATAAAATAGTATAGCAAAAGCATGCGACATAAATATTGCCAGAAAGGCCATGTAGACACACCAAAGAAATGCTTTACCCTCCGTAATTCCAAGTTTGGTTATTCGCTGAGTTGCGAGATAAATTGACAAATAAATGGCGACAGCAAAAAACATACCAAATAATGGGTATGTTTCTCCCATGATTTGCACAACCCCTTCTACGTACGGAATCATGTTTTCTTATATTCAAATCGCTGAATTCGCTCCAAACCAGCCACCAAATTCTTTATAATCTTTGCAGACGGGTCACAACTTATTTTTTTTACTGTAGATTTGGCTTTTCGAATTTCTTTTTGCGCTTTCATTAGACAATCATTACGCCAAATCTCAACAGGTGCCAACTTGACAAATTCTTGATATTGTTTTTCTTTCCAGTTAGCACATGAAGTATCCAGCAGTATTTCCTCGGGCACATTGATGAGCCCTTTGTAGTAATCTTCCTCTAGATCTCTTATCGTGTAGAGATAGTATTGCCCGTTAGCAAGTGAAATAAAATCACTGCCCCTCTTTACTGATCCACTAATTGCCAATGCTATATCTAAACATGCACCAAACATGCTTACGTAGTGCCTTTTTAACAGATCTCCGCTTAACTGACTTCTTAGTTTTGCTCTTTTTTTATCAACCTCCATCGAATGGATAATTATTCTAAAGCTATTATTGATATGTTGAATGTCACATCCTAAACTCCTTATCAATAAAGAAATATAACCAGCATAGCCATTGACATCAGCAGTTTGTCGTTTATTTTCTGGGTGCAGCCAGTTATAACTGACATCTTGAATGAAGGTTTCTTCATTTCTAGGAGCCACCGCGTCTCCATCAATCACATCGTCAATGTAGCGCATAAGAAAATATACAAGACGAAGCGTTTTTCTACGACGAGATATCTTGAATCCAGATAAGTACAAGCCAAATACTAATGGCACATATTCCCTGCTTCTAATGATTAACCTTATTGCAGAAGCGAGACAAAATATCTCTAGATTTATTCTAAAGGCTAACTTTTTCATTCTGTTTTTTCCAATTTATCGAACTACAAATGTATCCGTTAGAATATTATGAAAAGCAGACAGGGGATTAGGCTGCATTACCCCAAACCAAAAAAAAGGGGCTTTGGGGTCAGGTCTTTGATTTTGGAATTTCACTGCAAATGATTCCAATCATAACCCACAAGAATACACCCTGAAAAATATGGTGGACCCGGAAGGGTATTGACAAGTTAGCTATCCAATCCCATTTATTTTCCGTAAATATCTTGTTTTTATTCCACTGCACTTTACCAGGACGTAAAGGCACGTAATCTGATAGTTCGATAGTTCTCTGCTAGTGAGTATATGACGACCCAGATTAAACAGATACCGTACTATCGCATGGATACTTAAGAATCGTTGTGCCTGAAGTTTGGACTTAAACTTTCGCATACCTCGTACCTGAACTCGTGTAGGTTGGTGAGAAAGTTCAGCACGATTATTGGCATACTGAGAAGTATCGTGAATCGCATCCGGGATCAGTTCTCGGTGTGCCACTCCATAACTTCTCAGTTTATCTGTGTTTTCTCCTCAATTTTCGCGAGTACTCAGACCCATACTTGTAACACCAGAGACGGATCGATTCGTAACTGACGGTGATGTCACGCTCAGCGAGCAAATCTTCAATGTCGCGGTGGCTGAGATTGAATCTGTAGTACAGCCAGACTGCATAGCTGATAATATCGGGTGGGACTCGGTGGCGTTTGTATGTGTTCATGGACTGATTTTAGCAAGATCCGCCTGTTTACTTGTCAATACCATGTCTATTGTTGAATCTGGAGAAAATTATGGAAATAAAAAAAGACGGTGTGTTTATAGTTCTCGTCATTATTATCTGGGGTACGAATATCAGTGCTTCCAGTGGTCAAGCTTTAAGCAAGAACTCCGATCAAGTAATTATCGGTCCTGTAGAACAAGAAAAAATTATTACTTACTCTGCGGATTCTACCCATTTACCAGAAACCCGATCAAAGTCGCCAGAAGAAATAGACAGGGAGAATGAATTATTCTTTGAACTTATTGAAAATGACTCTTTGCAAGTTGGCCTTGTTGAGAATGTACTCAACCTCCAGCCTGATGAGTTAATCGACCTGGCCAGGCAGGTCAGGGTTGCAGGGATCAATGCATTAATTGAACACGAAATATTTTCTCAATTTTTTCAGGGTGAAATCAAAATTGCAGAACATAAAGAAAGCAAAAACAACGATTATTTTTGTAACACAATCGCCTTGCCACTATTAACAGGTGCAGCAAAACTAATTGATGCAGAAGACGCTGATCAACTCATCGAACAAATTCAAAATATTTTGATCTCAAATAATTTTGAACTTCCCTCCATTCTGGATACCCAGGGTGAAGAGTGGTTTGTACCAATTGAGGATGGAGAAGGTAATAACGAATCGAAAGATGATAATAATGAAACTCAACCCGAGATCAATCTGAATCTAGATGGTGAGGATTCAGAGCTTGGGATCCATCGCGCAGCATTATTTGGTGATCTCTCAGGAAATCGATCTTATTTCCAGCCAAGATGTGATGCAGATCCGCATTTGCATCATAGATTTGTCTACCGTATCCCCAATAAGTTCGATATAGATTACACGGTTTGTGGAAACAGAGCGGTGCTGCAACATAAAAAAGAAAATGCAGATTTTGGATATTATCTTCCAAACGGCGCATTAGTGAAGATTCGAAAATGCACCAGTTACACATCCAGTTGTGCGCCGTCTATCGTACAAATTATTGGGGCGGAACTTGTCTACGCTATGGAACAGTTTGACAAAGAAGGATTTCGTCGCCCCAAGGGAGGGCTGGGACTGTCTAAGGAGATACCAGTGGAATTATTTTCAGGTAGTGGTGGTGTAAGCTCGGGATTCCTTGGTGCTTTGTCACTTGACCTTAATCAACCAATTTCTAGCAAAAATCTTACATTCAAACATTTAGTCCATCATGAATACTTTCATCTTATCCAGGAACAATATGGTGTAAACCTTTCCTGGTTTACTAACCCATCCGTTTGGGCAGGTCCCACGCGCAGTCGATTCCCCGACCATATCTTTTGGGCGACCCTGGAAAGTACAGCGGATTTCGCTGCAGATGTAATAGGTGACACACATGCTTTTTACAAGGGTCGATTTTACGATACAAATTCTACCCCGTTCCGTAGTTCGTATTACTCACTGCCCTATGGGCATCTGGCAGAAAAATTTACCCGGCAACAGCCTTCCAAAATGTGTTTTGGATGCGATACATTGCTGTTTTTTATGCGCGATTACGCTGAAAAATTTGGGTGGGATGCCCGGGCAATAACCCAGTTTATCAAGGAAAGAGGGTTTTCCTATCCTGATTATCTGGATATATATTATTTCGAAATGTTGGCAAGTTTATATAAGAATATGCCAGCACCTGCCCGTATGAGGTTTAACAATCGCCATCTCGACAACAAAGCCAGTATTTCATTACTGGATTGGCCTCCAGGCTTAAAAATTCCTGTGACAGATAAGAGCTGCCAGCCCCTTGGGATACCAATCAGAAACAAAAATGCAACAGAAATTCTCAGTGAAAAACGTACAAAGCTCACGATAACATGCAATTATGCCATGGTCCCTGGAGGCGCAGTTTATTATCACATAGGACTAGATAGTAAAGATTTACCAACGGAATTGAAAATAACTGCAAGTGCGACACCATTGGCGTCTGGTGCTGGACCTTCAGTATCTACCATTTTTCGGCCACAAATTAATGCTGTGCTCTCATCCAGGAAAACTCCAAAGGCTAAAACCTTTCCATTTCTGGAAGTCATATCAGCACATCAATCCAGAGGGCCTCTTGAAATTACAGGGATTGATCATAAAAAGAATCCAGATAATATTAATGAATTACAGTTTTTTGTTCGTCATCCTGATTTTTTGTGGGCATACGGAATCAGTAGATTATTGCGACATGTTGTAAAGATTGAAGCGACCTGGGATGATAATGATCACGACGGAATTTTGAATAACGTGGACAACTGTCCAAACGCATATAATCCCCTGCAAATTGATTCCAATCCAGGTGTTAATAAAAAAGGAGATGAGTGTGAGGACCGGGATTTTGACAACCTGGTTGATGCCAAAGATAACTGTAAGGGCGTTTCAAACCCTGGTCAGTTTGATGCAGATCGGGATGGTGCTGGTGACGCCTGTGACAACTGCAAATTTGTCTCGAATTGGAGACAGACTGACAAAAATCAAAATAACACCGGTGATGTATGTGAAATTGATATTGAAATTGAAAGTGTTAATGTCTATTTGGGACAGTTTATCGTTAACCTGAGAAATAATGGATTTATTCCTATTGATAAATGGTGGAAGTACAATTTAGGTGTTTCAGGGACAATTACAACAACCCTTGGTAACCAAATTAACAAAGCAAGCATCAGTAAAAATGCACCCATGTATCAGATCGTTCCCAGCAGCGATTGGGGGAAACTGGTTTTGAATCCCGGTGCAAGCATGGGATTTCGAATATCAAAGAGTTACGCTGAACCAGGGGACTCGAATGCACTAACCTTTGTTGTAGATGCGCCATCCAACATTGATGAAGCAGATGAAAACAATAATTTTTACCTGATGTCTCGATAATAAATTTTCGGTTTTGTTTAAGCTAGCTGCAGCCTGAACGACGCCATCAACATCTTTGATAAAATCAAGCCATTCATCCAAAATTATTGGGCCATGTGCCTGGTGTAATCTGAAAAGGATGTCTCTGGAATCGACCATTGATAAATGGTGCACCCAAGGGAATAAATACCCATGGGCATAAAGGCCCGGTAGGACTCGAACCTCGGCTTTGGCCTCCTGCGTCGCTCTCGATCTCTGTTCCAGACTCGATTCTACCTCCCCCATCCTTGGGGTCGTACCGGTACTAATGTAGTGAACCATCCCCACCTCTAGATTGCCAGAAGTTTGCATTTTGGCAGTTTAACATTCAAGTTGAATACTCTTAAATTAGCGATGGGAGATAAACATGAGATTATTAGGTATCGATATAGCAAAGAATGTATTCCACCCTCATGGCGTTGACGCCCTTGGTAAAGTGGTTCTGAAAAAACGACTATTAAGGGATCAGCTTACGCTATTTATTTTTAACTTACCCCAATGTTGCATTGTAATGGAGGCCTGCTGCGGCGCTAATTACTGGTCCAGAGTCTACCATTTCAAAACTTTATCTATTCAATTTCCAATATTCGAATCACGATTCCATTATAGATTCATCGATACAATGGTTTCAATCCGGGAACGCTCATCGTACTTTGATCAATATCAGGTATCTCAAAGTTCGTGAATCCCGGATACGACCCTTACCACCCGGAATTGTGGAAACGGTATTAATGTAATGAACCATCACTAGTGCATTCCCAGATGCCGGCCTCCGGGATTTTGCTGGCTGGCGCTGTTTGAATTAATTGATATTTGCACGGAGAAGAGAGAAGGCTTCGCAGGAATTACGACTCGGTCACAAGATCAGTCTCATCATCTGAAAAAATGATCGGTTTTTTCGAACACACTACCTTTTAGCGGACGTCGTTCGATACTCAAAACATCTATCAATTTTTCGGTCTGGCGCATCACCTGTTCGGATTTATCGTCTTCATTTAACAACAACCACATGAGGCTTCGTTTATCCCGCCTACTTTTATTTGGTTGGTTCTCGTTAATAGGCCTGACCATCACGCCTTCAAGGTTGTAACCCCGTCTTGCAAACAGCCCGCAAACATGTGACATCACCCCAGGATGATCATTAACCGTAAGCTTTAAGATATATTTCTCTGCTGTATTCATCACACTTCTCCACCTATCATATCGATGTTGGCGCTGCCCGGCGCCACCATGGGAAATACCATCTCCGCTTCATGAATTGGGATATTAATTACACAGGGACCACACTCACCCAATGCGTCGCGAAGATCTTCTTCCGGTGTGTCAGTATTACCGAGGTCGACCCCCTTGACCCCCATGGCTTGAGCAACTGCGGCAAAATCTACACCCTGTTGAAACTTAACCGCACTGAGATTTTCCTTATAAAATAATGTTTGCTGCTGACGAACCAGGCCGAGATGGCCATTATTCAATACAATAATTTTAATATCGAGATTTTCCTCTGCGGCGGTTGCTAATTCCTGAATATTCATCATGATACTGCCGTCACCGGTGAAGCAAATAGTTTTTGATTCAGGTTGGGCCAATGCCATACCTATCGCTGCTGGCAGGCCAAACCCCATTGTTCCCAACCCACCTGAGCTGATCCACTGTCTTGGCCGATTAATGGGATATGCCTGAGCAACCCACATCTGATGTTGCCCCACGTCTGTGGCGATGTTGACTGAGTCATCTAACATGGACGCCACCGCCTTTATCGCCCCATAGGGGCGAAACAGATTATCCTGACCTTCCAGAATCAACGGATAGGCCTCCCTTAATTGTGCCACTCTTTGTTGCCACAGCGGTCGGGGCTTGGCTTTCAGAATTGTATTTGCAATTTTTAAAACTTCACCTACATCCGCATGAATAGACAATACCGGGTTTTTGATTTTCCCAATTTCACTGTGATCAATGTCTACGTGGACAATTTCGGCATTGGGGCAGAATGCTTCTACTTTTCCTGTTGCTCGATCGTCAAATCGGACTCCAAGACCAATAAGCATATCGCATTCTTCCAGAATGTGATTGGTGTAGCGCGCGCCATGCATACCTAACATCCCCAGACAAAGTGGATGGTCATCGGGGATAACACCGAGCCCCATAAAAGTTTGTACTGCTGGAATATCCAGTTTCTCAGCAAACTCCCGAAGCATCTCCGTAGCACCGGAATAAACGATTCCACCACCAATCATTAAAATGGGTTTGGTCGAACCGTGAATAATTCCCAACATTTTTTCAACCTCCGTAATCTCAAACTTCGGAGATGGCTGCCTAGCGCCAGGTTTGGGCCACTGGGAAACATCAATTAATTCATTTTGCACGTCCTTAGGCACATCAATCGAAACCGGTCCAGGTCGACCCGACAACGCGATTTCAAATGCGTCGGGAATCACTTCGAGCAGCTCTTCAGCAGAACGAACTATCCAGTTATGCTTGGTTATTGGCAGCATAAGCCCGAAAGTATCGACCTCTTGAAAAGCGTCAGACCCCATCATTTGTTGGGACACCTGACCGGTGATCGCTACCAGGGGAATAGAGTCCAATTTTGCATCTGCAACAGCAGTCACCAAATTGCTGGCGCCCGGTCCAGAGCTGGCAAAACAGACCTGGGCCTGTCCGTTGACGCGCGCCATGCCCTGGGCGATGAAACCAGCACCTTGTTCATGTCTCGCCAAAATATGTTTCAGTTTCGAATGAGCCAGTGCATCATACATAGGCAAGTTCGCCCCACCGGGGATACCGGAGACATGAGTTACGCCTTGACGCTCCAGAAGATGAATTAATAATTGTGCCCCGGACAAGAGATGGGCCGCACCGGGATATTCAGTTTGGATGTGGGTATGGTTGGTTGAATGGTTCATTGTTATATATATCGTTTTGATTAAATGTGATGAGTCAAAAAAAAACCCCTCGACTTGCGCCGAAGGGTTTTTTTAAGAATGATTTCTAATAAACCGCTACGGCATGGGCTCCAGGACCACTACAGACACCACAATTAGCGCAACTGATGGAATCAGTTGCGTCAATGCTAAATTTAAGGTGTTTGCCCAGCAGTTCATTAAGAATTTAAATTAATATTAGTAATATTGATATGAGCGCATTATAGGAATAAATTATTCCATTGGCAAACAATTTTGCTTAATTTTTTTGCTACGATTAGCATCACCGAAATTAGAATACCTATCAACTATCCCATGAATGAATCTCTGGACATACTTGATATAACCGGAAAACAGGCAACTACAGGAAATTGGTGTCAGAGCATTAATGTTTACTGAATACTTTATTCCTAAACTGTAAACCATGTGCCCGGTATAAACTGTAAAGGATGTCTCCGGTATACGATGTAAATTATGTCTCAGGTACTACAGTACCAAACGAATCTTTCGGAATTAAATTACCATAAATATAAAGTGTCCATTAGGTAAACATCTACTGCATTTACAATTACGGGGGTCACAAAACGTAAAACGTTTACCCGATATCAATCAGGCGATATAATCGAAATGCCACTCCTAATTCATAGATAAAGCTGTTCCATATCTTTTGACAACTTACGAATCTATATGCTGATCTCAGTTCATATTCCTAAAACAGGGGGAGGATCATTCCGAAAGCTATTAGAACAATACTTCGGTGATAGATTACTTCCAGACTATCAAGACAGACCCTTTCTGTCCGATACGACAACTCGCAATCAGGCCGCTTTAAATTCTCGTCGGGATGTTAAAGATTTGCCCGTAAAATACGATTGCATTCATGGCCATTTTTTACCCACTAAATACGATATTCCGGAGCAACAAAATATTTTCATCACCTGGATGAGATGCCCTTATGAATGGTCAATGTCGAGATATTACTTTGGACAGAGAACCAATGATCCTCTCATTACCAAAAACATGTCTATTTACGATTTTTGTGAATTGGAGAAATTCCATAATTTTTACGAAAAATATTTGTGGAATTTTGATCTCGAACAGTTTTCATTTATTGGTATTACCGAGGATCTTGAAAACAGTATGAATATATTCACGAAACAATATGGTTTAGAAAATATAAAGGTGGGATCAAGAAATGTTAATCCGAATAAGAGCGTTGGAGAAAAATACCAAATTGACGATGATTTAAAGGATTTAATTTTTAAAAACAATAAAAATGATTTTGAAATCTATCATAAAGCCGTCGAGTTTAATAAAATGCTCAAAAAGAAACATTTGAATTGATATCTTTTACCCCTTGCTAAGGACTGACAAAAGTTTGACTGCAATCGTGACTGACTCGAAGCTACCCAGGCAGCTGAAGTCGTTTTCCACAGAAAGAGCATATTAAATACCAATTGATTCCTTCACCAAATTTTTTAATTATTGGGACACAAAAAAGCGGAACTAAATCCCATGCGTTTCATTTGAATCAACATCCAGATATTTATGTCCATAATAAAGAATTACATTTCTTCGATGTGAACGTCGATCAACTCAACTATGATCAGTTCCATAGTAATTTTAAAGGCATTACAAATAAAGTTGCGATAGGAGTTTCAACACCTTCCTATATGTTTCTTCGCTACGCCATAGATAACATCTATAAATACAACTCAGAGATGAAGTTGATAATTGTCCTTAGAGAACCAGTTTCTCGCGCTTATTCCCAATACGAGATGGATGCTTCCAATGGTTTAATTACGAAAAGCTTTTTGGATTCCATTAGAAGCATTGAACACATAAACTTACCAGATATCGAATCTACTGGTTACTGGGCGTTGCAACGAGGATTCTATATAGACCAAATAGAATATATCTTGTCTGTTTTTGAAGAAAAAAATGTTCTTATCTTGATATCAGAACAGATTCTAAATACGCCCCTACATGAATATAATAAAGTTTTTCAGTTCCTTGGTTTATCCGATTTAGATCAAGACAGTTTTGATTTCAAGGGTCGAGTTCACAAGCAAATATACAAAAATAATATATCCAGGTCTGAATTCGATTATGTTTCTAGAATATACAAGCCCTACAATGACAGGCTGTACAAGTTCCTGGGTTATCAAATATCAGAATGGCGCCAAGGTTAAAAACCCATTCATCAAGCAAGCACCAGCCAGATATTGGGTATCGTTTACCGCCCTATCTCTCTGCATCTGATCAATAAGGCTGTCTATTCGATAAATATGGTGGGCCCGGTAGGACTTGAACCTCGGCTTTGGCTTCCTGCGTCGCTCTCGATCTCCGTTCCAGACTCGATTCTACCTCCCCCATCCCTGGGGTCGTACCTCCGCCGTCCATGGCGTCGTACGACCAATGGATTATGAGACGGATGGGAACCATCAACCACAATACGCCACAACAACTGACAATAATCGAATCAACGACTTATAGAAATCTGACTATTGTGGTCTATTGCCACGTATTGCCAGTAGTTGACTACGAGTGTGTCATAAATGTGTCAAGGAGCTGATAAATGGGATGGGTTTATTTTAATGAAGGAAGGGGTTTTCCCATTGCCCTCGGTATAAATTGCCTCCGTTGTGCCCGGTATGGATCAATCTGACTCAGGTCATTCGACCGAGCGCTTTAGACAGCTCGATAATATGTTCTGGACCGATACCGCAGCACCCGCCGATTGCGTTCACACCGCGTTGCGCCCATTGCATTGCGTCAGCGGCAAATTTTTCAGGTGCGATCACGGAATCAAAGTACCATATCGGGCGCTGGTATTGGCCGCTGTTGGGATAGACCGCGACCGGTCCTGACCAGTAATGCTCGAGAAGGTTGAGCGCTGGCATGGTGGCTTCGACCTCACTGTGCATGATCCCCGCCACATCGACACCTTCGGCCAGGAGTGCTTCGATGGCTGTTCGGAGGATCTCACCGGAATCTTCTGGGCCGTCCTGGAGGTACAGTGACCCGGTCTCGGCCATCTTCACCGCAATCCCCGCCCATACGGGCAGACCGGTGCGCTTCGCGATTGCGGCGATCTCGGCTTGAAACGCCAGATCGATGGCGAAATCATGTGTGAGCATCATCTCGAGCATCAGCAAGTCGCAGCCTTGTTCCGCCAGATTTTCGGCGTGTTCAGTGTAACTGTCGCGCAGCATCGAGACGTCGAGCATTTCTTTACGACGAGATTCAACAGTCGTCGAAATCGAGCCAGCAATCCACACTGGATGTGCAGGTTCGGCGACATCGATGCCTTCACGCACCAACCGCAAAGCGGTTGCCGTGAGCTCCCGGCTGGTGGTATCGAAGCTGGAAGGATTGATAACGTGTGGGGTCGTATTATAAGTCGCCGCAATCTGAATCTCCGCACCGGCACGAACATAGTCGACATGGATCTCTCGGACGAGGTGCGGATGGCTGAGTAAGGCGGCTGCGCTCCATATCTCATGATCCATCGGCGCGCCACGGCGTTGCAATTCAGTGCCCATTGCACCGTCGATGATGATTACTTCATTGTCTGTCAATCTGGTGGTGATGTTCATACCGTGATTTTTCAATTGTTCGGTGGACTTTAACGTAACAAAAGGACTAACTAAAGTGGGTAGATTTCTTATTGATGATGTACAACTCGATAGATAGGTTACAGATTATACCGGAGAGATAGGTTACACAATTGAGGTTTTGGAGGAATCCAAATGCCTTGGCAATTGAGGAACCTGATGGATGAAAGAGTAAAGTTTGTAGCGAGATTGTTAGACGGGGATAAGATGGCCGTTGTGTGTCGAGAGTTCGGTATTTCACGTAAGACGGGCTACAAGATATTCAATCGTTACAAAGACTGTGGTCTGGAAGGATTAGCCAATCGCAGCCAACGGCCTATTCGACCTGGCAATCAAATTCCTTTTCAGATAGAACGATTCATACTTCGAACTAAGAAGGACCGACCCAGCTGGGGTGCCCCGAAGATACGGGAAAAGCTAATCCGAGCTTACCCCAATGTAAAACCCCCTGCCAAAAGTACGGTGCATGCGGTATTGGATCGACATGGCCTGGTCAAACGGCGTAAATCACGTCGTTATAGGGCGCAGGGTACGCCATTACAGGACACCAAACGATGTAATGGATTATGGTGTGCGGACTATAAGGGTGAATTTAGGCTGGGTAATCGGCAGTATTGCTATCCGTTAACGATCAGTGATTATCACTCCCGATACCTGTTAGCGTGTGACGGATTGGAATCAACCAAGGCTATCACCGCCTTCACTGTATTCGAGCAGTCTTTCAAGGAATACGGGCTGCCTGATGCCATTCGTACCGATAACGGTGTGCCATTCTCAGCACCCAATGCGTTATTTGGGTTGAGTCGATTATCGATATGGTGGCTACGATTAGGCATTAATATTGAGCGTATTAAACCTGGCCACCCAGAACAAAATGGGCGCCATGAACGGATGCATCTCACCCTTAAAAAAGAGGCCACCAAACCCCCCTGGTTATAACTTCCTGCAACAGCAAAGCAAGCTTGACGACTTCCAAGATATATACAATCATGATCGACCTCATGAGGCCTTAAATATGAAGTATCCAGGGGAAGTGTATACACCTTCAGCCAGAGTTTACCGACCCCCAGATGAGCCGCAATATCCGTTCCATGACAAATCCATTCGAGTGACTCAGTGTGGTCGAATTTGTATTGGCAGTCGAAAAATTAATTTAAGTAGCGTATTTGCGGGACAAAATATCGGAATTACCGAGGTCAGCGACAAAATATGGCTTGTGAGCTTCATGCATTTTGATATAGGATTCTTTGACGAAGACGAAAACAAAGTTCAACCGGCAACTAACCCCTTCTTGCCTAAAGTGTTACCACTCTCTTCGGTATAAAGTGTTACCTATCTGTCCGGTATGGACCTTGAAAAATATGGTGGGCCCGGTAGGACTTGAACCTACGACCAATGGATTATGAGGAGGTTGCTCGATCTATTTATTTATATTTATCATATAGTTAAAAGAGCCCCTAAAATTTGTTAAAAGTTTGTTGATCGTAGTTTCCCATAAAATCAACGAGTTATCGATGTTCACAATTTCGGTAATTTTCTCTACAAAATTGCCATTTTTAACGACAACTTATTGGCCATTTCAGCAAGTTGGTGACGTCCGTCAGCAACCCATTGTTGTCCTACAATTCCGCCTCAGGATTCAAGCTACTTCCCAACTGGAAAGTCCCTTTTGGTCGCTTATGAAGTCGTATTCTGGTTCAACCGAACTCTCTCGGCGAGTCCCTTGAGGTTACCGTCGAGGATCTTTCCCATCATCAATTTCATCATGGTTTGACCCAAGAGCCATCCAAGTGGACCAAACTTTACGCGATAATCCATGTCCCACGTAACCAGCGATCCCCCGTTATCTATCGACTCAATGGACATCTCAGAATACGCTTCATGGAGCGGCATGGCATCCATTTCTGACAAACGAACACGATAGCTGCGACCCTCATCCCACGCAGTCACCTCCTCAACTACCGAGGTTCCATTATCGAAATGGTTGCGTCGTTTTGATCCTATTCTGTCTTCGCCCTCAGTTAGTGAATCTACAGATGTTATAAGCGGTGCAAACTCATCAATGTGCATAAAGCGGCCGAGGACCGCCCATACGGCGTTCGGTGTTGCGTCGATCTTTAGTGTTCGTTCGAAGTGTATCATTTTGGTTTCTTCTATTTTTGGTAACACCCCCGCATGCCATCTATAGCCAGCCGCATCAATTCCAAAAAACTGTCATTTTTGGGTGTCACTTGGGTTGACTTCTAAAGGTATCACTTAATATGCCATTTTGTGGCATATTTGTTCTATGAGCCGAGCAACGACATTAACACGCCTTGAACGTCTTGAGTTGCTGACAAGCCGCCTAAAATCTGATGAACCTATGATTTTAAGAGAAATTGCAGATGAACTCGGCGTAAGCCTGCGTAGTATTGGTAGAGACATTCAGATACTACGTGAGCGGGGTTTACCTATCGAAGCTGATCGTGGACGGGGTGGTGGAGTCCGTCTCAACCCAAGCTGGGGAGTTGGCCGAATAGCCCTCACTCATGGGGAAGCGATCAACCTCTTGATTAGCATTGCTGTAACGAACAAAATGGAAGCTTCAATATTGATGGGGAATTTGTCACCCGTTCAAAGAAAACTCACTGCATCTTTTTCGAAGGAAAACCAACGTAAGATAAAAAGGCTTCGTGATCGTATCCGCATCGGACCATCATCATCGTCCAATGTATTGTTGACCTACAAAGCGGCGTCGAAGGACATCAATGACAAAATGCAAGAGTCCTTTCTTTTGATGCGCAGAGCAATTATAAAATACCGTTCTGGAAAAGGTGAAATGACAAAGCGCACAATAGAGCCTCACTATCTCGTACTGGGTTATCCGGTTTGGTATGCTCTGTGTTGGGACGAACTGCGTAATGAACGCAGAACATTTCGTTTAGATCGAGTAAGCGAAATCGAAGTCACTGACGATGACTTTGTGTTGCGACCATATACAGAATTTGAAGACATCATGCGTGGCGTCGATGTAATCGTCCCTTAGATTTACGGAGCCTACCTGGGAGCTTTTAAGCTTAGCCGGTCGGGGTAGAACCCCGGTCATGCAATTGAATTAAAACTCGATGTCCAAATTGTAAAGAGATAGTGAACGATAAATACATCACTACACCTGATCAACATTCAATGTAGCATTGAGTGTAACTAACGACGATTGTGCATGTGCAGGTAATAATGCTGTTTGCACAACTGGTTTGTACCACTGACCTCGTAAGGTTGCTACACCTGCTCCAAGAGCGGCTAATTTTGTAATCGCATTGCGTCTTTTGATATCTTTTTTCATAATAGTTTTAAATTTGTATAGTTAAGTTAGTTAAATTTGGGGTTTGACGTTCCTATGTCATATTGAAACGCACGATTTCTAAGCCCTATTTGTATACAAAGGTTTTAATCATCCTATAGTTAGATTGCGTCCCTCGCACATTGGCACTCGTTCCACAATCGTAGTACAAGCTCTTTCGCCTTCGGTATGTCGGTGATTTTCCCTACACTCGTGCCCGCATATAAAGAACAATCCAGTATATCCCCTGTCATTGCGTCCGTCGGAGTCTTGGAACTGTATCGTCTTACTTTCTCTCCTGAAGACATTTGCGCAACAAACTCTTGTTCGCCAGGTCTTGAACCTGAGGGTGGGCATCCTGCGGATTCCCATTGATTCAGGGTTTCGTTTCTCAGTACCCGATGAGCGGCGTAAGGCCAGTCCCCGTCAAAACAAATCGAATACGATGTATCCGACTCCTTCGCATTTACGATTGCTTCCTTATATAGTGCATGTGCTCGACTTTCCTTAGTTGCGACAAAACGCGTTCCAAGCATAACTGCAGTTGCACCCTCATTAAGAGCCCAGCTGATATCGCCGCCGTTCCCCAAACCACCGGCTGCGACTACCGGCACATCCTGTGTTAGCGCTACAACTTGGGGTAAGAGTGTTGCCAGCGGTGTTGTCGACTGTACATGCCCGCCAGCTTCTACACCTTGACATATCACGAAATCCGCGCCGTCATGAATAGCATTATGTGCACCCTCAGACGATCCAACTTGTACTCCTACTGCAATCCCGTACCGATGCGCGTGTTCAATGAGTTTAGCGTTTTGCCCCCATGAAAGTGTTATAGCTGGAATTCCTGCCTCGACGACGACATCGAATGCATCCGGTGGGAACGCGAGTGCAAAGTTGACAAAGAAAGGTCGACTCGTCGCAGCCTGGAGTTGCTCGACAGATTGCAAAGCAACTTTCGGTTGGGTCCATGTCATGGCAAGAGACCCCATAGCACCAGCATTGGAGACTGCTGCGGCAAGCTCGACCGTATCTGCACCGGCAATAGGAGCCTGAAGTATGGGGATGTCTAAATCATGTAGGTTCATAGTAATTCTACTCAAAATGATTTACTTGCTCGCTATGTGCAACCACACAAAATGAAATGTACTGAGATGTCCATCCCTCCAGTCGATGTGCAAACATCGCTGAACGGCATCAATGGCAACGTTGGCAATTTGGTTACTGTTTTCAGTCATATAATATTCTCTCCAACCAAAAATATTTGACGCTTTAATGACTTAGAAATTTGAGGAGCAGTTGCACCATCTCATCAGGTCGCTCCTGTTGGACCCAATGACCAGCTCCAGGAATAAGTTCACAAAATTCCATTTCAGTACAAGCATGATGCTGCATTTTTTCAAACGCGCCTGGTAACTGATAAACACCCCAGTCCTTGTTACCCGCGATGAAGCAAGACGGTATGTCGATTGTTTTGTCGGAATATTCGCTTAGTTCAATCAATTGTTGCTTGCTAAAACTACACCTATACCATTGCAAGCCACCTTGAAACCCAGTTCGGGAGAATTCTTGTACATAAAATTGCAACTCCTCTTCTGCAAGCCAGGAACAGGCTGCGATTTCATCTTCTGTCGGCATATAGGGCGAAACCGACTCCGCCATTCCTAAGTCCAGATCCATAATGTAATAGCTTGGCATTTTGGCTAATTGCTCCGCATTCCATGAGTGCAGCGGATAGGGTTTATTTCCCATCCAGTCCGCGCTTTTGTAGTGGAAGTAAGCACGAAGAAAATCTGGTAGTCCTTGGGAACAATTGCGCATATCGGAATCTGCCGAACGAGTGCAATAGTATCTTTGATAGTGCTTACGCGGTGGCTGGAGTAATGCCAGCTTTTCGTCTATATCTGGTTCGTCAGAGCATTCAGAAGAAAATACAGGAGGCCCTTCAAACGGCGCACTCATCAACGCAACAGAATGAAATACATCTGGCCTGGTCAACGCACAATAAGCCGCAACAGGAGACCCGAAATCATGACCAACAACAGCATCAACATAACTAAAACCTAGCGAATTCAATAATGCCACAGCATCATCAACAAGATTCAGGATTCTAAAAGAAGCGAGATCACCATCATAGTATGAGTCCCAGCCTGTGGTACGACCATATCCTCTTTGATCGGGTGCAATAACATGAAACCCTGCTTCAACGAGAGGTTCCATTACCTTTCGCCAACTATAGGCAAGTTCGGGAAATCCGTGGAGCAACAATAATCGAGGTTGGTTAGGTGGATCAAAGCCCCCTTCCAGAATATGCATTTTTAGTCCATTCACGCCATCCACAAATCTGGAACGAGTGTTGTAAGGCAGCATTCCTGCCTTTAGCTCTGCGAGATGGCTCATGAAAACATTTCTAATAGTGAGCTAGTATTATAGGAGTTGAGAGCGGTGGTTCAAATCATTCTCACGAACTGGGTTTCATTCAATATAAAATCTCTGAAGAGTTTTACATTTGGGTCATCATACAATTTCTCTGGGCATACTAAATAATATGCGAATGGAGATGGAATACTTGCGCTAAATGGTTTGGCGATCCTCCCTGATTTTAGGTCGCCTTCTATGAGCGCCATCCGACCCAAAGCAACACCCTGACAGTTTTCTACGGCTATACCCAATGAATTACTATCATTCATGATGTTTCCAGATTTTGGGTCAACGTCCACAGCTCCGACAGTATCAAGCCAGATTGTCCAGTCGTCGTAATTGTCCTCATGCAAAAGTTTATGATGCTTCAAATCTTCGGGATTTCTTAGCGGGTGCTCACCTTCCAACAGTGAAGGGTGACAGATAGGAGATAAATCCAGTTGCAGATTTAACTTGGTGACAGTGCCAGTCCAATCTCCATCTCCTGCTCTAATGGCAACATCGACACCATCTGTAGTGAAGCTGGCTAGTTCCAGTGAATGATGTATTCGTAACTGGATGCCAGGATATTTGTGCCAGAAATGATCAAGCCGTTGTACCAGCCATTTGCTGGCAAAACTAGGCGTAACGCTAATGGTTAACACATTTGCCAGAGACTCAGATTTAATCTCGGAAATAGTTCGGTAAAGATGGTCAAAGCACTCTCCCGTAGCAGACAATAGTTTTTTTCCTGCACCGGTCAGTGATATAGATTTACCAGTACGATTGAATAACCTAAGTTCGAGTTGCCCTTCGAGCTTTCTTATCTGATGACTGATTGCGGTCTGCGAAACGTTTAGTTCCTGGGCTGCTTTCGTAAAGCTCATATGTCTGGCCGCTGCCTCAAATCCCCTCAATCCAGATAAGGTGGGTAGGAGTTGATAATTATTAGTATGAACAATATTCATGAGCAGATGCAATTATATCGTTTTACGAGTTTGGTAAAAAGCCTTAGATTAGTACACAGCCAATAATTCGTTAAGCTCTATAGCATGAACATAATGAATAAGAAGTCAAAAACCACTTGGTTTTCTGATCCCAATGTTGAATATGAGGAGTAAGAACATGACAGATTTAAAAGTAGCCATAATGACCGGCACGGGCCAGGGCATTGGGCGCGGTTGCGCTATTGAAATGGCAAATGCGGGCTACAAGGTATCGTTGATGTCGCCATCCGAACGGAGCGTCGAATTAGCTAATGAACTGGGTGGTATAGGACGTCAAGGCTCTGTGTTAGAAGTCAATGATCTACAGTCAATGGTAGACGAGACCATGAAACAATATGGTCGGATTGATGCGGTAGTAAGTAACATGGGTCACGGTGGCGGTGTTCCGGAGGCAATCAAAACAGTTGGGTTCGATCCTGATTTCGACGGCCCTCTGATCGAGCTTACCGATGAGTTGTGGCACGAAAGTTTAGATATGTACGTACTTAATGTCGTCAAGCTTGCGCGAATTATTACGCCGATCATGATCGAACAGGGAGGAGGCGCCTTCGTAAATATTTCATCAATGAATACCATTGAACCAAGAGCTCCCTATCCCATGAGTATGCTTCGGGCCGCATTGCATAGTTTTTCAAAGCTCTACGGAGATCGCTACGCAAGACACAATATTCGGATGAACAACCTTTTGCCTGGGTTCTGTGAAAATGTGAACCTGTCAGAGTTTGCGCGCACATCTATCCCTGCTCAAAGACCAGCGTTATTCGAAGAAATTGGTCATGCTTGCGTTTTCCTTTCCTCCCACGAGGCACGCTATATTACTGGGCAAAGTATTTTGTCAGATGGCGGGATGAATCGAGCAGTAAGATAGTTCGGGAGGCATTTGTTCTAAGTACCGTAAAAATTATATTTGAGAAAAAACTATGACTGCGGATAAAAAATTATTGTCTATCCAGCGAAGTATCGCTCCTTTGTTAGGTGGCCAACCTGCGCCCCATAAGATCGGCTTAATAGCGTTGTCGAGCGATATGGTAACGGAAAGAGACTTCAACAGCATGCTGCCATCAGGGGATGAGGTCATGTACTATACTTCGCGAGTACCTCTCACAATACCAGTGACTGTAGATAATTTGCGTCTCATGGGACCAAAACTTGCAGAGGCAGCATCACTGATCCTTCCAACCAGTGAGCTAAATGTCATTGCCTATAGCTGCACTTCTGCTTCAGTTGCAATGGGTACAGATGAAGTAGCAGCACAAATCCGTAATGGGCGACCTGACGTCGAAGTGGTAACCCCAATATCTGCGGCAACAGCAGCATTTAAGGCATGTAGCGTTTCCAAGATTTCCTTGCTGACACCCTATAACGAAGATATAACTAAGGCTATGGCATCGTTCATAGGCGACCAAGGAATTGAGGTTCTAAATTTTGCGTACTTCGGACTCGAAGATGATCAAGATATGGCCAGACTAACGCCTGAGGGTATCCACGATACTACCGTCAAAATCGCCCATCCCGACGCAGATGCAGTCTTCGTTTCCTGTACTGGCGTTCGTACAGCGGAAACCATAAAGCGACTAGAAGATACGTTGGACAAACCAGTGTTTTGTAGCAATCAATGCATGTTCTGGCAGTCCCTACGCCTCAGCGGTTACAACGAACCTATCCCCGGATTCGGGCGCCTGTTGATGCTTTGAAGGTGGCCTGGAAAATACAGCACTTTACTTTGCAAGAAGTGGACAGAAAGTCCCCTTCTCGATCGCAATTTTTCCATGACATAGATTGGCTTATAAGGGTGTCTTAATCCAAAAATCAATCTTCGTAATACGTTGATTTTGAACTGAATTTTCTACTCCATCAAACGCTTGCTTATGAGGGTATTGCTCGATCTTTTTCCGTATAACTATCAGATAGTTACGAAGGCATCTAGAATTTGTTAAAAGTTTGTTGATTGACTAATTCAATAAAATCAAAGGCTTATGGATTTGGTGATTATTGGGATTTTCATCTGCTAAACGTACTCATTATGGACACGTACAAGTTCGAATCTGGCGGTTCAGCTACTCGCTGATTTGAGAATTTAACTGCCTACTTAGCTATCCAACATACGACAGTTATTAAGAAAGCAGACGTTTTAATTTCGTCGGTGAGAGGCCGCTTATTGCTGCGATTTCAACTGATCGACGCAACACATGCGTTAAAGCGTTCTGCTGGTGATTCGAATTGTAACGTCTTTCTGGGTCGTTCGTTGAGTCGTTTTGCGATGGCATTTAGTTTGTTCTGGGAGACGTTAGTGAGATCCATTCCCTTGGGAAAGTATTGTCTCAACAGCCCGTTCGTATTCTCGTTCGAACCTCGCTGCCAAGGGTTGTGGGGATCACAGAAATATACCTTGATGTCCGTAGCCAGAGAGAAACGTTTGTGATCGGCCATCTCTTTACCGCGATCCCAGGTGAGTGATTTGTATAGTTCGCGTGGTAGTTTGTGTGCCTGCTTGATCAATGCATTGATGACCGTTTCGGTGTCTTTAGCGTTGACCTTGGCCAGCATCACATAGCGTGTATGTCGCTCTACAAGCGTCGCGATCTGAGAGTTGCGGCTACCGCACAGCAGGTCGCCCTCCCAGTGACCCGGTACGGCTCGATCTTTAACTGAGGCCGGTCGCTCACGGATCGATACCGTGTCAGTGATCCTGCCGTGATCGGCTGTTTTCTGTGTGTGGTGGCGGGAACGACGCATCACGCGGGTTCGTCTTAGGTGTTGTAATAACTCTTTCTTCAAGGCCCCTCGGGCCTGTATGAAGAGGCTGCGGTAGATGGTTTCATGTGACACCTGATATGTTTCGTCGTGTGGATAAGTATGCTTGAGCCAACCGGCTATCTGTTCTGGTGACCATTGTAGCTGGAGCTGCCTGGCTACGATACGCGCCAGCGCCCGATTCATCACCAGTTTACCCATTTTGGGGCGACATGCCCGATCCCATGCCGCTTGATCCGCTGTGTTTGCACGATAGCATCTCAAACCACCATTACGTCTTATCTCGCGGCTGATGGTAGAGGGCGAACGCTCCAGTGACGTTGCGATTGAACGCAGTGAACACCCAGCAACCACACCGCGAGATATTTCTTCTCGCTCCTTCAATGTGAGTGAACGACTGGATCGTGTCCGTTGCGGTGGTCGTATCCCACCTGTCTGGGCAAGAATCCTTTGAATCGAAGAATGCCCTCGATCAAACAGTCGCGCAATCGAATGAAGAGATTCACCTCTTTGCCAGCGATCCCACATCAATGCTTTTTGCCCTTCGGTATAACAAATCCTTGGTCTGTAATTCATAGTCAACATCCTACTCTTTAAGATTAGAGTTTAGATGTTGCATCCACCGATTGAAATCGCAGCCCAAAGTGGACAAATAATATTTTAGCTGCCGTAGCGGGTTTCGACCCCTGTGGACATATAAAGTCTTAGTAAAATTATTACTAGGCTGAGCTTTTAAATTGCCTGTATTTGATTCATTTCCATTGCAAGGCTAGGCTTGAAGGATGATTCAATCTCTTTACAATATGTTTCCCTCATAAAATCTACATGGCCCTGTATCTTGTCGGGAATAATATTGTAATTGTTCTTTATGAATTCAAAAATTTCACCTATATCGACTGGACTAGTGCAATCGACATGCGGGATGTGCATTTTTTGACATAGCTCAAGGGTTCTTGAGTCGAAAGCTAAGCAGAGTGACGGAGTGCCGCTTAGGATACTTGCAATTGTTGCATGTATTCTTGTCCCTATACAAAAATCTATATCTTCTAGAAAGGTCATGTATTCTTTAATGTCTGTAAAGCTCTTAAAATTTTTCTGGTTAGATACAATTGCGTCGAATTCTGTGTCATTAATCCCCAAGTGTTTGACCCAATTCATCTTAGATTTCTTGCCTTTATGTATTGCAAAGTCAATAACTCCGGGCATAGTTTGTACAATGGTATATACATTGGGCCTTTTCGAATACGGAATGAGCTGTTTCATATAAAAACTGGATTGGCTGAAATCGGGGATCGCTATCGCAATATTGCTTTCCTCTGTAAGAGAAGACCACTTAGAAGCATGTTTTTCCCAATCAATATCCTGTAAAAGCATACTAGGGCAGCCCAAGGAAACGTATTTAGAAATATTCGGAATGTTATTATGCTCCAATAAATTTAAAGTATAGTCTCCACGTAGAAAGATTTTAGTTGACCTCCGCTCCAACTTAGACAGAGCATTCATCGTTTGCGGCCCCAATTGAAAATAGTCGAATGAACTGTTTTGAGCTCCTATCGATAAAACCAAGACCGGAATGTCCGGATTTGGCAGCAAGTCCATACGGGCATTTAATTCATTTGCGTTGTTTTGAATATTATCAATAGAATTCGCATACACTAAAACACAGCCCTCGTATTTCACCCTACGCTGTTCTTTAAGGTTGTGTAAGGTGTAACCTTGTTGCCACAAGAGCCTAGCGGTACTTTCCCAAAATAGAATATTTCCTGTATTACCTCCGACATCTTTCAAGCTCAGATCTTTGGAGTAACTTCTTCTTAAGATAAATTCTGGAATGTTAGTTAATAAGTTTAATGTAGGAAACGCCTTCTTTTCTAACACCTCTTCCTCTAAGAATTCCAGAAAGGCGGCTTCTTCCTTTAGTGGATAAAAGTTCTTACCAGAGAACTCTTTGCATTCTTTCTGTAAATATTTAAGCTTACTATTGTCCGTAAAAATCGAGTCGATTTCTTCTACAATTATATCGGCTTCTGGCTTCAATTTAATAAATGCATCCGTATCCATATCAAATTTTGTAAACCTGTTATCCGCCTCAATACAAGGAAGTCCACAGGCAATCATCTCAAATCCAGCTCTTGATGGATTGGTCGTGCTAAAGCATATGCCCAGTTCACATTTAATGTATAGCTCCGCTAATTCTTTAAGGTTTAGCTCGCCACAATTAACTATATTTCCTAAAGCAGAAATGATATTTTTTCTATTTCCAAACAAATAGATCGGCTTATCTGGGTATTTTTCAGCTATCTTTTGAGCAACTTCTTTAATTACTTCAGGTAGTCGATTCTTATATGGGCGGTAGAACAGGCAAACACCTGATCTATTTTGGTTGTTGTCGAAAAAAATAGATGTATCAACATTAAGACCTGTCGCTTCAATTTTTCTACCATCATTGAGCACATTGCCTAAAAATCTACTAATTGCAAAGGTAGGAATGGGCTCTGTGTAAAATCTTAATGTCCTTTTTTTTAAAGCTTCATGCTTTGCTACTGCTGGAAATTCGTATTCTAAATCCTGACAAAAGTAACAGACGATCTGATTGTTATTCTTATACTTATTCGATTTATCAAATGTTTGCCACCCAGTCGCAACATAAATATCAGCTACTGCTGACTTTGTATCAAAATAAATATTTATATCATCAATATGATCGATTTCATGATATGCATCTATATATCCTCGCAGAATATCAATATCGTTATTTTTTGAACTGCATATCTCGATATTAACTATATAATTTTGTCTAAAAAGAAATGCAATGTTTCTAAATACTGTGCGAAAACCTCCCGAAACTGTGTGAGAGGGAGGCACTGGGATAAGAAATGTTATAGACCTTATGCCTTTTAATCCAACTGGCTTGTTCATATTAGAAGCCAATAAGCCAAACCAATATTCCAGGTGATGTGTATATGTTGCCCTTTCATTTGTTAGCTTGCCTGCATCCATGGATAACTTTTCTTTGAGTAAATCCGATGAATCTGTGTTTTTTATAAGGTAGTCAAAATATTTTTGATTAAACCAAAATACACTACCAGCATAAAAACTATAATTCTTTTTAGCTTTTCGGGTTATTAAGTTCTCATTTGGTATTCTGCCGTCTTCCTTGATTCCACGATTTAGCCAGTGTTTTCTCAGCAGTGGTTTGATGTCAATATTCTGATTTCTTTTGGCCAGAGCAAACGTATGTAAATCCTGATGGTATTGAAAATAAAATTCAGTATCGAGCTTTTCGTTTTCAGGATCAAAATCTTTTACCCGGTCGTATACATCATCAGGATCAATATCCAGGTACTTGGAAATCTGATCGAGAATTAATTCCTTATTCTGATGACTGGAGGAAAAACTATGTTTGTAATGCTCCGATCCAAGCATATTGTAGTCATCTATATACTGGAAAATCTTATCGTAATTCCTCATAGGCAAGCATGCCTCAAACATCCTCCTTCTCCATTTTTTGAGTTTCTTGCTGTGAATTTTTAAGTAGTAATCATATTTTTCACCGCTTTGTCGAATTTTATCGACTTGAGACATAAAAGGCCCGATGTCCATACCGTAATCAGGGTAATCGCATTCAATGATATTGTGGTCCGGCAAGAGCATTCTCTTAAAAAGGGAGTTGGGGTGTTTTGTCGACAAATAAATATCACAGCCAAATGGTATTCGGTTTACATACTCCGCCATTTCTGACCCCAGGTCTTCATAAAAAATACTCATTAGTACCGCGACCTTGTATCCTCTATGCGGTTCCGTCGCTTGTGCGGTTGACATACGAATAGCACCGTAGCTTTCAAGGGCGTAAAGGATTTCATCTACATCCCTATCAATTTCATTTCTTGAATTCGGGTAAGCTTCCTTTATCAAATCCTTGATGATCGAAATACGGAGTTTCCCGTTGCAGAGATTCCAAACCATCGCTGTCGCTTCGTTAACAGAAAAATAGCTGCCGTCAACGCTGTTTAAAATTCGAAGTCCCCCATCCAAAGCCTGTAAAATAAATGCTCTGGATTGAATAGGTCTCTTACTGTTATCCATAATAATATTCTACGTTAACTGAAATTCAACTGATATGAGCAATGGGATCATAGCTTCGTTTGAACGTAAAAGCGCCCAGTTAGTTAGCTATGGATTCTATTCTTTTTAAAGTCGAAGTGTTGCATTGATTCGTTGAGACTATCGTATATAGCACTCGGCCAGCAATCTGTAGTTGAGCGTCCGCTAAGCGGATAAGTTGACGGTCAGGATTGCTACCTAGACGGTCGGTCTATTGCCCGAAGCTGAGCTCGGTATTTTAGGGTATTGACCCCTCCCTTAAAGTGTAGCCTTGGCATATTGGAACCACTGTTGATTCGCTTGCTCTAAGCGTAGGATAACGCTGCCCACCGGTGCGGGTTAGCTCGATGTATCCCTCTTCTCAGTTGTGCACGTAGAGGATCTTTGGGATCTTACACATATCTATGTTCGGAAATCTGCTAATTATGTCCTCGACGAAGGTGCCATCACCGTCGTAGCTCTTGTCTCGAAAACCAACCTCCTTCGCCATGCTGGTTCTCACTATGAAGGCACCTACGTCTATGTAATGTTTCTTCGGATACGTATCAAAAAGACAATACTCGGGCTGGATGTACTCACCCGGATTCGAATGGTTGTGCACCATATCGCATAGAATGAAATCTGCACCCCAATTGTTGATGGGTTCGAACATGCACTCGATAAATTTGGGCATATAATAATTGTCGTCATTGGTCAATAAAACAAACTCGGTATCGGCCCGGCGTATACCGATATCTCTCAGAGAATGGCCAAAGTCGTTATACCGCTCCTCGGTTTCCAGATATTCGATGTTCGGATTGCTCTTTCCATATTCCTCAACGATTCCTCTCATCTTCTTGTCAGGGCCATCGTGAATTACGAGTAGCTTCCAGTTTGACACGGTCTGGCAAAGAAAGGCGTTTATGAGGATATGTATCTCTTTGTATCGTTTATAGGAGACGCAGACGACAGTCAGCTGTTTGTGCATATGTGTAATGATCCGATTTCTTGGGACACGGGAATGAGTGATACTTTACGTGTTGAGTAACATAATAGGAGATGGAGCAGAAGTCGAATCTCGCCACCGACCAGCAAATGCAGTTGGTCCTGGGACTGCTGAACACCCGGGGGCGATCTCAATGGATCGATCCAACATTTCAACTTTTAGCTCTTATAAATTCGTGAACCCCAAAACAATCCTTCAAACTATCTGTATGGCTACGCCCGATTTTGCTGCTTTTAAACCCACCCTTTTGTCCCGACAAATTTTGGCTGGTGGAAAATATTCGACAATTATTTTTGCGTAAATAGCGGAAAGTCTTTCGCGAATCACGGCGACCCCCAACATCAATGGCTCGGGCATCCTGATACACAGAAAAGTATTCTTCACGAACTACAAAACAGTTGGTGCGCGGTGTGCTTTTTATTTGAATCAATCGTGTCGGGGCGCCTAACTCGATCTGATACGCGCCCCGACGGCACAAGAACAGAACATCCCAGTTATAGTCAGAAACCTCGCTCTCTACTTCGGACCACCGTGCTGAAAAATTTTTCCGGAAAATGATGTCATCTTCGATTATTACAACGTGCTTCCAATTCTTACTCTTGGCAATATCGATACATTTGTTTACCGCATCAAAAAGACTTGCTCGCGATTTTTCTTTTGCTTTTATTTTTTCTCTTAATTTACGTCTTCTTTTTGTTTTGAAGCGAACCAACCTCGAGTCACTATCCTCTATCTTCGGAGCTGCTACTATTGTGTAGTCATTGATTCCGACACGCTTCAACTCCTGCTCAAACCATTCACGCCGATCACTGGTGCAGTGCTCTGCATGAACTACACAATAACCATCAAACATTTCTCCAAAGCTCACTTATATCTCCGATTACTTTCTATTACCGTATTTGGACGCCGCGGCGAGATGGGCGTCATGCGTAACTAACGGACTCACTGAAAAAACAGTCGAACGCCAGCAATGAGTAATGTAGCAGACCCTCAAAAATCTGCAGTGAGCGCCCGCTTATGAGTATAAAACATGCATTTTATTAGCGCACTACAATCGTCATAATTTTTTCAGGAATCGAACCCTTCTACTCGTTTTTCACTAGGTAGATTGTGCGTGATGGACTTGCCATTAAACACATTTACCAAAAGTTGAAAAAGTCGTTTTAATTAATTTTTTTGACCGTTTGGTTTTGTCCGTATATTAGTAAATAGAGACCACATTTTTTGAAAAATGGTGGGCCCGGTAGGACTTGAACCTACGACCAATGGATTATGAGGGCATTGCTCGCTCTATTTCTTTATAACTATCATGTAGTTATGGGCACACCTAAAATTTGGCGAAAGTTTGGTGATTCACTAATGCAATAAAATCAACAGCTTATGAATTTCAGAATTTATGAGCTTTTCCACTGATTAACGTTTAATACAGGCACTACAAATGCCTTTCAAAATCCATCCGCTCATGTAGAACAGCAAGCACATAAAGCGCTTCAGTATCATGGGCATAGAAAATAACGTGCTTCCCTACCGAATACGAATAACACCCTTTCCTGAGCTCGCTCCGGTCTCTTCCTGACTCAGGTTCCTCGGCCAACGAGTAAAGACAATCATCTATATCACCCAAATATTTATCTCTTTGTCTTTCACCCCACCGATATTCGGTGTACTGCCCTATTTCTACCAAATCCAGTCTGGCTGAATCGGTAATTTTTATTTTCAGCACTTTAACTGTTTTTTACGGAAGCTTTGCTCTTTTCAATTTCTTTCACAATGGAGTTTAGTGAATACGTTGAATGCTTCCCTTCCTTCATCTCTCGCTCACCAAGCGCCAGCCGTTTTTTGAGGATCTCTAGTTTTTCATCCTCCTCCTCCATTCGCCGAAGTCCCTCTCTAATGACTTCACTCGTGTTTGAGTAACGCCCTGAGCGCACTTTTTTGGTGACATAGGATCTGAAATGATCACCTAATATGATCGTTGTGTTTTTTGCTGGCATGGTGGTGCTTTTGAGTATGGGTATTATATTATAATACCCTAATTCTCCAGAAATTCAAATGGGTTTTAAGTTATGGGGACACCCATTAGCCAACCTGTGTCAATAGTTCGATCTTGAGCCTGCTACCAGAGATAGCATACTTCGTATTGATCACCATCGATTCAATTATTGTCGCACCCGTTATGTCTTAAGTCTTTAGCGTCGGATCAAAACGATCCGCACCAGTCACCCATCTGGATCAAGGCAAAACACGTCTACTGTGTTTATGCCCTTAGTAGTTATCTACCCCACACAATCTTCGGTTCCAAACCGCGTCCAGTCATTTTGTCACAATCTGTGGTTCAGCACGTGCTGTCCAGTCCCATCATAGCTCACGGTTTGGGCGAAACGTAAAATCGATGGTCGACCGAGATATCCAATCACAATAGGTGGTTATACCACTCCCCAGCCTGGTTTACCCCGGCCAACCAAATCTAACGACCAAACATCAGCTGTGCCTCATACGGGACTTGATGTTTGAGCATCATCCAGGTGGCTCTGGCCAACTTTCGGGCCACGGCTCGAATCGCGATGATGCCGTTTGTCTTTGCCATCTTACGGTCATAGAATCGTTTCGCTTGCTTGTCATAACGCACCATAAAATGGGCGGCTTCGGAGAAAGCCCAGGACAGATACTTATTGCCCGCCTTGGCATTGCCTGTCCCTTTCTTTTTACCATTACTGAGCCGTGTGGCATCCACACAACGACAGTACGAGGCAAAATTCCCTGCACTGGCAAAACGACTGATATCGCCGACCTCCAGCATAATCGTCAATCCCAATATGGGTCCAACACCCACAATGGTTTGTAATAGTTTAAATTCGTCTGACAACCTGACCGCGTCTAGTGCACTGCCTTCAAGCGCCTTGACTTGTTGCTGCAGGGTACGCAATACCATAAGCTCTGATTCAATGCCTTGACGGATATAGCCTTCAACGCTGTCAGGAATATAATCCCTTCGACGTATCGTATTACAACTCACCCGTATGCCAGTCGAACGCCACACCTGATTTTGTATGCTGACTTGCGTGCTACTCGCCAGTCGCACTAAAAAAGCCCTACGTCGTAACAAATCTCTTATCGAACGCTGGGCTTTGGGGTAGATATACCCTGTCGGCAATATGCCTAAGCGCATCAAGTGCGCCAACCAAAAAGCATCGTGCTTATCATCGCTATACTTCAATCCATCATATTGGGTCACCGCAACGGTATTCACCAGCATTACGTTCAATCCAACCGCCTGTAATCCATCAACCAGCCAGTACCAATTAAAGGTCGACTCGACGGCAATACCGTAAAGCAATGCCTTGTAACGTTCTAAAGCGCGGAGCGTCAGTGTCAGATCATTAGCTAAGCGCTTCTCGTAAACCCGATTATCCTCATCGTCAATCACCACGACAACGTGGTTATTTGAATGTAAATCTATACCGCAGTAATATGCCATGTCAGTCTCCTCAAATTTAAAGTGAGCGGTCAGTTTAACAACTGACCGCGAGGAGGCTGGCTAGAGGATTATCACAATACGGGATTGTTGAATATTAGTTTTGGTGTCCAGCTTTTCTGTAAAAAATGTCGTATGGGCACGGCTAAAAATTACAGTTCCGTATTGTGTCCCCAGAATTCACATAAAATTATCTCCAGAGCATATAGTATTCGTAAACAAACACTTTGCCGATGATTTTGAAAGATTTAACTATAAAATTAAAACATAAACACTGTATATCGAGTACTATGATTATGAAACAAGAGAAATCGTTGCGGAAAAATATGCAAAGGACATTGAATATTTTGGGTATGAGTTAGAATAATGAGAAACATGAATAAAACACTATACATTCACATAGGTACAGGTAAAACTGGTACTACAGCAATACAGAATTTTACAAAATCAAATTTGGAGTCACTCAATCGCAATCATAATTTTCATTATTATAGATCCCACTTGTATTGTAAAAATTATAATAATGCAAAACGATCAAACCCAAAATATATAATTACAGTTGACAATAACTTAGAAGAATTAAAAAATAATATCACCTCAAGTGATTTTCATTCTTTTTTAATTAGTTCAGAATGTTTTCCAGGGGAAAAGCATGAAGAGATAAAGTATATTCGTGATTTACTTTCAAATGTCTGTGATGTAAAAATAATTGTATATTTAAGAAGACAAGATGATTTTATATGGTCTTGGTTTGCACAAGTTACAAAAGCAATGAACCTACATCAAACCCTCGATGGGTGTATAAACCAATTGTACAATGCAGAATATATACTTAATTATAAAAAATTTCTCGAACCCTGGGCAAAAGTATTCGGAAGTGAAAATATTTTGGTCAATACATTTCCACCAAACGGAAACTTAATCAAAAACTTTTTTAAAAATCTTGATATTGACATCAACGAAAATAAAATTTCAAAGGTTCCAAAATCAAATAAAAGCTTAACTGCGGAGCAAATTGTTTTCATTCAAGCACTTTTACCAAAACTAGACCCGAAGAAGGATAAAGATATAATAAAAATTATTCGTCTTCCTTTTGATATAGATTTCAATTACACAAAGTCTTTAATTTCTCCTGAAAAACGAAAAGAAATTTTAAATGACTTTGAGGAATATAATAACAATGTAGCAAAAAAATATTTAAATCGCGACCAACTCTTTGATGATCTGTCAATGGACGATGAAGAAACATGGGAATATCCTGATATTATTAAGAATGGGTATTACGATTTGGCAATTAAATATTTAAAGGAAAAGCATGAAATACATATTAACTAATACGGGATAATGGGGACAGATTTATTTATTTTTTGTGCATCTTGACAGATAGGTTACAGATTATACCGGAGAGATAGGTTACACAATTGAGGTTTTGGAGGAATCCCAATGCCTTGGCAATTGAGTAACCTGATGGATGAAAGAATAAAGTTCGTAGCAAGATTATTAGACGGTGAACAGATGGCCGGTCTGTGTCGTGAGTTTGGTATTTCACGTAAGACGGGCTACAAGATATTCAATCGTTACAAAGACTGTGGTCTGGAAGGATTAGCCAATCGCAGCCAACGGCCTATTCGACCCGGCAATCAGATTCCTTTTCAGATAGAACGATTCATTCTTCGAACCAAGAAGCATCGACCCAGTTGGGGTGCACCGAAGATTCGGGAAAAGCTAATCCGAGCTTATCCCAATGTAAAACCCCCTGCCAAAAGTACGGTCCATGCGGTACTGGATCGACATGGCCTAGTCATACGTCGTAAAACTAGGCGATACAAAGCCAAAGGGACACCATTACAAGATGTTAAACGACCCAATGGATTATGGTGTGCGGACTATAAGGGCGAATTTAGGCTAGGAAATCACAAGTACTGTTACCCGCTGACCATCACGGATTACCACTCGCGCTATCTGCTTGCCTGTGACGGACTGGAGTCAACCAAGGCCATCACCGCCTTCACTGTATTCGAGCAGGCCTTCAGGGAATACGGGCTGCCTGATGCCATTCGTACCGATAACGGTGTGCCATTCTCAGCACCCAATGCGTTATTTGGATTAAGTCGATTATCAATATGGTGGCTCCGCCTGGGGATTAGTATCGAACGTATCAAGCCTGGACACCCTGAGCAAAATGGGCGACATGAACGGATGCATCTCACCCTTAAAAAAGAGGCCACCAAACCCCCTGGTTATAACTTCCTGCAACAGCAAAGCAAACTTGACGACTTCCAGGATATTTACAATCATGACCGTCCTCATGAGGCCTTGAATATGAAGTATCCAGGGGAAGTATATACACCTTCAGCCAGAGTTTACCGACCGCTAGATGAGCCTGAATATCCGTTCCACGACAAATCCATTCAAGTGACTCAGTGTGGACGAATTTGTATTGGCAGTAGAAAAATTAACTTAAGTAGCGTGTTTGCAGGACAAACGGTAGGAATCACTGAAGTCAGCGACAAAATATGGCTTGTGAGTTTCATGCAATTTGATATAGGATTCTTTGACGAAGACGAAAACAAAGTTCAACCGGCAACGAATCCCTTCATGCCTAAAGTGTTACCTATGTCTTCGGTATGAACTGTTACCTATCTCATCGGTATACACCTTTCGAATATGGTGGGCCCGGTAGGACTTGAACCTACGACCAATGGATTATGAGTCCACTGCTCTAACCAGCTGAGCTACAGGCCCTTATAGGGTGGATACGGCGAGGCCGCAATTTATTCTAAACTGGACCCCGGATCAAGTCCGGGGAGACGAAGTTTTGAGAGAATTCTCCTCGCATAACTTGTTTGAGATGATGCTAATTTCAAGTATCTCATTCATGGACCTAGCAAATTTTGAAGATCCTTCGGTCGTATAACTCCCTTAGGATGACGTCAAGCTGAGGGTGACGTCAATTTCCGTCGAGAAAACTTTTAAGGTGGTCGGATCGACTCGGGTGACGTAACTTTCTCAGCGCCTTGGCTTCGATTTGCCGTATTCGTTCCCGAGTTACATCAAACTGCTTTCCAACTTCTTCCAGAGTGTGATCAGTATTCATACCAATACCAAATCGCATTTGCAACACCTTGGCTTCTCGCTCGGTTAACGATTCGAGAATGTCGTCGGTGGCATTTTTCAATCCCGAAGCAGTGGCGATATCAACCGGCGCCTTGATGTTTTTGTCTTCGATAAAGTCACCCAGATGGGAATCTTCATCATCGCCAATGGGCATCTCCATGGAGATCGGTTCTTTGGCAATCTTCAATACCTTGCGAACTTTATCTTCGGACAATTCCATTTTTTCAGCCAGCTCTTCAGGCAATGCCTCGCGGCCTTTTTCCTGGAGAATTTGTCGTGACACCCGATTGAGTTTATTTATGGTCTCAATCATATGTACTGGAATACGAATGGTTCGTGCCTGATCTGCAATGGACCGAGTAATGGCCTGGCGAATCCACCAGGTTGCATAGGTCGAGAACTTGTAGCCGCGACGATATTCAAACTTGTCTACCGCTTTCATCAAACCAATATTGCCTTCCTGAATTAAATCCAGAAATTGCAGACCACGATTGGTATATTTTTTGGCAATGGAGATAACCAGTCGAAGGTTCGCTTCTACCATTTCTTTTTTGGCCCGTCGTGCCTTGGCCTCGCCAATAGAAAGTCGTCTGCTTAAATCTTTCAGTTCAACCAGTTCCAGCCCGGCTTTGTCCTGGGATTTGACTAATCGTTCGGTGTACTCTGAAACGGTGTCACGGTATTTTTCCAGCCGCGGCGCTGTGGCTGCGGTATCTTTAACCAATTTTTCAAACCAGTCCATACTGATTTCATTGTCGCGAAAATATTCCATGAACTGTTTTCGAGGCACTTTTCCGTAATTAATGCAATAACGCGCAATCGCCCGTTCGCAATCTTTCACTTCGTACATACTATTACGCAGCGTAGCTGAAAGCACTTCAAACCGCGCTGGCACAAATTTGATCTGCAGCAATTCGTCACCGAGTTTTCTACGGTTACGTAATGCCTGCTTACTGCCTATGCCGTGGGTATCAATTGATTTGGCCAGGGAATTCCAGATTCGGCGCATGCGTTTGAAACGCATCACCGCTTCATCAGGATCTGGCCCTCTGGGAGACTCAACTTCCTCTGCTGCGTTTTGACCCGGCTCACCTGGAATGGCGACGGTCTCATCGTCCAGCGCATCCAGTTCCATAAAGTCAACCACAAGATCGGTTAATTTCATCTCCCCTGCATCGATGGCATCTGCAAAATCGACCAGAGTTCGAAGCGCGACCGGGGTTAATGCAATTGCCTGAGCGCTCTGACGATTACCCGCCTCAATACGTTTCGCCAGTGCAATTTCATCTTCACGAGTCAGCAATTCAACCGTACCCATTTCCCGCATGTACATCCGAACCGGGTCGGTGGTTCGCCCAAATTCACTTTCTACCGCGGTTTTCAGAACCGCCGTGACTTCTTCGGTAACTTCTTCGTCTTCAGGATTATCCCGCTTCAATTCGATGTTATCGGTATCAGGGGCCTTGTCCACTACCTCAATACCCATGTCATTAATCATATTTACCACGACTTCGATCTGATCGGTGTCGTGCATATTCTCAGGCAAATGGTCATTGATCTCGGCATAGGTCAAGAACCCCTGAGCCTTGCCTTTGAGCACCAGCTTCTTAAGATCGGATTGTGGTTTTGGTGGAACTTTTAATTCTGCAATTACGGCCTTGGCTAAATCGATATCCTCTCCTTCAACTTCGCCATCAACCAGCAGTTCCAGTTCGGGATCAATCACATCGACATCCCCATCCGCTGATGGATCTGCACCAGCGTCCACTGCACCGACTTTTTTACTGGATGCTTTTTTAGACGCTTTTTTTGTGGTTGCTTTCTTGGTGGCCTTTTTCGCTACGGATTTTTTCGCGACTGTTTTTTTCGTAACAGCCTTCTTTGCAGTTTTGGATGGTTTTTTTGCAGCCACTTTCTTTTTGGTTGTTGCTTTTTTTGCTACTGCTTTCTTCAATACAGTTGATTTCTTGGCAACTTTTTTGGTTGATTTAGTTGCCGCTTTGGCAACCACTTTCTTTTTGGCTGCTTTTTTGACAACGGTTTTGCTTGCTGCTTTTTTGGACTGAATTTTTTTCCTAGCCATAATAGCCAATTACCTCTGAAATTTAGATTGCCGAACTGGATCGAAAATCTCTAAAAAAATGCGACCGCGGATTATACACGAAATATGACGATTTATTTCGCTATTTCAATGGGTTATTTGCGAAAATATTCCTGGAAACAGACTTAAATTTCGTTGAAAACAACCCTTTTTAAGAGCTTATGGTAAGAACTTAACTATCGACCCTGGATTTTAACAACGATACCAGCTCCGCTTTTTCTTCCCCTTCCAGACTGGAAATCCGGGCCTTTTCCAGCAATTCCAACCGCCGTTCCTCAATTTGACTATTCATCAGTGAATTCAGGGTGTCTTTGAACTGAGTTTCAAGAACGTCTTCTTCAATAAAATGGGGGCGCATGGCCAATTTTTCCAGATAACTGTGGAACGGTGAGTCCCGAAATGATTCCAGTAGCCGGGCCGTTGACAGATCCGGTTTGTCCCTTGCAAGGGTGATCATTTTTATTAATACGTCCGATCCCTGAATTTTCAGCTGCTGTAACTTAGTAATATTTTCCACTACCAGTCCTAGCTCCGGGCTTTGCAGAAGCATGCTGGTTGCGAGTGCCAGCGGCGATATCTGCCCAGGTTCCATTGCGGCGTTTTTAGGTCTTCTGCGCAGCGATGAAGATTGTTCAGCTGTTGGCTGATCTCCCAACTGTTCTCCGGTGAGCCCACTCAGGGAAGATAGTCTGGCGAACATCATGTCCTTTAATGCCCCTGCGGGCAATTGCTCCAACAAAGGCTTGACCAGACTCACTAATCTCGCCTTGCCGTCCATTCGACTCATGTCAACTTGTGCGATCAGATTATCAAACAGAAAGTCCGGCAATGGCGTTGCATTTTCTACTCGCTGAACAAATGCGTCCTGACCTTCGGTTCGCACAATGGTGTCCGGGTCTTCTCCATCGGGCAGAAATAAAAACCCGGTCTGCCTGCCATCCTGCATTTCTGGTAATGCGATCTGCAATGCCTTCCACCCGGCTGCCCGCCCGGCTCGATCACCATCGAAGCAAAAAACCACCTCGGGGGCAGCACGAAATAACCTCTGAAGATGGGTGCGGGTGGTTGCAGTACCAAGGGTGGCAACTGCATTGTCAATGCCGTATTGGGCCAGACTGACCACATCCATATAGCCTTCCACCACAATACTTTTATTCAAATTACCGATGGCTCGCCGGGCACGGTGGAGACCATAAAGCTCCGAACTCTTGTGGAATAACGGGGTCTCCGGGGAATTGAGATATTTGGGTTCACCATCACCCAAAATTCGCCCACCAAATCCAACTACCCGACCGCGATGATCTTCAATGGGAAAAATTATTCTCTTTCGGAATCGGTCATAATATCTTGCGTCTGTACTACCACTTTGGCCCCCGTTCTGACCAGGAGCATCTTTTTTGGAAATTAACCCAGCCTTGATCAGCTGTTGTCGGGCATGGTCCGATGTTCCCAATGCCTGGGCCAGGCCATCCCAACCGTCCGGGGCAAAACCTACGCCGAAACTGGCAGCAATTTGACCGTCCAGGCCACGCTGCTTTAAATAATTTACTGCTGACTTTGCATCTTCGTGCTTGCGTAGTTGATGCTGAAACCAGCTATTGGCCTGCTCGACAATTTTGAGCAGGTCGGAAGGGCTTTCACCCGGTACGGTTCGCGGTGAATTCTGGTCGGTTTGGGGAACCTGCAGACCGGCGCCATCTGCCAGTTCTTCAATGGTTTCCACAAAACTTAGATTCGCATAATCCATCAGAAAACCAATGGCGGTGCCGTGGGCGCCGCAGCCAAAACAATGATAGAACTGCTTGTTAGGGCTAACCGTGAATGACGGGGTTTTTTCTTCATGGAAGGGACAGCAAGCCTGATATTCTTTGCCTTTTCGGGTCAACGGTACCCGCCGATCGATGACATCAACGATGTCAACTCG